>NZ_JBIOAM010000002.1:0-685592 GCF_044452305.1 Aeromicrobium sp. UC242_57 | reverse complement strand
GATCACGATGCCGACAGGATGCGGGTAGTCACGTCGAGCGGGCCGAGGGGGTCAGTGACCGGGAGGTTCTTCGCCACGTTGGTCCTTATCGTTTATCGTAATTAACGACAAACGATAAACCTTCAAGACTCCGCTTGTATCGACCGATCATCGAGCGGGCACCCGCCACGAGCGCGGCGGCGACCTGATCGGGTGCCTGGCCGAGGTACCCCGCCACCATGGCGCCGTCGCGCAGCATCATAGGCTTGGTTGGCCTTGGCCGCAGGTTCGGTGACACCCAGCTTGTCGAGCAGCTCGACGATCTGGGTCGTGAGCCAGGCGCGGTGCTCGCGGATCACGGCCCGCCCGGGTGGTCGTCCTCTGGCAGCCGGCGGCCGCGTTGATGAACGGGCAACCGCGGAAGCCGGGGGAGCAGCTCGCCTCACCGATCGCGCCGGCGTACAGCGCAGGACGCCGGCCGGATCGTCGGCCAGCTCGGCGCGCTTGGCCGTGATGGCATCGCGCTCGCGCACCGCGTGCACCTGGAGGTAGGCCGCAATCAGGTCGCCCTTGGTGGGAAAGTGGCGATAGAAGGTGACTTTCGAGACGCCGGCCGTGCCGAGCAGCTTGTCGGCGCTGACCGCTCGGATGTCGGCGTAGTAGCGCTGTCGGCCGCGTCGAGGATGCGTTCGCGCGCTGGCTTCATCTCGATGACGGTCATGGTGGCGCTCCTGCTCTGTGGGGTTGATCCCCCGTGCAACGATGTAGACGTACTAGTCAGTCTACATGCCTTAGGGGTTCAGATGCCTGCTCAGATTCTCTACACCGCAGTTGCCACGTCCGACGGCGACGGCCGCAACGGTCACGTCCGTTCGAGCGACGGTCTCATCGACACCGATGTACGCACGCCGAAGGAGATGGGCGGCGCTGGCGGGGCGACCGACCCCGGAGCGGCTGTTCGCCGCCGGCTATGCCGCGTGCTTCCACTCGGCGCTCAAGGCCACCAGCAAGCAGCACGGCGTCGAGATCGTCAACTCGGCCGTCACCGCCGAAGTCGGTATCGGTCCCGACGATGCCGGCGGCTTCGGTCTGGCCATCACCCTCAACGTCGAGCGGCGGCGGCGTCTCGCAGGCCGATGCCGAAGGCTGTCAGGTCGCGCACCGGGTGCCCGTACTCGAATGCGACGCGCGGCAACATCGACGTCGTTCTCAACGTCGAGACTGCCTGATCCGCTGCTGGTTGCGTCATCGCTGTCGAGGGTCATAGCCCTCGATAGTGATGACGCTGATCAGGGCCAGGCGTCAGCGGGTGATCGTCCCAGCAGGACGGGGATCGCTCGGCGCCAGCGGTCGAGCAGCACCTGACGGGTGTCGCCGTCCTCGACCAGCAGGGTGGCCATCGTCGATCCAGTCAGCAGGTCGATCGTGAACTGGACGATCGTGGGCACGCGGGGTCGTCGTCGTCCGCCACAGTAGTGACGGCTCGGTGCACCGACTCGAACACCGTCCGCTCGACCGGAACGAGGGCCGCGCGCAGGTCGTCGTCGGTGCGGGCCGCGACCCACAGCCTCAGGACGGCCAAGAAGTTGGGGCTCTGCAGGTCGCGCCAGACCAGGTCGACTGCGGCGTCCCAGCCGGTAGCGCCGGGCGCTGCGCCGTCGGGAAGGACGTGCAGCCGTCGGGCCGCGACGTCCTCGACCGCCGCGACCAGCAGCCGGCGCGGGTCGGAAAATGATGGAGCAAGGTGCCGCGAGCGACACCGGCGCGTTCTCGATCCGCGAGATCGTCGTGGCGGCGTAGCCGATCTCGACCAGCAGCTCCACGGTCGCGCGTCGATGACGAGCGCCCGCGTCGTGGCGGAGCGCTCCTGCTGCGTGCGCCGTGCGGTCATGAGAGCCACGGTAGCCGGGATGTGGACGGTCTTGCCAGACCGGGTGGTGGAGGTCAGACTCAAAGTCGTCACAAACAGTCTGATCGTACGGAAAGTGATCCATGGCCTCCAGGAAGCATCGACGCGTCGCCCAGCTCAAGGGTTCGGTGGAGGCCGTCGCGGGTCTCTGCGCGGCTCCCGAGACCCGCAAGGCATTGCTGGGCTCCCTCGGTGCCGGACGTTCGCCGGCTCTCAGGCGCCCCAGGTCGACGTCGACCTGGCTGCACCCGCATGGATGGACGACTTCGGCCGGCGCAGCACGGCCGTGTCGAGCTGCCGCTGCCGGCATCGGCGCTGCTGCAGCTCGCGTGCGACTTCGAGCGAGCACCTGAGTGGTTCACCCTCCACTCGGCGTGGCGCGGCGGAGCAGCCCGGACAGCTCGGCAACGGCGACTCGTTCGCCCAGCAGATCCTGTTGATGGACATCCCCGCCGAGGTGCGGTGGACCGTCACAGAAGTCGCCCGCATCTAGCCTGTCGCTGCGAGGCACCGGCCCCATGGGCATCGTCCTCGGGCTGGCGGTCACCGTGGCACCTGCGTCAGCAGGCTCGGCGCTGCGCCTCGACGTGGGGGTCGACGGTGCGCCGCTGCGCGGACCGATCGGCGCGACCGTCATGCGCAGCATCGACGCGGCGCTGCAGGTGTCGGCTGACCGTCTCGCCGCGCTCGATGCCGGGACGCCCACCCGCCTGACCTGGACGGTCAGCGACGAACCCGTCCTGCACGAAGCGACCGGTCAGCTGCTCGACCCTCGCACCCCCGTCGTCGTCGGGGTCGGACAGATCGTCCAGCGCCAGCCCGACCCGCATCGCGATCCGGCGACGCTGGCAGCCGATGCGCTGCGTGCGGCCGCCGGAGACAGCGGGGTCGGCGAGGCCAGTCTGTGGGCCGCTGACGCGGTGTACGCGATTCCCAGCGCCTCGTGGACGTACCGTGACCAGGCTGCGCAGATCGCGCAGGCGGTGGGCGCGAGCCCGACCGAGCGGGTGCAGTCGACGCCGTACGGCGGGGACGGCGGCCTGCCTCGTCAACGAGGCCGCCGCGGCAATCGCCGACGGACGGTCGCGCATCGTGCTGGTCGCGGGCGCCGAAACGGGTTCGACGTTGGCTGCGCTGCAGAAGTCTGGCAGCACCCCGCAGTGGCCGGAGCAGGACGAGGATGCCGCGCCCGACCGGGTCGTCGGCGTCGACCGGGTCGCCAACCACGCCTGGAGACCGCGGTCGGGCTCGGTGCGCCGGTGTTCATGTACGCGCTGATCGAGTCGGCGGTACGTCGGCGCCGAGGCCACCAGGTCGCAGAGCACCAGCGGGAGATCTCGCAGCTGTGGTCGGGCCTGTCGCGTGTCGCGGCGACAAATCCGTACGCCTGGAGCCCGTCGGAGGTCGCTGCTGACGACCTGGCCGCAGCGTCACCGTCCAACCGCGCCATCAGCGAGCCCTACACCAAGCTGATGTGTGCCAACCTGCAGGTCGACCTCGCTGCGGGTGTCGTCGTGACGAGCGTCGCCGCTGCTCAGGCCGCTGGGGTCGCGCAGGACAAGTGGGTCTTCATCCATGCCGGGGCATCCGCACACGACGAGTGGTTCGTGGGCGAACGTGCCGACTTCTCGGTGTCACCGGCGATCCGGGCGGCTGGCCGGGCGGCGCTCGATCATGCCGGGAAGGAGATCGAGCAGGTCAAGCATGTCGACCTGTACTCGTGCTTCCCCTCAGCGGTGCAGATCGGCGCCGAGGCACTGGGCCTGCCGGTCGGCGACCCGGACCGTCCGCTGTCGGTGACCGGCGGTCTGACCTTTGCGGGCGGACCCGGCAACAACTACGGCGTGCACGCGGTGGCGTCGTTGATACCGATCCTGCGGGCGGATCCGACGAGCACGGGACTGTCGACGTCGCTCGGCTGGTACGCCACGAAGCACTCGATCGGGATCTACTCCCGCGCAGCCGCCGACGACTGCGTTCCGGCACCTTCGTCCCATGGTCGAGCGGCCAGCAGCCCGGCGCCTGCTGCGGTCGTACGACGGCGACGTCGTGATCGAGGCCAGCACGGTGCCCTACGACCGAGACGGTGCACCCGAGGCCGTCGTGCTGAGCACCCTGACACCTGACGGGGATCGCGTGCTGGTGCGCACCGATGATCCCCAGGTGCTTGCGTTGGCGCTCGACGGTGATCCGCTTGGGCGCACTGTGCGACTGGCAACCGGGACGGTCAGGCTCGTGCGCGGCAAGGCGGCCGAGCTGCTACCCCCGGAGACGGCGCCGGTGCGCAGTGAACGTCGCGGCGCCCTCGCGCTGGTGACGCTCGACCGGCCTGAGGTCCGCAACGCGATCGACGGACGAACTGCTGCTGCACTGGAGCAAGCCATCGACGACGCCGAGGCGGACGATCGGGTGCGCGTCATCGTGCTGACCGGGGCCGGAGGGACCTTCTGTGCAGGCATGGACCTGAAGGCGGCGGCACGAGGGCGGCTTGCCCGTCTCCGAGCGACGTGGCCCCTTGGGGTTGACGGGGCGACCGCCGACCAAGCCGTTGATCGTCGCGGTCGAAGGCAGCGCCTTGGCTGGCGGATGTGAGCTGGCCCTCGCGGCCGACCTGATCGTGTCGGCCGACGATGCACTGTTCGGCATCCCTGAGGTCAAGCGGGGACTGATCGCCGCCGCAGGGGGCGTCATGCGGCTCCGCGACCGTCTGCCCCGCAACATAGCGATGGAGCTGGCCCTGGTCGGCGATCCGTTGCCGGCCGGCCGTCTGGCCGAGCTTGGTCTGATCAACCGGGTGACCAGGCCGGGTGAAGCGCTCACGGTCGCCCTCGATCTTGCCGGTCAGATTGCCGCCAACGCACCGTTGAGCGTCGCCGTGGGCAAGCAGATGGTCGACGAGTCGACGTCGTGGGAGCCCGCCAGCGCGTTCGAGCAGCAGAGCATCCTCGCGTCACCGGTCATCATGTCTGACGACGCACGCGAAGGCGTCGCGGCCTTCGCCGAAGGACGCGAACCGATCTGGTCAGGACGCTGACGGCACCCCGGACAGCACCTCTAGGGACGCTGGCCGCCCGTGGGGTTCGGAAACGCCACGGCACCAGTCGCCACGATGCTCCGGGCGAGCGCGCGCAGCGGCTCCTCGACCGTGATGCCGCGGGCGGTCGCCTCCCGGTCGATGCCGGCCGCGCAGACCCGGTCGGTGGTGTCCTCGATCTGGTCGCGGGCCGCCTTGCCGGTCGGCGTGATGGCGCCGGAAGGGTCGACCCAGCCGCGAGTCACGCAGCCGTCGGTGGCGGTCTGCCACTCGTCCTCGGTCCAGCCCCCGCAGCTGACGCTGGTCGGTCTTGACGTAGCCAGCCGCTGCCGCGAGCACGTTCGAGGAGACGCCGTTGAGCCCCGCCGCCGTGAGGATCGCGAGGTGGCAGTCGCCGCGGTACTCGCGGATCACGGTCGCGGAGTGCCACAGCTGGCCGAGCGGATCTTCGGGGACCGGGACGCTGAAGTGCGCGGCGGCCAACGGCTTGCCGGCGAAGTCGAGGCCACCGGTCAGCAGCGTGAGCTCACGGGCGATCGCGGCGACGTCATGACCTTCGACGCCGGGCGCGATCGTCGACCGGGCCAGGTCGTACCGCGTCGTGAGGATGGCAGCCGGTGTTGCCCGCTCCCACGCAGAGGGTAGAGCGCGCTCGATGATGGCCGGCGAGAAGCCGTGGAACAGCGCCGTCACGACGGGGGCCGACGGCGTGCCGAGTGCGGCCGAACGTGAAGCGGTGTAGCCCATCCAGTAGCCCTTGAGGCCGATCGCCTCGTACGCGCTCTTGGCGTCCGCGGCGAAGTAGACGGGAACGTGGACGGTCTCGATTGCGCGCCAGAAGGCTCTGCTCAGCGTCATGGCCCCAGTCTTGCCCATCGGCTCACAGCGTGCGCGTCTGCCTGCGCAGGTGCTTGAGAGTCCGCTTGCGGATGCGGTGGGTCGAGCGCAGCCGCCACTGCCAGCTGCCGTCCTCCCACCGCACTTCGTGCGTGAAGTCGTCCGGCTCGTCCCATGGCTCGGTGCTGGGCAGTCGGCGTCCCAGGGAGAACCATGCGGCATCGGAGAATCCGCCCTCGAAAGCGCCGGAATCCTGGTCGACCTCGTGGAATTCAGGCTTGAGGTGGACGCGCAGTCGGCCGTCCAGCCCCGACTTGCGGAGCCACTTCTTTTCTCGCCTGGACGCGGCGTCGTGCGGCTCCTCGTCGTAGCTGCCGTAAGACTGGCTGGAGATCGTCGTTCCTTCCCACGTGAAGAGCTCGTCGTCCAGCTTGGTGCCGAACTCGATCTCGAGCCACTCCTGGAGCACCCCGAAGTCACGACTCTCGGCCTTCGCTGCATTCCGGTCGCAGCGTCGATCGTCAGAACGAGAGGTGACGGATGGTCTTCAGAAGGGGCGAGCTCGATCTCCCAGCACGGTCGCCCCAACAAGGTGGTGGCGCGGGCGGGACCCGTCGGCCGAGTGAAAGCGAAGTTGTCGCCCTGCCAATCGCTGGCTCGCGACGTTCGATTGCGTGTGCGTAGTCGAAGCGGCCGTGCGCCACGTCGAAGGCGCTCCAGGCGGGCTGGTCGAGCCCGGTCGCCTGGTTGTACGTGCTGAGGTGCCGGCGGATCTCCAGGAGCTCGCCGTCGAGATCCTCGACCCGGTACTCCCCGAAGCGCTTGAACACGCGGACGGTGCTGCGCTGCTCTGGCGGATCGGTGATCCGCAGGAGGCCCGTGAACGGCCCTTCCTCGACCTCCCCGAAGGCCATCGACAGCAGCAACGCAGGCCAGGTGGGTGGGGGAGGGGGTCGTCATGGTCGAAGTGTCTCAGCCTGACGGGGTCGGCGGTGGTGGTTAGTGTTCAAGACATGACCTCTGCGACTCAGAACACCCGCATCCTGCTGGCCTCGCGTCCCGACGGTGAGCCGACCGCCGAGAACTTCCGCCTCGAGACGGTCCCGTTGCCCGAGCCCGGCGAGGGTGAGGTGCTGCTCCGCACGATCTACCTGTCGCTCGATCCGTACATGCGCGGACGCATGAGTGCGGCCAGGTCGTACGCGGCGCCCGTCGAGGTGGGATCGGTCATGGAGGGCGGCACGGTCGCCGAGGTCGTGGAGTCGCGCGATCCCTCGTTGGCAGTGGGCGACATCGTGCTGGCGCACCTGGGCTGGCAGTCGTACGGCGTCGCGCCAGCCGCGCACGTCCGTCGGCTCGATCCCGGCTCGCGCGCCGATCTCGACGGCCGTCGGCGTGCTCGGCATGCCCGGGTTCACCGCCTACGCGGGTCTCGCCGAGATCGGCAAGCCCCAGGTCGGCGAGACCGTCGTGGTGGCGGCCGCTGCCGGCCCGGTGGGCTCGGCGGTGGGGCAGATCGCCCGCATCAAGGGTGCTCGGGCGGTCGGCATCGCCGGCGGTCCTGAGAAGGTCGCCTACCTCGAAGAGATCGGGTTCGACGTTGCGCTCGATCACCGCTCGCCGACCTTCGCCGCTGACCTCAAGGCTGCGGCGCCAGATGGCATCGACGTCTACTTCGAGAACGTCGGCGGTCATGTGTGGGATGCCGTGATGCCCTTGCTCAACGACTTCGCGCGGGTACCCGTCTGCGGTCTCGTCGCTCACTACAACGACACCGAGCTGCCGCCCGGCCCCGACCGTCTGTCGCGTCTCATGAGCCTGATCCTGACCCGCCGTCTCACGGTGCGGGGCTTCATCCAGAACGAGTTCGCGAAAGCCCACTACAAGGACTTCCAGCGGAGGCCGCCGGCTGGATCGCCGAGGGATCGCTGCAGTACAAGGAAGACGTCGTCGTCGGCCTCGAGAACGCCCCGGAGGCGTTCTTCGGCCTGCTGCGCGGCGCCAACTTCGGCAAAGCTTCCTGGTGCAGGTGGGCGACGATCCGACGCGTTAGGACGTGCCTGAGGTGTCTTGGTCGACCTTGCTCAAGATCCGGTCGAACCTGCGGTTGAGCCCACGCATCACGCGCGCGTACGCCCACGGCGCATATCGCTGCAGGTAGTGCCCGGCGCGGATGTCGGGAGACGTGAAGACGAGGTACTTGCCTTTCTCGACACCTCTGATGATCGACGTCGCCGCGCTCTCGGGAGTGACGGCGTGCCGTTCGAACTCTGCGATGATCCGGACGATCTCGGGTGCTCGCGGGGACGCCGACGATCGTGACGGTGCCGACCAGCGGCGTCCGGACGGCTCCGGGCAGACCAGCGTGACGCCGATGCCATGCTGCTCGAGGTCGAAGCGCAGCACCTCGCTGACGCCGCGCAGGCCGAACTTCGCGGCGCTGTAGGGGGCGTGCAGCGGCAGCCCGAACAGTCCGGCCGCTGAGGAGACGTTGACGACGTGACCGCCGTTCCCGCCAGCGATCATCGCGGGACGAACGCCGACATGATGTGGATGGGGCCCATGAGGTCGATCTCCACGCAGTCGCGCCAGTGCTTGGACGACAGGTCTTGGATGCGCCCCCACGTCGAGATGCCGGCGACATTCATGACGACGTCGACCGGCCCCAGCTCCAGCGTCCGGTGCGCAAAGGCCATGACGGCGTCCTCGTCGCTGATGTCGAACGCTTCGTGGTGGACGACGCTGTCGGCGACCAGGGCGACTGTCTCCACGAGCCCCTGGTGGTTGACGTCGGTCAGCACGAGTCGGGCACCTTTCGCGGCGGCCTGGACTGCGACGGCGCGGCCGATTCCACTGCCTGCTCCGGTGATGAGGGTCGTGCGTGCGGTGAGTCTCGTCCTGGTCATGACCGTCCCGTCGTCGGTGAACTGGGACGATCGTACCGGTTAATGCTCCGGTGTGTTGGGCACAACCTGTCGGCGGGGCCGACTAGCGTTCACGACATGAGAGCCAACAAGTTTGCCGGCGACTGTTCCGAGTGCGGCGTGCTCGTCATGATCGGAGCCGGTCGGCTGATCGGTTTTCCCGGACGGTGGCGCACGATCTGCGCCGGCTGCTCGCCCACTCCGCCGCCACGAGGAGACCACGCCGGCTGGCATCATGCTGGCCTCGCCTCGCTCGACTTCGAGACGACCGGCATCGACCCGCTGACCGACCGGGTGCCAGCTTCGCTCTGCTGGGCGATCGCGGGCACGACATCTGCGGGCTCATCGATCCCGGCGTCGAGATCCCGGCTGCCGCAGCTGCTGTGCACGGGCTGACCGCCGAGGCGCTGGCCGGGGCCCCCGCCCCCGAAGAGGCGATCGCTCGCATCGTCGCCTGGGGTGCACGACCTCATCGACCGCCAGATCGGGCTGGTCGTCTTCAACGCGGCCTACGACCTGACGATGCTGCGCGCCGAGGCGACCCGATGGGGCATCGACCAGCCCGACTGGGATCGCCTGCTCGTCGTCGACCCGTTCGTGATCGACTGGGGCATCGAGCGCGGCGGGCTCGGTCCCCGTCGGCTCAGCGACGTCGCGGCGTACTACGGCGTCGTGCTCGACAACGCCCACGACGCAGCTGCTGATGCCCGGGCCGCCCGCGACATCGCCTACGAGATCGGCAAGCGTCATCCGGGCATTGCGGCCGGCGACCTCCGCGACCTGATGGTCAGCCAGGTCGCCTGGTACGCGGCGCGCGCCGAAGACTGGAACGCCTACGCCATCAAGGTCGATCGTCCGCTCGACGACCCGGCCGGCTGGCCGCTGCAGAGTCCCGCGTTCGCTGTCTGAGCTGGCCGGTTGCAGGTAGAGTCCGGGCTACACGACAGGGGCAAGCCATGTTGCTCATCATCATCTTCACGACCTTGGCCGTTCTAGGGGCTGCCGCGTTCTGGACGCTTCGCAGGCGAGGTCTCGCCGCCCCACGACTCGATCAGCTGTCCCGCGAAGATCAAGTGGCCCTCCTGCGCAACCAGCAAGGCCAAGATGCGCTGCGTGGCTCCCGTGACGGATGGAGGGTCTCGGTGCCGGCAGAGGCATCGGAAGCGGAATGACCGGATGGGGCCCCTGAGTCAGGTCGTGACGTGCTCGGCGTAGCCCTCACGGTACGTCGGGAACTCCGGCACCCAGCCCGTCGCGCGCAGGCGAGCATTCGACAGGCGCTTGCCGTGGCCTTGCGCCGGATCGGCGTCCGACTCCGATGACGTCAGGTAGGCGGCGACGTCGCCCAGCAGTGCGGGCTCGTCGTCGTTGCCGACGTAGAGGTCGGCAGGTGCCTCGTCGCGGGTCAGCAGGTGCACGACGGCAGCCGACGCGTCGGAACGGTGGATGCGGTTGGTCCACCGGTTCGGGTCACCGATCTGACCGGTGTGCGCCTGACCCAGGAGGCGCGGCTCGCCCCGTCCGTACAGGCCAGACAACCTGAGCACCGTGCCACCGGGCACCCGCTCGGCAAACAGGCGCTCGGCCTCCTGCAGCATCTGGGCCGGCCCGTCGACGGGTCCGGGCACGGTCGACTCGTCGAGCAGCTCGTCAGCAGGCAGGTCGCCGTACACGCCGGTCGAAGAGACCAGCACTGCCCTGCTCGGTGAGTGCCCGGCAGCGTCGATCGCGTCGAGCGCCCGACGCATGCCGTCGACGTACGTCGCGCGGTAGGACTCCTCGGTGCGCGGCCACGCGGTCAGCGCAATGACCAAGAGCTGCAGGTCCATGGCTGGCAGGACGGGAGCCTCGCGAGTCAGGTCGGCGGCCACACCGACCAGCGGGGCGGGAACCAGGTCGGCGTTGCGGCGCACGGCCACGACGCCGTGACCGAGCGCGTCGAGGCGTAGACCGATGTCGGCGCCGAGATCGCCGCAACCGATGAGCAGGGTGTCGGGGAAGCTGGGTGTCAGGAAAGCTGAGTCAAAAGGGAGGCCAAGGGATAGCGGGCATCTCGCCGCGCGGCGACGGAAACTCTGGGTGGGCAAGAAGGACGGTGCAGCGTTCGGCCAGCGCGACGATCTCGGCTTGGGTCAGCAGTCCGGTCAGCGAGTCGCCGAGGTCGGAGAACAGGCCCGACCGAACGCGTTCGATCCCCGCCAGCTCGAGCTCGGTCAACGGTTCACCGAGCCAGCCCCACAGTACCGTCCGGAGCTTGCGCTCGACGTGGAACGTGAGACCGTGGTCGACACCGAAGCGATGACCGTCGGGCATCGCCAGGACGTGGCCGCCCTTGCGATCAGCGTTGTTGCAGACGAGGTCGAACACCGCCATCTGACGCAGGACGGTGGTGTCCTCGTGGATCAGGGAGACCTGACGGTCCTGGTCGTCATAGCCGTCGAAGACGTGTCGCCAGCCCGAGGTGGGCAGCTGACCGGCGAGCACCAGGTCGACAGCGTTCTGGTCAGGATCGACGTCCTGCCACAGCCGCAGCATGCCGGGGGCCCATCGGGCCGTCACGCAGCCACGTGCGCGGGACGACGTCCCAGCCAAGGACCTCGGAGACGAGATATGCGGCGACCTCGCGGTGGGCGAGATTGCCGTCGGGGAAGTCCCACAGCGGCTGCTCGCCCGCGACGGGCTTGTACACGACCGTGACGTCGCCGATCGTGCCCACGAACGTGGCGTTGCTGGCCGACATGATGCGGCCTTCCAGCACGATGTCACCCGTGAGCAGATCGTGCTCCGGATCGTGTCGTGTGGTCAACGGAATCCGTCGGGGGAGCTCGCAGACGTGATCGTCTGAGTCCATCGGGAGCCGGCACAACGGGCAGAGCGGACGTCCGGCACCGACGACCTCGCGGGTGCGCTTGGCGAATGCCCTGGCCGTGCCGACCGGGATGCGGATGACCAGGACCTCGGGCGGCTCGACCTCGAGATCGATCTCCATCTGGTCGAGGTCCTCGATCTGGTCGAGATCATCGACCTCGACCTCGATCTCGATGATCGGGAAGGCTTCGATGACGAGCTGTGAGGTCGTGGGATCCCAGCCGAGCGTCATGGTGCCCGCCCGGAACTCCTCCTCGACGGGCTGCTCCAGCGGGTCGTTGTCGACGAGCCCCTCCGGCGTGATGGCCGGGACGCTGAACGGATTGCCCTCCACCGCCATCAGCTCGTCGAGGACCTCCTCGACCCGTTCGGCGAGGGCGGCTGACTGCTGCTTCTCGAGCGAGACGCTGATCAGCTTCGAGCCGGCGCGAGCCTGCAGGTAGAACGTGCGGTCCCCAGGCTGGCCGACTGTGCCGACGACGAAGCGGTCGGGCCAGTCGAAGCCGTGGACGATTTGAGGCATGTGGCCATATTAGGAGGGAGCGGAAGCGTGCGCCCCGTGACCTGCTCCGCCGCCGACAGCAGCGTCCTCATCGGCAGGCGTTGCGCGCATCCACGACAGGTCGCCCGCGTCGGTGTTGGTGGCGATGACCTGGGGGCGGGCAGCGCCGTATCGCACGATCGAGACCGACGCAGGATTGACGTGGATCCGTTGGAACAGGTCGAGGTGCATGCCGAGCGCGTCGGCGAGGATCGACTTGATGATGTCGCCGTGGCTGACCGCGACCCAGACGGCGCCCGGCCCGTGCTGGGCCTCGAAGGCTGCGTCGTGGCGTCGGATCGCCTCGACCGATCGGGACTGCATCGTCAGCATCGACTCGCCCCCGGGAAAGGCTGCCGCCGAGGGCTGGTTCTGCACGACCGGCCAGAGATCCTCCTTGGCCAGGTCGCCGAGCTTGGCGCCCTGCCAGTCGCCGTAGTCGCACTCGGTGATGCCGTCCTCGACAGGAGTGACCGGACGGCCGTCCTGGCGCTCGAGGATCACCGCAGCGGTCTGCTGGCATCGTTCCAGCGGGCTGGAGACGACGCCGACCAGCGGCACGACGGCAAGCCGTTCGGCGGTGCGTTGGGCCTGCTCGCGGCCGACGTCGTCGAGCGTGACGCCGGGGGTGCGTCCAGCGAGGATGCCGCTGGCGTTCGCGGTCGTGCGTCCGTGTCGCACCAGGATGACTGTGGCCATGTCTGCGAGCCTAGAGGCAGCCAGGGGAGCGTTCAGCCCTGGGCGTTCAGAATGGCCGCAACTGCGGGACGCACTCCCGCCGGGACGTTCGACTTCGGTGGATAGGCCGCCAGGAACTCATACCCCTGCTCTTGGACGACGGCGGAGAGGTTGGCGAACAAGGCGTTGACTGCATCGGCAGTGCGGCCGGTCTGGTCGACGACCTCGGCGACGGCTTCGCGGCGGTGCACGGGGCGCCCTTCATGGTCGGCCCGCAGCAGCGAGATGTACGCCCTCGCTGCGATGCTGATCTCGTCGTCGGTCCAGCGTCCTGACCGGTTCGCCTTCCGGTCGCTCGGCAGGGTCCAGCCGTCGTCGGTCGCGACGAGGTCTCCGGCCTGGATCATGGCGTCGGCCGCGGAGCGCAGCCGTCCTGCCAGAGGTCGAGCAGGTCGCTGTCGGCGGCCGCGCCGCCGCGGGCGGTCAGCTGTTCGAGGAGCCAGGTGCGTGCGGTGGTCGAGTTGGCCATGGAGATAGATCTATCCCACGCGGGCGATGATGGCGTCCGCGAGGGCCTGGGGAGCCTGCTCGGGGATCCAGTGACCGATGTCCTCCAGCACGACGAAACGGTAGTCGGCATCGACGAACCCGCCGCACGCCTCGGCGCCGGCACGTCCGATCGCCTGGTCGAGCTCGCCCCACACATACGTCGTCGGCACCTGGGTCCGCGGTGTGTCGGCCAGCGCGGGTCCCATCGCCCGGTACCAGTTGAGCGCCGCCGTCAGCGCGCCCTCATCGGCAAAGTGCGCGACGTACCGCACGACCATGCCGATCGGCACCGCGTCGCCGTACATCGCGGTCAGCCGTCGCGCGGCGTCGGCGAGCAACAGGTCCTCGGCCTTGCCGGGCTCGCGGAACAGCTGGATGTACGACGCACGCTGCTGCTGGTCAGCGTCATCGCGCAGGGCCGCGTTGTACGCCGTCAGGTGCGGCACCGACACCGCGGTGAGGGTGCTGACCCGGTCGGGATGGGTCCCGGCGACGAGCCAGGCAACTGCTGCGCCCCAGTCGTGGCCGACGAGGTGGAACGTGTCGAGGCCCATCGAGTCGGCGATGTCGATGACGTCTTGGGCCAGCAGCTCGGTGCGGTACGCGTCGACGTCTTCTGGGCGGGCGCGGGGCGAGTATCCGCGCTGGTCGGGGGCGATGACCCGGAGGCCCGCATTCGTCAGGCGGTGGGCGACGCTCGACCACGACAACGAGGTCTGCGGGAAGCCGTGCAGCAGGATGACCGGTGCGCCGTCCTCAGGTCCGGCGGTCCTCACGTCGAAGGTCAGGTCACCGACGGTGACCGGTTGGCTGGACTCGAAGCCATGATGATCCTCTGTGCTCGTGTGGACGGCTCTCATTCGAATGTATCCCCGAGGCGGGCAACGGCCTCCCGGTCGAGGACAGCGGCCGTCTGCGGATCGGGTGCCGAACCGCCCCGGTCGTGCGGCAGCCACCAACGATCGCCGTCGTCGCGTGGACGTTCTGGGTAAGCTGTCGATGGCCTCGGCCAGCAGCGCCTCCATCACGTCGTGGAGGCGCGTCGACAGCTCGTCGACCGTTTCGCCGACCTTCGCCAGCAGCGGTTCGCCGACGATGATCGTGACCGGGATCCGGCGGCGCAGCGACCGGTGGCCGTCGACCGTGAAGACGCGGTGTCCGCCCCAGACGACGACCGGCACCAACGGGACCCGACGGTTGACGGCTAGACCGGCGGCGCCGCGCTTGAACGGCTTGAGCAGCCAGGAACGGCTGATCGTGGCTTCGGGAAACACGCCGACAAGCTCGCCGGCGTCCAGCAGCCGAAGTCCCTGGCGGTAAGCCCGTGCTCCTGAGCGTCGGTCGACCGGGACGTGGTGCATCGCACGCACGAGCCGTCCGACCACGGGGATGTCGAAGACCTGAGACTTGGTCATGAAGCGGATCAGCCGCTTGCGGTCACGTGCGGCGTAGCCGATGAACGTGAAGTCGAGGAAGCCGATGTGGTTGCCGGCGATCACGGCAGCACCAGAGTCGGGGATGTGTTGGGCGCCCCGGACGTCGAACCGGTAGCCCATGACCCGGAAGACCGCCCCGAAGAGTCGTATCGCCAGGCGGTAGGTCCGATCGCGGCCAGGTACGGTCACTGGGGCAGGCGAGGCCAGCAGTCGGTGCGCACGGTCGGGTCGAAGCCCGGGCCGGCGGCGATCGTGCGCTTCTCGCGGAACACGATCGCCGTGGTCAGGAAGAAGATCGCCAGGATGTAGAGCACCATGATGGCGAGCGAGGTGCCGACGCCGTCACCGATTCGGCCCGCCTCGTTGAGGGCGATGATGCCGTCGGAGACCAGGAACATGATGCCGCCGATACCTGCACGGACGTCGGTGGCGAGCGCCGTCGAGGCGGTGCCGAGCAGCAGCAGGGCGTAGACCGGGACGAGCGGCTTGAGACCGGGTTCGAGTCCGCCCCACGCCCAGGCGATCAGCCCGATGCCTGCGGCGAGGCCGATCACGATGATCCAGGGCTGGCGCTTGAGCCGGTCGAGGGCGCCGCGCTGCACGAAGAACGTGATGAAGCAGATGTGCGCGATCGCGAAAGCGGCCATGCCTGCGGTGAACAGGTCTTCGAACTCCAGGAAGAGATCACCGAAGAAGCAGCCGACGAGTGCCGCGACGAGCAGCTTGGGTCCGCGCTGCTCGATGACCCAGGCGATCAGCAGAGGAGCCAGGAAACACTTCGAGATGCTCTGGTACGGCTGCACGTCGACGCCGATCAAGACCAGGTGGACAACAGCAACGATCCCGAACGCAGCAAGCCAAGGACTCTTCACGGCAGACATGCCAGTCACCGTACCGCCCACCCAGGATGTCGGCGGTTTTATGCCGAAACCGGCGCCGGTTCGACATAAAACCGCCGACATCTGGTGGGGCAGGGGAGCGGGGTGGGCTCCAGTCAGGTCACAGAGGGAGCCAAGTCGGGGCGGGCACGGTGGCCGCATGACACTCACCTCCACCGCGTCCTCACGGACCTCCCCACGACGTCAGGGTCTGCTGCTGGCCCTGCTGTGCGTGGCCCAGTTCATGGTCTACCTCGACATCTCGATCGTGAACGTCGCGCTGCCGTCGATCCAGGAGAGCCTCGGGATGGCTGCCGGTGACCTGCCCTACGTCGTCACGGCGTACGGCACGGTGCTGGGTGGGTTCCTGCTGCTCGGTGGACGGCTCGCCGACGTCTTCGGTCGCCGCCGGGTGCTGCAAATCGGCCTGACGGTGTTCGCTGGAACGTCCCTGCTCGCCGGTCTCGCGACCGATCCAGCGGTGCTGATCGCCGCCCGTGGCGCACAAGGACTCGGCGCAGCACTGGTGACGCCGGCGGCGCTGAGCATCCTGATGGATGCCTTCGAGCCCGGTCCGGCTCGTAACAAGGCCCTCGGCATCTGGGGATCGTTGACGGGCATCGCGTCGGTGTGCGGAGTGCTGTTCGGCGGCGTCCTGACCGACGGCGTCGGCTGGCGCTGGATCTTCTGGGTCAACGTGCCGATCGGGCTGGCGGCCGTCGCGCTTGCGCCGTTCGTCTTGCCCGAGAGTCGTGAGCCGGCGCGGCGCCGGTTCGACGTTGCCGGTGCTGTCGTGCTCACGGCGGGGCTTCTGCTGCTGATCCACACCCTCGACCAGGCCGTCGAGCTGGGCTGGGACTCGCCACGAACTATCGGTGGCCTGCTCCTCGCCGGAGCGCTGCTGATCGGCTTCGTCCGGATCGAGCTGCGGACGCACTCGCCGTTGCTGCCGATGAGCATCTTCGCCCGTCGCACGCTGCGGACCGCGAACATCGTCTCGATCGCGGTCATGGGCGCCGTCGTCACGCTGTTCTTCTTCGCGAGCCTCTACATGCAGCAGGTTCTGGGCTGGACGCCGATGCGCACCGGCGTCGCCTACGTCCCTCTGGCGTCGTCCGTGGCGGCGGCAGCCGGAGTCGCCTCGGTCCTGGTGACCCGGTTCTCGCCGCGGGTCGTGCTCGTGTCGGGTCTCGTGGTCACGGCGACGGGACTGCTGATGCTGTCCCGGCTGGGGCTCGACGCAGCGTACGCCGCGGAGGTGCTGCCGGCGTTCGTCATCGTCGGGGTCGGCCTGGGGCTGACGTTCGTCCCGGTGCAGATCATGGCGCTCGACGACGTCGACGAACAGGAGTTCGGTGTCGCCGCCGGACTGGTCAGCACCAGCCAGGAGGCCGGCGGAGCGCTGGGACTCGCGGTCGTGTCGACCATCGTGCTGGCGCACATCGACAGCATCGTCGAAGCTGGACGAGAGACCGCCGTCGCGGCCCAGCTCAGCGGCTTCCAGCTCGCATTCGTCGCAGCAGCGTGCTGGGTGCTGGGCGCGCTGGCCGTCGTGCTGGTCGACCGGGTGCTGAGTCGGCGCTAGCCGCGCTTGCGGACCTGCTTGACCGTGTACATCTCGGCGTCGGCCGCAGCGAAGGCGTCGACGAGGGTGCGGTCGGGGCCGGTCGGCGCGTAGCCCAGCGAGGCCT
Source organism: Aeromicrobium sp. UC242_57 (assembly GCF_044452305.1). Lineage (NCBI taxonomy): Bacteria > Bacillati > Actinomycetota > Actinomycetes > Propionibacteriales > Nocardioidaceae > Aeromicrobium > Aeromicrobium sp. UC242_57. The sequence goes on along the minus strand of NZ_JBIOAM010000002.1, from coordinate 668,268 downwards.
GGATGCCGTGCTCGGCGAGGGAGTCGACGAACCGGCCGAAGTGCTCGGCCAGGTCGGCCACCGCGATGTTGTTGGCCAGGATCGCGAACTCGTCGCCGCCGTAGCGGGCGATGCGGTTGATGGGCAAGCTCGACGGCCGACAGTGCCGCACCTGCCCGGGCCAGCAGCCGTCGCCGGCCTGGTGGCCTTCGGTGTCGTTGACGGTCTTGAGCCCGTCGAGGTCGATCACGCCGATCGCGACCAGGTCGCCGTAGGAGTCGACGCGCTGCTGGGCGTCGTTGACCAGCAGGTCCCAGCCGCGGCGGTTGACCAGGCCGGTGAGCAGGTCGGTGTGTGCCAGGGCCTCGGCGATCTCGGCGGCCCGACGTCCGCGGTCGGCGGCCCGCGCCATCGCCAGCTGGGACGACAGCAGCTCGCTCATCAGCTGGACCAGGTCGGTGTCGACCTCGTCGGCGCGGCCCAGAGGCTCGCTGCCGACCCCGCACAGGGTGCCGAAGACGGTGCCGTCGTCATCGGTGATGGGTGAGCCGGCGTAGGAGCGTACGGCGACGGCATCGGGCAGATCGGCATAGTCCGGGTCTGCCAACGAGTCGGCGACGACGCGTGCCGCGCCGAGCATCATGCGGTTGCAGAACGTCCTCGGCCACGGGACACGGGTGCCGACGTTGATGAAGGCGCCGGGGTGGACGTGCACGTGAACCTGCTCCCCGCCGGCGACGCGTGAGACCGACCAGTCGGTAAGCGGGGTGTGGGCGTTGAGGTAGTCGACGATGCGCTGCGCCGAGACGCTGAACACGTCGGAACCGGTCGAGACGTCGCCGAACTCGGGCATCGTGGTGTTCACGCGCAGAGGGAGTCGCTGGCGGTGCGGGTCGTGGCGGTGACCGGCTTGGGCGTCACGGCGGTGATCCCGGCTTCGATCCGGTCGGCGCCGAGGATCAGCCACACGCCGGTCATGCCGGTGGGCTGCTCGATGATCTCGGCCTTGAAGCCGAAGTTCTTGTTGAGCTTCTTGGCCGTCGCGAGCGCCTCGGGCGTCGAGTCGACGAAGATGCGGGTCGTCGCGGACGGCTTCTGAGAGTCTTCGAGCCCGGTCACGGTGTAGTCGAGCTCGGCGAGCGCGGCCTGCGCCGTGGTGGCGAGGCCTGGTGTGCGTGCGGCGTTCAAGATCTTGACCGGTGCGGTCGGCTCGACCTTGGTGGTCGCGTCGCTGCTCTTGACCGGCACCTTCTTGTCCTTCGCGATCGCGGCGAAGATCGTGTCGGCGTCAGGTGTCTTGACGACCCGGTTGGGATCGCCGGGCGCAGCACCGTTGGGCATCGTGATGAAGCGGATGTTCTTGTCGTCGACCGACTTGGCGCGCTTGGCGAGGCCGGTCAGCTTGGAGATCGACGAGATCTCTTCGTCGACGGTGATCGACGACGTCAGGGCGTTGAGGAACTTGAACAGCCGGTCGGGACGCACCAGCACGTCGGTGCTGCGGGCCCTGCTGATGATCGACGACATGACGACCTGCTGGTGGCCGAGGCGACCGATGTCGCTGCCGTCGCCGACCGCATGGCGGGTGCGGGCCAGCGCGAGGGAGTTCTTGCCGTTGAGGTGCTGCTTGCCAGCGGGCAGGTCGAGCTTGGCGAGGGGGTCGACCATGGCCTCGTTGAGGCACACGTCGATGCCGCCCAGTGCGTTGACCATCGACGCGAAGCCCTCGAAGTCGAGCTGGACGAAGTGGTCGATGCGCACGTTGCTGAGTGCCTCGACGGCCCGCACGGAACAGGCCGGTCCGCCGTCAAGAGCGGAGTTGATCATCAGGCCCGGGCCGCCCGCGAACGCTCCGCTGCCGGTGTCTTCGCAGGCCGGGAGCTCGGTCTTGGTGTCGCGCGGGATCTGCACTGCGTCGATGCGGGTGTTGCCCTTGCTGAAGTGCACCAGCATGAGGGCGTCGCTGCGCTGGCTGCCGGTGCCCTTGCCGTACTCCGAGGTCTTGAGGTCGCGTGAGTCCGAACCGATGAACAAGATGTTCATGGCACCCTTGGGGGTGTCGTCCTCGACGATCGACTCACCGAGCGGCGCGTCTTCGATGTTGCCGTTGAACTTGGCGTAGATCGCGCCGCCTGCAATGGCGAGCACGAGGACGAAGATGCCTGCGGAGATCCCGATGCCACGCCACACGCGACGGGGCTTGCGACGACGCTTGTGGGTCGTCGGAAGTTCGGGACTGCTCAAGATCTTCTCCTGCTTCGGGAACGCCGGTGACAACCGGCAGAACTTACAGAATACGAGGTAGACCTGAGAGCGTCATGTGAACGATGCGTGACTTTGCCCGCATCCGCAGGGTATCTCCGCTGTTCAGGTGGGCGTGCAACCTCGGCGGGGTCGGTATCCGTCTAAGGGGCATGAGATCAAAGGAATGCACATGAGATCGGCGAGGGACGAGGAGTTCCGGTCGTACGTGGTCGACCATCGGGCCGCGCTCGTCAGGACGGCGACGCTCCTGGCTGCGGGGGACCGGCACCTGGCCGAGGACGTCGTGCAGTCGACGCTGACTCGGCTGTACCTCGCGTGGCCGCTGTTCAAGAAGGCGAAGAACCCGGCCGGCTATGCCCGCCGGGCGCTCGTCAACTCCTTGGTCGACGAGCACCGTCGACCGTGGCGACGGAGGGAGCGGGTCCAGTCGTCCATCCCTGAGATGACCTTGGCGGAGCCGGAGAGCGCATCGGCGAAGATCGATGCCTTGCACGCGGCTCTGAGAGACCTGCCTCCCCGGATGCGGGCGGCTGTGGTCTACCGGTACTTCCACGACTTGAGCGTCGCCGAGACCGCAGACGCCTTGAGCTGTTCGCAGGGCACCGTCAAGAGCCAGACCGCTCGCGCGCTCGACCGGCTGCGCGACGTCCTCGAGACCCACCCCACCCCCCGGCCGGCCGTCGTGCCGACCTCCCACCTCCACAGGAGCATCTGATGTCCGATATCCGTACCTTGCTGCACGAAGCCGCCGATGCGGCCGAAACCACCACGACTGTCATGGACGTCGACGCTGATCTGGTCCGCGCCCGCCGGGCGTTGCGACGTCGCCGGACGAGTCGCCTCAGCGCGGGCAGCGGGCTGGTCGCGGCCGCTGCTCTCGGGACGTTCGTCGTCGTGGGCACCAGCGGATCACCCACGGTGCCTGCTCCGAGCGTGGCGTCCGCCCCGCAAGGTGGGGTGACCGAGGTGGCGCTGGTCGCGTACACCGGGGCACAGCCCGAGGGCTTCGTTCTCGACAAGGTGCCGGCAGGCTGGGAGGTTCGCGCGAGCACGGCAGGCGCGCTGATCCTCGCCCCTGTGGGATCTGCCGATCAGGGCACGACCGAAGGTTCGACCAGCCTCGAGGGCACGATCGCCGTCATGACGCAGAGCGACACCGGGGTGCCGAGCGGGGTGCAGCTGGATGACGTACGAGTCGGGAACCGACCAGGCGTCATCGCTCACATGAAGGGGACGGGGGACACGCGCACCCTGTTCGTGGAGCAGCCGTCCGGTGCCTATCTGGTGGTGCAGGTGTGGGACGGTCTCGGCTGGGACAACGCCCGGATCGCCGAGTTCGGTGCCTCGGTGCACGTGACGAAGGACGCTGTGGAGTCCTTCGGCTGAGAGCCGCGCGCCTGGGCAGCTCTGTCTGAGTCGACGGGGCTGCCCAGCCAGCCTGCGCCTACCTGAGTCGAATGGTGGGCCCTGTGGGACTCGAACCCACAACCCGCGGATTAAAAGTCCGCTGCTCTGCCAATTGAGCTAAAGGCCCCGGACATGGGGACAAGAATCCAGAGAAGCTGCCTCAGGCGAATTGCCCTACGTCCGAAACGAGTATCGCAGAGGCGTCGAGCATGCGTGCGCGCTGCCTCGAGACAACCCTCGGGACAACAGCCGCGCGGTCCGGGAGCTGTTCGGGACCGCGCGGCGACCAGGTGGCGGAGAGAGCTCGTCGCGATCTCGGCGCAGGAGCGGCTCACGTTGCGGAGCCCTGACAGTGTCTGGGAGCTGGTCTCCCAGCGCGTCAGTACCCAGTGGTACTTCGTGACGGATGTTGGTGGATCCGGGAGTCAGAGCATCGTTGTCAACACGCCGCCATCCGCTCTGAGCGCAGCGCCGTTGGTTGCTGAGGACAAGGGGCTCGCGAGGTAGACCGCGAGGTGCGCGATCTCCTGGGGGTCGATGAACCGCTCCAGCAGTGATGTCTGGTTGCCGCCGATGATGGCGGTCTTGAGATCCTCGACGGCCATCGATTGGCTCCGCGCAATCGCCTCGATCGTGCCAGCGACACCATCGGAATAGGTGGGTCCGCCCAGGATCGTGTTGACTGTGACGTCGGTGCCCCGCGTCAGCTTGGCGAGGCCGTTGCCAAGCGCGATCATGGCCGCCTTGGTCACGCCGTAGTGGACCATGTCTGGCGGAACGTTCACACCGGACTCGCTGCTGACGAAAATGATGCGGCCTTGCTTCTTGGCAAGCATTTCGGCGAGGACTCGGCGACAGAGGCGGACCCCGCTCATGACGTTGACGTCGAAGTATCGCTGCCACTCGGCGTCGTCGGTCTCGTCGAACGCTGCGAGGCCGAAGAGCCCAACGTTGTTGACGAGTATGTCGACGGCGCCGAGGTCGTCGCTGAGCAGATCGACCTGCTCCGCGTCGGCGAAGTCTGCCGCGAGGCCGCGCACTTGTGCTCCGGAAACAGCGTCTTCAAGGCGCGCCACGGCCTCGGCCAGACGTGTCTTGTCTCGCCCGTTGACGATGACGGATGCACCCTCTCGCGCGAGCGCCTCCGCGATCGCGTAGCCGATTCCCTGCGTCGAGCCGCTCACGAACGCGGTCTTTCCTTCAAGCTGCATATCCATGCTGTGCTGTTCTTCCTATCGATGATGAATTGACTTTCCCAGTCAAGTCATTCTGTGGCTTGATGACTTGACTAGTCAAGTCATCAAGTAGGATCGACTCATGCCCCAGAGCTCAGCGCCACGCCCGTTCGATGACGACGAGCTGCAGACCTGGTCTGCGGTCGCGACAGTCCTCGAGTGGTTACCGTCTGCATTGGACGCGCAGCTCGTCCGGGACTCCGGCCTTACGCACTTCGAGTACGGAATCCTCTTCGCTCTCTCGGGCGCCACTGAGGGCACCCTGCGCATGAGCACGCTCGCCCACTACTCCAACAGCTCCCTCTCGCGTCTGTCTCGGGCTGTGGCTCGCTTGGAGAAGAAGGCGTGGGTGCAGCGGCGACCGGATCCGGCCGACGGCCGCTACACACTTGCCACGCTGACAGACGAGGGCTTGCAGCGAGCGCAGCAGGCGACACCGGGGCATGTCGACAACGTGCGGCACCTCGTGTTCGACTCGCTGACCTCGGCGCAGGCAAGGCAGCTTCGGGAGATCAGCCACCGCATCCTTGGCTCCGTACGGCCCGACGGAGCCTGGCAGGCGAAGGAGTCCAGGTCGAGCGATTGACCTGATGGGCGGGCTTTGCCGTACCAGGTCTTCTCAGGCCTTTTCGCGGCGGACCGCGAGACGGGTGGCGTCGCGCACAGCTTCGGAGATCGAGGCGTTCCCGCCCACGAGCTCCCATTTCCGCTTGACGCTGCCTGGGTGGTCGAGTGCTGTCAGGATCGTGGCCGCGACGTCTGCCCGGGAGATGCTCTCGGTCGACCGGATCTCCTCGCCGAGTGCGATCCGACCGCAGGCGGGTTCGTCGGTCAGCTCGCCGGGCTTGATGATCGTCCAGGCGAGTCCTGACTGCTGGAGCTTTGCCTCTGCAGCTTCCTTCGCGGCGAAGTAGTCGTCCCAGAACCCTCCACGCAGGATGTTCGGCCGGGCGACCCCGGCGCCTTTGGCGGACAAGAGCACGAAGCGCTCGATGCCGAGGTCCTCTGCCGCGTGCGTCGCCAGCACGACTCCCAGATGGTCGACTCTGCGGAGATCGCCGGCCGCAGCGAATACGACGGCGCTTGCACCGAGGAGGGCGCCCCTCATCTCGTCGAGACCAGAGTTGGCAATGTCGAGCTGGCGGACCTCGAGGCAGGGACGCGCGGCTGCTGTGCGGTGCGCATCCCTGACGATCGCCGTCACGTTGTGCCCGCCTGCCAGAGCCTGCTCCGCGACGTGGCGGCCGGTGCCACTGCCAGCCCCGAGGACGGCAATCGTGCCCATCAGGATCGGACTGCCGGGCCGAGGGTGAGTCCGCCGTCGACGACATACTCGGCGCCTGTTGTGAAGGCGGCATCGTCGGAGGCGAGGAAAACGACGGTGCGCGTGACGTCCTCGGGCTGCGCGAGGCGCGCGATGGCGTAGGGCTCGGGGGAGAAGACCTCGGCCAGGACCGGGGCGCCGGGAGCGGCAGGCTCGGTGGTGAAGGGAGTGGCGACCACGCCTGGGTGGACGCAGTTGACGCGAATGTCGTGCTGTCCGAGCTCGGCTGCTGCGGTCTGGGTGAGTCCGCGCACGGCCCACTTGCTGGCTGCGTAAGGCGCGTAGTAGCCCGTCGCGCCCAGTCCGGTCGTCGAACCAATGTTGACGATCGCTCCGCCACCGCCACGGCGGATCGAGGGAACAGTGTGCTTGATACCCAGGAACTGGCCAGTGACATTGATGGCGAGCGTTCCGCTCCCAGGTCGCGAGGTCGGTTTCGGTGACGAGTCCGGGCGCGTGCTGGACGCCGGCGTTGTTGATGAGGATCGTGATAGGGCCGAAGGTGGTCTCGGCCTTCTGGATGGCGGAGCGCCAGGACTCCTCGCTGGTGACGTCGAGATGGACGAACAGTGCGCGCTCGCCGAGGTCGGCTGCCAGAGCCTGCCCGTCTGAGTCGCGCACATCGCCGAGGACGACGCGGGCGCCGGCCGCGTGGAACGCCCTTGCGTGACTGGATCCCATGCCGCCGATGGCGCCACTGATCAGGACGATGGAGTTGTCGAACATAGTGAGGAAACCCTTCAATCAGGTGGCGAGTCGTGTCACTCGCCTCACCATCGAGGCTAGATCTCTCAGCGTCGTGAGTCAAGTGGCTCACCTCGTGACGTATGGCATACTGTTTGCATGACCGAGAAGCTCAGCGAGTATCACCAGCAGGTGGCGCAAGAGAAGCGGCGGTCAATCCTTGCGGCGGCGACAGGCCTGTTCCTTGAGGCGGGGTACGACCGCACGTCTCTGGCCAAGATCGCCGATGCTGCTGGGGTCTCTCGCGCGACGCTGTTCAAGCAGTTCCCGACGAAGGCCGAGCTGTTTGACGCGATGGTGGGTGAGTTCTGGCAGATCGACGACGCCGGAATGTTGGAGCCGCCCACCGGCGACCTGGCCTCCGGGCTGCGTGCCCTCGGCACGCGCTACGTGCAGATCTTGACCCGCCCCGACATGGTCTCGTTGTTTCGGATCGTCATCGCGGAAGCGCCGCGGTTCCCCGAGCTGGGGCGCACTCAGTTCACCCTGGGCAAGGAACCATTCTTCGACTCCGTGCGCAGCTATCTGGAAGCCGAGCGCGACGCCGGGGTCGCATCCATTGCCGATACGACGACGGCTGCGACTCAGTTCTTGGCGATGATCGCCGACTTCGCGTTCTGGCCGCGCATGCTTCTGATCGACTGGAGCCCGACTGAGGAGGCGGTCGCTGCGGCCGTCGACGAGGCGGTCGCCACGATGCTTGCGCGGTATGCCGCTCCGGTGGGATGACCTCTCACCGGTCGTCTTGAGCAGCCCGACGGGGCGTGGAGGAAAGAACATCTGGCGCGCGGAGCTCATGGTGCTGCAAGACCCTTGTCGGCTGCTTCCTTTCGCTAGAAACATGAGTACCCGGGCTCATGACGTGGAGGTGTCACCGGCGACAGGCTGATCATATGAACACGACAACGAGTCACAGGGTCGGGATCCACGGCAGCCAGCGCCATACGGACAGCCAGGCCGATCGACGGCGTGCGGGTGCCTTCTGGGCGCTGCTGACCACGGCTGGGTCGTTCGGCGTCGGAGCCTGGGCCTTGGCCGCAGCGTCTGGCGTCACCCGACTGACCGACACCGACTACGACACCGAGTTCCTGGACAGCGGGATCACGCTGCTCGTCTACCCGTTGCTGGTGCTGGTCTTCCTGGCGACCCGCAAGCACGTGCTGGCGGGACTGGTCGCGACGGTCGGTCTGGTGGCTGGTCAGACCTGGGCGATGACGGTCTGCGTCAACCGTTATGCCGACAGCGGCTGGAGCGACGGCCTGGAGGTGCTCGGCTACATCCTGCCGATCTCGCTGGGACTATTCGGACTCGTGATCGTGCTGGCCACCTGGCTGGCGCATCGACCGCGCTTCCGGGCCTGATGCACCGATGCAGCCGTTCCGAGGTGGGAGACTGCCTCGTGTGAGTGCATCGCAGTCCCCGGCGGCCGTCGCCACCGAGAACCGGCTCTTCGCTGCGCTTGCCATCTTGCGGGTCGTCGTCCTGCTCAACGCCGTCGGGCTGAACATCTACCGCCGCGACAACTTCCAGCATCCGGTGGCAGCCGTGGCGTGTGTCGTGCTGATGATCGTGTGGACGGGTGTCGCCTACCTGGCGTACAGCCGGCCCGAGCGCCGCACCGCGCTGCTCCTGGTCTTCGACCTTGCACTGGCCGTGGGGCTCATCCTGGTCACCCCGCTGGTGAAGGGTGAGGGGTTCCGGGCGACGATCCCCGGTTCGTGGGTCGTCGGAGCGCTGCTGGCGTGGTCGGTCCGCTTCCGGTGGTCCGGCGGTCTCGCTGCGGGCCTGATCCTTGCCGTCGCTGACCTGGCGCCGCGCCAGGAGCTGCGCCAGTCCGACTATGCCAACGCCTTCCTGCTGGTCCTCAGCGGAACGATCGTGGGCTACCTGTGCGGATCGCTGCAGACGATGGCGGCCGAACGTGAGGCCGCCGAACGAGCCTCGGCGGTTGCCGCAGAGCGCGCGCGGCTGGCGCGCGCCGTGCACGACGGCGTGCTGCAGGTTCTCTCCTTGGTCCAACGGCGTGGACGCGAGCTGGGCGGTGATGCTGCTGAGCTGGGGAGCTCGCCGGTGAGCAGGAGCGCGAGCTGCGCCGGCTGATCCGGGCCCAGGACTCGCTCGCCTCCGACACCGCCGCCGGTGTCGTCGACGTCGCCGCAGCGCTGGCCCGTCTGGAGGACCTGCCGCATGTCACGGTCTCAGCACCCGGTCACCCGGTCGAGCTTCCGGAGCAGACCGCCGACGAGCTCGTCGCAGCCGTCCGGGCCTGCCTCGACAACATCAGGCTGCACGTGGGTGATGACGCCCCGGCCTGGGTGCTCCTGCAGGAACACCCAGATCGGGGTCGAGCTGTCAGTTCGCGACGACGGCCCCGGCATACCGCCCGGACGTCTCGAGGAGGCGGCCTCGCACGGCAGGCTCGGTGTCGCCGAGTCGATCCGCGGCCGGCTCGAGGCGCTCGGCGGAACAGCAGAGCTGACGACAGGGACGTTCGGCACCGAGTGGGAGCTCGTGGTCGCCCGCCACGACGTCGACTCGTCCTAGAGTCGGGGTCATGAGCGAGACCGACGAGACGGCGCCCATCCGAGTCATGGTCGTCGACGACCACCCGATGTGGCGCGACGCGGTCGAGCGCGACCTGCGGCAGGCGGGCCTCGACGTCGTCGGGGTCGCCAGTGACGGACGGGAGGCCTTGGCACGGTTCCCCGCCGTGCGCCCGGACGTCCTGGTGCTCGACCTGCAGATCCCGCCTCCCAACGGGATCGAGGTCACGGCCGAGGTGGCACGTCAGGATCCGTCTGTCCGAGTACTGGTGCTGTCCGCCTCAGGGGAGTCCGCCGACGTCCTCGCAGCCGTCAAGGCGGGTGCGACCGGGTACCTCGTGAAGTCGGCGTCACGTGACGAGCTGGTCGACGCGGTGCGACGCGTCGCCGCCGGTGACCCGGTGTTCACACCTGGGCTGGCCGGCATGGTCCTGGGGGAGTTTCGGCAGGCATCGGTCGGCCACGATCGGAAACCGGCGGAGCAGCAAGCTCACCGATCGCGAGACGGAGGTGCTGAAGATGGTCGCGAAAGGCATGTCGTACCGCCAGATCGCCGAGCGGCTCGTGCTGTCGCACCGCACGGTGCAGAACCACGTGCAGAGCACCTTGCGCAAGCTGCACATGCACAACCGGGTCGAGCTGACCAGGTACGCGATCGAGCACGGGCTCGACGCGGACTGACGGTTCACAGGGATGGACGTCCCACGTGCGGCCAGGCTTGTTGACGGCGCCGTGACAAGTTGTTCTACTACTCGTCATGCTCCGGCCCTCACCCCATCAGCCCGCCGTGTCCGCCTCACCGCAGCAGGCGCCGGTCTCGCGGTCGTCCTCGGCGGACTGGCGGCCTGCGGGGGAGGTGGCCCCGACCCGAAGAACGCCGCCGACGTGCTGGCCGCGGCGCTGTCGTCGGGCGACGTGTCGAAGGTTCCGACGACGGTCGGCGGGCCGGCCAGCCAGGCGGGCCTGACCCGCATCGTCGAAGGTCTCGGCGACAGCACGCAGAAGGTCACGGTCAAGGACGTCACGACCGAGGACGACACCGCGACCGTGACGCTGTCGACGAGTCGGCTGATCGAGGGTGCGACCTGGGCCTATGAGACCAAGGCGTCCTTGGTCAAGCGCGAAGACAAGTGGGTGGTCGACTGGAAGCCGTCGATCGTCGCCGAGCTGACCGATGACGAACGGCTCGTCGCCCGCAGCAAGGCCGCCCTGCGCGGTGACATCCTCGGCGCCGACGACGAGCGCATCGTCACGAACCGGCCGGTCGTCCGGGTCGGGATCGACAAGACGAAGGTCGTCCCCGAGGCCACGGCCGCCTCCGCGGCGTCCCTGGCGAAGCTGCTCGACATCGACGCCGCCACCTTCGCCAAGCGGGTCGACGGGGCCGGGCCGCAGGCGTTCGTCGAGGCGCTCGTGCTGCGCGACGGTCCGGACGTCCCCACGAGCGACCAGCTCGGCGAGATCCCGGGCGCCGTCGGCATCAACGACGAGCTGCCGCTGGCACCGACCAGGTCGTTCGGTCAACCGCTGCTCGGGGTGGTCGGTGAGGCGACGGCCGAGGTGGTCAAGGAGTCCAAGGGTGCTCTGAAGGCCGGTGACAAGGTGGGGCTGTCGGGTCTGCAGAAGCGGTACGACGCCCAGCTGCGTGGCACGCCCGGCGTCGAGATCACCGCCGTCGTCGACGAGGCCGCCGATGAAGAGGTTGAGTCACGGACCGTGTTCACGAGCGACGCGGTGGCCGGCAAGCCGCTCCGCACCACGATCGACGTGAAGGCACAGACCGTCGCCGACGGGCTGCTGGCCGATGTGTCGCCCGCCAGCGCGATCGTCGCGATTCGGCCCTCGACGGGTGAGGTCCTGGCCATGTCGAGCGGTCCTGGCGGCGGTGGCACCGACACAGCCGCGACGGGCCGGTACGCCCCGGGATCGACGTTCAAGGTCGTGACCGCGCTGGCATTCCTGCGATCGGGAGTGACCCGCAGACCAAGATTCCGTGCACCGAGACCGTGACGGTCGACGGGCGGACGTTCAAGAACTACTCCGACTACCCGTCCTCGGCGCTCGGCAAGATCTCGTTGACTGCGGCCATCGCCAACTCGTGCAACACCGCGATGATCGCGACCCGCGACAAGGCACCACAAGACCAGCTCGTCGATGCGGCTTCCGGATTGGGGCTCGGACGAGACCTCGACCTCGGGACCCCGGCGTTCCTCGGCTCGGTGCCGGCGAAGGCCGAGGGCACCGAGCGGGCGGCCTCGATGATCGGGCAGGGCAAGATCGAGGCATCACCGCTGGCGATGGCCGTCGTGGCCGCCTCGGTGCAGGACCGTCGACTCGTCACTCCGGTGCTGCTTCCCGATCTCAAGCCGAAGGACGCGCCGGCCCCGGCCAAGCCCGTCAACGCGCAAGAGGCCATCAGCCTCGCCGAGATGATGCGGGCCGTGGTGACGGACGGCAGCGGCGGCTTCCTGAAGGACGTCCCGGGAGCTCCGGTCACGGCCAAGACCGGCACGGCCGAGTACGGCGACGACGTTCCCCCGCGGACGCACGCCTGGATGATCGCCACGCACGGCAACCTGGCCGTCGCGGTGTTCGTCGGGGACGGTGCGTCCGGATCGGCCACGGCCGGTCCGCTGCTGGAGAAGTTCCTGCGTGACGTGAAGTGACCTGCGCGCCCAGATGGACAACCCCAGGGGCGCGGAGTAGGACTTGGACATGAAGTTCACACGGGTCCTGGGTGGGGTGGGCGTCGCCGTCGGTGCCGTGGCGGCGCGCGACCTGATGCAGAAGAAGCATGCGCTGCTGCGCAACTTCCCAGTCATCGCGCACGCGCGCTACTGGTTGGAGACCATCGGCCCTGAGCTGCGGCAGTACATCGTCACGAGCAACGACGAGGAGCGTCCGTTCAGCCGTGACCAGCGTTCGTGGGTCTACGCCTCGTCGAAGCAGGAGAACAACTACTCGGGCTTCGGCACCGACAACGACATCGAGCACCAGCCGGGCTACGCGATCATCAAGCACCGCACGTTCGCCGACTCGCTGCCGCACGATCACGCCGAGCAGGTCGGACTTCCCAGCGCCAAGGTCCTGGGCGGGCCGAGAGGGCGGGCGAAGGCGTTCCGGCCCGCGTCGCTCGTCAACATCTCCGGCATGAGCTTCGGCTCGATGTCAGGCAACGCGATCCAGGCGCTCAACGCTGGGGCGAAGATCGCCGGCTGCATGCACAACACCGGTGAGGGCGGGCTGTCGCAGCACCACCGCCAGGGCGGTGACGTGATCCTGCAGATCGGTACGGCCTACTTCGGCTGCCGCAACCCGGATGGGACGTTCTCGCTCGACCGGCTCAAGGAGGTCGTCGACTCGGCACCCGTCAGGGCCATCGAGATCAAGCTCTCGCAAGGAGCCAAGCCGGGGCTCGGCGGCCTGCTCCCGGCGGCGAAGGTCACCCGTGAGATCAGCGAGATCCGTGGCATACCGATGGGTCAGGACTGTGCGAGCCCGTCGCGGCACACTGCGTTCACGGACGTCGACAGCCTGCTCGACTTCGTCGAGCTCATCGCCGACGAGACGGGACTGCCGGTCGGCATCAAGAGCGCTGTCGGCGAGATGGGCTTCTGGGACGACTTGACCCGGCACATGGTCGAGGAGGACCGGGGCGTCGACTTCGTGACGATCGACGGTGGTGAAGGTGGAACGGGTGCTTCGCCGCGCGTCTTCGCCGACTCGATCGCCCTGCCGTTCCGGATGGGCTTCTCGCGGGTCTACCGCACGTTCGCCGCGGCCGGGCTGACCGACGACGTGACGTTCATCGGATCGGGCAAGCTCGGCCTGCCAGACAATGCCGTCGTCGCCCTCGCGCTCGGCGCCGACATGCTCAACGTCGCCCGCGAGGCGATGATGTCGATCGGCTGCATCCAGTCGCAGAAGTGCCACACCGACAAGTGCCCGACCGGTGTCGCGACCCAAGATCCGTGGCTCGCGCACGGCCTCGACCCGACCTCGAAGTCGCTGCGGTGTGCGCAGTACGTCCGCACGTTGCGCAAGGCTCGTGAAGGTGTCCGAGTCGGTGGGGGTCGCCCATCCGGGTCTGATCAACGCCGATGACGTCGACATCTTGTGCGGCGACTACGAGGCGCGGTCGTTGCGCGAGGCCTACGGCTACCAGGACGGATGGGGTCGCCTGGGCACTGGCCTGGCACGCGAGATCACCGAGCTGATGGCTCCTGGCGGTTCTCGTCCCGAGACCCGGTCGATCGAGAAGGGCGAGGGTGAGAAGCCGCTCGGGCACGACACCGAGAGCATCACCTGACGGCATCCCGGTCAGTGCGGGGCGATCGCGACCGTGCCCAGCAAGCTGTCGCCGCCCCGGGTCCCCGGTGTGTTGAGCGCGTAGACGTAGGCGATCTTCGGCATCGCGTCGGCGGGGAACGACCGGGCCGCCCACCAGGTGCCGAGGACGGCCCGTGAGGTGCGAACCTGCACGGTTCCGGCCGCGCCGCGGGGCCCGCCGAAGGAGACGACACCGACCGCTCCGGACGGGTTGTCGGCTTGGCTGTGCCAGGACTCGACCCGCACGAGCCGGTCCTTCGTCGTCGCTCGGGTGACGTGTCCGATGGGGGAGCCGGACGACTTCTTGACCCGCAGGAAGCTCGACGGGAACAGCCGGTGGCCCTTGTAGTAGCGCGTGTAGTAGAACGTCCCCTTGTAGTTGTCCTCGCTGACCAGCACCGAGCCGTCCTTGTAGACACGCTCGACGTAGGCGACGTGGCTGCGCCGCACGCTCTTGCGGTGGTACGACCACCAGGCGATGTCGCCGACCTTCGGCTTGCGATGGCGCACGGCGATACCGGCCTTCGGCAGGGTGATGCCCCACTCGGAGGCGCTGCCGATCGTGGCGGCCCGGTCAGTGACCCGTCCGCGACTGGTCAGCCGGTACGCGGCGTAGTTGGTGCAGTTGTGCCCGGCGACGGCTCCCCAGTGCTGCCGCTGGTGGACTGCCCGGTAGCCGCGTGTCGAGAACCCCTTCTTCTCGCACGACGAGAAGCCCTTGCAGTAGACCTTCGGCGCCTTGGCCTTGGCCGCCTGGGCCGAGGTCGGGGCGGCGAGCAGCAGCCCGCCGATGAGCGTCATCAGGATCAGGGCGACGAGCGAGCGGGGGTGTGTCGAGCGGGCAGACATGGTGTTTTCCTCAGTGAAGGTGTGGTGGGGTCGCACCTAGTGAGAGGAGAGGGACGCTCGATACTGACGCGGCACCATTCGACGAAATTACTGCAATAGCAGGGATAAACCGGAAAGTGCCGCAATTGTCAGGACAAGTCAGGACGTAGGTCCTCACAGGTTCGTGTCGGTGGTCCCGACGTGTGCAGGACTAGAGGCTGCGATAGCCGTCAAGGTGGAGGTGGCGATTGGTGCATATCGCTGCGCCGTGAGGGGCGACCCGATAACCTCGTGACAGGGGAGCAAGACCATCGCGGCTGAAGGCTGATGCCGACCGCGGGGGACGACCACCATGACGATGACGCTGAAAGACCCGGGAGCGCACCACATGCCGGAGCCACTCGACAGTCGACTTCGCGACGACGACGTGCTCGACGAGATCGAGCTGACCAGTCGCCTGATCATCGCGGCCTCGTCCAAGGACGGGCACCTGTCACAGCGCGAAGTCGACGAAATTCTCGGCGTGGCAACGGCCAGTTGACCATCAGGTGACACCCGCGATTGGCACGGGTGAACAACCTGCATCTAGCATGGGCTTGCCCTACTCAGCATTGACAGGAGCTAGTCGTGCGTTTTGCATCCGACCAGTTGAAACATCCTTCTACGAACTGTTCGCCGAGATGGCCAACCATCTTGTGGAAGGCGCGAATCTGCTGGCGCAGATGCTCGACTCGACGACCGACAAGGTCGCCCTGGCCGAGCGGATGCGAGAAGCCGAGCATCAGGCCGACGAGACGACCCACAAGATCATCAAGCGGGCCAACTCGACGTTCATCACGCCGTTCGACCGCGAAGACATCTACCGTCTCGCAAGCAGCCTCGACGACGTCATGGACTTCATGGAGGAGACCGTCGACCTCGTGGGCCTGTACGGGCTCGGTGACCTGCCGGCCGACTTCGCCCCGCAGGTCGAGGTGCTCCAGCGCGCGACGGCGCCGACCGCCGACGCGATGCCGCGACTGCGCACCATGAAAGACCTCGACGAGTACTGGATCGAGATCAACCGTCTCGAGAACCAGGGCGACCGTTCCTATCGCCGCATCGTGGCGCACCTGTTCGGCGGCACCTACAAGTCGCTCGAGGTCATGAAGCTCAAGGACGTCGTCGACTCCCTCGAGCACGCCATCGACGCCCTCGAATCCGTCGCCAACACGGTGGAGCAGATCGCCGTCAAGGAGTCCTGAGCGTGGATCTCGTCCTGGCGTTGGTCATCGCCACCGTCGCCATCGCTCTGTTCTTCGACTACACCAACGGTTTCCACGACGCCGCCAACGCGATCGCGACCTCGGTCTCCACGCGTGCGCTGACTCCGCGGATCGCGCTGATCATGGCGGCGATCTTGAACTTCGTCGGCGCTCTGCTGGGCGTGGGGGTCGCCAAGACCATCAAAGAGATACTTGTCGGCTTCGACGCGATGTCTCCAGAGCATGCGTTGACCGTCGTGATGAGTGCCCTGGTCGGTGCCATCACCTGGAACCTGATCACCTGGTACTTCGGCATCCCGTCGTCCTCGTCGCACGCCCTGATCGGTGGCCTGATCGGTGTCGGAATCGCTGCCGGGGTCACGGTCGACTGGGACAAGGTCGTCGACAAGGTCGTCATCCCGATGATCATGAGCCCGGCGCTCGGCTTCGGTGGTGCGTTCTTGGTGATGCTGTCGATCATGTGGCTGTTCCGCCGCGCCAACCCGCACACCGTCAATCGTGGGTTCAGGCACTCGCAGGTCGTGTCGGCCGCGGCCCTGTCGCTGGGTCACGGTCTGCAGGACGCGCAGAAGACCATGGGCGTCATCGTCCTGGCCCTGGTCGCCGGCGGCTACGGTCCTGGGCTCGGCGAGCGGGAGATCCCCTACTGGGTCGTCTTCGCGGCAGCTGGCGCCATCTCGCTGGGCACCCTGTCCGGCGGCATGCGGATCATGCGCACCATGGGACGTCGCATCATCGCCCTCGACCCGCCCCGCGGTTTCGCGGCCGAGTCGACGGCAGCAGTCGTCCTGTACGGCATGGCGATCGGCCTGCACGCTCCCGTCTCCACGACCCACACGATGACCTCGGCCGTCATGGGCGCGGGCGCCACGAAGCGTTTCAGTGCAGTGCGCTGGGGCGTCGCCCGCGGCATCATCACCGCCTGGATCATCACGATCCCCGCCGCGGCCGCCGTCGGCGCGATCACGTACTGGATCTTGCGGATCTTCATCCCCGGTAACTAGGGCGCGCGGCTCGTACCTCGCTTCGCTCGGCCCATGGTCGGGACGACAAACCCCGCAAGCCTGTCGGCCTGCGGGGTTTGTCTTACGCCAATCTCTCTAGCCAAACCGGCCCTGGATGTAGGCCTCGGTGGCGGGGTCGGTCGGGTTGGAGAAGATCGTCTCGGTCCGGCCCACCTCGATCAGCCGGCCGGGCTTGCCGACGCCCGACAGGTTGAAGAACGCCGTCTCGTCGGAGACCCGAGCGGCCTGCTGCATGTTGTGAGTGACGATCACGATCGTGTACTGCGTCTCGGCTCGTGGATCAGGTCCTCGATGACGCTGGTCGAGATCGGGTCGAGCGCCGAGCACGGCTCGTCCATCAGCAGGATCTCCGGCTCGACCGAGATCGCACGGGCGATGCACAGACGCTGCTGCTGACCACCCGACAGCCCCGAACCGGGACGGTCCAGACGGTCCTTGACCTCGGCCCAGAGGCCCGCGCTGCGCAGCGAACGCTCGACGATGTCGTCGGCGTCGGCCTTCTTCATGCGCTTGCTGTTGAGCTTCTGGCCCGCGAGGACGTTGTCGTAGATCGACATCGTCGGGAACGGGTTCGGGCGCTGGAAGACCATGCCGATCATCCGGCGCACGTTGACGGGGTCCATGTCGGCGCCGTACAGGTCCTGACCGTCGATCAGCACCTTGCCCTCGACACGGGCGCCGCGGATGACCTCGTGCATGCGGTTCAGCGACCGCAGGAACGTCGACTTGCCGCAGCCCGACGGGCCGATGAACGCGGTGACGGACTTCGCGGCGATCGGGATCGTCACGCCTTCGACGGCGAGGAAGTCGCCGTAGTAGATGTTGAGGTCAGAGACGTCGATGCTCTTGGCCATGGTGGTGTCCTTCCTGGACGATCAGCGCTCGCCCTTGGGCGAGAAGAAGTGGGAGACGAGACGGGCGATGAGGTTGAGCAGCATCACGATCAGCAGCAGCGTGAGGGCGGCACCCCACGCGCGGTCGAGGCTGAACTCGGGCGGGACGCCCGGGCTGCGCACCGAGGAGTAGGCGAACACCGGCAGCGTCGCCATTCGTCCGTCGAACAGGTTGAAGTTCACCGAGTCGGTGGTGCCCGCGATGATCAGCAGCGGTGCGGTCTCGCCGATGACACGGGCGATGGCCAGCGTGACACCGGTGACGATGCCGGCCAGCGCGGTGGGCAGCACGACCTTGGCGACGGTGCGCCACTTCGGCACGCCGAGCGCGTACGCCGCCTCGCGCAGCTCGTTCGGGACGGCTTCAGCATCTCCTCGGTCGACCGGACCAGCACCGGGATCATCAGCACCGACAGGGCGACAGAGCCGCCGATGCCCATCCGGACGCCCTCGCCGAAGAACAGCACGAACAGCGCGTAGGCGAACAGGCCGGCGACGATCGACGGGATGCCGGTCATGACGTCGACCAAGAAGCGGATCCAGCGGGAGAGCCGGTTCCCGTCGGCGTACTCGACGAGGTAGATCGCGGCGAACAGGCCGATCGGTATCGAGATGACGGCCGCAGCGCCGGTGATCAGCAGCGTGCCGATCAGCGCGTGGTAGATGCCGCCGCCCTCGCCGACGACGTTGCGCATCGAGTAGGTGAAGAACTCCGCCGACAGGACCTTGGTGCCCTTGCTGATGACGGTGTACAGGATGCTCACGAGCGGGAACATCGCCAGCACGAACGCCGAGGTCACCAGGACGGTGACGAGCCGGTCGGTGGCCTTGCGGCGGCCCTCGACGACTGCCGACCACAGCGGCAGTGCCAAGGACACGACCCACACGGCAAGCGAGGCCAGCACCAGGTTGGTCCCGGTGAAGTACAGCGCGGCGCCGACCAGGACCGCGACACCGAGCACGATGCGCGGTCCCCAGGTGGGGAGCCTGGCGCCGTACAGCTCTTCGTGGACGTCGACGGGGCCGGGGGTTCGCGCTGGGTGCGGGGGTGAGTGTCGTCATCAGTTGGCTCCGGAGAAATCCTTGCGGCGGTCCACGACGGACCGGGCGGCGAAGTTGACGAGGAAGGTGATGATGAACAGCACGAGCCCGGTGGCGATCAGCACGTTGACGGTCTTGCCGCTGGCCTCACCGAAGCTCAACGCGATGTTGGCGGCGATCGTGCTGGGGTTGGTGCTGCTGATCAGGTTCGCGGTCACGGTGCCGGCTGTCACCGACAGGACCATCGCGACGGCGAGGGTCTCACCGAGCGCGCGGCCGAGACCGAGCATCGCGGCCGACACGATGCCGGAGCGGGCGTACGGGAAGATCGCCATGCGGGCCATCTCCCAGCGGGTCGCGCCGAGCGCGAGCGCGGCCTCCTCGTGCAGCCGCGGCGTCTGCAGGAAGATCTCCCGGCAGATGGCGGTCATGATCGGCAGGATCATGACCGCGAGCACGATGCAGGCGGTCATGATGGTGCGTCCGGTGGCCGAGGCGGGGCCGGCGAAGAACGGGATGAA
This sequence comes from Aeromicrobium sp. UC242_57, assembly GCF_044452305.1. NCBI lineage: Bacteria > Bacillati > Actinomycetota > Actinomycetes > Propionibacteriales > Nocardioidaceae > Aeromicrobium > Aeromicrobium sp. UC242_57. The sequence goes on along the minus strand of NZ_JBIOAM010000002.1, from coordinate 648,869 downwards.
TCCCAGGTGCTTCTCGAGCCATTCGTAGACCGGCACCATGTGTGGGGCCAGGAACTGGATGCCCCACAGGCCGTAGACGACGCTCGGGACCGCGGCCAGGAGGTCGACCAGGTAGCCGAGGGTCTGGCCGAGCTTGCGGGGCGAGTAGTGCGAGATGAACAGGGCAACACCGACGGCAACTGGCGTGGCCAGGAGCAGGGCGACAGTGGCGGCGATCAGGGTTCCGTAGACGAGTGGCCACACGTATGGCCAGAAGCTCTGGCCGCTCTTGACCTCGTCGGGGCTTGCGAGGATTCCGGGAATGCCCTCGATCGTGAGGAAGGCAGCGACGCCGGCCAGCGTCAGCAGGATGAGGATGCCCGCGCTCGTCGACAGGCCGGAGAAGATCCGGTCACCGACGCGCACGATGGAGGTGCGCTTGCGACGGGGAGCCAGCGTGCTGGTCACAGGTGATGCCTTTCAACTGTGGTGTTCGAAGTGTGGGTGGCGGCCGGTGAGCCGCCTGTGGCCCTTGAGCCTGTCGAAAGGACGACAGGCTCAAGGGCCGGGGCAGGTCAGGCAGCGCCGATCGTGTCGATCGCGGCCTGCACCTTGGCGGAGAAGTCGCTCGAGAGCGGCGCGGAGCCGGCGCTGGATGCGGCGGTCTTCTGTCCCTCGGGGCTGGCGACGTAGGTCAGCCAGGACTTGACCAGGTCGGTCGTGGCCGAGTCGGAGTACTTCTGGCACGCCATCTGGTACGAGACCAGGACGATCGGATAGACGCCGGCTTCGGTCGTCTTGCGATCGACGTCGACGGCGATGCTGGTCTCGCCACGTCCCTCGACGGGGGGCGGCGGTGTCGAGCACCTGGGCGGCTGCCTCGGGCGTCGGCTCGACGAACGCGTCGCCGACCTTGATCTTGGCCTTGCCGAGCTCGCCGGCCTGGCTCTCGTCGGCGTAGCCGATCGTGCCGTTGCCGCTCTTGACGGCCGAGACGACGCCCGACGTGCCTTCAGCAGCCTCGCCGCCCTTGATGGGCCACGTCTCGACCTCGCCCTGCGTCCAGCCGCCATCGCTGGCCTGGTCGAGGTAGTCGGTGAAGTTCTTCGTCGTGCCCGAGTCGTCCGAGCGGTGGACGGCGGTGATGTTGGTCGACGGCAGCGTGGCGTCCGGGTTGTCGGCCTTGATGGCTGCATCGTCCCACTTGGTGATGGTGCCTTCGAAGATCGCGCCGACGGTCTTGGGCGACAGCTGGAGGTCGTCGACGCCGTCGAGGTTGTAGATCACGGCGATGGGGCTGACGTAGACCGGGATCTCGACGATGTCGGTGCCGCACTTGGCCTTGGCCTTCGCGAGCTCTTCGTCGTCGAGGTAGGCGTCGGAGCCGGCGAAGGACACGCCGCCTGCGATGAACTGTTCACGTCCGCCGCCCGAGCCGACCGGGTCGTAGTTGACCGTCGCGCCGGAGTTCGTGGTCTGGAAGGCAGCCTTCCATGCGGCGATGGCCGCTTCCTGGGAGCTGGCGCCGGCGCCGTTGAGTGTTCCGGAGACGGTCGCGCCCGACGCGTTGTCGGTGTCCGCGCCGTCGGAGCTTTCATTGCCCGCACCGCAGGCGCTCAGGCCGAGTGTCAGGGCAATCAGGGCCGCGGGAGCGGCGATGCGCAGGTTCTTGCGGTTCACGGGAGGTCCCTCTCTGGGATCAGTTGTTGCTTACTCCGTGAACGTAAGGAGCGTAGGTGTATCGATCTTCGACCGTGGGTGAACGGAAGGTGAACGGTGGCGTAACGGTCGGAGCGTGGGTGTTGTCACGCCAGGACTTCTGTGGCCAGCACGGTTCCCTTGCGGTGGTGGACGACGACACCTTGACCGGGTGCGAGGTCGGTCAGCTCGGCGCCGACCGCCTCGAAGACCCACGGCAGGGTCGGCCGGTGGGTGCTCAGCACGACGGGCTTCTTGCGATCGAGCATCGCTGCGAGGGAGCGCTGGACCTGGCTCGCTCGGGTGTCCTCGGACAGGCGGTCGTCGATCTCGAGGAACGTGCTGATCGAGTGGGCGTACGGCTCGACGGTCTGGGCGCAGCGGATCGCCGGGCTGCTGACGACTCGACGGATCCCGTAGGCGTCGAGCACCGGCACCAGCGCCGTGGCGCGGGCGGCCCCGGCGCTGGTGAGGGGACGATGCAGGTCGTCGACCTCCGCGCTGCGGGGTGCTGCCTTGCCGTGGCGCAGGATGACAAGTGTTCGCGTGCGGTGTGCCTGGCGTTCACGCAGTTCCTGGAAGGTGTCGAGCAGCTGCAGGTCGTGCTCGTACGTCAACAGCTGGCGGGCGTCGCGGACGCGCACCCAGCGGATCTCGTCGACCTCCTTGTTGGGCACGAAGGGGGTCGCGTCGTCGGTGCCGACCGAACGTGCGCACCAGTAAGCTCACGATCTTGGTGCCGCCGCTGATCGGGTACGACAGGTCCTGCAACGGGTGGCCGAGGCGCACCCGAAGACCAGCTTCCTCGCCGATCTCCCGCACGGCCGTCGTCTGCAGGAGCTCGCCGGGGTCGGTCTTGCCCTTCGGGAACGTCCAGTCGTCGTAGGACGGCCGGTGCACGAGCAGCACCTCGACGCGCGGCTCGGGCCGGCCGGGGCTGGGGCGTGGGCGCCAGACGATTCCACCTGCTGCGGTCGTGATCCGTTCACCTGCCATGGTGCGTATTGTCCTTGGGGGATGTGACCAACCGATGAAGGAGGGGTGGACATGGGGCGTCTGCGCGTCGTTGCCGGTTCTGTCATCGTGCCCCTTCTGGTCGTGTCTGTCGCGTTGTCGGCGGCCTGGTGGGGTGGTGCTCGGGTCACGGCTGACGCACGCGCCCCGCTGGCGTCCGCCCTTGATGCGCTGCCCGCCTCGGTCGAGGTGGCCGGTGTCACCGACTGGTCGTCGATCCGCGAGCAGGTGGGGGTCGAAGACGCGACGCTGCGCGACCTGGCGACCCGTTCGGTGCTCGCGAGCTCGGCCGACGAGATGGCCGGCGCCTACGGCTGGTCGGTCGGCGACCTCGACTGGGAGGCGTACGGGCAGAGCGCCGCCGGCGGGACGCTCGTCGCGCGCCTGTCTCGGTCCGTCTCGTTCGATCAGGTCGAGAAGCAGCTCAGGGCCTTGGGCTATCGACGGACGGACGGTCTCTGGGAGCTCGATGCGTCCGGCCGGGCGCGGATCGGGCCCGAGCTGGCGGCCGTCCTCGGCGTGGTCACGACCGTTCCGCGCCGGCGACTGATCGTGGCGGGTGCCGAGGTCGGCGACGTCCGTCGGGCACTTGCGCCGATCCGGCACGGTGCACGGTCGTTGCTCGACCGCAGACCCGTGGCTGATCTCGCGGCACAGCTGACCGGCGCCGATGTCGTGCTGCTGCAGGGTGGGGCCACGGCGTGCGCCGCCTCTGCGCTTCCCGATGATCCCGACGTCGCCGCCCAGGCGGCGGCCGCCGTGGCATCGGCGGGACGTCTGGTCCGTCCGGTGTGGGCGGGCCGTGCCGTGTCCGACGACGGCTCTGGGCAGCAGATCCGGTTTGCGACGGCGTACAGCTCGCCGGTGGTAGCAGCCGATCAGGCAGATGTCCGCGGTGCACTGGCGACCGGTCCGTTCATCGGTCGGACGGGCCAGGTCGAGGACTCGCTCGACCTGACGTCGGCGTCGGCCGTCGGAGCGGTCACCGTGCTGAGCTTCGACCTCGACCCCGACCGAGGCGCCTACCTGTCAGGCGAAGGACCCGTGCTGTTCGCGTCGTGCCCCTGACGGGTCGGCGCGGCTCAGCGCGAACGCCGTGAACGCGCCTTCTCGATCAGGACGGCCTGCAGGTCGCTGGAGCCGACGTGGCGGGTCCACGTCGCATCGGACTCGAGATGCCACGACGTCGTCTCGCTGTCGACGGCTTGGGCGAGCAGGTCGCCGAGCTGCTCGATGTGCTCCGGCGACGGAACTCGCACCAGCACCTCGACTCGCCGGTCGAGGTTGCGGTGCATCAGGTCGGCCGAACCGATCCAGGCCTGCGGCTCACCGCCGCCGGCGAACCAGTAGACCCGGCTGTGCTCCAGGAAGCGGCCCAGGATGCTGTGCACGCGGATGTTCTCGCTGAGACCCGGCACGCCCGGTCTCAGGGTGCAGATGCCGCGGATGACCAGGTCGACCGAGACTCCTCGCCGGGACGCCTCGTACAGCTTGTCGATGATCGCCTCGTCGACCAGCGAGTTGATCTTGATACGGATACCGGCCGGTCGTCCCGCCGCCTGGTGGGCGATCTCGTCGTCGATGCGGTCGATGATGCCGTCACGCAGGCCCGTCGGGGCCACCAGCAGGCGCTGGTACGAGAACTCCTGCGCGAATCCGGACAGGTTGTTGAACAGATCGGTCAAGTCGTGGGTGATCGCCGGATCGGCGGTCAGCAGGCCGAAGTCTTCGTACAGGCGGGCCGTCTTCGGGTTGTAGTTGCCGGTGCCGATGTGCGCGTAGCGGCGCAGACCGTCGGGCTCGTCGCGCACGACCAGTGCCAGCTTGCAGTGCGTCTTGAGGCCGACCAGGCCGTAGACGACGTGGCAGCCCGCACGTTCGAGCTTGCGCGCCCAGCGGATGTTGGCCTGCTCGTCGAAACGTGCCTTGATCTCGACCAGCACGAGCACCTGCTTGCCGGCGCGGGCCGCGTCGACCAGGGCGTCGATGATGGGGGAGTCGCCCGACGTCCGGTACAGCGTCTGCTTGATCGCCAGGACGTGCGGATCGGCTGCTGCCTGCTCGATGAAACGCTGCACGCTCGTCGCGAACGAGTCGTACGGATGGTGCACCAGGACGTCACGCTTGCCCACAGCGCTGAACAAGTTCGCCGGTTCGGACGTCTCGACCTCGGCCAGGTGCAGATGGGTTCCGGGGACGAATGGCTCGTACTTCAGCTCGGGCTTGTCGAGGTCGGCGATCTCGTTGAGGCTGCGCAGGTCGAGCGGTCCCTTGAGCCGGATGACCTCGTCGGGCTTGACCCCGAGCTCGGAGACCAGCAGCTCCAGGACGCTCGGGTCGATCGACTCCTCGACCTCGAGTCGCACGGGCGGACCGAACTTGCGTCGCAACAGCTCTGCTCGAGTGCCTTGAGCAGGTTCTCCGCGTCATCTTCCTCGACCTCGAGGTCTTCGTTGCGGGTCACCCGGAAGGCGTGGTGGGCGATGACCTCCATGCCGGGGAACAGCAGGTCGAGGTGGGCGGAGATGACGTCTTCCAAGGGCACGAACCTGCCCGGCGACGCCTCCATCCAGCGGTTGATGATGGGCGGCACCTTGACCCGCGCGAAGTGGTCCTTGCCGGTGCCGGGATTGCGCATCACGAGCGCGAGGTTGAGCGACAGTCCCGAGATGTACGGGAAGGGGTGGGCAGGATCGACGGCGAGCGGCGTCAGGATCGGGAACACGCGGTCGCGGTAGAACTCGCTGAGCGTCTCCTGCTCCGACCGGCTCAGCCCGTCCCAGCGCAGGAAGCTCGATTCCTTCGGCAGCCATCGCCGGGACGAGCTCGTCCTGGTACGTCGCAGCGTGGCTGACCATGAGCTCCTGGCTCGCGGCCAGGCTGCGGGCCAGGACGTCGCGGGGGTTCAGTCGGCTGGCCGACGGCACCGCGACACCGGCGGCGATACGTCGTTTGAGTCCGGCGATACGCACCATGAAGAACTCGTCGAGGTTGCTGGCGAAGATCGCCGCGAACCGTACGCGTTCGAGCAGCGGCAGCTCGGCGTCCTGGGCGAGCTCGAGGACACGGGCGTTGAACGCGATCCAGGACAGCTCACGATCGAGGAACCGATCGGTCGGCAACGTGCTCTGTGCGGGGTCGAACGGCGGGTCGACGTCGAACTCGTCCGGCGAGGCCGGGCTCTCCAGATCGGCGACCGCCATGTCATGAGTGTCCACCCCACCAGCGTCACAGATCAAGATGAACACCATCTGAACGCACGGTTGCGTGGCCCCTCAGGCGATAGCGTGTCCGCATGGCTCTTATCCGTCATCTGAGTGGTCCCCAGCCGATCGGCGCCGCACGCGGAGTGTCGGCTCGCGCGGTGATGCAGCTGCCGCGCTCGGTGCTGGCCCGGATCGCGGGTCGGCCGATCCTGATCAACGGTCGGACGCTCGATCCCGAGATGCAGCTGTTGCTCAAGCTGCAGCACTTGGAGGGCCCGGCGGCCGAGACGGTCGCGATCAGCCGGGGACGCCAGATCATCGTGTCGTCCTCGCGCCTGGCTGGCGGCAACCAGCCTATCGGCGCGGTGACCGATCGGACGATCGACGGCCCGGGTGGCCCGCTGGCGTTGCGCTTCTACACCCCGCGCGGTCTGACGGGGCGCTCGCCGGCGCTGCTGTTCTTCCACGGTGGCGGGTGGATCTACGGCGACCTCGAGAGCCACGACGCCACGTGCCGGTTCCTGGCCGAGGAGGCCCAGGTCCGGGTCGTCGCGGTCGACTACCGGCTGGCACCTGAGGCGCCGTTCCCGGCAGCGGTCGACGACGCGATGGCCGCGTGGGCCTGGATCGTCGAGCACGCGCAGGGCCTGGCGATCGATCCCGAGCGCATCGCGGTGGGCGGTGACAGCGCGGGCGGCAACCTGGCTGCGATCGTGGCGCAGCAGACGGTCGCCGCCGGTGGTCCGTCGCCGGCGTTCCAGCTGCTGATCTATCCCGCGACCGATTTCGCGGTGACGCATCCGAGCCGGCTGACATATTCCGACGGCTTCTTCCTGACGAAGGCGTTCATGGACCTGGCCGAGGAGAACTACCTGGTCGGCGACGAGGACCGCAAGGATCCGCGACTGTCTCCTCTGTACGGAGAGGTCGCGGGAGTCGCGCCGGCCTACGTCGTGACGGCCGGGTTCGATCCGCTGCTCGACGAGGGCAATGCGTACGCCGACAAGCTCCCGGGAGGCAGGCGTGCCGGTCGAGCACGTGACCGAGGACGGTCTGATCCACGGCTTCATCAACATGGTCGGACTCGGCCGCACCGCCCCCAAGGCGTCCCGCCGGGCGGCCGCCGCCCTCCAACGAGGCCTCACCCACCCCCGCTGACGAGGTGGTTACGGCCCCCTGAGGAGGTAGTTCTCGCCCCTCGAGGAGGCGCCAGTCGCCCTCCGGAGGGCGACAACCCCCTCGCCGGAGGGCGACAACTACCTCCTCAGCGGGTGTAGAGGGTGTCCTTCTTCCAGTCCTTGAAGCCGAGATTTCGGTACACCTTGAGGGCGGGCGCGTTGTCGCCCTCGACGTAGAGGTCGACGGTCGACAGGCCCTTCTCGTACATGTGCCGAAGTCCCCGCGCGGTCAGCGCCGTGCCGAGGCCGCCGCCCTGGGCGTCGGGATCGATGCCGACGACATAGACCTCTCCACTGGGCTGGTCTCCTGCTGAGTCCTCGACCTTGGTCCAGTGGAAGCCGATGACCTTCCCGTCCTTCTCGGCGATGAACAGTCCTTCGGGATCGAACCAGTCGGACGAAGTGCGCCGGTCGAAGTCGGCCCGATCCATGGCCCCCTGCTCGGGGTGGTGCGCGAAGGCCCGGGCGTTGACCGCGATCAGCGGCTCGGCATCGGCGGGCTCGAAGGCGCGCAAGGTCACCCCGTCGGGCGTCCGCTCAGGGGTCGGCGGTCCGTCGAAGGTCAGCTGCAGCACGAGAAGCTCGCGGGCGACCGCCAGTCCGGCCGACGCGGCGAGGGCCTGCGCTGCCGGCAGGTCGCCGTGCGCCCAGAAGCTGTCCTCGCCATCGGCCACGAGCTCGTCGAGGATGCGTCGACCGATGCCCGTGCGGCGGTGATCGGGGTGCACGACGATCTCGACCGGCGCATCGCCGACCGCGTACGCCGCGCCGACGAGCTCGCCGTCGGCGCTCGTCTGGATGACCTGCACCCGGGCTCGTGCGCCGTCCTGCAGGGCGAACAAGCTCGTCTCGTTGAACGGGGCGACCCCGTCGGCGGCGGTGGCCTTCTCGGCCAGGTCGAGCAAGCTCATCGGTTCTCCTTCGTCCGCAGTGCCACGAGCTGTGCTCCGATCTCGGCGGCCATGGCCCGGGCGAAAGCCTCGGGCGTGTCACCGTTGGGTTCAGGGACGATGTGCTGGACGGTGCCGTTCTCGTACAGGTCGAGGGCGCCGACCCGCTGGGCCTCGGCCATCTCCTGGGCGTGCTCGAGGTCGCCGTGGACGATGGCGCTGGCACCTTCGGGTGGCAGTGGAGAGAGCCAGGCGTTCTCGGCGGCGATCACGACGTCGGCTGGCAGGAGGGCCAGTGCTCCGCCGCCGCAGCCTTGGCCGAGCAGCACCGAGACGGTCGGCACCCGCATCGTGGACATCCAAGCCGATGCAGCGCGCGATCTCGCCGGCGATGGCACCTTGCTCGGCCTCGGGCGAGAGCTGCGGCTCCGGGGGTGTCGATGAACGACACGAGCGGCAACCTCAGCTCATTGGCCAGTCGCATGCCGCGGCGGGCCTCGCGCAGCGCGGCCGGTCCCATGGGTTTGAACCGGGTCTGCGTCGTCCGGTCCTGGCCGATCACGACACACGGCTGTCCGTCGATGCGGGCCAGTGCCACGATCATCGCGCTGTCGCGTTCGCCCTTCTCGGTGCCCTGCAGGCGGACCGTGGCGTCGCTGCCGTAGCGCAGCACCTCGCGGACGCCTGCGCGGTGGGACCGACGGGTGATCTGGATCGAGTCCCAGGCGGACCGTTCGCGGTGCACCTCGGCGGTGCGCAGCCGCGGGTCTGCCTGGTCGGTGCGTCGACGAGCAGGCTGAGCGCCCGATCGACCAGCAACGGCAGCTCGTCGGGCAGCACGACGGCGTCGATGATGCCGCGGTCGGCGAGGTTCTCGGCGGTCTGCACGCCGGGCGGGAACGGCTTGCCCTCCAAGATCTCGTAGACCTTCGGGCCCAGGAAGCCGATCAGCGCTCCGGGTTCGGCGATCGTGATGTGCGCGAGCGATCCCCACGACGCGAAGACTCCGCCGGTCGTGGGGTGGCGCAGGTAGATCAGGTAGGGGAGCCCGGCCGCGCGGTGATCCATGATGGCCCGGGTGATGTCGACCATGTGCACGAAGGCCGGCGTGCCCTCCTGCATGCGCGTGCCACCGGAGGCCGTGGTCGCGAGCACCGGAATGCCTTCGGCGGTCGCCCGGCGCACGGCGGCCACGATGCGCAACGCCGCAGCACGACCGATGGATCCGGCCAGGAACCGGAACTCGTTGACGACGACGGCGACCGGACGCCCCCGCATCAGCCCACGGCCGGTCAGGACCGACTCGTCGGTGCCGGCACGAGCCGTCGCGGCCACGAGCTCCTGCTGGTAGGCCGGGTCGAGGCCCGACCGGTCGATCGGCTCGTCCCAGGACTCGAACGACCCTTCGTCCAGGACGAGGTCGAGGAGTCCCTGCGCTGTCAGATGAGCCATGTGGCCATCCTGTCAGGCGTCGGCCGACTCCGTCTCGCGTGCGGGCTCGGTCTTGGTCGCGACGAAGCGGTAGCCGACGTTGCGGACGGTGCCGATCAATGTCTCGTTGTCGGTGCCGAGCTTGGCGCGCAGGCGTCGGACGTGGACGTCGACCGTGCGGGTGCCGCCGAAGTAGTCGTACCCCCACACCTCTTGCAGGAGCTGCTGGCGGGTGAACACGCGTCCGGGGTGCTGGGCCAGGAACTTCAGCAGCTCCAACTCCTTGAACGTCAGGTCGAGCGTGCGGTTCTCGAGCTTGGCGGTGTAGGTCGCGTCGTCGACGACCAGGCCGCTGGAGGAGATGACGTGGCTCTCGTGATCGCCGTCGGTCGTCGCGGCGATGCGGCCGATGCCGAGGCGCAGGCGGGCCTCGAGCCGGCGGGGCCGGCCGTGGTCAGGATGACGTCGTCCATGCCCCAGTCAGAAGCGGCAACTGCGAGACCACCCTCGGTGAGGATCAGGATCAGCGGACACTCGACACCGGTGGTGCGGATGACCCGCGTGAGGCTGCGCACCTGGGCGAGGTCGTGCCGACCGTCGACCAGCACCGCGTCACAGGGGGGCGCGTCGAGCAGGGCGCTGGCCTCCGCAGGCAGGATCTTGACGTGGTGCGGAAGCAGCGCGAGGGCAGGGAGCACCTCGACCGAGGACTGCGTGCTCTTGGTGAGCAGGAGCAGGTGGGACATGGTCGACCTCCGGTGCAGCTGGTTTGTGCCGGCTCGTTTGTGGGTCCAGATATGCCAAGAGGCCATGGTGAATCACCGTGGCCTCGTCGCATGGTCAAGAATACGGCATATGTCCGATCAATTGCCACGAAGTGACGCGAATGAGAACGACGTCACAGTTCGTTACTGGGCCGCCGCACGTGCAGCGGCCGGGGTCGACGGCGGCTCGTGGCAGCCTCGACCCTGGCGGTGCTGCTGGCCGAGATCAGTCGACGGCATGCTGATCGGGATCGTTTCGACGACGTGATCGACATGTGCTCGATCTTGGTGAGCGAGGTCCCGGTGGGTGCCAAGGATCCGGCAACGGTCGTGCTCCGGCCTGGGGACAGCGTGGAGTTCCTGCCGCCCTTTGCTGGCGGTTGAGTATCGGCAGATGGCCGTGAACTGGCATCATGCGGGGGTGTCAAGACTCGGTTCCACCTTGTTGTCGGTCGTGCTCGCCGGTGTCATCACGCTGGCGGCCTACACCGACGAACTGCTCGTCGCGGCTGTCGTCGTGCTCGTGCAGGTGCTGGTCGCGTTCTCCCCGGCGCTCACGACGTCGTTGGGCGAGGTCATCGCGTCGCCACGTGTCGTCCCGGCCATCGTCGCCGGTGTCGTCGCGACGGTCGTGACCGTGGAGCCCGGGCTGCTCTCGGGGGCGGCTGGCACCGATGACGCTGTGGTCGGCGCGACCGACTGGGGGACGCTCGCCGGTGTCCTTCCGGCGGTCGGCGCTGCGCTGTTCGTCGCGCTGATCGCCCAGATGCTGCGCAAGGACGGCCGGATGCACCTGGTGCAGTCGCTCGGCTACGCGGTCATGCTCGCGGTCGTCGCGGCGCTCGCTGCGGGCTGGATCGGGGCCTTGCAGTCGCTCGGGGACGCTGATGCGGTGGCGGTCGGCGCAGCGGGTGTGGCCGCCGGTCTGGTGGCCTGGGCGATTCCTCTGGATCGTTGGCTGTGCCTGCCGCTGGCGACTGTCGCAGGGGCCGCCGGAGGTGCTGCGGTGGCCGCGAGCGTCGATGCGAGCATGACGGTCTTCTTCGGTGTCGTGGTCGGTGGTGCGGCAGCGCTGTTCGCGGTGACGGGCCAGGTCGTGGCCCGCGCGATGATGCGCGGTCAGGTCCATGCGGCCGTGGCGTGGGGATTCCCCGGCGCCGTCGCGATCGCGGTGGCCGGACCGGTCGTGTACGTCGGCGGTCAGCTGATCACGGTGCCGGCTTGTGACTGGCGTCGTCGTCCTGCTCGTGGTGCTGGTGGTTTGTGCCGCAGCCGCACTGGCGATGCGGTGGAAGAACGGCCGTTTCGCCGAGCTCGACGACCGCGAGAGGCTGACATCCGAGCAGATCGGCGTCCCGCTGGGCGAGCGCGCGACGATGGTCCAGTTCTCCAGCGCGTTCTGCAGTCCCTGCCGGGCGACCCGGGTCCTGCTGGCCGACATCGCCGGCAAGGTCGAGGGGGTCGTGGCGGTGGAGATCGACGCGGAGGACCGGCTCGCCCTGGTCCGCGAGCTCGACATCATGCGGACGCCGACCGTGCTGATCCTCGATGCCGAGGGCGTGGTCACGACGCGCGCCTCGGGGCTCCCGCGCCGAGATCAGGTGCTGAGCGCCCTGAACGCTGCCATCGTGGGGCACGAATAATTCCTCGTATCTCGGCATTCTTGCCAGAATGTGAGATACCCGTCCGGATGGTGAGACCGGATGGTGAAATGCACCCCCTGTGTCCCTACTCTGGAGCCATGTTCTTGACGACACACCTGACTCGCCGACGTGCAGTGGACAACTGCCGTACGCGCTCGTCGCTGTGTCGAATGCACTGACCTTTCTTCTCGATCGTCAGTCTTCGTGAGCCCCACCCGTCCAGGGTGGCTGCGCCACGCCTCAGCACAGGAGCAGCATGTCCCAGCCCACCCAGGTGGACCCACGCGGTCTGCGATGCGTGGCTGCCATCACGGCAGTCGTGCTCGCGGCCGTCCTGGTCATCGACTCTGACGTGGTGCGGACGATCCTGCTGACGATCCAGGTCGCCGTGTTCGCGGTGGCAGCCCTGATCGGGCTCGGCGCCTCGCCGTACGCGATCTTTTACGCAAAGGTCGTCCGTCCCGCATCGGTGCGCCGGCCGAGCTGGAGGATTCCCGTCCTCCCCGGTTCGCGCAGCCGTCGGGCTCGCCTTCACGGTCGTGGCGCTCGGCGCGCTGCTCGCCGGTGCCACGACCATCGCTCTCGTCGCCACGGGGTTCGCCCTCGCGGCGGCCCTGCTCAACGCAGCTGTCGGCCTGTGCCTCGGCTGCGCGGTACCTGGTGCTTCGCCGGTTCGCGCCGGCCAGCGCCTGACAGACCATCCCCTGCACCACCTATCCACAGCACACGCACCCACAACGCCCGCTCGGGCACAACGGAGGTAACCATGAGCCGCGAATCTGCGCTCGTCACAGCAGACTGGGTCGAGGAGCACCTCAACGACCCGAAGGTCGTCCTGGTCGATCTCGACGAGGATGCCGAGTCGTACGACAAGGGCCACATCCCCGGCGCCGTCAAGATCAACTGGAGGAAGGATCTCCAGGACGGTGTGCGTCACGACTTCGTCAGCAAGGAGAAGCTCGAAGCTCTCCTGTCGGCCAAGGGCATCGCGAACGACGACACGATCGTCTTCTACGGCGGCAACAACAACTGGTTCGCTGCCTACGGCTACTGGTACCTGGCCTACTACGGCCACGAGAACATCCGACTGCTTGACGGTGGCCGCAAGAAGTGGGAGCTCGACTCGCGCGAGCTGACCACCGAGGTCGTCGACCGTCCCGCCACGAGCTTACACCGCCAAGGAGCCCGACGAGGCACTGCGCGCCTACCGTGACGAGGTCATCTCGGCGATCGGCGTCCAGAACCTCATCGACGTCCGCAGCCCCGACGAGTTCGCCGGCCGGCTGCTGGCCCCCGCGCACCTGCCGCAGGAAGCCGCCCAGATCGGCGGTCACATCCCGACCGCGGGCAACGTGCCGTGGAGCAAGGCCGCCAACGACGACGGAACGTTCCGCAGCGACGAAGAGCTGGCGGCGCTGTACGCGGATGCCGGCCTCGACCAGGGCAAGGACACCATCGCGTACTGCCGCATCGGCGAGCGCAGCTCGCACACGTGGTTCGTGCTCGAGGAGATCCTGGGCTACAAGAACGTCAAGAACTACGACGGATCGTGGAGCGAGTACGGCTCGCTGCGCGGCGTGCCGGTCGCCCTGGGCGACGAGCCGGGTGTCGCCTGATGTGCGGCGCGGTCAAGGGCGGTCCCTCGCTCGAGGGCGTCGACGTTGCCAACCAGGCCGTCATCCAGGGTGTCGTGACACGTGACGGCCAGCCGGTCGGCAACGCGTACGTGCGCCTGCTCGATCGCACGGGCGAGTTCACCGCCGAGGTCCCGACCTCGGCGACCGGACAGTTCCGCTTCTTCGCCGGTCCCGGCGAGTGGACGCTGCGCACGCTGGCGCCGAAGTCGGTCTCGGTCGACAACGCCGTCACGGCTGCCAAGGGTGTCGTGGCCGAGGTCGCCGTCGCGGTCTGATTGCTCCAGCACGACTGCCAAGGTGCGCACCGGTACTCCCGGTGCGCACCTTGGTTTTTTCCTGTAACCAACTGTGGTCCTCGGTCGTTAGCGATGTCGAAGCCCGGGGTCTAGGTCTCTCCGGGCCCTCTGCCCCTCGACCTCAGAGCCCCCTGGAGCCATCGCATGAAGAATCTTCGGCACGTCGCCGCCGCGTCCGTCGCGGTTGCCGTCACGGTCCTGGCCTCGGGCGCAGCCCAGGCCTACCCCGATTCGCCCAACGTCACGATCTCGCTCCCCAGCTCCCGAGTTCGTCGGTGGCAACCAGTTCACGTTCAGCGCGACGGCCGACGTCGACTGCGACTGGACCGTCACGTACACCGACGGACGGGCAGCGGGCCAGCCCGCCACGCAGTCCGGCGAAGGCGAGTCGTTCTCCGGCAGCTATGAGACCAAGACCGTCACGAAGATCTTCAAGTCCCCGATCACCGCGACCTGCGCGTACGACGACGGCTCAGCGGAGTCGAGCAGCTGGACTGAGCCCGCCGCCGCGACGGCCTCGGCCTCGGCGACGGTCACGCTGCTGCCCGTCGGCTCTGACGCCGGCGACGATGACTCCGAAGCGGGTGCCGGTGGCGGCGACGACAACGGCGTGCTGCCCGACACGGGCGGCTCCAACCTGTGGCTCTTCGCAGTGGGCGGAGGGCTCGTGATCGTCGGAGCCGGAGCAGTCATCGCTGCACGCCGGCGTCACGCCTCGACCTGACCGGTACGACCACGAACCGGTCATGCACGTCCCGTCCCAGGGGACGTGCATGACCCTGCCGACGGGAGAGCTCTGATGGCATCCAAGCGCCGGCGTCCCTGGTACCGGCGACACATGCGTCGACGCCTGTCGTACGCCCTGGCGGGTCTCGCGGCGCTCGCCGTGATCGCGTTCGCCTGGCAGAGCTGGCAGGCCAGCCAGTCCTTGCGGCTCGCCGCCAACCAGGCAGACCTGCTGCAGACCCAGATCGTGGCAGGCGACAGCTCCGGTGCGCGGCGGACTCTCGACGGTCTCCGGCAATCGGCCGACACGGCCCGCAGGCGCACGGACGGCCCGATGTGGGACATCGGCTCCAAGGTGCCGCTGCTCGGCCGCAACATCGGTGCCGTGCAGCGGGTGTCGGAGGTCGTCGACGAGATCGCGAAGCAGGCGCTTCCACCGGTCGTCGCGCTGTCCGAGCAGATCAATCTCCGCACCTTCTCGCCGCAGGACGGACGTGTCGACGTCGGCGCGATCGCACGGACCAGTGCAACGGTCAGGGCCGTCGAGGGCGGCTCGGACGCGCAGTCGAGCGGCTCGACGACGTCGACCCGGGCTCGCTGCTCGTCCCGCTGCGCGGGCCCGTGGGAACGGTCAAGAGCAAGATCACGCAGGCCAAGGACGCTGCCGCCAACACGTCCCTGGCCGCGCGGCTGCTGCCCCCGATGCTGGGTGCCAAGGGGGAGCGGACCTATCTCCTGATGGTCCAGAACAACGCCGAGGTGCGGTCGACCGGAGGGATCGCCGGATCGATCGCGATCCTGACGGCCAAGAAGGGCAAGCTGTCGATGGGCTTCCAGGGATCGCTGCAGGACCTCGTCCAGTTCCCTGAGCCGGTCGTCGCGATGACGGAGGACGAGTCGCGACTGTTCGCGCCGTCGCTCGTGACGAACCTGCTCGACACCAACTTCACGCCGGACTTCCCCCGCACGGGGCAGATCGTCAGCGCCATGGTCAAGAAGGGGCTCGGGGTCGACCTCGACGGCGTCATCTCCGTCGATCCGGTGGCCCTGAGCTTCGTCCTGGCCGGCACCGGACCGGTCGAGCTGGCGAAGACGCCGGGAGTCACCCTCGACCAGCTCAACGCGGTCGGTGTCCTGCTCAGCTCGACGTACCTGCTGCTACCCGACCGGCAGGCCCAGGACGAGATCTTCAAGCAGGCTGCCCGCTCGATCTTCGACGTCCTCGCCGAAGGTGGTGGTGATCCGGGCCTCGTCGTCAAGGGACTCGTGCGCGGCGTCGCCGAGAACCGGGTCATGGTGTGGTCGAAGCGGGACCGCGAGCAGGACCTGATCGGTCCGTCAGGCCTGTCGGGTGCGCTGAGCCGTGATGACGCCGCGACCCCGCACGTCGGGGTCTACCTGGGCGATGCGGCGTCGACCAAGATGGAGTACTACCTCGAGCACGTCACGAACCTGGCGGCGAGCCGGTGCCTGCCGGGGCAGATCCAAGAGCTGACGTCGAGCACCCAGCTGCGGTCGAGGACGCCGGCGAAGGTCGATGAGCTTCCTGAAGCGGTCACGGGGGACGGGAAGTTCACGCCGAAGGGGACGATGCGCCTGATCGTGCGGCTCTACTCGCCGTACCGGGGTGGATTCACGTCAGTCGCCCTCGACGGCAAGTCGCAGACGGTGTACGCCGACACGCATCACGGCCGCAACGTCACCAAGGTCGTCCTGACGCTCGAGCCCGGATCGACGCACACCATCACGACCCGCATGATCACCGGCAAGGGGCAGAGCGGTGACGCGGTGCTGTCGACGACGCCGGGCGTCCTGCCGTCGCGCAATGACATCCGGGTGCCGTCGGCCTGCCGTTGACGGTCAGAGCTCGAGCACCAGCGTCGTCGGACCGTCGTTGGTCAACGTGATGGCCATGTCGGCGCCGAACACGCCTTCGGCGACCTGAGCCCCCAGGCGGCGCAGAGCCGCGCAGAACTCGTCGTACACCGGCTCGGCGACCGGTCCGGGAGCCGCAGCGGTCCACGTGGGCCGGCGCCCCTTGCGCGCATCGCCGTACAGCGTGAACTGGCTGACGACCAGGATCGAGCCTCCGACGTCGGCGACCGAACGTTCGTCGCGCATGATGCGCAGGTTCCAGACCTTGTCGGCCAGGCGGCCGGCGACAGCGGTCGTGTCGTCATGGGTCACTCCGAGCAGCACCATGAGCCCGGTGCCGATCTCGCCGACGGTCGTACCGTCCACGTCGACCCGCGCCTGTGTGACCCGCTGCACGACCGCTCTCATGCTCCGAGCGTAGTGGTGCCACGTAGACTGAAATCCATGCCGTTCGAGATTCCTTCAGACCTTCACCCAGACCTCATGCCCGTCGTGTGGCTGCTGGGCAACTGGCACGGCAACGGCCAGGGTGACTACCCCTCGATCGAGCCGTTCAGCTACGAGCAGGACGTCGTGTTCGCGCACGACACCCGGCCGTTCCTGCACTACTTCAGCCAGACCTGGATCACCGACGAGGCCGGCGAGCGAGTCCGTCCCGGCGCGCTCGAGACCGGATTCCTGCGGCCGGTCGGCGACGGCGGCTCGACTCGTGCTCGCACACCCGACGGGCTACGCCGAGGTCTGGTACGGCGAGGTCGAGGGCGCCCGCATCACGCTGGCGACCGACCTGGTGGCACGCACGTCCACGGCCAAGGAGTACACCGCAGGCCAGCGCATGTACGGGCTGGTCGAGGGTGACCTGATGTACGCCTACGACATGGCCGCCGAGGGGCACGAGATGCAGTCGCACCTGTGGGGAAGGCTCCAGCGTGTCTGACCCCGTGGCGCACGCCAGCCCCCTGCTCGCACTGCCGGGTGCCGTGTTCCGCAGATGCCCCCGACAACGCGGTGGCCGCCCACTACGGCGCGATCTCCGCCGAGCAGCGCCGACTCGTCGAGGGCGGCACGTTCGTCGATCTCTCGCACCGGGACGTCCTGACGGTCACCGGTCCCGACCGGCTGTCGTGGCTGCACTCGCTGACCACCCAGTTCTTCGAGGGGCTGGCACCGGGCGTGCCCACCGAGGTGCTGCTGCTGACACCCCAGGGGCGCATCGAGCACGGATTCTCGGGCATCGACGATGGCGAGACGTTCTGGGCCCACACCGAGCCTGGCGCCGGCGCTGAACTCGTGGAGTTCCTCGACCGGATGCGGTTCATGCTGCGGGTCGAGGTCGCCGACGTGACTGCCGAGTGGGCCGTCATCGGCCTGCCCGGTCTGGCCTGGGAGCTGCGTCCCGCTCGTCGCTGGCGCAGCTGCCCCGACGCAGCTGGGTGCCCCGGGTCGGTCTGTGGGCGTGGGAGGCCCTGCGCATCGAGTCGGGCCTGGTGCGAGTCGGTCTCGACACCGACGACAAGACGATCCCCAACGAGGTCGGCCTGCTCGGCCGTGCGGTGCACCTCGACAAGGGCTGCTACCGCGGTCAGAGAGACTGTCGCGCGGGTCCACAACATCGGCCGGCCGCCGCGACGTCTCGTCCTGCTGCACCTCGACGGATCGGTCGACCATCTGCCGGCGCACGGCACCGAGGTGACGCTGGACGGCAAGGCGGTCGGATTCGTCGGCTCGGCGGCTCGTCACCACGAGCTCGGACCGATCGCTCTGGCGCTGGTCAAGCGCAACGTCGACGTCGGCGCGACGCTGCTGGCCGACGGGGTCGCTGCGGCACAAGAGGTCCTCGTCGACCCGGAGGCCGGTCTGCACGTCCGTCGGGTGCTGTCCTGATGGTCGACCGCCGGTTCGCGATCCTGGCGGTGTGCACGGCCAACATCTGCCGTTCCCCACTCATGGAGATACTGCTGAAGGCTCAGCTCGACAGCAGCCGGTTCGAGGTCGCGAGTGCAGGTGTTCGAGGGTGGGACCGTCGGCCGATGGACTCGATGGCCGCGATGGAGGCCATGCGACTGGGCCATGAGGCCGACTCGTTCCGCTCGCACCCGATCGACTCGTACCTCGTCGACTCGGCCGACCTGATCCTGACCGCGACCCGCGCCCACCGCTCCGACGTGCTGTCGATGACCCCGCAGGCGTTGCGCCGTCAGCTTCACCCTCGTCGAGTTCGCGGCCCTGACCGAGCTCGTCGACGGTGCCGGTCCCACCGAGCTCGTCGCCCAGGCTGCCCAGCGCCGTAGCCTTGCCCCGGCGAAGGCCGACATCGGTGACCCGTACCGCCGCGGTCCCGAGGTGCACCGCGCGACTGCCGACCAGATCGCGTCCGCGGTCGACGTGATCGCCCGGCGGCTCAACGCCCTCGTCCCGGCTGGCTGAACCCCGCCGCCTGCAACGTCGTGGCAGGGCTACCTCTTGCGGGCGCCGCCAGCTGTCTTGGCGAAGTACTCCGGTCCATAGCCGTACCCGTAGCCGTAGCCCGTCAGCTCCTTGGCCGGAGACATGCTGAGCACCGTGCCCAGCAGCCGGGCGCCGACGGCCTGCAGCCGACCAGCAGCCGCACGCACGGCTTCGCGACCCGTCTCGCCATGGCGGACGACGAGGATCGCCCCGTCGGAGATCGACGCGAGCAGCGAGGCATCGGTGACGGGCAGCAGCGGGGGAGCGTCGATCAGGACGACGTCGAACCGCTGTCGCAGCTCGGACACTAGGACCTTCATCGCATTGGTCTGCAAGATCTCGGACGGATTGGGCGGCAGCGCCCCGCTGGCGAGCACGTCGAGACCCGGGGTGCTGGTCTGCTGGAGTGCGGCGTCCAGGTCGACCCGACCCACCAGGACCGTCGTGAGGCCGACAGTCTTCTCGATGCCGAGGTACTCGCTGACCCGAGGGCGGCGCAGGTCGCCCTCGACGAGCGCGACCTGGGTGCCGGTCTGCGCCAGCGCGATCGCCAGGTTCGTCGCCGTCGTGGTCTTGCCCTCGCCGGCGACCGAGCTGGTGATCGTGATGACCTTGTTGTCGCGGTCGATGTCGAGGAACTGCAGGTTGGTGCGCAGGATCCGCACCGCCTCGTAGCGCGGGTGGTGGGTGCCGAGTGCCGTGATCAACGGAGTCTGGGTCGCGGTCCGGTCGTACGCGACGGCGCCTAGCACCGGTGCGCCCGAGACTTCCTCGAGCTCGGCAGGCGTGCGGATGCTGGTGTCCGACACAGCTCTGCGAATCGCGATCAGCACCCCGAGCAGCAGGCCGACAAGACCGCCCAGCACGAGCCAGGGAAGTCGCTGTGGGCTGGCCGGATCGACGGGCACGTCGGCCTTCGCCACCACTACCGCGGCGAGCTGGGTGTCCTGCTTGCCCAGCCAGGCCACGAACGAGTCAGCCGCAGCCTGGCTGATCCGGGCGGCCTCGGCTGCGGACTCGTCGGTCGTGCTGACCCGGAGCACCGAGGTGCCGTCGACGACCTCGGCCGAGAGCCGGTCGTCGATCGACGCGACGCTGCTGGACAGCCCGAGGTCCTTCACGACATCGGCGGCGATCAGGCGTCCGCCGAGCACATGGGCGTACGACTCGACCGTGCGCCCCGCCGCCGCAGACGTGCTCTGCTCGACGGGAGGCGAGATCAGGACGTCGGCCTGCGCCTCGAAACGGGGTGGCACCTGGGCCACCGCGGCAGCGGCGAGGCCCACACCGACCAGGGTCAGCGCCGCGACGGACGGCCAACGCCGCAGGACGGCACTCCAACGTAGGGACGCTCGCACGACCACTCCTCTCGAGCACTTCCCCCCGAGCCGGAACACTACGGCACGTGGAGCAGGTGCGGATCAACTCTGACGGCGGGGTCACGCAGGCACGTAACCCCAGTCGTTCCGGATCGTTCTTCAAGACACGTAGGTCCCGCTCTCCCGCGGGCCCGGCCTTTGGAGTGAATGCTATGGATGACACGCCGATCGGTGCCCACCGGGTGCTCATGGGGTTCTCCTTCACCGGCCTGTTCGCGCTCTTCCCGTTGCTCTACGTCCTGCTGCAAGCGTGAGCGCACAGACCCACGAGCGCACCCGGCCCGTCGTCGTGGGTCGTGGGTCCCGGCCCGGATGGCACCGCCGCTACGGTCGCCGACTCATGGTCTCGGACGCAGCGGTGCTGGCCTGGGTCTTCGTCATGAACCATGTCGTCTGGTCAGCCGTGCCGCAGTGGGACGAAGCGCAGTCGGCGACCTCGACGTCCTGGGTCCTGACGTCGGTCGGGCTCGCGGTCACCTGGCACCTCGCGCTGACCTTGTCGGGAACCCGCGACTCGCGGGTCCTGGGGGCCGGCCCGGAGGAGTACAAGCGGATCATCAACTGCACGATCGTGGTGTTCTCGGTGATCGCGTTCGTCGGCTACGTCTTCAGCCTCACGGTGCCGCGCAGCTGACGTGCTGGTCTCGTTGCCGTTCGGCATCTGCCTGCTGCTGGCGAGCCGGTGGTCATGGCGGCAGTGGCTGCTCGTGCAGCGTCAGCGCGGGCAGATGACGCAGAAGGCCATCGTTGTGGGCAGCCTCGACTCGGTCGAGCACCTCGCTGCCGTGGTCGCCCGCAACCGTTCGTACGGCTACCAGGTCGTCGGCGCCTGCATCACCGGCGCGACGGTGCCCGAGCAGGCCGGTGGACTTCCGGTGCTCGGGGGAGTCGACGGCCTGATGGCCACGATCCTCGACTCCGGTGCCGATGCGGTGATCGTGACGTCGTCCGACGCCACCCACCCGCAGATGGTCAGGCGTCTGGGCTGGGACCTCGAGGGCTACGACGTCGAGATCATCGTTGCCCCCTCGCTCGCCAACATCGCCGGTCCTCGGGTCCACATCCGTCCGGTGGCCGGTCTGCCCCTGCTGCATGTCGAGCAGCCGTCCTACCGGGGCGCGTCGCGGTGGGCCAAGGGCCTTCTCGACCGGACCGGCGGGACGGTGCTGCTGGTCGTCGCAGCACCGGTCTTCGTAGTCGTGGCCGCGGCGATCAGGCTGACGAGCCCCGGCAAGGTCTTCTTCGTCCAGGAGCGGGTCGGTCGCGACGGCAAGTCGTTCGGGATGATCAAGTTCCGCACCATGGTCGAGGGAGCGCACCTGATGCGGCCCGCGCTGGCGGCAGACAGCGGCAATGCGGTGATGTTCAAGATGCGCCACGACCCCCGGGTGACCCGGCCAGGGAGGCTCCTGCGGCGCTACTCGATCGACGAGCTGCCGCAGGCCATCAACGTCGTCAAGGGCGACATGAGCCTGGTGGGTCCGCGGCCCCCGCTGGTCGAGGAGGTCTCGGGATACGCGCCCGAGGCCCGGCGCAGGCTCTTGGTGCGTCCGGGCATGACCGGGCCGTGGCAGATCTCGGGACGCTCGGACCTCGACTGGGAGGAGACGATGCGCCTCGACCTCTACTACGTCGAGAACTGGTCGATCGTCGGCGACCTGCTGATCCTGTGGAAGACCATCAAGGCGGTCCGGTCGTCCTCCGGCGCCTACTGATCGGGGTGCACTGCAAGCAACGACACATCGTCTCAGTTTCTCGGATGAGGGTGCGGACCGATACCGTGGTCGCAGGCGCGCTCGTTATCTCAACGACCACGGCATGCATGGGGCTGTCGACAGGTTGCACGGGATTGACCACTCTGGTCCCGCGCCACCTATCCAGGAGCATCCATGAATACAGACGTTTCCACCTTGCCTGACGCTGCCGAAAAGGTCGCTGCAGAGCCTACTTTTGCCGACCTCGGCCTCGCCGACGTCCTCGTCGAGCGGCTCGCGGCCCTCGGCTACGAGACCCCCACGCCGATCCAGGCGCGGTCGATCCCGACGCTGCTCGAAGGCAAGGACGTCGTCGGCCTCGCCCAGACCGGCACCGGCAAGACTGCCGCCTTCGCGCTGCCGATCTTGCAGAAGATCGACCCCAAGAACAGCAAGACCCAGGCCATCGTCCTCGCACCGACCCGTAAGCTGCGCTCCAGGTGTGCGAGGCCATCACGACGTACGCTGTCAACCTGCCCGGCATCCGGGTGCTCCCCGTCTACGGCGGCCAGAGCTACGGCTTCCAGCTGTCCGGCCTGCAGCGTGGCGCCCACATCGTCGTCGGCACCCCCGGTCGAGTCATCGACCACCTCGAGCGCGGCAGCCTCGACCTGACGGCCCTGGAGTTCCTGGTCCTCGACGAGGCCGACGAGATGCTCAACATGGGCTTCGCCGAGGACGTCGAGCGCATCCTGGCCGACACGCCCGAGTACAAGCAGGTCGCGTTGTTCTCGGCCACGATGCCCAAGCAGATCCGCAGCCTGGCCAAGAAGTACCTGCACGACCCGGTCGACATTGCGACGCCCAAGGCCACGACGTCGACCACCACGGTGCGCCAGCGCTGGATCCAGGTCTCGCACCACCACAAGCTCGACGCCCTCACGCGTCTGCTCGAGGTCGAGACCGGCGACGGCATGATCGTGTTCGTCCGTACCAAGTCCGCCACCGAAGAGCTCGCCGACAAGCTCCGCACCCGCGGCTACACCGCCGCCGCGCTCAACGGCGACCTCGCTCAGGCCCAGCGCGAGCGCACCGTGTCGCAGCTCAAGTCCGGTGCGATCGACCTGATCATCGCGACCGACGTCGCCGCACGTGGCCTCGACGTCGAACGCATCACGCACGTCGTCAACTACGACATCCCCCACGACACCGAGGCGTACGTCCACCGCATCGGCCGTACAGGTCGAGCCGGCCGCAGCGGAGAGGCGATCTTGTTCGTCACTCCCCGCGAGCGCCGCATGCTCTCGGCGATCGAGAAGGTCTCCGGCCGCCCGGTCGAGGAGATGAGCGTCCCGTCGGCCGAAGAGGTCAACGAGCGTCGCACCGGTCGGTTCGCCCAGGCCATCACGTCGAGCATGGGGTCGGCGCAGTTCCACGCCTTCCGCACCCTCGTCGAGGAGTACGCCGCCGAGAACGACGTCTCGATGACCGACGTCGCTGCCGGACTGGCCGTCATGAGCCAGGCCGACAAGGAGTTCTTCCTGCGGCCCGATCCGCCGAAGTCGCAGCCCCGTGCCCGCGACTTCGAGCCCCGGCCCAAGCCGGCCGGCTACGACCGCTCCGACCGGCTGCCGGCCGAGGGTGCAGCGGTGTACCGCGTCGCCGTCGGCAAGCGCCACAAGATCGGCCCGTCGGCGATCGTCGGTGCGCTGGCCAACGAGGGCAGTCTCAAGCGTTCCGACTTCGGCAAGATCACGATCGGGCAGGACCACACGCTCGTCGAGCTGCCGGCCGATCTTCCCGATGCGGTGTTCGAGGCCCTGGCCAACACCCGGATCTCCGGCAAGCTGATCGACCTGCAGCCCGACACCGGGCCGCCGATCCGTCGCACCCGCGAGGACCGCAAGGGCAACAAGCCGTACGAGAAGAAGAAGTTCGAGAAGCGGCCCTACCCGTCCAAGGCAGCCGACAAGAAGCCCTGGGAGAAGAAGTCGACCGACCGCCCGGCCGCCGGTTCTGACAAGCCTGCCCGAAAGCCGCGGCACAAGTAGTCCGACGCCCTAGACTGATCGCGAGAGGGCCGCACGGACGAAAGCTATTGAATGTACCTGCTCGACAATGCTGCCCGTGACTACGACTGGGGCTCCAGGTCCGACATCCCGCAGTTCCTCGGACGGTCTCCTGGCGACCGGATCGCCGAGGTGTGGATGGGCACGCATCCCCTTGGACCGTCCTCGGTCCTGGTCGGCGACACCTCGGTTCCGCTGTCCCAGGTCGCCGGCGAGCTGCCGTTCCTGTTCAAGATCTTGGCGGCCGATCGCCCGCTGTCGCTGCAGGTGCACCCCAATGCGTCGATGGCGCAGGCGGGATTCGAGGCCGAGGAGGCTGCCGGGGTGCCGATCGACGCCCCGGAGCGCACCTACCGCGATCCCTCCCACAAGCCTGAGATGGCCTATGCGCTGACAACGTTCGACACGCTGGTCGGATTTCGACCGACCGCCGAGATCCTGCGAGTGCTCAACGGCATCGACACCCCGCTGACGCAGAGCCTGGCCGACGGGCTGAGAGAACGTCCGGGTTTCCGCGGGATCGTCCGTCTGGTCGAACGGCTGCTCACCAGCGACGTGTCGACTGACGAGATCGGCGAGGTCGTCGAGGTGTGTCGTGGTCTAGTCGACGTCGGCGTCGACGTCAAGCGGGCCTACGTCACGGCGGTCGAGATCGCCGAGTTCTACCCCGGTGACATCGGGGTCATCATCTCGCTGACTCTCAACCGTCTGACGCTGCAGCCCGGCGAGGCGGCCTTCTTGGGGGCCGGGATCATCCATGCGCACCTCAAGGGGATGTGCCTGGAGATCATGGCGGCGTCCGACAACGTGCTGCGAGCGGGCCTGACGACCAAGTCGCTCGACCCCAAAGGTCTGGTGGCCTGCCTCGAGAAGGGCATGTCACGGCTGGCCAGGGTGACCCCTGAGCCGTTCGGCTTCTCGACCGAGGTCTTCCATCCTGACGTCGAGGAGTTCGCGCTGGCCGTGGGGCAGAGCTGTCCGCCGAGCCGGAGGGGATGCTGCTCCCACCGGGAACCCAGCGCATCATCATGTGCACCGGTGGTGAGGTCGAGCCGTCAACACCGCAGGCGAGCACGTGAAGCTCGGCCGCGGAGAGTCGGTCTTCGCCGGGGTCGAGGACGGTCAGATCCGCGTCATCGGGACCGGCGAGGTCGCCCAGGCGTACACGCCAGGTCCCGACGTCCCGGTCGGAGAGCTGATCGACCTGGTGTTCCCCTTGCACGAGCGCCGGGGACGTCCTCGCGCCTGATCCCTGCTGCCGAGACGGGGTCGGTGGATCCGCAACCTCATATCGCCCAATGCGGTTGATAAACCACCGCGCCGGGGTCGGAGTGGCCGAGTTCGGTTGTCGATCCACCGCGCCGGGGTCGGGCGTCAGAGCAGGTCGGTCCGGCCGCGGACTCGGAGCGCTGCGACGACGTCCTTGACCTGCTGGGCGTGCGCCCGGGTCGTGACCAGCAGAGCGTCGCTGGTGCTGACGACGACGACATCGGTCAGGCCGACGACAGCGATGGTCCGGCCGTCCTCGGCGATCGCGAGCCCGTTCGCGTCGATCCACACGGTCTCTGGTGATGACGCGGCACCGACGTCTTGAAGTGCGGCGTAGTCGCCCACGTCGTCCCAGGTGAAGGCGCCCGGCACGACCGCCATGCCACCCTCGAGCGAGACCGGTTCAGCGATCGCGTGATCGATCGCGATCTTGGTCAGGGACGGCCAGGTTGCGGCCAGGACCTCGTCGCGTCGTTCGGTCGACCAGGACTCGGCGATCGTGGTCAGACCGGCGTGGAGCCCCGGCTGGAGCCGCTGCAGATGGCGCAGCAGCACGTCGGTCCGGGTCACGAACATCCCGGCATTCCAGCTGTAGTCGCCGCTGACGAGGTAGCGCGCGGCAGTCGTGGCATCGGGCTTCTCGACGAACTGTGAGATCGCATGGGCCGAGGCCGCGCCGACGACGTCGAGACGGTCGCCGGACCGGATGTAGCCGAAGGCCGTGGACGGTGCCGAGGGCGTGATGCCGATCGTCGTGACGAGGCCAGAATCGGCGACCGCGATGGCTTGCTCGACGGCTTCGACGAATGACACCTGGTCGTCGATGATGTGATCGGCCGCGAATGATCCGATGATCGCCTGGGGATCGCGGGCCGCGATGACGGCGGCTGCCAGCCCGATGGCAGGCATCGAGTCACGGGGCGACGGCTCGACCAGCAGGTGGGTGAGCTCGGGAAGCTGTTGCCTGATCGCGTCGGCGTGGGCTGCGCCGGTCACGACGTGGATCCGCTCGGCGGGGATCAGGTCGTTGAGGCGGTCCCAGGTCTGCTGCAGCAGCGACCGTCCGGAGCCGTCGAGGTCGAGCAGGAACTTCGGCCGGGCTGCGCGCGACAACGGCCACAGCCGGGTGCCGGCCCCGCCGGCCGGGATCACCGCGTGGAACGAGTCGAGCGCACTGGGGGGCGTCATGGGGTCCTCTGCGGAGTGGGGGCGGCCACCTGGGGTGCGGGTGCGCCGAGACTGGTCGTGGGAGTGAGATCGCCGAGCGGCTTCTGTGTCGCGTCGAGCGCGACGACGGCGGAGAGCAGGTTGTGGTCCGACACGACGGGGGTCGCGTACCGGCCTCCGGCGAGGCGCACGAGCTGGGCCCACGACTCGACATCGAACTGCTTGGAGACCCAGATGTGGTCGACGTGCGCGGTCGATGCCAGGACGTTGGTGCTGAACGTGTGGCTCGTGTTGATCTGCCCGTTGACGGTGTCCTTGGCGATCGTGAACGTGTTGCCGAAGCCGGCGGCCCGCATCTTGATGCCGGGGGAGTCGGCGCCCCGGTGCACGCCCGAGTTGAAGTCGCCGGCATAGATCATGGGCTTGCCACTGTCGTTGATCAGCGCCATCTGCCCCAGCATGCGGTCCATCTCGCGGGCGCGCTTGGCGTCATTGCCCTTGCCGTTCTCGAGGTGGACGCTCACGAAGTAGAAGACGCGGCCGGTCTTGTTGACCTTGAACCTGGCCCAGGTGGTGTCTCGGCCGTCGCCGATCGAGAAGTTGCCGCCGGCTTGCTGGGTGAACAGCGCCGGCCGGTAGAAGATGTAGCGGGCTCGGGCGCCACCGTCGGCGCGCACGTACTTCTGCGAGTGTCCGCTGAAGATTGCGTTGGTGACCTTGCCGACGCGCTGTCCGCCTGATTCCTGCAGCCCGAACATGTCGATCTTGTTGGCATTGATGTAGTCGGCCATGATGCGTGCCCGCGAGGCGTAGTCGGAGCACTTCTCGGAGCACACGTTCCAGGTACCTACCCGAAAGGACGTCTCGCGGACGTTGGTCACGAACTTCACCGGCCGGGTAAAGGTGCCGATCTGGTCGCTGTTGACGGGGCGGACCTTGAACCAGTAGGTCGTGGCGGGCTTCAGCCCTTTCGTGACGAATCTCGGGTCGGCGTCGACCGTCCGCACCGTCGTGGCCTGGCGGGTGAACCCCTTGTCGCGAGCGATCGTGATGTCGAACTGTCGGGCGTTGGCGACCTTGCGCCAGGTCGCCTTGAATCCGCTGGCGGTCGCGGTGCGGACCTTCAGCTGGCGAACCGCGCCTGGCTTGAGCGTGAAGCGGGTCGTGCGCGACGACCGGACGAGGTCGTCCTTGATCGCGTCGACGCGGTAGAACTGGTCGACTCCGGGCGATGCGGCCTTCAGGTCGGACAACGACACCCGCGTGCGCTCAGCCGGGACCTTCGTGACGACGGGCTGGCTGAGCGTGCGGTCGGACCCGACCACGACGTTGTACGACTCGGCGTTCTCGGACGGCTTCCAGCGCAGCTCGACGCTGGTGGGGCCGAGAGGGGTCGCGGCGAGGGCCGTCGGAGCCTCGAGCCGCTGCTGCTTCTTGTACGTCGCGACCAGGCCGACACCGAGCCCGGTCAGCACGGCGAGGCTGAGCAGGCCGATCAGGATCCGGCTCACGCCGCGCCGTTTGCGACGTCCTGCGGCTCGGGTGCTAGATCGCTCGGCGGGGTCGGCCCGCCGTCGTGGCGGTGCGATCTTTCTTCGGGTGACTACGGCACAACTCCCAGCGCGATCGGACAGGCTTGCTGAATTCTACGTCGAGATTCCCACCTGGCCGCACGAGCTGGAGAACCTTCAGTTGATTTTCACATCCACGATGATCGGGCTGTGATCGGAGGGAATCGGCTTGACCATCTTGCCGCCCGAGATGCGTGCGCCGTTGACCCAGGACAGCACACGTCCCTGGTCGGGACGGATCCACACCTTGTCGACGTGATCGCCCCACTTGTAGCTGATCTTCGGGGTGGTCTTGAAGTCGTTGAAGCTGTTGTGGTGCTGGCGTTTCAGGGTTTGTGCCTGGTCGTAGGCATCGTAGTAGCCCTCTTGGTTGAACACGCCCCGCAGGTAGTCGTTGCTGCGGTTCTTGTGCGAGTTGAAGTCGCCCGCATAGATGACCGGCAGCTGCTCGACGTTCAGGAGGGCGACCTGGCGGGTCAGCCACGGATCTCGTACTTGCGCTCCTTGGCGCGGGCGGTGTTGTTGCCCGAGACGGTGTGCACGTCGACGAACAGCGTGCGGTGAGCTGTGGCCGCGTCGTCCAGCATCGCCCACACGGCGTAACGGCATCCGCCGCCGTGATAGCCGAGCAGGATCTCGCCGTGCGATCCCCAGGTGCGGGTGGGCGTGCAGCGTTCCTTCGTGTCGAGCGTGCGGTTGATCGACGGCAGGATCTGAGGCTCCTCGGCACCGGGGTCCATCGTGAACTTCCCGGCCTTGAACATCAGCCTCTTGCCACTCTTGTAGTGGGCCAGGACGTAGCCGGGCGGAATGTCCAGGAAGTCTGCTTCTTGCGCAGCCAGGACGTCAGGCATGTAGCCCCGGACGCGCCACTGCGCGGCGGCCTGTCGGGTGGCCCACTGGGAACACACCCGCGAGCACACGTTGTCAGCATCACCCGGTAGGTCGGTCCTTGCGCGGAGGCGAGCTGTCGGATCGTGGTG
The DNA here is from genome assembly GCF_044452305.1 of Aeromicrobium sp. UC242_57. Lineage (NCBI taxonomy): Bacteria > Bacillati > Actinomycetota > Actinomycetes > Propionibacteriales > Nocardioidaceae > Aeromicrobium > Aeromicrobium sp. UC242_57. The sequence continues at coordinate 619,952 of NZ_JBIOAM010000002.1, read as the reverse complement.
TGGCCGACGCGCTGGGAGTAGGTGCCCCTCTTGGACCCGTTGACGGCGCGGATCCGTACGAAGTAGTCGGCGCCCGGCACCAGGCCCTTGACGGTCTTGGTGCGGTGCCCGGTCGTGAACTTCTTGGCGCGCGACATCGAGTAGTTCCGCGAGATGTAGACCTCGTACTTCTTGGCCCGCTTCGCCTTGGGCCACGAGAACGACAGGGACGCGGTCTGGCTGCTGCGGGCGAAGGACTTGCCGGTGAACGTCACGAGCCCGACCTGTCCTGGCTTGGAGGCCGCTGTCGCCGGCTGCAGCCCGGTGCCGATCAGGGCGACGACTGCTGCGGTCAGCAGGCTCAGGCGTAGGAGAGGAGCGCCGCGTCGTGCGCGTGCGCTGTCGGTCCGAGATGTCATGGTTCTACCTTGCTGGTGGGAAGTGGCCTGGTAGCGGCGACCAGTCGTACGAGGGTAAGCCATGAATTCGGCATAAATAAAGGCGACGCGGTGTCGCGGCTTAGGCTGAGGGGGTGGAGATCCTTGCCGAAGTCGTCCGATCGGGGTTGGTCGAGAGCCGTCACCGGGGGGTGGTGGCCGGGGTCGACCCGGCGGGCGAGGTGACCTGGTCGCTGGGCGAGCCGGGCACCGTGGTGTTCCCGCGATCGGCCAACAAGCCGATCCAGGCGCTGGGGATGTTGCGGGCGGGGCTGCCGCTCGACGGCCGCCTGCTGGCGCTGGCCTCGGCGAGTCACTCGGGCGAGGCGTTCCACCTGGCGGGGGTGCGGGAGATCTTGGGGATGGCTGGTCTTGACGAGTCGGCGCTGCAGACACCGCCGTCCTATCCGCTCGATCCACACGTCCACGCCGATCTGCTGCGGGCGGGAGGCTCGCGAGCACCGATCTACATGGACTGCTCGGGCAAGCACGCCGCAATGCTGCTGACCTGTGTCGTCAACGACTGGCCGGTCGACACGTACCTTGCGCCGGAGCATCCGTTGCAGCAGGTCATCACCGACACGTTCACCGACTTGACGGGCGGCCCGCCGTCGGTGGTGGGGGTCGACGGCTGCGGTGCGCCGCTGCTGGCGACTGAGCTGAAGCAGCTCGCTCGGGCTATCGGCCGGATCATGCAGGGCTCGTCGGGCACCCCTGAGACGCGACTCGTCGCGGCGATGACGGCGCACCCTGAGTACGTCAGCGGCATGTCTCGCGCCGAGCGCGACCTGATGCGGGCTTTTCCAGGTCTGGTGGCCAAGTCGGGGGCCGAGAGCGTCTACGTGGTGGGGCTGACGGACGGCTCGGCGTTCGCGCTCAAGATCGAGGACGGGGCCGAACGTCCGCTCTACGCGGTGATGAACAGGGCCCTCGAGCTGGCCGGTCTGGACGACCCGATCCTGCGGGAGCGACCGGTTGTTCTGGGCGGCGGCAAGCAGGTTGGCAACGTCCGATTGACCTTCTGACCTGCGGGTTTATCGTTTTTGTGAGGTAGATCGCAAGCGGCCTGCTTGCATTTGCTAACTTTTGCAAGCACCATGGAGACATGGCCAAGCTGAACATGCACAAGACCGTCGAAGGACTCGGCGACTACCTGCGTGAACAGCGTGGTCAGGCGCAGATGTCGCTTCGACAGCTGGCCGAGCTGGCGGATGTCTCCAATCCCTATCTCAGCCAGATCGAACGCGGATTGCGTCGTCCATCGGCAGAGGTGCTGCAGCAGATCGCCAAGGCGCTGCGCATCTCGGCTGAGTCGCTCTACGTTCGCGCCGGCATCCTCGATGTCGACGAGAGCGGGGCCCGCATGGTCGAGGACGCCATCGCTCTCGACCAGCGACTCACCGAGCGACAGAAGACAGCGCTGCTCGACATCTACCGGTCGTTCGTCGGAACAGACGAAGCATCCGATGGCGAGCTCGCCGCAACCGTGACTGAAGCCAACCAGGGGACCGCACCCCGCCAGGAGGAAAAATGACCATCACCGACACGATCACCACTCAGGTCAAGGCCATCGTCGACGACGTCAAGGGCCTGCCCGAGACGTTCAAGAAGATCGACATCGCCGATCTGCAGAAGCAGGCCCAGGGCCTCGCGCAGGTCGCCATCGGCACCGCGACCACCACGTACGCCGGCCTCACCAAGAAGAGCGAAGGCATCGTCGCCAAGGCCAAGGGCATCAAGGTCGACGACCTGTTGAAGTCGGCTGACGGCTTCTTCGACAAGGCCGAGGACAAGGTCGAGGACGTCGCCGACGACGTCGCCAAGCAGGCCAAGGGCTTCGCCGCCGACGCGCAGAAGGCTGCCTCTGACTACGTCTCGGTCGCCAAGGCGCAGGTCTCCAAGGTGACCGGCAAGACTGCTGCCGCTGCTCCGGCCGCTCCGGCTGCCACTGCTCCCGTCTCGAAGCCGGCCGCGAAGAAGGCGCCCGCTGCCAAGAAGGCTCCTGCTTCGAAGCCGGCCGCCAAGAAGGCTCCGGTCGCGAAGAAGGCGCCCGCTGCCAAGAAGGCTCCTGCTGCCAAGCCGGCCGCCAAGAAGGCCCCGGTAGCCAAGAAGGCGCCCGCCACCCCGGCGGCCGCACCGAAGGCTCCGGCCGCCGAGAAGGCGCCGTCCACCGACGCCTGAGCGCACCGAGTTCGACAGAAGGCGGGTCCCGATGGGGCCCGCCTTCTGCGTCTCCCGATAGCCTGCGCACATGTTCGACGTGGCAGGTGGACTCACGCTGGTGCTGTCCGTTGCCCTGTTCGCCGTCAAGGGCTTCGCCTTGGCCGACTGTGTCGGCCGACCGGCTTCGCAGTTCGCGTCGTACGAGACGCTGCCCAAGAACACCTGGCTCCTGCTGCTGATCCTGGCGCTCGTCGGGAACCTCTTCTCGTGGAACCCGTTGGGGCTGCTCAACCTGCTCGGCACGGTCGCCGCACTGGTGTACCTCGCGCAGGTGCGCGGCTCGTCGCACTGAGCAGACCACTCGCGTTGATGAGCGACCGCTGACGCGGTCACTCGTGCTGATTCGCGACCGCTGACGCGGTCGACTAGGGTCGAAAGGTTGAAAGTTGCAACCCAATGACCCGGGGGGTCTTCAGTGAACCAGCAGACAACATCGTGGCGAGATCGGATCGATCCGGTCGTGTTCGGCGTCACGGGCGTGATCGCGATCGCCTTCGTGCTGTGGGGGATGATCAGCACGCCGAGCCTCGGCAAGGCCTCCGCTCACGCGCAGGACTGGGTCATCACCAACACGGGGTGGTTCTTCGTCCTGTCGTCGACGTTCTTCGTGATCTTCGTGATCTGGCTGGCCGCGAGCAAGTACGGCCGCATCCCGTTGGGCGCCGACGGCGAGAAGCCCGAGTTCCGCACCGTGTCGTGGATCGCGATGATGTTCAGCGCGGGCATGGGCATCGGCCTGATGTTCTGGGGCGTCGCCGAGCCGCTCTCGCACTACGCAGCACCGCCGCCGGGAACGGTCGATGCGCAGACTGACGAGGCGTTCCAGACCGCGATGGCCACGACGATGTTCCACTGGGCACTGCACCCGTGGGCGATCTACGCCGTCGTCGGCATCGCGATCGCGTACGGCACGTTCCGTAAGGGTCGCAAGCAAGCCATCTCCTCGGCCTTCATCCCCCTGATCGGCAAGAAGCGCGCTGAAGGGCCGGCCGGTCGGGTCATCGACATCCTCGCGATCTTTGCGACCCTCTTCGGCTCTGCCGCCTCCCTGGGCCTCGGCGCCCTGCAGATCGGCAGTGGATTCAAGTTCAACGGCTGGGTCGACTCGGTCGACAAGGCGATCCTCGTCGTGGTGATCGTGGTCCTGACGATTGCGTTCATCGCCTCGGCGGTCTCGGGGGTTGCCAAGGGCATCCAGTGGCTGTCGAACATCAACATGGTGCTGGCACTGGTGCTGGCGGTCTTCGTGTTCGTGGCCGGGCCGACCCTGCTGATCCTCAACCTGCTGCCGACGGCGCTGGGCGACTACGCCTCGCAGATGACCGAGATGGCCTCTCGCACTGCGGCCAGCGGCGACGACGCGATGAAGGACTGGCTCGCTGGCTGGACGATCTTCTACTGGGCCTGGTGGGTGTCGTGGACGCCGTTCGTCGGTATGTTCATCGCCCGCATCAGCCGGGGTCGCACGATCCGGCAGTTCGTGACGGGCGTGCTGATCGTGCCGTCTCTGGTGAGCCTGGTGTGGTTCGCGGTGTTCGGCGGGACGGCGATCGGCGTGCAGCGCGACACCGGCTCCCTGATCGGCAAGGGCGGGGTGGTCGACACCGACTCGGCGCTCTTCCAGATGCTCAACGAGCTGCCGATCGCATCCATCACGACCGTTCTGGTCATGGTGCTCGTCGGCATCTTCTTCGTGTCCGGTGCTGACGCGGCTTCGATCGTGATGGGCAGCCTCAGCGAGAGGGGGGCCGACGAGCCGTCGAAGCGCACCGTCGTGTTCTGGGGATCGCTGACCGGAGCCGTGGCCGCGATCATGCTCGTGATCGGCGGCGACGAGGCGTTGACCGGGCTGCAGAACATCACGGTCGTGGCGGCAGTGCCGTTCGTCCTGGTCATGGTCGCGCTGTGCGTGTCGCTCTACAAGGACCTGCAGACCGATCCGATCGTCGTGCACGAGAGACTGGGCATCGAGATGGTCGAAGATGCCGTCGCGACCGGCGTCGAGGAGCATGACGGTGACTTCGTGCTCGTCGTCGAGGCGGCCGATCCGAGCGCCGACAAGCCCGCCGACGAGACGTCGGGATAGCTCAGCGCGGACGAGCCGGGTGCAGCCACCTGGTGGCGATCACGCGCAGGGGGCCCAGGTCGCCGTCCGGATCGCTCTCAGGGTGGCTCGCCCGGACGGCGCGGTGGGCCACGGCCAGGCCGCACAACCAGCGGGCGATGTCGGGGACGTGCAGCTCGCGATCGATCGTGCCGTCGGCCACGGCCTGCGTCGCGAGAGTCGCGAACCTGAGCTCGGTCTGCGCGTCGATCGCCAGGGCGGAGTCAGTCGCGAGCCGTTCGAGCAGGTCCAGCAGTGAGTCCCAGGCCGATTCCATGGTTGGGAGCCTACGTCCCTCACCGCGAACGGTGCGGTCTGGTCTTTCCGAGACGGGCAGATTCATATGGTCGTGACAACGCTTGTTGAATTGGAGTGTTGTCATGGTGAAGTTGTTCGAACCTGGGACGCGTGAGCGTTTCGTTGATTCGGTGTGTGGCGGGATGTCGCTGCTGGCGGCGGCTCAGAGTGTCGGCGCGTCGGTTGGATCCGCGACGCGTTGGTGGCGCCAGTCTGGGCGGATGGAACTTGCTCTCGTTGTCGGTCGCAAAGATGGCGGCGGTCTGGTGGCCCCGATCCCACCGTCATTGCCAGGAAAGTCCTCATCGTCTTGCCGTCGATCGTTGTCGATGATGGATAGGTCGTTGATTCAGGCCGGTCGGTGTTTGCAGATGTCGTACGCGCAGATCGGGATCTTCATCGGCCGGGACAAGTCGGTGGTCTGGCGTGAGGTCAACCGGTCGTCGAGCCCGGACGGGGTCTATTACGCGTCGGTCGCTCACCGGTTGGCAGCCGAGCTGCGGCGCCGGCCCAAGGCCTTCAAGCTCGCTACGAACGGGCCGTTGTGCCGGTTCATCGAGGCCGCGATGGACGAGGGCTGGTCGCCGGGCTTGATCGCCGGGATGCTCACGAAGACGTTCGGTGACGATCACACTTGGAGGGTGTCCCACGAGACGATCTATCAGGCCCTCTACGTCCAGACCCGTGGCGAGCTGCGCGCTGACCTGCACCGCAACCTCAGCCTGAAACGCGCGAACCGGCGACCACAGACCCGTGATCGCAAGGCCAGCAGTCCCTACAAGGAGGCCTTCACGATCAGCGACCGGCCCGCTGAGGTCGACGACCGTGCTGTTCCGGGTCATTGGGAAGGTGACCTGATCGTTGGACCGGCTTCGAAGTCCGCGATCGGGACGTTGGTCGAGCGCACAACCCGGTTCACGATCTTGCTGCACCTGCCAGATCGCCATGACTCGCAGACCGTCGCGGCGGCGATGATCGACGCGATGCGTGACCTGCCCAAACACTTGCGGCAGTCGATCACCTGGGACCGCGGGTCCGAGCCGCGGCCTATGAAGACATCCAGCCGCGTTGGACACGAAGTTGTTCTTCTGTGACCCGCACTCGCCCTGGCAGCGCGGCACGAACGAGAACACCAACCGTCTGCTGCGGTTCTGGTTCGAGAAGGGAAGCGACCTGTCCGTCCATAGCGCTGAGGACCTCGCCCGCGTCGCAGCGACCCTGAACCGCCGTCCCCGCCCGACGCTGAACCTCAAGACCCCAGCCCAAGCGCTGAACACGCTCCTCAAAGAGGCCGCGTGAAACCAACCCGTTGCCACCACCCATTGACTTTGCCACGGCGTGTCTGGCCAGAGCGCACCGCTCGCGGCCTGGTTTGCACCACTCGCGCCGAGGGCTACTAGAACATCTGTTCGAATCGGCGTACTCTGCTGGGGTGACGGACTTCTACCAGGGCTCCTTGCTCGACGTGGGTCAGGCGGCCGAGATCGGGCCCCTGACGCCCTCTCGCACGCAGCTCGATCACGGAGCATGGGTCGAGGTGATGCCGGGCTGGATCTCGGGGTCCGACGATGTCTTCCTGCGCCTGCAGTCCGATGTCCCGTGGCGGGCCGAGAGTCGCGAGATGTACGACCGGGTCGTCGACGTGCCCCGACTGGTCGCGAACTACGGGTCACGCGACGACTGCCCGACCCGGTCCTGGAACAGGCGCGCGAACGACTGTCAGACCACTACGAGGCCGAGCTCGGTGAACGGTTTGCCACCGCCGGCCTGTGCTACTACCGCGACGGGCGCGACAGCGTCGCCTGGCACGGCGACCGCATCGGCCGCGGCCGAACCGACGACACGATGATCGCGATCGTCTCGTTCGGGGCGGCTCGTCGGCTGTCGCTGCGACCTCGGGCCGGTGGACCCCAGATCGGCTTCGCGCTGGGCCACGGTGACCTCGTGGTGATGGGTGGCTCGTGCCAGCGCACCTGGGATCACGCGGTCCTGAAGACCGCCCGGGCGGTCGGACCCCGCATCAGCGTGCAGTTCCGCCCCCGCGGCGTCCTGTAGAGCCACGAGCTAGCGGCTGCTGCGGGAGATGCGGCCGGCCAGGACGGCGCACGTGATGAGCTGGAGCTGGTGGTACAGCATCAGCGGCAGCGCGATCAGCGCGACGTCGGAGGGCGCGAACAGCACCGAGGCGATCGGCAGCCCGCTGGCGAGCGACTTGTTGCATCCGCAGAACAAGATCGTGATCCGGTCGGCCCGGTTGAAGCGCAGACTTCGTCCGATCGCGACCGCCCAGCCCAGCACGATCGCGAGCAGCGCCGCGCACACCAGGGCGACCGCGAGCACCGACCAGACCGACAGGGTCGACCACACATCGGCCTCGGCGCCCTCGCTGAACGCGACGAAGACGACGAGCACGATGCTGCTGCGGTCGTACTGCTTCAGCGCGCTGTCGTGGCGGGTCACGTAGCCGCCGACCCAGGGCCGAAGGCTGGCCCAGGACGAATGGCGCGAGGATCTGCAGGAAGATCCGCAGGATCGACCCCCCGTCGACCGAAGCGCTCGACGACATCAGCAACGCCACGAGCACCGGAGTCAGGACGACGCCGATGATGTTGGACAGCGAGGCGTTCACGACGGCGCCGGCCACGTTCCCTCCGGCGATGCGGGTGAACACGACGCACGACTGCACCGTGGACGGCACCAGGCACAGCAGGAGGACGCCGCTGGCGAGCGATGGGCGCAGCAGGTTGCCCTCCAACAGCTGGGTGGCCAGGCCGAGCAGGGGGAACACCACGAAGGTCGTCCCCCAGGATCACGATGTGGAGGCGCCAGTGCCGCAGGCCCGTGACGGTCTCCGCCGTCGACAGGCGGGTGCCGTACAGGAAGAACAGCAGGCCGATGGCGATCTTCGACACGGTCTTCAGGACGTCCAGTGCATCACCGGTCGCCGGGACGAACGAGGCCAGCAGGGCCGCGGCCACCAAGGCCAGGATGAAAGGGTCGGGACGGAAGCGCACTACGGCACCCTAGTCTGGACGACATGACTCAGCGGATCGCCATCCTCGGCGCCGGCGTGATGGGGGAGACCCTGCTGTCGGCCATTCTTACTGCGGGCCATGCGCCCGACGCCCTCGTGATCAGCGAAAAGCGGGAGGAGAGGGCGTCCGAACTGCGAGACAAGTACGGCGTGGAGGTCACCGGCAACGCCGAGGCGGTCGATGGGGCCGACGTCATCCTGCTGGTCGTCAAGCCGCAGGACGTTCCCGCGCTGCTCGACGAGATCAGCGCGACCGTGCCGTCCACCGCGATCGTCGTGTCGCTGGCTGCTGGCATCCGCACCGAGCAGATCGAGACGGTCCTTCCCGATGGGGTCGCCGTGGTGCGCGCGATGCCCAACACTCCCGCGCTGGTGGGAGAGGGGATGTTCGGGATCTCGGCTGGCAGCTCCTGCTCCGCCGACCAGGTCGAGGCGGTCGCAGGCCTGCTCGACGCCGGGGGCGAGGTCGTCGTGGTCGACGAGAGTGCGCAGGACGCGGTCACGGCCGTGTCGGGTTCAGGCCCGGCGTACGTCTTCTACCTGGCCGAGGCGATGATCGCCGGTGGAGTCGCGCGAGGCCTGGACGAGGAGACGGCTCGCACGCTGGCCACGCAGACCATCTTGGGCTCGGCCAAGCTCCTGGCCGAGTCCGACGACACTGCCACCGAGCTGCGCCGCCGGGTCACGTCTCCGAACGGCACGACGCACGCGGCGATCACGACTTTTGACGAGCGTGGGGTCAAGGACGGGCTGCTGGCCGGAATCGCTGCGGCGGCGGCCCGGTCCGCCGAGTTGTCGGGGCCGGAATAGGCTCGACACGTGAGTGAGATCCAGGACACGTCCAACGACCGGGCCTGCGTCGTCTTCGACGAGCAGCTGACTGAGTACAACTTCGGTCAGTCGCACCCCATGGCGCCCGTGCGCATCGAGCCCACGATGGACCTGGCCGACGAGCTCGGGATCGTCGACGGGCTCGAGGTCGTGGGCGCGGTCGCCGCGACCGATGACGAGCTGCACCTGATCCACACCGAGAACTACATCGAGCGGGTCCGCAAGCTCAGCGATCATCCGACTCACTCCGACCTGACGATCGGACTCGGCAACGAGGACAACCCGGTCTTCGCCCACATGCATGAGGCCAGCTCGCTGATCGCCGGTGCCAGCGTCGAGGCGGCGCGTCGGGTCTGGACCGGCCAGGCGCCACGCGCCGTCAACATCAGCGGCGGGCTGCACCACGCGATGCCAGGCAATGCGAGCGGATTCTGCATCTACAACGACGTCGCGCTGGCGATCCGCTGGCTCCTCGACCACGGTGCGAAGCGGGTCGTGTACGTCGACGTCGACGCCCATCATGGCGACGGGGTCCAGCGGATGTTCTGGAACGATCCGCGAGTCATGACGATCTCGATCCACGAGGGCCCGCAGACGTTGTTCCCCGGGACGGGCTTCTCGTCCGAGACCGGCGGAGAGGGCGCCGAGGGCACGGCCGTCAACGTCCCGTTGCCGCCCGGCACGTCGGATGCGGGCTGGCTGCGTGCCTTCCACGCGGTCGTCCCGCCGCTCGTGCGAGAGTTCGCCCCCGACATCTTGGTGACCCAGCACGGCTGCGACTCCCACATGGACGATCCGCTGACCAACCTCATGTTGAGCGTCGACGGCCAGCGGGCGTCCTACCTGGCGCTCAAGGCCCTGGCCGACGAGGTGTGCGGCGGCAAGTGGGTCTCGACGGGTGGAGGAGGCTACGCCGTGCTCGACGTCGTCCCGCGGGCATGGGCCCATCTGCTGGCCATCGTCGCGGGCGCTCCGCTCGACCCGGCGTCCCTGACTCCCGAGAAGTGGCGCGACCGGATCGCGCACCTGCGCGGCATGCCCGGACCGCAGCGGATGACCGACGGACGCTCCGTCACCTACCGGGCCTGGGAGCAGGGATATGACCCCGCGAGCTGGCTCGACCGCTCGATCCATGCGACCCGTGAAGCGGCGTTCCCGTTGAACGGGCTGGACCCGCAACCGTGACCGGGCGCACGACGCTGGTCCAGTTCCAGGATTTTTTGTGGAACTACTGTCGCGGGGGTGTCGCGAGGCACTAGTCTCGACCAAGGCACGCGCGCTATTTCTCTGGTGGGGAAGCCAGAGAGCGCGCGTGCCCCTCAGGAAGTAGGTGGTCAGATGGCTCCCGGACCGACATTCTTGACTGTTGCCGAAGTGGCCAGCCAGATGCGTGTCTCCAAGATGACGGTCTACCGTCTGGTGCACTCCGGTGAGCTCGAGGCAGTCCGAGTCGGACGCTCCTTCCGGGTCCCTGAGCACGTCCTCCAGGAGTTCCTGGGCAAGTCCTACTTCCAGGCAGGCTGACCAACCCCAGTCGGGCACACGACCACCCGCACGGCACGTGTAGGCTGATGGGCAGTCATGACCGAGGGCAGAGGCCATAAGGTGCCTCACCCGCTGCTGTGACCAAGAGTCTCAAGAGCACACCAGCCACCGACGTGTGGCCGACTAGAATGAGAAGTGACCCGTGGGTTCAGTCATCAAGAAGCGTCGCAAGCGGATGTCGAAGAAGAAGCACCGCAAGATGCTCAAGCGCACTCGAGTGCAGCGTCGTCGTCTGGGCAAGCAGGAACCAACGCGAATGAGCCGGGTCATCCTCGTGACGGGAGTGGCTGGCTCATTCGCGTCAACTTTTGCCCGGCACCTCGCCGATCTCGGTGAGGATGCAGGCATCGACAAGGTCGTCGGGATCGACACGATCCTGCCGGACGCCGATCTCGGACGCGTCAAGTTCGTCCGTGCCGACATCCGTACGCCTGTCGTGGGCAAGGTCATCGCGGTCGACGACGTCGACACCGTGGTGCACCTCGACGTCAACCCGCCTCGGCGCGGGCGCAGCGGCGGCGCCAAAGAGCTCAACGTCATCGGCACGATGCAGCTCTGGCGGCCTGCCAACGGTCGGCGAAGGTCGGCAAGTTCGTGCTCGGCTCGTCGGCTGCGGTCTACGGCACGTCGCCGCGCGACCCGGCGATGTTCACCGAGTCGCTGCTGGCCCGCGGTGGCGTCCGCACGGGCTTTGCCAAGGACATCGTCGAGGTCGAGTCCTATGTCCGGGGATTTGCGCGCCGGCGCCCCGAAGTCATCATCACCACGATCCGGGCAGCCCAGGTGCTGCACCCGTCGATCGAGACGCCGCTGAGCAACTACCTGCGCAATCCGGTGCTTCCCGCCGTCCTCGGCTTCGACCCGCGGTTGCAGTTCCTGTCGCTCGAGGACGCTATCGAGATCTTGACGCAGGCCGTCCTGCACGACCGTCCCGGCACCTTCAATGCCGCCGGCGACGGGATCGTGCTGCTGAGCCAGGCCGCTCGTCGCCTCGGTCGGCCTGTCATCCCGCTGCTGCCGATCGGGTTCGCGGCCGCCTCGCGCCGGGTCATCCGCACGATGGGTTCTGACATCCCGCCCGATCTGCACCGGCTCCTGACGTACGGCCGAGCCATCGACACCTCGGCATTGCGGGACATCTTCGGCTACGAGCTGGTGCAGACCTCCCAGGAAACCCTGGATGACTTCGGTGCATCGCTTCGGCCGGGCATCCTGACCACGCTAGGGGTCCACGCATGAACGACGAGCGCAAGACGATCGGCTCGGGCGGCAAGGCCGGCCGCGGAAACCGTGAGACCTCGCCGTCTGCTGCTGCCCGGTCGTTGGCGGGTGGAGCCGCCCCGAAGAAGCCGGTCGTGAAGGCCAAGAAGGTCGCCGACACCCCAGCAGGCCCAACGGCACCCGTCAAGAAGGCAGCTGCCAAGAAGGCACCGGTCAAGAAGGCTGCGGTCAAGAAGCCCGCTGCCACCCAGGCTGCGCCGCCGACCCCAGACCCAGATCCAACCGCCCCGGCTGCGCGCCGTGACCGACGAAGATGCAGCCCGCGCCGCCGCGGCGGCCGCAGAAGAGGCCGCGCAGCGCACCCGCACCGCAGGGGCTGCCCCCGTCGGTGCCGGCATCCCGCTCGACGACATCGCCGTCGCCCTGATCCAGGGTGCGCAGCGGGTCTTCGGCACCGACTGGGAACGACGCATCGCAGTGCTCCTGGCGACGCTGCGCAAGCGCCTGGCCGGTCACTACGAGGTCGATGAGTTCGGTTTCGACCCGCAGATCGCCGAGGTCCTCGCAGCGGCGATCGAGCCGCTCGCCGAGAAGTGGTTCCGGCTCGAGGTCCGTGGCATCAGAACATCCCCGAAGATGGCGGCGCACTGCTGGTGGCCAATCATTCGGGGACTGTGCCGATCGACGGCCTGATGACCGGCTACGCAGTCAAGAAGTACGCGGGCCGCAATCTGCGTCCCCTGGGCGCCGACCTGGTGTTCTCGTTGCCGCTCGTGGGTCAGGTGGCCCGCAAGATGGGGGCCACGTTGGCATGCAAGCAGGACGCTGAGCGACTGCTGACCAATGGCGAGCTGGCCGGGGTGTGGCCTGAGGGCTTCAAGGGCATCGGCAAGCCCTTCGCCGAGCGGTACAAGCTGCAACGCTTCGGCCGCGGCGGATTCGTGTCCTCGGCGATGCGCGCCGGAGTTCCTATCGTCCCGGTGTCGATCGTGGGCGCCGAAGAGATCTACCCGTTGGTCGGCAACGTCCCCTCGGTGGCGCGCCTGCTGGGCCTGCCCTACCTGCCGATCACGCCGTTCTTCCCCTGCTCGGTCCTGCGGGCCTGATCCCGTTGCCGAGCAAGTGGATCATCGAGTTCGGCGAGCCGATCCGCACCGACGCGTACGAGCCGGAAGCGGCGCGACGACCCGATGCTGCTGTTCAACGTCACCGACCAGGTGCGCGAGACGATCCAGCAGACCCTCTACAGCTGCTGGTCGACCGGGGCAACGCCTTCTACTGACGCCTATTTCTTGTTGCCGAGCAGGCCGTTCAACAGGCCGGGGACGAGGCCTTCCTGCTCGTCGTCGCCGAGCAGACCGCCGAGCAGCGGGTCGGTGATGTCGGTCAGCGAGGGGGCCTTGGTCGTCGCAGCCGGAGCAGGGCGCTCGGCGCCGTCGTGGTCGGGGTCGACTTCGCGGGAGCCTCGGTCGGCGTCGAGGCGGCGGGCTGGGAGCCCTGACCCGACGCCGGCTTGTCGGCGGTTGCCTTCTGTCGGCGTCGGAAGTCTTCGGCTTGGCGGGGGCTTCTCGGCCAGGTCGGTCACCCAGTCACACAGCGACCGAAGGTCGGAGGACACGCAGCTGACGCACAGCGTCGTGGCCTCCGTGGCGAGCCTCGCCCACCGTGCTCGGTCGCCCAGTCGTCAGGTCACGGTGCGCGTCGTCGGGCGGCCCGACAGGGCCGTCAGGTCAGCGCTCGCGGCGGTGGCGAAGTCGTTGACCTTGCGGGACCGACTTCTCCTGACCGCTGGACGTGAAGTCGCTGAACAACCGGGTCGAGCCGTTGGTCGCAGCCTCGGAGAAGGAGTCGAGTGCCTCGTTGATGAGCGTGGGCGAGGCATTGCCCTCGCTAAGCTCGCGGGCCTCGGCGAGGCGCTCTGAGGCCTGGCCCAGCTGGAAGGCGCCGCGATCGGAGTCGCTGCGGTGCAACGTCAGCTCGACTGATTGGACCGTGCGCTTGACCGGGTAGAGCAGGTCGCCGGGCAGCGCCGATGCGCTGGAGGACACCAGGCTGACGCCACCCGCGGCCGCGATGAGGGCTGCGGTGAGACACCGCGACGCGTCGACGTCCCTTGCGGCTGGGGCGGGGCTAGGCGCGACGGGGCGCGAAGCAGCCGGCATCGGGACCAGGACCGTGCCGGCCTCGGCCATGAGCCTGCTGCGAAGATCTGAACGGAAGGCAGACGAAGGTTCGGCTGCGGCGGCCTCGCAGAGGTCTTCTGCGAACTGCACGAGCCCGGCGATCGCCTCGTCAGAGGATGCGCGACCGTTCCAGGCATCCTCGAATGCCTGGGCGTCGTCGTGGGAGCGACGGCCGATCATGACACGCACCTCACTGACGCTGTCCTCGCTGTTGCCGGGTAGTCAGGACTTGACAACTACCCCGGAGCCGAGGAAGTTACGGCCTCCAGAACGTGATGCAGGAACTCGTGGGCGCGGTTCATCGGACGTCTCCTGGCACCGACTTGGCGAGGCTTCGGACGGCCCGGAGCGCCGCTGCTCGCAGCGCCTTCGCTGCGGCCGAGAGCCGGCAGCGGTCTGTGCGATCGAGAGTCCCTGGATGAACCGCATCAGGATGCAGTCGCGCTGCTCGTTGGGCAGCGCGTTGACGGCCTCGAACAGGATCTCGTTGGAGATCAGCGACAAGACCTCCTGCTCGGGGCTGGCCGCATGGGTCTTGCCCTCGGGGATCGTCTCGGACACGATCTCGAGGCGCGAGCGGCTGGACTTGAAGTGATCGGCCACGAGGTTGCGGGCGATCGTGGTGAGCCCCAGGCCCCGAAGTCCTTGCCCTGCCAGTTGAACCGTTGGATCGCGCGGAGCCCGCGCACGAACGTCTCGCTCGTGAGGTCTTCGGCGGCTCGCTGCGAGCCGACTCGGTAGTAGATGAATCGGAACACGCCGGTCATGTAGTGGTCGTACAGCTGGCCGAATGCCTCGGCGTCGCCTTCCTTGGCGAGATCGACCAGCGCCCGGAGTCGCGTCGCCTCGGGATCGTTGTCGTCGTGCGGGGCCGCGCCGCCCGTGGAGGGGGCATAGGCCGGCGAGTCCGCCAGAGCCAGGGCGACCTGCAGCGACCGGTCGTGCGGGATCGCGAGGGCAAGCGACAGCGCGACGCGCAGTCCATGGCTTGAATCCCTCACAGGCCCTCCCTGATCACCGGCGAGTCTAGCCCGGATGAACCGGAGTGTCAGCGAGTTCTCTTCATCTGACGGCGCAGCACGTGCCACGTCGCCGTGGCTGCGACAGCGGCCACGGCGCCCTTGCTGCCGGCCAGAGCCACCTTGCGGCCGGTGCGGTAGTCGCGGATGCGCCAGCCCTTGGCTTTGGCCTGGGCTCGCAGCCCAGAATCGGGATTTGACCGCACACGGATGACCCACCAACGACAGCATCGGGAGGTCGTTGCTGGAGTCGGAGTAGGCGTAGCAGGCGTCGAGGTCGAGCCCCTCGCGGTCGGCGATCTCTCGGATCGCCACGGCCTTGCCCTCGCCGTGGAGCATCTCGCCGACCAGCTCGCCGGTGTAGACGCCGTCGACGTGCTCGGCGACGGTGCCGAGCGCGCCGGTCAGCCCGAGCCGACGAGCGATGACGGACGCGATCTCGATGGGTGCAGCGGTGACGAGCCAGACCTGTTGACCACGGTCGAGGTGCCACTGCGCGATGGCCCGGGTCCCGGGCCAGATCTTGTGCGCCATGTGCTGGTCGAAGATCTCTTCGCCGAGCTGCTCGAGCCTCGGAGACGTGGTGTCCCGCGATGAAGGCGAGGGCGCTGGAGCGGGCCTTGGCGATGCGTTCGGGGTCCTCGCTGCCGACGACCCGGAAGTACATCTGCTGCCACGCAGCCGACAAGATGTCACGGGTCGTGAAGAACTTGCGCTGGTGCAGGCCGCGGGCGAAGTAGAAGATCGAGGCGCCCTGCATGATCGTGTTGTCGACGTCGAAGAAGGCGGCGGCCGTCGGATCGGGTGCGGCCGAGAGCGCAGTCTCGACCTCGGGGTAGGAAGCCGAGGCCTGGCCGGCGAGAACCGAGCGGGACTGCAGGTTGCGCGGCAGATCTGGTGTCGCGTCCGGTGCCATGCCTGCGAGCCTAACCCCCTTGCGGACCCTGCACCTGTGGTTGACTCGACGTGTGACGGTCAATGTCAGCGAATACCTGCACGAGTCAGCAGTCGAGGACCCGGACGGAGTCGCGCTGGTCGAGCATCGTGGTGTGCGCCGAGAGGTCACGTGGCGAGAGTTCGACGAAGCTGCCGATGCGGTGGCGCGCGCGCTGTCGGCCCGCGGGCTGGTCGCCGGTCAGCGCGTCGCGATCGTGATGGGCAACCGGATCGACCTGCCGATCGCCTATTACGGCATCCTGCGTGGAGGGATGGTCGCCGTGCCGATCAATCCGCGTTCCACGACCCGCGAGATCGGCCGCATCCTGGCTGACTCGGTCTCCCGGGTGGTGCTGTGCGACGAGGCGGGGGTCGAGCAGGTCCGCGAGGCGCGCAGCGACGACCATCAGTTCAGCGTCGTCGTCGACGGCACCGAACCGCAGGCCGGCGAGACGACCTTCGAGGCGTTCCTCGCCGACGCCTCCGGTGCGGCCCCCACGGCCCCGGTCGACGTCGAGACCCTGGCCGTGATCCTCTACACGTCAGGAACCAGCGGCAAGCCGCGCGGCGCGATGCTGACCCATCGGGCCCTGATCGCCAACATCGAGCAGATCGCCCAGCTCGATCCACCGGCCGTGGCTTCCGACGACATCTGTCTCGGGCTGCTGCCGATGTTCCACATCTATGGCTTGAACTGCGTGCTGGGCCAAGCCGTGCGCCAAGGCGCCACGGTGCTCATGGTCGACGGCTTCGATCCCGGTGGGCTGCTGAAGCTGATCCAGTCCGAGGGCGTCACGAACGTCCCACTGGCGCCGCCGGTCATCGCGGCGTGGGCCGGTCGAGACGACTGCGCGACCGGCTCAGCAGCGTGTCGATGGTGCTCTCGGGCGCCTCGACGCTCGATGCCGACTTGCCGAGTCCTTCCACGAGTCCGCCGGACGTCATGTCGAGCAGGGCTATGGTCTGACCGAGACGGCTCCCGTGATCGCGACGACGATGGGTCAGGGCCGAGACCCGGAAACCCCGCCCAAACCAGGTTCGGTCGGCCGTCCGCTCCCGGGCATCGACGTCCGGATCGTCGAGTCCAGCGGGGTCGACGCCGCACCCGGAGACCCTGCCGAGATCTGGGTCAAGGGCGAGAACCTGTTCTCCGGCTACTGGCCCGATGGTGTCGACGGACCTCGCGACGACGGCTGGTACCCGACCGGTGACGTCGGCTTCCTCGACGAGGACGGCGACCTGACGTTGGTCGACCGCCTGCGCGAGCTCGTCATCGTCTCGGGGTTCAACGTGTACCCCTTCGAGGTCGAGGACGTCATCGCAGAGGTCCCGGGCGTCACCGAGGTCGCGGTCGTGGGCCTGCCCGACGCCGAGACGGGTGAGGCTGTCGTCGCCTTCGTGGTCGCCGGTCCTGACGTCGGGCACTCGGCCGACGAGGTGCAGGAGATCGTCATCGAACACTGCCGGACGCGACTGGCGCGATTCAAGCTCCCGAGCCGGGTCATCGTCGTCTCTGGTCTGCCGCACTCGGCGACCGGCAAGGTCGCCAAGGGTCGGCTACGTGCGCTGGCACGTTCGGAGACGTTGGGCCTGAGCGCCGAGTCGGGCAGCCCGGCATGAGGCTTCCGGGCCGCTCCCGGCACCCGGAAGCATCGCCGTCGGTCCCGCACGCGGGCGCTGCGCGGGTCGTCGTGTACTCCCGTGAGGGCTGCCATCTGTGCGAGGTCGCCGAGGCGCAGGTCGCCGAGATCTGCGCCGAGCTGGGCACCTCGTGGACGCGCGTCGACATCGACGACGACCCCGATCTTCACCAGCGTTTCACCGAACAAGTGCCTGTCACCTTCGTCGACGGAGCCCAGCACGACTTCTGGCGGGTGGACCCCGAACGGCTTCGCAAGGCCCTGTCGAAGCGTCCCTGAACGAGGCCGTCGAGTGTGACGTGGGCCACCGAGATGTGTCTCGATTTTGTTAACGCGTTCACAAACTCTTAAACTGTCGGTGCACCGCGTGCCCGTCCCGCAAGGGATAATCCCCAGCACCGCAGTGCAGGAGCACCGTGACCATTCTTCGCAGCCCCCGTCTTGGCGACGGAAGCAGCCGCGGCATCCCTGATGCCACCGTGGCGCGCTTGCCCGTCTACCTGCGCGCGCTCAATGCGCTGGCCGAGCAGGCCGTGGCGACCTGTTCGTCCAACGAGCTTCGCAGACGCTGCTGGAGTCAACCCGGCCAAGCTCCGCAAGGACCTGTCCTACCTCGGCTCCTACGGCACCCGCGGTGTCGGCTACGACGTCGAGTACCTGCGCTACCAGATCGCTCGCGAGATCGGCCAGACCCAGGACTGGGACGTCGTCATCGTCGGCATCGGCAACCTGGGCTCGGCGCTGTCGGCCTACCAAGGATTCACGACCCGCGGCATCCGCGTCGCCGCGCTGGTCGACACCGACCCGCAGCGCATCGGCACCGTCGTGTCCGACATCGTCGTGAGCTCGGTCGACGACCTCGACGAGATCGTGGCCGAGCGGTCCATCTCGATCGGCATCATCGCGACCCCCGGAACGGCGGCCCAAGAGGTCGCCGACCGGCTGGTCGCTGCTGGGATCACCAGCATCCTCAACTTCGCGCCCGCCCTCGTGCAGGTTCCCGACGGCGTCGACGTCCGCAAGGTCGATCTGTCGATCGAGCTGCAGATCCTCGCCTATCACGAGCAGCGCAAGGCCGGAACCGAGACACGGGGGGTCTCCTGACTTATGAGCGTTCTAGTGGTGGGCATGTCCCACAAGTCGGCGCCGATCGACCTGCTCGAGCGGGCTTCGCTCGACTCCGAGGCCGGGGTCAAGCTTGTCCCGGATGGTGCTCGAGGCGCCCTTCGTGACCGAGTCGGTCGTCGTCTCGACCTGCAACCGGGTCGAGATCTACGTCGAGGCCGAGCGCTTCCACGGCGCCGTCGAAGAGGTGTCACGCATCCTGGCCGAGCACTCAGGGCTCGACCGTGACGAGCTCGTGCGCCACGTGTACGTCCACTTCGACGAGGCCGCCGTCGCCCACCTGTTCGGTGTCGCGGCCGGCATGGACTCGATGATCCTGGGCGAGAGCCAGATCCTCGGACAGGTTCGCGACGCGCTGCACAGCGCCCAGGCTGAGTCGACGGTTGGCTCGGCGCTCAACACGTTGTTCCAGCAGGCGTTGCGTATCGGCAAGCGCGGCCATGCCGAGACCGGGATCGACCGGCTCGCGCCGTCGGTCGTCACAGCCGGCCTCGACGCCGCCGGAGCGGTCGTCGACGCACCCGAGAGCCGTTTCCTCGTGGCCGGCGCCGGGACCATGGCAAGCCTCGCGGTCCGCACGCTGGTCGACCGAGGCGTCGACCCGACCCGCATCATGGTCGCGAACCGCACGTTCCAGCGAGCCTTCGCACTGGTCGAGACGTTCGGAGTCAGCGCGGTCCGCTGGCAGGCGATGGACGTCGAGCTGGCCGGTGCCGATGTCGTGATCAGCTGCACCGGAGCCAGCGGCATCGTCTTCGACCGCGAACGGGTTGCCGCAGCGACCCAGGGCCGTCCGATGTCGCTGATCGATCTCGCCCTGCCCCGCGACATCGATCCGGCCGTCGGCGAGATCGACGGCGTCACGCTGGTCGACCTCATCGTCCTGTCCGGACTGTCCGAGAACGCCGAGATCGCTGCCGACGTGCGCGAGGTGCGCTCGATCGTCGACAGCGAGGTCCGCACGTTCCTGGCAGCCAAGGCCGCTTCGCACATCACGCCGACCGTCGTCGCGCTGCGCACCATGGCCACCGAGGTCGTCGCCGCCGAGCAGGCCCGCATCGAGGCCCGGCTGCCCGGGCTGAGCGACGAGGATCGGGCCGACGTCCGCAAGGCCCTTCATCGAGTCGCCG
Source organism: Aeromicrobium sp. UC242_57 (assembly GCF_044452305.1). Taxonomy (NCBI): domain Bacteria; kingdom Bacillati; phylum Actinomycetota; class Actinomycetes; order Propionibacteriales; family Nocardioidaceae; genus Aeromicrobium; species Aeromicrobium sp. UC242_57. The sequence continues at coordinate 600,248 of NZ_JBIOAM010000002.1, read as the reverse complement.
AGAAGCTCATCCACGCACCCACGGTGCGGGTGCAGCAGTCGTCGACGGCCCGGCCGGGCTCACGTACGCCAATGCGCTTGCTGATCTGTTCGCGCTTGATCCGTCCGCTGTCGAGGCAGTGACACGAGTGGGGGACCAGGCATGACCACAGACAAGACCGTCCTGAGGCTCGGCACGCGCGCCAGCGCTCTGGCGACGACGCAGTCGGGCATCATCACTGACCGGTTGCGCGCCGAGTGGGGTGTCGAGATGGAGCCGTGCACATCTCCACCGAAGGAGATCGCAGCAGCGAGCCACTCGCGCAGATCGGCGGAACCGGCGTGTTCGTCGCTGCCCTCCGTGAGGCGTTCGTGCCGCGGTGAGATCGACCTCGCCGTGCACTCGCTCAAGGACCTGCCGACCGCGCCGCACCCCGAGCTGCGTCGTCGCGGCGATCCCGCCGCGGGTCGATCCGCGCGACGTCCTGGTCGGCCGCGACGGGCTGACGCTCGGCGAGCTCCGCAAGGCGCCCGGATCGGCACCGGTTCACCGCGTCGCCAGGCCCAGCTCAACGCGCTCGGGCTCGGAGTCGAGGGGGCGCCGCTGCGCGGCAACGTCGACACCCGCATCGGCAAGGTCACCTCCGGTGGCTCGACGGTGTGCTCCTGGCGCGGGCCGGACTGCTGCGGCTCGGCCGCGCCGAACGAGGCCACCGAGATCATTGACCCCTGCAGATGCTTCCGCCCCCCGGGCAGGGAGCACTTGCCTGCGAATGTCGCGCCGATGATGGCGCGACGATTCGACTGCTCGAACGACTCGACGACAGCGACACACGTGCTGCCGTCACCGCCGAGCGAAGCCTCCTCGCCACCCTTGAGGCAGGTTGCAGTGCACCAGTGGGAGCTCTGGCCGAGATCGTCGAAGGCGATGACGGTGTCGAAGCTCTGGCTTCGTGCCGTGGTCGGAGACGTTTCCGGCTCGCCCACTATCCGACTGTCCGCGACCGGCAAGCCCAGTGATGCCGCCGCGGTCGGTGAACGTCTTGCTGTCGAGATGCTCGCCGAAGGTGCTGACGACCTGATGGCCGCCACCACCTCCTGACCCCCTGACAGACCGAGAAAAGGAACACCGTGACAATCACCCCGATGCGAGAAGCACCGACGACGCCGGATCCCGGCGTGCGCAAGGTCATTCGCGGCCACGTGAGCTTCGTGGGCACAGGACCAGGAGACGCGAGTTCTCCTGACGGTCCGTGCCGCCGAGCTCCTCGCGCAGGCCGACGTCGTCATCACGGAGCTGCCTGAGCAGGCTGAGCCGTCACCAACGGTGCAGAGATCATCGATGGCGGTGTGGGCGAGGACGGCGAGAAGCTGACCCACGCCGCTCGTGCCCGACTCGTGGTCAAGCACGCCAAGACCGGCGCGCACGTCGTGCGCCTGATCGCTGGTGACCCGTTCACGTATGCCACGGGCCCCGAAGAGGCCGCTGCGTGCAGCAAGGCCGGTATCGGCTTCGAGATCGTCCCCGGCATCTCGTCGATCACCGCGGTTCCGGCGTACGCGGGTGTCCCGCTGACCAACAAGACGCACCGTGAGTACTCGGTCGTCAGCGTGGGTGACGCGTCCATCAACTGGGCCGATCACACGGGCAACGACACGCTGGTGCTGCTGTCGGCCGTCGCGCGGATCGCCGAGGTCGCCTCGGGACTGATCGATGCGGGTCGCAAGGCCGAGACGCCGGTCGCGATGACCCGGGTCGGCACGACGACCGAGCAGACCACGGTCGTCTCGACGCTCGCCAACATCGCTGCCGACGCCAAGGCCGCGGGCATGACCGCCCCGGCGATCACGGTCGTCGGCGAGGTCGTCACGATGCGCGAGGCGCTGTCGTGGTTCGAGACCAAGCCGCTGTACGGCTGGCGCATCCTGGTGCCCCGCACCAAGGAGCAGTCCGCCGGTCTGGCCTCGCGCCTGCGCGGGTTCGGTGCGATCTCCGAGGAAGTTCCGACGATCTCGGTCGAGCCGCCGCGCAACCCGCAGCAGATGGACAAGGCCGTCCGCGGTCTGGTCGAGGGCCGTTACGAGTGGATCGCGTTCACGAGCGTCAGACGCCGTCAAGGCCGTTCGCGAGAAGTTCGAGGAGTATGGGCTCGACGCTCGTGCGTTCTCGGGCCTGAAGATCGCCGCAGTCGGCGAGAAGACCGCCGAGGCCATCGCCACGTGGGGCATCCGCGCCGATCTCATCCCGTCGGGTGAGCAGTCGGCTCGTGGGTTGCTCGAGGACTGGCCGCCGTACGACGAGCTGCTCGACCCGATCAACCGGGTCTTCCTGCCGCGCGCCGACATCGCGACCGAGACCCTGGTCGCCGGCCTGATCGACCTGGGCTGGGAGGTCGACGACGTCACGGCCTACCGGACCGTCCGGGCGGCCCCGCCGCCGGCGCCGACCCGCGAGGCGATCAAGACCGGCAAGTTCGACGCGGTGATGTTCACCTCGTCGTCCACGGTCCGCAACCTCGTGGGTATTGCCGGCAAGCCGCACACGTCGACGATCATCGCGTGCATCGGCCCGGCTACGGCCAAGACGGCTGAGGAGCACGGCCTGCGGGTCGACGTGATGGCCGAGTCGCCGTCGGTCGACGTGCTGGCTGATGCTCTGGCCGAGTTCGGCGCGGCCCGTCGTCTGGGCTTTCGTCGAGGCGGGCGAGCCGGTGACGAAGCCGTCGCAGAAGCGTCCGTCGTCGCGCCGCAAGGCCTGACGCGTTCCCGAGAGAACAAGCAAAGGAAACGCCATCAGCTTCCCCGCCGACCGTCCTCGTCGTCTGCGTTCAACGCCTGCGATGAGGCGGTTGGTGGCGGAGACTCATGTGCAGCCGTCCCAGCTGATCCTGCCGATGTTCGTGGCAGAGGGGCGCACCGAGCCGCGGCCGATCTCGAGCATGCCCGGCGTCGTGCAGCACACCCGCGACACCGCCCGACGGGCCTACGCCGAGGCCGCCGAGGTGGGCCTTGGCGGGGTCATGCTGTTCGGTTGCCCGAGCGCAAGGACGCGGTCGGCTCGGGGGCGCTCGATCCTGATGGCATCCTCAACGTCGCGCTGGCCGATGCTCGCGCCGAGGTCGGTGACGACCTGCTCGTGATGGCCGATCTGTGCCTCGACGAGTTCACCGATCACGGCCACTGCGGTGTGCTCGACGACCGGGGTCGGGTCGACAACGACCGGACGGTCGAGATCTACGCCCAGATGGGGGTCGTCCAGGCTGAGTCGGGTGCCCACGTCGTCGCACCGAGCGGGATGATGGACGGTCAGGTCGGTGCGATCCGCTCGGCCCTCGACGCAGCAGGTCACGACGACGCGGTGATCCTGGCGTACGCCGCCAAGTACGCATCGGCCTTCTACGGTCCGTTCCGCGAGGCCGTCGACTCCTCGTTGCAGGGCGATCGCAAGTCGTACCAGCAAGATCCGGCCAATGGTCGTGAGGCGATCCGCGAGACCCTGCTCGACATCGAGGAGGGCGCCGACATCGTCATGGTCAAGCCGGCGCTGTCGTACCTCGACCTGATCGCCGACGTGCGCGCTGCCGTCGACGTGCCGGTGGCCGCCTACAACATCTCCGGCGAGCTCGCGATGGTCGAGGCCGCCGCGGCGAACGGCTGGATCGATCGTGAACGGGCCATCGACGAGATCATCATCTCGATCCGTCGCGCGGGCGCCGACATCGTGCTGACGTACTGGGCCGCCGAGCTCGCCGCCCGCCTGGCGCGCTGATCCCCCACCCGCACCGCTAGTACCGAGGTTGTTTGACGGCCTCTGCATACCCGGTATACAGTCATGTCCGAGCGGTGCATACCGGGTATAGGGAGAGCGAACATGTCGATCCGTCACAGCTTGATGGCGTTGCTGAAGCAAGGACCGCGCCACGGTTATCAGCTCCGCGCGGAGTTCGAGGCGCGCACCGGAGGTACCTGGCCGCTCAACGTCGGGCAGGTCTACACGACCCTGCAGCGTCTGCAGCGAGATGGTCTAGTTGACGTTGTGGGCGAGGCTGATCATGACGGTCGTATTGCCTATCAGCTCACCGCGACCGGACAGGCCGACGTGGATGCCTGGTTCATCAGCCCGGTCGACAAATCTGGTGACCCGCGGGGTGGCTGTCGATCAAGCTAGCCCTGAGCGTCGGGATGGACGGCGTCGACGTGCCCGCGATCATCCAGACCCAACGGGCCGCGACGCTGCGCCAGCCAGGACTACACCCGGCTCAAGCGCCAAGCTGACGACACGAACGATCTTGCGTGGGAGCTCGTGCTTGAACGACTGATCTTCTCGGCTGAGTCGCAGGTCCGCTGGCTGGATCATGTCGAGTCCCGAGTGAGTCGCGCCAATCCTCCGACCCAGGCCGCCCCAGCCCGGCCGGTGCAGGTCGACAGCAGTCAGGTGAACGCATGAGCGAGGTCGTGCTGGAGCTGCGCGCAGTGAGCCGCGTCCACGGCGAGGGCGCCGCCGAGGTGCACGCGTTGCGTGACGTCGATCTGCGCCTGATCGAAGGCGAGCTGGTCGCCATCATGGGACCGTCTGGCTCGGCAAGTCCACCTTGCTGACGATGGCCGGCGGACTCGACCGGCCGACTGAGGGCGAGGTGGTCGTGGAGGGTCAGAGCCTGGGGCAGGCGACGGCCAAGCAGCCCGCGGCGATGCGCCGACGCAGCGTGGGCTACGTCTTCCAGGACCTCAACCTCATTCCGACCCTCACCGCAGCCGAGAATGTGGCCCTGCCGCTGGAAGCTCGACGGGATGTCTCGGCGGGCGGCGCGGCGCAGTGCATCCAAGTCGCTGGAGGACGTCGAGATGGATGGCCTCGCCGACCGGTTCCCCGACGAGATGTCTGGTGGTCAGCAGCAGCGCGTCGCCATCGCTCGAGCTCTGGTCGGCCCACGTCGCGTGCTCCTCGCTGATGAGCCGACCGGCGCGCTCGACTCGCAGACGGGAGAGGCCGTGCTCGAGGTGCTGGCGCAAGCGCATCGACCGCGGCGCAGCAGGGCTGATCGTGACCCACGACGCCCGGCACGCTGCGTGGGCTGATCGCATCATCTTCCTGCGCGACGGTCGCATCACCGACTCCACCGCGTCGGAGCAGTCGGCAGAGACGCTGCTCGTCACCGGTCGGCACGTGTGAGTCAGTTCTCCGCCTCATGGCGCGTTGCCCTGCGCGCGGGTCGTCGCGACGTGCTGCGCTCGAAGGGACGCAGTGCGCTGATCATGACCATGGTCGGCGCCCCGGTGCTGCTCACCGTGATGCTGACGTCGATCGTCGCGTCCAACGAGATCAGCTCGGCAGAGGGCCTTCGCGACCAGCTGGGCTCGGCCCAGGCGGCGGCCACCTATGTCGGAGGCAGGGTCGAACAGCTGCCCGACGGAATCGACATGGCACGGTACGAGGGCGGGACGCAGTGGGAGACCACCGACGAGCAGGCCGCGTCGTTGGCGGGGCTGGTCGACGGGCGCGTCGATGTGGTCGAACGGGGATTCGGCACGACCGTCGTGATCGACGGCAAGGGTTACCGCAGCGAGTCACTGGCGTCGACGGTTCGAGCCCAGCTACCCGAGGTCTTTTCCGGTTGGACTCGGGACGTGTGCCTCGCACCAAGGACGAAGTTGTCGTGTCACAGCGCCTGGCCGAGGAGGGGGCCGTTGTCGGTTCCACGGTCAAGGCCGGCCGGAACCACGCCCTCGAGGTGGTGGGGGTAGGGCGGATCGGCACGGTCACCCGCGGGGGAGACCGGCAGACGGTCATGACGTTGCCGGGAGTTCTACCAGCTGCGGATGGCGCATCATTTCTGATCGATCGCGCTGCGCCTGTGACGTGGGACGACGTCAAACGGCTCAATCGCCAGGGGTTCCTCGTCACGTCTGAGCACGTGCTGGCCCACCCGCCAGCTGAGGCTGAGCTCTACCCTGACACGCTGGTGATGCAGTCGGAAGGTGATGCCGCACTCCGGGGCGTCCTGGCGATTGTGGTGACCGCGATCGTGCTGGAAGTCGTGCTGCTGGCCGGTCCTGCCTTCGCGGTCGGAGTGCGCCGACAACGGCGCGATCTGGCCTTGCTTGCCGCCACCGGGGCGTCGCCGACGCAGATTCGCCGGGTCGTGCTGGGCCAAGCGCTCGTGCTCGGGATACTGGCCTGCCTTGTCGGCGCCCTGCTGGGTGCTGCGTTGTCGGCGCTGGTCGTGTGGCTCGGTCCTTCCGTGGTTCCGAAGGTGGAGTCGGCCCCTTCGAGATGCAGTGGCCGTACGTGGCAGCGGCGATCCTGCTCGGCTCCCTTGCCTCGGTGGGAGCCGCGCTCGTTCCGGCCCGTCAGGCGGCGAGGCAAGAAGTGGCTGCCGTGCTAGCTGGCCGCCGCGGGACTGTCAGGTCGAGTCGAGGGTGGCCCGTCGTCGGTATCGTCCTGGTGGTGGCGGGACTCGCCGCATGTTTCACCTTCGGCACCCGGCCCGGAGGGGAGATGGCCGTGGCTGCCTCGACCATCGCGATCGTCTTTGGAGCGGTGTTCTTGACGCCGCTCGTCATCGGCGCGGTGGCCCGAGCCGGCGGATGGCTGCCGCTGTCGTTGCGGCTCGCCCTGCGTGACACGGCGAGGCACCGCGCGCGAAGTGCGCCGGCGATTGCCGCAGTCATGGCGTCGGTCGCAGGGATCACGACCCTTCGCGATCGGCTCCTCGAGCGATTTCGAGCAGAGCCGCCGGGACTATCAGTACCAGCAGCAAGCCGGACGCATGACGATCAATGCCCAACCGGACGTTCTCGAGTCCGCCGTGGCTACTGCCACGAAAAGCTGCTGGTGGGCTCGTGTTCACGCCGATCGGCTCCGCCGGTGTCGAGTCCGACTCGGGAGAAGACAGCACCTGGGTCTACGCCAAGTCGTCCGAGATGTACTCGGGTCCGACCGATGTGGTCGTCGGCGATGCGGACGCAGCACGCGAGTGGGGCGTCCGGCTCGATGCTGCCGGTGAGGCGGCGCTGTCCTCTGGAACGGCGGTGGTCGGTGACCCCGACGCCATCAACCCGGACGGCAAGGTCGTGCTCGAGGTCGAGGGCGGCGAGGAGACGCAGCAGGTGTCTCTCCCCGCTGTGCTGGGCGACCTCGGCACAGGTGGCGTGCCCAGCGGACCCGAGCCCAGGCTCGGCCTGGTCCTCGTCTCGCCCCAGACCATGAAGTCCGTCGGCGTCCCGTGGGAGTCACGGCGCGCGATCTCCGCGCTCGGTGCCCCAATCCAGAGCGAGGCGGTCGAGGCGCGGGTCCAGCGAGCCGTGTCGGGGCTGGACTCGATTGGCGGTGGAGCGTACGTCGAGCGCGGCTTCCAGGAGTCGTTCGCCTTGCCATTCCTCGCGCTTCTCGGCTTCGGCGCCGTGGCGGTCCTGGTCGGGACGATGACTGCGACCGGTCTGGCGCTGAGTGATGCCCGGCCTGACTTCTCGACGCTCGCCGCGGTGGGGGCTGCACCACGCACGCGCCGTCTGGTGGCTGGCGCGCAGGCGATCGTGCTGGCGACCCTGGGCACCTTGCTCGGCATTGCCGTGGGTTTCGCGCCGGGGATCGCGGTGACGTGGCCGCTGACCAGCGAGAGCTATGTGTCGGGCGTGGCCGAGCAGGTCGGTCCCATCATCCAGGTGCCGTGGCTGCTGCTCGGTGCCATCGTGGTGGTCGTCCCGCTGATAGCGGCGCTGGCGGCCATGATTTTCACGCGCAGCCGGTTGCCGATCGTGCGGAGGCTGGCCCAGTGAGCCGGGGAACTCTTGCGCATCGTCGGAGGCTCATCGCCAAGCGTCGGCTGGCCGAGCTCATCGCGGTCCGCCGCACGGCTCAGGTCATGCAGCAGCATCGCAGAGGCTGACGGGCACATGACGAAGGCCCGACCCAGGGGAGCGGGCCTTCGTCAGGCTGTCGTGCTGATCAGGACAGCAGGTCAGTGACGCACTTGAGGATTCCGGCGACGTCGAGACTCGAGATGCCGGTCGCCAGGCACTTGGCCTTGGCCTCGGCCCAGGTCAGTGTCGCCGAGCCGGTCGATCCGCCGTCTTCTTCTGTCGTGGTGCCGGTGCCGTCGCTGACGACGCCGCCCACGAGACCTGACAAGCCGCCGCTGGAGCCGTGGCCGCTGTCGGTACCACCGCCGCTGCCGCCCGTTCCGCCACCACCGCCGGTCGATCCACCGCCGCCAGTACCGCCACCGCCGGTGGATCCTCCGGTGCCACCGCCCGTGCCGCCACCGGTAGTCCCGCCACCGGTTCCGCCGCCCGTCGAGCCGCTCTCACCCTTCGACGGCTTCGGCTTCTTGGCAGCCTTCTTCTCGGCCTTGGCGGCTGCCTTGCGCTCGCTCGAGGTCAACGTCTGGTCATTCGACGAAGAGGTCAGCACCGGCGCGGTCGAGAAGCCGTCGGGAGACTGGGTGAAGTCACCCCTGTGCGTAGGCGGCCGAGATCTTGAGCACCAGGTCGACGTAGGAGTCGGAGTGGTTGTAGCGCTTGACGGCGGTCGCGGCGCCCGTCGGTGTCGATAGGTCGCCCTCGCCGGCACACAAGTAGATGCCAGCCGATGTCGCAGCATCGTCGATGTCCTGCGGATTCTTCTTGTCGTCGTTGTCGGAGTCGACGCCGACGGCCTCCCACGTGCTGGGGATGAACTGCATCGGACCGACGGCACGGTCGAGGACCGGGTTCTTGTCGAGGGTGCCGTTGTCGGTGTCTGTGATCTTCGCGCGGCCGTCGCGGCCGTCGAGCAGGGGACCGTAGATGCCGGGCTTGGCGGTGCCGTCGGCAGTCGAGTGCGCATTTCCGCCGGTGCGACCGTGGTTGGACTCGACCCGTCCGATCGCGGCAACGAGGTTCCACGGCAACTTGCACGCCTCGTCGGCCTTGCCCAGCAGGCTCTCGGCCCGGCGGTAGGCGTACAGCGCGGGAGGCGGGGATGCCATTGGTCGACAGCGTCGAGATCGTGCCGACGGTGCCGGCCCGCGGGTCGACGCCCTCAGGTGACTGCTGCACGCTGGCCGGCTGCTCGAAGGCGGTGGCCGGCACGGCGGGGATTTCGTCGTCGGCCTTTCCGCCCGTCGCCGTCGCCAGCTCGGAGTTGGTCAGCATGGCTCCCCACACGCCGACCAAGAGTGTCATCGGAACAAGGGCGCTGGCCTTTTGCCAACGCGTGGCTTACGAGTTTCCCATTAGTCGTACCCTCCCAAACGGCGCCACCCACGCGCCACGGTGCTGAATCAGTGCCGTATGTAACCAGATGTTACGTCAGTCGGCGCGTGATGCGTACCCCCACAGACATCCCACTAACGAGTCAGATGGCGTCGAAGTTACGCGCACCTGACGCCGCTGTCGCCCCGAATTGGACGCGAGAGACAATGGACCGGTGACGTCCTACCCGCATCTCAGCAGTTGTTCGACCGTGCACGCGCCGTCTCGCCGGGCGGCGTCAACTCTCCCGTCCGGGCCTTTCGTGCTGTCGGAGGGACACCGATCTTCATGGCGAAGGGCAAGGGCGCCTGGCTGACCGACGTCGACGGCCGTCGATACGTCGACCTGGTCGGCTCGTGGGGGCCGATGCTGCTCGGGCACGCACACCCCGAGGTCATGGCGGCCGTGGGTGCGGCGGTCGCGCACGGCACGTCATTCGGCACCCCGAGCGCTCCCGAGGTGCTCCTGGCCGAGGAGATCGTCGGACGCACGTCGGCCGAGAGCGTCCGCATGGTGTCGTCCGGCACCGAGGCGACGATGTCGGCGATCCGGCTCGCACGCGGTTTCACGGGGCGCGACAAGGTCGTCAAGTTCGCCGGCTGCTATCACGGTCACGTCGATGCGCTGCTGGCCCAGGCCGGCTCGGGCGTCGTGACCCTCGGGCTCCCCGAGACCCCGGCGTGCCGTCGCACGTCACCGCCGACACCATCGTGCTGCCCTACAACGACCGGGCCGCAGTCGAGGCCGCATTCGCCGAGTACGGCGACCAGATCGCCTGCCTGATCACCGAGGCAGCCGCCGGCAACATGGGCGTCGTCCCCCGCTGCCGGGCTTCAACGAGTTCCTGTCGCAGATCTGTGGCCGTCACGGCGCGCTGTTCATCAGCGACGAGGTCATGACCGGCTTCCGGGTCACCCGCTCAGGGCACTGGGGTCTCGACGGTCAGCAAGAAGGCTGGGCACCTGACCTGGTGACGTTCGGCAAGGTCATGGGCGGCGGCTTCCCCGGCCGCGGCCTTCGGTGGCCGCCGCGAGGTCATGGAGCAGCTGGCACCGGTCGGCCCCGTGTATCAAGCCGGCACCCTGTCGGGCAACCCGGTCGCCACGACCGCCGGACTGACCACCTTGAAGCTCGCCGACGCCGATGCCTACGCGCGTCTCGACGCCGCCTCCGCGCAGCTCCAGCAGCCGTGCGTGAAGCGCTCGACGCGACCGGGTTGGCGTACACGATGCAGAACGCCGGCAACATGTTCAGCGTCTTCTGGGGCACCGACGGTCCGGTCAACGACTTCGCGGCGGCGCAGCGACAGGAAGCGTGGCGCTACAAGCCGTTCTTCCACGCGATGCTCGACGCCGGGATCTACCTGCCGCCGAGTGCTTTCGAGTGCTGGTTCGTCTCGGCCGCACACGATGAGGACGCACTCTCTAGAATTGCAGCGGCACTCCCGGGTGCCGCGCTCGCTGCTGCCCAAGCCAAGGAAGATTCATGACTCGAACCATCGTGCACCTGATGCGGCACGGCGAGGTCCACAACCCGCTCGGCGTTCTCTACGGCCGCATCGCGGGCTACAACCTGTCAGATCTCGGGCACGAGATGGCTGCCAAGGTCGCCGACTCGCTCAAGAGCAACGACATCACCCATCTGGTGTCATCGCCGCTCGAACGCGCGCAGCAGACGGCGCAGCCGCTGTCCGACATCCTCAAGCTCGACATCCAGACCGACGAGCGGGTCATCGAGGCCGGCAACAAGTTCGAGGGCGTGACCTTCGGAACGGGTGAAGGATCGCTCTGGCGTCCCAAGAACTGGTGGCTCGTGCGCAATCCCATGAAGCCGTCGTGGGGTGAGCCCTACGTCGAGATCGCTGCCCGCATGCGCGCGGCGATCCGCGATGCGCTGGAGGTCGCCCGCGGCCACGAGGCGGTCATTGTCTCGCACCAGCTGCCGGTCTGGACGGCGCGGCGAGCCTACGAGAAGGCCCGGTTCGCTCACGATCCCCGCAAGCGTCAGTGCTCGCTGGCCAGCCTGACGTCGTTGACCTTCGAGGACGACACCTTCACCGGACTTCAGTACAGCGAGCCGGCGGGAGACCTGATCCCCGACGCGCTGAAGAAGAAGTTCGTGGGCGGGGCCTGAGCGCAGATGATGTTCACGACCCGCGGTCGGACGCTGCGCCTTGCCGCCGCAGCAGGTGTGCTGGCGCTGCTGGCCGCCTGCTCGGGCGAGACCGGCACCGGCGGTTCCACCAGCGGCTTCGTCAGCCCGACCGGCGGCATCACCAAGGTCGCTCAGGCCGACCGCAAGGACGCGCCGGTCATCGAAGGAGTCGACCTCGACGGCAAGGAGCTGTCGTCGGAGTCGTTCGACGGCAAGGTGCTGGTCGTCAACGTGTGGGGATCATGGTGCGTGCCGTGCCGCAAGGAGGCACCCGCTCTGCAAGAGGTCTCCGAGCAGTACGCCGACAAGGGCGTGCAGTTCCTCGGCGTCAACGTGCGCGACAACGCCGCCTCGGCCAAGAGGTTCGAGGAGACGTACGGCGTCACCTATCCGAGCCTCGACGACCCCAGCCAGAAGAGCCTGCTGGCCTTCAAGGACAGCCTGCCTGCCCAGGGCATCCCCACGACCTGGATCATCGATGCTGATGGCAAGGTCGCCGTGCGCATCTTCGTCGACAACGTCACGCCCACCACCCTGGCCGGACTGATCGACGACGTCATCGCGGGCTCGGCGTGAGCATGAGGCCGATGTGATCGACTGGATGACCGAGACTGTCGGCTCAGGCAGTCTCATCCTCGCTGCGCCCATCGCGGTGCTCGCGGGACTCGTGTCGTTCTTCTCGCCGTGCGTGCTGCCGCTGCTCCCGGGCTACTTCTCGTACATGACCGGCGTCGGAGTCCAAGATCTCGAGTCGACGAACCGCGGGCGCATGCTGCTCGGCTCGTCGCTGTTCGTGCTCGGCTTCAGCGTCGTGTTCGTCTCCGGCGGGATGCTGTTCGGCTCGATCGGCCAGGAGCTGTTCCAGTACCAGCGACAGATCTCGATCGTCATGGGCGTCGTCGTGATCGTGCTGGGCCTGGCGTTCATGGGCTTCATCCCGCTGATGCAGCGCGAGATCAAGGTCCACGCAGTGCCGGCCGTGGGCCTCGGCGTCGCCCCGCTGCTCGGGGCGCTGTTCGGCCTCGGCTGGATCCCGTGCGTCAGCCCCACCCTCGGAACCGTCCTGACCCTCGCCAACAGCGAGGGCACCGCAGCGCGTGGCGCCCTGCTGTCGTTCATCTACTGCCTCGGACTCGGCATCCCGTTCATCGTCGCTGCGCTGGCCTTCGGTCGGTTCATGCGGGCCATGACGTGGGTCAAGCAGCACCAACGCGCCATCTCGGTCGCCGGTGGCCTGATGCTCGTCGCTGTCGGCGTCCTGCTCGTGACCGGCCTGTACGACCAGATGGTCGACAACCTGCGTGGCTCGTTCGGCACCGGATCGGTGGCCATATGACCGTCACACACCTGAATGAGGACAACGCATGAGCCAGAATGCGGTCAGCGAGCTGGGCCGTCGTGAGTTCACCCGATGGTTCTGGCGCCAGCTGACGTCGATGCGCACCGCGCTGTTCCTGCTGCTGCTGCTCGCGATCGCGGCAGTGCCCGGATCGCTCGTCCCACAGCGGGGCGTCGACGCACGGGCGGTCGAGACCTACTTCCTCGACCATCCGACCAGCGCACCGATCCTCGACAAGCTGGGCTTCTTCAGCGTCTACAGCTCACCGTGGTTCAGCTCGATCTACCTGCTGCTGATGGTGTCCCTGGTCGGGTGCATCCTGCCGCGCACCTTCGTGTACTTCCGGGCCATGCGGGCCAGGCCGCCCAAGGCCCCGCGCAACTTCGCCCGGCTGCCGGCATCGGCATCGTTCGAGACCTCGGCCTCCGACGACGAGGTCATGGCCGCAGCACAGCGCGTGCTGGGCCGGTCCCGGGTCGACGTCGTCGACCGTGACGGTGTACGTGAGCTGAGTGCCGAGAAGGGCTTCGGGCGCGAAGCCGGCAACCTGGTGTTCCACGTCAGCATCGTCGTCGTGCTCGTCGGCGTCGCCTTCGGCAGCCTGTTCGGCTATCGCGGCTCGGTCATCGTGACCGAGGGCGACGGATTCTCCAACGTCCTGAGCCAGTACGACGAGTTCAGCTCAGGCGCACTGTTCAGCGCCGACGACCTGCCGCCGTTCTCGCTGTCGCTCGACAAGGTCACGGCCCGCTTCCAGCCCTTCGGCAGCCAGCAGGCCGGAGCGCCCCGCGAGTTCCGTGCCCAAGGCACCTACATCACCGGTCCCGGCAAGCCCGACAACGACTTCGACATCCAGGTCAACCACCCGCTGACGATCGGCAGCACGTCGGTCTACCTGGTGGGTCAGGGCTACGCGCCGGTGCTCAAGATCACCGACGCCGACGGGAACGTCGAGTTCGAGGATGCCGTGGCCTTCCTGCCGACCGACTCGACCTACACGTCCAACGGCGTCCTGAAGCTGCCCGACGCCAAGCCCGACCAGCTCGGCTTCCAAGGCTTCTTCCTGCCGACCGCGGCCGACCAGAACGGGATCTCGATCTCGGTCCATCCCGCGGCCGCCAACCCGATCGTCTCGTTCAACGTCTGGCACGGCGACCTGGGGCTCGACGACGGCAGCCCGCAGTCGGTCTTCATCCTCGACAAGTCCAAGCTCAAGCAGTATAAGGACGCCGACGGCAAGAACGTGCGCATCAGCCTGAGCCCCGGCCAGGTCGACGACCTGCCCGGCGGAGGGACGATCGAGTACGTCGAGACCGCACAGTTCGCGCGGTTCCAGATCAGCTCGGCCCCGTTGGTCAAGGTGCCGCTGATCGGGATCGTCGCCGGTCTTCTCGGCCTGATGGCATCGCTGACGATCAAGCCGCGACGGACCTGGATTCGGTCGCGCCGCGAGGGCTCACGTACCGTGGTAGATGTCGCCGTACTGGATCGCGTGCCCCGCGATGACCTACCCGCCGACCTGGACAATTTCCTCGAGCAGTTCAAGGACGAGCTCGGCGATACGGAGGACAGAGCATGACGCTCGAGAACTACGCACAGATCTCCAACTACGCTGTCGCCTCGGCGACGATCGTGCTGGCGCTCGCCTTCGTCGCGTACGTCGCGCAATGGGGTTTCGCGCGCGGCGTGGCACCTGACCGCGAGCTCGTCGCCGCTGGCGGCGGTGAGGCGCCGCCGTCCGCACCCGTCGAGCGCAGCAACATGGCCGGCGGGATCGGCCTGTCGCTGTCGACCCTCGCCGCGGTGATCCTGTTCATCGGTCTGCTGACCCGTGGTCTGGCGGCCGAACGTGTGCCGTGGGGCAACATGTACGAGTTCGGCTGCGCGGCGACGTTCGCCGCGTTGCTGGTGTACCTGCTGCTCGAACGCGTCTGGGATATCGAATGGGCCGGACCGTTCATCACCGGTGTCGGCACCGTCGTGCTGGGTGCCTCCGCGATGGTCTACGTCCCGGCTGGCCCGCTGGTCCCGGCGCTGCACTCGTACTGGCTCGTCATCCACGTCTTCAGCGCGATCATCTCCGGTGCGGCCTTCCTGGTCGGCGCCGCCGCCTCGGTGCTCTACCTGGTCAAGTCGCGGGCCGAGCGCAACACCCCCGACGGCGAGCGCACCGGCTTCCTGTGGCGCATCCCGTCGTCGGCCAAGATCGACCAGGTCGCCTACCGGGTGCACGCCTTCGCGTTCCCGATCTGGACGTTCGCGGCCCTGATCTCCGGGCCCATCTGGGCGCAGTACGCGTGGGGCCGCTACTGGGGCTGGGACCCCAAGGAGGTCTGGGCGTTCATCACCTGGGTCGTCTACGCCGGCTACCTGCACGCCCGCGCGACGGCCGGCTGGAAGGGCAAGGCTGCGGCCATCATCGCCCTCATCGGCTTCGCGACGTTCGTGTTCAACTTCGTGGGCGTCAACCTCTTCGTCGGCGGGATGCACTCTTACGCCAAGTAACCTCGCCTCCCCGCGCCGTCGGTTTCCCACGAGACCTGGGGTCTTTGGCACGCACCGGGCGTTACAGCGCGGGGTGGGTGCCAAGGTCGCTGGGTAGGTGGACGGTCCCGGGTCAGGAAAGCGGGATCACTGTGCCGTTGCGGGTGTAGAGCCGGCGTGACCGCTCGAGATCGGACGCGATCCGGGCTGCGGTCTGCTTGGCCTTCATGCCGCTGAGGTCGTGCCACCCCCCAACGGCTCATGCCTGCCTGCTGTGCCCGCATGGCGTCCTCGCGACGCTTTTCCGCGTAGGCGATGTCCTGGGGTGTGCGGGGATCGCTCGGGATACCGCCGTACTTGACTTTTCCGTCGAACTCGCCGAGATGGTGGTACTCCAGCCACCCGAAGTCGCTGAAGCCGATCAGCCGACCATCCTCGTCGTCGACCCGCACCTGAAGATCGGCCTGCGGCAGGCCCTCGCGCCGGAACAGGAATCGCGACCGGGACTCGCCGGGCGACTCCGCTCGTCCGTCCGCGAGCCTCGTCGCGAAACGCGCCCGTCGCGACCCCGGCCAGTTCCACCACAGGGCGCCGAGATCGGTGAGCTCGTCGAGCGACGTGAGCGCCAGGTGCAGGCCTGAGTCGAGGGTCACGATCGCTGACTCCACGGTGTGGCGGGTGCTGGCCTCGAACATCGCCCGAGCAGGTCGGGTCACCAGCATGCCGTCGACCTCGACGAGGTCTTCGTCCTTCAGCACCTTGCCGACGTGGTGGACGATTCCGTACTCGGTGCGTCCCGCCGCGCCGTCGAGTCTCGTCACGTGGATCTTCGTCAGGTCAACGCCGTACATCGCAATGCCATGGACGGCGCATGCGGACTCGTGGCTGATGGCCACGCTTCTCAGCTTGTCGGCGACCGACCGGACGTCGATGACGTGCTGCTGCTCGGTGCTGAGGCGGCTGAACTCGGCAGCGTAGACGTAGACGCCGTGGCGGCGCCGCAGGAGCAGCTTTGCGTGCACGGCCGAGCGGATGTCGCGGTCGTTGTAGCCCTGAGAGAGGAACTGCGCCCGGGTGACATAGCCGCGGCCGGTGACGGTCAGGTGGTCGAAGGTCATGCCCTCATCGTTCGTCTGCCACTCGTGGGGAAGGAGAGCTCTCGGGCCAGTTGTGGATAGAGAGTTCCGCGACGGCGCATGTGGACGGCGCACGCACCAAGCGTTCTGCCACGTACCGAGCGCTGTGACGCGCGGTGCGTGCCAAAGAGCCGAGGTCTCGTGGAAACCGACGAAGGTGGTTAGGGTCGAGGCATGGGGGATGAGATCAGGGTCGACGGGCTCGAGATGACGTACGGAGAGGTCCGGGCAGTTGACGGGGTCAGCTTCACGGTGGCGCCGGGGGAGTTCTTCGGACTCCTGGGGCCTAATGGTGCCGGCAAGACCACGACGCTCGAGATGATCGAAGGGCTGCGCAAGCCGATGGCCGGGACGGTCCGTATCGGCGAGCACGAGCCGTGGCGCCGTGAGCCGGAGCTGCAACGCCGCATGGGCGTCCAGCTCCAGTCGTCAGCCTTCTTCGAACGACTGACCGCCCGCGAACAGCTCGACACGTTCGGAGCGCTGTACGGCGTCGCGGCCGGCCGCACCGACGAGATGCTCGAACAGGTCGGGCTCGTCGACAAGGCCGACATCCGCACCGAAGACCTCTCGGGAGGCCAGAAGCAACGTCTCTCGATCGCCTGCGCGCTGATCCACGACCCGGAGGTCGTGTTCCTCGACGAGCCGACGGCCGCGCTCGACCCGCAGGCCCGCCGCAACCTCTGGGACGTGCTGCGGACCCTCAACGAGTCGGGCCGCACCGTCGTGCTGACGACGCACTACATGGACGAGGCCGAGGTGCTGTGCGACCGGGTCGCGATCATGGACGCCGGCAAGATCCTGCAGATCGACACCCCCGCAGCGCTGGTGCGCGGACTGGACGCTCCGGTCAGGATCAGCCTCGCGCCGGGCACGCTCTCGCTCGACGAGGCCCGAGCAGTCGCCGGGGCCGATCCGGTCGAGGCCGATGACTCAGGCACGACGATAACGACCCGCGAGCCATCGCGCATCCTGACCGATCTGGCCAACCGCGACGCGCTGGACGGGCTGAGCGTCCGGGGAGCCTCGCTCGAGGACGTGTTCCTCGAGCTGACCGGACGGGAGTACCGCGCATGAGAGCGTTTCGCAGCCTGGCCCGGGCGATGCTCAAGGGCTTCTTCCGCGACAAGATGGCGTTCTTCTTCGCCGTGATCTTCCCGCTGATGTTCTTGGTGCTGTTCGGTGGGATCTTCACCAACCAGGGGGCGTCGAAGGCCGAGATCATCCAGGTCGGCCCGGTGTCGATCCTCGACGAGCTGCCGGCCGGCATGAAGGGCTACGTCGCCGAGAGCCTCGACATCACCAAGTCGTCCGACCGGGCCGATGCGATCGAGCAGGTCCGCAAGGGCGATGCAGATGCGGTGATCTCGCAGGACGGCGACGAGCTCGTCGTGCGCTACTCGCAGGCCGACCAGGTCAAGGCCGCAACGGTGCAGGGCACGTTCCAGGCGATCGTCCAGTCGGCCAACATCCAGGCCACGGGGCAGCCGCCGAAGTTCACGGTCGTCAGCGACCAGGTCGAGGACGACTCGCTGTCGGCGATCCAGTACTACACGCCAGGGCTGATGGGCTGGGCCATCGCGTCAGGCGCGACGTTCGGCGCCGCGACCAACCTGGTCGTGTGGCGTCGCAACGGGCTGCTGCGCCGGCTCCGCCTCGCCCCCATCCCGACCCGTTCGGTCGTGCTGGCCCGCATCGCAGTATCGATCGCGATCGCCATCGTGCAGGCAGCGATCTTCCTCGGTGTCGGTGCGGCCTTCTTCGACCTCAAGCTGACCGGCTCGTGGCCCATGATCATCCCGCTGCTGGTGTGCGGGACGCTCGCGTTCATGGCGATCGGCCTGTTGGCCGGCGCGGTGGCCAAGAGCGAGGAGGCCGCCGTCGGGATCGCGAACTTCGTGGTGCTGCCGATGGCGTTCTTGTCGGGGTCGTTCTTCCCGCTCGACGGCGCACCCGGCTACGTCACCGCCATCAGCAAGGTGCTGCCCCTCAAGCACCTCAACGACGGGATGCTCGACACCATGGTGCGCGGTGAGGGCCCGTCGGCGGCGCTCGTGCCGATGGGGATCCTGCTGGGGGTTCGCGATCGTCGTGACGGCGATCGCCAGCCGGTTGTTCCGGTGGGACGACTGACTCAGAGCCCGCGCAGGTAGTCGGGATCGTCGTCGGGGCCGCGAGGACCCGGCGGGGGGCGTCCAACCGGTGTTCTTGGGCTTGGGTGGGGCGTCCTTCAGGTGGCCCCAGAACAGCCACAGCAGCGGCCCGGCGAACGGCACGAAGACCAGGATCGCGAGCCACACCGGCTTGGGCATCAACCTGACCTGTGCCTTGGGAGTCGCTATCAGGTCGAACAACGCGAATATCAGCATCACGACGCCGAGTGCGATCAGAACTGCCTTGCCCATGGCACCACCGTATCTGGCCTGGCACAACCAGCAGGCTGAACGTCGGGACGCACCGATTAGGCTGGGGGCATGAAGGCATTCTGGGTCTACACGCTGGCGCGCTTCGCGATCTTGTTGGTGTGCCTGACCGTCGTGTGGTCTGTCGGACAGATCTGGTTCGAGCGCACAGAGATCTTCAACATCTTCGTCCTGCTGGTCTCGCTGGTGTTGTCGTCGATCATCTCGATCTTCGCGCTGGCCGGCCTGCGCAACAAGCTGGCGCTCAACGTGCACCAGCGCGCCGAACGGATGACCGCGCGGATCGAGGAATCTCGCAGTGCCGAAGACGTCGATTGAGAGTCGGGCGTGGATTGCTGAGGCGATCCGTCGTGTGGATGCTGATGCCAATCGCAGTGCTGACACGCATCTGCATGTGTTGCCGATTCCGGTCGAGGGTGTTGACCTGTATCTGAAGGACGAGTCGGTCCATCCGACTGGGAGTCTGAAGCACCGGTTGGCTCGGTCGTTGTTCTTGTATGCGTTGTGCAATGGGTGGATCGGTCCGTCTACGACGGTCATCGAGGCCTCGAGTGGTTCGACTGCGGTCAGCGAGGCGTACTTTGCCCGGTTGATCGGGTTGCCGTTCGTGGCGGTGATGCCGGCCTCGACCAGTGTCGAGAAGATCGCGTTGATCGAGTTCTACGGTGGACGCTGTCACCTGGTCGACGATCCGGGCACCGTGTATGACGTGGCCCGTGACCTGGCTGCTGGGTGTGGTGGGCACTACATGGATCAGTTCACCTACGCCGAACGGGCCACTGACTGGCGTGGCAACAACAACATCGCCGAGTCGATCTTCGAGCAGATGGCCGCCGAGCCGCATCCCTGCCCGACGTGGATCGTGGTCAGTGCCGGTACTGGTGGCACGTCGGCCACGATCGGCCGGTTCGTGCGGTACCGCCGGTTCGCGACTCGTGTCGCGGTTGCTGACCCGGAGAACTCCGCGTTCTACGACGGGTGGCGGACCGACAGCTCGGACGTGACCACGGGTTTGCCGTCACGGATCGAGGGCATCGGCCGGATGCGGGTCGAGCCGTCGTTCGTGGGTGGGGTCGTCGACGAGATGGTCCAGGTGCCTGATGCGGCCTCGATCGCCACGATGCGGTGGGTCTCGAACATCCTGGGTCGCCGGGTCGGGGGATCGACTGGCACCAACGTGTGGGCTGCACTGGGATTGATCGGCCACATGCGGGCCGACAACCAGACCGGCAGTGTCGTGACCCTGCTGTGTGATGGCGGCGAACGGTACGAGAACACGTACTACAACGACGCCTGGCTGGCGGCCAAGAACATCGACATCACCCCGTACACGACAGCCCTGGCCGAGTTCGACCACACCGGCATCCTGCCCACCACCTGACCCGCCCCGGCTGCGTCGGCCCCGCCCGACCACACACCGAGCGTCCTTGCCACCCACCGTGCGCTGTCACGCAGGGACAGTGGCAACAACCCCAGGCCTCGTGGGAAACCGCAGCTAGGGGGTCATGGCGTGGATCGTGGCTGAGACCAGGCGTCCGTCGTCGAGGCCTACCGCCGCGGGGCTGGCGCCGTTTGTCGGTCGGTGAGCCGGGGTTGAACAGCCGCTGACCGTCCTGCTCGGTGTCCCACGGGATGTGCGAGTGGCCGAAGACGACCAGGTCGGCGTGCGGGAACCGCTGACGCATGCGCCGGGCACGCCCCTGCTTGGGCCCGCTGTCGTGGATCATCGCGACCGTGACGCCGTCGAGGTCGAGCTCGAGCACCTCGGGCGCACCCCAGGCCACGACGTCGGGGCCGTCGTTGTTGCCGGCGACGACGTGGACCGGCGCGAAGGCCGCCAGCTCGTCGAGCACCTGCGGCTGGCAGACGTCCCCGGCGTGCAGGATCAGGTCGACGTCGGTGAGCTGCGCTGCCACCGCCAGCGGCATGGCCTTCCAGAATCGCGGTGCGTGGGTGTCGGAGAGCACCGCGACCTGCAGCACGTCAGGCTCCGATGGCCAGACCCGCAGCCAGACCGGCGGCATAGACCAGCTCGGCCAGGCCGGTGTCGCGCAGCACGGGGATCAGCGCCATGCCCTGGGCCCCGGACGCGACGACGCTCGCGGCGCGTCCGATCAGGGGCAGGGCGAGCAGGCCGAGCAGGGCCCATGGCGTCGAGAACGCGGCCCAGACGAGCATCGCGATGGCCAGTGCCATCAGCAGGCCGAAGAGACGGCGAGTGTCGGCGTCGCCGAGGATCACGGCGAGGGTCTTCTTGCCGGTGACGGAGTCGGTGGGGATGTCGCGCAGGTTGTTGGCGACCAGGATCGTGCAGGCGATCGCACCGATGCCGATCGAGGCCGCGACCGCTGGTGCGGTGATGCTGCCGATCTGGACGTAGGCCGTGCCGAGCACCGCGACGAGCCCAAAGAAGATGAAGACGCTGACCTCGCCGAGCGCCCGGTAGCCGTAGGGCGACGGCCCGCCGGTGTAGGTCCATGCGGCGCCCAGGGCCGCGGCGCCGACCAGCAGCAGCCACCAGCTCGAGGTGGCGGCGAGCGCGAACCCGAGTGCTCCGCCGAGTCCGAGGAACAGCAGGGCTGCCGCCTTGACCTGGCGGGCGGGAACGAGCCCGGATCCGACGAGACGCAGCGGGCCGACGCGGTCGTCGTCGGTGCCCTTGATCCCGTCGGAGTAGTCATTGGCGTAGTTGACGCCGATCTGCAGGGCCAGGGAGACGCCGAGGGCTAGCAGGGCCTTCCACCACACGACCGAGTCGGCGAAATGCTGCGGCCCCGGTGCCTGCAACGACGGGAGCGACGGCCGCCGGGAGGGTGCGGGGACGGGCGCCGGCGATCCAGAGCTGGGTGGGAGTGAGCGAGGCAGTCATGGCTGCCCAGTCTGCCACTCGACGACATGTCAACCGTTGCTTGACGACGATTTCGACGTCAAGGTAGCGTTGACGCCATGGCTGTCGACGATGCCGAGCTCGCTGATCTCATCGCCCGCGCCGTGGCGCGCGCCGATCCGACGATCGAACGTCGCCTCGAGCAGGAGCCCCAGGCGCACCTCGATCTGGTCGTCCTGACCCGGCGTGCGCAGGAGGTCACCAACGACCTGCTCCACGATGCGGTGGCGTCGGCCCGAGCGGCCGGCGCGAGCTGGGAGGCGATCGGCTCGGCCCTGGGGATGTCACGCCAAGCCGCGCAGCAGCGCTTCGGTCGCCGGCCCGAACCGATCCCCGGCACGGCAGAGCACCGGCAGATCGTGGGCCTGACGGCGTTCAACGAGATCGAGCAGCTCAACGCCTGGGGTCGTCACGGATGGCACTCGATCCCGCTTCGGGCCGTTGTTCCACGACGTCCAGCTGTCGGCCGTTCAGTGGGAGCATGCACGCACGGTGATCGGCGGGCGCAAGGCCAAGGAGCTCGAGAGCTCCGGGTGGGAGCGGATCGGCTCGTCGTGGTTCCCGTGGGTCTACTTCAAGCGCCCGCTCGACCTGCCCGCCGAACCTGGAGAGCCGCAGTGACCGCATCGCTTCGACCCGTGACTGGCAGTCCGCGGGACGTCTTCGCGCTCGTGCAGCAGTGGGTCCGCGACGCTGGTGACCCGGTCGTGGTCCGGACGTCCGGCAGCACCGGCAAGCCGAAGGACGTCGTGCTGTCGCACGCGGCGATGCTGGCGTCTGCCCACGCGACCCTCGACCGACTGGGTGGTCCGGGGGGATGGCTCCAGGCCATGCCCGTGACCGGTGTGGGGGGTCTCCAGGTGCTGGTCCGTTCGGCTCTGGCGGGCCTCGAACCGGTCTTCGTCGACGAGCATCCGTCCCTGGCCGAGGCGGTCGCCGCAATTCCCGGCGAGCGCCGCTATGCCTCGCTCGTGCCGACCCAGGTGCACCGCGTGCTCGAGAGCGGCGCGGGCGACGTCCTGGAGGAGCTCGATGCCTTGCTGATCGGTGGTGCGTCGACCCCGCAGGACCTGCTCGACCGGTTGCCCGGCGTCAACGTCGTGCGGACGTACGGCATGAGCGAGACCTGCGGAGGCTGCGTCTACGACGGGCTGCCGCTCGACGGCGTCAGCGTGCGCCTCGACGAGCAGGGTCAGGTGCTGCTGTCGGGGCCGATGCTGTTCGACGGCTACGCCGACCCTGCTGCAACCGCAGCGGTCATGCGCGACGGCTGGTTCCTGACGGCCGACCTGGGTGAGCTGGTCGACGGCCGGCTGCGCATCACGGGACGCCGCGACGACGTCGTGATCAGCGGCGGGGTCAACATCTCGCTGCCCGCCGTGACCGCCGCTCTTCGGCAGCTCGACGGTGTCCGTGACGCGGTGGCCGTCGGGGTCGACGACCCGGAGTGGGGTGCGCGGGTCGTGGGCTACCTGGTTCCGGACGACGCCGTGTGCCTCGATGGGCTACGCCTCGACGAGGTCCGCGACGCCGTCGAGGAGTCGGGTCTGCCCCGCACCTGGGCGCCCCGCGAGGTCCGGCTCCTCGATGCGCTGCCGCTGCTGCCCGGCGGCAAGATCGACCGCCAGTCCCTGAAGCGGTGACACAGCGACGTATCGGGGGTCCGGACAGGTCGCTATGTCACCGCCCTGGGGTCAGGCGTGGGCGATGGCGTCGGCGATCGGCGTCGGACCGCTGACGACCTCCCACTGCTTGTGGTGCGTGGCCGGATTCGGCAGCACCGCCGCCACAAGAGCCGCGACGTCGGCGCGAGGAATCTGCTCGCGCTCGACCTGCTCGGCCAAGGTGATGTGACCCGTCGGAGGGCCGTCGGTGAGACCGCCGGGACGGATGATGGTCCAGTCGAGGTCGCTGGCCCGCAGGGCGATGTCGGCGTCGCGCTTGGCCTCGACATAGGCGACCCAGGTCGGGTCGGCGCCGTGGTCGATCGGCTTGTCGACGCTGATCGCCGAGATCTGCACGAATCGCCGGACTCCTGCAGCGGTCGCACCGGCGATCGACTTCAGCGAGCCACCGAGGTCGACGGTCTTCTTGCGTGCGGCATTGCCGTCCGGTCCGCCGCCAGCAGCGAAGACCACGGCATCTGTTCCGGCGAAGGCAGCGGCGAAGGCTTCATCGCCGGATGCCTCGATGTCGAGCAGGACGACCTCGGCGCCGAGTGCCTCCAGACGCGGGGCATGGTCGGGATTGCGGACCAGGCAGACGGGAACGTGCCCGTCAGCGACCAGCAGGGGGACGAGGAGGCGGGCGATCTTGCCATGGCCTCCGACAATCGCGATACGGCTCATGAACCCAACCTACGGACCTGCCGGTAAGTTGCCAGTTGTGCAGCCGCGAACCTTCTCCATCCCGATGCCGACGAAGTTCCGCGGCATCACGCGGCGAGAAGGGATGATCTTCGAGGGACCTGCAGGCTGGGCGGAGTTCAGCCCGTTCCTCGACTACGACGCCCGCGAGAGCGCGCCCTGGCTCGCCGCCGCGATCGCCTCGGCCGAGCAGGACTGGCCGGTGGCACTGCGCAGCCAGATCCCGGTCAACTGCACCGTCCCGGCGGTCGGAGCTGCGCAGGCGGCGCAGATCGTCTCGGCCAGCGGGTGCGGCACCGCCAAGGTCAAGGTCGCCGAGAAGGGACAGTCGCTCGCCGACGACATCGCCCGGGTCGAGGCGGTGCGCGATGCGCTCGGACCGCACGGCAAGGTGCGGGTCGACGCCAACGGCGGATGGACGGTCGACGAGGCAGTCGCAGCGATCCGCGCCCTCGACGCCGCCGCAACGGGTCTGGAGTACGTCGAACAACCCTGCGCCACGGTCGAGGACCTCGCTGCGGTACGTCGCCGGGTCGACGTCCCGATCGCTGCCGATGAGTCGATCCGCCGGGCCGATGATCCGTTCCGGGTGGTCGAGCTCGACGCTGCTGACATCGCCGTCCTCAAGGTCGCGCCGCTCGGCGGGGTGCACGCCTGCCTGCGCATCGCCGATCAGATCGGTCTGCCCGTCGTGGTCTCCAGCGCAGTCGACACCTCGATCGGACTGGCTGCAGGGCTGGCTCTCGCGGCCGCGCTGCCGGAGCTGCCGTACGCGTGCGGCCTCGGCACGACCTCCTTGCTCGACGGAGACGTCGTCGCCCACCCGCTCGTGCCGGTCGACGGCTTCTTGCCGGTCGGCCGCCAGGTGCTCGACCTCGACGCCTACGACGCCGTCGCCGCAGACGGTGAGACCGACGCCCGTTGGCAAGCACGGTTCTCGGCTGTTCGGGCGGTGCTGTCATGAGCGAGCAACGTGCTGTCGGTGTCGCACGCCGGTTCATCGGCGCGATGCTCGGCTGGCACGTCACCGACGCCGTGCTCGCACCCGGATCGCGTTCTGGCCCGCTGGCCCTGGCGCTCGCCGCCGCAGACGAGCAGGGACTGATCCGGCTGCACGTGCGGGTCGACGAGCGGGAGGCGGGGTTCCTCGCGCTCGGCCTGGCCAAGGCGTCGGGTCGGCTGGTCCCGGTCATCACGACATCGGGCACGGCGGTCGCCAACCTGCACCCGGCGATGCTCGAGGCCGTGCACGCCGACGTCCCGGTGCTGGCGGTCACCGCTGATCGTCCCGCGCGCTTGCGGGGGACCGGCGCCAACCAGACCACCGATCAACGGGAGATCTTCCCGGGACTGCCGTTCGTCGATCGGGTCAAGGCGATCAACGGCGGTCCAGGTCATCTGAACCTCGAGCCTCGAGGAGCCGTTGATCGAGCCGATCGACTGGGACTTCCCGAACACCATGTCGATGGGGCTTGCCTGGCAGGAGATACCGCGGGAGACGCTGGAGCTCGGCCCCCGCACCGTCGTCGTCGCCGGCGACGACGCCCAGCAGCCGGCCCGCATCCTGGCCCGGGACGCCGGGTGGCCGCTGCTGGCCGAGCCCACGTCCGGGTCGCGCAACGGCGAGGCGCTGGTGTCGTACCGCCAGGTGCTGGCCCACTCGCCCCTGGCCGAGCAGATCGAGCGGGTCGTCGGCTTCGGCCACGCGACGTTGACCCGGCCGGTGACTCAGCTGCTGGCGCGTACTGACATCGAGATCATCCACGTCGGGTCGCAGGCCACCTACCCGGTTCCGGCTGGGCCGAACGTCCGGTTCGTCGAGCAGACCCTGCTGTCGAAGCAGCAGACCGGTGGCGCTCCGGCGCGGCTGGGCGGGCTAGAGACCGACGGCACCGACGATCCGGCCTGGTTGCAGGCCTGGCAGGACGCCGACGCTGCCGCGACCGCGGCGATCGACGCCGAGCTCGACGGCTCGACCCCGTACGACCTGGCGAAGGCGGTCAACGCGGCGATCCCGCCGGGCGGTCTGCTCTTCGTCGGTGCATCCAGCCCCATCCGCGACCTCGACCTGGTGGCCCGGCCGTACGTCGTGGGGGAGAAGCGGCTCATCATCGCCAACCGGGGGCTGGCCGGCATCGACGGGACCCTCTCCACGGCGATCGGTGCTGCACTGGCACGAGAGTCGACCCGCGCAATCGCCTACGTCGGGGACCTGACGTTCCTGCACGGCAGCAACGGCCTGCTGATCGGCCCGTCCGAGCCGCGACCCGATCTCACGATCGTCATCGCCTCCGACGACGGCGGCAGCATCTTCACGACGCTCGAACAAGGTGCTCCGGAGTACGCGGCGTCGTTCGAGCGGGTCTACGCGACCCCGACCGGCGCCGACATCGGCCGGTTGTGCGCGGGTTACGGCGTACCGCACCAGGTAGTCGCGGTGGCCGACGTGGCTCAGGTGCTGGCCGAGGAGGTCTCAGGGATCCGGGTCGTCGAGGTGCCGGTCGACCGCACGAGGCGGCGAGAGCTGGACGCACGTATCAGCGCTGCGGTGCGGAACGAGCTGACACCGTGACACTGGTTGTGTCAGCGACATACTCGCAGTAGGTTTGTGGCCTGGGTCACCCAGCGAACCCGCCGAGAGGAAGTCATGGCAGACGAGCGCTTCGACTACATCGTGATCGGTGCTGGCAGCGCAGGCGGAGTCATCGCCGCGCGGCTGACCGAAGATCCTCAGGTCAACGTCCTCCTGCTGGAGGCCGGCCCCGCCGATGACGACGACATGATCCACATGCCGTTGGGCTTCTCGACGTTGTTCAAGACCAAGTGGGACTGGAACTACGAGACGACCCCGCAGAAGCACCTCGCAGGTCGGCGGGCCTACTGGCCTCGGATGAAGGCCCTCGGCGGATGCTCGTCGATGAACGCCATGATCTACATCCGCGGCAATCATGCCGACTACGACGAGTGGCGCGACGCCTACGGTGCCACCGGGTGGGGCTTCGACGATGTCCTGCCCTACTTCACGAAGTCCGAGGCCAACACCCGGCTCGGCGGTCCGTTCCACGGCCAGGACGGTCCGTTGCACGTCGAGGACCGCGGCTACAACCACGAGCTCAGCACAGCGTTCATCGAGGCCGGCGTGGCCGCGGGGCTCAAGCGCAACGACGACTTCAACGGCGCTGGCCAAGAGGGCGTCGGGCCCTACCAGGTCACGTGCAAGAAGGGCCGACGCTGGTCGGTCGCCGACGCCTACATCCATCCGGCCGAGGACCGGCCCAACTTGACGGTGCTGACCGAGGCCTTCGTGACGTCGATCGTCCTCGACGGAACCAGGGCGGTGGGAGTCGCCTACCGGCACGGCGGGCAGTCGCACGTCGTGCGCGCCGAGGGCGAGATCGTGCTGAGCGGCGGAGCCATCAACAGCCCGCAGCTGCTGATGCTGTCAGGCATCGGACCCGGTGCGCACCTGCGCGACGTCGGCGTCGAGGTCAAGGTCGAGTCGTCCGGCGTGGGGCAGAACCTGCAGGACCACCCCGTCTCGGGCATCCTCAGCTACACCAAGGACACTTCCGACATCGCCGAGATGCTCGGGCTGGGCAACTTGCTGAAGTGGAAGGCCACGGGCAAGGGCCCGCTGAGCTCCAACGTCGCCGAGACCGGTGCCTTCTTCAGCTCACGCGACGACCTCGATCTGCCCGACATCCAGCTACACGTCGCGCCCACCGGCTTCTACGACAACGGCATGCACGAGCCGGTGCGACGAGCCCTGACGACGGCCGTGACGCTGGTCAACGTGCAGAGCAAGGGCCACGTCAGGCTGCGGTCGACCGATCCGACCTGGCACCCCGAGATCGATCCGGGTTACTTCGACGACCGCTCCGACCTCGACGCGATGATCGCCGGATTCCGGCGTGCCAACGACGTGCTGCGCCAGGGCCCCATCGCGCGGTTCATCGACGAGCCGTGGGTTCCGGCATCGGCCGACCCGACCGACGACGAGATCATCGAGGCGATCGGGCAGCTCGCCCAGACGCTCTACCACCCTGTTGCGACCTGCGCGATGGGCACGATCGAGGGCAGCGTCGTCGATCCTGAGCTCAAGGTCCACGGCGTCGAAGGCCTCCGGGTCGCTGACGCCCCCGTCATGCCGCGCGTTCCCCGCGGCAACACCAACGCCCCCACCATCATGATCGGCGAGAAGTGCGCCGACCTCATCAAGGAGTCACGATGACCGCGACGCTCGATCCCGCAACCGAAGCCGGCACCCCCGAGACCTTCGACTCGCTGAACCCCGCCAACGGCGACGTCGTCGGCACTTATCCCGTCCACGGCAAGAGCGACGTCGACGAGACCGTCGCGCGTGCTCGCGAGGCCTCCGACTGGTGGGGCAACCTGACGTTCGCCGAACGCGCCGAGTACCTGCTGACCTGGCGCAGCGTCATCACCCGCCGCATCGCCCAGCTCGCCGACGTGTCGCACCGCGAGACCGGCAAGCCGCACGGTGACGCCCAACTCGAGATCATCCTGGCGATCGACCACATCGCCTGGGCGGCCAAGAACGCCAAGAAGGTGCTCGGCCCCCGCAAGGTCAGCTCAGGTCTGCTGATGGCCAACCAGGCCTCCAGCGTCGAGTACAAGTCGCTCGGTGTCGTCGGGGTCATCGGCCCGTGGAACTACCCGGTCTTCACGCCCGTGGGTTCGATCGCCTACGCGCTGGCGGCCGGCAACGCGGTCGTGTTCAAGCCCAGCGAGTACACGCCCGGCGTCGGCACCTGGCTCGTCGACTCGTTCACCGAGGTCGTCCACGGCCGAGCCGTGCTGCAGGTCGTCACCGGCTTCGGCCCGACCGGCAACGCGCTGTGCACCGCCGACATCGACAAGCTGGCGTTCACCGGATCGGGCCCGACCGGCAAGAAGGTCATGGCCGCCTGCGCCGAGAACCTCACCCCCGTCGTGATCGAGGCCGGCGGCAAGGACTCCATGATCGTCGACCAGGACGCCGACATCACCAAGGCCGCTGAGGCCGCGCTGTGGGGCGGCATGTCGAATGCCGGTCAGACGTGCGTCGGCACCGAGCGGGTCTACGTCCACGAGAAGGTCTTCGACTCGTTCGTCGCCGAGATCCTCGACCAGGCCAAGGGGCTGAAGGCCGAGGAGGGCGGCAAGATCGGACCCATCACGATGCCGTCCCAGCTCGACGTCATCAAGCGGCACATCGACGACGCGATCGCCAAGGGCGCCAACGTCGCGCTCGGTGGCGCCGACGCGGTGGGCGAGCGTTTCGTCCAGCCCACGATCCTGACCCACGTGCCCGAAGACTCCACCGAGATGACCGAGGAGACCTTCGGCCCGACCCTCGCGATCAACCCGTCGCCAGCATGGACGAAGCCGTCGCCCGCACCAACGCCACCGAGTACGGCCTGGCCGGTGCGGTGTTCTCGAAGAAGAACGGCGTCGAGATCGCGCGCCGGGTTCGGTCGGGCATGACGTCGGTCAACTCCGTCATCGCCTTCGCGGGCGTCCCCACGCTGCCGTTCGGCGGTGTCGGCCAGTCGGGCTTCGGGCGCATCCACGGACCCGACGGGCTCAAGGAGTTCACCTACGCCAAGTCGATCACCCGACAGAAGTTCAAGCCCGTCATGATGCTGACGTCATTCGCCCGTGACGCCAAGACCGACGGAAAGGTCGTCCAGCTCATCACGCTGCTGCACGGGGGGAAGAAGACGCTCAAATGGATCGCCACGCTCGCTCGGCCCTTGGTGAGGTAGCAGGCTGGCGAATCTAGGACATCTGTCCGATGTGGGGGGCTACCTCAGGCGGCGACGGTGGATACATGATTATCGACCCGCAGTCCTTCATCCCACTCGAGATGGACCGTCACCTGGCGGCGGCCCGCGCAGCACAGTTCGCCCGTGAGCACCGCTCACCGCGGCGCAGCGGTCCACGACGTGGTCTCCGGCTGCGCCTGGCGGCCTGGATCACCGGTCGCGCCATCCACGCGTGAGGTCCGAGCCTGCCGAGATGTCCGAGCCATCGGCCATCATGGAGGACATGGCACACGATCGGAAGCCCTCCACGCCGCTCGTCGGGCGGCGCGCTGAGCTCGACGTGCTGCTGGCGCACGCCGGGGTGACCGACGCCGATGCGCGCGATGTCGTGCTCCTCGGCGGCGACGCCGGCATCGGCAAGACCCGGCTGCTCCGCGAGCTGGGCGTTCGAGCGCGGGAGGCAGGGCACCGTGTGCTGGCCGGTCATTGCCTCGACCTCGGAGACAGTGCCCTGCCGTACCAGCCGTTCGCCGACGCCCTCTCGCGACTCGGCGACGACGAACGAGACTACCTGGCACAGCGGTTCCCGGCACTAGGTCCTCTCCTGCCTTGGCCGTCCCCAGCACCTGGCCCCGGAGTCGAACGGGCAGAGCTTCGCGTCGGTCGTCGCGGGACTCGATGCGTTGGCCGCTGAGCAGCCGGTGCTGCTGGTGCTCGAAGACGCGCACTGGGCCGATGCCTCGACCCGGCACCTCATCAGGTACGTGCTGTCCCAGGGGTTCCGCGGCCCCGTCCACGTCGTGATCAGCTACCGCTCCGACGATCTGCACCGTCGCCACCCGCTGCGTCAGGCCATCGCCGAGTGGGTCCGGCTGGCCGGCGTGCGACGCATCGAGCTCGACCCGTTGGCCGATGCCGACGTCGTCGACCTGGTGCGCACCCGCACCGCTGTCGGGCTGGCGGCCGACGAGGTGCGAGCCGTGGTGCAGCGGGCCGCCGGCAATGCGTTCTACGTCGAAGAGCTGCTCGATGCGGGACTCGACGACCACCGGTCGACTCTTCCCGAGACGCTGAGCGATCTGCTGCTGGTCAGGCTCGAGCGGCTCGACGACCCGGCACGACGGCTGGTCCGCGCGGCATCGGTCACCGACGGCCGTGAGGGCTTCGCGGCGCTGGCGGCTGCGGCCGGGCTCAGCGACATCGAGCTCGACGCCGCACTCGGTGTGGCGGTCGACCACAAGGTGCTGCGCCGCACCGAGCAGGACAGCACCGAGCAGATCAACTTCGTGTTCCGGCACGCGCTGCTCGGTGAGGCCGTGCGCGACGACCTGCTGCCAGGCGAGCGTCGGCGTATCCACGCGGCCTTCCTCGACGCGCTCGACGACTCGACACCGGCCGCGACGGTGGCCAGGCACGCCATGGCCGCCGGAGAGCGCACGGTGGCCTTCCATGCCACGGTCCGTGCTGCCGAGGATGCCCGACGGGTCGCCGGCTACGACGAGGCCGCCCAGCACTACGAGCATGCGCTCGGGCTGATCGACGCGGCACCTGAGGGCACCGACGAGGTCGACCTGGTCATCGCCGCCTCGCTCGCCCTCATGACCTCGGGTCAGCTGATCCGGGCGTTGGAGCTGTTGCGCGACCACGATCGTCAGCTCGACGTCCTCCACTCCCGGACATGATCACGGGCGGCTCCTGGTCACGATCGGCGACATCGCGTACTTCGCGAGTCTCGACACCGAGGCCGAAGAGGCCAGTCGCGAGGCCGTGCAGGTGGTGCTCGACGAGCCCACGGTCCTGCGCGGACAGGCCGCTGGGCTGCGGGCACGGGTCCTGGCCAACAAGCGGCGAGACGACGAGGCCATCAGCTGGGTGAGCGGGCGCTGGCCATCGGTGAGCAGATCGGTGCCGACAACGTGATCGCCGACGCCAAGGCCACGTTGACCCGGTTGATGCTGCGCTCGGGTGCCGATCCCGAGAAGACCAAGATCGCCTTCCGCGAGGTCGTCGCCGACTCTCGTGCCTCCGGCCACGTGCTGGGCGAGCTGCGCGGCCTGCGCCAGCTGGCCTTCGTCCACTACAACGCCGGCGAGCTCGACGAGGCCGAAGCCGTCTTCGCCGAAGGCATGCGCCGAGCTGACGAGACGGGCTGGTCGTGGGGGCCGTATGGCTTCGACGGGCGGTTCTTCGGCGCGCTGGTCGCCTACATCCGGGGCCGGTGGGACCGTGTGCTGGAGCTCTGCGCAGTCAGTCCGATGGCGCCGGCCGATGCGCGGGCGGGTCTTGCCGCGGTCGCCTTGCCGGTGGCTGCTGCCAGGGGAGAGGTGGGCCAGATCGAGCAGACCCTCCCGATGCGATCGTTGTGGCAGCACGACGAAGCCTCCGCGATCCACAGCGGCGCCGCCTTGATCGAGCTCTACGGCCTGCGCGGCGATCTTGGGGATGCGCGCCGGGTCTACGACGACGTGGTCGGGCTACACGTGTCGGTGTGGGACGACCCCGACTTCCCGGGTCGCATCCGGCTCGCCTCGATGCTGGTCGGCCAGTACGCGTCGGCGGTCGGTCGACTCGACCGTGCGCATCGTGACGACCTCCTGGCCCAGCTGCCCGAGCTGACCATCGAGGTCGAGCGTGCCGTCACGGCGACCACGCCATTCGGCCCCGAGGGCGCTGCCTGGTGGTTGAGGTTCCAGGCAGAGGCCGCCCGGCTGACGTGGCTGAGCGTCGACGCCCCGACCGATGCAGATGAGGTCGCGTCGTTGTGGCAGTCGACCTACGACGCCTTCACGGCGCTGGGCGAGCCGTACGAGGCGGCGAGATCAGCCGCCCGATGGGCGCAGGTGCTGCTCGCGTCCGGGCACGATGCGCAGGCCGCAGACCTGGTCGCCCTGGCCCGCGAGACTGCTGTCCGTCTCGGTGCCGAGCCGCTGCTCGCCTCCCTCCCGCGTGTCGCCACGCGGGCTGTGCGACCAGACGTCGACCTCACGCCGCGTGAACGCGAGGTGCTGCTGCAGGTGGCGGCGGGTCACAGCAACGGCGAGATCGGCTCGTTGCTGTTCATCAGCACCAAGACGGTCTCGGTGCACGTGTCCAACATCCTGGCCAAGCTGGGTGCCGCGAGTCGCACCGAGGCAGCCGCGATCGGCCGGCGCAAGGGCCTGCTCGACTGACGTCAGCTGCGATCAGGCAGGTGCGTTGGCGATCTCGAAATGAGCCAGGGCCTCGCCGAAGATCGCTGACTCGTCGTCGCCGAACTCCTGGCGGATCAGCCGATGTCCCGTCTCGATGATGTGGCGGTGCATCGAGCGCGTCGCCCCGGCGGCGTCGTGGGCGCGCACGAGCTGGAGCAAGCTCGACGTGAGGCTCGAGGATCTCTTCGATCGACTCGCTCTGGTTGGCGGTCGAGACCCCTTTGCTGAGCACGATGTTGCGCAGTCCGTTCGACGAACTCGGCGAGTCGGTCGTTGCCGCTGATCGTCAGCAGCGTGCGGTGGAACTGCCGGTCCGCGCGCAGGAAGGTCTCAGCATCCTGGCCGTCCATCGCCTGGCGCATCCGCTCGATGTCGGCCTCGAGAGCGGCGATGTCGTCGTCGGTCGCGAGGACGGCTGCGGCGCGGGTCGCCGGCACTTCGAGCAGCAGGCGCAGCGAAAAGATCTGCCGGAGCTCCTCTGCGGTGGTCCCGAGGACGATGAAGCCGCGGTTGCGGTGCACGCGCACCATGCCGTCCGCGGCGAGCCGGATCACGGCCTCGCGCACCGGCGTGCGTGAGACGCCGAGCCGGTCAGCCACGGTGTGCACGGCGTGCAGCGTGTCGGGCTCGAGGTCGCCGTTGAGGATCGCGGTCCGCAGGGCTGCGGTGGCTCGATCGGCCATGGACCCTTCACTGGCCAACGGCTGCATATCTCTCCGATCGTCTGCGGGCCGCCCGGAAGGCTTTCCCGTGCTCGTCCCTGTACGCCGATCGTAACGGTTGCGTTTCGTTTCGCGATCAGTATTGACGCTTTGGGATGTGGAGTGTTGTATGTTACACGTCAAACACTGTGCGCCACACCACTCTCTGACTCTGCAAGGAGCACCATGAACCGACTCACGACGCGCCCCCTCGGCGCCGGAATTCGCCGGAAGGCCGCGATCATCGCCTTGGCCGCCGGCCTGCTGCGCTCCGCTTGCGGCGTGCGGCGGACTCTCAGCCGACGGCGGCAGCGACGCGAAGGACTCGACTGCCTCCTACACCGAGCTGCGCACCGGCAAGGCAGAGAGCGCGGCTGACAAGGCCGTGCTCGACAAGCTGCCGTCCTCGGTGCGCGACACCTACGCCGGTTTCTGGCACGCCACGCGCGTCGGTCCCGATCCGTACGCCGACTGGACGCCGTCGAAGGCGCCGTGGAAGTTCTGCTACTCCAGCGCCTACCAGGGCAACTCGTGGCGCCAGGAAGGTCTGACCGTGGCGAAGAACATCGTCGCGGACCTGCAGAAGAAGGACCTCGCCGACGGACCGCTGCTCGTCTCCGACGCCAACAACAACGCGAGCCTGCAGGCCACCCAGATCACCACGATGGTCCAGAAGGGCTGCGACGTCATCCTCGTGATGCAGCCGCCGACGGTCGGCGTGTGCAAGGCCTTCGACACGGCCCAGAAGGCCGGGGTCCTCGTGGTGGTCATGCAGACCGGCACCGACTGCACCAACGTCATCCAGTCCGACTTCGGTGCCTACTACGCGGGCCAGACCTCGGCGAAGTGGCTCGTCGACCAGGTCGGCGACGCCAAGGGCTCGATCGTCATGTGTGACGGCATCCCCGGCGTCGCAGCAGCTGAAGCCCGCCAGGCAGGCGCAGCCGACGTGTTCAAGCAGGCCGGCCTGAAGGTCGACCACATCACCGGCGAGTGGACGCCGTCGACGATCAAGTCGCAGATGCTGAGCTTCCTGAGCACCAACCAGGGTGCTGTGGCCGGTGTGTGGGACGGCGGAGTGTGCGCCGTGCCCGTGACGCAGGCTTTCCAGCAGGCCGACCGTGACCTTCCCTGGGTCACCGGTTTCGAAGGTGCGTGCTCGTGGCTGGCCAGCTGGGACAAGACCGGCAAGGACTCGATCGGATTCGCCGGCGGAGCCGGTCAGGGCGTCAACGAGGCCCTGAAGGTCGCGATGCGCATGCTCGCGGGACAGAAGCCGAAGTACAACACGCTGCTGTACCCGTTGGCGCAGATCGACTCGACCAACGTCGACCAGTACCTGAAGCCGGGCATGACGCTGAACAGCGCCTGCAACGCGCAGCCCGCAGAGGGCGAGTCCGTCCCGGACTCGTACTACGACGACCTGTTCACCGGTGACGGCAAGCCCGCGACGTTCGACGCGGCGCTCGCTGACCTGCCGATCAAGTAGGGACCCCGGTCATGACCAGCCCCACGATTCACCAGACGTCCCCCTCGGCGTCGTCGACCACCAGTCGACGACGCCGGGGGGCGGCGGTCCGCTTCTCGTCTATCTCGCCCCCGTGGCGATGTTCTTGGTGCTCGCGGTCGCGACGCCTGATGTGCTGTCGCGGACCGGAATCATGTCGTTGCTCGTGCTGTCGTCAGTGCTGGGCATCGCGGCGGTCGGTCAGACCTGGGCCGTCATGATCGCGGGGATCGACCTGTCGATCCCCGCGACGATCGGCATGGCGAACGTGCTGCTGACGACGCTGTACGCCAAGGGATGGGGATTCGGCGAGATCGTCCTCCTCCTGATCGTGCTGTCGTTGGCGATCGGCATCGCCAACGGTGTCCTGTCGAGCCTGTTCGGGCTGCATCCGCTGGTCGTGAGCCTCGGCGTTGCCTCGGTCGTGACAGGCGGTGTCCTGATCGCTGTCGACGGCAACACCGGCGGCGACGTCCCCGGCTTCATCACCGATGCCGTCTCGCCGAAGGGCTCATTCCTCGGCATCCCACTTCCGGCGGCGTTCTTCGTCTGGATGCTGGTCCTGGTGCTCGTCATCGTGGTCGAGCGCAGGACCGTCATCGGCCGCCACGTCTATGCGCTCGGTTCGAATGTCACCGCGTCACGGCTCGCGCTGGTGCGTCCGATGGTCGTGCGTGTCGTCGTCTACAGCGTCAGCGCCCTGTGCGCGAGCGTCGCGGGCGTCCTGCTGGCTGGTTTCAGCGGTGGGGCGTCGGTCGACATCGGCGATCCGTACCTCTTCTCGACCATCACGGCCGTCGTCGTCGGAGGCACGTCCCTGCTGGGCGGTGCCGGCAGCTATGCCCGGACCGTGGCAGGCGTTCTCGTCACGACCGAGTTCACGACGCTGCTGATCGGCTTCAAGATCGGTCCCAACATGCAACAGGTGATGCTCGGCGTGGCGATCCTCGCGCTCATCACCGTCTACGGGCGCGACCGCCACGTCGCGCAACGTCTCTGAGAGGCCACCATGACTCATCCACCACTGGTCGAGCTGGCCGGAATCACTCATCGTTACGGCGCGACGGTTGCGCTGAACGGCTGCCGGCTCGACATCCGCCCCGGCGAGATCCATGGTCTCGTCGGCGAGAACGGCTCCGGCAAGAGCACCGTCGTCAAGCTGCTCAGCGGCATCATGCGACCGACCGAGGGCGCTGTGCGGGTCGACGGGCAGGACGTCATCCTGCGTTCGCCGGCTCAAGCCCAACGCCACGGGATCCTCACGGTGTTCCAGGAGACCTTGATCTCCGACGAGTGCTCGGGGCTCGACAACGTCTTCGCCGGGACGGACGGACTGTTCCGGCGCGCCCGTAGCCGATCGGCCGAGCCGCCGCCGCCACGGAGGTCGTCGAGCGGCTGGGCGCCTCGGCATCCATCCTGACGGCGTCGCCGTACGGCCTGTCGCTCGCTGAGCGGCAGGTGCTGACGCTGACTCGTGCGTTGGTGCGGCCGTGGCGGGTGCTGATCCTCGACGAGGCGACCTCTGCCCTCGACCTGGGCACCCGTGATCGGCTCTTCGAGCTGCTCGACGAGGGGCGGGCCGATGGCCGAAGCGTGCTGTTCGTCTCGCACCGCATGGACGAGCTCGAGATCCTCATCGATCGCGCGACGGTCCAGCGTTCGGGGCGCACGATCGGCACAGTCGACCGCGCCGAAGCCACGCCGTCGCGTCTGCTCGCGATGATGGACGGCCGCAGCGAGTCCGAGCACCAGGCTGCCGCAACCTCGGCGCCACGCGTCTTGCCCGACCGCGGCGATGCGGCTCGGTGTCGAGGTGTGGCCCTCGCCGACGACGCGCAGCCGTTCGACCTCGCGGTGCGCCGGGGCGAGATCCTGGGCGTCGCCGGTCTGGACGGCCACGGCGGCGTGCCGCTGGTCGAGACCTTCGCCGGTGTGCGAAGCCCGGCGCAGGGTGTCGTCGAGCTCGACCGGGACGGGGCGTGGACGTCGATCCGCGGCTACCGGCGCGCCGTCGATGCGGGGATCGCCTACGTTCCTGGCAAGCGTCAGGAAGAGGGGCTGTTCCGCACGCTGGACGTCCAGGACAACCTCGCGATGGCGACGTACCGACGTCATGCACGATGGGGTCTCATCAGCCCGTCGGCAGTGACCGCGGTCGTGCGCTCGCAGATGCGCCGACTCGGGGTCGTGCCCGACGATCCGAGCTATCCGATCACCGGGCTCAGCGGCGGCAACGCCCAGAAGGTCCTGGTCGGTCGCTGGCTGGCGTCCGACCCCGACCTGCTGGTGCTGAACGATCCCCTGCGCGGGGTCGACATCGGCACGAAGCGCGACTTCTACGCCTTGCTGCGTGAGCTGACCGAAGACGGCATGACCGTCGTGATGCTCTCGACCGAGATCGAGGAGCTGCTGACGTCGTGCGACCGCATCGCGGTGTGTCACGACCAGTCCGTGGCCGCCGTCCTGGAGGACGACGAGATGACCTATGACGCAGTGCTGTCGTCGATGTTCGGCCAGTCGGTCGAGCGCGTGACCACCGGAAGACTCGTGACCACAGAAAGGGCAGACGCATGACGACGATCGAGCGGAGCCCGGTGCGGCGAACCCGCCAGGTGCCCTATTTCGTGCCCGCGGCGATCGCGGTGCTGCTGATGATCGTGGTGACGGCGCTCAAGAGCAGTCAGTTCCTCGATGGCGGCTGGAAGCTCGTGCTGGTTTACGCGTCTCCGTTGATCCTGCTGGCGATGGCGCAGGCTCCGGTCGTCCTCAGCGGTGGCGGCGGCCTCGACATGTCGGTCGGTCCGGCTGCCGGGCTGGTCAGCGTCGTGCTGGCTGCCGTGCTGATCGCCCACAACATCTCGGTGGCCTGGATCATCGTGGCCGCAGCGGTCGTGGTCGGTGCGGCGATCGGCGCGCTCAATGGGACGCTCGTGGCATTCGTGCGCATCCCGCCGATCATCGCGACGCTCGCGACGTACCTGGTGTTCGCCGGGATCGCGACCCAGGTGCTGGCGTCGCCGACGGGTGCGCTGCCGGAGTGGATGAACTGGTTCACCGACACCGGAGGGATCGTGCCCAACGTCTTGTGGGTCGTGCTTCTCGTCGGTGCGGCGTGGTGGCTGCTGACCCGGACGGCGTACTGGCGAAACCTGCGGATGGTCGGCTCGAACGATCGGGCCGCCTACACCGCAGGGGTGCCGGTGACGGCTGTGCGGTTCACCGCCTACGTCCTGACCGGGGTCATGGCCGGAATCGCAGGACTCGTCCTGACCGCCGTGCTGGGCGGTGCCGACTCAACGGTCGGGCCGACCTACACGATGCTGGCGATCGCGGCCGTCGCCCTGGGTGGAGTGAGCCTTGCAGGCGGACGTGGCGGCCTGCTCGGTGCCGCGTGTGGCGCCGTGCTGCTCTTCCTCATCCAGAACTACCTGACTCTCACCGAGGCGTCCTCCTTCGTGCTGGAGGCGGCCTACGGCGTCGTGCTCGTCGTGGCCATCGTGGTCAACGGCGCTTGGGACCACCGAAGGAAGAACCGATGACTCTCACATCCACCGACCCGATCGTGCGGGTCGCGGCGGGCCAGATCGGCTCCGTTCCGGGCGAGGCCGACAAGAACACGATCCGGACCCTCGAGGTCATGGCGGAGGCTCACGACCGCGGTGTCCAGCTGCTCGTGATGCCCGAGTGCGGGTTGACCGGCTACGTGTTCGAGACGGCCGCGGAGTCCCGGGCAGCGGCGGTCACGCTGGACGGACCCGAGGTGCGGCGCATCGCCGAAGCCGCTGACGGCTCGCGATCCACGTCGTGATCGGCTTCCTCGAGCTCGACGGCGACCTCCTGCGCAACACGGCGGTGCTGCTGGGCCCCGGGGGAGTCATGGCGACCTATCGCAAGACCCACCTGCCGCACCTGGGCGCCGACCGGTTCGTCACGCCGGGCGACAACGAGCCGGTGCTGGTCGAGACGCCGTTGGGCGTCGTCGGGCTCAGCATCTGCTACGACCTGCGCTTTCCCGAGTGGGCCCGCTGCCTGGCGCTCGGCGGCGCCGACATCATCGCCAATCCGACGAACTGGCCGGCACCAGCCGAGCGGGTCGCGGAGCTGTTCACCCGGGGTGCGGGCCGCCGAGAACCACGTCTTCGTGATTGCGGCGAACCGGGGCGACGAGGAACACGGCGCTCAGTTCATCGGGCGCAGCCAGGTCATCGATCCGACCGGTAGCGTCTTGGCATCGGTCGAGCGTGAGGAAGGGCTCATCGTCGTGGACATCCAGCCTGCCAGCGCGCGGCTCAAGGACGTCCACGTGCCGGAGGTCGACTTCGCGATCTCCTTGTTCGGCGATCGCCGCCCGGCGCTCTACGGCGCCATCAGCAAGACCGATCCATTGACTGCCCGGCAGGCCGAGGGCACGGACGAGAGGAACTGACCATGTGTGGAATCAACTTCGTCGACGACGGGACGGCCAACAAGATCGCGGCCGCCGCAGCGAGCTTCCGGCAGATCACCGAGAGCCCGTTCGGGCCGGACGACGAGATCGGGATGCTCAACCTGATCACGCCCGACATGGCACGCACCGTGTTCTCTCGCGCCGACGCCGGGCACACCCTCGACCTGAGCGTCGACTACTTCCTGGGCATGCCGTCGTTCACTGCTGCGGGACAGCCGCCGTACCAGATCTGGATGACCAACACCCCGCGCGGAACGGCGATCGACAACTCGACCGGCTTCGGTGCCGAGAACGAGCTGGTCGGATACTCCGGTGATGCGATCTCGATGTACACGCACTGCGGCACGCACATCGACACGCTCAACCACTTCGGCTATGGCCGCAAGATCTGGAACAACTTCGACGCCGACCAGTGGCTCGGCGCGCGACACTGGATGTGCGCCGGCGCCGAGAAGCAGCCGCCGATCATCACCCGCGGTGTGCTGCTCGACGTCGCTGCCCTGCATGGTGTCGACGTCCTGCCGCCGAGCTACGGCATCACCGCCCAGGACCTGGCCGACGCGGCCCGCCATCAAGGCGTCGAGGTGCGTCCCGGCGACGCGGTGCTGGTGCGTTCGGGCCAGATGACTCTGTGGAACGACCCGCAGGCGTACATCACGAACGAGGCAGGCGTCACCCGCGATGGTGCGGAGTACCTGGCCAAGGCTGGTGCCGCAGTCGTGGCTGCCGACAACCTGTCGTTCGAGCAGATCCCGTCGACCGAGGAAGGCAACTGGCTCCCGGTGCACACCTACCTGTTCGCCGAGGCCGGCATCCCCATCATGGAGGTCGTCGACATGGAGGCGCTGTCGCAGGAGCAGCTGTACGAGTTCTGCTTCATCGGAGCCGGGATCAAGCTGCGAGGTGCCACGGCGGCACCGATGCGTCCGCTCGCCATGCCGCTGCGCGACTGACGTGCCCGATCGAACCGCAGGAGCGTCCGTGGTCAAGCCATCCGTGCTCATCACCGGAGCAGGCATCGGCATCGGCGCTGCGTGTGCTGGGTCGTTTGCTCGTGCGGGCTACCGCACAGTCCTGACCGACGTGCTGCAGGAGGAGGGCGAGCAGCGGGCCGCGATGCTGCGAGCCGAGGGGCTAGACGCCGAGTTCCACCTGCTCGATGTCACCGACTCCAGTGCCGTGCGCGAGATCGTTCTCGCCACCGAAGGGGACGGCTTCGACGTCGTGGTCGCGAATGCTGGCATCGTCCGGCGTCGTGCCTTCGCCGCCCTGACCGACGACGACTGGTCACAGACGGTCGACGTCGACCTCGCCGGGGAGATGCGGATCTTCCGCGAAGCAGTCCCGGCCATGTCGCGTCGCGGCAGCGGTTCGCTCATCGCGATGTCCTCGGTGAGCGGCGCCGCCTACGGCTGGGCAGAGCACGCGCACTACTCGGCTGCCAAGGCTGGGGTGATCGGGCTGGCCCGTGCGCTGGCTGTCGAGCTGGGGCCGCAGGGGATCCGCGCCAACGTCGTGGCGCCGGGCTTCATCCGCACGGCGCAGTCGCTCGACGAGACCCATTCGATGGGTGACGCGGCACTGCGCGATGCCGTGTCCGCGGTCCCGCTGGGTCGGATCGGTGAGCCGTCCGATGTCGCCGACGTCGTGCTGTTCCTCGCCTCGGACGCGGCGCGTTACGTCACGGGGCAGGTCATCGTCGTCGACGGTGGCCTGCTGGTCAGGCAGGGGTGACGGCGATGAAGAGTCACGTGATCGTCGTCGGGGCCGGGATCGTCGGCCTCGCCACGGCCCACGAGCTGTCGTCACGCGGTTACCAGGTGACCGTCGTCGACAAGGAACAGCGGGTCGCGGCCCACCAGACCGGCCACAACTCCGGGGTCATCCACTCCGGTCTCTACTACGCTCCCGGTTCGCTGAAGGCCCGTCTCGGTGCGGCCGGAGCGGCGTCCATGGTCGATTTCGCGCAGCGTCACGGCGTCACGGTCGAACGATGCGGCAAGCTCGTCGTGGCGACCAGCGCGTCACAGCTGCCCGCCCTCGACGACTCTTGCGGCGTGGTGCGGCCGAACGGCGTGCCGTGCCACCGGGTCAGCCCCGACGAGGCACGAGAGTGGGAGCCGCACGTCCGGTCGGTCGCAGCGGCGCGCATCGACACCACGGCAGTCGTCGACTACGTCGGAGTGTGCCGGGTGCTCGCAGACCTGGTGTCTGAGGCAGGTGGGGAGATTCGGCTGGGCACGGCCGTCGAGGCCATCCGCGCCGACGACTCGGGCGTCACGGTGGAGACCTCGTCCGGTGTGATCCGGGCGGACCTGCTCGTCAACTGCTCGGGCCTGCACAGCGACCGGATCGCCCGCCTGGCCGGCGTCGACCCAGGGGTGCGCATCGTGCCGTTCCGCGGCGAGTACTTGGAGCCGACCCCGCAGGCCACGCACCTCGTCAAGGGCCTGGTCTATCCCGTCCCTGATCCTGACCTGCCGTTCCTGGGCGTCCACCTCACCCGCATGTTCGACGGCACGGTTCACGCCGGTCCCAATGCAGTGCTGGCGCTCGCCCGCGAGGGCTACACCTGGGGCACGATCCGTCCGCGCGACGTCGCCGACTTCGCGCGCTGGCCAGGCACGTGGCGGCTGGGCCGACAGTGGTGGCGCACAGGCGTCAGCGAGGTGGCAAGGTCGTTGTCGCGGCGCCGGTTCCTGAGCAGCCTGCAGCGGCCGGTGCCGAGCTGACGTCTGATGACATCGTGCCGACGCACGCTGGGGTGCGGGCGCAGGCCGTCGACCGCAGCGGTGCGATGGTCGACGACTTCTTGCTGCGTCACGGTCCGCGTCAGCTGCACGTCCTCAACGCACCGTCGCCGGCGGCGACCGCGGCTCTCGAGATCGGTCGGCACATCGCCGACTCGCTCGCCGACCTCGGCAGGTGATCGACACCTGGTGGTTCTTGGTGCTGGCCGGCGTTGGTGCAGGCCTGTGCGGCTCGGTCGCGGGGCTGGCCTCGTTGGTCTCCTATCCGGCGCTCCTGGCGGCGGGGATGCCACCGATCGTCGCCAACGCGACCAACAGCAGCGCTCTGCTGGCCAACACCGTGGGGGCGGGGCTCAGCCACGACAAGAGGCCGAGGACAGGCTGGCCGGCTGGTGGTGCTGTGCGCCGAGATGGCGATCGGCGGTCTCGCGGGCGCTGCGCTGCTGCTGCTCGCTCCTGCCTCGGTGTTCACCGCCGTCGTCCCGTGGCTCGTCGCACTGGGAGCCGTGCTGCTGCTGGCGCGCGACCGGATCCGTTCGTGGGCCGAGCGGAGGGCGTTGCGACGGGGCAGAGCCAGCTCGCCGTGGACGTGGCACCTGATGGTCCCGGTCATCGGGGTGTACGGAGGCTACTTCGGTGCGGGTGCGGGCGTCATCTTGCTGGCTGCGATCGCCGTGCGTCACGTCGAGCCGTTCGCAGTGTCGAATGCGGTCAAGAACCTGGGCATCGGTGCGGCCAACGGCACGGCTGCGATCGCCTACCTCGCGCGCGGTCAGGTGGATGTGCGCGCGGCCGTGCTGCTGGGTGCCGGCGCGTTCGTCGGCGGATGGTTCGGGCCTGCCGTGGTGCGCTGGTTGCCTGAGCGCCCGCTTCGGATGGCGATCGGCATCGCCGGGCTGGGACTGGCGGTCTCGCTCGCGGTCTGAACCTGCACGGCGTCACCTATCCTGGGGGGCGTGACTTTCCAACGTTTTGTCGCTCTCGGCGACTCCTTCACCGAGGGTGTCGGCGATCCGGACGCTTCCCTCCCCAACGGCGTTTGCGGATGGGCTGACCGGGTGGCCGAGGCGATGGCCGACGACGACTTCCAGTACGCCAACCTCGCGATCCGCGGTCGCAAGATGACCGGCATCATCGACGAGCAGCGAGCCCGCGATCGAGATGAGGCCCGATCTGGTCAGCATCTACGCCGGTGCCAATGACATCCTGCGTCCCCGCATCGACATCGATGCGCTGGTGGCAGCCTATGACGTGGCGCTGGGTCGTCTGGTCGACGCGGGAGCGCATGTCGTGACGTTCACGGCCTTCGATCCGGCTGGATTCGCGGTCTTCGGTGCGCTGCGCGGCCGGTTCGCGATCTACAACGAGCTGGTACGGCAGGTCGCCGAGAAGCACGGCGCCGCTCTTGTCGACTTTTGGCGGTTGAAGGACTACCGGGACGACCGGCTGTGGGACGTCGACCGGATGCACATGTCGAGTGCCGGCCACCAGCGCATGGCGATCGCCGTTCTCGACACGCTGGGCATCGATCACGATCTTTCAACCCATCGACCTCGGTCAGCGGGTCACCTTGTCGCCACGCGAACGTCGTTCGGCCAATGCCGAGTGGGCCAAGGTCCATGTCGCGCCGTGGATCAAGCGCCGGGTCACCGGAACGTCGTCGGGTGACAGCCTGAGCCCGCGTTGGCCGTCTCTCACGTCGATCGCCGCGGTCTGACTCGCATGGTTCGTCTGCCGCGTCTTGGCGCCAAGCTGGCCGAAGCGCCGACGAACCTCGATGACGACTCGATGGAGCGGCTCGACGAGTTCCTGCGGATGACCCGCGGTGAGCAGTACGTCAACACCCGGCGTCTGCTGTGGCTGGCGGTGGTGTTCGCCGGGCCGCTGAAGCTCAAGGACGAGCGTTCACCGAAGGCCAGTGGCGAGTCGGTGGTGCTGGGACCTCACGCGGTCGTCATGACCCCGCAGCAGACGGTCGGCGTCGCGAAGGTCAACTACTACCTCACTCAGCTCGACGCGGGGGAGTCGATCAAGGCCGCGCGCGTGTACGACGTCGGTGATGGCGGTGGCTGGTGGCATCTCGACGGACTGCATCGCCTGCTCGCCGCCCGGATTCTCGGACAGAGCCTGGAGGCGAAGGTCTACCGGTGAGGTGCCTGGTCTTGCTTTGTCGTGACGGGACCCAGTGAGAGGACGAGCAGCGCGCAAGCTCCCGAAGCCAGGATGAGCGGTGGCAGGTAGAGCCCGGTGAGGTCGATGCCGTCGTCGCCTTGCTCGGCGAAGCGTGCCCATGCC
The DNA here is from genome assembly GCF_044452305.1 of Aeromicrobium sp. UC242_57. NCBI lineage: Bacteria > Bacillati > Actinomycetota > Actinomycetes > Propionibacteriales > Nocardioidaceae > Aeromicrobium > Aeromicrobium sp. UC242_57. Next base: position 555,588 of record NZ_JBIOAM010000002.1, on the reverse strand, counting down.
ATGAGGCAGGCGGAGGCCAGAGCGAATGCCAAGGGGATGCGTGCCCAGCTGCGCCTCAGACAAGCGACGGCTGCGCTGAGCGCTGCGATGATCCCCGCGCCGCCCACGACGGCGTCGTAGGTCGTGTCGCTGAAGGACCATGGCTGCGAACCGACTACCCAGGCGATGGCAGCGGCGACCATGACGCCAACCGCGCAGATCTTGGCGGCTGTCTGGCTTCGCATGGCTGAACCGTAACTGCCCGGACGGCCCCGAGGGGTGGACTATGAGTCAAAGTTGATGCTGAGGCTGCTGCCATAGGCGGACCCTGCTGGTTCAGGGTCGTGGTCGAACGGCTCTGATCCGGCGGGCCATGCTCGAGTCGCGCGAAATTCGAAACCGTCCTGCTGAGCGGGTTCCCGATTCGAAGGTGATGCGGGCGCCGGGTTGTGGCTCCCACAGGAACTCGATCGCGAGGGCAGAGAAGTGCGCCCATCAGCCACCGGGGGTTGCGGGAGACTCGATGACGCCCCAGCCGTCGTCGACATGCCAGAGGAGCACAGTCCCTTCGTCAGTCATGGCGACAGACTAGTGATGTGGTGGCCCAGGGTCGGCGCACCGTCCCTGGGGTTCGGGGGTGTTAGCCGGCGCGGGGCCCGGGTTTGGCGAATCTGTGTCTGGTGTGTCTGGCGTGGCGTCGGGGTGTTTGGTTGGGGTCGACGTTGGTGGGTGGGATGACTTCGACGATGCCGTCGGGTGCCATGCGGGCTGTCCATTGGCCTTCGTGCAAGAGAAAGTGGTGGAAGTGGCAGAACAGGGCTGCGTTGTCGAGGTCGGTGGGTCCGTTTCGGACCAGAAGTTGAGGTGGTGGGCTTCGCACCATGCGGGCGGCCGGTCTTCCCCGCCGCTATGCGCCTTGTGCGGGGGGACCCCCAGTCCCTTCCAGACGCAGCCGCCGTCGCGGCCAGCGAGGATGGGTCGTTGGTGGCGGTCGAAGAGTCGCTTGGTCATGCCGTGGTTGATGACACGGGAGTCTGAATCCAAGTAGAGGCCGACCAAATGTGCGTTGCAGGCCATGCGTTGGGCTTTGGTGGCCGAGACGTCGGTGCCGCTGGTGTTGGTCGCAAAGCCTTGGCCGGTGCGGAGGTCGTCGATGTCGATCGTGACTGCCACGGTGGCTGCCAGTCCACCTGACTGCGGCAGCGCGTCGGTGGGTAAGTGATTGATGAGCTCGATGAACGCGTGGCCCATCTTCTGGTCGCGGGGCAGGGCGTTGAAGTCGTCGAGGTTCATGTCGAGGTTGGTGGCGTTGGTGGCCGCGCGGCGGGGGTTGATGAGTCCTTCGATCGCGGCCCGCAGGGTGTCGGCGTCGGCGTTGGGGATGTTGAACACCCCGCGGGTGGTGCCGTCGCCACGGTTGGTCATCGAGAACCGGGTGGCGTTGAACGCACTTTTTGTTTGAGCACCGTCTTCTTCTTTGCGGAAGCTTTTTGCCGAGTTCTTCGTCGGCGCCGTCGGGGTCGATGACTTCAATAACGTGGTTGGCAAGGCGTTTGAGGTCGTCGAGGTTGTGCTCACCGGCCAGGCGCAGCAGGTGGGTTCGGGCGTCGTGGCGGGGTTCGTCGTCGACCCAGTCGGGCAGTGCGTTGATCGCTTTCATGATGACGGCGGCTTTGTCGGTGGTGATCAGGCCTTTGGCCCACGCGGACCGGGTGGCTTCGGTGTGCTCGGTGGTGGCTTTGGACAGGCTGACGAGCTTGGCGGCGTCACCTTTGTGGATGCCAACATGGTTGGCGAGCCAGGCGGTGGCAGAGGTCGCGCCGTCTTCTGTGGGCAAGCCCATCGAGTCAGCAGTACCCGCCAGCCGGGAGACCAGGGCGTCTAGGCCGGTGCGGGCTTGTTGCGCTGCGGTCAGGACTTGCCGGATCTCGGGGCCGGTCAGGGTCCAGGGTTCGAGGGTCGAGGTGTCATCCAGCAGCGATGACAGCTGATCGACGAGCATGCGAACCTCCTTGGAATCACGGCCTTTTCTCCAACACTCAAAAGCCTAGACACCACCGGTGACACCGTCTTTTCGCGCCGCCAGAGATATCCACAACCGCCCGGACGCGGTGACCTAGCGACCTATCGACGCCCGGATACGTCGCTAGGTCACCGCGCCGGGAGCGGGTCAGGTCAGGGAGTCAGGGCGTCCCGGACGGGGATGAGCTTGGCGTTGGACTCGGCGAGCCATCGGCAGGGACGGAGTCGGCGACGATGCCGCAGCCGGCGAAGAGCCGCACGTTGCGGCCGTCGCCCTCGACCTGAGCCGACCGCAGACCGATGCCCCATTCACCGTCGCCGCTGGCATCGATCCAGCCGACCCGCCGGCGTAGCGGGCGCGATCGAGCAGCGATCTCGGCGATGAGTCGTACTGCGGCCTCGGTCGGGGTTCCTCCGACGGCGGCCGAGGGATGCAGCGAGGCGGCCAGTGTCAGCGCGCTCGCGCCGTTCTTCATGACCCCGGTGACGTCAGTGGCGAGGTGCATGACATTGGGCAGGTGGAGCACGAACGGGGTCTCGGGCACGAACATGTTGGTGCAGTGCGGTGCGAGCGCGTCGGCGACTGACCGCACGGCGTACTCGTGCTCTTCGAGATCCTTTGACGAGCGGGCGAGCGAGCCGGCCAGCGCGAGGTCATGGGTGTCGTCGCCGGTGCGGCGGATCGTGCCAGCCAGCACCCGCGACGTGACGAGTCCACGTTCGAGCCGCACCAGCATCTCGGGTGTCGAGCCGAAGAAGCCGTCGACGTGGAACGTCCAGCAGCTGGGGTACTCGGCCGCGAGGCGGGTCAGGGGGGCACGGACGTCGAGGGGGTCATCGAGCGTGGCGACCAGATCACGTGCGAGGACGACCTTGTCGAGCTCGCCGGCGGTGATGCGTTCGACGGCCTGCGCGACGAGCCCCTGCCAGGTGATGCTGTCGACGGGGCCGTCGGCGAACGTCGTGCCACGGGGATCGGCGGGAGTGCTGGTCTGCCCGACCTCAGGCATCACCGAGATCGAGGTGCCGATGACGGTGATCCAGGTGACGCCGTCGCGGCGGCCGATGACCACCTCGGGCACGATCAGCACGCTGCCCTCTGCGTCGTCGGTGAACGTGAACGAGCCGAACGCCACGAGCCCTGATCCGGGAACCGAGACCTCGTCGCGCACGACCGCATGACCGCACAGCCACGCCACCAGTCGGCAGCCTCGGTGAACCGTCCGCTGCCCGACGTGCTGAACGTCGTTGTACGGCCCCAGCCGACGAGACCGTCACCACCGTGCACCCAGGCGAGGGCCTCGTCCTCGGGAAGCAACGAGAGCAACGCTCCCGGATCGGCGATCGGCGCCGACCGCACCAGCAAGGGCGCGACCAGGTCGGCAAGGACGGGGTTGCTCACAATCCTTGAGCCTACTCGTGGGATGGTTGAATCGTGAGCCGAGCCGGTCTGGACAAGGAGCCCCGAGACGTCGCGAAGATGTTCGACGGGGTCGCGGAGAAGTATGACCTGACCAATGACGTGCTGTCGATGGGTCAAGACCGTCGCTGGCGCAAACGGGTCGTCGACCTGGTCGCCCCGCGGCCCGGTGAGCTGATCCTCGACCTGGCGGCCGGCACCGGAACATCGAGCCAGCCCTTCGCCGATGCTGGCGCGACCGTGGTGCCGTGCGACTTCTCGATCGGGATGCTCGAGGTCGGCAAGCGTGAACGTCCGGCGCTGGCTTTCACCGCAGGTGACGGCACGAAGCTGCCGTTCGCCGACGAGACGTTCGACGCGGTCACGATCTCGTTCGGTCTGCGCAACATCGTCGACCCGATCGCGGGCCTGCGCGAGCTTGCTCCGCGTGACCAAGCCCGGCGGACGCATCGTGGTGTGCGAGTTCAGCACGCCGACGTGGGGTCCGTTCGAGGCGGTCTACTCCAACTACCTGATGCGGGCGCTGCCGAGCATCGCGCGCAAGGTCTCGTCCAATCCCGAGTCGTACGTCTATCTGGCCGAGTCGATCCGCGACTGGCCCGATCAGAAGGGGCTGGCCCTGCGCATGGTCGAGGCCGGCTGGGGCAAGGTCGACTGGCACAACCTGTCGGGCGGCATCGTCGCCCTGCACCACTCGTTCAAGGCCTGAGCGTCGCACGGGTCGCAGTCGTGTGACGGCTGCCACATCCCGGTTAGTGTGACCTAAGTTACAAGCCGGATTCTGCGGGCGTATCGTGAGACCGTGATCACGTTGTGAAGTAATTCACAAGGGAACGATCATGAGGGTTCCACTCTGTCGGTCGAGGTCCGGGAGGCGCCGTGACGGCATACACGCCGATTCTTGTGCTGGGGGGCCTTGCTGCGCTGTTCGCCATCGGCAGCATCGCGATCGCCCCGCTCACCGGACCCAAGAGGTACAACCGCGCCAAGCTCGACCGGTACGAGTCCGGCATCGAGCCGAGCCCGCTGCCCGCAGGCGGCGGACGTATCCCGGTCAAGTACTTCTTCACCGCGATGATGTTCATCGTCTTCGACATCGAGATCGTGTTCCTCTACCCGTTCGCGGTGGCCTTCGACCAGATGTCGTGGTTCGCGGTCTTCGCGATGATGCTGTTCCTCGTCAACGTCACGATCGCGTACGCCTATGAATGGCGTCGCGGCGGAATGGAGTGGACCTGATGGGTATCGAAGAGAAGCTGCCTAGTGGTGTTCTGCTCTCGACGGTCGAGGGTCTGGCCGGCTACATGCGCAAGGCCTCGTTCTGGCCCGCGACGTTCGGCCTGGCCTGCTGTGCGATCGAGATGATGACGTTCGGCGCACCGCGCTTCGACTCGGCGCGGTTCGGCATGGAGGTCTTCCGGCCCTCGCCGCGCCAGGCCGACCTGATGATCGTCGCGGGCCGCGTCAGCAACAAGATGGCGCCGGTCCTGCGCCAGATCTACGACCAGATGGCCGGCCCGAAGTACGTGCTCGCGATGGGCGTGTGTGCCAGCTCTGGCGGCATGTTCAACAACTACGCGATCGTCCAGGGTGTCGATCACGTCGTGCCGGTCGACATGTACCTGCCGGGCTGTCCGCCGCGCCCCGAGATGCTGATCGACGCGGTCCTGAAGCTGCACGACCAGATCCAGCACCAGAAGCTCGGCGCCAACCGCCTCGAGCAGATCAAGGAGCAGGAGCAGGTCGCCCTCCTGGCCACGCCGACGTCGGCGATGAAGGGGCTCATGCGATGAGCACCGAGTCGACCCGCAGCGGCCCCGAGCAGGACGGCTCGCACGAGACCCGCGACGAGCCGTCAGGTCGGACGTCAACGAGCTGGAGATCGTCGAGGTCCGTGAAGGAGCCTTCGGCGCCCACGGCACGGGCGACACCAGCGGCTTCGGCGGCCTGACCCCGGCCGGTCATCATGCCGGGGGCGAGCCAGCAGCCCTACGGCGGTTGGTTCGACGAGGTCGCCGAGCGGTTCGCCGCCGGAACGGGCCTGGCCGACGCGATCGAGAAGGTCGTGGTCGACCGCGGCGAGATCACGTTCTACGTGCGACGCCAGCTGTTGCTCGAAGCCGTGACCCACCTGCGCAACGACCCGGTGCTGCGGTTCGAGTTCTGCTCCAGCCTCAGCGGGGTGCACTTCCCTCACGAGACGGGGCGCGAGCTGCACGTCGTCCTGCACCTGCTGTCGATGACCCACAACCGTCGCATCCGGGTCGAGGTCACAGCACCCGAGGACGATCCGCACGTGCCGAGCGTCGTGTCGATCTACCCGACAGCCGACTGGCAGGAGCGCGAGGCCTGGGACATGTTCGGGATCATCTTCGACGGTCACCCCGCGCTGACCCGCATCCTGATGCCCGACGACTGGCCGGGTCACCCGCAGCTGGAGGACCCGCTCGGCGGCATCCCGGTCGAGTACAAGGGCGGCACGATCGCACCTCCGGACCAGCGCAGGAGCTACTCATGACGCAGACAGTCAACGACGGCGCGACCGACCCGTACGCGGGCACCACCGAGTCCACCGAAGGTCCGGTCTTCAACGTCACGGGCCAGGACTGGGACACGATCGACGCATCGGCCGTCAAGGGCGACCGGCTCGTCATCAACATGGGCCCCCAGCACCCGTCGACGCACGGCGTGCTGCGCCTGATCCTCGAGATCGACGGCGAGACGGTGCGCGACGCCCGGGCCGGCATCGGCTACCTGCACACCGGCATCGAGAAGAACATGGAGTTCCGCACCTGGACGCAGGGCGTGACGTTCTGCACCCGCATGGACTACGTGGCCCCGTTCTCCAACGAGGCTGCGTACGTCATGGCGGTCGAGAAGCTGCTCGGCATCGAGGCGCCCGAGAAGGCGCAGGCCATCCGGGTGCTGCTGCTCGGAGCTCAACCGGATCTCCTCGCACCTGGTCTGCATCGCCACCGGCGGCATGGAGATCGGGGCGCTGACGGTCATGACCTGTGGCTTCCGCGACCGCGAAGAGATCCTCAACCTGTTCGAGCTGATCACGGGCCTGCGCATGAACCACGCGTACTTCCGGCCCGGCGGCGTCGCCCAAGACCTGCCCGACGGCGCGATCGCCCAGCTGCGTGAGACCGTCGCGCTGCTCAAGAAGCGGCTGCCCGAGTACGCGGCGCTGTGCAACGCCAACCCGATCTTCAAGGGACGTCTCAAGGGGGTCGGTCACCTCGACCTCGCCGGCTGCCTCGCGCTCGGCCTGACCGGGCCGGTGCTCAGGGCGACCGGGTACGACTGGGACCTCCGCAAGAAGCAGCCCTACTCGGGGCTATGAGACGTACGACTTCGACGTCGTGACCCGCGACGAGCCCGATGCGTACGGACGTTTCCGCGTGCGCCTCGACGAGATGTGGCAGTCGCTCAAGATCGTCGAGCAGGCCATCGACCGGCTCGAAGGCATGGACGGCATGCCCGTCATGGTCGCCGACAAGAAGATCGCCTGGCCCTCCCAGCTCAGCGTCGGCGCAGACGGTCAAGGCAACTCGGCCGAGCACATCAAGCACATCATGGGCGAGTCGATGGAAGCGCTGATCCACCACTTCAAGATCGTCACCGAAGGCTTCCGCGTTCCCGCCGGCCAGGCCTACGGGGCGATCGAGGCGCCGCGAGGCGAGATCGGCTGCCACCTGGTCTCAGACGGTGGCACCCGGCCCTACCGAGCGCACTTCCGCGATCCGTCGTTCGTCAACCTGCAAGGCACCTCGGTCATGAGCGAGGGCGGCATGATCTCCGACGTCATCGTGGCCGTCGCGAGCATCGATCCCGTGATGGGCGGTGTCGATCGGTGAGCCTCAGTCGCTGCGCTCCCTCGGCTCGCCGATCGCCGGGACGACTTCGTCGTCCCCGCGCTCCGCGCGGCCGCTACCCTCGCTTCGCTCGGGCCATGGTTGCGTCCGGATGGGATGGTTCTCGATGACGCTTTCTGATACGACTCGGTCTGAGCTTGGTTCAGCTGGCTTCTCGTTATCCGCAGGCTCGCAGTGCTCTGCTGCCGATGCTGCACCTCGTGCAGTCCGCCGAAGGGAACGTGACCAACGAAGGCGTCGAGGTCTGCGCCGAGATCCTCGGCATCACTGCCGCCGAGGTCTCCGGCGTCGCGACGTTCTACACGATGTACAAGCGTCGCCCCATGGGCAAGCACCATGTCGGCGTCTGCACCAACACGCTGTGCGCCGTCATGGGTGGCGACCTGATCTTCGAGCGGCTCAAGGGCCACCTCGACGTCGGCAACGACGAGACCACCGACGACGGTGCGATCACGCTGGAGCACATCGAGTGCAATGCGGCGTGCGACTTCGCCCCCGTCATGACCGTCAACTGGGAGTTCTTCGACAACCAGACACCCGAGTCGGCGGTCGAGGTCGTCGACAAGCTGCGCTCCGGCGAGACGGTGCAGGCAACTCGCGGCGCGACGATCACGTCGTGGCGCGAGGCCGAGCGGGTCATCGCCGGCTCGAGGACGGTCTCGTCGACGAGGGCCCGACCGCTGCCGGGGCGTCCCTGGCCGGATTCGAGATCGCGAAGGCCAATGGCTGGACGGCGCCGGCGTACGGCGAGGCATCGGCCGCCTCCGGCACGGCGGAGACCAAGCAGGGCGCGGCCGAGCAGGCAGACACCTCGCGCGCCGAGACCGAGACCGTGATCGAAGAATCTCCGGCAGACACGGCGAAAGAGGGCAACGATGACTGACGTGCTCACACCGGTGCTGACGGCCGACTGGGGAACCGACCGGGCCTGGACACTCGCCGAGTACCGCAAGACCGGTGGCTACGACGCGCTCGAGAAGGCGCTGAAGATGAAGCCGGCCGACCTCGTCGAGATGGTCGAGGAGTCGGGGCTGCGCGGCCGTGGCGGCGCAGGATTCCCACGGGCATGAAGTGGAGCTTCATCCCTCAGGACAACCCGAAGCCCAAGTACCTGGTCGTCAACGCCGACGAGTCCGAGCCGGGCACGTGCAAGGACATCCCGTTCATGATGGCCACGCCGCACACCCTGATCGAGGGTGTCATCATCGCTGCGCACGCGATCAACGCCAAGCAGGCGTTCATCTACGTGCGCGGTGAGGTGCTGCACGTCATCCGGCGCCTGCGCGCGGCGTGCCGTGAGGCCTACGACGCCGGCTACCTCGGACAGGACATCTTGGGCAGCGGCATCAGCATCGACCTGGTGATCCACGCCGGTGCCGGCGCCTACATCTGCGGTGAGGAGACGGCGCTGCTCGACTCGCTCGAAGGACGTCGCGGCCAACCGCGGCTGCGTCCGCCGTTCCCCGCGGTCGAAGGCCTCTACGCGAGCCCGACCGTCATCAACAACGTCGAGTCGATCGCGTCGGTGCCGTCGATCGTCCGCGGTGGACACGAGTGGTTCGCCTCGATGGGCACCGAGAAGTCCAAGGGCTACGTCATCTACTCGCTGTCAGGGCACGTCAAGAAGCCCGGCCAGTACGAGGCGCCGCTCGGCATCACCTTGCGTGAGCTGATCGATCTCGGCGGAGGGATGCGCGAGGGCAGCGAGCTCGAGTTCTGGACCCCCGGTGGTTCGTCCACCCCGCTGCTGACCTCCGAGCACCTCGACATGCCGCTCGACTACGAGGCCGTCGGCGCCGCCGGTTCGATGCTCGGCACCCGCGCCCTGCAGATCTTCGACCAGACGACCTCGGTCGTGCGCTGCGTGCTGCGGTGGACCGAGTTCTACAAGCACGAGTCGTGCGGCAAGTGCACGCCGTGCCGCGAAGGCACGTGGTGGCTCGTCCAGACACTGCAACGCATCGACTCAGGCCAGGGCAAGGACGGCGATATCGAGCTGTTGCTCGACCTGTGCGACAACATCCTCGGCCGTTCGTTCTGCGCGCTCGGCGATGGTGCGACGAGCCCCATCACGTCGGCGATCCAGTACTTCCGCGACGAGTTCGAGGCCGGGATGCACACGCCGTCCAGCGAGCTGTTCCCCCGGCCGCGTCGATGCTGTTCAAGCAGGAGGTCAGCGCATGACTGTCGAGGCACAGCGCACGTCAGGAGCGGCGGAGACTCAGGTACCTGTCGAGCTGGTCACGCTGACGATCGACGACGTCGAGGTCAGCGTCCCCCAGGGCACGCTCGTCATCCGGGCCGCCGAGCTGATCGGCACCGAGATCCCGCGGTTCTGCGATCACCCCTTGCTCGATCCAGTCGGCGCCTGCCGCCAGTGCCTGGTCGACATCACCGACGCTGGCAACGGACGTGGGTTCCCCAAGCCGCAGGCCTCCTGCACGATCGAGGTCGCTGCGGGGATGGTCGTCAAGACCCAGGTCACGTCGCCGGTCGCCGAGAAAGCACAGCGCGGCAACCTCGAGTTCCTGCTGATCAACCACCCGCTCGACTGCCCGGTGTGCGACAAGGGCGGCGAGTGCCCCCTGCAGAACCAGTCGATGACCCACGGGGCGGGGGAGTCGCGGTTCATCGAGACCAAGCGGACGTTCCCCAAGCCGATCGAGGTCTCCGAGCAGGTGCTGCTCGACCGCGAGCGGTGCGTCCTGTGTGCCCGGTGCACGCGCTTCTCCGAGCAGATCGCCGGCGACCCGTTCATCGCGCTGATCGATCGCGGCGCGCGCGCAGCAGGTCGGCATCTACGAGGAAGAGCCGTTCCACTCCTACTTCTCGGGCAACACGATCCAGATCTGTCCCGTCGGTGCCCTGACCAGCGCCGACTACCGCTTCCGCTCCAGGCCTTTCGACCTCGTGTCGACACCGTCGATCGCCGAGCACGACTCGAGCGGCTCGGCGATCCGGGTCGATCATCGCCGCGGCAAGGTCATGCGTCGCCTGGCCGGCGATGATCCCGAGGTCAACGAGGAGTGGATCACCGACAAGGACCGCTTCGCGTTCACCTATGCAACGCAGGGCGACCGCATCACGACTCCGCTCGTCCGCGACCCCGAGACGCGCGGAGCTCGTGCCGGCCTCCTGGCCGGCCGCACTCGCGATCGCCGCCAAGGGACTGGCTGCTGCCGACGGCAAGGTCGGCGTGCTGCCCGGTGGCCGGCTGACCGCCGAGGATGCCTTCGCGTACAGCAAGTTCGCGCGCACGGTGCTGCGCACCAACGACATCGACTTCCGGGCCCGGGCCTCGTCAGACGAGGAGGAGGCCTTCTTGGCCTCGCACGTCGCGGCGACCCAGACTGACGGTGTCGTTCGCCGATCTAGAACGGGCCAAGACCGTCGTCCTGGTGGGCTTCGAGCCCGAGGACGAGAACGGCAGCATCTTCTTGCGCCTGCGCAAGGGAGCACGCGACCACGGACTCAAGGTCATCGCGATAGCGAGTCACGCGAGCCGGGGTCTCGTCAAGCTGTCCGGCGAGCGTCCAGACCGTCCCCGGTCAGGAGCCGGCAGCGCTGGCGGCTCTCGACCTGCCCGCCGGTTCGATCATCCTGGCCGGTGAGCGGCTCGCGTCCGTGGCCGGTGGGTTCTCTGCGCTGGCTTCGGTCGCGCAGACGTCAGGAGCCAGGATCGCCTGGATCCCCCCGTCGCGCGGGCGAGCGGGGCGCTGTCGAGACCGGCTGCCTGCCCCATCTGCTGCCCGGAGGTCGTCCGCTCGACGATGCCGAGGCGCGCACTGACCTGGCTGCCGCATGGGGAGTCCGCACGATTCTCGCCAAGGCCGGACGCGACACCGCGACGATGCTCGCCGACACCAGGCACGGTGTCGTCAAGGCACTTCTGGTCGGCGGGGTCGAGATTGCCGACCTGCCAGACCCGACAGTGGCCCGTGAAGCCCTCGCCAAGGCCCAGTTCGTGGTCTCGCTCGAGGTGCGGCACAGCGAGGTCACCTCGGCTGCCGACGTCGTCCTGCCAGTCGCCCCGGTCGTGGAGAAGCCCGGTTCGTTCGTCAACTGGGAGGGGCGGGTCCGCAGCTTCGACGCCGTCCTGCACGAGCCCAACTCGTTGACCGACATCCGTGTGCTGGCCGGCATCGCCGAAGGCTCGGCAAGCCGCTCGGCTTCCGCACCGTCTCGGGAGCCGGCAGGCCATGGCCGGCTCGGGCCGTGGGACGGCGCACGCGCCACCGCACCGTCCACCGCTGCCTCGCCTGCCGAGGTGCTGAGCTCGCCGACCGTGGTGCTCGACACCTGGCGCCAGATGATCGACGACGGCCGGGGCCAGGACGGTCAGGCCCAGTACCACGCCACGGCACGTCCGGCGGTCCTGCGAGCCGGCGCCTCGACGTTCAAGTCCTTCGGCATCGAGCCCGGTGAGACCGCGACGATCTCGACCTCGCACGGCAGCACCTCGTTCCCGACCGAGGTCGCCGACGTCGCGCACGGTGTCGTGTGGGTGCCAGCCAACTCCGGGTCAACCTGCGCGATGCGCTGGGAGCCGGGTTCGGGGACCGGGTCACGCTGAGAGGTGGACGTGAATGAGCGAGCGCCAGCGAGTGAACGATGAGGCAGGTCTCATGACGTCGCCTCGATACTCCGCTTCTTCTGTTGAGGTGACGGCATGAGCGATCTCTTCGGCAATGAGCCGTTCTGGGTCATCGCGCTCGAGTCGGTGCTGATCTTCGTCTTCCTCCTGCTCTACACGTTGTTCAACATCTGGTTCGAACGCCGTGTCGTGGCCCGTATGCAGCACCGCATCGGTCCCGACGTCAACGGTCCGTTCGGCCTGCTGCAGAGCCTCGCTGACGGCGTCAAGCTCGCGCTCAAGGAAGACATCGTCGTCAAGGCGGCCGACAAGTTCGTCTACATCCTCGCGCCGATCCTCGCGACGATTCCCGCCTTCCTGGCCTGGGCCGTCATCCCGTTCGGTCCCGAGGTCCGCATCCCGTTCACCGACACGGTCACGCCGTTGCAGCTGACCGACATGCCCGTCGCCGTGCTGTACGTGCTCGCGGTGACGTCGATCGGCGTGTACGGGATCGTGCTCGCCGGTTGGGCGTCCGGCTCGATCTACGCCCTGCTGGGCGGTCTGCGGTCCAGTGCCCAGGTCATCTCGTACGAGGTCGCGATGGGTCTGTCGTTCGTCTCGGTGTTCATGTACGCCGGCTCGATGTCGACGTCCGAGATCGTCGCCGCGCAGAGCGACATGTGGTACTTCATCCCGTTGTTCCCGTCGTTCGTCATCTACTGCATCGCGATGGTCGGCGAGACCAACCGTGCGCCCTTCGACCTCCCCGAAGCCGAGGGCGAGCTCGTCGGCGGCTTCCACACCGAGTACTCGTCGCTGAAGTTCGCACTGTTCTTCCTGGCCGAGTACATCAACATGGTCACGGTCTCTGCGCTCGCCACGACTCTGTTCCTGGGCGGCTGGCGGGCACCGTTCGGCATCGGACAGATCAACGACGGCTACTTCAACACCGGTTACTGGCCGGTGCTGTGGTTCTTCGGCAAGACGCTGTTCTTCATCTTCATCTTCGTGTGGCTGCGCGGAACCCTGCCGCGCATGCGGTACGACCAGTTCATGAACTTCGGCTGGAAGATCCTCATCCCGATCTCGTTGGTCTGGATCGTCGCGGTCGCCTTCATCCGCAAGCTCAAGAACGAGGACATGCTCGACCAGGGTGTCATCGTGCCGGTCGCGATCGTGGTCGGCGTCCTCGCGCTGCTCTCGTTCCTGATCCCGGAGAAGAAGCCTGAGCCCGAGCCGGAGCCCGAGGAGTGGGACGCCTTCGCTGGCGGCTACCCCGTGCCACCGATGCCCGGACAGGCCACCCCGTCCACCGACATCTCAGACACCCAGCCCGAGAGGACGGCTCCGCGATGACCGGCAATCCCATCCGCGAGACCCTCTGGGACCCGATCGCCGGCTTCGGCGTGACGTTCCGGACGATGTTCCGCAAGCCAGTGACGGAGCAGTACCCCTTCGAGAAGCTGCCGACCGCGCCGCGGTTCCACGGACGGCACCAGCTCAACCGCTGGCCCGACGGCCTGGAGAAGTGCATCGGCTGCGAGCTGTGCGCGTGGGCGTGCCCGGCCGACGCGATCTACGTCGAAGGCGCCTCGAACGCCGACGGCGACCGGCACAGTCCCGGCGAGCGGTACGGCCGGGTCTACCAGATCAACTACCTGCGCTGCATCCTGTGCGGGCTGTGCATCGAGGCGTGCCCGACACGTGCGCTGACCATGACCAACGAGTACGAGCTGGCCGACAACAACCGGGAAGCGCTGATCTACGAGAAGAACGACCTGCTCGCGCCGCTGCTGCCCGGCATGGTCGAGCCCCCGCACGAGATGATGATCAGCGACGACCACCAGGACTACTACCGCGGCAAGCAGCTGCCCATCGTGAACGTCTCGACCTCTGCCGGCGACGAAGCGGGGGGCGAGCAGTGACGACATTCTGGATCCTCGCGCCGATCATGGTGATCGCCGCACTCGGACTGCTGTTCGCCAAGAAGGCAGTGCATGCGGCGCTCGCGCTGGCGGTCGTGATGATCAGCCTCGCGGTGCTGTACGCCGCGCAGGGAGCGCCGTTCCTGTTCGCGGTGCAGATCATCGTCTACACCGGCGCGATCATGATGCTGTTCCTGTTCGTGCTGATGCTGGTCGGCGTCGACAACAAGGAGTCGCTGCGCGAGACGATCGGCGGGCAGCGGCTCGCAGCGACGATCGTCGGGCTGCTGTTCGGCATCGTGGCGGTGACCCTGATCGGTCAGACGGTCTCGTCACCGGTCGTCGGGCTGACCGAGGCCAATGCCAACGGCAACGTCGAGGGCCTCGCAGCCTTGATGTTCGGTCCCTACACGCTGGCCGTCCAGTTCACCGCAGCGCTGCTCATCACCGCAGTGCTCGGCGCGATGGTCATGGCCCATCACGAGAACCTCACGCCCCGCCGGTCGCAGGCCGACCTGTCCCGGCAGCGGATGCGCGACTACGCCGAGAGCGGCGTCCATCCTGGCAACGCCCCGACACCCGGCGTCTTCGCCCGGCACAACGCGGTCGACACGCCGGCCCTGCTGCCTGACGGCTCCCCCCTGGAGGAGTCGATCTCGCCGAGCATCGTCGAGCGCGACCAGGTGCGGCACAGCCACATGCACGACGTCGAGAAGGTCGTCGAACAGCTGAAGCCGACCGAGGAGGAGGGCAAGTGAACGAGTACATCACCTTGTCGCTGATCCTCTTCACGATCGGCGCCGTCGGCGTCGTCGTGCGGCGCAACGCGATCATCATCTTCATGTGCATCGAGCTGATGCTCAACGCAACCAACCTCGCCTTCGTGAGCTTCTCGCGGCAGCACGGCAACCTCGACGGCCAGCTGGCGGCGTTCTTCGTCATGGTCGTCGCCGCAGCCGAGGTCGTCATCGGCCTGTCGATCATCGTGTCCATCTATCGCACACGTCAGACGACCTCGGTCGACGACGTGAGCATGCTGAAGTCATAGGGGTAGATAGATGCTTGATCTTCAATGGCTGCTGATTGCCATCCCGCTGCTCAGCGGAGCTCTGCTGCTGATCTGGGGCAAGGAGTCCGACCGCTTCGGCCACCTGATCGGCACGGCGGCGTCTGCCGCGTCCTTCGTGCTCGGCGTCGTGCTGTTCGTGGCCCTGCTGGGCAAGGACGGCGGCGACCGCTCGCATGCCGTGAGCCTGTTCACCTGGATCGACACCGGGACGTTCCACGTCGAGATGAGCTTCGTCTACGACCAGCTGTCCGCGCTGTTCGTGCTGCTGATCACCGGCGTCGGCACGCTGATCCACATCTACTCGATCGGCTACATGGCACACGACGAACGGCGTCGGCGCTTCTTCGCGTACCTCAACATCTTCATCGCCGCGATGCTGACGCTGATCCTGGCCGGCGACTACCTCGTGCTGTTCCTGGGCTGGGAGGGTGTCGGCCTGGCGTCGTACCTGCTGATCGGCTTCTGGCAGCACAAGCCGACCGCTGCGGCGGCCGCCAAGAAGGCCTTCGTGGTCAACCGGGTCGGCGACATCGGCATGGCTCTGGCGATCATGCTGATGTTCGCGCAGTTCGGCACCACCGCGATCGCAGCGGTCAACGCCGCGGCTCCCGGTGCCGGTGACAACGTCACGACCGCGCTCGGCCTGCTGCTCCTGCTGGGTGCCTGTGGCAAGTCGGCGCAGGTGCCGCTGCAGAGCTGGCTGCTCGACGCGATGGAGGGCCCGACCCCCGTCTCGGCCCTGATCCACGCGGCGACGATGGTCACCGCCGGCGTCTACCTGATCGTGCGCTCCAACGCGATCTTCGACGCCTCCGAGGCGGCCCGCACCGCCGTCATCATCGTCGGTCTCGTCACGCTGCTCGCAGGTGCCTGGATCGGCTGCGCCAAGGACGACATCAAGAAGGCCCTCGCCGGCTCGACCATGAGCCAGATCGGCTACATGATGCTGGCAGCAGGCCTCGGTCCGGCGGGCTACGCCTTCGCGATCTTCCACCTCATCACGCACGGCTTCTTCAAGGCCAACATGTTCCTCGGCGCCGGATCGGTCATGCACGGGATGAACGACGACGTCAACATGCGTCACTACGGCGGACTGCGCGAGCTCATGCCTGTCACCTTCGTGACGTTCGCGCTCGGCTACCTGGCGATCATCGGCGTCCCGCCGTTCGCCGGCTTCTGGTCCAAGGACAAGATCATCGAGGCCGCCTTCGGCGAGAACCTCTGGGTCGGGCTCGGCGCCCTGCTGGGTGCCGGTGTCACGGCGTTCTACATGACCCGGCTCATGATCATGACGTTCGTCTCGGAGAAGAGATGGCGCGAAGGCGTCCACCCGCACGAGTCGCCCAAGGTCATGACCTGGCCGCTGATCGCGCTCGCCGCGCTGTCGGCCCTCGGCGGCATCCTGCTGCTGGGCGACTGGATCAACGAGTGGCTCGAGCCAGTCGTCGGCCACACCGAGCACCACGAGCCGCGGTCCCGGCGATCGTGCTGACCCTGATCATCACCGCCGTCGTCGCGCTCGGCGTCGTGGCAGCGGTCTTGTTCTACCGGCGTGAACCGATCGCCGCCGAGACCCCGGGCGACAGCTCGGTGTCGATCTTCGCCCGCGCCGGCCGCCACGCTGTACGGCAACGAGGTCAACGACACGATCATCGTCCGACCCACCCGGCACCTGACCCGGTTCTTGGTCTGGCTCGACGTCAAGGGGATCGACGGTCTCGTGACCGGCATCGCCGACCGGCTCGGCGACACCTCGCAGTTCCTGCGCAAACCGCAGACCGGCTTCGTCCGTTCCTATGCCCTCACGATGTTCGGTGGCGCCGCCATCGTCGTCCTGTGCCTCCTGGCGGTGACCCTCGCATGATCCTGACGATCCTGACTGCGACCCCGATCGCAGGTGCGCTGATCCTCGCGCTGATGCCTCGCCAGAAGTCCGGGCACCTCCCGGCCAAGGTCGTCGCCCTCGCGGTCGCGCTCATCACGTTGGCGCTGTCGCTCGTGGCGCTCGCGAAGTTCGACACCAGCACCGGCGACTACCAGCTGACCCGCACCCACGAGTGGATCGCTGCCTTCGGCGCCCACTACGCGGTGGGAGTCAACGGCATCGGCATCACGCTGATCCTGCTGACCACGATCCTGACGCCGATCGTCATCCTGGCCTCGCTGGAGGACCGGCTGCCCGATCCGAAGGGCACGAACGCGTACTTCGCCTGGATGCTGGCAGTCGAAGGCCTCGCGATCGGCGCGTTCGCGGCCACCGACGCGTTCTTGTTCTACATCCTGTTCGAGGCGACGCTGATCCCGCTGTACTTCCTGATCGGGACGTTCGGCGGCACCAACCGGTCCTACGCCGCCGTGAAGTTCTTGATCTACAACCTCGTCGGAGGCCTGCTGATGCTGGCCTCGATCGTCGGCCTGTACGTCGTGAGCTCACGCCAAGGTGATGCGTCCTACCTGTTGGCCGACCTGCAGAACCTCGACTTCAGCCAGACCACCGAACGGCTGCTGTTCCTCGGCTTCATGGCAGCCTTCGCGATCAAGGCGCCGTTGTGGCCGTTGCACACCTGGCTGCCCGATGCGGCCGGCCAGGCGACGCCCGGCACGTCGGTGCTGATGGTCAGCGTCGTCGACAAGATCGGCACGTTCGGCATGATCGTCTGGTGCGTCGGGCTCTTCCCCGAGGCTGCCGACTGGGCCAGCCCCGTCATCATGACGCTCGCGGTCGTCAGCATCATCTACGGTGCGCTGCTCGCAATCGGCCAGGACGACATCCGGCGCCTCATCGCGTTCACGTCGGTGTCGCACTTCGGCTTCATCATTCTCGGCATCTTCGCGTTCACGACGACCTCGATGGCCGGCTCGACGCTCTACATGTTCAACCACGGCCTGTCGACGGCGGCGCTGTTCATCGTCACCGGCATCATGATCTCGCGCCGCGGCTCGGCCAAGATCTCCGACTTCGGCGGTGTGCAGAAGATCGCGCCGATCCTGTCGGGAGTCCTGCTGATCGCCGGCCTGTCGAGCCTGTCACTGCCGGGTCTGGCGCCGTTCATCTCCGAGTTCCTGGTGCTGGCTGGCACGTTCACCCGGTCGATCCCGCTCGCGGCCGTCGCCACGCTCGGCATCGTCCTCGCCGCGCTGTACATCCTGATCATGTACCAACGCACCATGACCGGACCGCTGAAAGAAGGCAACGAGGGAGTCACCGACCTCGAGCCTCGTGAGATAGCGGCCCTGACCCCGGCACTGATCCTGATCGTCGCGCTCGGCTTCTTCCCGCAGCCCATGCTCAACGCGATCAACCCGGCGATCGACACCGTCATGAGTCATGTGGGCAAGGGCGACCCTGAGCCGAAGACCCCGACCCAGATCTCTGACTCCGACACTGCGCACACCGAGGGGGAGGGGCACTGATGAACCTCACAACCCTGAGCTTTGCCGGCAAGACCGACCTGCCGCCCATCCCCGCGCCGGACATCGAGTTCTCCCTGCTCGCCCCGATGCTGATCATCTCGGGTGTTGCGCTGCTCGGCGTGATCTTTGAGGCTTTCTGGCCCCGCCGTACGCGTTTCCAGGCGCAGGTCGTGCTGGCCGTCGTCGGCATCGTTGCTGCGTTCGCCGACACCGTGTGGGTCTACAACCAGCTCGACCGGGTCGACTCCGACCTGGTTGCACGGGGGAAGGTCGGGGCCGAAGGGGCGTTGACCTTCGACGGTCCTGGCGTGTTCACGTGGGGCATCCTGCTGATCTTCGCGCTGCTGAGCATGCTGCTGTTCGCCGAGCGCAAGCTCGAAGGCGGCCTCAGCCAGTTCACGGGTCGTGCCGCGGATGCGCCCGGGTCACCTGCCGAGGCCGAAGCGATCAAGGCTCGCCTCGAGCACAGCGAGGTCTTCCCGCTGGCGATGTTCGCCCTGGTCGGCATGATGCTGTTCGCGACCGCCAACGACCTGCTGACGATGTTCGTGGCACTTGAGGTGCTGTCACTGCCGCTGTACATCCTGTGCGGGCTCGCCCGCCGTCGCCGGCTGCTGAGCCAGGAAGCAGCGCTCAAGTACTTCCTGCTCGGTGCGTTCTCCTCGGTGTTCTTCCTGTACGGAATCGCCCTGACGTACGGCTATGCGGGCAGCTTCGCTGTCGGCGATCGACCAGGCCGTCACCAGCCGCGCCGGCGGCGAGAACATGCTCCTCGCCGCGACTGCCCTCATGGCCGTCGGTCTGCTGTTCAAGATCGGCGCGGCGCCGTTCCACACCTGGACACCCGACGTCTACCAAGGCGCGCCGACACCGGTCACGGCCTTCATGGCGGCCGGCACCAAGGCGGCGGCGTTCATGGCGCTGCTGCGCGTCTTCTACGTCGCCTTCGGCGGCTCGCAGTGGGACTGGCGGCCGACGATCGTCGCGATCGCGATCATCACGATGTTCCTCGGCGCGGTCGTCTCGATCTCGCAGACCGACGTCAAGCGGATGCTGGCGTACTCCTCGATCGCGCACGCGGGCTTCCTGCTCGTGGGCTTCACCGGCGTCTACGTCGGCGTCGCCTCCTCCGACCGGGTCACCTCGCTGTCGAGCATCCTGTTCTACCTGACGATCTACGGGCTCTCCTCGATCGGTGCCTTCGCGATCGTCACGCTCGTACGCGACTCCGGTGGCGAGACGACGCACCTGTCGAAGTGGGCGGGGCTCGGCAAGAAGTCGCCTTGGCTCGCAGGAACGTTCGCCCTGTTCATGTTGTCGTTCGCGGGCATCCCGTTGACCGGCGGATTCGTCGGCAAGTGGGCCGTGTTCAGTGCCGCCTACTCGGGTGGCTTCTGGTGGCTCGTCGTGATCGGTGTCCTGATCAGCGCGCTGGCGGCCTACTTCTACGTCCGCGTCATCGTGCTGATGTTCTTCACCGAACCGGTGGGGGATGGCCCGACCGTCGCGGTGCCGAGCGTCCTGACTACCGTGGTGATCGTCGTCGCTGCGGTAGCCACGATCGGACTCGGTATCATTCCGGGACCGGTGCTTGAGCTCGCGCAACATGCGGGCGCCTTCGTGCGCTGATCGTCTTGTTGGACTGTTCTAGGAGCTTTGCGTGTCCACTCTGGGTGTCTCGTTCAACGACGACGCGCTTGAAAAGCGTGTGCTCGCGGGCGTCGATGAGGTGGAACGGCAGCTGTCTGCCGCGGTCGACAGCCCCGACCAGCTCGTCGCCGAGGCTGCCGCGCACCTGCTCAACGCTGGCGGCAAGCGGTTCCGACCGCTGCTGGTCATGCTGTGCGCCGAGTTCGGCGACGCTGCGGCGCCCGACGTCGCGCGCTCGGCCGTCGTCGTCGGCTGACCCACCTGGCGACGCTCTACCACGATGACGTCATGGACGAGGCCGATGTGCGCCGCGGTGCGCCGAGCGCCAACTCCCGCTGGGGCAACTCCGTCGCGATCCTCGTGGGCGACTACCTGTTCGCCCAGGCCTCCGACCTGGTGTCCGATCTCGGCACCGAAGCCGTCCGCATCCAGGCGCGGACGTTCTCACGTCTCGTGCAGGGCCAGATCCGCGAGACGATCGGCCCGGCCGATGGTGAGGACGCCCTCGCGCACTACCTCGCGGTCGTCGCCGACAAGACCGGCTCGCTGATCGCGACCGCGGCGCTGTTCGGCGCCAAGATGGCCGGAGCGTCGGCCGAGATCCAGTCGACCCTGACCGAGTTCGGCGAGCGCATCGGGGCGGCCTTCCAGCTGGCCGACGACATCATCGACGTCGCCAGCGAGACCGGCGACTCGGGCAAGACCCCCGGCACCGATCTGCGCGAAGGCGTCCCGACGTTGCCGACGCTGATCGCCCAACGGTCCACGGCACCCGAGGACGCCCGGTTGCTCGACCTGCTGTCGCGTCCGTTGACCGATGACGCCGAGCATGCCGAGGCGTTGACCCTCCTGCGGGTGCATCCTGCGATGGACGAGGCCCGCAGCTACGTGCAGGCCGAGGCCGATGCCGCGAGCGCGCTGCTGGCCAAGCTGCCTGACTCGTCGGCGCGCGAGGCGCTCCAGGTGCTCTGCGACACCGTCGCCACCCGTCTCGGCTGAGCCCCGCTGGCCAATCGCCCACCTCCCTGCGCCCGTCGAGCCCAGGACGGTGTTTGAGCAACCTCATCGGTGGGTCGCCGGCCTGGTGCGGTGGTTCTGCAACCTCATTGGTCGGTCGCCGGCCTGGCGCGGTGGTTCTGCAACCTCATTGCTGGGTCGCCGGCCTGGTGCGGTGGTTTATCAACCGCATTCGGTCGAATGAGGTTGCGGGTCCACCGCCCCAGCGAGATGAGGTTGCGGATCCACCGCCCCAGGGGGCGAGGTTCCGGCTAGAGGGCGGCGCCCTCGGCGCACTGTCGTAGCGTCCGGCGGTGGCCGACGAGGGCGTCGACCGTGAACACGACCAGCGCGAGCCACACCAGCACGAACCCGAACCAGCGGGCCTGAGTCATGTCCTCGCCGAAGAACGTCAGCCCGGCGATGAACTGGATGACGGGCCCGAGGTACTGCAGGATGCCGAGCGTCGTCAGCGACAGCCTCGTCGCTGCGGCGCTGAACAGCAGCAACGGGATCGCCGTGACGACCCCGGTGCCGATCAGCAGCGAGGCATTGCCGGCGCCCTCGTGGCCGAAGGTCAGCTCGCCGCGCAGCTGCAGCACCACCAAGAACGTCAACGCCAACGGGAAGAGGATCGCCGTCTCCATGCCGAGCCCCTCGAATGCGCCTAGATCGGCCTTCTTCTTGAAGAATCCATACGCCGCGAAGCTGAAGGCCACGATCAGCGCGACCCATGGAAGCCGTCCGTAGTCGACCGTCAGCACGACCACGGCAGCTGTTCCAATGCCGATCGCGCACCACTGGGCCGGACGCAGCTGCTCCTTCAACACGAACACCGCCAGCAGGACCGTCACCAGCGGGTTGATGAAGTAGCCCAGGGATGTCTCGATGACGTGACCGTTGGTGACGCCGTAGATGAAGGAGCCCCAGTTGACCGCCACGACGACCGAGGCCGCAGCGAGAGTCAGCATCAGACGCGGGTTGCCGGCGATGGCCCGCATCTGCGGCCACTTGCCCATCGCGGTGATCAGGACCATCACCAGCAGCATCGACCACACGACACGGTGGGCCAGCACCTCAAGCGGGCTGGCCGGTTCGAGCAGCGGCCAGTACAGCGGAAAGAAGCCCCAGCACAGGTAGGCCCCGATGCCGAAGGCCACACCACGCCTCGACTCACTCACCAGCCGACTGTATGCCCTGACGGCTACTTGCGTCGCTTGTCGTACATGCGAGCGGCCGTGACCTGACTCTGCCAGCGCAGTGCCTCGGCGCGCCCGAACAGCTGGACGGCCGGCCCGGTCGGGGCCTTCGCGGCCAGCTCGTGCAACCAGGCCAGGATCGGCCGGGCCGAGAGCTCCTGGCTCTGCAGGCGGACGGGCTTGACCACCTCGCGGCGTTGGAGCACCACTGGGTTCGTGTTGATCTCCCAGACCTGAAGGCGGCCGTCGACGAACCCGTAGTCGATCCGGCCGTAGTCGAGCCCGGCGAGCCGGAATGCCTCGTCGACCAGCTGCTCGTCGGCGAAGTTCTCGATGTAGGCGCATTCCTCGTCGTTGGTCCACGGCTCGGCCACGTCGGTCATCTTGGTGACCCAGTCGTCGCTGAACAGCACGTGGCGCGGGAGGAGCCGGTCGCCGATCTTCAGCACCGAGTACTTGCGGAACAGGCCGTCCTCGCTGCGGGCGTCGAGCTTCTCGACGACCAGCAGCTGTGTCGCTGAAGCCGCAGGCGGCCGCGTGCATGCTCGTCAGCGCGTTCCTGGATGGCCGGGTGGTTCATGACAGGCTGGCCGAGGCTGCCGCTGTGCTCGTTCTCCCAGCGGACGAACGCCGGAAACCGCAGGTCTGGCGGGACGTCGCCGATCCGGAACGCTCGGTAGTCGTTGATGCCGGCATCGCTCAGGGCCTGATTGAGGCCCAGGCGTCCGGTCCACCGTGTCGGAGAGTTCAGCACCGAGTACGACTCGGGATGCTCCAGCAGACGTTCGTGGAAGGCGCGGACGTAGGCCGCCTCGGGCCGGCGAAGCCGCTCGAAGTCGCTGAAGATGTGCAGGCCCGCCGGAATCGGTGCCCGGAGGTCGAGATCGCCGTACGGCACCGAGATGACCTTCTGAGCCAGGGTCTTGTCCCAGGAATGGACGAAGGAGTTCATCGTGAACGTGTAGCCGCGGGTGGCGTGGAAGTAGATCATGCCCGGCTTCCTGGTGTCATCGAGAAGTGCGTGTGGACGGCCACGGTGCGGTCCGCATCGTGCTGCACGACGACCGTCGCGCGGCCAGATCGAGGGTGGGTCGAGCCGTCGGGATCGATGCCCTGCGACGACCACTCGACGATGGCCGTCGACTGGTCGCCGACCGTCCACACGGTTGCCCGTTCCAGGTCGAAGGCGAAGTCGCGGGTACGCGGCCAGACCGATCGCCACTGGTCCGCCTCGAGGTCGACGAGGCCGACGTAGCGTCCTGTCACGGTGCCGAACCCTTCGACCTCTGGGGCGCAGAGCTCGCGTCCGGCCGCGAAGTCGCGGGCTCGCACAGCTGCTGCGAACGAGGCAAGCCACTCACGCGTGGCTGTCAGCGGATCCATGGGGCTTATTTTCGCCTCTTGTCGTAGCCGCGGGTCGCCGCCAGCTGTATCTGCCACCGGTGACCACCGATTCGTCCGAACAGTCGCCGGGCAGGACCCCGAGGGGCTTCGTCGGCCAGCTGCCGGAGCCACGCCAGGATGGCCCGGCCGGAGATCTGCTGACCCTGCATGCGTTCAGGCTCGATCATGTGCGGGCGATGCAGGACGATCGGGTTGGTGTTGATCTCCCAGACCTGCATCCGACCATCGACGATGCCGTAGTCGATGCGGCCGTAGTCGAGGCCGGCGAGCTCGAAGGCCTCGGCGACATCGTCATGGTGGGGGAAGTTCTCGATGAACTCGAGCTCTTCGGCGTTCATCGACGGCTCGACGAGGTCCGACACCTTGGTCACCCAGTCGTGGCTGAAGAACACATGTCGGGGAAGAGCCGTGCGCCGATCCTCTGCGCGGAGTACTTGCGGTAGAAGCCGTCCGGGCTCTGGGCGTCGAGGTGCTCGACGACCAGGAGCTTGTGGCGCTTGAGACGTTGACGTCCGTGGGCGTACTGGTCGGCGCGCTCCTGGATGGCCGCGTGGCTCATGACGGGTTCGCCGAGGCTGCCGCTGTGCTCGTTCTCCCAACGGACGAAGGCCGGGAACCTCAGGTCTGGCCCGACGTCACCCAGCCGGAACGCCCTGAAGTCGTTGCGGCCAGCAGCGCTGAGCGCCTGGCTGAGACCCAGCCGCCCAGACCAGCGTGCCGGGGAGTTGAGCGTCCGGTAGGACTCAGGGTGATCGGACATCCGGTCGTGGATGGCCTGGACGTAGCCTTCTCGAGGGGACGGAGGCGTTCGAAGTCGGCGAAGATGTGCAAGCCGGCCGGAATCGGCTCCCGCAGGTCGAGGTCGCCGTACGGGACGCTGACGACCTGCTGAGCGAGTTGCTTGTCCCAGGTGCCGACGAACGAGCTCATCGTGAAGGTGTATTTCCGGGCAGCGTGGAAGTAGATCATGCGCTCGAAGCCGTCGATGCAGGATCGTGGGCGGCGATCGCGTCGGCGGGGAGCCAGTTCGTCGCGAGCCAGCTGGGATCGAGGCGGTCGGTCACGGCACAAGTATGTGGTGCCGCGTCGCCCGGGGTGACGGAACCCTTGACATTCCAGTCGCGCAGCAGTCGGGCCCCAGCGGAGGCGGGCAGCCTCGCAGCACCCACTCACAGGAGGAAACGATGGCATCACTGCGCGTACGAGGCGCCCGGGACGTCCCGCGCCACGATTGCGACGCTGGTCGTGGCGGCCGGGCTGGGAACACTCCAGTTGGCAGCATCGCCGGCAGAGGCGGCGACGAGCCCAGGCACGATCGTCTATCTGAAGGGCCACAACGTCTGGATCGCGAAGGGGGACGGAGCAAGCCGCGACAGATCACGCGAGGCGGGACGGCCAGCGTCCCGTGGATCTCGCCCACGCAGTCGGACGCCGGGATCGTGGTGGCTGGACGCGGCAACCTGATCTATCGGATGGACCAGTTCGGCACGGTGCTGAACTCGATCGATCCGCCGAACCTGCAGAGCTCGGCCGGTGAGACCCTCGGCGGTCGTCCGACGAGACTGGCGGTGTCGCCGGACGGCAGCAAGATCGCGTACACGTATTCGCGCTACTCGTGTCCCGTCGGGGCAGCGTGCCGGGTGCGGTGGGTCACCGCGTTCACGAAGGCAACGGCCCTGCTCGCCCAGCACCTGGGGCGTGACGTACTACGACCATCCGTCCTGGGTCACGAACCAGCGGGTCCTGGTCAACAGCTGGCTCGTGCAGCACATCCGATTGTTCGACCTCGGACGTGGGGACCTGTTCTGGTTCGACGAGAACGTCTACACCTCTGACGACCGTGATCTGGAGGACATGGAGCTGTCGCGCGCTGGGACGTTCGGTGCAGCGGTCCGTGACACCGCTGACAGCAGTCGCATCATCTGGTACTCGCTGACCGGCAACGTCAAGGACGGTGGACGACCGCCCTTCCCGACGCCGATCTGCCAGACCACTGCGGCCGCCGGCTATCGCAGTCCGACCATCGCGCCGGACTCGTCGGCGCTGGCCTGGCAGGAGCCGGATGGCATCTGGATCAAGCAAGGGTTCGACTGCGTCGAGAACATGGTCCTGAAGATCCCTGGCGGATCGGTGCCGTCGTGGTCGGCAGCGTCGATGCAGACGAGCCGCCCGACCTACCGGTTCGCCATGTCGGTGAAGCCGAAGATCAGCGGTGTCGCCAAGAAGGGCAGGACGCTGTCGGCCACGCCCGGCACGTGGTCGCCGGTGCCGGCTCGTACTCCTACCGGTGGTTCCGCAACGGCAAGGCGATCGCCAAGGCCACCAAGCGGACGTACAAGGTGACCTCGAAGGATCGTCGCCGCAAGATCAGCGTCAAGGTCACGGTGCGGGGCCCCGCCCCCGCCAAGACTGCGAGCACCTCGTCGGTGCGCGTGAGGTGAGCCTGGGGGCGGTCGACGTGACCGGTCTCAGGGACCATGGGGGTATGTCCGAGACACCCCGCTGGTTCACCGAGACCAAGGACGGCCACTCGCAGTGGTACGTCGACCGCTTCCGCACGCTCGCTGCTGAGGGCGCCGATCTCGCCGGAGAGGCCCGGCTGGTCGACGCCGTGGTCGAGCGTGGTGCTCGCATCCTCGACGCGGGGTGCGGGCCTGGTCGGGTCGGCGCCGACTCCACGCCCGAGGTCACACCGTGGTCGGGGTCGACGTCGACCCGGTGCTGATCGAGGCGGCGCAAGAAGATCACCCGGGACCCCGGTGGATCGTCGGCGACCTGGCGACGCTCTCGCTGGACGAGGATCCCTTCGACCTCGCAGTCGTCGCGGGCAACGTCCTGGCCTTCGTCGCGCCAGGAACCGAGCGGTCGGTGCTGACCTCGTTGCGATCCGTGGTGCGGCCAGGTGGGCGCATCATCACCGGCTTCGGAACCGACCGCGGATACGAGCTGGAGGCGTTCGACGCTGACGTCGTTGCCGCGGGCCTGGTCGTGCAGCAGCGCTTTGCGACGTGGGACCTGGTGCCGTGGACCCCGGACGCCGACTTCGCAGTCTCGTTCCTGCTGGTCGTCTAAGCTACCGCGCGTACTTGGTGGGTGTCTGGTCTTCCCGCGGGAGGGCGACGGTCCACGACATGCAAGGACTGTACGAACAGTGACACCCCAGCAGAGCAAGGTTCTGCGGGTCTGTGGGCAACCGATGCGTGCGCGTCGCTTGTGGACCGACGGGCTGAATTGCGGTGACGGATCATCTGTCACGGTCGCTCGCGCCCTAGAGTGGACCCATGCGCCTCTACCTGGATGACTACGCCGCCGTCGGCGTCATCATCCTCGTCGGCATAGCGCTGGCCGTCGCGATGCTGGGCGTCAACCGGTTGCTGCGACCGCAGGCGCCGTCCCGCGAGAAGGGCCTGACCTACGAGTCGGGCGTCGACCCGGTCGGTGAGGGTTGGTCGCAGTCCAACGTCCGCTACTACGTGTACGCCTTCCTCTACGTCATCTTCGCGGTCGATGCGGTGTTCCTGTTCCCGTGGGCCGTCGTCCTGGAGGGGATCGGACGGGCCGCCGCAGTCGAGATGGGCATCTTCGTCGGCGTGCTGGTCGTGGGCCTGGCCTATGCCTGGCGCAAGGGGGTGCTGTCATGGACGCCGTAGGAGGCGGGCCGGTCAACCTGCCCATGCCCGCGTTCGCGCCGCCTGAGCTGGGCGTCGCCTCGCAGATCGCACCCAAGCCCGCCCGGTACCTGCTCAACTGGGGACGCAAGTACTCGTTGTGGGTCTTCAACTTCGGCCTGGCGTGCTGTGCGATCGAGTTCATCGCGACCTCCATGTCACGGCACGACTTCATCCGCCTGGGCGTCATCCCGTTCGCGCCGGGGCCGCGGCAGGCCGATCTCATGGTCGTGTCGGGCACCGTCACCGACAAGATGGCACCGGCGATCAAGCGGTTGTACGACCAGATGCCCGAACCGAAGTACGTCATCAGCTTCGGCTCGTGCGCCAACTCCGGCGGCCCCTACTGGGACTCTTACTCCGTCACCAAGGGCGTCGACCAGATCATCCCGGTCGACGTGTACGTGCCGGGTTGCCCGCCGCGGCCGGAGGCGCTGCTGAAACGGCATCGTGACGTTGCAGGACAAGATCGCCGGAGAGAACCTGGCCGAGCGCTACTCCCGCTCCACGACGTCGCTGCTGTCACCGCGCATCCCACCCCCGGTGGTCGACGCGTGAGCATCGCTGACAACGCCTTCGGACCGCCGCACCGGGTCGTCGAGGCCGTCGAGTGGCATGACGCCGTCGCTGCGCTCAAGGCTGATGGATACACCTACTTCGACTGGCTGTCGGCCGTCGACGAGCACCCTGAGGGATTTCGACTCGTGCTGCACCTGGCACGGCTGGCACCGCTGGACCACCTGCTGCTGGTGACGTACGTCGACCGCGAGTCGCCCGCCGTCGCATCGATCACCGACGTGTTCGCCGGCGCCGCGTGGCACGAGCGCGAGACGCACGAGATGTTCGGGATCGACTTCCCTTCGACAGGGGACACCCACCTCGTGCCGTTGCTGCTGCCGGACGGATTCGAAGGGCACCCGCTGCGCAAGGAGTTCGTGCTCGCCTCGCGGGTCGCCAAGCCGTGGCCGGGCGGCAAGGAGCCCGGCGAGAGCGATGCCGACTCCACCCACTCGCCGAGTCGTCGACGGGTCAAGCCGCCGGGAGTTCCCGACGACTGGCTGCAGCCGAGGGGCGGCAGCGATGAGTGATCTTCTCGATGCACTGCTGCGCTGTCTCGTCGTGCTCGTCGCCTTCCTGACCTTGCCGCTGCTGGTCGGCCAGCTGGAGCACAAGACCATGGCTCACATGCAGGGCCGGGTCGGACCGATGGCGGCTGGCGGCTTCCACGGCTGGGCGCAGCGTCGCCGATGGCGTGAAGTTCATGCAGAAGGAGAGCATCACGCCGGTCGCGGCCGACCGGCGCGTCTTCGAGCTCGCGCCGGCCGTCGCCCTGGTGCCTTATCTCGTGGCGATGCTGGCTATTCCGCTCGGGCCGTTCTTCGGCCAAGGCAACCTGATCGGCCAAGACCTCGACCTCGGTCTGTTCTTCGTCCTCGCTGCCATGAGCGTCGGAGTGCTCGGCACCCTGATGGGTGGCCTCGGCAGCGGCAACAAGTACTCCTACCTCGGTGGCATGCGGGTCGCCGCCCAGCTGATGTCGTACGAGCTGCCGATGGTGCTGGCCGCGGCGAGCGTCGCGATGGCCGCCGGGACGTTGTCGCTGGTCGGCATCGCCGAGGCGTGGGAGCCGTGGTGGCTGCTCGTGCAGCTTCCCGGGACTCGTAGTGTTCTTCGTCGCAGGCCTCGCCGAGCTGCAACGACCGCCCTTCGACGCGCCGCTGGCCGATGCCGAGCTCGTGATGGGTCCGTTGACGGAGTACGGCGGGATGCGCTTCGCGATGTTCCTGCTGGCCGAGTACGCGGGCATCGTGGTGCTGGCCGCCCTGACCGCCGTGCTGTTCCTGGGCGGCTGGGTCGGGCCGTGGTCCGACCAGCTCGGCTGGGCTTGGACCCTGGTGAAGATCGTGGCCGTCTCGTTCCTGGTGATCTGGGCTCGGGTCGCCTACCCGCGGTTGCGCGAAGATCAGGTCAACGCCCTGGCCTGGAAGGTGCTCGTGCCGGTCGCGCTGGCGCAGATCACACTGACGACAGTTCTGGTGGTGTGGTGATGGCGCGCAATCGAGACATCGTGATGTTCGGCTGCGGCCGGCTGACCGACGAGACCACCCAGGCCTTCCGCGACCTGGTCCGCCAAGCTCCACGCTGGCTCGACGTCGCGCTCGTCGGCTACGCGAGCGAGCCGGTGCCCGGTCGGGTACGGGTCGGCCTGAGGTCGTACCGGCACCGCCTGTTCGACGCCGCCGAGCTGACGTCGTTCAGATTCCCGGTCAAGGCAGCGGCTGAGGAGTTCCGGCTGATCCCGGGCAACACCGACCTGATCCACCTGCGCTTCGTCGCCGAGAATCCTGGCTACGACCGCTACTGGTTCGTCGAGGACGACGTGCGCTTCGGCGGCAGCTGGTCCGAGCTGTTCGACCACCTGCGACCCTCGACCGCCGGGCTGCTCGGCACGACGTTCCGCCGTCCTGCCGATGATCCCGACTGGCCGTGGTGGGAGGGACTCTCCGGTCCGGCGGCCGATCCTCTGGGCGGCTTCCTGCCCTTCGGAGCGGTGACCCGTCCGGCGATCGACGCGATCATGGCTGCCTACGAACAGGGCTGGCACGGCCACTACGAGGCGGTCTGGCCGACTGTCGTGCACGCTGCAGGTCTCGGTGTCCAAGACATCGGTGGCACCGGAGCGTTCGTCGCGTCGGGCGACGAGGGACGCTTCTACGACAACAGTGGGACCGGGCCGTTGGCACCTGGGACGTTCGTGTGGCGCCCCTATCACCACGACTACGACCGCACGGGTGGCAAGATCTGGCATCCGGTCCGCAGCGAGCCAGGAGGGGTGCACGCATCATGAGCTTTTCCAGGCAAGGGACTTCTGCAGGGGCTTGTTGTCACCTGGCGCAACCTGACCCGTCGCACCGTCACGGCGCACTATCCCGACGTGCAGCCGGTGCTGCCGCCGCGCAGCCGCGGCGTCATCGCGTTGCAGGAGGAGAACTGCACGTCGTGCATGTTGTGCGCCCGCGAGTGCCCGTCGTGGTGCATCACGATCGACTCGCACAAAGAAGTCATCCCGGCGACGACCGAGGGCGGGCGCGATCGCAGCCAGAACGTGCTCGACCGTTTCGACATCGACTTCTCGCTGTGCATGTACTGCTCGATCTGCATCGAGGTGTGCCCCTTCGACGCCCTGCACTGGTCGCCGGAGTTCGCCTACGCCTCGGGTGATCTGCTCGACCTGACCCACGACATGAACCGTCTGCGCGAGTGGATGCCGACCGTGCCGCCGCCGCAGGCCCTCGACCCGGGTGCCGAGCAGGGCAAGGAGCTCGACGCCTACCGTCAGGCCCAGCAGCTGGAGGATGACGCATGAGCCTGACTCAGCTCGTCTTCATCGTCTTCGCGGTGCTCGCGGTCGGTTCGGCACTGCTGTCGATGACCGCCGGTCAGCGTGCACTCCGCGCTGTGGCTCGTCGTGACCCTCGGGGCTGTCGCGGGCTGCTTCGTGCTGATGACAGCAGAGTTCGTCGCCTGGGTGCAGGTGCTGGTCTACGTCGGATCGATCGTGGTGCTCGTGATCTTCGCCCTGATGCTGACCCGGCAGCCGTCGGGCGGCAGGTCGGCCGAGG
This sequence comes from Aeromicrobium sp. UC242_57, assembly GCF_044452305.1. Taxonomy (NCBI): domain Bacteria; kingdom Bacillati; phylum Actinomycetota; class Actinomycetes; order Propionibacteriales; family Nocardioidaceae; genus Aeromicrobium; species Aeromicrobium sp. UC242_57. The sequence continues at coordinate 524,765 of NZ_JBIOAM010000002.1, read as the reverse complement.
TGACGGGCAATCAGTGGCTCGCGGCGCTGCTGGGCGTCGTCGCAGCGGTCGGACTCGGTGCGACGATGATCGCCGGCTTCCGCGGTGAACGCATCGAGGGCAACCAGATCGGTACTGCCGGGTCGATCGGCGAAGCACTGTTCACCGACTGGGTGCTGCCGTTCGAGATCCTCAGCGGTGTCCTGCTCGCGGCGCTGGTCGGCGCGATCGTCATCTCCCGGTCGGGGATCTGATCGCTGATGCCGCTGCTCTATCCGCTGCTGCTGGCCGCTGCCCTTTTCGGCATCGGCCTGTACGGCGTGCTCGCTCGGCGCAACGCCGTCCTGATGCTGCTGGGCGTCGAGCTCATGCTCAATGCGGTCAACCTCAACCTGGTCGCCTTCGACGCCTGGTTCGCCGACGAGCTGCACTCGGGCAGGTGCTGACGCTGTTCACGATTGCGCTGGCCGCCGCTGAGATCGGCCTCGGGCTGGCGATCATCTTGGCGTTGTTCCGAGCGTTCCGCACCGTCGACGTCGACGAGGTGGGGGCCGAATGACGTCTTTCCACGAGCTCAAGGGGCGCTGGTCGTACGTCGCGCTGACCGCTGTCCTGGCGGTTGCTGCGGCGATCTGGGCGATCCCGACGGCCTTCAAGAGTGAGATCTCGTTCGGCTGGATCGCCTTCGAGGGGCAGAGTGGGCCCGACGCAGGAGCACCGTTCCCGTCGCTGTCACCTGACTTGACGCTGCTGCCGTTCTCAGCGCAGATCGTGCTGCTGGCGGTCGGCGTCGGGCTGCTGGTGCAGATCTACTCCACGGCCTACCTCGGTCACCATCCGCGCTACCGGTCGTATGCGCTGATCATCATCGTCTTCCTGGTCGCGATGATCGCCGTCGTCGGCACGTCCAACCTGTGGGTGCTGCTGGTCGGCTGGGAGGTCATGGGCCTGTGCTCGTACCTGCTGATCGGCCACGAGTGGGAGACCGGCGAGGCGCGAGCCGGTGCGGCCAAGGCATTCCTGATCACCCGCATCGCCGACCTCGGGCTGCTGCTCGCGATCTTGGTGATCGGCCAGACCTACGGCACCTACGACATCATCGGCGCCCAGGTCGTGATGCTCGATGATCCGCAGAGCTCGACCCTCATCGGCCTGCTGATCCTGGTGGCCGTCGTCGGCAAGTCGGCGCAGTTCCCACTGCACACCTGGCTGCCCGATGCGATGCCCGGTCCCACGCCGATCACAGCGCTGATCCACGCCGCCACGATGGTCGCGGCCGGCGTCTACCTGGCCGCGCGACTGTTCCAGTTCTACGCCGACTCAGCGGTCGTGATGACGGCGATGGCCGTCATCGCCGCGGTCACGATGCTGCTGGGTGCGCTGTTCGCGCTGGTGCAGACCGACCTCAAACGGGCGCTGGCGTGGTCGACGGTCAGCCAGCTGGCGTTCATGTTCGCGGCTATCGCGGCCAGCGATCCGGGGTCAGGTCTCGACCACCTGATCTCGCACGGCGTCTTCAAGGCGCTGCTGTTCCTGGGTTGTGGCTGCCTGATGCATGCGGTCGGCTCGAGTGCCCTGTCGGCGATGGGCGGTCTCCGCGGCTCGATGCCGGTGACGTTCTGGAGCATGACGGTGGGCTTCGCGGCCTTGGCCGGGGTGGTGCCGACAGTCGGCTTCTTCACCAAGGACTCCGTGCTGCACGGCATCCACGCTGCGACGGACGGCGAGACCGCGTTGGCGACCGGAACCGCGTGGGCCTTGCTGGTCGTGGCGCTCCTGACCTCGTTCGTGACGGCGGCCTACGCGACCCGACTCTGGCTCAAGGCGTTCTTCGGTCCCGCACGTGACGATCAGGCTGCGCACGAGGCGCCCTACGCCATGAGCGGCCCCCGTCGTGCTGCTGGCGGTGGCGACGTTCGCCCTCTCGATCGGACAGCCCTTCCACCTCGGCATCGGACTGCTCAGCACCGCGATCGCCCTCGCCGGTGCGGGCACCGTGCTGGCGCTGTGGCAGCGGGGTGCACAGCTCGACTGGTCGACCCGGCCACTGGCCGCCGAGCTCGGCCTCGACCGTCCGTTCACCCACTGGATCCCACGCAGTGTCGACGCCGTGGCACGGCTCGTGGTCGAGCTCGACCGCGATGCCGTCGCGGTGTACCCGCGCTCGTCGGGCGCGGCGGCTGGCCTCGGCTCGCAGGCGCTCGGGCTCGTCCAGTCACGCAACGTGCAGCGGTACGCCACGATCATCGCGGCCGGCGCGATCGTGCTGGTCGGAGCCGGGGTGATCTGGTCATGATCGTCGCTGCCCTGGTTGTGCCCTTCGTCGTCGGCGTGCTGGTGATCGCGCTGCGAGCCACGCTGTCCGGCCGGGTCGCCGCCTCGATCGGCGCGGCAGCGATGGCCGTCTCCCTGGCCCTGTACGCGCTGGTGTGGGACGGGCGTGCCGGCTCGACCGGCACAGGGGTCTCCGGCGAGGTCGACACGACCTGGATCGAGCCCTTCGGTGTCCACTTCCACCTCGGGGTCACGGCTCTTTCGTGGCCGTTCCTGCTGATGACGGCTGCGATCGGGCTGCTGTGCTGCCTGTGGCTCGTCGCCGACGACACGGCGCCCACGCTGGTCGGCCTCGTGCTGGTCATCAGCGCTGCATCGTTGGGCGTGTTCAGCCGCTCGACCTGCTGGTGTTCTTCCTGTTCTTCGAGCCGCGCTGATCCCGATGTGGTTCGTGATCACCTTCCCTTCGACGAGCTCAGGGGGCAAGGGCGGCTCAGGGGGCGCTGAGGCGCGACGCGCGGCCACGACGTTCCTGCTGTTCACGGTCGGCGGGTCGGCGCTGCTGCTGGTCGGCATCGTCATGATCGGGCTCGACGGCGGCTCGCTGCAGGTGGCCGATGCCTCGACCGGATCGCTCGCAGCAGCGGTGCTGGTGTTCTTGGGGTTCGCGGTCAAGACGCCCCTCGTCCCGTTGCACACGTGGCTGCCCGACGCCCACAGCAAGGCGCCGACCGTGGGATCGGTCTTGCTGGCGGCGGTGTTCCTCAAGCTCGGCACGTATGGCTTCATCCTGTTCAGCCCGGTGCTCAGCCGGTTCGACGACGTCGCGCCCTATCTCGCGATCGCAGGTGCTGTCGGCATCATCTGGTCGGGCTTCGCCTGCTACGCGCAGGACGATCTCAAACGTCTCATCGCCTACTCCAGCATCGGCCACATGGGCTTCGCCGCGATCGCGATCTCGACGCAGTCGACGGTCGGCCTCGCCGCGGCTGTCTTCGGATCCGTGGCCCACGGCCTGGTGACTGGCATGCTGTTCTTCGTCGCCGGATCGCTCAAGGACCGCTTCGGCACGGCGTCCATGGCCGCGATGGGCCGCGGCCTGTACGGCCGCACGCCGTGGTTGGCCGTGACCTTCGTGCTCGCGGCCGTTGCGAGCCTCGGCCTGCCGGGCTTGGCCGGCTTCTGGGGCGAGGTGCTGTCGCTGCGGGCGGCCTACGAGATCGGTGACGTCCTGACCAAACCGGTCGCGTGGACCGCACTCGGTCTTGCCGTGATCGGCATCGCGCTGACGACGGCCTACTTCATCCGGGCGATCCGGTTGATCGCCCAAGGGGAGCCGACACCGCACGAAGCAGATCGCGATCTCGGACGACGCGAGGTGCTCGTGCTGGCTGTCCTGGCTCTTGGTGTGCTCGTGCTGGGCCTCGGGCCGGGCCTGATCCTCGACCTCTACCTACCCTTCCAGCTCGGGGAGATTGCACGATGAACATCCCCATCGACTGGAACATCGTCGCCCCGGCCGTCATCGTGCTGGCCGGTGCGCTGATCGGGCTGCTCGTCGACGCGTTCTACCCGCGACGCACCTGGAACGGCCCGGCGATTCCGGCGTGCGTCGCACTCGTCGGTGCCGGGGCGGCAGCGCTGCACTACCGCGACGACCTGGGCCGGTTCTCCTTCGCGCTCGTCGCGATCGTCATCGTCGGCACCCTGTTCGTCGTGGTCGCCTCGATCGTGATGAACTTCGAGGCCGCGATGCCACCGGGGGAGTATCACTTCCTGGTCCTCAGTGCGGCCGCCGGAGCGCTCATGATGGTCGTGGCCCGCGACCTGGTGACGCTCGTGATCTCGCTCGAGCTGGTGAGCCTGCCGTCGATCGCCTTGGTCGGGCTACGTCAGGGCGACCACCGCGCGATCCGTTCGGCATGGACATTCTTCCTCGCGTCGGTCGTCTCGACGGCGATCACGCTGATGGGCATCTCGCTGCTCTACGGCGTCACCGGGTCGATGGACTACGCCGAGATCCGCGACGCCCTGGCGCAGCCCGACGTGCCGCAGAGCGTCGTCGCGGTGGCGGTGCTGCTGACCTTGATCGGGTTGCTGTTCAAGCTCGGTGCGGTGCCCTTCCACGTCTGGATCCCCGACGCCTACACCGGCGCATCGGTCATGGTCGCCGGCTTCTTGTCGACCGTCTCCAAGGCCGCGTCCCTGGGGGCCTTGCTGATCCTGGTCGCCGTCGCGTTCCCCTTCGCCTTCGACACCTGGCAGCCGCTGTTCGCCGTCGTGGCCGCTGCAACCATGACGATCGGCAACCTGGGTGCGCTGCGGCAAGCCGATGCGATCGGCATGCTCGCCTGGTCGTCCGTCGCCCAGGCCGGATTCCTGCTGGCGCCGGCGACCGCCCTGCTGACGATCGAGGGCCTGACGGCACCCGTGCAGTACCTCGCGGTGTACGCCGTGGCCAACCTGGTCGCATTTGCGGCGTTGTCGGTCATGCTGCCGGCTGCGCGGCAGCACCCGGTTCGCCGAGCTGAAGGGCATGGTCCGCAGCGACCCGTGGATGGGCATCCCGCTGGGCTTCGCGGTGCTGACCTTGGCCGGATTCCCACCCGCCGTGATCGGTCTGGTCACCAAGTACGTCGTGATCCGTCCGGTCATCGACTCGGGCTACACGTGGCTCGCCGTCGTCATGGGCGTCAACATCATGCTGGGACTCGCCTACTACGTGAAGTTCCTCATCGTCCTGTGCGACCGGCCTGACGGCGAGCCGTACGTCAGCCCGTCGCCGCCCGTCTCGGTGCGCATCGCCAAGACGACGGTCCTGCTCGGAACTGCGGCCCTCGTCGCGTTCAGCGTGTGGCCCGACCTGGTGCTGACCAACCTGCCCTGAGCGCGTCCCAGTTTAGGCCCCACCAGGACTCCAGTCGGGCTTGTCACGGTAGTCGCGAGCGATGGCGTACGGACGCCGTCACCGTGACGAAAGTGATCCCATGTCTGTCCCCACGACCCCGGCGCCGCTGATGCTGCCGGGCCAGGCAGCGGCGCCAGAAGGCCCCGCCGACCTGACGATGATGTACGTCCTGCATCACGCGTTCCGCCGCGACCTCGACGACTTCGTCGATGCCGCCGGGCGTCTGCCGATCGGCGACCGTGAGGCCTGGCGACGGCTCGCCGACCGGTGGGCCACGTTCGGTGTCCTGCTGCACGATCACCACACGAAGGAGGACAAGTACCTCTGGCCGCTCCTGATCGCCAAGGCCACCCGCGCCGATGACCACGCGGCTCTCGACGTGCTGGCCGAGATGGAGGCCGAGCACGCGAGCATCGATCCCTTGCTCGCCTCGGTCTCCGACACGTTGCAGCGGCTCGTCGAGGCCGACGACGAGGAGGCCCGCGCCGCGCTGGTCGTCGCCTTGGCGCGCACCCGCGAGAACCTCGGTGGACACCTGTCCCACGAGGAGCGCGATGCGATCGCGATCCTGCAGCGCCACGTCGGCGGTGCCGAGTGGGCCGAGCTGGAGGCCAAGAAGTTCCGCGGCGGCATGACGTTCGCCCAGGTGCGGGTGCTCGTGCCCTGGGCCTACAAGGGGCTCTCGGCCGAGGCCACCGCTCACGTCGACAAGACGGCGGGCCCGCCGTTCCGGCTGATCAACCGGCTGGGCCGCAAGAAGTTCCTGCGATCGGACTCGGCTGCCTTCGGTCTCGTGGCAGGAGGCCGGTCATGACCATCTCGACGACGTCTCGACGCGCGACGGCCTGGTTCGCGACGCTCGCACTCGCCGCCGGCCTCGCGGTCAGCGTGCCGGACGACCAGGCGCAGGCCGCGGCCGCCAACGGGTCGAGCTTCATGCAGGCGTGGGGCAACAACGACTTCGGTCAGACCCAGCTGCCGCTCGACCTGCGTACCGGCCTGAAGAACATCGTGAAGATCTCGCTCGGCAAGCATCATGGCGTTGCTGCCACGGCTGACAAGAAGCTCTATGCCTGGGGCAACAACGTCCACGGCGAAGGGTCGGTGCCCGGACTACCTGCAGAACCTCGGCACGATCGACGTCGCGGCCGGCAGCGGCTTCAACGTGGTGCTGGGAGACGACTTCAATGCGCGGGTGTGGGGCGACACCCCGTCGGGTCTCGACAGCGTCCCGGCTGCCGCAGTGGCGGCCGATCTGCTCGAGGTCGCGGCAGGTCACGACCATGCGCTCGCCAAGTCGTCGGCCGGCAAGGTCTTCGCCTGGGGAAGCAACTCCAAGGGGCAGACCCTGGTGCCGATCTCCCTGGCGACCACGACGGTGCAGGCCGTCGCCGCCGGCAACGGCTTCTCGATGGCGTTGACGTCGGGCGGCAAGGTCGTGGTCTGGGGCGACAACACCTACGGTCAGCGCAACATCCCCAGCGCGCTCGACGGCAAGAAGGTCGTTCAGATCGCCGCCGGCGCGCGTCACGCGCTGGCCCTCACGTCGGACAACGAGATCGTCGCGTGGGGCAGCAACGGCGAGGGCGCGCTCGACGTACCCGCACTTGCCCCCCGGGGAGCAAGTGGCTGCAGATCGCCGCCGGCGACGGCTTCTCGTCCGGCGTGGCCAAGGACTCCCCGACGGCGGGAGTGTGGGGATTCGGCGCGACCGGAATCCGCAAGCCTCCGGCGCCGTCGGGCTCGCATCCCGTGTCGATCGTGGCGGGTGGGGACTCGCTCGTCCAGGGCTTCAAACGCCACGGCGTCTCGGCCGCTCCGAGCGTCACCACGACCGGGGGAGTGTTCCGGGTCGGCACGCCGATCCAGGCCTCCCACGCGACCTTCGGTCCGGCTGATGCGACGACCAAGACCGGTGAGTGGTTGAAGGTCGTCGGCAACGTCGTCACGACGGTCGGAACCGGCATGACGTACACGCCGAAGGCGGACGATCTCGGCGCCAACCTCGCGTTCCGCACCAACGGATCGAGCGCTGCGTACGGCTCGGCCTACGCCGACACCCCGCAGGTCGAGGTCAAGGGGACGCTGTTCGCGTCCGTGACGAAGCCCGCCATCACCGGTGACGCCTTCGTCGGGTCGACGCTGAAGGGCTCGTTCGCCTCGACGCCCGAGGCCGACTCGTACCGCTACGACTGGTATGCCGACGGGGTCTACCGCAAGACCAGCGACACCCGGGGCGAATACGTCGTCCAGGAGGACGATCTGGGCAAGCGGATCACGTTGCTGGGATATGCCGACAAGACCGGTTTCGAACGGATCAACGCCGGATCCTCCGATCCGACCGCGATCGTCACGCGAGCACCGGGCTTCGACGTCCAGACACCGCCCGTCGTTCGCGGCGTCCCGCGGGTGGGTGTGCTGCTCGGGGTCACGGCGGCCGGGGTGGTTCCGCAGCCTGGGCGGACGACCTACCAGTGGTACCGCAATGGTCAGCCGATCCGCGGTGCGGCGGGTGCGACCTATCGGGCAGTGCCGTCGGATGCGGGCAGCTGATCGGCGTCATGGCGACGTTGACCGGCTCTGGGCGGTCGACGACGACCGTCGGATCGCAGACCGTGGTGATCGGCAAGGCCACGCCGTCTGTCGTGTGGAAGGCCAAGTCGGGGCGCCGGTCGGGGTCCAAGCGCAAGGTCACGTTCAGCATTGCCGTCACGGCACCCGGCGTCGCGCCGCTGTCAGGCAAGGTCACGATCCGTGACGGCAGGAAGGTCGTGAAGACGCTGACGCTCGTCAAGGGCAAGCGGAGCTACACCGCCAAGCTAAGCGCGGTCGTCACACGGTCTCGGTCACGTACGCCGGGACGACGGGGGTGGCCGGCAAGGCGTCCGTGAAGAAGCTGCGCGTCAAGTAGATCGAGGGCCCCTACCCCGGCGCGGTGGCTCAGCAACCTCATTCGGTCAGGTGAGGTTGCTGAGACACCGCCCCGGCGGGATGAGATGACCTCGTGGGTGTCAGGCGCAGACGCGGGCGACGAAGTCGCGCAAGCGCTCGACGAGCTCTGGCACCCGCTCGTCGGGCGCCCGGTCACGGAGACCTGGTGCCCCTTGAGGGGCACTCGGGCTCGTAGGGAGCAGTCGAAGTCGAGGCACATGCAGAGTCCGACCGAGTCGCCGGAGCGCCCGCGGGCACCGGCCCTCGGTGCCACGAGGAGTGCCACGCCGGCCGACGAGTCGGCCGTCTGGCACAGATCGCACATCGTCTTGCGGGTGCGGCCACCCGGCGAGCTGGGCAGGCGCAAGCTCGATCGTCACGAGCCGTCGACGAGGTCTGGGCCGACCGCGAGATAGGCGCGTCGCGGTGCCTTCGGATCGACCCAGCCGAGGAAGTCGCGGTCGTCTGCGCGCGGCGGCGGCCACGTGGCCGGCATCGTCATCGAGGCAACCTTGCTGCGCGACGCGTTGATGAAGGCGCGTCGGAGCTCTGCCTGGTCGGGGACGTGCATCGTGTCTCCTCGTCGTGTCTTGCCGATTCACCGGCCAGGCGGATGGGCCGGTGAATCCACCGCTTCAGCGGTAGTTGGTGAACTGGACCGCGAAGTCGAGGTCGGCACCCTTGAGCAGGGCGATGACCTCCTGCAGGTCGTCGCGCTTCTTGCTGGTGCAGCGCAGCTCGTCGCCCTGGATCTGCACCTTGACGCCCTTGGGGCCCTCGTCGCGGATCAGCTTGGAGACCTTCTTGGCCTGCTCCTGGCTGATGCCCTCGGTGAACGTCGAGGTGATCTTGACGTCCTTGCCCGACTGGCGCGGCTCACCCTCTTCGAGGCACTTGAGCGAGATGCCGCGCTTGATGAGCTTGTCCTTGAACACGTCGAGGACGGCCAGAGCGCGCTCGTCGGCGTTCGCGGAGATCTCGACGCCCCACTCACCACTCCACTTGATCTCGGCTCCGGTGCCCTTGAAGTCGTACCGGGTCTGGATCTCCTTGACCGCCTGGTTGAGCGCGTTGTCGGCCTCCTGGCGATCGATCTTGCTCACGATGTCGAAGGAAGAATCGGCCATTTTCGGTGCTCCTGGTGCGCTTCAGTGGATCTGGTTTCTCATAGCCTAATCGGCTGCGATAGAGTTTCTTCTCGTTGCCCGGCAACGACCCGGCAGGTTGCCCGAGTGGCCAAAGGGATCTGACTGTAAATCAGACGGCTCAGCCTACAGAGGTTCGAACCCTCTACCTGCCACAGCAAGACAATCAGGCCCTGACCAGCGCAAATGCGTCGGTCAGGGCCTGATGCGTTGTCTGGCGGAAGGCGGCTATATCCGGTTGTCCACGGAAGTCTGGGCTATTTGTCGGCTAGTTCTAGGCGGCTGCACGAATCTTGGGTGTCTCACGGGTGGTTGTCGAAGAGATCCTGAATGCGCTGAAGCGCGACTTCCTCTTGCCCGTCCAGACATTTGGCGTAGGTCGACAGAAGGACAGCAACGCTGTGTCCTGCCCATTTAGCGACCTGCACGGGCGCTACCCCGGCGTTGAGCCAGGTAGAGAACGGGATGAGACTCGCCGTGGGAAAGGGCGGACTGAGAAGACGGCGGTGCTTCGGCAACGGAGCCGTGACATGTGCTGGCGTAGCCCCCGCGGCTGATCACAAGCACGCTCCTTGTTCGGGTCGTCTCGCCAATCCTCCCTGAGGACCGTGTTGGTCGGGTCGGAACCGCGATGCTCGCCACCTATGTGAACCAGGCTAGGGATGGACGAGCTGGTTGGTGATGCACGCCGCCTCTGGGTTGTTAGCTGAATGCCCTCTTGAGCATCGGTCGATCCACCTTGTTGGTCGCTGTCCTCGGAATGGCGTCCACGATCTCGATCCGGCGTGGGCGCTGCAGTCCGCGCAGGTTGGGCTGCGACTCGCAGTACGCCGCAATGTCCTCCGCAGTCACGCCGGGGTTCCGCGGCACGATGATGGCGGTGACCTGGTTCGACAGGCGCTCGTGTGGCGTCCCGATCACTGCTACCTCCAGGACCAATGGGCAGGCAGCCAGATGTCCTTCGACCATCTGCGGGAAGACGTTCTCGCCTCCGCTGATGATCAAGTCATCGGTCCGATCGACGTAGTACATGTAGCCGTCTTCAGCTTCTCGAACGAGATCGCTGGTGCGAAACCAGCCGTCGATGAACTTGTCGGCAGTCGTCTCCTCCAACCGCCAGTAGCCAGGTGTCACAGCATCCCCACGGACCCAGAGCTCGCCCACCTCACCGACGGCCACGTCGGTGTGTGGTGCGACAGGAGCCACGATGCGCGTCTGGACGATCTGCGACAGAGGTTTGCCGAGAGAGCCGCCACGCCGAGCCTCATGAGGGGGCTCGGTGATCGAGACGCCGCTCTGCTCGGTCTGGCCGTATATGTTCACCGCGACGATGTTGGTCAGGCGCGTCAGCGCATCCAGTCGATGCTGCGGAGTGCGGATCCGCCGATGGCGCAGATGCGGATGGAGTCGAGCGGACGCGGGGTTCCGTCCAGCTCGTTGATGATGTCGATCATCATGGCTGGCACCAAGGCTGTGAACGTGGGTCGAAGACGGACTGCATCGTCGAGGTACTCGCGTACGGACCACCGCCGTAGGGTGACCTGCCCGCCGGCGAGCAGCGTGGGCAGGGAGATGAGCTGAAGGCCACCGACGTGGAACAGTGGGGTGCACACCAGGGCGTGGTCGAGATCAGTCAGGGACCAGATGTCGATCGCGGCTTCGGCTACCGCCGTGGAGTTGCGATGTGTCTGCCGGACGCCCTTCGGATGGCCAGTCGATCCGCTGGTATACATGAGGATTGCGTCATCGGTGTCAAGACGTGGGGTCGTGTCGTCGTCGCTGACGCACTGCATGACCTCGGCCCACGTCGCGGCCGTGCCGTCGGCCGGTTCTAACGACACGAGGCGATCCGCAGCAGGCAGACCAGCGAGTGCTTCCTTCAGACGGGGCACATCGGCGGCCGTCGTGATGATCCATTGCACGCCCGCGTCCTCGGTCGTGTGACGAAGTGCTGAGGGGTGAAACAGGTAGTTGTAGGGGACCAGGGTTCCGCCCGCCTGCCAGATCCCCCAACGTGGCGATGAGCCATTCCGGCTGGTTGCGCATCACGATTCCGACACGCGCGCCGGGCTCGAGGCCTTGTTGCCGCAGCCAGGTACTCATTCGTCCCGCTCGGTCCAACAGGTCGGCGTACGTCAGCTCGACGTGGCCGTGGCGGACGGCGACCCGCTCCGGGGCGTGCAGGCCGACGCGGCGGAGAGAGGTAGCGATGTTCACGGTGCGGAATCCTCCATCGATGCGGTGTTCTCTCACGGTAGGCGCGGTTGGCTGTCTCGAGATGTCTCTGATTGGGACAGCGCAGGCACGTAAGTGATGAGCGTACCTGCCAGCGCACTCTTGACACCGTGTCAGTAGTGACGGACGATGGGACCACGTCGGGCGATTGGGAGGGTGAGATGACTGTTGTAGGCGACTTGTTGCTGAACGACGTCGAGCGAGGAACGAGTCAGTCGACGTCCCTCGTTGCCGAGTCGTGGCGACGATGCGCAGCTGGACAAGATCGACCCGGTCACGGCGGCTCCTCAGCAGGGGCCGGTGCCCGAGGAGCGACACCTCCGGGGTGTCATCGAGGGCTTGGCCACCGAACGCGAGGCCGATCTTGTGCATGCTCGCGCCGCCTTGATGGTGACGGATGCGGACGGAATCGTTCTCGGCGTCTGGAGCGGCGATGCAGATGTGTCCGATGCCGTTGCTCGCGCGGGCATCCGCGTGGGCGCGTGCGTGGCCGAGAGGCTGGTCGGGACCAGCAGCGTGTCGACACTCGTGTCCCGTGAGCCGATGTTCGTTGAGGGTCCTGAGCACTTTGCGCGGTCTTGGCAGCACCTCGTATCGGCAGGTACCTGTCTCACGCATCCCGTCACGCGCCGGGTCGTGGGAAGTCTCCACCTGATCACAGATGCCGATGACGCCAGTCCGTTCGCCTTGTCCTGGGTGTCCGAGCTCGGTCGGGAGACCAATAGACGGGCGGGTCATTTCGCGTCGCAGGTCGAGCGCGTGCTCATGGAGGCATATCTCAGCGAGAACCGCGACAGTCGTCACGCAGTGGTGGCCATCAACCAGCAGAACATCGTGACCAACGCGGCGGCGGCCCGTCTGGTCGGCGTGGAAGAGCAGACGGTGCTGTGGGAGCACGCGTCACGCGTGGTTGCCGGTGAGCAGGTAGAAGCAGGCTTGCTCCAGGTAGGCCGTGGTCTCACACTGCGTGTACGGAGCCGGCCGGTCATGCACGGGAACGAGGTGGTCGGCGTCATCATGAGGCTCAAGCGGCTTGCCGGTCCCCGCCACATGTCCAATGAGTCGAGCAGTCTGGCTCTTCCGGGTCTGGCCGGCTCAGGATCGAAGTGGCAGAGCATGTGCAGGCAGGCGCTCGGCGCGGGGTCGGCCCCGCTGGCTCTTGTGGGAGAACGAGGGACGGGTCGCGCCTCAGTCGCCAGGGCACTCTCGATGGGCGACACGCTCGCGGAGCTGGACGCCCTGACCGCCTCGAAACATCCGGCGCGATGGTCGCGAGAACTGAGTGAGGCGATCGACACTGCACCCTCGGCGTTGCTGATCCGGCACGTCGACGAGCTGCCTGAGGTGGTCCTTGCTGAGGTGACGGGCGTCATCGAGTCGCTGCCTGCGGGCACGCGCCTGCTCGTCACCTCTGCCACCTGGCCAGGCCGTGGGGGACCGGTGGACGTCATACTCGGCCGCTTCGTGGCCGTCGTGAACGTCCCGCCGGTCAGGGACCGACTCGAAGACCTTCCTGATCTGGTCAAGGAGCTAACCCGCAGATTCGTCCGGGAGCATCCACACCTCGACGGGGTCGAGTGGATGTCCGACGCTCTGCAGGCGCTGGCACGCATGGACTGGACGGGAAACGTCGCCTCCCTTGCGTCGGTGGTCGACGTGACCCTCGCAGGATCGAGCACGGGCTACGTCGGAGCCCGCGATCTGCCGCCCGAGGTCATGGTGAGGGCCACTGGCCGACGCCTGACCGGCCTCGAACGGATCGAGGCTGGAGCCATCCTGCAGGCCCTGCGCGAAGCGGGAGGCAACAAATTCCATGCCGCCGAGGCGTTGGGGATCGCCCCGCTCGACGCTGTACCGCAAGATGCGTGCGCTCGGTATCGATCTGGCGGTTCAGGCCTACTGACCCCGATCCGCCAGGGCTGCGCTGGCAGGACCCGGTCAGCTGCGGGGTAGGCCAAGCACTCGCTCGGAGATGTAGCTGAGCACTGACTCGTTGTTGATGGGAGCGATCTGCAAGATGCGGATCATCGGCCAGAGTGTCGCGACATCCGTCTCGTAGACGAAGGCCGAGCCGCCGTGGGTCTGGATGGCAGCGTCGACGGCCGCCAGTGCGGCACGGCTGCCCAGGAAGCTTGGCCATGTTGGCCTGGGCGGCGGCATCTTGCCCCCAGTCGTAGCCAGCGGCCGCGGCATACATGACATGACGCGCCGCCTCCATCTCGGCCTTGGCCAACGCCAGCGGGTGCTGCACGGCCTGATTGGCACCAATGGGCTTGCCGAACGGTGCACGGATCTTCGCGTACTCGACGGCCTTCTCCAACGCATAATTGCCTAGGCCGAGGGCCCAAGCAGCGATGATGATGCGCTCTTGATTCAGGCACGACAGGAGGTAGTCGAACCCCATCCCTTCCGTGCCGATCAATGCCTCGTCCGGAACTTCGACGTCGTCGAAGAAGATCTCGTACTGGTTCTCAGGGGCGTACCACTCGATGTCGAGCCGGTTCAGCTGAATACCGGGTGAGGACAGGTCGACCATGAAGAGCCCGAACCCGCTCGTGCGGGTCAGCGCCGTCCCGGCCGGGGTCGTTCGGGCAAGTAGAAGGATGTGGTCGGCCTGGTCCGCGCCGGAAATGTAGACCTTCTGCCCGTTGATGCGGTACCCGTTCTCGGTCTTGCGTGCTGAGGTCCGTAGTGCGAAGGAATTGGTACCGGCCTCCGGTTCGGTGACGCCGAAGCAGATCTTGCGTTCACCGCTGATGGTCGGCACGACGTGCTTCTTGATCTGCTCCGGTGATCCGTATCGGAGAATCGCTTCGCGTGAGAACGAGGTCAGCGAGTACAGCAGCGGAGGGATCCCGGCGCGTGCGAGGGCCTCCATGACAGCGGTGTTCCCACTCAGCCCGCCGCCGGCGCCGCCCAGGGACTCCGGCACTCCAATGGCCAGCAGGTCAGCTTCGACCAAGGCGTCCCGACAGCCGGTCGCAGCACCTTGCTCCCTCGCTCGCTGCAAGAACGTGGATCGAGGGAAGGCCGCGGCCACGCCGTCGACCGCCTGAAAGACTGACTCGACGAGGTCGAGGCTCGGACCGTGGACGGTGGGTGGCAGATCGATGCTCATGTTTCTCCTGGATCTAGCGGTTCTCGTAGCGGGGGGTGCGCTTCGCCATGAAGGCGGCAGGGCCCTCACGAGCGTCGCGGGTGGCAAGAACTCGGGCGTTCAGCCGTTCTCGAGCACGAACCGGGGGGTTGTCCCAGGCGCGGACGGCGATCTCCTTGGCAGTCCGGACAGCGATGGGAGCGTTGCGACTGATCGTCTCGGCGATGGCCATGGCCCGGGGGAGCACCTCGTCAGTCGGCACGACCTCACCGACCAGACCCATGCCGAAGGCACGGGCGGCATCGACGGCCTCGCCGGTGAGCAGCAGCTGCATGGCCGCCGTCCAAGGCACCTGCTGGGTGATCCGCACGTGCGAACCGGCGCCAGGAACGATGCCCCAACGCACCTCAGGTAGTCCGAAGGTCGCCGTCTCAGAAGCCACCCGGATATCGGTGCCGAGAAGGATCTCGAGCCCACCGGCCAGGCAGATGCCGTTCACTGCGGCGACGATCGGCGTGTAGACGTCGCTGAAGAAGCGCTTCGCCGGGTCGGGGATCAGGACGTCGAGCTCGCCGGCGGTGAGTCGAGGGATGAGCCCCCCGAGGTCGCCACCCGCTGAGAAGGCCCGGTCTCCGGCCCCGGTCAACACCAAGCAGCGGACGTCGTCGTCCTGATCGGCAGTGTCGACAGCTTCGGCGAGCTGCCGCAGCATGTCGACCGTCAAGGCGTTGTGGGCCTGCGGGCGATCAAGTGTCACCAAGGCGATCGGGCCGCGGCGCTCGAGGCTCACACTCCCGCGGGACGTTGGGGCAGCGTCGCTCATCGCACATCCTTGTTCGGGCCGAACCAGGCCCCACATGGCCTGGTTCCCGATGCTACGGAGGCCGCGGAATCGCTGGTGTCCCATCGCGACACAGCTATGAACTGGTTCGATGTGGGACACCTGCGGGCCCAGATAGATAGTGACACTCCTCACAGAAGGATGCGCGGCCGGTGGAGGCCGCTGCCAACCCCGAGGAGTTCACGATGATCGGTCTCATGTCCAAGCCAGGTCGCGCTGTCGCTGCCCTGGCAAGTCTTGCCCTCGTGGCAGCGTGTGGTGGAACGTCCGGTGGGTCGGACGCTGCCGCTGGCGACACCGTCTCAGTCACCTACATCGCCGACACGTCGGGTCCGGGTGCGTTCTACGGCAAGGACTTCGCTGCTGGTGCCAAGTACGCGGTGAAGCAGATCAACGAAGACGGCGGCATCGGCGGACGCGAGCTCAAGGTGTCCTTCGTCGACTCCGCATCCGAGCAGCAGTCGGCAGTGGGTGCTGTCACCAAGGCGGCGAAGTCCGATGACATCGCTGTGATGTACGCGCTGCTCAGCCAGAACGCGCTGGCCATGGCGCCCATCGCCCAGCGCTCCAAGATCCCGTTCATCGTCGGACAGTCCGGCTCCGATGGAATCGTCGAAGCCGGTGACTACGTCTACCGGACGACGACGTCCGAAGGTGAGTACTACCGCTCGATGCTTGAGACCCTCAGCAAGAGTGGTGCCAAGTCGACGGCGATTCTCTACGCGAGTGACAATCCGACGGCAGTCGACAATGCCACCGAGACGATCCCTGGGATCGTCAAGGGAGCTGGGCATGACGATCACCGACACGGTGCCGATCAAGACCGCTGACACGGACTTCTCCCAGCCGGCTTCGCGTATCGCCGACGGCAATCCGGACGTGGTGGCCGATCTGACCTTTGGCCCTGCCGTGACGACCTCGATCAAGGCGATTCGCGACGCAGGGTTCGACGGCCCGTTGTACGGCACGACCGCGTTGGGCTCAGGTGCGCTCAAGCCCGCCGGCGACGCCGCCAAGGACACGTTCTACCCGTCCACCTTCATTCCGGCGGCGGACCTGCCGTGGGCGTCGGGTGTTGCGTTCGGGACGGAGTACGAGAAGGCGACTGGTAAGCAGGCCTCGTTCTCGACGGCCGGCGGGTACGACCAGATCATGTTCCTGGCCAAGGCGTTGCAGAAGATCGACACGGGCGACGTCACACGAGATTCAGTCAAGAAGGCGCTGGGCCAGGTCGCCGATGAAGGATTCACCGGGGCGACCGGCGACCCGGTCAAGTTCAAGGATCGTGTGGCCGTGACACCTGGCGTGCTCGTTCGATGGGACGGCTCGGCCGAGACCGTCGCCCCCGACCAGCCTGCGCCGCTCCTCGCCGCGTACGGCGACTGAGCTCCTAGACGAGAGGACGAACGCGATGACACAACAACTCGTGAACGCCGTGGCCCTCGGCGCCATCTACACGTTGTTCTCGTTGGGTCTCACACTGTCGTGGGGAATTCTCAACGTGCTCAACCTGGCTCACGGGGCGGTCTTCGCTGCAGGGACAGTCATCGCGTTCGTCCTCACGACGCATGTCTCTGGTGCTGGACTCGTCGTGGTGCTCGTGGCCGCCGTCCTCGGGTGTGCGGCCTTGGCGGTCGCGATCGAGGGCCTGGCCTTCGCGCCGATCCGCAAACGTGCTCATAACGAGCTCGATGCGGAGATGCGGACGCTCATCGCCAGTGTCGCCGTCGCGGCGATGATCGTCACCATCGCGGGGATCATCAGCGACCATCAGCCCTATGCCTTGCCCGACACTCTCCTTCCGCGGTCGCAGTACCTGCTTGGTGGCGTGCGGGTGTCGAACGTCCAGATCATGGTTCTCGTTGCCGCGCTGGCGCTGGCGGCTGCTCTCATCCTGTTCGTGCGGCGAACCCGACATGGCCGAGCCATGCGTGCGGTGGCGTTCGACCGCACCGCCAGCAGCCTGTCCGGTATCTCTCCGAGAGGTCTGCAGACCGTAGCGATGGCCCTGAGCGGGGCCTTGGCTGGCCTTGCTGGCGTCCTTCTCGCGCTCTACCTAGGGGCGGCCGACGCGCACATGGGTGATGCATTCCTCCTGAAAGCGTTCGCGATCATCATCCTGGCCGGAGTTGGCAGCCTCGAGGGAGCCGTGGCGTTCGCGTTCGCTCTCGCCTTGGTCGAGACGTTGGCCGGCTACTACTTCGGCGGTGACGTGAGGGACGCGCTCGCCTTCGTGCTCATCATCGCGATCCTGGTCATCAGGCCACAGGGACTCGTCGCAGGAAAGGTATGGCAACGCGCATGATTGACTGGTTGAGCAGCAATGAGGGGTACATCCAAGGAGCGTTGGTCGCCACGCTGCTGGCAGCCAGCGTGCAGGTCGCGCTGCGGGCGGGCGTGCTGTCCTTCGCAGGCGCCGGGTTCTACGGCGTCGGCGCGTACGGACTCGGCTACCTGACCACGACCCAGGGCTGGGGCACACCGGCCGCGATGCTCGTCCTGCTGGTGGGCACGGTCATCGCGTCTTGGCTGCTCGCCCTCGTCCTGGCACGGCTACGGGCCTTGTACCTGGCGATGGCCACCATCGCGTTCGTGCTGCTCGTTCACATCGCTGCCCTCGCCTGGGACGGTGTCACCGGCGGACCCATCGGCATGTACGGGATCCCGCCCGTCCTGTCGACCGGATCGGTGGCTCTCATCGTGCTCGGCATCCTGGTCATCAATGCACTCAGCCAGCGGGGTGCGCGCGGCCGCAGCTTGCTGGCGCTCAGGCTCGACGAACCGCTGGCCGGCGCGTTGGGGATCGACGTCCGGAGGGCGCACCGGGCCGCGTTCGTGTGGAGCGCTGTGATCGGTTCAGTGGCCGGCTTCTGCCAGGTGACCCTGCTGACGGTGTTCACGCCCGAGAACGTCGGCTTCCCCGTGGTCGTGTCAGCGCTGACCGCACTGGTTGTCGGCGGAGCCTGGCACTGGGCCGGCCCGTTCGTCGGCGCCGTGGTGTTCGCATGGATGCCGGTGTACCTCGGTGCCATCGGTGAGTGGCGGGCGATCGTCGAAGGAGTGCTGACGGTCATCGTGCTGATCTACCTTCCGCACGGCATCGTCGGGACCGTCTCGGCCATGAGCGACCGCGCCCGGGCGATGGGCGCGTCTCGCCGAGACACCGGCGCGGCCGCAGATGACAGCACCCTCGAGAAGGAGACCGTTTCGTGACCACGATCTTGGAGCTGCGGGACGTCCGCGTGTGGTTCGGCGGAGTCAAGGCAGTCGATGGCGTCTCGATGCAGCTCGACAGTGGGCATCTCCACGCCCTCGTCGGACCGAACGGATCAGGCAAGACCACTCTCGTCAACGCGATGTCGAGTCTTGTCGCGCCTACTGGAGGTCACATTCTCCTGAACGGTGAGGACGTCACGGAGGCAGGGTCCCATGAGGTATATCGACAGGGGTTGGCCCGGACGTTCCAAGGCATTCGTCTGATCGACGGCTGACCGTCAGGGAGAACGTCATGCTCGGGCTCGACGCCCGGGCGGCGACGCGCGCCGAACGTCTGACCGGACGTCAGCAACGCTCCGTTACTGATGAAGCGATGGAGCGACTGGGTGTTCACCCCTTCGCGGACGTTTCGCCATCAGCGCTGCCGTACGGCATGCAGCGCCGGGTGGAGATCGCACGGTCGGTCGCCTCCGATCCGCTCATCCTGCTTCTCGACGAGCCGGTCGCCGGCATGAGTGCCGGTGAACGGCACGACATCGCCACGGTGCTGTCGACCCTGCGCGACGACGGGTTGACGATGCTGCTGATCGAGCATGATCTGCAGTTCGTGCTGTCCCTCAGTGATCACATGTTCGTGCTCAACTTCGGGCAGATCCTCGCCGAGGGCGAGCCATCAGCAACGGCTGGGCTGCCGGCCGTTCAGGAAGCGTTCCTCGGGAGGAAGCATGTCACTACTTGAGATCACCGATCTGCGGGTCGACTACGGCAAGATCGCGGCTGTCAGGGGAATTGACCTGACACTGGACGAGGGCGAGATCGCAGTCGTCGTCGGTGTCAACGGCGCTGGCAGAGCTCCTTGATGAACGCGATCAGCGGCGTCGTGCCTGTGACGTCGGGTGAGATCCGCTTCAAGGGACGCGACATCACCAGACGCTCTGCACACAAGATCAGTCGAGACGGCCTCGTGCAGGTGCCGGAAGGTCGCCGCGTCTTTGCGCCGCTGAGCGTCGAGGAGAACTTGCTGCTCGGCGGATATGCGCAGCGTGACCGTGCCCGCACGTCGGAGATATTGGCGACAGTGTTTGACTCGTTCCCGATCCTTGCGGAGCGACGTCACTCGACGTCCGGGCTGCTCAGCGGCGGTCAGCAGCAGATGCTGGCATTCGGTCGAGCGCTGATGGCAGACCCGGAGGTACTCCTGCTCGACGAGCCGTCGATGGGCCTGGCGCCGGTGATGGTCGATGTCGTGATCGAGGCGATTCGCGACATCGCCGCACGAGGAATCTCGATCCTGCTGGTCGAGCAGAACGCCACTGCCGCATTCGATGTCGCCACGACGGCCTACGTGCTCGAGAACGGTGAGGTCGTCCTACATGGGGCCTCGGCGTCTGTCGCGAAGGATCCGCGAGTCCTGCAGGCCTTCCTCGGTATCGAGGCCGAAGCATCGTAGGTCAGGTCGTCCGCGAAAGGTCAGACGAAGGAGACAGCAACATGTACAAGCTCATCGGCTACTGGTCGGCTCCCCATTCCAAGGACGAGGCGGAGTTCGAGAAGCACTACGTGGACGTCCACGCCCGACTCGCGTCTCAGGTCCCGCTCTTGCGCCGGATCGTCCTGACACGCACGGCTGACGGATTTGCCGGAGCGGAGCCGGCGTTCTACCGGGTGGCGGAGATGATGTTCGACAGCCCAGAGGACATGGCGACAAGCGCTGAGTCGGACGAGTGGCACGCGATGCACGCGGACGCCGGGCACCTCGTCGAGCGGTTCGGCGTGGACTCACTGCCGCCGCTGGATGGGAGCTCGAAGCACAGACCGACTCAGTCCGATGAGCATCCTGGTGACGGGTGGCTCGAAGGGGGTGGGGAGGGCCACGGCACTGCGGTTCGCCCGGCCGGGGGCACACGTCTTCATCAACTATCACGCCGATGATGCCGCTGCGGACGAAACCGCCGCAGCGGTCAAGTCGATGGGGGCCAATCCGCACGTCATCAAGGCAGACGTGCGGACTGTCGAGGGAGTCAGGTCCATCCTCCGGTCGGTCCAGACCGTGACCACCCGGCTGGACGTCGTGGTGCACTGTGCCGTCGACACATCGCTGCCTGGCCCGGCCCTCGCGCTCGACCCGATCGCCTTCGCTGACGCCGTGCAGGCCAACGGCAGTGCGGTGCTGGCTCTCACCCAGTCGGCGCTGCCGCTGATGTCGGCAGGCGCCAGCGTCATATTCGTGACCAGCCGTGGGAGCCATGCGGTTGTGCCTGGGTACGTCGCCGTCGGGGCGCCGAAGGCACTGGGCGAGATCCTCATCAGGTACCTGGCTGTCGAGCCGGCGCCGTCGGGCATCCGTGCCAACTGCGTGATGGGTTCGGCCATGGATACCGATGCGATCAGAGCGGCTCTTCCGCCGGTGAGGCCGAGGCGCGTCTGCTCAAGGCCGCGGAGATGAATCCCAGCGGTCGGCGCATCGAGATCGAGGGCCGTGGATGCCATCGAGTTCCTGGTGTCGGACCGACTCGAATGATCCAGGGCCAGTGCCTGACTGTCGACGGCGGCTACTACCTGCGTTAGCCGGCCCGGCGCCGCGAGTCCCTCATGCAGCCCGCGGGGTGGGGCGACCACGTCAGCCGGTCAGCCTCACTGACGAGATCGTCGAGACTGCGGGCGATCTGCGCCGACATGGGACGGGATCGCCGCGTGTCGAGATCCACATGAATGAGCGTCTCTTCCAGCGAGCTGGATACCTGCTGGGTTGATCGGTTCACCAGGTAAGCTGATCAGGTGGAGGGTCGTAGTCGTGCGCCCGATCACCCGAGGATGCATCGAGACCGAGCTGCCCTGCAGGATCTCCGTCGACAGCGTGACGTGCTGCTCCGCCACGAAGAATCCCATGCGCCGTGCGGACCGATAGTGGTCGTCTACGCCAACGGCTTCGAGGAGCGACGCTGTGCCGTGCCCGCCCAGGACGGCGTACTGCCCCACGGTCATGTGCCCGTTCTCGTCGATGAACTCTGCTGGCACTCGTGTCGACCAGGTCTGGGGCAGGGCGACGACGTGCGCGTACGCCGGGGTTTGGTTCACCGATCCTCCTGGGTTGACGCCGGGATCCGGCTGGCGAGTCCGTGAAGCATGTCGCGCGGCAGAGCCGAGCAGATGTGCCGGTTTGCTACAGCACGTCGGGTTTGTCGCCGCGGACCGGATGTGTAGCGAAATCGATCACGGCGCTCCATGTGACCGGTGTCACGCTGGCGCTCGTGAGGTTCCGGACGGCCGATGGTGGCCGGGTTTCCGGGGGAAACCGGAACTGACACATCCGGCCAGCGGATGTGTTTGAAGAGCCGAGCGGTCGCCACGGTGGCCGGATCCGAAAAGGGAATTCCATGCACAGAACACGTATCAAGCTGACGGCGGCGGTTGCCAGTGGGCTGCTCGTCGCTGTCGGAGCGAGTGCCTGCGCCAGCGACGCAACCTCTGACGCCGAATCCAGCGCTGACTCCGGATCGTCCGCTTCCAGCAGCGACGAGGCGGTGGCTGCCGCGCAGGTGGTCGTTGACCAGGCGCTGAGCGCCGACAAGACTTACCCGAAGCCACCCGGTGACTTCGACCCCGGCAAGAAGAAGGCCGTCGTCATCGCCCAAGGCTTCGCCATCCCGGTCATCCAGGCGATGTCCGAGGAGGCCGTCACGGCATACAGGGCCATGGGCTGGGACGTCGGACAACCGCTCGACGGCGCGCTGAACCCCGCCACCTTCGGTGGTCAGGTCGACCAGGCCGTGCAGGACAAAGCCGACGCCATCACCTTGGTCTCCGCTCCACTGACTCCCGTCAAGGCGGCCATCCAGCGGGCCATCGATGCAGGCGTCGCGGTCACCTGCGTGAACTGCGACATCCCGGCCGACGTGCACGGCTGGGGGTGGAGGACGCCTCGGTCGACTTCCAGGAGCAGGGCCGCATCATGGCGGCCTCCATCATTGCCCGAACCAAGGGCAAGGCCAACGTGGTCATCACCGAGGAGCCCGCGCAGGCGACGGTGGTCGACCGGGTGAAGGGCCTCGAAGAGGCTTTCAAGGAGTGCAGTACCTGCAAGATCCAGAAGATCACGATCCCGGCGGCGGACTCGGTGCTTCCAGGGCCCCCGGTGTGGACGTCGTTCCTGACCAAGAACGCGGCAGGCGGCGGGGTGACCGACGCGGTCGCGTACTACGACGGGCTCACCCAAACGATGGACACTGCACTCAAGCAACAGGGTCGCACTGATATCGCGGTGTCGGGGTTCGATGCCGATGAGGCGCCGGTCACCGGCATCGCCTCCGGCAGCAAGCCGGTCGTCGCCGACCTCGCCATCCCGTACGAGTACCAGGTCTGGTCCGCGGTCGATCTTGCTGCGCGCATCTCGGCGAAGGCTGATCTGTGGGACGCGTCGAAGATGCCCAGCACGTTGCTGGACAAGTCCAACGCCGGCGACTACACGCCATACGTGGGTGCCGGAAGGTGACTGGAAGGGCGCCTTCCAGACCTCCTGGGGCGCCAAGTAAAGCCTGAGCGGAGAGATCGCGATGACTGATATTGCTCCGGCGCCGACACTGTCGGTTCAGGGCCTACGCAAATCGTTCGGACGAACGGAAGTTCTGCGAGGTGTCGACCTCGATGTCCAGGCGGGTGAGTTCGTCGGCCTGATGGGTCCGAACGGGGCGGGAAAGTCCACCCTGATCAAGATCCTCGACGGGCTCTACTTCACCGAGCTCGGGCCGAATCTTGGTGGATGGTCGTCAGGTGGACAGCCTGCGAACCAGCCACGACGTCGGCTTCGTCCATCAGGACCTGGGTCTGATCGATGCGCTCTCAGTCGTTGACAACTTGCGGCTCGGGCAACCAACGCTGGGGCGTCTCGGTCCGCTTCTCGACAAGCGGGCCGAGCGCCTCGAGTCACAACGCGCGCTGGAGCTGGTGGGACTCGAGATCTCGGTCGACGCGTTGGTCGGGAGCCTTTCACCGGCAGAGAAGACGCTGCTCGCTGTTGCCCGGACGTTCTCTCGAGGCGCTCGTATCCTCTTCGTGGACGAAGCGACCTCGACCCTGCCCCCCAGCGATGCGAGACGAGTGATCTCTGCGCTGGCAACAACGGTCGAGGCGGGAATGACCGTCATCATGGTCAGTCACAAACTAGGGGAGATCCTCGACGGAACCAGTCGGGTCGTCCTGCTCCTCGACGGCCGTATTGCCGCAGATCGGACCACGAGAGGACTGGACCGGGCCGCCCTCGTGCAGTTCCTGTACGCCCACGAGTCATCACGAGCCGTCGAGGCGGGTGGGGAGGAAGGCGTGTTCGTCGGTGAGAGGACGCTCGGACCGATCGAGCTCGACATGACGGCCGCCCGCGGGGGGCGAGCGGGACCCATCAACCTGAAGGTCGCCGCAGGGGAGATCGTCCGGGCTGACCGGCCTGGCCGGGGTCGGGCCTCCACGACGTTGCCCTGCTTGCCGCCGGCGCTCTGCCTGCGCTCGAAGGCTCCGTCAGCAGGCGTAACAGCGGGGTGGGGCTGGTCCCGCCTCACCGGGAGACCCAGGGCGGATTCGTAGACCTGAGCGTCAGGCACAACCTGACCATCTCGTCACTAGGGCGTTGGCGGGGCAGGACACGACTGCTGGCTGCCCGCCGGGAGTGCGAAGACGCCGAAACTGTCGCAGAAACGCTCGGGATCGTCCCGGACGGCGTGGAGACACCGTTCGGACTGTTGTCCGGCGGCAACAAGCAGAAGGTCGTGTTCGGCAGAGCACTGCTGCGCAAACCTGGATTGTTCGTCCTCTGCGAACCGACTCGAGGCGTCGACGTGGAGACGCGGACATCTATCTACCGGCTGATCCACGCGCTGCGGGACGACGGGGCAGCGGTGCTCATCGTCAGCTCCGACTCCGAGGATCTCTTTGCCACGTGCGACCGCGTGGGGGCCGTCGAGGACGGCGTACTCGGCCCCCTGCGCCCCGTCCATCTCATGAACTCCGCCGACATGGAGGCACTCCTATGACCACCACACCCGAAGAGAAGCTGATCGACTCGACAGCGACCCCGAAAGACGCCACACCATCGGCCGGAACTGGCGGGGACGCGCCTGGCGCGCGTCGGTCACCGGCGCGTCTCCGGGCGGCGCGACATGTGCAGTCCTCGGTGACGCTGGTCGCCTTTCTCGTGCTGTTCGCAGCCTTCGCGATCTGGCTCGGCGGCGAGTTCGTGAACGCCAGCGCTCGCGTGCTCAACATCCACCAGAACGCGCCGATCCTGCTGCTTGCCCTGGCTGCGCTGGTGACGTTGACCGCGGGGATGTTCGATCTGTCGATCGCATCGATGGCCACCCTCACGACCTTCCTGACCATCGGCCTGAGAACCGAGCAGGATCTCGGAATCGGCTTGATCCTGTTGATCTGCTGCGCTGTGGGCATCTTGGGCGGTCTTCTGAACGGGATCTTGGTCGAGGTGCTGGGTATCAACACCTTCATCGCCACCTTGGGCTCTGGGGGCCTGTTCCTCGGCGCGTCATCGGTGTACTCCGGCGGTGCGCAGATCGCGCCGGCCGTGGACGGCCCTACGCTGCCGAGCTGGTTCCTGGAGTTCGGTCTGTTCACCCAGAAATGCCCCGACTGGCTGTTGATTGCGCTGATGGTGCTGGGTGCCGTCGCCACGGCGCTGTCCCTCGGTCGGTGGAAGCCCAGGTCGGTGCCGACCGCAGTCTGGTGGTCCGTGCGCGGTGTCATCGGCGTGTCGGTCCTGGCCGTCGAGCTCTTCGTGATCCGCGCATGGTTCGACGCGATCTCGGTGCTCGTCGCCTCGCTGATTGCGGTGACCTTCTTGCTGTGGGTGCTGCTGCAGCAGATCAGCTACGGTCGCTACCTGCGAGCTGTGGGCTCGAACCGGGCGGCTGCGTCCCTGGCCGGCGTCTCGGTCCAGCGAACCGTGATTCAAGCCTTCGTGCTCGGCGGATTCCTGGCCGGACTGTCGGGCGTCGTGCTGGGTGCCACTCAGAGCGTCGCCGTGCCGAACGTCGCTGTCTCGTACCTCCTGCCGGCCTTCGCCGCTGCCTTCCTCTCCACCGTCGTCCTGTCGTCGAGTCAGTTCACGGTGTGGGGAACGCTGATCGGCGGTGTGTTCTTGGTGTGGGTCAGCCAAGCGCTGATCCTGGGTGGGTTGTCGCCCACCTGGAGCGACATCGTCAACGGTGCAGTCCTGGTCGTGGCAGTAGGAATGTCGAGCGTCCTCAATCGCGTGCGTACCTGAGCCGCGGAACACACGGCTCTGCCCGGCGGACAGCTGTCCGCCGGGCAGCGCAGTCTGGTCTGTCCCGTCGGCCGCGTCCGGGACGCCGTGTCATGTACCGAAGTGGGACACGCTCAGATTGTGACCTTGCTTACGTTCGAAGGGTCAGACATTCCGACCTAGGAGACTCCCATGTCAAGGCACTACACCAGTACGACACGACGACGCAGGTCTATCGCAACCGTCGCAACGCTGCTGATCGCGGCTCTCGCGTTCGCTGGCTCGGAGCGCGCCGCATCGGCCGCCGGCAGCACGGGCCCCACGCTCGAGGAGGTTCCGATCTCGCTGCTAGCCAAGCCGGCCGACATGAAGAGCGGGCCTGACGGGAAGATGTGGTTCACCGAGCTCACGGGCAACAACATCGGCAACATCGACCCCGTCACGAAGAAGGTCACCGAGTATCCCATGCCGGTCCCGGCCTGCGTCCCGTACGCGATCAACGGGGCCCCCGGTAACAACATCTGGTTCACGGCGGTCGGCCCGGGCTGCAACGCCATCGGTCAGATGGACCTCGCGACCAAGAAGATCACGCTGCACAGGATTCCGACGCTGCAGGCTCACCCGGCCGACCTCAAGGTCGGTCCGGACGGTGCCCTGTGGTTCACCGAGCTGGTCGGCAACAAGATCGGCCGCTTCGACACCACGACCTTCGAGTTCGAGGAGTTCCCGCTGCCCCGGTTGGCGGCTCTCCCGCAGGACATCGCGGTCATCGGCGACAACAAGGTCTGGTTCTCTGAGCAGGGCTCGAACCGCCTGTCCAACATCGACGTGACCACCAAGCAGATCGAGTCCTACCCCTACCCGACGCCTCTGGCGCAGGTCTTGGACATCGACCCGGGCGCCGATGGCAAGACCATCTGGTTCGCCGAGATCGTGGGCAACAAGGTGGGCAAGTTCGATCCGGTCACGAAGAAGTTCACCGAGTACAACTCGCCCACGTTGGCGTCGAGTCCCTTCACGATCTCTGCCGGCCCGGACGGCGCCATGTACTTCACGATGCTGACCGGTCGGGGCGTCGGCCGCGTGGATCCTGTCACCGGCAAGGTGACGAGGACGCAGCTCCACGTCGCTGCTCTCGATGCCAGCAGATATCTCGTGCCAGCGTCCGATCGACGATGCCCAGGATGGGGACTGCCTGCCTGGCACCTCGCTGTACTACTCCGACCTGGGAGCGGACAAGGTGGGCGTCCTGACTCCGTAACGGACCCGCTCGGGTGTAGCGAACGGCCACACCCGGCGCTGACACAGTGCGGCGAGACTGGCGACGGACCTGAGCGGTCCGTCGCCAGTTCCATGTCATGAGGAGTCGTCTTGCCCGCAGTCTTTGAAGATCTGGACACGTTCAGCGCCACCGTCGGCCAGTCGCTTGGAACCAGCGATTGGTGGCAGGTGACCCAGCAGCAGGTGGATGCGTTCGCAGATGCGACCGGAGACCGCCAGTGGATTCACGTCGATCCCGAACGTGCAGCGGGCGGTCCTTTCGGTGGAACCATCGCTCACGGCTACCTGACCCTGTCGCTCGTGCCGATCTTGGCGGAACAGATCTTCGAGGTGCAGAACATCGCGTCAGTCGTGAACTATGGCGCGGACAAGCTGCGCTTCCCCCACCCGGTTCTCGTGGGTTCACGCATCAGGGCGACCGCGACCCTCGCCGGAATCACACCGAAGGGCACCGGGACGCAGGCTCTCATCTCGTTCGTGGTCGAGATCGACGGAGCCGAGAAGCCGGCCTGCGTGGTCGACGTGGTGTACGTCTACACCGCCGTTTGAGCCCTGTTCTGATCTGGGACATCGGCCCCAGATCATGTGGACCTAGCGTGCAGGAGCACGCGACGAAAGGTATATGCACACATGAACGTACTGTCCGTCATCGAACGGGTCGCACGACGTCGCGGGACGCACCTGGCCTTGCGATCCGAGGACGTGCTGCTGACATACGAGGAACTGCTCGACCGCGCATCGCGCATCGGCGCCTACCTCGTTCGTGAGGGACTCAAGCCGGGCGAGCGGGTCGCAGTCTTCCTGCACAACCAGCCCGAGTACCTCCCCATGGTCCTGGGCATCTGGAAGGCCGGCGGCGTCTTCGTGCCGTTGAACGCGCTGTTCGCACCCTCGGCGATTCGTCATGCCGTCGAAGACTCCGAGACGCGGTGGGTGCTGACCCGGCCTGACGCCGTCGGGACTGTGCGCGAGGCTCTCGAGGGCCTGGAGGTGGCCGCACGCATCATCTCCACGGGCCCGGCAGACGGCGCCGTCGTCACCTTCGACGACGTGATCGCCACCGATCCACTCCCGACGACGGTCCCGCGCAAGGACCACGACAACGCCGTGCTGATGTATACCAGCGGTTCCACCGGCCGACCGAAGGGCGTGCGTCAGACACATCGCAACACGGTTGCCGCCAGCGAGGCGACGATGGATGTCTGGGAGATGACCGATGAGGACCACGCGCTCGTCTGCACTCCGCTGTTCCACGTCGGTGGTCTCCAGCTCATCTCGTTGCCGGCACTGCTTGCCGGTGCCACGGTGACGCTGATGAAGTGGTCTGTCGACGAGTACCTCAGACTGGCGGTGTCGCTCGAGCCGACCGTGCTCGCCATCGTTCCGGCCATGATGATCGACATCGTCAACACGCATGAGACGGGACGCCACCTCGACTCCGTCCGCGTGTGCGCTGTGGGTGGGAGCGCGCTACCCGCAGCACGGCTCGAAGCCTTCACACGAGCAACAGGTGTGGTGCCGGTGAACATCTATGGTCAGACCGAGCAGGCCGGCCTCGCCATCTGCGAGCCATTGCACGAAGCACGCAGGGAGGGCACGCTCGGTCGGCCCCTGTCCTCGATCGTCGAGCACCGGATCGTGGCCCTGGGCAGCAACAACCCTTCGGACGTCGCCGTGGAGGGCGAGCTTCTGGGTCCGTGGCGACGCCGTCACACCGGGCTACTGGCGGCTCCCTGAAGTCAACGCAGTCAAGTTCGTCGACGGCTGGTTCCGCACCAGCGACATCGTGCGCACGGACGACGACGGCTTCCTCTATTACATCGAACGCACCGACGACATGATCATCAGCGGGGGCGAGAACCTTTACCCCCAGCTGATCGAGAATCTCCTGCAGGGCTGCGAGCTCGTCGCCGAGGTCGCCGTCATCGGCACCAGGCACGAGCGTCTCTCCGAGCAGGTGACGGCCATCATCGTGCCGTCCCGCCCCGGTGTGACGGCAGAGGACATCGCCGCCTACTGCCAGAGCAGGCTCGAGCTGCGCGGACTCCAGCGGCCCCGACGGATCGAGGTCGTCGACGCGATCCCGAGGACCGCCACCAACAAGATCGACCGACCCGTGCTGCGCCGGCAGTATCGCTGACCCGAGGATTCGCATGCCGATTGACTTCCAGCCCACAGACGCGGTGCGTGACCTCGTCTCCCGCACCGAGCAGCTTGTTCGCGACGTCGTGCTGCCGGCCGAGGACGCGATCGACGGCGTCATCGACGATGGCGGTGAGCCCTTGAGAGCTCAGCTCCAGGCCGCCGCGCGCCAGGCCGGCGTGTTTGCACCCCATGTCTCCGTGGAGCTCGGCGGCCACGGTCTCTCCATGACGGAGCGCGCCCCGGTCTTCGAGGCGGCCGGTTACTCGGTGTTCGGACCACTGGCGCTCAACATCGCTGCCCCTGACGAGGGCAACATGCACTTGTTGGCCGAGGTGGCGACGCCCGAGCAGCAGCAGAGGTACCTGGCCCCGTTGGCGGCCGGCGACATCCGCTCTGCGTTTGCGATGACGGAGCCGGCACCGGGTGCCGGCTCGGGACCCGGGCGCGCTCAACACCGTCGCGACAAAGGACGGCGCCGGCTGGCGTATCGACGGCCAGAAGCACTTCATCACCGGCGCGGACGGCGCGGGCTTCTTCATCGTCATGGCTCGTACCTCCGGAGAGGTCGGCGAAGCCGGCGGAGCCACCATGTTCCTCGTCGACGCCGAGGCTGAGGGGCTCGACGTGACACGGCACATCCGCACAACCGATCGCTCGATGATCGGCGGCCACTGCGTCGTGGCGTTGGACGGGCTACGGGTCACCCAGGACGATGTGCTGGGCGAGGTCGACGAGGGATTCCGCTACGCGCAGGTGCGACTCGGCCCGGCACGCATGACGCACTGCATGCGGTGGCTCGGCGCTGCACAGCGCGCTCACGACGTGGCGCTGGCCTGGGTCGGTGAGCGCCAGGCCTTCGGCGGTCTCGTCTCCGATCTCGGCATGGTCCAACAGATGATCGCCGATTCCGAGATCGATCTTGCCGCATCGCGCGCGCTCATCCTGCGCGCCTGCTGGGAAGCTTGACCGTGGCGGCCGGGCGGGTCAGGAGGTGTCGATAGCGAAGACCTTCGTCGCCGAGGCACTCACCCGCGTGGTCGACCGCGCGACTCAGATGTGTGGCGCCATGGGAGTGTCGGAGGACCTACCCATCTCACGCATCATGCGCGAGGTGCGCCCGTTCCGCATCTACGACGGGCCCTCAGAGGTTCATCGCTGGTCGATCGCCCGCCGCGCCGTTCGCAACGCCGGGAAACGGGCATGACGCCGCCCGTTCACGCGGGGTCCGGCCACGATCTTCCGGGGCTCGATCTTGCCGTCCTGCGTCCGCTGTTGGCCGAGAAGGTCGACATCGTCGGTGATCTGCGGGCTGAGGTCATCGCCGGGGGGCGATCGAACCTGACATATCGCATCCTCGACGACGCCTCGATGTGGGTGTTCAGACGACCGCCGACCGCCGGCCTGACGCCTTCGGCGCATGACGTCGAACGAGAGTTCACGGTCATGGCCGCACTTCAAGGATCGGAGGTGCCGGTCGCGCCGACGCTGTTGATGTGTACCGATCCAGCACTGATGGGTGCCCCGTTCGTGGTGGTCGGCCACGTCGACGGGCGGACCTTGCGGACGCAGTCCGACCTAGTCCGGATCAACGACGCCGAGCTTGATCGGTGCGCCGACGACTGGTACGCGTGCTCGCTCAGCTTCACGCGATCGAACCCGCCGAGGTCGGACTGGCCGGGTTTGGTCGTCCCGGGTACGTCGGGCGCCAGGTTGCGCTCTGGCGTCGGCAGTGGGACCTCGTCAGCCGAGAGGGGAGCACCGACGTCGATCGGCTGCACCAGCAGCTGACCGAACGAGTGCCGGCGGAGCGGCGGTCGGCCATCGTCCACGGCGACTATCGCATCGACAACACCATGGTCGACCACGACGATGCCGGGAGGATCAAGGCTGTGGTCGACTGGGGCTGTCGACGCTGGGAGACTCCCGGGCCGACCTCGCCATGACCTGCGCGTACCGGCATCCCGCTTTCGACCACGTCGTCGGCGAGCCGGCCGCCAGCACCAGCGCGCGCATGGCCGATGCCGACTCATTGGCCGATCGCTACGCGACGGTGTCCGGCGACGACCTGGGGGACTGGCCGTTCTACCTGGGCCTGGCTCACTTCAAGCTCGCCGTGATCGCCGCGGGCATCCAGCACCGGCACGACCGGGGAGCCTCCGGTGAGGACGCGTCCGGTGCAGGGGCCGCAGTGCCCGATCTCATCGCCGCGGGTATCGCGGCGCTCAGGCCCACTCGACACATGGCCCGGACCAGTCCGGCCGGACAGGAGAACCCATGAATATCGACGGATCGGTGGCGCTCGTCACCGGAGCAGCCTCAGGGCTGGGCCTCGCGACCTCCAAGAGGCTCGTCGAGCGCGGAGCCAAGGTCGTCCTGGTGGACCTCCCGAGCTCCGAGGGCGCTGCGCGTGCGGCAGAGATCGGTGCGGCCGCACAGTTCGTTCCGGCTGACGTGCGCGATGCAGATCAGGTGTCGGCCGCCGTCGCCGCAGCTGCAGAGCTGGGTGATCTGCGGGTAGCCGTGAACTGTGCGGGTGTCGGTGACCCCGCCAGGACGATCGGCAGACACGGGCCGCTCGACCTCGGCAGGTTCGCGCGGGTCATCGAGATCAACCTCGTCGGGACGTTCAACGTCATCCGGCTCGCTGCGGACCAGATCGCGAAGAGCGCCCTGGTCGACGGCGAGCGTGGCCTCATCGTCAACACCGCCTCCGTGGCCGCGTTCGACGGCCAAGTGGGCCAGGCCTCGTACGCCGCATCCAAGGCCGGTATCGCAGGGATGACTCTCCCATTGCCCGTGACCTTGCTCGTCATCAGATCCGAGTCATGACGATCGCTCCCGGAATGTTCGAGACTCCCATTCTGGAGGGACTGTCCGACGAGATCCGGGCGTCGCTGGCGGCCCAGGTGCCGCACCCATCGCGGCTGGGACAGCCCCACGAGTACGCCGCCCTCGTTGCTCATCTCGTCGAGAACGCGATGCTCAACGGCGAGGTCATCCGTCTTGACGGAGCGATCCGGATGGCCCCCCAGTGAGCGCCCAGGTTCGTCCAGCTGCCATCGTCACCGGCGCCTCTCGCGGCATCGGTGCCGAGATCGCTCGACGACTCGCCGTCGAAGGCCACGACCTGACGATCAGCGCTCGTGGCCGTGAAGCCCTTGACGATCTGGCCACAGAGCTGCGGGAAGCTCACGGTGTCGACGTGCTCGTGGTGACCACCGACATGTCGAGCGAGGACGACGTCCGGCGCCTGGCGCACGAGCACGCCGACCACTTCAAGCGGCTCGACGTGCTGGTGCTGAACGCCGGGATGGGAGACATCGGGGCGTTCGCGGACTACCCCGTTCGCCGGTTCGACAAGATGTACATGGTCAATGTTCGCTCCGCATTCGTATTAACCCAAGACCTCCTGCCGCTTCTGCGGACGGCCGGCAGCTCCACGGTTCGTGGCGGCAAGATCATCGCGATCGCTTCAACCACAGGCGTCGTGGGAGAACCGCTCAACTCGGCCTATGGCGCCACCAAGGCCGCGCTGATCTCGTGGTGCGAGACGATCAGTACGGAGGAGTCGGTAGGCGGTGTCGTCGCCACCGCTGTGTGCCCGGGGTACGTGGCCACCGACATGACCAAAGGGCTGTCTGACACGCTCTCGCAGGACCACATGCTGCCTGTCGCCGATGTGGCGGAGGCCGCGCTGAGCCTGACACGTCTGAGTCGTCAGACCGTCGTGCCCAGCATCGTGCTGACCCGGCCAGGCGCTCATCTGTGGCGCGCGTGACGCAGCCGTAGCGGAACGGGACACCTGTCGTCCGGGTCCCGGACCTAACGTTTGAGACGAACCGACCGCTGCAGAGAAGAGTGAAAATCGTGACCAGTGCTGTCATCGTCGACGCCGTCCGTACTGCCTCAGGCAAGGGCAAGCCCGGAGGTGCCCTTTCGGGTGTCCATCCCGTCGACTTGCTCTCGCAGACCCTACGAGCGCTGCTGGATCGCAACGATGTCGACCCGACGTTGATCGACGACGTCATCGCGGGCTGCGTGTCGCAGGTCGGCGATCAAGCGCTCAACGTGGCCCGGACCGCGGCCCTGGCGGCGGGGCTTCCCGAAGAAGTTCCGGGGACCACCGTCGATCGCCAGTGCGGATCGAGCCAGCAGGCCGCGCACTTCGCTGCCCAAGGCGTCATGGCTGGTGCCTACGACATCGTCATCGCGTGCGGCGTCGAATCGATCAGCCGTATCCCGATGGGAGCCAGCTCCCACGGTGGCGACCCGGTCGCGGGCCCGCTGGCGAACCGGTACCCCCAGGGCCTGATCGGTCAGGGCATCTCCGCAGAGCTGCATCGCGGCCCGGTGGGGCCTGTCACGGACGCAGCTCGATGACTATTCCGCACGTTCGCACCAGCTTGCCGCAGCGGCCGTGGAGTCGGGACTGTTCGACCGCGAGATGGTTCCGGTGATCCTGCCCGACCTTTCGCGCCACCTCACGAACGAGACGCTGCGCGCCTCGACAACGGCCGAGAGCCTCAGTGGACTGCGCGCCTCCTTCGAGTCCGAAGAGTTTGCTCACCGCTTCCCCCAGATCAACTGGAGCATCACGGCGGGCAACTCCTCACCTCTGACCGACGCCGCGTCGGCTGTGCTGATCATGAGTGAGGAGCGGGCGAAGCAGCGGGCCTGACCCCGCGTGCCCGGTTCCACTCGTTCTCCGTCACGGGCAGCGATCCATTGCTCATGCTGACTGGCGTCATCCCCGCGACCGAGAAGGTGCTCAAGCGGGCTGGTCTCTCGATCGACGACATCGACACCTTCGAAGTCAACGAGGCGTTCGCCCCGGTGCCGCTCGCGTGGCTGGCCGAGACCGGCGCGGACGCATCGCGTCTCAACCCGGCCGGCGGCGCCATCGCGCTGGGCCACGCGCTCGGCGCTTCTGGGACCCGGCTGCTGACCACGATGCTGACCAACCTCGAGGCATCGGGCGGCCGCTACGGCCTGCAGACGATGTGCGAGGGCGGCGGCATGGCCAACGCCACGATCATCGAGCGGATCTGATCGTGAGCATCACCTTCGACTTCTCCGGGCGCACCGCACTCGTGACCGGCGGCGCGCAAGGCATCGGCCGAGAGATCGCGCTGATGTTCCATCGGGCGGGCGCGCACGTCGCCATCCTCGACCGCGATCCCCAGGCGCTGGACGAGTCGTGGCCTGCCGGTACCGAACGGGTCTCTACATTCGCCGTCGATGTCAGCAGCGGGGAACAGGTCGGTGCTGCGGTCGATGACATCGTCGCTTCGACCGGATCGCTGGACATCGTCGTGAACAACGCGGGTATCACCCGCGACACCGTGGTCTGGAAGATGACAGACGACCAGTGGCAGGCGGTGATCGACGTGCACCTGAAGGGCACCTTCGTCCTCACCCGCGCCGCCGTGCCGGTCATGCGGGCGGCCGGATTCGGACGCATCATCAACGTCACGTCGTACACCGGCCTGCACGGGACGATCGGCCAGGCGAACTATGCTGCGGCCAAAGGAGGCATCGTCTCCTTCACCAAGACGGTGGCAAAGGAGACCGCCCGTTTCGGGATCACGGTCAACGCGATCTCCCCTAACGCAGCGACGGCGATGGTGACAGCGGTGGGGGAGGAACGGCTTGCGGCCATGACTGCGAGCGTCCCCGCAGGACGATTTGCGGAGCCTGCCGAGATGGCCACGGCCGTCGGGTATTTGGCCGCCGACGAGAGCTCCTACGTCACCGGCATCGTCCTCCCGGTCGATGGCGGGCTCGCGATGTGAAAAGCGTCGAGGTAGGGGTAGTCGAGACTGACGTTAAGGTGAACCTCGTGTCCCCGCCCCCTCCCTCGGCCCGCCGCACCCGCTTGGACGCCGACGATCGTCGCGGTCAGATCGTGTCAGCAGCCAGGACGCTGTTCGCCGCGCAACCCTACGAGGCAGTGTCCACGAGCGACATTGCCCGAGCCGCGGGCACGACGCGGACGAACATCTTGTACCACTTCAGCAGCAAGCGGGACCTCTTCCTCGAGATCATCGAGCACTTCTCACGCATCCCAGACGTCGTCGAGCCAGCGACGAACGCCCAGACCGTGGAGGATCGGGTCTCGTCGGTTTTCCACCGATGGCTCGACGCTGTGGAACGCAATCAGCAGACGTTCCTGACGATGTTGCACGCGGCCGCAAGTCCTGACCCGTTGGTCAGCGGTGTTCTCGCCAACAGCATGAAGGCCTGGGAGCGGCGTCTCCTGGTCGTGGTGGGGTTGGACCCGTCAGACCCGGCACATCAGGCCATGGTCAAGACCTTTCAGGCGATGGTCGCTGCCGCGACAGCGGCCTGGTTGCAGGAGGACGTGCTTCAGAAGGAGCAGGTTCACAGTTTGCTTACCGCGTGTCTGATTGCCATGGGAAAGGCAGCCAAAACACCCTCTTGACACCATGTCAGTAGACGGTAGAGTGGTGTAACCCAGGTCACGCTGCACAGCGTGCTTGGGCACCCCGAAGGTGTCAGGAGGACCGCATGACGATCGATGATCGCACTCGTTCAATGCTCGCCCTCCGCGAGCGGTTCCTCAGCACGGGAGGAGCGGCGGAGGGTTTCGACGGCGTACGGCCCGGAATCGTCGCATCGTGGCGTCGCTCGCTGATGTACGGACTGGAACCGGAACGATCTCGTCCGGCCTTCGAGGAGCCAGCTCCTTCAGAACAGCTCATCGAGATGACTCGCCGTGTCATCGAGCCACGTCGCCACCATTTCGCTGACGCAGCAGCCAGCATCGCCTTGACGGACCACAACGGTCGGCTGCTCGTGCGATGGGTCGAGGACTCGGCGTTCCAGCGCCGTCTCGACCATCACGACGTGTTGCCCGGATTCTCCTTCGCGGAGACTGCAGTCGGCACCAACAGTGGAGGCATGGTGCTCGAGACCGGGCGGGCATCCATCGTCGTTGGACCCGAGCACTTCTTCGAGGAATCGGTGCTGTTGACCTGCGCGGGCGCTCCGATACGTCACCCCGTCACTCGGCGCGTGATCGGCACCCTTGATCTGACCTGCCGGGTCGAACAGACTTCGACATTGCTCCTGGCCTGGGTGACGGACCTGGCGAGCGAGATCGAGCAAGCTCCTTGTCAAGGCGCTGTCGAGTCGAGAGCAGGCGTTGCTCATGGCCTACATGGCCGAGAGCCACGACGCCCGCCAGGGCGTTGTCTGCCTCGACCACCAGACGATCGTGAGCAACGCCACCGCATCGCGCATGCTCAGCCCAGTGGATCAGGCCATGCTGTGGGAGCGCGCAGGACAAGGCATGAAGTCGGGAGTCGTCGATGCCGAGTCGACCATCACCTTGTCGGACGGCACGAGTGCGTTGATGCGCACCCGACCCCGTGCTCGACGGCGGCGCGACAGTCGGCGCCTTGGTGCGGCTGCGCCCGCTGCAGACGGAGCCGACCGACAGCGGACGGCTGACGATCCCGAGCGAGCCGCGGCAACTGCCGGGCCTGGTGGGACAGAGTCCAGCCTGGACCGACATGCGTCGCAAGCTCAGCACCTTGGGCGGCCGAACCCTGGTCCTGGTGGGCGAGCGGGGAACCGGTAAGACCTCGGTAGGTCGAGCGCTGCTGCAGTCCGAAGGCGTCGACGACATCGTGACGGTCGATGCCTCGGGCCTTCGTACCATCGACGAGCGGGCTTGGCTGGGAGACCTTTCCAGAGCCGCCAGCGGCGACTCGAAGGCCGTGCTGTTGACGCATGTGGAGCACATCGGTGAGACCATCGCCAGCTCGGTACACGCGGCCCTGAGCGATGCCCGCGAACGTGGACTTCGGGTCGTGGCGACGTGTGCGCCTCGAGGCGCGGGCATGGAGTCACCGATGCTCGGGTGGTTCGACGTCGAGGTCGCGGTGCCGTCGCTGGCTGACAGGTCGGACGACATCGCGGTGCTGCTCGAGGAACTGTCCTGGCGTGTCACGGGTGGAATGCGCCGGAGCCGTTGGACTTCCGACGTCGTGCAGACGGTCTCGCGGGCGAGCTGGCCGGGCAACGTGGCAGCGCTCGACTCGCTGGTTCGGTCGATCATCAAGGACGGCAGCAAGGATCGGGTGACGGCGGCCGACCTTCCGGCATCGGTCAAGGCGAGGGCATCCCGCCGGCAGCTCGTCGGACTGGAACGGGTCGAGGCTCAAGCCATCATCCAGGCACTGGAGGCGGTGGACGGCAACAAGAAGGCCGCAGCCGATGCGCTGGGCATCGCCCGGTCGACGCTGTACCGCAAGGTTCGCGCCCTCGGTATCGACCTCGCAGGTTCCACGTTCTAGACGGTCCACCGTGCACGGCAAGGCCCGGACTCCCCTGGAGCCCGGGCCTTGCCGTGCACGTCAGGCGTCGATGCGCTCGAAGTGGGCGATGTCGAGGATCTGCCCACTACGCTCCTCGGCCCAGACAGCTCTGACGCGGCTGCCTACCGGCAGGTGCTTGCGCACATTGGCCGGATCGTCGAAGTCGACCCCCACGACCCAGTGCATGAGGAGAGTGCTCGCCCCGTCGAGCCGGATGCCGCCGATGGCGTAGGGCGCCGGCGGTCCGCCGGTAAAGCCGTGCCACGCGACAGTGAAGACCTCGAGGGTTCCCTCCGGCGGTAGCTCCAGCCACGCGTCGGTGGCTTCAAAGCAGGACTCGCAGTACGCCTGCGGCGGTACGAAGACGCGTTCGCACGAAGAGCAGCGGTTGGCGAGGATCTTCTTGTCCTTCAGCCCTTCCATGAACCGGCTCCAGGTGACCCCGAGATGGATGTCGTACCCGAGATTCCAGGCGACCGCTTGAGTGGTGGGTGTGGTCATGTCAGTGCTCCCTTGTCAGCGTCTCGAAGACGGCGAGGTTCTCGAACTGGAAGAAGGATCCGCCTGTGCCATGGGCCAGTGCTCTGCGTGCGCCGGCCACCTGCAGGGCCCCGGGCGCATCGCCCATGACCTGCAGAGCGGCGTAGGCGTATGGCGAGAGCTCACCGGCGACTCCGGCATTGGTGCATTTCGGCCCGCCCGACAGGTTGGTCGGCAGCGACCCTCCTGAGTCGGTGACGCCCGATCTGATCAGATCGACGCCGCCGCCGAGCGGGGCGAAGCCCAACGCCTCGAGCTGCATCGGCTGCATGTGCGCATAGGGGGCAAAGATCTCGACGACGTCGAAGTCCTCCAGTGGGTCACGTACATCCGCCAAGGCATATACGCGGTTGGCCAGGTTGGCGAGGTTCTGCATCTCGGAGAAGTCGCCCTTGCCGCCACCGAGATACGGGTCGCTGGAAGTTCCCATCGCCCGGATCAGCGCCGGTGTCGTCGTCAGGTCCTCGACACACTCGGGGTCGGCCACGATCATGGCGACAGCCGATACCGAGACCGGGCACACCATCGGCTGGGTCAGCGGCGACGCGAGTGGTCGGCCGTCGATGACATCCTGCTCGGTCACTTCGTACCGGAGGTGGGCATGCGGGTTCTGCGCTGCCTTTCGGTGGTCAGACACGACGACGATTGCCAGGTCCTCGGTCGTCAGTCCGAAGCGCTCCTGGTAGGCACTCGCTGCGAATGCGCCCATGTGATAGGCGCCCATACCCAGTGGCTGCTCGACGATCATCGGCGAGTTGGTGTTGATCGCACTCTGCAGGTCGGTGGCGCCGAAGAACGTGGGGCCGCCCACGCAGAGGACCCGGCGATGTGTGCCGGACCTGACCATGCGCGCCGCGACCTGCATCAGGTTGCCGCCCGTGGTCCCGCCGGTGTTGATGATCACGATGGGAAGGTCGGCGCCGATGCCCAGCAGGCGGGTCAGGTGCTTGCCGCCGAGGACGGTGCCCTCGAACCCGTCGATGTTTCCGATCACCACGGCGTCGAGGGTGGCCGGATCGGCGCCGCAATGGTCCAAGGCCGCCCGCACGGCCTGCTGACACAGCTCGATCGTGGAGAGGGTCTGCTTGCGCGGGGAGGTGGCGTCGGTCAGGCCGACGCCGACAACTGCTGCTCTGTACGACATCAGGCGGCCTCCACAACCATCACGGTGACGTCCTCGGACACGGTCCCGGTCTCGGAGTCGACCGAGTGGGCGACCGCCCGGGAGGCGCCGCTCTGCTCCAACCGTTCCACCGCCTCTAGAAGTCGCAGGGCACCGTTGGCCAGGCCCGGAAAGTTGCTGCGCAGGCCACCACTGGCGTTCACCTGCTCGTCGGAAAGGATCTGTGCCAGGCCGAGTGCGTCGAGGTAAGGGTGGTGCAACGCAGGGGTCGGCGCGCTGATCTCGGCCAGGTCGATCTGTTCGGGGACGATCCCCGCTTGTCCATAGGCCATCGTCGCGGCACGGCGGGTGGGTGCCCCCGGATCGCTCAGCCACTGGCCCGACCAGGTGTACTGGCCGGTGCCATGCCCGAGTCCGGTCAGACGAGCCGAGCGTCCCAAGGCCCGACCAGCCCGAGCCGGTGACGCCAGCACCACGGCAACTGCTCCGGTCGAGTGTCCCGGCAGCATCAGATCGTGCAGCGGCCAGGCGATGCGGGGGGATGCAAGCACACCGGCTCGAGTCGAGGACTCACGGCGCAGCGACCGGGGCCGGTCGCTGCCACGGGTGAGCTCGTCCGCGGCGAAGTCTGCGAGTGCGTCGAGATCGAGGCCACCGTTCTCGAGCTGATGGGATGCGTGCAGCGCGTAGATCGTCTCTGCGGTCAGTCCGATGGGCCGGTCGAAGTGAGGCTCGAAGCCCAGGTTGGAGATCTGCTCGATGAACGAGCGGCGAGTCCGACTATCGGCCGATCGTGTCTCAGGGTTGTGGACTCCGACTGCGACCGCGACCTCGACGTCACCAGCGGCGACCGCCTGGGCGGCTGTGATGATGGCCAGTCCAGAGTCGCCCTCCACGCGGTACGCGTCGTTGAGATAGCCGGCGGCGGCTGCGTTGGTCAGGCCGCTAGAGATGCTGCGGCCGTCCAGCACGTCCATGGAAGCGGTGACGGACAGTCCGACGTCCTGCTTCCGCAGGCCGCACTCGCGAAGAGCAGCGTGAACGGCGTCGAACACGAGTTCGTCGAGCATCGCATCCTGCTCGGGCAGGAAGGGGGTTGCAGCCAGACCGATGATGTGGACGGGTGCCACCTGTCGGGTCCGCTGGGCGCGGGTCGCGGTCATCTCACTCCTTGTCGGACGGGTACGGCTCCACGCTAGGACCGCAGCGTCGGCATCAGATGTCCCATCGCGCGACAGGGTGACCCACTCATGCCGACCGGAGGGCAGCCCCGAGGTGCAGCGCCGGTGTGCCAACGTGCAACAACCAGCCGCGAGAGTGCGGTGACACGATGGCGACTCATCCACCAGAAGGGGCTTGGGCATGATCATCGAGGATCTGGCAGGTCAGGTAGCCGTCGTCACCGGCGGCGCGTCGGGCATCGGCGCGGCTACGTGTCGCCGCCTGGCCGCACGTGGAGCGCATGTCGTGGTCGCCGACGTCGCTGTCGACGACGCTCGTGTGCTGGCAGGAAAGCTCGGGGGGCTCCGCCGTACATGTCGACGTGACCGACATGGCATCGGTCGAGGCCATGGTGAAGGCAGCGATGTCGGTGTCGGGACGGCTGGACATCGCGGTCAACAATGCCGGTATCGGCGTACCAGTCAAGAAGCGTGTGGGCGAGATGGGTGTCACTGACTGGCGCAAGGTCATGGGCGTCAACCTGGACGGGGTTTTCCACTGCCTCGAGGCCGGCTCGCGGTGATGGGACCCGCCGGATCTGGGTCGGTGGTCAACGTCGCGTCCGTCATGGGCGTCGTCGGAACGTCCGGTGGCGCGGCCTATGTGGCATCGAAGCACGCGGTCGTGGGACTGACCAAGGCGGCCGCACTGGATCACGCAGCGTCCGGCATCCGGATCAACGCCGTGGGGCCGGGCTTCGTCGACACTCCACTTCTGAGCCATCAAGATGCCGCTGTGCGGGAGCGGACCGTCCTGGCGCACCCCCTCGGTCGGTTGGCAACAGCGGACGAGATCGCGGCGATGATCGCCTTCCTGGTCTCGCCGGACGCGTCGTTCGTGACCGGTTGATCCACGTGGTGGACGGCGGCTACACCGCCGTCTGACCGAGGGGTGCGCTGCGGGAGCGGACTCGAGTCCATGTCGAGGACCGTGAACTCCCGTGACACGGGCGGCGCTGCCAGTGCGGCGATGAGCGCGTGGGGGACGCCGTCGGACGCGCGCCAGCTCTGGTAGGCCTGGAGAGCCTCCTTGGACTCCCAGGACTCGACGACCACCACCTTCTTGTCGTCCTCCGCGTCGACCCAGGCTTCGATGGACTCGGCGCCGGGGTAGCGGGCGCGTCTCGGCCAACGTGGTCTTGACCCCGGCGTACGAGGCCGAGAGATCGTCGCTCTTCAGCTCGCCTGGAGCAGTACGTGAATCGTCATCAGGTGCATCCTTCTAGGTGTGGGGTTGGCGTTCCGGGTGTCTAAGACTTCAACGGGCGTGCTTGCCCACGAAGGTACCGGCCTGGGCGACCGCGGTCGCGGCTTCAGGCAGGAAGTTGAACAGCGGCCAGATGTGAATCTGGCCATCGCCCTCGATGTAGCTGGCATCACCGCCAGCTTCACCGACCTTCTCCACGAACCGGACGGCGTCGTCGTGGAGACCTTCATCCGTGCCGGAGAACGCCAGGACCGGTGGGAGCCCGTGCGGATCTGCGTGCAGTGGCGAGGCGAAGGGTGTCTCCTGCGGCGTGCGCCCACCGAGGTAGGCGCCACCCATGTTCTCGACGAGGACAGCAGCCGGCAACGGATCAAGATGCGCTCGTTCCACCAGGGAGACACTCTGACCTGCCAGGTCGAGCAGCGGCGAGAACAACACGATGCACGTCGGCTGCTCCACGTCCTCGTCGCGCAGAGCCAAGGCGGCCCCGGCGACCAGTCCGCCCCCGGCAGAGTCGCCGACCAGCGCGACCGAGGGACGCCCTCTTGCCGGCGAGCCCAGCGGTAGGCAGCTTAGTACGTCCTCATGGGGCGCCGGGTATGGATGCTCGGGTGCCAGACGGTAGTCCACGACGAGCACTCGGTGGTCCGAGGCTGCGGAGATCCGGTATCCGAGCTCGCGGTATCCCTTGGCGGAGCCCATGGTCCATCCGCCGCCGTGGACCAGGACCACGACACGGGAGGGGGCAGCGCCGGGAGCGGAGACCCAGTAGGCCGGAACTCCTCCGGCGTCGACGGATTCGCTGACGGCATCTTCGGGAAGAACGAACTGGGTGAGCACTTCCTCGTAGAGGTTGCGGTAGTCATCCATCGTGGCCTCTGGGTTGGAGACGAGATGTCCGAGCAGCTCTCGCGCGCGCTGCTGATCCGCGGCCATCCGGCGATCCGCCTCGCCGTCGTTCGACTGCACTTGTTCTGCACGCATGTCTGATCCTCTCTCGACCGGTGACCGATCGTGTGACTGGTGTCACCTGAATCCTCACCGCCCGGAGGCGCTGCGGGTTGTCGCAGTTCGGGACATCGGACAAGTGGGTGGCGGCTGTCAGAAGGTCACCACGGCGCGGCCTGGCACGAGGCCGTCGCGCAGTCGCCGGTAGGCCGTCGGTGCGTCGTCGATGTCAAAGGTCTGGACGTCCACCGAGATCTGGCCCGAGCGGGCCAGCGCCAGGACGTCGAGCAGAGCCCGGACGGGTGCCCGAGTACGGGAACCGTACTGAGACGTCCGTGGGAATCGTGCCGTACCCCACTTCGACCGATCCTTGTCCCACCCCGATGACGTTGATCTCCCCGCCACGCATGACGATCTGTGTCGCCAAGCTCGTTGTCGGCACGGAGCCCACGAGGTCGAGAACCACTGCGGCTCCGTCGCCGCCCGTGAGTCGCGCGACGACTTCCGATGCCTGGTCGGGTGCCACGGCATGATCGGCGCCGAGCTCGAGCGCACGGCTGCGCCTGGATGCATCCAGGTCCACGGCGATCGTGACGCAAGCCGTCAAGGCCGGCACGAGCTGGACGGCAACGTGCCCCAGACCTCCGACGCCGATGATGACGACTACGTTTCCAGGAGCCAGGTGCTCCCACGACCGCCGCAGTGCGTGATACGGGTCAGTCCAGCGTCGCTCAGGCTGACGTGCTGCACCGGGTCGAGACCGTGCAACGGCACGAGATGTCGCGGATCCTCGACGAGCAAGTACTCGGCCATCGTGCCGGGCGCGCCGAGGCCCGGGGAGCGCAGCCCAAGTCTCGGGGCCGCGGCACACAGGTTCTCTGCGCCCGCCACGCAGCTGCGGCAGTGGCCGCATCCGCGCGGCCCGTACACGAGGACATCGTCGCCCAGCCGGACCCCCGCTGCACCGGCGCCGATCTCGGCAACGACGCCGGCGCCCTCATGACCCAACGTCTGGGGCAGTGCGCCGTACGGGTATTCGGCCTGGGGGCGTGTCAGCAGGCCGATGTCCGAGTGGCACACGCCTGCGGCAGTCATGCGCAGCAGGACCTGGCCCGGGCCTGCGCGAGGTCGTTCCACCTCTACGACCTCCGGCCACTGTCCGAAGGTCAGGTACTGCAGGGCGCGCATGGTGGTCGGTGATGAACTCATCGCTTCAGTCTTGTCCACCACGGCAGGCGCGCCATGTCTCGATGTAGGACGACTGGGTGGTCTGCTCAGAACGCGCCAAGGGCCGTCAGCACCTCCTTGCTGAACAACACGGCTTCCCTTCGCCGTGAAGCCCCAGATCTGAGCGTCCGCGTACACATCGGCGACGCACTCCAACCCCGTCGCATCGAGGGCCGCGTCGTGAACGGTCTTGGAGGCGGGATGGCACTAGGTGAGGTCGATCAGCCTCGGCGGCGCCTTGGTGCCGTGCGACTTCTTGAACAGGCGAACCGAGCGGTCGACGGGCGAGGCGTTGCGATGTGAGACACCCGAGAGGGGCTTTCGGATGTGAACGTAGGGGACATGAC
Source organism: Aeromicrobium sp. UC242_57 (assembly GCF_044452305.1). Classification (NCBI taxonomy): domain Bacteria; kingdom Bacillati; phylum Actinomycetota; class Actinomycetes; order Propionibacteriales; family Nocardioidaceae; genus Aeromicrobium; species Aeromicrobium sp. UC242_57. The sequence goes on along the minus strand of NZ_JBIOAM010000002.1, from coordinate 480,513 downwards.
TGGAGCAGCAGCTGGCTTGCGGACCGCGGTGGAGGAGCTCCTCTCGCCGCCCACCCGCCGGCCACGACCGACCGCCTTGATTTCTGCGAGCACGTTTCGATGCGGGTCTGCGCGGGTCCACTTCCCGGAAGGACTGGGAGGAAGAGGACTCGACGCCTCTCTTCAGCCCGCAGTCGATGCGGCATTCTCTGCCGCCGGAGCACCCGACAACCGCCGCAGGGCAACGTCATCGGGCTCGGCATGGCGGCACCGACCCTGTTGCACTTCGCGACGGAGGAGCAGAAGCAGACGTGGATGCGTCCGCTCTGGACCGGCGAGGAGGTGTGGTGCCAGCTCTTCAGCGAGCCTGGTGCCGGGTCGGACCTGGCCGCCGTGGGCGCGTCTGCTCGGCGTGACGGCGATGCCTGGATCGTCAACGGTCAAAAGGTCTGGACCTCCCTGGCGCACGATGCCCGCTGGGCGCTGCTGCTCGTCCGTACCGACCCGTCGTTGCCCAAGCACAAGGGTCTGTCCTATTCGTCTGCGACATGAACAGCCCCGGGGTCGACGTCCGGCCGTTGCGGCAGATGACTGGCGAAGCGGAGTTCAACGAGGTCTATCTGGATGACGTCCGGGTGCCGGACGCTAACCGTCTTGGGGAGGTCGGCGCCGGGCTGGAAGGTCACGCAGGCAACTTTGATGAACGAGCGGGTGGCGATCGGCGGGGCTGTTGCGCCCCGCGAGTCCGGCCCGATCCGACCCCTCGTCGCCGCGTGGCGAGCCAGCGAGGCGCACCAGGATCCGGATTCCTACGACGCGATGATGGACTTGTGGGTCGACGCCGAGGCGTTGCGGCTGACCGGCGTGCGCCTGGGGCAGCAGCTCGAGGTCGGCGCTCCGGGGCCGGAGGGCTCTGGGTTGAAGCTCGCATTCGCCGACCTGGCGCAGGAGACGGCCTCGTTAGCGCTGGACCTTCTGGGACCCGAGGCGCTGCGCTACGACGACTGGTCGTTGCGGCGGCCCGACTTCACCGACGCTCTCGACCGTGAGCCTGGGTACTGGTACCTGCGCAATCGAGCCAACTCGATCGAGGGCGGAACCTCGGAGATCATGCGCAACATCATCTCCGAGCGCGTCCTCGGACTTCCGCCGGAAGCGCGAGGACAACGAGACACCCCGTGGAAGGATCTGCCCAAGTGACCGTTGTACCCAACCTCCTGTACTCAGACGTGGAGGACGACCTGCGCGCCTCGCTGCGCGACCTCCTGGCCGACCACAGCCCCTGGTCTGAGGTCCTGAGGCGGACCGATCAGCCCTTGGCGGCCGACAGCGTGGTCTGGTCAGCCTCACCCACGAATTCCGGGCTCGCCCGGTTCTGGCCGTGCCTGAGGATCTCGGCGGGGCCGGCGCATCGTGGAAAGAGGTCGGCGTCGTTCTCGAGGAACTCGGACGTGCAGTTGCTGACGTCCCGTTCTTCACCAGCGCCGTCGAGGCCACTGCGCTCGCACTCGCGCTGGGCGCGGAATGCGCTGGCGTCCGCTCTGGTACGTGGCGAGAAGATCGCCGCAGTGGCCGTCCCTCACACGCAGGCGCTCGACGCTGCAAACACGGGTGTGCAGTTCGACGGTTCGAGACTGACGGGCACGATCGGGCTGGTAGCGGGTGCGTTGGAAGCCGACGTTCTCCTGGTGCCGGCCGACGACTCGGTGCTGCTGGTCGAGACGGCGGATGTCGTCCTGTGCGGAGGCCATCTCGTTCGACATGACGCGCCGAGTGGCCGATCTGGTGTTCGTCCACATCGAGGTCAGTGTCCTCGCCTCCGGCACGGCGGCCAGCGAGGCCTTGACACGGGCCACCAGATCAGTGCTGCTCTCCTGGCCTCGGAGCAGTGGGCATCGCTGAGCGTTGCCTGGAGATGACAGTGGAGCATGTGCAGGACCGCCGACAGTTCGGCCGGACGATCGGGTCGTACCAGGCGGTCAAGCATCGCCTTGCCGACCAATGGACGGCGATCACCCAGGCTCGCGCGGTGGCGCGCTACGCGGCCGCTTGCGCTGCATCGGGTTGGACGATCTTGCTGTCGCCGCGGCCCTCGCCCAGACTGTCTGCTCGAAGGTGGCGCAGCACGCTGCGGAGGAAAGCGTCCAGCTCCACGGCGGCATCGGGTTCACCTGGGACATCCCGCACACCTGTACCTCAAGCGTGCCAGGGCCGATGCCCTCGCGCTAGGAACCCCTTCGCAGCACCGGAGTCGGCTGGGCACGCTCGTCGATCTTCCGCGTCCGCGTCCGTCGCGAACTGACACCACTAGGAGTGACACATGACCACCATTCCCGTTGACCGCGCTGCGGCTCCGAGCCTCCCGCTGCACCCGACCGAGGAGGAGCGCGTGCTCCGGTCGACGGTCCGCGACATCGTCGCACGGTTCGGCCACGACTACTTCATGAAGTGCTCAGCTTCCGGCGAGCCCATGCAGGAACTGTGGGACACCTTGGGTGCGCTCGGCTTCCTCGGACTGAACATCCCCGAGGAGTATGGCGGAGGCGGCGCTGGTCTCACGGAACTGTCCATCGTCCTGGAGGAGATGGCGGCGGGCGGTTGCCCTGAGCTCGCCATGGTCCTGTCGCAGGGCATAGCTGGATCGATCCTCCCGCTGCACGGCACCGAGGAGCAGAAGCAGCGCTACCTCCCCGGTATCGCCAGCGGCGCGGAAAAATTCGTCTTCGCCCTCACCGAGCCGGATGCTGGCTCGAACTCGCACAATGTCAGCACCACCGCGCATCTCGACGGAGACGAGTGGGTCGTCAAAGGCACGAAGTACTACATCTCCGGCGTTGATCATTGCGATCACTTTCTCCTCGTGGCGAGGACTGGAACCGATGGGACGACCGGTCGCGGACAGCGACGCTGTTCCATTGTCGACGACCCGACTGTGGCCGGACTCAGCCGGCCTGATCCCACGCGCTCTCAAGCGCCCGAACGGCAGTTCACTCTGTTCTTCGACGACGTGCGACTGCCTGTTGACTCGGTCATCGGCGACGTCGGGCACGGCCTGCGGCCGATCTTCGACGGCCTCAACCCGGAGCGGGTGCTCAGCGCTGTCATCTGTACCGGCATCGCACGGTATGCGCTCGACAAGGGAGTGGCGTACAGCAAGGAGCGCATGGTCTGGGCGTCCCGACCGGCAGCCACCAGGGCGTTCAGCACCCGCTGGCGGAAGCGCACATCGAGCTCGAGGCTGCACGGGGGATGGTGTGGCGTGCCGCCGCACTCTTCGACGCCGGGATGCCCGCCGGCGAAGAGTCCAACATGGCCAAGTTCCTTGCGTCGAGAGCCGGATTCAAGGCACTCGACACCGCGATCCAGGTGCATGGCGGCAACGGTCTGGCCAGTGAGTACGGACTGGCTGACCTGTGGTCCATCATGCGTCTCCAGCAGGTGGCACCCGTCTCGACGCAGATGGTGCTTAACCACATCGCGCAGCACACGCTGGGTCTGCCGAGGTCGTACTGATGGTGGACCTGACCGGTCGCACGGTCGTCATCACGGGCGGTAACAGCGGGCTCGGGCTCGGCATGGCTCACGGCGTGGGCCGAGCCGGTGCCTCAGTCGTCATCTGGTCGAGGACACAGCCCCGAAACGAGGAGGCCGTCGCTGAGCTCACCGAGGCCGGCATCGACGCGTCCTCAGAGGCATGCGACACCGCCGACGAGGCCGGTGTCGCCGAGGCCATGGCCCGCACCGTTGCACGTCACGGGAAGGTCGACTGCCTGATGGCGAACGCCGGGATCGCGGCCGCTTCTTCCTACGTCGACACGACGTTGGACGAATGGCACAGGGTGCTCCGGACGAACCTCGACGGGACCTTCCTGTGCACCCGCGAAGCAGCACGTCACTTCATCGAGCGAGGCGAGGGAGGATCGATGGTCGTCGTCTCCTCGATGATCTCCCGGTACGGCGGCGCGACGCAGGCTGCTGCACGACCAGCAAGAACGGGTTGATCGGTCTCGGCCGCACTCTCGCGGTGGAGCTGGCGCGTCACCAGGTCCGCGTCAACCTGCTGATACCCGGTTGGACCGCTACGGCGATGAACACGCATCTGCGAGAGGACGAGGCGTTCATGAAGGCAACGACAGCCAGGACGCCCGCTCGACGCTGGGCCCAGCCCGAGGAGTTCCACGAAGTCGCCTCGTTCCTTGCCGACCCGACCTTGACCTTCCACACCGGCAACGAGGTCGTTGTCGATGGCGGCTACACCATCTACTAGCCATATCTCGTTCTAGGAGTTTTCAATGATCACCATCGACGCGTTGCGCGAACGAGGTGAGGGACGCGTGCTGCCTGGCGGGACGATCGACGTCCTGCCCCATGAGGCAGCCATCGGCGACCTCGCCCTTCGCGCCGAAGACGAAGACGACGGCATCGCCCACCCGCTCTGGTTCGTCATCGCGTCCCTTCGCTGCATGGGCATCACAGTTGAACAGCTGTGTGCTCTCGCGCGGCAGGCCGAGGGAGACACGCTGCTGTTCGGTTCGTGCGAAGTTGTCCAGGAAGCGCCCATGCTGGTGGGCGGCACGTACACGAGCGACGCGTCGATCGGCGACGTCGGCACGCGAACGATTCGCGACGGGTCCCGCCTCGACAGTGTCGAGGTCGTGGTTGAGCTGCGCGACGAGGTGCAGAAGGTCGGCCGAGTCGCGAGCACCTACCTGTTCAAGCGAGGAGGGCGAGCATGAGCACCACGGTGGGCGTCGAAGTCGGGACCACGATCCCGAGCGTCATTGTCACGAACATCCGAGCGGAGGACATCGCCATGATGGCGCTCATCCTTCGCGATCCCAACCCGATCCACTTCGACCGCGACGCCGTGGCAGCCTCCGGTCTCGGCGATCGTTTCGTCAATCAGGGCGGCAGCACTATGGCGTACATCATGAACATGCTGACCGCGTGGGCAGGATCCCGAGCTGCGATCACATCGATCAAGTGTTCGTTCACTGGCAACGTATTTGCCGGCGACGACGTCGAAGTGGGAGGAACAGTCACGACCGTCAGCGCCACCGACGACGGAGTCCGCGCTGATTGCGAAGTGTGGGCTGAGGTCGTCGGCGGACGACGTGCCATTGTCGGCACCGCGGTGGTCCTTCTGCCGGTGGGGTTCTCGGCATGAGCGACGACGGAACGGGTCACCTGTTCGAAGGACGGGCACGTCGCAGTCGTCACGCTGGACCGGCCGGCAAAGCGAAATGCTCTGACACTCGACATGGTCCAGAGCTGCGCGACGTGTGCGCCGATCTGCAGGCTGACCGCGAGGTGCGGGCCGTCATGCTCACAGGTGCCGGCGACAAGGCCTTCTGCGCTGGGGGAGATCTGAAGGCGATGATCCCGGTGGCGCTCGATGCCGGTCGCGACACGCTGAATCCCGATCCGACGACCCGTTTCCTGAGCGGACTGATGAAGCCGGTGGTGGCAGCCGTACGGGGCGGTTGCTTCGGTGCGGGCTTCGAGATGTTGCTGGGAACAGACTTGCGGGTGGTCGGGAGCGACGCGGTGTTCGGTCTGCCCGAAGCTTCGCTGGGCCTCATCCCGGGCGACGGAACCCACATCCGGCTTCCCCAACAGGTTCCCATGGCAGTTGCCAAGTCAATGCTGTTGCTCGGGACCACGTTGGACGCCGAGCAGGCCCTGGCTCTCAACCTGGTCAACGAGGTCACTGAGCCGTCGCGTGTCGAGACGGTGGCGCTGCAGTGGTGCGAACAGCTGGCGGCCAAAGGTCCGATCGCGGTGCAGACATCGAAGGAGATCGTGAACCGGCACGCCGACTCCGTCACCGGGTTCGTGTTCGAGCACGCAATGAATGCTCGTGTGCTGGGCTCCGAGGACGCCCGCGAGGGGGTCGCGGCGTTCCTGGAGAAGCGGTCGGCCGTCTTCCGTAACATCTGACGAACACAGAAGGGGTGTTGGACCGATCGGTCCAACACCCCTTCCGTGCGTTGGTGCTACAGGGTGGTGCCTGCGTCGATCGGGAGCGTCGCGCCGGTGATGTATCGGCCTCGTCGGAGACGAGGAACAGCAGGGCGTTGCTGACGTCGTCCACCTCGACCCACGGGATGGGGAAGCTTGTTGGTGGCGGTCGACGCTACCTCGAACTCCGCGCGGCCAGGGTTGGGGTGATCTGGCGAGAAGATCCGGTAGGTGCCCTCGTTCTGGATCATGGGCGTGTCGACTTGCGTCGGATGCAACGAGTTGACCCGGATGCTCGAGGGCGCGAGCTCCGAGGCGAGGCTGCGCATCAGCCCAACAACGCCGTGCTTGGCCGCGGTGTAGTGGGAGATGTGCGCGTAGCCCTTCAAACCTGCGGCAGAGCTCGTCAGGACCACCGATCCGCCCCTCCCGCCGGCGAGGATGTGCGGAACTGCCACGCGAGTCGTGTTCCAGACACCGGTCAGGTTGATGTCGATCATCTGGTTCCAGGTCGCGGGCGGCAGCTCGTGTGACAGGTAGGGGTTGGACGCGATTCCGGCGTTCGCGGACACGATGTCCAGGCGGCCCAGCGTCCCGACGGCGGCGTTCACACCAAGCTTCGAGAACGTCGAAGTCGCGGACGTCAGCCTCGATGACCTCGGCGCGACGGCCAGTAGCCCGGACGAGCTCGGCGGTCTCGGCGAGCTCGTCGGACGTGCCGGTCGGGTAGCCGATGTCGATGATCGGGCGTGGCACGTCGACGATGATGACGTCGGCGCCTTCCTCGGCCAGTCGTACCGCATGTGAACGGCCCTGGCCTCGCGCAGCACCGGTGACGAGGGCGACTTTTCCTTCTGCTTTGCTCATTGCGCTTCTGCTTTCTTCTGCCAGATCTGGTGACGATCGAGGTGACCGCCGTCACTGTCGACGGTAGATCTGTTGGCCGCAAAGGCGTGTCCCAATGTCGGACAGAGATGCTCCTCACGGGCTGCCTAACGTCGTGGACCTAGAGGTCGACGGTCCGATGCTGTCGGCGGTCAGGAGCAGAAATGGGCAAGCTTGATGGACGCGTTGCACTCGTCACGGGAGGAGCCCGGGGCCAAGGTCTGAGCCACGCGCATGTCTTGGCGGCGGAGGGCGCCGACATCGCCGTGGTCGATATTTGTGAGCAGATCGAGACCGTCCCCTACGCCATGTCGACGGTCGATGACCTCACCCGGGCTCACAAGGAGCTCGAGGAGCACGGCACGCGCGTGTGGACGCGACAGGTCGACATGCGCGACGGAACGCAGGTCCAGACGGCCGTCGACGACATCGTCGCCGAGCTGGGCGCGGTCGACATCGCCGCTGTGAACCACGGCATCTGGACACGCGGCGACTTCTGGGACATGCCCGACGACGTGTGGCAGGACATGATCGATGTGAACCTGACAGCGGTGTGGAGGGCTCTTCGTGCGCTGGGCCCGCACATGATGTCGCGCAGAAGCGGCTCGATCATCCTGACAGCATCGGTCAATGGCAAGGAGGGCCAGCCCGGCTCTGCGCACTACACGGCCGCCAAGCATGGCGTGCTCGGCTTGATGAAGTCGGTCGCCCTGGAGCTGGCTCCGTACGGAGTCCGGGTCAACGCGATCATGCCTGGATTCGTCGACTCCGGCATGACCAACTGGCAGGGCTGCTATGACATGACGGGCGGCAAGCCGGGCTCCACGCGTGCCGAGCATGAGCAGAACTCCCGTCACTGGCATGCCATCGGGGGGCTCATCGAACCGAACGAGATCAGCGGGGCGGTGGTGTTCCTGGCCTCTGACGACGCCAAACGCATCACCGGCATCGAGATGCCGGTCGATGGCGGCCACTTGCTCCTGCCGGGCTTCAACACGGCGCCGGTATGACGGGCGCCCCACCCGTTAGCTGACAGCGAGAAGCCATCGGGTCACGATCACTGAGGATCGTGGCCCGATGGCCTGGACGGCCCGACCGCTTAGTCGATCTTCGACGTCTCGCTCAGGCGGTGCCATGTCCTGTTGTGGTAGACCAGCGGCTCGGAGGCAGCTGCGTCGGCGGCCGGGTCATCGGCCGGCGGGGCAGCCGACTCGAGCGCCTGGACCGCAACGACCGTCGAACCTCCGGCGACCATCTCGTTCACGATCCGTCCGCGGATCCATGCATGTGCCGCCGGGAAGAACGGCTCACCGGTATCTAGGCGGCTCCACAGCGTGGTGTCAGCGAACCGGTCGATACCGCTCGTGGACCCGATCTTGGCCAGATGGAGCTGCTCGGCACCGAGCAGATGGACGACCACGGTCTTCGATCGGAGGATGCTCGGAGCAGCCGACGAGATGGCCGAGATCGAGAAGACGAGCAGCGGCGGGGCTGCGCTGACCGAGAACACTGAGGTCGCGGTCATCGCCACGGGTCCGTCGCCGGGGTCAGCGGTGATGATGGCCACGCCGGCAGGGTGATTTCGGAAGGCAGCCTTGAACTCGTCGGGCGTCACGGCCGACCGGCCTAGGATCAGAGGCCTCCAGGTGGGAGCGTGGTCATCCAACCAGTGCTGGTCGTCGCTGCTCATGTCCTGCTCGGTTTCGGCAACTGCGTGCATGGCCGACCTCCTCTTCGTCGATGTGCGGCCAGTCCATCACGTCAAACCGGACCAAGTCTGTCGCGGAATGAGACAGATCACACGCCCTCGAACTGCCTACCGTCGAGGCACAGGACGTATTGACGTCAGAATCCACGTCGAAGGACTAGAACCATGGAGTACACACCGATCGAATTCGGAGCCTTCTTGGCCCCGTGGCACAAGGTAGACACTGACGCGCACCTGGCCATCAACCAAGACATTGAACTGGCAGTCGAGATGGATCGTCTCGGGTTCTCTGAGTTCTGGATCGGCGAGCACCACTCGGGCGGAGTGGAGATCGTCGCCGACCCCACGTTGTTCCTGGCAGCTGTCTCGCAGCGCACCTCTCGCATCAAGCTCGGTCTCGGGGTCGTGTCGTTGCCCTACCACAACCCGTTCATCCTGGCCGATCGCCTGGTCCTGCTGGACCACCTCACGCGCGGACGCATGATCTTCGGTGCCGGACCCGGTCAGTTGGTCGACGACTCCCGTTCTATCGGCATCGACCCGGTCGAGAACCGGCGCAAGATGGAGCAGTCGTTCGACGTCATCACTCGTCTGCTTGCGGGCGAAACCGTGACGGAGAAGACCGACTGGTACGACATCCAGCAGGCATACATCCAGATCGCACCCTACTCGGCGAAAATCCAGACGGCAGTCACCGCGACAGTCTCACCGACAGGTCCGAAGCTGGCTGGCAAGTATGGTGCAGGCATCCTGTCGCTCGCTGCCACCGATCCGGCCGGTGCAGAGATGCTGCAAAAGCACTGGGGCATTGCCGAGGAGATCGCGGCCGAGAACGGCCAGACGGTTGACCGCGCCAACTGGCGTCTGACGTGCCCGATGCACATCGCGGAGACTGAGGAACAGGCGCGCGAGAATGCTCGTCACGGACTGCTGTATCTGATGAACTACCTCTCACACGTCAGTCCCGGTATGCAGGAGGTCGATGACGTCGACGTCCTCATCGACGGCATCAACTCAACCGGATTCGGTGTCATCGGAACCCCCGAGATGGCGGTCGAGCAGGTCAAGCGGATGCAGGAGAAGTCCGGCGGATTCGGCAAGCTCTTGGTGCTTCACGGTGAGTGGGCCAACTACGAGAACAGTGTGCGGAAGCTGCGAGCTCATCGCCGAGCGCGTCATGCCCGAGTTCAACGGGTCGAAGGCTCGCCGGCAGCGCGGATACGACGAGACGGTCAACAGCGGCGGCGCTGGTGCCACCGCTACGGCTGCAGGTCAGGCCGAGGCGCAGGAGCGCTTCGAGCGCGAGCGCGCAGCAGTCGCTGCCAAGTAGAGCCACGAGGTCTCGCGCCGCCCATGTGTGGTGCGGCGCGGGGCTTCTTTACTCCGGCAGCACCATCTACTCAGCAAGGAACTCACACGTGATCATCAACGACATCGGTGACCGGCTTCTGCTTGAGGAGCCTTGGGACTTCACGTCCCTTGCCTTCGCGACCGACAAGTCCGCCGGCACGGCAATCGGCGGTGTTCGATGGGTTGGCGAGGGGCACGTAGACATCCCTGTGGACCGGCTGCGTTCGCTCGCCGGCGAACTGGCGGATGATGAGGAGTGGCGTTCGAGGCTTCGACGCGATGATCGAGTACGCGACGGGCAAGGGGTGGGTCGACGTGGCACGCAATGTCCGGATTCACGTCGTCGACCAAAGGCGCTAGCGATAGGCGTGACTCGACATGACCAGTTCGAGAGGTGCTCGAGGTACCGCCGACATGGCCACGCGGGACTACTTCGTGACGTGTCGGCATTTCGCTGCCGGAAGCACGAGCCGGAGGGAGCCGATCGGGACCCAGCACCTTCGCCGCTTCGGCGATTCAGATACTGCGTGCGGACAATGGGCGGTGGAGTGGCCGATGTACGTCGATCTGCGTATCGACGTTCGCAGCGCGGATCTGTGCCTCGGGTGTGCTCGAGCCATCGGGTTGCGCCCCTGAGCAGTTGAGCCCCTCCGTGGTTGATGGTCCATCAGGAGTTGCGCGTTTGCTCATGAAGCGGCCGTGATGACAACCCTGCATGCAAGGCGAGGGCCGGATCAGGTGGGGGCGTCTCCGCGTATACGGGGCTGACGTGCGACGTGGCCTGTCGTACTCGACGACTCGGAAGGCCTTCGCGGCGCAGCCGATGACGTTGCCCTCCAGCGGGTCTGCAGATCGACCCGGCCGGCGGTAGTGTCGCGATGCGCGGTCGGATTGATCGGGTCGTGTCTCCGCAATATCTGAAGCAGCACGTGCTGGTCGGATACATCAAGGGCCTCGATCGGTGACACGACGAGCTTGTACACAGCGCCGACATGAGTCATCGGCAGCTGCGCGCGGCTCGTGCTCGTTTCGGATGTGCCTCGGTCTGCCGGGCTCTTGGAGCGCGAGTGGCAGGTCATGATTTCGTCCCTGAGGCCAACGAGTACCCGCAAACGCGACGTTGACATCCTTCACGAGCCGCAGCATCGGTGTCGAGCGGCGACCTGCCGAAAATGGTGGCATCGAGGTCGGGCGAACCGCAGCGTATGTCGCGAGGAGGGCGTGCAAAGGGGATGAGCCGTCGGGGTCGGCAACGGCAGGAAGACGTCGAGACCGTCAGCGGACCGCCGCAAGGCGACCGAGCCGCGCCCGATGAGTTCCACCAGCGTGGAGGAAGACTCATGGGGGGCTCGGTCGCTGTCTTGAGCATTCGCGTTCGTCGTTTCCTCCGGACCGCGCAGCCCGCGGGGATGCGGCTTGGACGGCGGTCAGCCCGATCAGACGGCCACGCGGTGCGTCACTTCTCGCAGTACCCGAAGTCGACCTTCGCTGGAGCCCTGTGACGTACCGGCTCTCGTCCGAAGCCAAGAAGAGCACGGCGTTCGAGATGTCCCGAGGGTCGGCCCACCGCTCAGGAAGCATGTGCATCGACTGGAACAGGTCGCCGTAGTCGTCCGGCCCCGGGTTCTCCAGGTCTGGTCGGAACAACTTGTACATGGTGTCGTTCTTGATCATGTCGGTGTCGACTGACGATGGATGAATGGAGTTGACCCGGATACGTGCCGGTCCGAACTCTCCCGCGAAGGACTTCATGAGGCCGACCACGCCGTGCTTGGCTGCGGTGTAGTGCGAGAAAGCAGGAAATCCGCGGATGCCGGCGCTCGAGGCTGATGAGGACGAGTGATCCGCCCTGGCCGCGATCGAGCATCGCCGGCACAGCGGCGCGAACCGTGTTCCAGACGCCGGTCAGATTCACGTCGATCATGTCCTGCCACACCTTCGGCGACATGTCGCGAGTGGGAGCGGTGCTGAAGATGCCGGCATTCGCCACGACGATGTCGATGTCTCCGACCGTGGCTACACCTGCGTCAACTGCTCGCTGCATCTCGGACAGGTCGCGGACGTCGGCCTGGTGCGTGGAGATTCGACGGTCCAGGGCCTCCACGACTCTGCCGTGCGCTCGAGGTCGGACCGCGAGGACATCGCGTAGGGAACTGTCTCCATCTGGTCGCAGAGGTCGATCGCAATGATGTCTGCGCCCTCTTCAGCTAGACGCAGCGCGTGCGATCGGCCCTGGCCCCTCGCCGCTCCGGTGACGAGAGCCACCTTGTTCTCGAGACGTCCCATGACGTGCTCCTTCGTAGTTGGCCGGCTTCGATGCCGGGAGGTGTGATGGGTGCCACAGGAGCGTATGTCGAGCAAACCATGGAGTCAACATCTCCGTTGATTTATGCGATAGAAGGATCGCACAGATCACGACTTACTCTGATCAGACGTGCAATTTAGGTGCAATTGGAAGCAGGAGTCATCCTCAACAGATCTGTTGACAAGATCTCGGAACGGACCTAGTGTCAGGCCCGTACTACGTCGACAGTGAGGTAGATCACGTGGCTGGCAACGCATGATCGCCCTCTGCTCGTCGAGAAGAGCTGGGCTCGAACCCGCGCCATCGCGGTGGGGGACTCGAGGAGACACATCCAAGCGGGCCGTGGGCCTGTCCTTCCTGGTCTGCCGACTCGGGCGCCTGACCATTCACGACACGGAGAAATGCGCATGACAACTTCAACCTCCACGAGGCTCGGGAAGACCGGGCGCGTCCTCGGCATCGGCGGGATCGCCGCCCTCTTGATGGCCTCTGCAGCGTGTGGCGGGTCGGACGGAGCCTCGTCAGATGGCGCGTCCGGGGGTGCTGGCAAGACGACAGCTGCCCAGGTGAAGGAGGCCGCGGGACTCGCAGAGAAGGCTCAGACGGCTCCCACGCAGATCAACTCGACCGTCCCGCTGGCCAAGGCTCCGGAGGCAGGCACGAAGGCGGTCTACCTGCTCGACCCGAATCCAGCCAACACGCTCATCGGCAAGTCCTTCCAGGAAGCCGTGGAGTCCGCAGGGTGGGACGCCGAGCAGATCCCCTACAACGTCGCGGATCCCGCAACCGTCCAGGCAGCGCTGAAGACGGCCCTGTCCAAAGGGGCAAAGTTCGTAGGCGAGGCGGGTCTTCCGGCGGACGTGTTCGGCGACAGCGTCATCAAGTCGTACACCGACGCTGACGCCAAGATCGTGATCGGCTCCATCTTCCCCAAGGCGAACACCGAGACCATCAACACCGACGCGGGAGGTGGTGAGGCCCGGTACGAGACCGGCAAGGCGCTCGCGTCATGGTTCGTGTCCGACTCGGACGGCAAGGGCAAGGCCATCGTGCAGAACCTGAGCGCCTACCCGATCCTCGCCGAGTTCGTTCGCGGATTCACCGACGAGGTCGATCGACTCTGCCCCGGCTGCTCCGTGGAGGTCGCGAAGTTCACGCCGTCGGACCTGGCGGGCGGCAAGATCAACCCTGCCCTGGTCTCCAAGCTCCGCGCAGACCGCTCCGTCGGCTACCTGTTCTTCGACAACTCCGGTTTCGCGACCGGCATCGACTCTGCCCTCAAGGCGGCCGGTCTCACGAAGGTCAAGGTCGGCGGCTCCGGGATCGACTCGAACGCGGTGGCGTCCATCAAGAAGGGCACGCAGCACGCGTGGATCGGGACCAGCTGGTTCTACCAGGGATACGCCATGGCTGACGCTGCCTTCCGCCTGCAGACAGGCACGCAGGAGGGATCGGAGCAGAACGGCGACCAGCCCTTCCAGCTGTTCACGAAGGACAACATCGACCAGCTTGACGGTGAGTACGACGCGCCCAAGGACGCGCTGGCCCAGTTCCAGAAGCTCTGGAACGTCACGGGCTGACGGACCCACCGCCCATCCACGGAAGCCGGAGAAGGAGTAGATATGACAACACAACCAGCGATCGTCCTCGAGAAGGAGGAGGAGGGCAAAGCTGTGCCTGCGCTGGAGCTCAGCCACGTGTCGAAGTCCTTCTCCGGCAAGACCGTGCTGTCCGACGTCGATCTGACCATCGAGCGAGGCGAGATCCACGCCTTGCTAGGCCAGAACGGCTCGGGCAAGTCCACGCTCATCAAGATTCTCTCCGGATTTCACCAGCCCGACCCCGGTGGCAGAGTGAGCGTCGCCGGCGAACCGTTGAGCCTGGGTTCGTCGTCGGCCTCCCGTCAGAGTGGATGCCGCTTTGTCCACCAAGACCTCGGGCTCATTGTTGAAGACACTGTCCTCAACAACTTGGCAATCGGCGTGGGCTTCCCGACGCGATGGGGCACGATCCGCAGCCGCCAGGCATTGAGGCAGGCTGAGCGAGCGCTGTCACGCGTCGGTCTCGACATCAGTCCAAAGACCCAGGTGTCGGCCCTCAGCCCCGCGCAGCGCACGGGTGTGGCAATCGCCCGTGCACTCGACAACAGTGCCGGCGAACGTCCGGACCTGCTGGTCTTGGACGAGCCGACGGCTAGCCTTCCGGTGGACGAGGTGCGACACCTGCTCGAGATCTTGCGCTCGACTGCCGCGAGCGGGGTTGGCATCCTCTACGTGACGCACCACCTGGACGAAGTATTCGCCTTGGCTAGAACTGTGTCGGTTCTGCGTGACGGTCAACTGGTCGGAACGCGTCAGGTCGCCTCGGTCGACAAGGACACCCTCGTCCACATGCTCCTTGGCGCCGAGCTCGAGAATGCCGAGCACATCGACCACGACGTCGTGCATCTCTCCGACAGCGACGCACCACCGGTTCTCACGGTCAAGGACCTCTCGGCCGGACCTTTGTCCGACGTGTCGTTCGAGGCAAGAGCTGGCGAGATCATCGGGGTGCATGGCTTGACCGGATCGGGACGGAGACGTTGCTCGGTGCGGTCTTCGGAGCCGTGTCGCGCTCCACCGGCGATGTGGCCGTGGGCGGCGTGTCGGTCCCCGCAGACGACCCGCGTAGCGCCGTCAAGTCGGGCATCGGCTACATGCCTCCCGACCGTCGGGACCCGCGGCGGCCTCATGGCGCTCACTGCCCGCGAGAACCTGTCGATGGTGGACTTGACGACCTTTTGGAATCGTCTGCGGGTAGACACCACCGCCGAGCGGGCAGAAGTCGCCGAGTGGTTCGCCAAGCTTGACGTTCGCCCGGTCGGCGGACTGGAGCTGCCGCTCTCCAGCTTCAGCGGCGGCAACCAGCAAAAGATCCTGCTGGCGAAGTGGTTGAGAACCTCCCCGTCGGTACTTCTTCTCGACGATCCGACCCAGGGCGTTGACATCGGGGCAAAGGTCGAGATCCACCAGCAGATCCTCATCGCGGCGGCAGCAGGTGCAGCCGTCGTCATCAGCTCGACCGACCAGGACGACTGACCGCCGTCTGTACCCAGGTGCTGGTCGTCAAGGACGGAGCAATCGCGAGCATCCTCCGCGGAAAGAGGATCAACGACACCGAGCTCAACCGGGCCCTGCACGACGGTTCGAGCCCCTCAGTAGAAAAGGACCACTCGTGAAGACCAAGTTCGGCTTCGGCCTCGACCGCTTCAGCGGCATCTACCTAGGCGTCCTGTTCGTCATCGTCTTCGGCTTCTGGAGTCCTGACACCTTCCTGACGGCCGATACGCTTCACCTGATCGCGTCCCAGCAGGCAGTCGCAGGCATGGTGGCAGTGGCGCTGCTCATCCCCATGGTGTGCGGTCAGTTCGACCTCTCGGTCGGCTTCACCGCGAACTTGTGCGGGCTCATCGCCGTTGTCGTCCAGAACGACAACGGGGTGCCTGCTATCTGGGCCATCCTCATCGCTGTCCTGGTCGGAGCCGTCATCGGGTTTGTCAACGGGCTGGTGGTCGTCGTGTTCGGTGTGAACTCGTTCATTGCCACGCTGGGGATGGGATCGGTACTCCTCGCCGTCCAGTCCATCGTCACGAACTCTGAGACGCCGCTCCCAGTTGCCTCCACCTTCTTCAGCGACATCAGCCAGCACCCGCTGTTCGGCTTCCAGTTCGTGATCGTCTATCTGGCCGTCATCGCTCTGGTGGTCTGGTGGGTCTTGGCCATGACGCCGGTCGGACGCTACATGTACGCGACCGGTAGCAATCCCATCGCCGCGAAGCTGGCGGGCATCCAAACCGCGCGATGGTCGTGGATCTCGTTGATCGCCTCGTCCACGATCTCCGCATTCGCGGGGGTTCTGTACGTCTCACTGACTGGGCCGTCCCTGTCGTTCAACCAGACCCTGCTCTTGCCGGCGTTCGCAGCCGTCTTCCTCGGGTCCACGCAACTTCGTCCCGGGCGGTTCAACGTGTGGGGACGTTGCTGGCAATCGTGGTCCTCGCTATCGGGGTTCAAGGACTTCAGCTGGTGTCAGGCATCCAATGGGTACAGGACATGTTAAGCGGAGTCGCGTTGATCCTTGCTGTCTCGCTGTCAGTCGGTCGGCAGCGCGGGTGGGGGCTGCGACGCAAGGCTTCGTCGAAAGCGTCGACGACTGCGACTTCTGCAATCTGACGGTCCGCATCTGAAGGGTGGTGTCCGTCGCAAAGACGGCCACCACCCTTCTAGTCGTTGCTGGTGGCCCGAGACGCAAGCGACCGCGCGGCGCCCGCCCCATGGGGCGAGCGCCGCGCGGTCGTGACGTGAGGTTCAGCGATTGGTGGCGCCGGCATCCACCATGGTCTGTGTGCCTGTCACGTAGCGCGCCTCGTCAGACGCCAGGTAGAGCACTGCGTTGCTGATGTCCCGAGGTTCGACGAACTCCACGGGCAACGTGTTCTCGAAGATCCCGCCGGTCGAGGGGGCCAGGCCGATCAGCTCGGGCATGCCGCCGAGCCCTTCGAGCATGTTGGTGTTGACACCGGTCGGATGCACCGTGTTGACGCGAATATTGAGTGATCCCAGTTCGTTTGGCCAACGAGCGGGCGATGCCGACGACCCGTGCTTGGCCGCAATGTAAGGCGTCAGGAACGGTTGTCCCTTGGTGCCGCCGGTCGAGCTGGTGATGATGATCGAGCCGGCCTTCGCGGCGACAAGGTGCGGTAGCGCGGCCACGACGGTGTTCCAGACTCCCGTCAGGTTGACGTCGATCGTGTCCTGCCAGCGCGGTCCGTCACCTTGTCCCATGGCTGGACGGTGCAGATACCGGCGTTGGCGCACACGATGTCGAGCCGACCGAGCTCAGCGACGCCTGCATTGACGGCTGCCGCCAGTGCTGCGGGTCGCGCACGTCGGCCTTGGTGGCGATGATCCCGCCGATCGAGCGCCTCGACCTCCTTGACCGTCTGTGCCAGGTCTTCTTCTGCCGACATCGCGTAAGCGACGGTGTCGTAGTCGACCAGTCCGTCGACAGCGATGATGTCAGCGCCCTCCTCGGCGAGCCGGATGGCGTGACTGCGGCCTTGGCCTCGGCCCGCACCGGTGATGAACGCTACCTTGCCTTCAACTCTGCTACCCATGTTCACAAGTCCCTTCAAATGGCACGGCGTGACATCAGATTGTGATGCAACACACGTGTTGACGATAGGTCTAAAGTTAAGAACTGTATGCTCGGAAGTCAATGGTGACCATCTCCATCGAATCGGTCCGGCCGAACATGCAAAATGGTCGAATTATCCTGAAATACAAGGATAAAAGTTGGATCATATGAAGGCAGTCTAAGTGAGGGAAGTATCGATCATGGTCAACCGAATCACTGGTGTAGATGTCAACGCGATCGTAGACGTGCGTCGTCGTGTCTCGACTCAGGTGGTGGGGCGCAGCCACGAGCTCGAACTCCTGCTGGCCGCGGTAGGTGCGGGGCGCGACCTGGTCATCGAAGGGCCGCCAGGCACCTCGAAGACAACTCTGCTCGGCGCCATCACCCGCGAGTGGGGCGTGCCGCTGGTGTTTGTGGAGGGCAATGCCGACCTGACGCCGTCGAAGCTCTGGGGCACCACCATCCTGCTCAGGTACTGCAGGACGGATACACGCCCCAGAACTTCGTTGACGGCCCGCTGCTGACCGCGATGAGAGAAGGGGGCTTCCTCTACATCGAGGAGTTCGAACCGCTCACCGGATGACACCCTCAACACGCTGCTGACGGCGATGGCCGACCGCAAGGTGACCGTGCCCCGTGTCGGCACGATCGAGGCCAAGGACTCATTTCGCGTCATTGCGTCGATGAATCCCTTCGACAACGTTGGCACGACGCGACTCTCGTCGAGTGTCCACGACCGGATGTGCAGAGACTGTCGATCGACTACCAGGACGCTGGCGCCGAGCGCAAGATCGTTGAGCGTCGGGCGCAGAGCGCGAGCATCGACCTGCCCGCCGATCTCTTCGACCACGTGCGCCAGGATGCCGTCGCCGTGACGCGTGCCACGCGGGTCCACCCAGACATCCGCCAAGGTAGCAGCGTCCGCGGCGCGATCGACCTCGCGCTCGTCGCGAACGAGCTTCTGGCCCTGAGGGGTGTGGCCTCGCCGGGTCGCGGTCGATTCCTCGGTGCCGAGACCGATCCCGAACGTGCAACGTACACGTCCACGATCTGGGATGCCATGGTTGTGGCGCTGTCTGGGCGCATCCACCTGGACGAAGTGGTCGAGGCCACGCCTGGAGTCGGTCCTTCGCCAGATCTGGGAAGATCACTTCATCCTTGCGGCGGCGTCCGCGGCTCCCGGTTGAAGAGCCGTCGAGGCTGACTCGCCGCTGGTCAGGGACACCCCTGCGCGGAGTCGCACAGCAGGTCTCAAGCCGTTGCGGCGGAAGCCGAAGGCGAGCCGACGGAGGGTGCTGAGCTGCAGCCTTGGTCTGGAGCGGGCGGCGCGGGAGGCGGGACGTCTCGCAGGGACCCAGATGACCGCGGGGCATCAGGGGCACAACCGCCGGGCAGTGGGACCGGTGCCACCGATGACGACGCCGAGCTGGTTCCCGACGACGCAAGCTCCTCGATGGTCGATCCGGAGGTGGCGCGGCGGGTGCGTCGGATAGCGGCGCGGTTGTCGGTGCCGCGGGCTCGCCGCGACGTGATCGCGCGTCGCGGCACTGGAGCGGTCAGGAGCGTCCGCTATCGCGGTGGCTCGGACGACATCGACCTGGAGGCAACGGTCGCCCGGCTCGTTGGGCGGCCAATCCCCGAGGATGATGACATTATCGTCCGCGAGCGAATGAGTAGCCGCCGCTCGGTCGTGCTTGCCGTCGATGTCTCGGGATCGATGAACGGCGAGCGCGCCACGACAGCGGCTGCCACGGTGGGGGCACTGTTTGCAGAGCTGTCGGCCGACCACGTGGCGGTCGTCGCCTTCTGGTCGGACGCGTCCCTGCTCGTTCCGCTGGGCCAACCGTCCAGCCCGCAGAGAGTGCTCGACATGCTGCTGCGGCTTCCGTCCCGCGGTCTCACCAACGTCAGCTCCCCCTAGAGGTCGCGGCGAAGCAGCTGGCGCGCGTCCCGAGCCGCGATGCGCGCGTGCTGCTGCTCTCGGACTGCGTTCACAACGCGGGGCCCGACCCCCGTGAGATCGCGTCCAGACTGCCGCGACTGGACGTGCTGCTCGACACATCCGGTGAGAACGACCTCGATCTGGGGCGCGAACTGGCGCTAGTGGGCCGTGGGAGGGTGGCGAGTGCCGCGACCTACCGCGACGTCGGCCCAGGGCTCTCGAGGATCTTCGCAACATAGGGCCGTGCCGCTCGTTCTCTGCACGAGCGGCTCGGCCCTACGACGGCCCGACCCGGTCAGTACGACCGGGGAGTGCGAGCTCACGCTCGGCGACGTAGTTCATGATCTGCTCCTCGCTCACCGGTGTGATGCGGAGCATCCGTGCCTCGCGGAAGAAGCGCTCGACCTGGTACTCAACTGCGTATCCGAACCCTCCGTGCGTCTGCACGGCGCGATCGCACGCGTAGAACGCCGCCCGCGCGGCCAGGAACTTGGCGGTGTTGGCCTCGGTGCCGCAGGGCCGGCCGGAGTCGTACAGTCGTGCGGCCTGCTGCACGATGGCTGCCGCGCCGCGCAGCTGCATGTAGGCGTCCGCAAGCGGGTGCTGGATGCCTTGGTTCTGGCCGATCTGTCGGTTGAACACGACCCGCTCGTTCGCGTATCGGACAGCGCGCTCGAGCGCGACCTTCCCAAGACCGACGGCCTCGGCTGCGACGAGCACTCGCTCGGGGTTCAGGCCGTCGAGGATCGTGTAGAACCCCCGGCCGAGCTCGCCGACGAGGTTCATCCGAGGAACCGGCAGATCGTCGAAGACGACCTCACAGCTCGACACCGCATTGCGTCCCCATCTTGTTGATGGGCTTGATGTCGACAAAGTTGGGGTCGAGGTCGGCTACGAAGAGGGACAGTCCGTCGATGGGTCGCTCGACCTGGTCGATGGGGGTGGTGCGGGCGAGGATCAGAACCGTGGATGACTGCTGAGCCTTGGTCATCCAGACCTTCCGGCCTCTGAGGACCCATCCGTCCTCGGTCTCGATGGCGCGCGTCGAGATGCGACCTGTGTCGCTGCCGGCATCGGGCTCCGTCACGCTGAATGACACGTGGATCTCGCCGCTCGTGATGCGGGGTAGAGTACTTGGCCTTCAGCTCGTCGGTGCCGTGCACTACGAGAGGGTGGAAGCCGAACATCGACAGGTGGACCGTCGAGCAGCCGTTGATGCCCGCACCGCTTTGGGAGATGGCTTCCAATGCGAGCGCCGCATCTTCGATGGAGGCGCCTGCCCCGCCGTACTCCTCCGGCGCCAGCATGCCGACGACGCCGACATCGACCATCGCCTCGAAGAAGTCCTGAGGGAACTTGTGCCCCTGGTCGTGCTCGGTCCAGTACGCGTCATCAAATTTGCGGCACGCATTTTCGATCGACTCGACGAACGAGCGCTGGTCGGGATTCATTTCGAGTTGGAACACGTGAGTACACCTCTGCGATCGGCGGGAACACCATTAACGTAGGCGTTGACCGGGTATACGTCAACGTGAATGTTGACAACGTGACTAGCGCCGCAGGCCGTCGATGGCAGCTGCGAGATGCCCTTGCCGATCTCATCGGCGTCCATCAGGCCGTTGGGCTTGAACCACAGGTTGGAGTAGTTCAACATCCCGATGATGCAGTTCGCTGCTACCCCGGCCGGAAGGGGTGTCTGGAACGAGCCGTCCGCGATGCCGTCGGCGATGGTCTGTCGGACGAGCTGGAAGTAGTCGGTGTTCCAGGCCTGGACGGTCTCGCTCCAGCCCTGATCGGAGGCGCCTTCAGTGGCCAGTTTGGCGACGTCCTCCTGCACGAACACGTACATGTACGGGTAGTGCTCCTCGAATGACTTCATGAGGCTTTGAATCATCATCGACAATTTTTCTGCCGCAGGCGCGTCCATGGCCGACACGGCGTGGGCCGCCGCGATGTTGGCGGACACTGCCTCGGACACCACATCGCGAAAAAGCTGCTCCTTGGAGCCGACGTAGTAGTAGAGCGACGCCCGATCGACCCCTGCCTCGGCAGCGATGTCGTTAGAGCTGGTGCCACGGAACCCGCGTTGGTGGAAGACCTTGCCGGCTGCGCGCCGGATCAGCTCCACACGCTCTTGGTACGCGGGGTTGGTGTCTGCGGACGCGGCCGCGGCCGCACGCCTCTTAGCGATCTCGCTCACGTTTCCTCCTGGTCGATGGCGATCGTATCAACCTTGTCAGTCAACATTAGTGTTGATAGAGTTCTTTGTGGCCGCTGACATCGAATGTGGCCGGACCAGAAAGGCTGAGCTCCAGTGACTGACGTCCTCTACGACGTGCGAGGCAGTGCCGCGTGGCTGACCATCAACCGGCCCGAGGCGCGGAATGCGTTGTCGAACCACGTGCTTCAGCCTCAACGACCGGCTGCGTGACGCGAAGGAAGACCCCGCCGTCAGGTCCGTCGTCCTTGCCGGCGCTGGCGATCGGGCCTTCTGCGCGGGCGGCGACCTGAGTCAGATGGCAGAAGCGGGCAGCGAGTTCGAGGCGCACCAGGGCCGTTCGCAGCTCGCTGAGGTCTTCGGTGCCCTGTGGGATCTCGGCAAGCCGACCATCGCTCGGGTCCAGGGGTACGCACTCGCCGGCGGCTGTGGACTCGCGTCGGCTTGCGACTTCATCGTCGCCAGCGACCGAGCAGTCTTCGGCATCCCAGAGGTCCACGTCGGTCTGTGGCCCTACATGATCACCGTTCCCCTCCTGCACACCATGGCGCCGAAGCTCGTGCTGCAGCTGATGCTGACCGGTCGGCGGTTCGACGCAGCCGAGGCCTCAGCGATGGGTCTGCCGCTCACGATCGTCGCGCCGGACCAGCTCGACGCTGCCGTGGAGAGCCTCGTGCTGGAACTTGAAAAGGCATCGCCGCAGGCGGTCGCGCTCGGACGCACGGCGTTCTATGCAGCACTCAACGATGGTCTGGAGACGAAGATGCAGATGCTCAAGGGGATGCTGACGGTTGGGCTGGGGATGCCCGATGCCCGCGAGGGCCTGCAGGCATTCGCGGAGAAGCGGCCGGCTGCGTGGGCCACGATCGGAGGCCAGGCATGAGCAAGGCATGGGGGCGCTGGGGTGTCGACGACGAGCGCGGTGCCCTCAATCGCATCACCGATGAGTCGGTCATGCGTGCGGTCGGCTCTGTCCAGCAAGGCAGGACCGTCTCGCTCGCAGTCGACATGGTCGCGGGCTCGGGCCCTCACTTCAAGGGGCGTGCCTCCCTCCAGCACTTCATGACCCGACACGGTGGCGACTACGCCGCCGGGCTCAAAGAGAAGGGATTCGGGTTCGCCGACGACTACGTGCTGGTCGCGACTCATGGCACGACCCATCTCGATGCGCTGTCGCACGTGTGGCGCGACGGTCTCATGTACAACGGGATCTCGGCCAACACCGTCACGAGTCGAGGAGCGTCCCGTTGCGGGATGGAGACAGTCGGCCCCATCGTTACCCGCTCGATCTTCGTCGATCTCGACACCGGCGACAGCGGCGAGCGGATGATCCATGTCGACGAGCTGCAGGGCCGCCGTCGAGGCCACGGGGATCACCCCCGAACCAGGCGACTCGTTGCTCGTAAGGACGGGCTGGCTGAGGCGCTGGCGTGACGGCACGGCCACCGAAGAACACTGGTCGGGACTGTCCCCCGACTGCGCGGGGTGGATCGACGAGCAGGGTTTCGTGTTCGCCGGTGCCGACAACATCGCGGTCGAGTACGGTCCATCGCCGGACCCGATGGATGCAGCACCGCTGCACGTCGCACTCATCCGCGACCGCGGCATCTTCCTGGTCGAGCTGCTCGACCTGGAGGCGGTCGCCGACTTGGACCGGCCAGCATTCATGGTCACCATCGCTCCCATGCCGCTGGTGGGTGGCGTCGGTAGCCCCGTCAACCCGGTCGCGCTGATCTGATGAGCACCGCGCCCCACAGCACGGCTGACGTCGTGGTCTGCGATGCCTTTCTCCGCGACGGCATCCAGGGCTGGCCCGATGTGCTTCCCACCGCGGACAAGGTCGCGGTCCTGAACGCCCTTGTGGCGAGCGGGGTGTCGGAGCTGGACGTCACGTCGTTCGTACCGGCGAAGCTGGTGCCGCAGTTCGCCGACTCGCTCGACCTGCTCGCAGCAGTACCGCCGGACGTCGCGATCCGGGTGCTGACGGTCAATGCCCGTGGTGTGCAGGGAGTCGTCGAGGCGCATCGGACGGTGCGAAACATCAATCGGTGCGGAATCCCGTACTCGGTCAGCGAGCCGCACAACCTCGCCAACTTGCGCCGCAACCACCACGACCACCGCATCGTGGTGGCCGAGATGGTCGATCGGCTCGTCGAGGAAGGAATCGACCCGCTCATCGGCGTTGCGACGGCCTACGGCTGCCCCATCCAGGGCCGGGTTCCGCGCGAGGACGTCTTGGACACCGTGGAGTGGGTTCATGGTCTCGGAGTGCGCACCATCATGTTCGGCGACACCACGGGAACCGCCGACCCAGCCACGGTCAGCGACCTGTTCAGCACGGCGGCATCGACCTGGCCTGACGCTCATTTCATCGCCCACTTCCACGACAACCGCGGGCTTGGCATCGCCAACGTCCTCGCCGCGATAGCCGCCGGTGCGCAGACGGTCGACGCCAGCCTCGGTGGCGTGGGTGGTGAGCCGTCCATGGTCGACCAGGGCGATGTCGGCGAAAGCGGCAACGTGACGACCGAGGACCTCGTCGCCGGTCTCGAGCAGATGGGAATCTCGACGGGCATCGATCGCGAGGCGCTGCTCGAGGCGGGCCTGGTCGCCGAGTCGGTGCTCGGTCGTCGACTCCACAGCCGGGTGCTCCGCGCAGGGCTGATCCCCTTCACTGCAGAACGACGAGAGGTCTGACATGGGATCCATCGATTTCGAGGTCACCGACGGCATCGCCGTGGTGACGCTCGTCAACCCCGCTCGCCGGAACGCCGTCGACGCCGCGATGCGTGAAGGACTCAAGCAGGCCTACGCCCGCATCGAGTCCGACGACGAGATCCGGGTCGCGATCATCCGGGGCAGCGGCGACAAGGCGTTCTGCGCGGGCGGCGACATCAACGGCTATCAAGAGGCGAATGCCTTCGGGCCCGAGGTCGCGCCCGCCGCCAATACCGCGGCCATGGCCGATCTGGAAGCCGTTCATCGCGGCCATCCAGGGCTACGCCGTGGGCGGCGGCTTCGCGTTGGCGATCTCCTGCGACCTGAGGGTCGTCGGCACCGGCTCCATGCTGGGAGCGACCGGTCTCAAGCGTGGAGCCATCCAGGGAGCGGGGCAGAGCCAACGACTTCCGCGCCTCATTGGCGCCAGCAAGGCTCTCGAGATGCTGCTGCTGTCCAAGTACGTGTCGGGCGATGAGGCTGCCGCGATGGGTCTGGCCAACATCGTGGTCGAGGACGAGCTCGTCATGCAGCAGGCCATGGAGTGGGCGACCATCATCGCGTCCCACAGCCCCTGGGCGGTGGCGCAGACCAAGCGACTGACCTGGGGGGCGTTCGATCACGGGCTGGACGACGGCCTGGCGGACGAGGCCGACATCGCCCTCGAGGGTTACCGCACCGAGGCGGCGCAGGCCGGTTTTGCGGCCTTTCTGAGTCGTGACGAGGACAGCCCGACATGAGTCGCGCCTCATCCGGTCCGCTTGCCGGGATCAAGGTGGTGCTGCTCGCCTCCCTCGGCCCTGGCCCATACGGAGTCATGCTCCTCGCCGACATGGGAGCCGACGTCGTTGTCGTCGACCGGTTGCCTGCTCTCGCCGGGTCGATGCCGCCGGAGGTAGACCCTCGGCGTCGCGGGCAGCGCAGTATCGCGGTCGACCTCAAGACACCGGATGGGCTCCGTGTCGTCCAGCAGCTCGTGAGCGGGGCGGACGTCCTGGTCGAGGGCATGCGGCCGGGCGCGGCCGAGCGGCTGAGCCTCGGACCCGCGCAGTGCCGCGCCGCCCACCCGGGACTCATCTACGCACGCATGACCGGCTGGGGCCAGGACGGACCTGACGCCATGAAGGCCGGGCACGACATCAACTACGTAGCCGCGACGGGGGCGCTGCACGCGATGGGCGCTCCAGGCACGCCGCCGCCGGTGCCGTTGAACCTGCTCGGCGACTATGCGGGCGGTGGTGCGTGTCTTGGCACTGGGCGTTCTTGCCGCGATCCTGGAACGACAGAGAACCGGCGTGGGAGCCGTCATCGACTCCTCGATCGTGGACGGCGTCACCTCCCTGACGACTGCGACGGTCGGCATGGCGGCTGCGGGTCTGTGGGGCGACCGTGGACAGAATGCATTCGACGGCAGCCGCCCGTGGTACCGGACCTACGCGACGCGCGACGGCGGCTACATGGCGGTCGGCGCTGTGGAGGACAAGTTCTACGTGGCGCTGCTGCAGGTGCTGGGCCTCGATCCCGCGGACTGGATCCGTTCCGACGACTTGGATCCAGCAGCGCTCACCAGGACTCTCGAGGGTGCTTTCGTGACGAAGGACAGGGACACGTGGACCGAGAAGTTCGCGAACGTCGATGCATGTGTGAGCCCGGTGCTGACCTTCCAGGAGGCTCAGGCGTCCGCAGCAGCGACGAGCCGTTCGGCCTACGTGGACATCGACGGGGTCGTGCAGCCCGCGCCCCTGCCCCGCTGGGTCGGGGTAGATGCGGAGGCTCCCGCGGCACCACCGGGCAACGGCAGGGACACCTCGGAGGTGCTGCGGCAGATCGGCTTTGCGCCAGCCGAGATCAGAAGACTGCAATACGCCGGAATCGTGGCAGGAGAACCCGATGATCAGTGAACAGAGCAGAGCACAGCTGACCGTGGCCGATCGGGGTGAGCTGCTCTACGAGCCGACCAACGCTTCCGTCGCGGGCAGCCGTATTGCCGAGTTTCGCGACCAGGTCGCTCTGCGCACTGGCCTGAAGCTCGACGACTACGCAACCTTGTGGACCTGGTCCATCGAGAACGTCGACGACTTCTGGGCTGAGGTTGTGCGGTACTTCCAGCTGGACATTTCGGGTGCCGAGGGGATGCTGGTCGATCGAGCGAGGCCTCGTGCCACGTGGATGCCGGGGGCGACGCTGTCTTATGCGCAACACGCGTTGCGTCGAGCTGGCAACGGTCAGGCCATTGTCGGCGTCTCGCAGACACGGGACGAGGTCATGTTGACCTGGGACGGCTGCGCGAAGCTGTGGCCCGTTGCAGGACCGGCCTGGCCGCTCTTGGCGTCGAGCGCGGCGACCGCGTCGTCGGGTACCTCCCGAACATTCCCGAAGCAGTCGTGGCCATGCTCGCGACAGCTTCGCTGGGTGCCGTGTGGGCGTGCTGCCCGCCGGAGTTCGGGCCCACAGCAGTGACCGACCGACTAGCCCAGATCGAGCCGAAGGTGCTCATCACGGTCCAGGGATACGTGTACGGCGACAAGGAGATCGATCGATCGGCTGCGGTCGCGGCCATCCGCGCGGGGCTGCCCACCGTGGAGCACGTCGTCGTGGTGGAGTACCTCGACCCCAACCCGCCGCCAGCACCCACCACGGCGTGGGCAGATCTGCTCAGTATCCCGGGTGAGCTCGCGTTCGAGCAGGTGCCGTTCGACCACCCGCTGTACGTGCTCTTCAGCTGGGCACGAGCGGATTGCCCAAAGCCATCGTCCATGGGCACGGCGGCATCCTGCTCGAGCATGTGAAGGCACTGGGTCTCCACAACGATGTGCGGTTGAGCGACCGGTTCTTCTGGCAGTCGACCACCGGCTGGATGGTCTGGAACTACGCGGTGTCCGCGCTCGTGCTCGGAGCCACCATGGTCTGCTCGGACGGCAATCCGAGCCACCCGGACTCATCAGCCTTGTGGAGGCTTGTCGCCGACCAGCAGATCACCTACTTCGGCACATCGGCCGGTCACCTCCACGCATCCGCCGAGGACGAGCTTGGTCCTGCTGACGACCTGGACCTGGGGCGCCTGCGTGGCATCGGGTCAACGGGATCGCCCCTGTCTGCGGATGGATTCCGTTGGGTCCACGCCGCGTTCGGTCCTGGTGTGCTGCTGACCTCCGTGTCCGGCGGGACGGACATCTGTTCGGCGTTCGTCGGCGGATCCGTCCTCTCTCCGGTCCGAGCCGGGGAGATCTCGGCCCCGACGTTGGGCTCGCACGTCGTCGCTCTGGACGAGGCCGGTGAGCAGGTGGTCGACGGGTTCGGCGAGCTTCTCGGTGCTCGCGCCGATGCCGTCGATGCCGGTCGCCTTGTGGGGCGATGTTGACGGCTCGCGTCTGACGGAGACGTATTTCTCCAAGCACGACGGCGTCTGGTCCCACGGCGACTGGGTCACGTTCCATGAAGATCTGTCGTGCGTCATCACCGGACGCTCCGACGCGACGTTGAACCGTGGCGGTGTCCGTCTCGGCACGTCCGACTTCTACACCGTCGTCGATCAGCTGCCCGAGGTCGAAGACTCGGTGGTGGTGCACCTCGAGGACGCTGGTAACGGTGAGCTCGTCCTGCTGATCGCGACTCCCGGGGAGACCGCTTCCGACGCATTAGAGCAACGGCTGCGCCGCGCGATACGAGAGGCTGTCGCCGCGTCACGTGCCCGACCGGGTCATCCGCCTGGACCACCTGCCGCGCACCCTCACCGGCAAGAGACTCGAGCAACCCATCAAGAACATCCTTCTGGGCCGGGCGCCGGACGAGGTCGTCAGTCGCGAGAGCGTCACGTGGTCCGACGCCCTCGATGTGATCTTCGCTCATGCCAGGCCCGCCAACCCCGCCAACCCCAGAGATGCACAGCCCGGAGGTAACCCATGAACGGTCGCTATCTCAGCCATATCCAGCCGGAGGACGTCACGATGGTGCGCATCCTGGAGGAGCGCGCGTCGAGAGACCCGGGCTCGGTGTTCTACACCTGGGCCGACACAGTGACCACCGTCGGAGACTTCAACACTACGGTCAACGTGATGGCGCGCAACCTCCAGGACGTCGGTGTGACGCAGCAGACCCACGTGCTGGTGCTCATGGACAACTCACCGGACTATCTCGCGCTTTGGTTTGCCATCGCGAAGCTGGGAGCCGTCGAGGTTCCGGTCAACACGGCGTACCACGGCGCCATCCTGCAGCACCAGATCGTCACTGGCGCTGCGACCGTGGCCGTGGTCGACGAGGCATATGCCGAACGCATCGCTGCGCTGGGCGACGCCATCCCTGCGTTGCGCGATGTGGTGGTCCGAGGAGTAGCGCCACGTACCCCGGCATCCGATGGCACGACTTCGCGGCGCTTAGTTCTCCGGCCGACGCCGCCAACCTGGACGTCGAAGTCCCTTACCACTCGACGGCGGGGGTCATCTTCACATCTGGGACGACCGGCCCGTCCAAGGGTGTGCTGCTCTCGCATCACTACCTCGCGGCTTACGGCCTCATGTATGCCGAGGTCAATCAGCTGAAGGCCGATGACGTCATCTTGAACTTCCTGCCGTTCTTTCATGTCAGCGGCAAGTTCTTGACGATGGCGACGCTCGCCATGGACGCGCGCATGCACCTGCAGCCACGGTTGAGCGTCACGACGTTCTGGGAGGAGATCCGCAAGTACGGAGTAACGAACTTCGTCGGCGTCGGTGGAGTGTGCAACATGCTGCTGGCGCAGACGCGCCGGCCGGAGGACGCCCAGACCTCCTTGCGCACGGTCTACGCCGTGCCGGATCCGGCCGACATCCACCGAGAGTTCGAGGAACGCTTCGGCTGCACCATGACGACGGTGTTCGGGTCGACCGAGGCCGGCCTGCCCATCTTCCGTGGCCCCTCGCACGAGTACCGACCGGGATCCTGTGGCCAGCAGAGCCCCTACTACGAGATCCGTGTCGTCGACGATCGGGATCAAGAAGTCCCGGTGGGGGAGTCAGGCGACATCGTGGTGCGTTCCCGGCGGCCCTACCTGCTCGGATCGGGCTACATCGGGATGCCAGAACGCACCGTGGAGGCGTGGCGGAACCTGTGGTTCCACACCGGCGACCGTGGCCGTGTCGACGCCGATGGGTGGTACTGGTTCGAGGATCGATCGTCGGACTCGATGCGACGTCGAGGCGAGAACATCTCCTCCTTCGAGGTCGAGATGCTGGTCTGCCGGCACCCGGCAGTCGCGGAGGCCGTCGTCGTCGCCGCGCCGTCGTCGGTGGGCGAGGACGAGGTGTGGGTCTTGGCGAAGCTCCGTGACGAGGCATCCTTGACGCACGAGGGGCTGCTGTTGCACTGTGCCGCGGTCATGCCCTACTTCATGATCCCGCGATACTTCGACATCGTCGAGGAGTTCCCTCGCACGCCTACGGCGAAGGTGGAGAAGTACAAGATTCGTTCCACTGGGCCGGGTCCCCACACCTGGGACCGGGAATCGCACGGATGGCACCTGCGACGGCGAGAGCCGTCTTCGAGCCGGACGAGATCGGAGTGACCCGTGCCTGACGTGCCGGCAGGCCGTCGACGCAGCCGCAGGACGAAGCAGCTCGACCTTGTCCCTGAGGACGATGGATCCTTCACGTTCCACGCCTCGCTGGTAGACGAGTCCTTCGGAGGCAACTACGAGTCGGGAGCCGACTCGCTGGTCATCCACCACTTCGTCATCGACGGACGGGTGGGGGATGACCTCACGCTCCTCGACCTGTCGGTCGAGGCCGAGGAACATCCGTTCCCGCAGTGCCCATTCGTCCTGCCTGCCGCGCAGGACCTGATAGGCCTGGGGCTATCGGCCGGTTGGCGCCGCACGGTGCTCGACGCCTTCCGCGGTTCCGCCGGGTGCACGCACGTGACGACCTTGCTGCTTGGCCTGTCCGAGGTCGTGACGCTGATCTACTTCCAGCGCATGAATCGGGGCGCTGCCTACGGGCCACACACTCGAGCATCGGGGGAGTGGATCGCAGGAAGCCTCGACCTCGCACCTGATCTGGGAGGCGCTTGCCACGCGTTGGCCGAGGACGGACCGGTGCTGCGTCAGGCTGCAAGGTTTCGGCACCGGGGTGATCGCGCCGACGACCTCAGCTGACCAGCGTGGGACGCGGACGCGGTGTGACTGCGACGAGCAGGCCCGCGGCAATGATGGCGAGACCGGCACAGATCCAGCCGGCCGACAGCCCGAAGGCGTTGACCGTCGCCGCCATGAGCAGCGGCCCTGAGGCTGATCCGGCCATGCCGCCGGCTTGGATCACGGCGCCGGTGGACCCCGGGTTCTCTGCGTGGCCCACCAGGACCAGTGCGTACGTGAGGCCGGACCAGCCCCACCCGACACCGAAGGCAAGGAGGGTTCCGGCGATCGTCCAACCCGGACGTCCTATCGCCAGCATGAAGGCACCCACACCTCCGCCGATCATCATGGCCGTGACCGGGAGCCAGCTGTGCAGGGTGAGGTGTTGCGCGACGGCCCCGCTGATCAGCCTGGTCACGATGCCCGCGCCGTTGGCCACGCCCAGCACCAGCGCAATGGTGCTGGGGTCCAGGTCGACCTCCGTCAACGACAGTGCTGCGAAGCCGGTGAGAGCTTCCCGGCAGGAGAGACGCCAGCATCGTGGCCGCCCCGAACCGGATCACGGCGCGCCGGGCCGCCCTGCCGGCGGTGTGATCGGCAGGGCTGCCCGCTGGGGCGGCGCCGACCTCTTCGGCTCGCAGGAAGGTCAGCAGCACCGCGCTGGTCGCAGCAAGCCCGGCCGCCACCAGATAGGCAAGACGCCAGCCGCCGAGCTGGTGCAGCACAGGAACGGCGGCGGCCGCGAGCAGAAGGGCCAACGGAACGGCGGCCTGCTTGGCGCACACCGCGACGATGCGACGTCTGGCTGGGACGGCCGCGCCCAAGATGGCGTTGGTGGCCGGCATGGTCAGTGCGAACGAGGCGCCGGCCAACGCGCACGCGACAGCGAGCACCGTGATGTGGGCACCGCCGATCGCGACGGCGAGGCAGGCGGCGATCGTGGCAAGTCCGGCCAGGCGGGCGGTCCTGCGGGTGCCCACGGCATCGATACTCAGGCCGAGGGTGGCCGCAGTCGGCTTCCAGTGGCGAAGAACGTGCCTACCAGCATGCCGATCGCGTGCGAGCCCATGCCCAGCGCCGCGCGGATGTCCAGAGCAAAGGCCCCCACCAGGCCGACGGGGAGGATCGCGGAAGTGTCCGCGAGGATCGTCGCCGCGAGAACGAGCAGCCTCGAGTCAGGCCCGCGCGGCCGGAGATCTGGATGCTCCTCTGATTCAGCCACCCGACGCATCCTGGTGCCGCGGCTCAGCATTGTCAACAGATGTGTTGAATCTGGTCCAGGGGGTGTCGAAGACAGTCGAGCGTCTGCCGCGGCGCAGGACGAGATCATCAACACATGTGTTGACAAGCCCATCGGTCACGCGTTGAATGGGGGCACGTCCATGTCGGACGCCTGGGGAAAGGACATGAACATGACCGTGGTCGAGACGCCCGAACTGACGGCTGAGCAGATCGTCGAGCACTGGCTGGTTCGATACGCCGAGGTCCTGGCCGGAGGCTCGGCAAGCGACTTTGCGGACCTGTTCGTCGTTGACGGGTTCTGGAAGGACATCCTGGCCTTCTCGGGTGCATTCCGGACGTTCTCGGGACGGTCCGGAATCTCGGAGGCGTTCGCTGCCACGAGTCCGCACGCCCTTCCCCGTGATGTCCGCCTGTCACCTGGGCGACAGGCGCCCCGATTCGTCCGGCGCTCGGCCAAGGACATCATCGAGGCCTTCATCGACTTCGACACCGAGATCGGCGGGGAACCGCGTTCGTGCGCCTGCTGCGAAACGAGGAGACGCCCCTCGAGCCGCAGATCTGGATCCTGTTGACCACGCTCCAGGATCTCCAGGGCTTCGAGGAGCGTGTGGGGGAGTTCCGGCCGACGGGCGTCAACTACTCGGAGAACTTCGCCGGCGACAACTGGTTGGACGAGCGGATCGCCGAGGCCCGCTTCGACGATCGCGAGCCCGAGACCATCGTGATCGGTGGAGGGCAGTCCGGGCTGATCCTGGCGGCGAGGCTTCGGCAGATGGGCGTCGACGCCCTCGTCGTCGAGCGCAATGAGCGCGTCGGCGACAACTGGCGTCAGCGTTACCACTCGCTGACCTTGCACAACCAGGTGTGGGCCGACAACTTGCCGTACATGCCCTTTCCTGACACCTGGCCCACCTTCGTCCCGAAGGACAAGCCGGCCGGCTGGCTTGAGGCCTACGCCGAAGCTATGGAGCTGAACGTGTGGACCGGCACTGAGGTGACAGAAGCGACGTATGACGAGGCCTCTCGCACGTGGACGGTAACGGTTGTCAAGGACGATGGCAGCGAGCGGAGGTTGCGCACGGCTCACGTCGTCGTGGCGACGGGTGGGTCCAGTGGTGTCCCCAACATGCCTTCGCTTCCCGGTTTGAACTCCTTCACGGGAGAGGTGATCCACTCGAGCAGGTTCACCAGCGGCGTTCCGTACGCAGGTCGCAAGGCGATCGTGATCGGCACGGGAAACAGTGGCCACGACGTGGCTCAGGACCTCTACTCCAACGGCGCCGAGGTCACGATGGTGCAGCGGAACCCGACAACCGTCGTAAGTCTCGTGCCGAGCGGCACGCTGGTCTACGGCGTGTACTCGGAGGGGCTCGCGAACGACGATGTCGACCTGATCACAGCCGGCATCCCTTATGACGTGCTGCGTGACACCTACCAGTGGCTCACAAAGCGCATGTGCGGACTCGACCAGGAGCTCATCGACAAGCTGAACGCCGCCGGGTTTCAGACCGAGTACGGCGAGGATGGCACTGGCTTCCACATGAAGTACCTCCGGACGGGCGGCGGCTACTACATCAACGTGGGCTGCTCCGACCTGATCGCCGATCGCAAGATCGGACTGGTGCAGGCCAGCGACATCGATGGTTTCGCGGCCGACGGGCTCCGGATGGCCGACGGTTCGTTCGTCGAGGCTGATCTGGTCGTCCTTGCCACGGGTTACCGGAACCTCCAGCACGGCATCGCCACGATGTTCGGCGACGAGGTCGCCGATCGGGTCGGCCCAGTGTCGGGGTTCGACGAGAACCACATCATGCGCAACATGTGGCAGCGCACGGCGCAGCCGGGCTTCTGGATCATGGGCGGGTCGCTCATCGACGCACGACTCTATTCGCGCTTCCTCGCGCTCCAGATCTTGTCGGACATCCGTGGTGTCTCGCTACCGCCCGCTCCCCGAGTGATCGTTCAACGCCTGTGTTGAGGGATTTGGGCTGCCGCTGCCCGCCTTCGTGGCTCGGGCGAAATACGTTCAACGCTAACGTTGACAAGCCGGGCGGACTGGCTCAGACTTGATGTGACTCGCAACACGTTCAGCACTCCGTGATCTCTACGAAGGACAGCACATGACTCAAAGCGCAGACGGCCGCCTCTTCATCGGCGGCGAGTGGGTAATCGGCCACGGCTCCGAATGGATCACGGCCATCAACCCGGCGACCGAGGAGGTCTCGGGCAAGGTGCGAGCCGCAGACCGGCACGACATGGATGCCGCGGTCGCCGCTGCCCGAGAGGCGTTCGACGCTGGGCCGTGGCCGCGCATGTCGCACGGCGAGCGCGCCGAGGTGCTGCGCAAGGCAGCAGCGTACCTGCGCGACAACACCGATGCGATCGCCACGACCATCACACAGGAGATGGGCTCGCCGATCGCTCAGTCGATCGGCGTGCAGGTGCCTCGCGCATTCCAGATCTGGGAGTTCTTCGCCGACCTGGCCGAGACTTTTCCCTGGAGCGAGCGCCGTCCGTCCTACGACGCGGTGAACGCCGAGCTGGACCTGCTTATCGAGCACGAACCGATCGGCGTTGTGGCGGCCATCGTCCCCTGGAACGGGCCACTGATCGTCGCGGCCATGAAGCCGCGCCAGCCCTGATGGCCGGTTGTACCGCCGTGCTCAAGCCGTCCCGAGGAAGCGGCCATGAGCTTCGAGTTCCTCGCCGAGGCCTTCACCGCGGCAGGCCTGCCGGCGGGCGTGCTCAACATCGTCCAGCTGATCGCGCCGTCAGTGAGTACCTGGTGTCTCACCGTGGCGTCGACAAGGTCTCGCTCACCGGCAGCACCGTCGCCGGACGCAAGGTCGCCGCGATCTGTGCTGAGACGTTCACCCGATGCACCCTGGAGCTCGGCGGCAAGGGGGCCGCCATGCTCCTGGACGACATCGTGCTCGACGATGTCGTCGCCGGACTGACGGCTCCGATGGCGTTCATCAACGGTCAGGCGTGCAACGCGCCGACCCGCCTGCTGGTGCCCCGGTCGCGTTACGACGAGGTCGTCGACGGGTTCACCGCAGCGATCTCGGCCTTGCCGTTCGGCGACCCGATGGACCCCAACACGTTCGTCGGACCTCTGGCCTCGCGTCGTGCTCGCGATCGCGTGGCCGGTTACCTCGAGCTCGGCGTATCCGAGGGCGCCAAGGCAGCCACCGGTGGCGGCGCTCCAGCAGATGGCCGTCCCGGCTTCTACATCGAGCCGACGCTGTTCGTGAACGTCGACAACTCGATGCGCATCGCCCAGGAGGAGATCTTCGGACCCGTCTACTGTGTGATCCCCTACGACGACGTGGCCGATGGCATCCGCATTGCCAACGACTCGCCGTACGGTCTCGAGGCGAGCGTGTGGACCAGTGACCCCGATCGTGGCGTCAATGTCGCGCGTCTCATCCGTTCGGGGACCGTCGGCGTCAACTCGCACAACATGGACATGGCCGGGCCGTTCGGTGGCTTCAAGCAGTCCGGCATCGGTCGCGAGTGTGGTCCCGAAGGCATCGCCGACTACACCGAGCTGAAGTGCATCATGCCTCCGATCGGCGCCGGCGCACGCTGATACCAGCACCTACCTGCCCACGGGCCGACTACCTCGGGCCGTGGGCAGGTCTCCGTCCACGTCGCATGCGACATCATCGTCCGTTGGAAGGGGGGCCATGATGCGAACTGATCAACCGCTCGACGGGCGGGTCGCCGTCGTGACCAGAGCTGGAGCAGGGCTGGGCCGTGCCTACGCCACGACCCTCGCGTCGCTGGGACCGGCATCGTTGTTGACCATGCCGGGAACCTTCGTGACAAGACCTTCGACCGGCCGGATGCGGACACCTGCGACGCCGTGCCGGACGTTCACCGCAAGGGTTCGTACTCAGTTGCTCAGGCGGCGTGGCACCAAATGGTTGAGTAGAACTTCGGTCGTACCGTGGATGTTGTCTGTACCGGAGCGCTCGGCGATCGCGATGATCTTCACAGTTTCTGCAGTAGATTTTGCCAATCGGCGAGGCTGAGGCCAAATGAGGCTGAACTGGTAAGCTTCGCCGAGAAGTGGAGTCCCAGGAAGAATATCGGTGCGACGTCAGGACCGAAATTCAGTCGGCCACCAGCCCATTCTTTCGCTGGGCTGCACGACCGGGGCTGTCAGCCCCGCTCACGGCGCGCCGGTTGTCACCCACTTGGCGATCGGCGGCGTGGACTCGGTTGTGCGACGCTGGGTAGGGCGCTGGCGGGTCGGTGACCGCGTTGAGCCGGTGTGCCTCGTCGGCGGTCATCTCCCACTGGGCTGCACCGAGGTTGTCGATCAGTTGACGCTCGGTCCGTGCTCCGAGCACGACGCTGCTCACTGAGGGACGAGTGATCAACCAGTTGATCGCCACCTGCGCGACGGAACAGCCCCGGTCGGCGGCAATGTCAGACGCGACGTCAAGAATCGCCAGAGTCTGCTCGTCGTCGACTGGGACGGTGTCGCCAAAACCACGCGACCTCCGCGAGTCGGCCGGCGTGGCCACGCCGCGCCCGAACTTGCCGGACAGGAGTCCCCCGGACAGCGGGCTCCAGATCACGTGCCCAACGCCTGCGTCTAGTGCACTCGGCACCAACTCGAACTCGATGTCGCGGCATAACAGCGAGTAGTGAACCTGGTTGCACACGAACCGCTCCCACCCGCGCGCGTCTGAGATCCCAGCGGCCTTGGTGACCATCCAGCCGGGAAAATTCGAGAGACCGAGATAACGGACCTTCCCGCTTCTCACGAGATCGTCCAAGGCGCGGATGGTTTCCTCCCAAGGCGTGGTCAGGTCGATCTGGTGAAGGTGGAGAAGGTCGATGTGTTCAACGTCTAGCCGACGGAGACTGGCTTCGCACGCCCGGATGATGTGGTGTCTGGAGAGCCCCCCGTCGTCGGGACCGTCGCCCATCGGATAGCGCAGCTTGGTGGAGACGATCGCCTCGTCCCGTCGACTGCCCAACGCCTCGCCGAGAATCTCCTCGGACGCGCCGGCGGAGTAGAAGTCGGCGGTGTCGAACAGGTTGACCCCGGCATCGAGTGCCGTCCGGACGAGCCGAGTGGCTTCGTCGACCTGCTGTGACCCGAGCTTGCGAAAGTGCTCGTCTGTGCCACCGAAGGTCATGGTTCCGAAAGCCAAGGCCGAGACCTGCAGGCCGGAGTGGCCAAGATAGTTCATCCTCATGTGTGCTGCGTGCCCTTTCAGCGAGCGGGAAGTCGACTGGGAATGTTGTCGGCGTGCTCCCAGCACTGGGCGAGCTGCTCCACGGCTGCACCCTTAAGGGTGTGGAAGTCGGTGTTGCAGCAGATGAGGCGGTGACCGGCAGCCAGGCCGGCGCGACCTCGGCAGAGCCGCCGGTCACGGGGATCACCGGAATGGAACGCTTGCGGGCGGCGTCCTCCATGGTGCGGAG
Source organism: Aeromicrobium sp. UC242_57 (assembly GCF_044452305.1). Taxonomy (NCBI): domain Bacteria; kingdom Bacillati; phylum Actinomycetota; class Actinomycetes; order Propionibacteriales; family Nocardioidaceae; genus Aeromicrobium; species Aeromicrobium sp. UC242_57. The sequence continues at coordinate 443,479 of NZ_JBIOAM010000002.1, read as the reverse complement.
CGCGTCGGTCACCTCGGACGGGACCTTGTTGGCCGCCCCATAGCTGAGGTGGTGTCCCATCGAGCGAGCGAGATCGACGTGGCCCGGCATGATCGCGTCGATCCCCTCAACGTCGAGGATTGCGTCGATGTCGTTGATCGCGTCGAAGTGCTCGATCTGAATCACGCACGCGACGTCGCGGTTCGCGTCTTGGGGGTAGGCTCGCCCACGCACCATGGTGTTGCGCACGGCGCCCATGCTGCGTCGGCCGGTCGGCGGGTAGCGGCATGCCGCCACGGCCTCCGCGGCCTCGTCCGCTGAGTTGACCAGCGGCACGACGATGCCGTCGACGCCGAGGTCGAGAACCCAGCCGATCTGGTCGGGGCGGCCCGGCAGGATCCGCGCCAAAGGGCTGCACCCGGTGCCGAGGCAGGCTGCGACCGACGCCCGGACCAGGTGCAGGTCAAACGGGGTGTGCTGGAGGTCGAGGACCAGGAACTGGTAGCCCGACCGGGCGAGGACCATGGCGCTCAAGGAGTTTGTCAGCATCCCGAAGATGCCGAAACCAATGTCCTCTGAGTCCAGCAGAGACCTAAACGGGCTGGGTGCGATCCCGTTGACGGTTGTTGTTGGTGTCATGCCACTCTTTCCCTATTAACAGCGACTCCGGTGGGCGAATTGCTCAGGACCTCTTGGATCATGAGCGCTAGTCGAAGATCGAGAAGGTGGTCGGTATCGTCGAGCGACTTGCCGGTCAGTTGTGCGATGCGCTCCAACCGGTTGTTGACGGTGTTGGGGTGCACCTCCAGCTGCTTCGCCGCCCGTGAGGTGTTGCGACCGTTGGCCAGATAGCAGCACAACGTCGGGATCAGGGCGTCGGACGCGCGATGGTTCTGCTCCTGGAGCGGCGCCAGTAACGACTGGCTGAACTCGATCGCCTCGGCCGAGACGGCCGGGAGCAGCACCTGCATCGTGCCTAGGTCCCCGAAAAACACGATCTTGCCTCGCAGGTCCCGGGACTCCCGGATGGTCAGGGCGGCCCTCAGAGTGCGAAAAGCCGCCGACAACTCGGCCGGTCCTTGGCAGGTGGGCCCCGACCACGGCGGACACGGCAGCGCCACCGAACTTGCGCTTGACGACCGAGTGCAGTGTCTCGGGGAACGTGGCGTGCGCGAGTGTGTCGGGCACCAGGATCACGGTGAAGTCGGTCCCGTAGGAGGCGATGATCTGTGGCCGCTCGTCAGGGGCGATAGATCGTGCGATCTGAGCCATGCGCCGGGATGAAGTGGCCGCTGCGTCATCAGCTCGCAGCACCATGAGGTGGCTCGGGACGTCCAGGCGGTAGCCGAAGCGCAGTGCCCGGTCCGCGAGTCCCGTGATGTCCGTGGCCCGGTCGGTCGTGAGGACTTCGTTGAGTAGATCGGCGATGTGCTGGTCGCTCGCCTCCTCCAGGGACTGTGCGCGCTGCACCTCTAGGGCGACGACCAGCCCGGCCGCCTCGAGCATCGTCCTTGACTCCTCGTCGAGAGGTTCGTCGACGTGGATGGACGAGAATTGCGGTCCCTCGACCGGGAGCAGCACCGTCGTGGAGCTTGACTCGGTCTTGTCCGACAGATACACGGGAAAACCGAGACTGTGCTCTACCGCCGCGACGATGTCATCCGCCGTGCCGCCTTGCAGAGCGAGCGCAGTCAGGGTCGTGTGGAAGCTCCTGCCGTCTGCTGAGCATGGCCAGGGTGTGACTCAGGTCGGTAATGCTCTGGGCCTGACGACTTCGCAGCTGGAACGATTGCAGCGCTAACGCAGCGTGGTCGGCGATAGGGCCGCGCCAGCTCCCGCTGGGGGCCGTTCAGCTGGCCGACCGTATCGTTGTAACAGGCGATCGTCCCCAGCGCCTCGTTGCCGGTCAGAAGCGGCACGGCGAACATCGCCCGATATCCCTCAGCCTCGGCGAACTGCAGCCACGGGGCGAACTCGGTCGAGTTCTGCACATCGGGGATGGAGATCGACCGACGCTCGCGGAAGACCCGGCTGGACGGCGACCCTGCGAGCTCGTGGCCTTCTGGGTAGATCTTGATCGTCTCACCGTCGTTAACCTGGTTCATGAAGTCCGACGACAGCCCGGACGCGCCCACGGCGCGGAGAGCGTTGCGATCCTGTTCGGCGACCATGACGATCGCTCGATCGACGCCCACGAGGCGTGTGCAGGTCTTGGCAATGAGATCGCCAACCTCGCGCTCGGACTGGTCGTTGTTGACTGCCCGGGTGATGTCGGCGAGCGCATCGAGCCACTGTCGATAGGACGAGCCTCCCGCGAGATACGGTGAACCTGTCAACAAACCGGTCGGATCCATTCTTTTCCTTCCTTCAGTGCTGCACAGGGAGTCAGTCGCATGAGTCCCTTAATGTGACCAGCATCACGGCGATAGCGGGAGTAGTCTATGTGACCAGCACGACTATCACCTCAAGACTTTGTGTGATGCCACATCGAATTCGGCTCTCCGGCACTGCATGCTCTTCGTGTGATCTTCAATTCCCCCGCAAAGCTAGGCCGTAGCCGGCGCGCTGCAATCGTCGGTGGATCTTTGGCCGGCCTTCATGCCGCAGCGCTCCTGCAACGCGACGGCTGGGACGTCGGCGTCTGTAGAGAGATCGCCAAAAGTGCTGGACGGCGCAGGGCGGGCATCATCGCCCTGCCCGAGACCTTGCCGGTTCCTAACGGAGGTCGAGGAGGTCCCGGCGTTGTCGATTTGCCGCGCCGTGACCCAGGTACGTACCTACGCCGCAGGGGGTGACACCGTCCTGGAGCGGCCGAACCCCTACCTGATGACGAGTTGGACTGCGATCTACCGGTCGCTCCTGGCGTCGCTCGGCCGTTCCCACTACCACGTCGGCCACGAGCTGACGTCGATAGAGCCGGGTCCGCACGGAGTTAGCCTCGGGTTCGCCACCGGAGACATGGTCCAGGCTGACCTGGTGATCGGCGCGGACGGTATCGCGTCGGCCGCGCGGCGGCTCCTCGGTGCCGAGACGACGCGCACCTACTCGGGCTATGTCGGGTGGCGGGGGACCGTCGATCCGGACCTACTAGACCCGAGCGCGGCAGCCCGACTTCGCGCCGCGATCTCGTTCGGCACGATGCCCGGCGGGCATATCGTAGCCTACCCAATCCCGAAGAACGACGGTTCGGACGACGTGATGCTCAACTTCGTCTGGTATCGGGACGTCGGTGCTGGCAACGAACTCGACCAGCCATGACGGGCTCCCGACGGTGTGAGACGCGACGTCTCGCTCCACGACGTACGCGCGGACGCTCTTGACGAGATGAGGGCCGCGGCGGAGAGGCTGGGACCGGACCTCGCCAGTCTGGTGATCTCGACGCCCCGGCCGTTCCTGCAGGCGGTCTTTGACCAGTCCGTGGACCGGATGGCTTTCGGGCGGGTCGCCCTGATCGGTGACGCGGCCAGCGTCGCGCGCCCCCACGCCGCGGCCGGAACGGCCAAGGCTGCGGAGAACGGACGTACCCTGGTGGCCGCGCTGCGGGAGGGCGACGATGTCGCCGAGGCCCTGGGTCGGTGGGAACCCACCCAGCTGAACTCGGCCTCCAGCTGATCGCGCGTTCGCGGGCCCTCGGCGAGGCCGCCCAAGTGGGCCTGGACTGGCCTGCGCTCGACCCCGCGGCCGGGTTTGGCCTCTACGGTCCAGGGCGCTGAGCCGCCTTCTCGTTCTACCTTCCAAGGGCCCCGTCGGGTCCAGAGCATCCACCCGAAAGAAGTTGAGAACAGTGTTGGAGAACAAAGTCGTCGTTGTGACAGGCGCTGCGCGTGGCCTTGGTGAAGGCGTGGCCAGGACCTGCCATTCCTTCGGGTGCGCGCGTCATCCTGACCGACCTGTCCCTGGAGCACGCCACGGCGACTGCGGAGTCCATCGGACCCGACGTCGCAGCACGGCGGCTCGACGTGACTGATCCCGACTCCTGGCAGGAGTTGGAGGCGTGGCTGGGATCGACGACCGGCAGCCCCGACGTCTTGGTCAACAACGCCGGCCTACTGATCCTCGGTTCCGTCGACACCATCCCCGCCGATGCAGTCCGCCAGATGACCGAGGTCAACGTCATAGGACCGCTGCTTGGGATCCAGATGTTCGTGCGGATGAATCAGGCCGAGGCCGATCCGCGGCCGGGTTCGATCGTCAACATCTCGTCTGTCCGCGGGCTCGCGGGCGGTCACTCTTTCGGTGGCTACTGCGCTTCCAAATTTGGTGTGCGGGGCCTGACCAAGGCTGCTGCCGTCGAACTGGGAGCGCTCGGCATCCGTGTCAATACGGTGTGCCCGGGGCCCATCGAGACGCCCATGAGCAAGACGAACCCCGACTTCAAGAACCTTGACTGGGACGCTTACCTGTCGAATCTGCCGCTGGGACACATCGGCCAGCCACACGACATCGGTCACGCCGTCGCATGGCTCGGCTCCGACCGCAGTGCGTTCGTCACAGGCGTCGACCTTCCCGTCGACGGTGGGCTAACGGCGACGACTCACAACGTCACGTCCAAGGCTGCACCCGGCGAGATCTAGGCGTACACGGCCGGGAAGTCGGTGGTGGAAATCGGCTGACGTCGGGAGAACCCCTCCGAATGGGGGTCTGTCGAAGGCTCACATCCACCACGGGGTTCTCGTGGCTCGCGGGTAGCGCCCGCATCACCTTTTACGGCCAGCTGTCGATCGTTCGTCGTCATCCCGATGGATGGAAAGGGCTCCCATCGCCGAGGCGATGGGAGCCTCACCTTGGCGTATGGAGCGGTGGGATGACCGGCTCGCTGAGATGAGGGAGGAGGTCCTCGCTATCGGTGGAGGCTGCTAAGAAATGATGGGCCCGGACCACCGTCAGGAAGCAAACGGACCGGGATCGGCCACGACTCCCTCCACTCATTGGTCGACGATTGCACCCGGGTGGTGCACTCTGCGGTCCTGCCCGATGAGCGGGCACGACCCGCGTCGGCCAGACGGAACGGGTCTGATAGGAACCGGAGTACAGGTCCCGTTACAGACTTGTCGTCCCGCCAAGCCGGTTCGCTCTATCCGTCAGATCAGACCCAACAGAGGGGCAAATCCAGCATGTCAACATAGACGATGACTGTCATTGGTGGGTGTCGACACCCACCGACACACTCTCGCCACGAGGCCGCTATCGATCAGAACGGTCGACTTTTGGAGCATCGCCAGTTCCCGGCCAACGACAACGGCTTTCAGGCTCTGCTGACCTAGATGAGAAGCCAAGTCGCCGTCGCTGCGATCGGCGTCGAGAGCACAGGCTCGTGTGGCGCAACGCTGATGCGAATGCATACCAAGGCCGGCGAACACACGATTGAGATCAACGCAGAACAGATCGCCAGAGGCGTTCTTGGCAAGACCTCGAAGGCCACAGCAACATCCAAGTCGGGGATGGTCGAGGTCCATCGAATGTTCCGAGGCACCCGCGCCAGCGCTCTCGCCGCTGCGCGACGAGCTGGTCGCACCGGCCACCTTCTGCCGGAGGCTGCGTCCCGAGACTACCGATTTCCTTGCGCTGCGAGACGGCTCTGACTGCTGGAGACAACTCCGACAGGATCCGCAACGAAGCAGCCGTCGCCAAACTCTGCGGGCCACACCGCAACCAGCAAGTGGCGGAGAACCACCGGTCGGCACCGGCTCAGTCGTGAAGGGGACCGCGCAGCGAATAGCAGCCTATACGTGGTCACGATCGTCCGGATACGCCGCCACCAAATCGCCCTCGCGACTACGTCGGATGACGAACCGCCGAAGGACCGAGCAAGCGCGAAGCCATCCGCCGCCTCCAGGTCAGCATTGCCGGAACTCCTCCAAGCAGCCGCTTGACGAATTGTAGGAGCATCGAATCGATGCAACCGCACTATTACGACGACCGATGGGGCTACCCGTCAGCCCTCGACCTCCCGTGCGTCGCTGTCGATGTGCTCGCGTGGCACGTCGTAAGCATGCTCGTCCAGTGTGTGTGCGCGCGCCTCGAGGAACAACTCGTCTCGGTCCACACCTTCCGAGACCGCTCCGCAGGCAGGGCATATCACCTCGAACATCTAGACGCTTCGTTCCGCGTGCTCGAGGATAAGCTGCCGCCGATATTTCTGGAAGTCCTTTGGTGCGCTCCACCCGAGCACGGCGGTCAGCTGGTCGTCGCGATGAAACAGTGTGATGGTGGAGCCCTTTGCGCTGTCGATGTCGATCAGGGTCTCGGACGAATCCTCGGAGAATGTTCCGGCCAGCTGGATGCGGGCGTCGAAGTGGTCCGTCCAGAAGAACGGCACAGGCTCGTAGGCATCACGGTGGATGCCGAGGATCCCCTTCGCGACGGCGTCTGCCTGCTCGATAGCGTTGGTCCGGTGCTCCAGCCGCATAAAGGCCTGCTGCCTACCGTCCCACCATCGCGCTACATCACCGACCGCCCACACGTGGGGCGCAGCTTGACAGCTCGCGTCGCACACGACACCGTTGTCGATCTGCAGCCCGCTGCCGCTCAGCCAGTCCGTCTCAGGGACTGATCCCACCGAGACGAGTACCTCGTCGGCGTGGACCGTCGACTGGTCGGTTAATGTCAGGGTCCAGGTGCCGTCCGCGTCGGTCGATGAGCTGACGACGGACACGCCCAAGCGCAGGCTCACGCCGTGCGTCACGTGCAGTTCCATCAGCCGATCCGAAGTCTTCATGCCCAGCCGGTTCGACAGCGGGTGCAGGGTCGGCTCGATCACGATAACGTCGACGCCCAAGGCGACAGCCGTAAGCTGCGGTCTCAAGGCCGAGGAAGCCTCCCCCACGACGACCAGCCGCGTCCCAGGTTGAAGACGTTCACGCAGGCGGACGGCGTCGGTCATCGTGCGGAGAACATGAGGTCTGCCATTGGAAAGCGTGTCCAGCGTGCGGGCGCGCACACCGGTGGCGATGACTGCGGCATCGAATGAGTGGACCCGTCCGGCATCGTCGGTCACAGTCTTCGCCAGCGTGTCCATCGCGACGGCCCTACTGCCTAGGATCAGGTCGGCCCCAAGGCCGGCGAGCTGGTCGGGCTCATGAGGCTCAGCTTCTCCTCGGCCCAGTGGCCGGCGAGGAATTGCTTGGACAACGGGGGCCTGTCGTAGGGCACCACCTCGTCGCCGACGATTGTGAGCCTTCCCGAATAGCCGAGCCGTCGAAGCTGGCAGCCGTCGCCGTCCCGGCCGCTGAGGCACCGACGATGACGATCGACTCAGGACCGTCGGAATCCCGATCCGCAGAGGTCATGACTCGCTGACCACGATGACTGCCGACGGGCATGCCTCTGCCGCGTCCTCCAGGGACTCCGCCAGGTCGTCTGACGGGGTGGAGTCCAGGACTATGACGATTCCCTCGTCATCCTGATCGAAGACCTCAGGGCACTCGAGGACGCACACGCCGCACGCGGTGCACTTCTCGACCTCAACTGTGACCAACATGTCTCACTACCTACCTACACTGTTGTTGACTTTGACAGAAAATTGTTCGGCGAACGGCGACGTACGCCGCCTTAACGGCCGACGGAAACGTTCATCGCGACGGGGCCGCGAATCATCGCGTTGAGCCCGTACGAGATGTCGTGCATCTCCAGTCCGGCACCTCGTCGAGGAAGCGGTTCAGCACCGTCTCGACCTCGAATCGCGCGAGATTGTTGCCCAGGCAGACGTGCGGGCCGATGCCGAAACCGAGGTGGGCCTGGACTGGCCGGTGGATGTCGAAGTCGTCTGGGTTGTCCCAGCGCTCCGGGTCGCGGTTGCCAAGGCCCTGCAGGGCCATGACGGAGGCTCCGGCGGGGATCATCTCGCCGCCGAGCTCGACCGCCTCGTCGCGTACGAACCGCATGTTCCACATCTTGACACTGTTGAAGCGGTGGACTTCCTCGATCGCCTGCGGAATCAGCGTGCGATCCTCACGAAGCTCGGCCCGCTGCTCGGGGTGCTGAGCGAGCACGGCGAGACAGGCCCATGAGCTTCGATGTGGTCTCGTTGCCGGCGAAGATCAATTGCGTGTTCCACGAGACCAGGTCGGCCTCGCTCATGGGGACGTCCGACTCGACCATCTTGCTCACCAGGTCGTCCTGGCCGGGGTTTCGACGGCGCTCCTCGATGATCGTCGCGACGAACGCGTTCATCATCGCGGTACTCTCGAATGCCGCGGCTTACGAGCTCGCGACCGCGAGGCGTCGGGTCATCCCGGCCCTCCATGATGCCCGTCATATTGTCGGTCCAGCGGATGAATTCGGCGAAGTTTTCGGTTGGAATCCCCATCAGGGTTGCGATGACGAGAGTCGGGATCGGGCGGGTCACCGCAGGAACGATGTCGACGACCTCGCCGTCGCGCATCCGGTCGATAGCGTCCTGTGTGGTCGTCGCCACGACGTCGGCGATCATCCCGGAGATCTCGTCGATGCTCTTTCGTCGGAAGTCGCGCGCCCAGATCCCCCGTACGTCCATGTGACGCTTCCCGTCCAGAGCAGTGAACGGGGGGCCGCCGAACAGCGTGCCGATCTGCTTATGGTCGGACGTGAACTTGCGACCCTGTCCCATCGCTCGTGCGCAGTCGCGGTCCTCGTGATGAGGTAGTGACCCAGCTTCTCGTGCATCACGACCGGACCTGCGGCCCGCACAGCCTCGAGAGCCGGATAGGGGTTTCTTACGAATTCGGGATCATAGAGATCCAGATCGATCGTGGGGATAGAGTTCGCGATCATAGAGTTCGTCATGTGGGACCCTTTCGTCCTTCTCGGCGGTCATCTGCCGAGTCGGCAGGAACTGAGGCTGTGATATCGGACACGGCAGCCTTGGCGTTTGAGACTAGGCGCGCTGCGCCTCGACTTCATCAGATTTCCTCATAATTCGGCGATGGCCTGTTGTGGGTATGCAGCAAGCCGTGGGCATCTCGTACCCTTGGCGCCCAGGTCGCGGCGGTGAGGGCCATGATCCCGAACGTGGCGAGAGCGCCGACGACGGCGGGGACGAGGCCCGTGAGCATGCCCACGAGGCCAACCGTCGTCACGACGACGGCAGCGACCGCGTAGCACACGGCGGCATACAGAGACGCGAGGGCGCCCTGCTGCGCGGGTCCCGAGCCCTTGGTCAACGCGACAAGCGCCGTTCGGGAGCCAGTGCCGATGCCCGCGCCGAGGACGGCGAAGCCGACGATCGCGAGCACGTCGGCACGTAGCCACGCCCCGAGGAGGATGATGACGATGCCGGATGCCGTGGCAGACATGCCGTTCGATCGTGGTGCGAACCGGCGTAGGAAGGGCGCCCCTGGCTGGACGGCTGCGGTGGCGCATGGAAGTACCGCGGCCCGATCGCCCTGGCCCCTTGGAGATCGAGCTCGTCGAATGTTGTGGCGCCGAAGACGGCGGCGAGGCTCACGCACGTCCACACGATGGCGCCGGCGGCGAACATGGGCAGGGCCTCCCGGCCGACCCGTACAGACCCTTTGCCCATGGGTCAGGCTACAAGGGCAGCCCGGTTGTGATCGCGGCGGATCCAGAGCACGAGGACCAGTCCCGCCAACAGCAGTAGAACGATGAGCGCGTGGCCTACGAAGACAGCTTGAGGCGCCGTGTCCGCCGGCAGCTTCGACACGACCAGCTGGGAGCCTGTGGCCCCCACGATGGCTCCGGCGGTGTTGCCCGTCGCCGTGACGGCACGACCCTTGACGCCGACGGCCGCGACGACCAGCGCGGAGGCTGCCCCGGTGCCGAACCCGCCAGCAGGCCGCAGACGATCCGACCCGTGAGGATCGACCACTCCTGGGCGTACGCCAACAGCACGTCTGATTCGATGATCAGGATCAGGCTGGTCACGAGCAACGCCCCTGCCCATCGGGTGAACCGGGCGCGCGACAGCGCGAAAAGCGTGACGACGAGCGTCGCGACGTACAGCGTGAACGTGAGGGAGATGACGAGCGGGTCGAGACCGAGGGCTGCTCGGTAGGTTGGTAGTAGCGGGTTGATGGCGTTGGACGAGGCGACGAGCATCGCAAAGCAGGTCGCGGCGATGGCTCCTTGTGCCCGAGCAGTTCGTCGTCCAGGGGGGCGCCGAACAGTCATCCCGCAGCGCTAGCCGCGCTCCGCGGCGCGAAGGACGTCCTTGGCGCGTTCGACGGTCGGAACGTCCACGATGACACCCCGCGTCACTACCTGGCCCAGACCCGCCTCGAGCGCTCGCTCGTATGCGTCGACGATGGCGAGGGCGTGGTCAACTTCTGCGTCGGTGATGCCAAACTCCGACATGACTACTCCGACGTCCTGTAGCGTCAGGCATAGCTTGGACGTGAAACCCATCCGTTTGGCGAGTCGGCACTCGTCTCTCAGGAACTCCGTGTTGCCGACGAACAGTGACGCCGTGTCGATCGGGGCGGTCAGGCCGTGGGCGGCAGATGATTGGACGAGCAGGGCGCGGACGTAGTTCTCAAACTCCCCGTTGCCCGTGTACTGCGTGTTGGTGTCTCGGGTGAGGTCACCGATGCCCGCCACCAGCGCCACCGGGGGTTCAACGTCACCACAAATCCGATCGAGGTTGCGCAGACCCCGAGCGCTCTCGATCAGCGCGACCAGCCCAACGTCGGACCCGGCCTCGCGCAACGCGGTGCGCACCCGGGTCATCTGGTCGGGCGTCTCGACTTTCGGCACCATGACAATCGAGGCGGTCCGAGCGGCCACCTGGATGTCCTGTCTCCAGTCGGCGTGGTCCTCGTGGTTGAGCCGGACCCAGGTCCGGTCCCGTGGCACGTCGACGTCCAGGATCATCGAGCGCTGGGCCGCCTTCTCGGACTCGGGGATCGTGTCCTCGAGGTCGAACAACAGGATAGACGCCTGCGAGGCGAGCGCCTCGGACCTGCTTGGCACTCGCGATCCGGCAGCCGGCTCAATGTCGTGGGGTGCGGCGAACAGCACCGAGCGAAAGGCGGATGGTGTGACAGGCACGGAGGGCTCCTTGGTTGTGGTTGAGGGAAACTGAGGACCTGCAACATCGTGGTGCCAGTCCAAGCTCGTTGCGGTCGGACGAGCGGACAGATTTTGGAGCCGGACCCGAGTCGTCCGTCGCCGCTTGATGAGCCTGCATGAGGCAGCCGGCGCATGAAAGGTGTGACTCACCAAATACATGCCCCCAGACTGTGCCCTGACACATGAGAAAGGTCGGCATTTGGTGAACTACACCTTCAGCCCGCCGGCCCCCGGGGCAGCCTCTGGCGACGTGCCCGAACCCGGTGGCACCCATCCGATGAGGAGCAAACAAGCATGGATCAGCCCACCAATTCGATCATGCCCTTCGAGGTGTCGCTGTCGGATGAGGCTATTGGCGATCTACGCGCGCGCGTGGCGAGAACGCGCTGGAGCGACCAAGAGACTGTCACTGACTGGTCGCAGGGTGTGCCGCTCGACTATCTCCGTGAGTTGACCGAATACTGGGTCACTGAGTACGACTTCAGCAGGCTGGCGACCCGTTTCAACCAGTTCGATCAGGTCATGACCTCGATCGGCGGCACGGACATTCACGCGCTCCACGTGCGCTCTCCCGAGCCGCATGCTCAGCCGTTGCTCCTTACTCACGGCTGGCCGGGCTCGGTCGTGGAGTTCCTGGATATCATTCCGCTCTTGACCGACCCGGTTGCGCATGGAGGCGATGCGTCGGATGCGTTCCATGTGGTGTGTCCTTCGTTGCCGGGTTACGGCTTCAGTGGCAAACCTGATCAGACGGGCTGGGGGTTGGCTCGCGTGGGCGAGGCCTGGTTGGAGCTGATGACGCGCCTAGGGTACGACCGCTTTGGCCTTCAAGGTGGCGGCTGGGGATCGATGGTCAGCATCAAGGTGGCGCAGTTGGCGCCTGCACGAATCACGGGCGTCCACCTAAACCTCGGCGTGGCCTCGCCAGACGCGCTGCTTGAACTGGGCGACCTGACGGACGTCGAGACCGAGTACCTCGGCAGGTTCCAGTACTACGCAGACAACGAGGGCGGCTATTCCACGATCCAAGGAACACGCCCCCAAACCCTCGGCTACGCTCTCGTCGACTCTCCCGTCGGCCAGTGCGCCTGGATAGTCGAGAAGTTTCACGGCTGGACCGAGAACGACGGTTCGCCGGAGTCGGCGGTCCCTCGCGACGTCATTCTAGACAACGTCAGCCTGTACTGGCTGACGGCCTCGGCGACTTCGGCGGGGCGCCTCTATTGGGAGGGCTATCCGGCGTCGTTGACGGACTTCTCGCCGACTGAGGTGCCGGTGGGGTACACGGTCTTTCCCCGGGACTTGTTCGCGCTGTCGGAGCGATGGGCGCTGACCAGGTTCCCCAATCTCCAGTACTACTCGATTGCCAAACACGGCGGGCACTTCGCGGCACTCGAGGAGCCGGGCGCCTTCGTCGACGAGGTCCGCCGATCCTTCCAGGCGTTTCGAGAGGCTTGACCTGTGACCCTGAGGACAGAACGCCGCGATTCCGCGAGTCGCTGTGGGGGCCGAGTGGTGCAGGGCGATTGTGGGTGCTTGCGCACGGTCTGAGGCACGCAAGGGACGACGTCAGCCAACCAAACTGGCCGAGAAATTGTGTAAACACACATTGAACAGCCGAGGACAACTCGTCAGGGTTCCGTATGGCCCACGTCACATTCGTGGCCGTCAGCATGAATCACTCGACAAAGGGATGTCACACATGACTCGACGCGCAGCATTCGGCAAGAAGATCGCCATCGGTGCCTCGGCACTGATGATCGGGATGGGCTCCGCGGCCTGCGGCGGGGGGGCGAAGGCAAGCACCGACGACATCGTGATCGGGCATCTCGCGCACCTGACGGGTCCCACTGCCGGACCGTACGGTCTCCCGTTCGACAAGGGGATCAAGCTCGGTGTGGAAGCCGTCAACGAAAGCGGTGTTCTCGGGGACCTGACCCTCAAACTTGACAGCCAGGATGTCGGTGGCGAGGTGTCGGCCGCGATCACGCAATACAACAAGTTCCTTCGGTCGGGCACGTCGATCTTCGTTAGCCCGAGCTCGACCCCGATCCAGCGCGCGCTGCAGCCGTACGCCGAGAAGGACGATGCGGTCCTCCTGAGTTCGTCGGTCGGTGACGAGACGAAGAAGGAGCCCGGTAACGTATTCGCGCTCCCCCGACGCCATCACACCCAACCAGATGTTCGGCGAGCACGTGGCTGTCGAGGACAAGCGCAAGAAGGCCGTCATGGTCGTCGACGGCGACAACCCCGCCTTCAAGGACATCGCCGTCGCACTCCAACAGGGCTTCGAGAAGGGCGGAGGAACCTTCGTCGACCGTATTGACATCTCGGCGAAGGACAACGACTTCTCGCCGGTCGTCACGAAGATCAAGTCGATGTCCCCCGACGCCGTGTTCTTCTCGACGCTGTCGGAGACCGCGGGCAACCTCCTGATCCAAATGGATCGCACCGGCGGGTTCGAGGATGTGCAGATGGCTGGCGGTGTCTCGTGGGGCAAGCAGGTTTTCGACGTCGCCGGCGACGTCGCTGAAGGAGCACAGTTCGCGGCCTACTCGGGCGCCGACGGACGGTGGCGAGTTCGAGAAGCGTTTCAACGAGGAGTACGAGGGCGCGCCCGAGTCCGTCGCGGCGACGGGCTACGAGACCGCCTGGCTGATCGCGGGCGCAGCCTCGCTGGCCGTCGAGAACGATGAGCAGATCAACGGAGCGTCGATCGCCAAGCATATGCCGAAGGCCGCCGAGACCGAGATCGTGAAGGAGAACGGACCCTACGAGTCCTGGGACTTCCGGGCCAGCGGGACCGCGATCTACCCGGGCGTCGTGATGGAGTTCGGCCCCTCGGGCGTTATCGCTCCCGTGGCCAAGTAGGTCGGCCGGTCTGGAGGCGCTGAGATGAACTTCTTTCTGCAGCAAACAGTCAACGGTGTGGCCCTGGGCTCGTTGTTCGCGCTCTATGCGCTCGGCTTCAGTCTGGTCTTCGCCAACATGAAGGTATTCCACGTCGCCCACGCGGCGATCTTCACAGGGGGCGCGGTCTTCGCCTGGGAGCTCACGGATGGTCTGGGCTGGTCGTTGCTCGCGGCGTTGCCCGCCGTCGCGCTCCTCGCTGGCGTGCTCAACGTGGTGGTCTACCTGCTGGCGATCAGGCACCTGCAAGGGCGCAAGAACAGCGATATGTTCATCTTCGTCTCGAGCCTGGGAGCCGGAATCGTCCTGACGGAGATCGCGCTGCATCACCTCAAGAACGAGGTGGTGCGCCTACCATTCGGCCTCATCGAGGCGCGGCGGTGGTCCGTGGCGGGCCTCCAGATCTCGAACTTGCAACTGATCATCGTGGGGACGGCCGTCGCCATGTTCGTGATCCTGCGATGGCTGTTGACGTCGACCCAGTTTGGCCGCGAGGTCAACGCGGTCGCGAGCGACCGTGAGGTCGCCGCCGTCATGGGGATCAACGCGGAGCGCGTCAGCATCCTGGTGTTCTTCATGTCGGGCGCCTTAGCAGGCGTCGGCGCCACTTTGGTGGCTCTCGCGTTCAACACCGTCGAGGGCAACATCGGTCACAACTACCTGGTCATCGCGATGGCCGTGCTCGTTATCGGTGGTATCGGCAGCGTGGCCGGTGGATTTCTCGGCGGCCTCATGGTCGGTCTGGCATCGGCGTTCACCACCGGATATCTCTCGTCGTCCTACCGCGATGTCGTGGTGTTCGGACTCTTGATGGCTTTCCTCGTCCTACGCCCTGACGGGCTCGTGAAGACGGCCAACGTCAGCAACCGGGCCTAACGAAGGAACCATTGTGTATTTTCTCTCCAGCTTCGGCGTCTACGACTTCCTGATCAGGGACTCGCTTGTCCTCGTCCTGGTCGGCGCCAGCATCTACTTATTGTTCAACGCCGGCTTCTTTGCCGTCCCGCAGATCGGTTTCATGGCCATCGGCGCTTACACGGCTGCGTTGTTGTCCCAAGAGTGGGACCTTCCCCTTCCGCTCACTCTGCTGTCAGCGATCCTCGTTGGCGCGTTGTTCGGGCTGCTACTTGGATTAATGCTGTTCCGTCTGAACGGGGTTTACCTGGCGATCGCCACGGTCGGCTTCAGCGAGATGGTGCGTGTGACGATCCGAAACTTGGACGTCACCGGCGGGCCGGCTGGCCTGGTCGGCATCGACCTCTCGCTCAACGATCTGCACATCACGCTGATCGTCCTCGCGGTCTTCGTCGGCCTGGCGCTACTTCGGCGCACCCGTCACGGCGGTGCCATGGTGGCGATCCGCGAGGATGCGCTGATGGCGGCGCACCAGGGGATCAGCGTCCGACGCTACCGTTTGTTCCTGTTCGTTGCGTCCGGGGCATTGGCCGGTCTCGCCGGGGGGATGCGGGTCCACCTGACGGGCTTCGTCGAACCCTCGACCTTCTCGTTCGACCTACTGAGCGACATCCTCGCGGCCACGGTCGTGGGTGGGATGACGGTCGTCGCGGGTCCGCTCGTCGGCGGTGCGCTGATCTTCGGGCTGGCTGAGGTGCTACGGGAGTTCCAGGAGTATCGACACATTATCAACGGTGCCCTGATCGTCTTGATTGTAGCGTTCGCGCCGTCGGGCGTCGTCCTGCTTGTCAAGGACTCAGTCGTCAAGGTCGCCCGACGGCTCAGGCTGCTTCCGCCCGAGCCCACGATCTCGGTGTTCGACGATCGCTCGTCACCAGACGTGGACCTCGCGCCGACCTCGTTGAGGAAGTCCCCTCGGTACTCGGAGCCGCCGGTCCTGACCGTCAACGGCCTGGTCAAGAACTTCGGCGGGGTCAAGGCCGTGCAGGACGTGGGCTTCGATGTCCACGAGGGCGAGGTCCTCGGGATGATCGGGCCCAACGGTTCCGGCAAGACGACCGTGCTCAACCTCCTGTCCGGGGTCTACGTCCCCGACGAAGGGCACGGCAGCCTCGCCGGCACGACGGTCGACCACATCTGGGGCCGGCCCGAGAAGCTGATGCGCTCCGGGCTGTCCAGGACGTTCCAGAACATCCGCCTCATCGACGGCCACTCCGTCGTCGAAAACGTCCGCGTCGGCGCCTACTTGGATGCGTCCAACGACCAGCTGATGCATCGGCTGGGGATGGTCACCTCGTCGCCCGACGACGCGGACCTTGCAGGTTCTGAGAAGGCCATCAGTCTCGCGATGTCGCGCGTAGGTATCTCCCACATCGCCTCGCTCGATGTGGCGGCTCTTCCGTACGGACTGAAACGCAAGGTTGAGATCGCGCGCGCACTCGTCGCCCAGCCCAAGCTCCTGCTGCTGGACGAGCCGACGGCCGGGATGTCCCCGGCCGAGCGCGACGAGATCTTCGCCGTCGTGGAGAGCCTGCGAGGTGAGGGCGTCAGCGTCGTGATCGTCGAGCACGATGTCGGATCGATGGTGCGGCACTGCGACCGGATCGTGGTGCTTAACTTCGGAAAGGTCATCGCCGTCGGCGCGTCAGAGGAAGTCACTAACTCGAAGGAGGTCATCGATGCGTACATCGGCGGCATTGCTCACGCTTGAGAACCTGTCCGTCCGCTACGGCGAGGTGAGGGCTGTCGAGGCGGTGGACCTCACGGTCGGCGTCGGCGAGGTCGTGTCGATCCTGGGTGCCAACGGTGCCGGGAAGTCCTCCTTGCTCCGGGCAATCAGCGGAGAGGCGGGACATGTCGACGGTCGCGTCTCGCTCCGTGACGTCGACTTGCTCAAGGGCCCTCGGTACGGAGTGGCCCGCAGAGGCGTCGCGCACGTGATGGAGGGCCGCCGGGTCATCCCGACGCTGTCGGTGATAGACAACCTGCTGCTCGCGGCCAACGCCTCGCGACGCGTGAGTCGTGGCAGTGTGCCCGGTGCGCTCGAGGAGATGTATGCTTACTTCCCGCGCCTCCGCGAGCGGCAGTCGCAGGCAGCCGGACTGCTGAGCGGCGGTGAGCAGCAGATGCTCGCGATCGGTCGCGCGCTGATGGCGAAGCCGGACCTCTTGCTCCTCGACGAGCCGTCGATGGGTCTCGCGCCCATCATGATCGAGGAGATCTACGACATCCTCCGCGCCCGGGACGGGATACTTGGGGAGTGCTCTGTCCTGTTGGCCGAGCAGAGTGCTGCGGTGGCACTGTCCGTCTCCGACCGGGCCTATGTGCTCTCGCGAGGCTCGGTCGTATTCGAGGGACAGGCGTCCGAGCTCGACGCGGGTAGGGTAGCCGCTGCTTATCTGCAGGGCTAACCTCGTGCGGTGGTGCTTGATTCCATCTGGACCCGTGCCAGGAGAGCGGAAGACACGATGGCGAACGCGACGACGAAGCTGGCGTGCCCGACCAGGGCGACGCGAATACCAACGTGGGAGTCAAGGATCGCTGCGATCGCGGCGGGGAAGGCTGAACCGACGAATCCGGCCAGATACACGATGGTGAGGAACCGGCCGATTTCGTCGCTCGGCACTTCGGCCATGACGGTACGCAGGATACCGGTCGTTGCTCCGCCGAAGCCGACGCCGGACACGGCGCTGAAGACCAGGAATACCGGCTCGTCGTGCAGGTGGAGCCCCAACACCATCCCGATCATGCCGACCGTGATCGTCAGCAGAGAACAGAAGGTGGCGGTTGTGGGTGACACCCGGGCGAACGAGGGGCCACCGACTGTCGTCAGACCGATCACCATCCCTACGACGACACCGGCGAACAATGAGCCGTTGTGATCGAGATAGGTAGCGACCATGGCTGATCCCAGACTCTGGTAGAGGCTGCCGACGGACCAGGCGGCTACCATCGCCGTGCTCAACGCCGCGCAAAGCCAACCCATGCTGGTTGGCGCAGCCAAGACAGGTCGCAGCGAGGCGAGGAGGCCGCGCTGGCGTGGAGTGGTCTTGGGGGATCGGAGGAGGCCAACGAGGCATCCTGCGAGCAGGACGTTGACTACGACGTAGATCCACTGACCGGAGAAGCCGAGCACATCGGAGATGACGCCACCGGTGAGCGCTCCGGCCGCGATGCCTACGGGTGCGCCGATGCTGGAGATGACAGCGGGCCACGCGTCGAGCTGCGGCCGCCGCAACTCGATCAGATAGAGGCTGAGCACCGCGATCCCCATGCCGGTCGCTGTGCCCTGAGCCAGGCGGCCGAGCATCAGCAGCCGGTGTGTCCGGTTGCCGCAGCCACCATCGAGTTTCCCGAGATGGCGATGCAAACGGCCGTCGCTGCGCCGGTGTTGCGTCCGACCACGTCGGACACGCGGCTCAGGAACAATAGCGCCAGCACGGTGCCGAGCATGTACATCGCAAACGACCCTGTGAGCGCCGCATCGCTGGTGCCTGCCGCCGATAGGAGCGCGGCCGGTGCGCCGGCGCCGACCGTGAGCAGGACCAGGCACACGCCGGCGTTGGCGAATGCGGCGTTGGGACGGCCGGTGACCAGGGGGCCGCTGGCCTCGCGTCTAGGCAAGACCGCGTTCGCTCAACGACGGGCCGACCGTCCACCGAGGGATCAGCACCCGTTCGCTGATTCGGCGGTGGCCGCTCGCGCCGGTGTAGCGGTCGTCGTACTGCCCGATCCGCACGTGGAAGCTGTCTCGATCGATCGAGTGGTAGGTCGATGTCGAGCGAAGGTACGAGTCGTCCGTCCATACGTAGGGGTTGGTGGTCTGGTGCGCCGGAGGGTGCGGCGGGCTGCCTAGCGCGAAGAACGCCGCAATCTGCTCGACTCCCTCCAGTCGGTCCCCGCCCAGAGCCGTCATGTCGAGCGCAGCATCAGGGTGGAAGACCCTGGTCCAGTCGCTCGTGCCGCGGTCTGCCAAGGCGCAGTACAGACCGATGAGCTGGTGCACTTCGAGAATGTCGGCCAGGGAGGCGCGTGACGGCGCCTCGAAAGGGTCGAGGCTCATGGGTACGGCAGCAGTCGACGATCCTGCATGACGCGGATCCAGTGCCGGGCGCTGACGTCGGTCTCCATGACCTCGGTGAAGCCGAGTTGCTTGATCTTGACCGAACTGACTACGGCGGGTCGTGGCATCTCGTCCTTTCCATAGTTTAGGGGAGAAGTCCGCCAGGTGGTGCGACTCCCCAAGCAGTTCGGCCAGGGTGCTTTCCCGGAGTCCCTGCTCGTCGACGACGCGGCGCCACACATGCTCGTGTGCCGGCAGGAAATCCGCCAGGCGGGTCGGCACCGCATAACCCGGGTCCTGGACCCCAAAGCCCTCGGCGAGGGTCGGCCACAGGTCCGGCCAAGAGAACACCTCGCCGTTGGTGACATTGAGGTGCTGCCCTGCCGACGAGGGTTCGCCCGCTCCCCACAAGATCGCCCGGGCCAGGAGACCTGCGTCGCACCCCTGGCGGACAGCCGTGGCCCCGCCCGGGTAGGCGAACGGTCGACCGGTCGCCTGGCGATAGAGCCGCATAGGCCCCGATCGTCATCAGAATGTTCATAGCGACGCCGGCCGTCGCGCCAAACACGCTGGACGGTCGAAAGATTGTCCAGTCGAATCCGTGGCGCCCTGCCTCGGCCCTCAGGTAGTCCTCCTGGAGCCAGTAGAAGTTCGGGTGGTCGTCGCGGGCATCCGCTCGCGGGCAGGGATCGGCACGTCGTGGAGGTGCACTCCGTAGGCCTTGCCGCCTTGCAGGAGGGTGATGTGCGACAGATCAGCCGACGAGCACAGCGGGGCGATGACGTGGCGCAGCATCGAGTGGTTGACCTCGCCGTGCTCGGGGGATGTCCAGCCGGCGACGAGCCCTGGCTGCTCGTGCAGTGCTGCGAAGACGACATGTGTGACGTCGTGTAAATGTTCAGCGTGGGGGGCCAGCGCAGCGGGGTCCCGCAGGTCTGCCTCGATCCCAGCGGAACTCACGCACGGATTGGATCTCGGGCCGACGACGTGACAGGGCAACGACGTCCCACCCGTCGGCGAGGAACTCGTCGACGACGGACTACCGACCAGTCCGCTCGCCCCAGCAACCAGGACTCGGCGATGCATGGGTCTCTAAGATGCGAAATGCTGCAGGCCTCGACGAGACCGCCCCGAACGTACGACCAGCGCGCCGGAAGGGCCCATGGGCCAGCGCACAAAACGCTGACGGTCGTCTGGGCGGTGTGACAGGGACTCGTCAAGGGTGCGCCGGCGCTGCAGCGTGAGGGGCCTGGGCGTGACAAGTGTTTTCACACAATAGGAGAGCGAGAACTTCGTCTAGATCACAGAGACGGGAGTGAGCCTGATTGGCATTCTTCGGATGTAATCCAGATCACGTAGTCCAGATCACGCATGGGAGCCAGACGCGGTGAAGAACGAGATGACAGACCTTCGTGGCCCCGGGGGCTCCGACATGGTCCAAGGGACCGACGAGGTCGGGTCGACGACAGGTCACAAGAAGCTCGAACGAGGGGTTAACGAGGTCACGCGTGTCGCTGTAGCCAAGTACGGCCTGCTCGCGATGCTCGCCATCGAGATCGTGGTGTTTTTGATCCTCGCACCCGATACCTTCGGCACAACCGCGAACGTCAGCAACATCCTCGCGTCACAGGCCATCTTGATGATCGTCACGCTCGGCCTCACCATTCCGGTGCTGGCGGGAGAGTTCGACGTCTCGGTCGCGCACAACCTCGGCTTCAGCATGGTCCTCGTCGGCTACCTCACTGTGCTCCATGGTTGGCCGCTCCTCCCGGCGCTTGTCGCCTGCGTCCTCGCTGGGGCGCTGATCGGCCTGATCAACGCAGTACTGGTCGTCAAGGTCGGCATCAACTCCTTCATCGCGACGATCGGCGTGGGCACGGTGCTCGCTGGCCTCACGGTCCAGCTCAGCGGGACGAATGTCATCCCGGGACTGCCCGAACCCCTGGTCAAGGCTTCTTCGGCCGAGTTCCTGGGTCTTCCTCTGCCGGTCTTCTACGGACTGGGTCTCGCCCTGATTTTGTGGGTCGTCTACGAGTGGACGCCGGTTGGGCGACGTATCATGTTCGTCGGCGCCGGTCGCGAGGCCGCCCGTCTGGCTGGTGTCAACGTCGTTCGGATCCGCGGGGGAGCGTTCGTCGCCTCGGGCGTCATCGCGTCGCTGGCTGGTCTGACTCTCGCCGGCCAGTTCGGTGCTTCGGACCCGCTGATCGGATCCTCCTACCTCCTGCCTGCCTTCGCGGGCGCGTTCCTCGGGGCGACGACGATCAAGCCCGGGCGTCCCAATGCGTGGGGCACCGTGATCGCGCTCTACGTGCTGACGGTTGGTGTCACCGGTCTGCAGCTTCTCGGAGCCGGTCCGTGGGTGCAGGACGTGTTCAATGGTGGCGCGTTGATCGTCGGTGTGACGATCGCCCGGCTGGCAGCGCGCCGTGACGGCCAGGGGGCAGCGCTGTGACCGTGACCGCGAGTCCAGTGACGACTCGCGTGAGCATCCGCGGGATGTCCAAGACGTTCGGTAGCACGCGCGCCCTGAGGGACCTGAGCCTTGACCTTGGCGGGGGAGAGATGCACGCGCTGTGTGGTCAGAACGGCTCTGGCAAGAGCACGCTGATCAAGATACTGTCGGCCTACTACGACCCGGACGACGGTGCCGCAGCTGCGCTCGACGGCGTCGACGTCCCGGTGCCGCTGCAGGCGGGGCACGGCGACGCGCTCGGGATCCGGGTCGTCCACCAGGACCTCGGCCTGGCGCTCGGCCTGTCGGTGCTCGACAACCTCTACATCGATGGCTATCCGACTGGCCGCAGTGGGCTAGTGGCATGGCGTGAGGCGCGCAAGTCCGCTGCTGCCCTGCTCACAAGGTTCCACCTGGACGTCTCGCTAACCGCGCTCGTCGCAACGCTGAACCCGGCGGAGCGCGCCATGCTCGCCATCGCGCGGGCGATGCACCCGGGGGGAAAGGAGCGACTCGCCTGCTGATCCTCGACGAACCGACGGCGCACCTGCCCAAGGCAGACGTCGACCTGCTGATGGGTGCCCTGCAAGTGGCGAAGGACAACGGCGTTGCCATTCTGATCGTGACACACCGGTTGAGCGAGGTGCTGGGCTACGCGGACCGCGCAACGGTCCTTCGTGATGGAGTCAACGTCGGCACGCTGTACGGCAGCGATCTCGACCACGATGCGCTGGTCGAGCTGATGCTCGGCCGGAAGCTCGACAACCAGTACCCGGACGTCGCGGGTCAGCACGATGCCGAACTCCTGACGGTGCGCGACTTCGGCGCCGGGACGGGCGATGTCGGTCGACCTGACGCTCCATAAGGGCGAGATCCTCGGCGTCACCGGTCTGGTCGGCTCAGGATTCGAGGACATTCCCTACGGGATCTTCTCGGCCACGGACTCGCACGGCACCATCGCCTTTGGCGGCCAGGTCGTCAGCTGGCGTTGTCCGCAGGACGCGATCGATGCGGGCGTGGCGCTCATCCCGGCCGAGCGCATTGGCCAGGCCGGAGTTCCCACGGCATCCCTCCTAGAGAACGCGACCCTGCCGTCCATGCGGTCCAGGATGCGCGGGCCGTTCATCAACCGATCCGCTGAGGCGAGGTTCGTCACCAGCATCCTCACGGACTACGACGTACGCCCCGCCGGGAGGTATCGAACGCACGTTGGCCAAGCGCAGTGGTGGCAACCAGCAGAAGGTGCTGCTCGCGAAGTGGCTGGAGATGCAGCCCAAGGTCATCTTGCTCCACGAGCCCACTCAGGGTGTGGACATCGGTTCGCGCCGGCACATCTTCGGGTACTTGGCCACCGCGGCGTCGCGAGGCGCGGGCATCCTGCTCGCCTCCGCCGATCAGGCTGATCTGGTCAATCTCTGCCACCGGGTCCTGGTCTTCAGCCGGGGTCGTGTCGTGGCGGAGCCACCGGTGCCGCTCTGACCGAGGATCGGATCGCCGAACTTTCGCTGCGCGACAGCATGTCCCGAATCGGTGACGGGACGTAAGAGTCATCGCGGGGCAAATCACCAGGGTTCTGCTCGGCGCGGCCGAGCGACACAATATAAGGAGAAGTGCATCATGAACCGAACTCAGGGGAGCTAGCCCGAGTTGTCGTCCCAAGCGGGTGATCTCTGTCGCCGTCGTCAGTTCGCTCGCCCTGCTCCTGGCAGCTTGTGGTGGTAGCGGTTCGGGCGGTGAGGCGGGAAGCTCTTCCGACAACGCGGAGGCTGCCGCCGCGGCCACGACGAAAAGCTTGCGAGGCCGCGGCGAAGGCCACGGGTTCCGTCATCGGTGAGGCCCCTACCGAGAAGGTGGACGGATCGGCACTCAAGGGCAAGTCGATCTGGATCGTCACGATTAACAACGCCGGCACGGTGGAGCAGTTCGTGGACAACACGAAGGAGGTCGCCTCGGAGCTCGGTGCGACGGTGGGATTCTTCGACTCCAAGGGCAGTATCCCCAATGCGATCAAGGGCATTAACCAAGCGGTCGCCCAGGGCGCCGACGTGATCGTCAACATGGCGCTCAACCCAGCGCTCGTCGAGAAGTCGATGGTCGCCGCCCAGAAGAAGGGCATCAAGGTCGTCGACGTGGTCAATAGCCAGCCCGAGACCCCGCCAGTGACCGGAACCGATGGCCGCGTCTCCTGGGACTACATCGGCGGAGGTGCCGCCAGGACCGCCCAAGCGATCTGTGACAAGAAGGGCGAGCTCAACCTCGCCTTCATCTCGGCCGATGAGATCCCCGTGACCGCTCTGCAGTACGAGGGGGTGCAGAAGTCCATGAAGGAGCTCTGCCCTGAGACCTGCAAGATCACCAAGCTTGACGTTCCGAGTGCTCAGTGGGCGACCGGTCTGGCTCCCGCGGTCACCAACCTGTTCCAGCGCAACCCCGACCTGAACTACCTCATGCCTGCTTACGGCGACATGATCACGCCGCTCGCCTCGACCCTGAAGCGGATCAACCCTGACGGCAAGATCACGGTTGGCTCGTGGGATCTTCAGCCCGAGTACGTCAAGCCGCTGCTCGCTGGCGAGTTGAGCTCCGACGTCGGAGCGGCGTTCGGCGCCCTGGCCTACCCGATGATCTATCAGAGCCTTCGTCTCCTCAACGGTGAGGACCCGACCGCGCTGGCCGGTTCGTGGCGCATGGTCACGACCTCGGTTGGCAAGGAGCTTGGTCTCGATCCGGTGGATTCGCCCGTGGAGATGCAGCGGAAGATCTTCGGAGAAAACGTCGTCGATGGGACCGAGTACCGGGCGCTCTGGATGAACTAAGCCAATGACATCTCTCACTACGGAGGAACGCATCATGGGAAACGTACCACTCGACATCATCAACGTCCGCGAGCTGTTTATCGGCAGCCGGTGGCAGAAGCCGGCGACCGACGCAACGTTCGAGGTGACCAGCCCACACTCAGGCGAGTCTATCGCTCTGCTCCCGGAGGCGGCTATCGCTGACGCGCAGGTCGCGGTGGACGCTGCTGCTCGTGTCTGGGACGAGGGTGGCTGGGCTGACCTGGCCCCCTCGGTCCGCGCCGAGTTCGCTCAGCGTTGGCTCGATGCTTTGCGGGCGAAGTTCGACGAGCTGAGCACCGCCAACGCTGGTCAGACTGGCATGCCGCTCACGTTGGCGGAAGCCATGACGGACAGCGGGATCGTGCTCGTCGAGGATGCATTGGCGCTGGCCAGCACGATCGAGTTTGTTGAGCACCGCGACACGGCGACTGGTGCGGTCGAACTGCATCGTGAGGCGATCGGTCCGACGCTTGTCATCGGCACATACAACGGTCCCGTCAGCGGTCTGGGCATGTCGGTAGTGCCCGCGTTGATCATGGGCAACCCGGTGATCCTCGAGCCGCCCCCGGAGAATTACCTCATCGGTGCCGTGATCGCTGCTACTGCCGCGGAGGTCGGGTTTCCGGAAGGCGTGCTGAGTATCTTCGCGGCGGACGCAGAGGTCAGCAAGTTCCTCGTCGCTCACGAGCGTGTGTCTGCAGTGCACTTCACTGGCGGCACCAAAATCGGTGCCGAGGTGGCTGCTGTGGCCGCCTCGCGCATCGCTCGGGTGACGTTGGAACTCGGAGGCAAGACGGCCGCGATCGTCGCCAATGACGCCGACTTCGATGAGGTGCTGCCGATACTCGTCGGCGGCGCTGTGGCCAATCAGGGTCAGATGTGCATCGCCAGCTCACGCATTCTTGTCTCCAACGAGCGGCATGACGAGCTGGTCGCTCGGCTGGTCGAGAGCTTTGAGGCACTCGAGATCGGCGACCCGCTCGACCCGAAGACCCAGTTCGGCCCGCTCGCGGCCGAACGCGTACGTGAGCGCTCGCTTGGGTTCATCGAACGGGCCGTCGCCGCGGGGGCGACGCTCGAGTACGGCGGCGATGTGCCCGAGGGCCTCACGGACGGCTACTACCTGCGTCCGGCGCTCCTCACCAATGTCAAGAACTCGATGGAGATCGCACAAGAGGAGGTCTTCGGTCCCGTCTATAGCGTAATCCGTTATGACGACATCGATGACGCCGTCAGCATTGCTAACGACTCAAAGTACGGGCTCTACGGCACCATCTTCACCAAGGATGCCGACGTGGCCCACCAGGTCTCGTCCAAGGTGCGCGTGGGGCAGTTCAGCATCGGCGGACGGTTCCCCTCGCTTGCGGCCCCCTACGGAGGCATGAAGCAGTCGGGCTACGGACGCGTAGGCGGGGTCGAGGGGATGCTCGAGATGTCGAACATCAAGGTGGTCCTCCCCGCCGTTGAGTCAGGAGCCAGCGTATGAGCTCCGAAGCCTACGACTACATCGTCGTCGGTGCCGGGTCTGCGGGATGTGTGCTGGCCAACCGACTGTCCGCAGACCCGGCGACCTCCGTCCTGCTCCTGGAGGCCGGCGGCCGGGATCGCAGTCCCATGATTTTCATCCCCAAAGGCTTCTACTACCTGCCGGACAAGGTCAAGAAGCAGTACGAGACGACGCCCTTTGGGCCGAACAAGCAGACAGAGGTCTGGGGCCGCGGCCGAGTCCTCGGCGGATCGAGCTCCATCAACGGTCTGCATTGGAACCGGGGCTTTGCCGCGGACTTCGACGCGATCGCCGATTTGGGCAATCCCGGTTGGGGGTCGGGACAACATCCTGTCGATCTATCGCCAGATGGAGGATCACTCGCTCGGAGGATCGGCCACACGCGGACAGGGTGGTCCTCTGGGCGTCTCCGTGCCCACGCGGACCGAGCCTGTCTGCGAGGCGATGATCGGCGCCGGCGAGAAGATGGGGTGGAAGCGGGTCGATGACGTCAACGCCAGTGATGAAGAGCGGATCGGCTACGCCCCTTCGTCGACCAGGGGAGGCACGCGGGTCAGCACGGCGCGGGCCTTCCTTCGTCCTGCGCGGGGTCGGTCTAATCTGCGGGTCCTGACCGATACCGAACTGACCGACCTGGTGTTCGACGGCACGCGCGTCGTCGGTGTCCGCTGCACGTCCAAGGGGGGGGCGAAGGAATATCGCACCAGAGGCGAGGTGATCTTGAGCATGGGGTCTTTTGAGAGCCCACTCACCCTGGAACGGGCAGGCATCGGACGTGGCGACGTGCTGCGGGCGGCCGGCATCCAGCTGCGGATCGAGTCCCCTAACGTGGGTGAGAAGATGCGCGAGCACCGAGCCGTGGGGATGCAGGCGAGGCTCAAGCCGAATTTGGGCTATAACCGGCATATCCGGTCGAAGGTGGCTCAAGGGTGGACGGGTGCCAAGTACCTGGCGTCTCGCCAGGGTGTCATCTCGCAGCCGGCCTACGACCTCGCTGCCTATTTCAAGGCGGACGAGTCGAGCGATCGGCCGCAGCTCCAGGCATTCCTCTCGCCTCTGTCGGTCGAGACGCCTGGAGAGAACGAAGTGCAGCATTCCAAGTTGATCCCCGAACGTGAGTCAGGATTGAACTTTCTGACATACGCGCTGCGTCCGACGAGCACGGGCTCGGTCCACGTGACGGGTCCCACGCCAGATCATTTGCCTGCCGTCGATCCGAACTACCTGGCGACCCAGGAGGATCGGGACATCACACGGAAGGGCTTCCTTACAATGCGGGAGCTGCTCGAGTGCAGCCCACTGGCGGAGCTGGTGGAGTTCGAGTCGGTCCCGAGTAAGTCGGTCAGTACCGACGAGCAGATCGACCGGCACATCCTGCTGAACGGCTCCACGGGCTATCACTCGCTGGGGACCTGTGCGATGGGTCCTAACGACGACGATGTCGTCGACGCTGATCTCCGGGTCCGTGGGGTCAAGGGATTGCGCGTCGTGGATGCCTCGGTGTTCCCAAGTATGGTCTCCGGCAACTGCAACGCGCCCACCATCGCGTTCGCGTGGCGTGCGGCCGACCTAATCAAGGCTCAGGCTGGCTAACGTCGCTCTCGGGGCAGTCGAGCGCTGGGGCGGGGATCTCATCCCTGCCCGGCGCTCGAGTGGTTGTGCCTCTATTGCAGGGGATTTTCGCTCTCCCTCGGGCTGTGGGACTGGACAGGAACTGTGGTGGAAGTTGTTCGGATCACCATCGTCAAGGTCACAGTGGATAGGCATGATCGAGGCATGAAGATCACCAAAGACGGCATGCGTTTCGATCACGTCAGCGTGTGCGTCACTGAGCTCGACGTCGCTCGCGGGTTCTACTGTGGCCTGTTGGGCTTTGAGGAGACCGAGCGTCCGGCGTTCGAATTCGAGGGCGTCTGGTTGAGGATCTCCGGCATGCCGATCCACCTGACGACCGGCGGGTTTAAGCGTGGGGGCGGATCGTCGCTGAGTCCGGCCGATCCGCACTTCGCCGTCGCCGTCGAACGAGCCGAGGACCTCGACGAGCTCGTTGAGGGCTGGCGCGGCCAAGGCATCGACGTCTACGAGCTCGAGAACTCGCCGGCGGCGAAGCGTCAGTACTTCGTGGCCGACCCAGACGGCAACATGATCGAGTTTTGTTCGTACGCCTCCTAGTGGTCGGTCGCACTGATCACTGCGACACCAGATCCTCGGACTCCCTGTCCGAGCCAAAGAGAAGGATGAAACACATGTCAGTAGAGCTGATGTCCGAGTTGAACGACGCCTACCAGGTGCCGGAGGGAACGCTGGAACATCTCCGCACGCAGAGCTGGGCGCCTTTGCCGGGACTGCTGAATGCGGACACCGTTAAGACGATGCTTGAGCAGGTGCAAAAGTACGCAGCGCCCGTTCAGCCGTCAGAGACCGAGAAGTGGATGACATCGGATGAGTACGCAAAGGTCCTGCAGAGTCACGACGGCATGGCGTGGACCGACAACTGGTTCCGTGACCTGGCGCTGTCCCCCCGTCTGACCGGCGTCGCGCTCGACCTGCTGGACGAGTCTGAAGGCTTGTTCATCCACGACATGACGTTCACGAAGCCAGGTCACGAAGGTGGCCCAACACCTTTCCATCAGGACTATCCGTTCTGGCCGTTCGATCGGAAGGGCGCCTTCACGATCTGGATCGCGATGACCGACCTGACCGCCGACATGGGCATCTTGCAGTTCATGCCCGGCTCGCACAACGAAGGGCCTCTAGGTCGCTTCAGCCGCGCGCCCGGCGATGACATCCGTAAGGCGTACCCGTACCTCGAGGACAAGTACGGCTTCGCGGGCGGCACGGACCTCAAGGCTGGCGACGCGACGGTGCACTACGACCTCACGGTGCACGGCGCCAATGGCAACCAGACGACTCGTGGCCGCGCGGCGTACACCCTGCGATACATGCCCACCGACGTCATCTATACCGGTGCGCCGCACCGTCACTTCGACGCATTCGAGATGACGCCGGGTGAGTTGTTCGCTGACAGCCCCCAGGTGCCGCACATCAGCAGACTCAGCTGGCTGCGAATGGTCGGGGTGACCCGCCCGTCTGGCACGACTCACCGGAGACCGAGCTGTTGCGCCGGATTGATGAGCAACACCTCGATCAGCGCGGCCCCTCGGTCCACGGTGCCCGTGGCACATGACTCCGTCGCCGAGATAGCAGTCGCAGAGTGGATACAGCGCAGCCGAATAGACCATCCCTGCCTATGTCGGCGGTGACCTAGTCGAGTAGGGGACGCAAGTCGGTACGGATTAGGCGTGCCAACCGAGATGGTCGACGTCGTCTAGCGCGGTGAGGTCCATCCGGAACGGACGGTATGACACCCCCCAACTCGCGGATGCACGAGAAATGAGGCCACATCCATGGCAACACATCAGCCCGACGGCCCTGCCCGTTCCTTCGCCATTACCGTCGCCGTGTTGGCCGCGGGCGACCGTGGTGATCTACTTGCGCTGGCGTCGGTCCTGCACCGTCGCCGTGTGGAAGTCGTCGAGGCCGGCTCGCTCGGCCCGCCCACGGACGCCGCGTCTTCAGCGCCACGTTCATCGCTGAGCCGGAAAGGGCAGCGACGGTGTTGCGCACCTACGAGGGGCTCGTCGACGTTATCGACGCGTCGCTGTATGAGGCACTCGACTCGCGGCAAGCCCATCTGCCTAATCCGGTCTCCGCCGCGCACTGAGTAGCGGCCGCCCCTTACTCCAGCACCCCCAGCACGACATCCGCTCCCGGCACACCCCGCTCGGGCTCGGACCCTCCACACCCCGCCTACCGGCACAGGAGAAACCATGAGCAACACGAGTATCCTCCCCGACCTGTTCACGTCTTCGGCACTCGATCGCGTCGGCCACCAGCCCGTGCAGCTGATCGGTGCAGACGGCCGCCTCACCACGTCGGGTGAGTCGCTCGACCTCGATCTCGACCTGGCTCGCGCGCTCTACCGCGACATGGTGCGTGCCCGGCGGCTCGACAAAGAGGCTTTGGCGCTGCAGCGACAGGGCCGAGTTGAGCCTGTGGCTGATGAGCCGGGGCAGGAGGCAGCCCAGATCGGCTCGATACGCGCCCTGCGCGACTCCGACATGGTGTTCCCGAGCTATCGCGAGCACGGCGCGGCACTGTGTCGTGGAATCGGCCCAGCCGACCTGATGCGCCAATGGCGTGGAGCGGCGCACTCGGGTTGGGACTCAGTTGAGTCACGTTTCCACATCTACTCGTTGGTACTTGGTACGCAGGCGCTCCACGCGACGGGATACGCAGCCGGGGCAGCGCTCGAGGGATCGGACGAGGTGGTGGCGGTCTACTTCGGTGACGGCGCCGCGAGCCAGGGTGATGTCAACGAGGCGCTCAACTGGGCGGCGGCCGGCTCGTTGCCGGTGTTGTTCTTCTGCCAGAACAACCAGTGGGCGATTTCGACGCCGACGCGCCTGCAGATGCGGACTCCGCTGCACGTACGTGCCGCCGGGTTCGGGCTGGACGCCTATCATGTCGATGGTAACGATGTCATGGCTGTGCACGCTGTCACCGCACACGCGGCGGCGCGGATCCGCGAGGGTGGCGGACCGGCGTTGATCGAGGCGCAGACCTACCGATTCGGCGGTCACAGCAGCTCCGACGATCCGAAGCGCTACCGCTCCGACGAAGAGTTCGCGTCGTGGGAGCTGAAGGATCCGCTTACTCGTACCGAGGCGTTCCTACGGGGGGCGGGGGTCGGCGACGATTTTTTTGCAGCGCTTGACGAGGAGGTCGACGCATTCGCTGCAGTCGTCCGCGACGAGTGCAAGAACATCTCCGGGGCGCATCTTGCCGAGCTCTTCGACCGGGTGTACGCCGATCCGCACGGGCCCCTAGCGGCTGAGAGGGCGACATTCGAGGCGTACTCGGCGGCACTCGGGACGGAGGCCTGACATGACGACGATGACACTGGGCGGAGCCATCAACGCAGGCCTCCGCAAGGCGATGGAAAGCGACGATAAGGTCGTCGTGATGGGCGAGGACGTCGGCGTACTTGGTGGTGTGTTCCGGGTGACCGACGGACTGCAGAAGGACTTTGGCGAGCAGCGCGTAGTCGATACCCCATTGGCCGAGTCGGGCATTGTCGGAACCGCCATCGGCCTGGCGCTGCGCGGCTACCGGCCAGTCTGCGAGATCCAGTTCGACGGCTTCGTCTATCCCGCATTTGACCAGATTGTCAGCCAGCTCGCCAAGATGCGCGCCAGGTCGGGTGGACGCATCGCTCTGCCGGTGGTGATCCGCATCCCAGTCGGCGGTGGTATCGGTGCGGTCGAGCACCACAGCGAGTCCAACGAGGCCTACTTCGCACACACGGCCGGCCTGCGGGTGGTCTCGTGCTCGAACCCCGACGACGCGTTCCACATGATCCAGCAGGCCGTTGCCTCGGACGACCCGGTCATCTTCTACGAGCCCAAGCGTCGCTACTGGGACAAGGGCGAGGTCACCGGCACATCACCCTACTTGCTTGAGTCGGCGGCGGTGCTTCGGGAGGGCACCGATTGCACGCTCATCGCGCACGGGCCGACCGTCACGACGGCCCTGTCGGCGGCCTCGGCGGCGGCCGAGGACGGCTACTCCGTCGGCGTCGTAGACCTGCGCTCGATCTCACCTCTGGACGTTGCGACGCTGCAACGTGTGTCGTCCGCATCGGGTCGGGCGGTTGTCGTGCACGAGGCATCGACTTTCGCCGGTATCGGCGCCGAGATCGCGGCGTCGATCACGGAGTCTTGTTTCTACGAGCTCGAGGCACCGGTCCTGCGAGTCGGTGCCTACAACCTGCCGTACCCCCGGCCTCCGTCGAGGACGAGTTCTTGCCAGACGTCGATCGAGTCCTCGAGGCCGTCGACCGCAGCCTTTCCTACTAGAGAGCGAGCAGCATCATGTTTGAGTTCGCCCTGCCCGACGTCGGCGAAGGCCTGACCGAGGCCGAGGTCGTCACGTGGCACGTCGTCGTCGGTGATTCCGTCCAGATCAACGACACCCTGGTTGATATCGAGACCGCCAAGTCCGTCGTTGAGCTGCCTTCGCCGGCGGCCGGCGTCATCACTGCCGTCCACGTCGAAGAAGGCTCGACCGTCGATGTCGGCACGATTATCGTGACGATCGACGATGGCGTCGCTGCGAAGCAGCCCGAGCCCATCCCCGCTCCAGGCGCGGCCGAGCCACCGAATGCCGTTGACGAGGAACCTTTGGTGCTGGTCGGCAAGGCACCGACGGCCGCAGTTCCTCGCACCAGGAAGCTGCGAGGGCGCCCGGCCGCGACCCAGGGCACGGCCTTGGGAGTTGCCCTGGAAGAACGAACGTCCGTTGCGGGCAAGGTCCGGACGAAGCCACCTGTGCGCCTGCTGGCCAAGCGGCTCGGCGTCGACCTGAGCACAGTGCTCCCCTCAGTGGGCGACATCATCACGCGGTCCGATGTGGAGAGCGCGGCCGGAGCGGTGGGCTCTACGACGTTTGAAGCGGTCCAGATCCCCCGCTTCTCGCGAGACCCGCGTACCGATTAAGGGCGTCCGCAAGGTCACCGCGGCCGCCATGGTGCAGTCGGCGTTCAGCGCCCCGCACGTGACGGAGTGGCTGACGGTGGACGTCACCCGCACCATGGACATGGTCAAGCGTCTCAAGGCCGATCGCGAGTGGCAGGGCGTGCGCCTGACCCCCCTGGTGTTCGTCGCCCGAGCCTTCCTACTCGCGATCCGACGGTTCCCCGACATTAACGTCTCGTGGGACGAGCAGGCGCAGGAAATCGTGCACAAGCACTACGTCAACCTCGGGATCGCCGCAGCGACTCCGCGAGGGCTCATCGTGCCCAACATCAAGGACTGTCACGAGTTCGATGTCACGGGGCTTGCCCACGCGATCGACACGTTGGTGCAGACGGCTCGCTCAGGCAAGACGCCTCCTGAGGACATGTCGCGAGGCACCATCACGATCACCAACATCGGAGCGCTCGGTGTCGATGCGGGCACACCCATCTTGAATCCGGGCGAGGCGGCGATCCTCGCATTGGGAGCGGTACGCGATACGCCGTGGGTCGTGGACGGTCAGATCGTGCCGCGGAAGACCACTCAGCTCGCGATGTCATTCGACCACAGGCTGGTCGACGGCGCTGTCGGCTCCCAGGTGCTGGCCGAGGTAGGACGGCTCCTATCCGATCCAGGCGAGACGTTCCTGTTCGTGTGACGGTCGAGCACACCCCGGCCGAGCTCGTCGTCGCAACCGTATACATGCGTCATGACCTAGCTTGAGGTCGCCCGGGTGCTTCAGATGCTGGTCAGACTGCCGGTGCAGGTGGAGCGTTTCAGCGCTCGGGTTACCCCGCACGACGTCAGCAACGTGCGGGGTATCGAATCGGTTGGCGAACCGGTGATGTGTCTGGTCGTCGTTGCGACTGTGGATGACGCGCGACATGTAGAACGCCTGACCAAGACCCTTAACAAATCGGCGAGCGTCTTCAAGGTCGTGGCCACGACGACGTGATGGCCTCTGCGTATGGGTGGACGTCCTCACTTCCCGGAGTTCGATCGATGGCGGCGGTCTCAGATGACGGATGTGAGCCCGCCGTCGACGACAATCGAGGCGCCCGTGACGTAGCTGGACAGGTCTGATCCCAGCCACACAATCACGTCGCCGATCTCAGAGGGTTGACCGAGCCGGCGCAGCGGCGTGCGCTGACGCATACCATCAGCGGCCTCGGCGACGCCGGGGGGTGGTGGTGAGCATGTGGGTCTCGATGAGGCCTGGGCTGACGGAGTTGACCCGGATGCCGTCAGGACCGAGTGCCCCGGCCAGGGCCTTGGCCATGACGATGACTCCACCCTTGCTGGTCGAGTACGCCACGGTGTGCGGCGACCCTTGGAGGCCACCCATGCTGGCAGTGAGCACGATGCTGCCGGGCTTGTGGGCGGTCTTCAGCTGCCGCGCCGCGGCTTGTGCGCAGAGCAGTACTCCCTTGACGTTGACCGACATCATCCGATCGATGTCCTCTTCGCTGACGTCTGCATCGTCCGAGGCCACGGTGATCCCCGCGTTGGCCACCATCACGTCGACTCCACCGAAGTCCTCGGCTGCTGAGACCAGAGCATCTACCTGCGATCGGTTCGTGACATCGGTCTCGATGAATCGTCCTTCAGATCCGATCGACTGCACCATCGTGTGTGTCGGCTCCCCGCCTTCGCGTGGCTCCGCCAGCACGTCGGCGACCAGCACGGCACGGGCGCCCTGTTCGGCGGCGGCGATGCACGTAGCGCGTCCCAGCCCGCTCGCCCCACCTGTCACGATGACGACCTTGTCCTTCAGTATGCCGTTCATCAGCTTCTCCATGCTTGTCGGTTCTCACGTGTCGTTTCCGTCTGCGCACACCGTGTGTCGGCGTTTGCAATGGCGGTGGCTACGCTCGTCGGGCCGTGCGGGCCGCGAGGGCCACTGCGATGATCAGTGCCGCACCGTTGAACAGGTCGCTGACGTAGATCGCCGCACCAGCGAGTTGCAGTCCTTTGACGCCGGTGGCCAGCAGGTAGATTGCCACGAGCGTGCCCAGCACATTCACCCGGCCTGCTTTGATCTGAGTCGATCCGAGGAACACCGCGGCGAAGGCCGGCAACAAGTAGGACGGGCCCATGTCAGGCGAAGCCGTCCCGACGCGCGCTGCGAGCACCACACCTGCAATCGCGGCAATCGTGGACGACGCAACCAGGGAGCCGAAGACAACGCGATCGACACGCACCCGGCCAACCGGGCGGCTTGAGGATTGCCGCCTGCGGCATAGAGATACCGCCCAGTCGGCAGGTATTCCAGAACGATGTAGATCACGGCCGCAAGTGCCAGCATCGCGTAGAAGGGGTAGGGGATGCCGGAACAGCCGCGCGTACCAAGCTCGACGAATGTCTCGCTGAAACCCTCACTGAGCTGGATTCCGCCGGTGATCCAATAGGCGGCCGCAGCCATCAGGCTACTCATGCCCAGAGTGGCGATAAATGAGCTGACGCGCAGCCGGACGACGATGAACCCGTTGGCGATGCCGACCAGGACTCCGACGGCGATAGCGGCGATCACAGCCACCCAAGGGCCATGGCCGTCGCCTTGTAAGCGTGCTGTGACGGCGACGGAGACGCCGAGTACGCCCGCGAATGACAGGTCGAACACCCCGGCCGCCAAAGGGAGAATGATGCCGAGTGCCAGCATCGCCGTGATGGCCTGGTCGCCCGCGATGATTTTGGCGTTCGTTGCGGTGGCGAACGTCTCAGGCACCCAGATGCTGAACAGGATGATGAGGCCGGCCCACACGTACAGTCCGCTGAACCGGTCTAGGCCGAGACCGAATCGGCGCCTGTCCGCATCTGTGATCTTGTCGCCAGGTCGAGCAGGGCCACCCTGTCGGGAGGGGGTGGGAGCTGGTTCCAGTGGTGCGAGAGGCTTCTCGTGCACAGGTGACTCAGAAGTCGCGAGTGGTGACCCTGCGACAGCGGCGGCGTCGTCTGGTGCGACTGCCCTCCGATCACCTTGGTGTCGTCTGATCATGGCTCTGCTCTCCTTGACCGACGCCGATCGTGGCGGCGGTGATGTGGTCGGGGTCGATATGGGGGCGGTTGATCTCGTCGGTGATGCGTCCGTCGTTCAGCACGACCACGCGATGAGCCAGCCTGGTGAGTTCGGCATGATCGGTCGAGATGACGATCACTGCGGCACCTTCGGCGGCTGCTTGGTCGATCAGCGCATGGATCTCAGCTTTGGCGCCGACATCGACGCCTTGCGTCGGCTCGTCCAGCAGCAGCACAGTTGGGTGTTGGCGCAGCCAGCGAGCCAACATGACCTTCTGCTGGTTGCCACCGGAGAGCGTCGCGAGTCCCTGCTCGGGCAGGGGCGGTTTGACGCGCAGCTCGAGCAGCCAAGACCTGACCTCGGCGACCTCGCGACGGCGACTGATCAGACCCCGCCGACGGAAGTCACCTGGGCTGACGATCGAGATGTTCTCTCGAAGCGTCGAGTCGAGGAAGGAAGCGTTGGCATGGCGTTCGGCTGGGACCAAGCCGAGGCCCGCATCGACCGACTTGTCCGGTCGATGCGGTGCCACGGCTGTCCCATTGATGCAGACCTCACCCGTGCGGTCGATGCCGCCAAACAGTGCCAAACGCGACTTCTTCGCGGCCTGACCCCGTGATGCCGGCGATGCCGACCACCTCTCCCGCGTGGACTTCGAGGTCGACCCCTTGCAGCGTCTCGGCACCAAGATTGCGAACGATGAAGGTCGCTTGAGTCTCGCGGGCAGCATTGACCGACTCACCTGGCGGGGCCTGCTCGAGCGTGCGGCCAATCATCAAGGCGACCAGCGCCTCTTCGTCAAGACCTTCGACATCGCGCGTGATGACGTGCTGTCCATCGCGCAGCACTGTGACGGTGTCGCAGAGCGCGAATACCTCGTCAAGGTGGTGAGAGATGAAGAGCACCGCGATGCCCCGATCCCTCACACTTCGCACGACGTCGAAGAAGCTGATTGATTTCGGCGGCTGGCAGGTTGGCTGTCGGCTCGTCGAGAACCAGCACCCGGGGCGCGGTCGCGCGTGGTGACATTGCCCTGGCTAGTGCGATCGCAGTGCGCTCGCTGATCGCGAGGTGCCCCGTCGGCTGCCGTACATCGATGTCATAGCCCAGGTCGGCTAGAACTTCCTGCGCCAGCTTGGCCTCCCTGCGCCACGAGATGAGACCTGCCTTGTTGCGTTCGTATCCATGACCCAGCGCAAGATTGTCACACGAGTCCAGACCGAGCACCAAGCCAAGATCCTGGTGTACGAAGCGCAACCCGGCGTGATCGCCCGCGCCGTCGGTACCAAGCGACAGGGTCTTGCCGCTGACGAGCACCTCGGCGCCAGGATCAGGCTCGTGATAGCCCGAGAGCACTTTGACCAGGGTCGATTTACCGCAGCCGTTCTGGCCGACCAGCGCTCGGACTTCCCCGGGCTGGATCGAGAGGTGGACGTCGTTGAGGGCTCGCTGTCCCGGAAACGTCTTGGAGAGACCGGAGATCTGCAGCGCGGCTGACTGATGCATGACCCCGATACCTCCTCTCTCGTCCGATGTCACCGTCACGCCGGGTAGGCGGGAAGGGGGCGGATCAGTGGCTCGAGAGCCGCCTTGGCCTCCGCCGGTGTGATCACATCGGCCTCGTCGACCTCACGGATGATCGGCGGGCTCATCTGGGCGACGTACTCGCCCACTAGGAGCCCCTCCTTGGTGTACGGCCAGAACTCAACAAAAAAGCCTTCGCTGGTGTACCACTTGTCGTCATCCAGCCCGGTGTGTCCCTGCGCCGCCAGTTCGTGACCTTGGTGGAAGAACGTCAGGTTGACGTTTGTCGCATAGCCGTTGTCAGTGACGACGATTTCCTGGTTGGTGAGCAGAATGACGTTGCCCCCGCCTGTCACGAGGCCTTCGTAGAACGCACCGACCGCGTCGAGCCCGCGCATGATCTCCAGCTTCCCGCCGATGGACATCCGATAGTCGGGATCTCGAACTGTCATGTCGGGGGCCAAGATGCCCTCCCAGTTCCCCGAGACCTC
Organism: Aeromicrobium sp. UC242_57; assembly: GCF_044452305.1. Classification (NCBI taxonomy): domain Bacteria; kingdom Bacillati; phylum Actinomycetota; class Actinomycetes; order Propionibacteriales; family Nocardioidaceae; genus Aeromicrobium; species Aeromicrobium sp. UC242_57. Next base: position 406,203 of record NZ_JBIOAM010000002.1, on the reverse strand, counting down.
GAGGAGCATGTGGCGCCGCCAGTTCTCCAGGATCTGACGGTGAAGTGGGTTTTCAGTGCGCTCGAGGAGTGCGTCAACCGCATGGGTGTTGCGTGTGATGTCGAACTTGGCCATGAGAATCTCCGTGGTGGTGTTGATGTATGTCGTGAGGTGGGATGGCGGCTACTGGCTGGAGGTCAGTTGGCCTTCCACAGGGTCTTGAACTCTTCGGCGTAGGTGGGGACACCGATGTAGAAGCCGCTCTTGTTGAGCGGGAGCGCTTCAACGTTCTGGGGGTGATCAACTGAGTTGGAACCGGGACCTTCTGAGCCTCTGCGAGGTCATCGCCGTTGAACTTGCGAGCGAAGATGTCGACCACGCGAAAGCCGATCGCGCGGAAGGGGTAGGCCGTGAATGCATCTTCGGTCCCGGCCTTGATGGATGCCACATTCTTCGCCGAGCCGCCCAGGCCGCCGATGCGCACCTTGCCGCTGAGCCCGGCGCCCTTCAGTGCAGCCTCCACACCAAGAGTCACGTCGCCGACGGCGAAGATGGCCCAGTCCGTCTTGGGTGAGCGCTGCAGGGTGCTGACGACGCTGCCCGGCGTCTTGGTGCCGATGTCGCCGAACTGTTGCGGTACCTCGGTGACCTTGCACGTCGGGCACCACTTTTCGACGTTAGCCGTGAAGGACTCGATGAAGCGCTGCAGGACCTTGAGTGCAGGGACCGAGAAGACCGCGATGTCGGCCTCGCCCTTGCTCTCGCTCACGACGTACGCGGCGACCATCTTTCCCCAGGCGTCGAGCTGAGACTTGTTGGCGATCGACGTGTCGAACAAGTCGGGCCCCTGCTCGTCGGTGGACGCGTTGGCGCTGACCGGGATGCCGGCCGCTTCTGCTTCCTTGAGCTGGCGGCCGATGACGGAGCGTTCGATCGAGCTGACCGAGATGCCATCCGGCTTCTGCTGGATGGCAGCGGACATGGCCGCCTGATCTCCCTGGGGGTGCCGTCGGTGTTGATCACCTTGACCTTCCAACCCAGTGCCTCCGCGCCTTCCTTGACCCCGTTCGTGATCTCGGTGTTGGTCGGAGCGCCGTTCGCGATGACCGCGAGGGTTTTGCCAGCTTCCGGCTTCTTGCTCAGGGGAATGCTCAGACCGATATTCGCCGGCGGTTGAACAACGGTTTCGAGGTGAGCTGTCGCGGCGGCGAGGCCGGCCTTGTCCACGTCGCCGGAGCCCGCACTCGACCCATTGTCTGAGCTGGAGCAACCTGCGGCCACCGTGCAGATGATGACTGCACCGACGGCGGCTTGGGCTATTCCCTTGGTCCAAAGTGTGCTTCTCATGATTTTGCTCCTGCTCGTGGACGTTGCATGGGGGGTGAAGATGGCCAACCGGTTCGGTTGACCGGAGCTCGACAGGTGTCCATCGGTTGCGCGATGGGGGTGTTGCGCCTCTCGAAACCTCGACCGAACCGGGCACGTGACGGTGGACACGGCAGGAGAGTCAGGCTCTCCATGACGCAGTGCAGTCGCCTAGCGCGAGGATCGGCCCCGGCTGGCCGGTGTCCGTCAGGTCTTCGCTGCGCCAAGGGCCAGCCGGAAGCCGATGCCATGCACACATACTGTGACTGCACTCACAAGCGGACCAGGAGATTCTGCTCAGCAGAATCGGTATGTCGACCCTTACTAGCCCGAAACCGTCGACTTTCCCGCAGACTCAGACGGCCGCCTTGGGCAGTCCCGATGGCGGGTTCCTGCAATGACTGGGAGGGCCTTCCAGAGTCTTCGTTCAGCGGGCTTCAGAACCGCCATTGCTGGCCAGGTCGAGCGTGATCGCACGTGATGCGGCGTTCAGCATGGCAACAAGGTTGGGCAGGCGGCTGCTCTCGGTACCTGACCTCAGGCATCGAGATCGCCAGGCCGGGACGGGCTCACCGGCGGGGTTTCGCACCGCAACTCCCACGGCTATCACGCCCCGCTCGGACCGGGCGTTGTTGACGACGAATCCGTTGCGGGCGGATACGTTCGACGTCGGTCTGGATCCGGGCCAAGTCGGGACGGTCCTCAGGTCGCTCGGCGTAATGCTCTGCTGCGAACAGGGACTCGAGCTGGTCATCCTCTAGGTGGGACAGCATCAGCAGGCCTGTCGTGGTTCGATGCGCTGGAAAGACCATGCCCTCTCTAGACCCGACTCGCAGAACCTGATCGCCTTCGACACTTGCGATGAACCGAACGGAGGTGCCCGTTCGCAGGCCGAGGTTTGTTCGACTCCCCGGTCAGAGCGACCAAGTGCTGGAGGTGCGGCATAGACACGGCTCTCGAGTCGCGAGGTGAGCGATCTGGAGTGAGCCGCCAGTTCGAGACCGGCCCCGGACGGTAGCTGCGGCTCTCGTTCTGGACAGCGAAATCGCGGTATACCAGTGTCTGAGAAGTCGGTGAGCCGTCGACCGTGCGACCTCGAGACGCTCCGCGACTGCACTCACGGTCAGCTCTCCTTCAAGCTGCAGCATGGTGGCGATTCGCAGAGCGTGGTCGACGCTGGTGATCGAGTAGGTGGGGCTTCTTCACGGACGATCATCTCCTGATTCTGCTGGGCAGAATAGCGCGATCGCCTAGCGGAACCAAGGTGAAACTATCCCTATGGCTTCTACTCCTGTCTCGTCACCTGTGCGTCTTGCTGCGGTCGAGTCGCCCGATCAGCCCAACGTCACGCCCGAGCTCGAATCGCTGTACGCGGACTTCGGAGGGCGAGTTGCTTGTGCCGTCTGGGGACCGAGATCGGTGACCTGATGCCGCTGCGCCCCGGGTCCAGTGCTGTACCCCACTTGTGGCGCTGGAAAGCGTTGCGCGAACTGGCAGCGCGGGCGGGTCAGATCGTCCCAGTCGGTCGCGGTGGCGAGAGGCGTGCGATAGCGCTGGCCAATCCCGGACTGGGCGGAAGGCCATTCGCCACCCCGACGCTGTGGGCGGCTATCCAGTACCTCATGCCGGGCGAGGACGCTCCCGAGCACCGTCATACCCAGCACGCGTTCCGTTTCGTGGTCGAGGGGTCGGGTGTTTGGACGGTGGTGGGCGGCGACGCGGTCCCCATGAATCGGGGTGACTTTTGCCGCAAGCTGGCTGGAACTGGCACGCACATCACAATGCGACCGATGAACCCATGGCGTGGATCGACGGACTCGACATTCCGTTGCAGTACACGATCGATGCGCAGTTCTTCGAGTTCGGGCGTGACGCGATCTATGAAGAGGAGCGCATCACGCCGGAGCGTTCACGGTCCGAGAAGCTGTGGGGGCATCCAGGGCTGAAGCCGGTAGGGGTGACGCCCACAGGTGGCGGATCGCCGCTCTTGTCCTACAAGTGGAGCCATACCGATCGGGCCCTGACCGACCAGCTGGACCTAGAGCGAGCCGGGTATGGCGGGCGGTTGCAACCCGGTCACGCAGCGGTTCGCTACACCGACCCGTCAACGGCGGCGATGTGTCTGCCGACCGTGCGCGCAGAACTGCACCGCATCGTGAGCGGGGCCGAGACTACGCCGATTCGTGAGACTGGCTCAAGCATCTACCAGGTCTTCGATGGCTCCGGCAGGGTCACGGTGGGAGCGCGGACGTGGTCGGTCGAACGAGGTGACCTTTTCGTCGTGCCGTCCTGGGAGGCATTCTCAGCGGGTATCGACGGCGTCATCCTCGGACTCCGACTCCAGTTCGCTCGACTTGTTTTATTTCAGTGATGCGCCGGTGCTCGAGGCGCTTCAGCTACACCGCCGACAGAACGAGGTATGACATGAAACTTGCAACTATTCGCATCGGCGGAGGTACTCGCGCGGTACGTCGCGACGGCGAGATGCTGCGTCGACTTGGGGTACGAGGACCTGGGAAGCTCTTCTTGTCAAAATGACTGGGCCGTCGAAGCTGCGTCGGCCCAGGGGGAGTCGTACCCACTTGAAGGTGCAGACTTCGCGCCCGTGGTGCCGCAACCCTCGAAGGTCATCTGCGTCGGTCACAACTATCGGCACCACATCGAGGAGATGGGGCGCGAGCTGCCTACGTACCCCACACTGTTTCCGAAGTTTGCCGATACCCTCATCGGCGCGCACGACACGATCACCAAGCCTGCGGAGACCGAGGCGCTGGACTGGGAGGTCGCAGGGTCATCGTGATCGGTCAGCAGGTACGACGCGCCAGCACTGCGGAAGCCGAGGCAGCGATCGCGGGCTTTACCGTCATGAACGACATCTGAGTGCGCGACTGGCAGTTTCGTACGATCGAGTGGACGCAGGGCAAGATCTGGAACTCTTCGACGCCTGTGGGCCCGTTCGTGACCACGCTTGACGAGATTGACGGAGGCGCGCGGCCGGAGCTGGAGGTTCGGACCATCGTTGACGGCGAGGTCATGCAGCGTGACAACACCGGGACGCTCCTGTCGACCCGGTCTTCCTCGTCGAGTACATCTCCACGATCGTGACACTTCGGCCTGGGGACTTGATTGCTACGGGCACGCCGGCCGGAGTGGGGCATGCCAGGGACCCGAAGGTCTACCTCAGCGCTGGGGCGATGGTCAGGGTGGAGATCGATGCCCTTGGGCATGTGTCAACAGGATCGTCGACCAGACGTGACCCGCGCGCGCTCACAGACATTGGCATGGACCGAGGTCGGCACGAACCTGTTCCTCAAGCACGCGGAGCCCTTGTCGGATGAGGATCTTCGCGCACCAAGCGCGCTTCCAGGCTGGACGCTCAAGCACCTCCTTGCACACGTTGCCTCCAATGCCGATGCGTTGTCCAATCTCGTCGAGTGGGCCAGGACTGGTGTATATCGGCCCTACGTATGCCTCCGCTGGTCAGCGCGCAGCCGACATAGAGCTGGGTGCGTCCTATCCACGTCAACGGCTCATCGATGACTTGCGGCGGTCGGCCGACAACTTGGCGGTGGGGCTTGCTGCATTGGACGAGCAGGCATGGTCTCGTGAGGTGGTGACTGCCCAGGGTCGGACGATCGATGCGACAGAGATTCCGTGGCTTCGCGCGCGAGAGGTGTGTGTGCACGCGGTCGATCTGGGGCTGGGAGCAACCTTTAGCGACCTCCCACCCTCGTTTGTCGACGCGCTTGTCGTCGAGATACAAGGTAAGCGAGGCCTCGAGAGCCTGCCCGACGCACCCTTGGCAGCGGTGGCTGCCTACTTGGCCGGGCGCCCCCACTCGCTCGTCGGAGTCCCAGAACTGGGCCCGTGGCTCTGACGAACCTCAGCTGATCAACGGGCGGAATGCCGCGCGCCGGCCGCGGTGGTGGCCGGTCGCGTGCGCCATGTTCGTAGTGGGATGGGGAGGCAACCAGTTCACACCATTGCTGATCGCCTACCGCCAGAACTACGGCTACTCCACAGGGGCGGTCAACGTATTCCTGGGGGCCTACGTCGTTGGCCTCGTACCAGGGCTTCTCGTCGCATCCACGTTGTCGAATCGCTTCGGTCGACGGCCAATACTTCTGGCTGGAATGGTCGCATCGCTCGGCGGCAGTGCCGCCTTGGCGTCTGCTGATGGGGGTGGCCAGAATCTGATCATGGCGGGCCGAGTCCTCAGCGGATTGGCCGTTGGAATCGCGATGTCGGTAGGCACGGCCCTGGATGAACGAGCTCTCGTCGAGGCAGCGAGACCCCACTGCGGATGTGGGCAGCGGCGCGCGACGATCGTCCATCTCGCTGACGGCGGGATTCGTCATGGGCCCGGCTGCGGCGGGGCTGCTCGCCCAGTGGTCGCCCCATCCGCTGGTGGTGCCGTACCTCGTTCACATGGCGATCGCGGTGCCGGCGACGGTTCTGCTGGCAGCACACGGCGTAGAAACTCGCACCGTGGATGGTCGGCTTCGGCTACGAGACGCGATACGTGCCCCTGGTCTGTCGCACCGTCGTTTCCGCTGGGTGGTCGTTCCGATGGCGCCGTGGATCTTCGGATCTGCTGGTATCGCCTACGCGATCGTGCCACAGCAAGTAGATGCGGCTATCGGTTCGTGGGGGCTCCTGTTTGCCACAGGGCTGACGGTCTTGACGTTGGGTACGGGCCTGGCGGTTCAACCGCTTGCCAAGCGCCTCGATGACACGTCGTCGGCGCGAGCAGTCGTAGTGTCGATGGGGCTGATGGCGCTTGGGGTGGTGGCAGCTGCCGGAACGGCGGCGACGGGCTGGCCGGTGATGGCCTTGCCCACCGCGGTGTTGCTGGGGGCTGCCTATGGCATCGCGGTCGTGTCGGGATTGCTTGAGATCCGTCGTATGGCGACGCCCCAAGAACTCGCTGGGATGGTTGGTGTCTACTATGCGTTGGCGTACGTGGGCTTTTTGGCCCCCGCTGTGCTCGCAGGGATGTCGACCTGGTTCTCATACCCGGTCATGCTCTCTGTTCTTGTATGTGTCGCCCTACTCAGCACGATCGTCATTGCGAGCGCCTACAGGAAGCACCTCCCAGGCGAAACGGCGGTAGACCTCTTCCAGGTAGGCAGGTGAAAGTGCGCTGCGCTATCGAAGTGCAGCGGTGATGCTGTGCGCTGAACGTCTGACGTGCTGAGCGAGCTCCGACGTGACGGTCAAGTGGTCGTCCATGTGAATGCCCGAGACGTTGATCGCGCCCACGACATGTCCTTGTCGGTCCAGCACCGGTGCCGCGATGGCACTGAGACCGGCCCGCAAGCTGTCGTGCGCGAAGGCAAGGCCGCCGTTGCCACATGCTTCGTCCAGCTTCGTTTGGAGCGCTGCGATTCTTTCGGTCCCCATTGCCGCTTTGGCGTCCGCCGGAGGCATTGCGGCCAACAGGGCAATTCCAGTGGCGCTCTCGCCCATCTCGAACCGAGTGCCGATTGGCAAGATGCTGTTCAGGGGGGAGTTCTGGCCCCAGAACCGGTCGATCAGCACGACCCGGTCGCCAGCTGGTACGCCCAGGCTGACGAGCCAAGGACGATCCGCGACAGCGCGGCGGTGCAGGTCGATCGCGTACGCAGGGGCCACCGACGCGAAGGGTAGGCCGTCGAGGTAGGACATCCCGATCTTCAACGTGCCAGAACCGAGGCGCCAGTCCGTGCCGCGAACTTCGACGAGATCATCCGATTCCAGGGTGCGTAGGAGCCGATAGACCACGGTGCGATCGAGCCCAACGGCCTCGCCGATCTCGCGGGCCGTCATGGGGGATCTGCTTGCCAAGGTGCCCAAAACCGCATTGGACCGCGAAACGGATTGGACATTGGACCGACGTTCTTGCTCCATGGAACTCCCTTGACGTGTGGATAGGCGCATTGTTAACGTTCATGCTCTCATGCGCACACGGTGTGCGCATGACGCACAATCAAGTGGTAAACGGACCGAAGTGATCGGTTGGCCACGGATGAAGGAGTCAGCATGGGGCAAGAACGGTTGGACGGTCGACAGAACACTGCTGCCCGGCGAGGGCATCCACACGCGAACGGATCCGTCGATGGCGCTGAATGAGGACTGGTCTGCGAACAGTTCGTCCTTGGATTTCGGATCTACTCGTCGCATCACGCAGGACGACGAGTTCCTGATCGCCATGCTGGCCGAGGCTGAACTGCCGGGACTGTTGCCAGCGCTTGCTCACGCAACGGGGAATCTTGAGCTCGTGCGGCATGATGCCCGGCCCGGAGGTGGCGCGATCGGAGCGGTGGTCCCTCCGCAAGGCGGAATGACGTCCGATCAGCAGCAACGGGCTCGTCGAGCTTGCACTTGGGGCTCTGCGCCAGCCTCCGAGACGTGGGCCCGACCCCCGCCGACCTGAGTGACGACGCCGTCACGGCGGAGCTCATGGAGTTCATCACCGGTCCGGTCGACGCTGACTACCTTCCGCTGGCCGCGCACGAGCTGGGCAGTCCTCGCGACACCGGTGCCCCTGCCTGGAAGGCCACAGAGGTCGCGCCCGACCGATCGTTCAGAGTGGTGATTGTCGGCGCGGGCATGTCAGGGCTCGTAGCGGCCCACCGGCTCAGGGCCACTGGGGTCTGCGTCACTGTGCTGGAGAAGAATGACGACATCGGTGGCACCTGGCTTGAGAACACCTACCCGGGCTGTCGGCTCGACACCAGCAATTTCGGCTACAGCTTATTCGTTCGCCCAAGCGACCGACTGGCCTTACCAGTACTCGTCGCGTGACTCGATCTTCGAGTACTTCAGTCGGGTCGCTGACCAGACTGGGATTCGTGATCTGATCTCCTTTCGGACCCGAGTCGACGCGCTGGAGTTTGACGACGAGCGTGCCGTGTGGAAGATCTCGGTCACTGGCCCTGACGGCGCGCAGTCACTGCTTGAGGCTGATGCTGTCGTCAGTGCGGTGGGGCAACTGAATCGCCCGAACGTCCCCGACCTTCCAGGCCTGGGATTCCTTCAAGGGGCGTGCCTGGCACACGGCCAGGTGGGATCACAGCGTGGACCTCGCGGGTCTGAAGGTGGTGGTCGTCGGAACCGGAGCAAGTGCGTTCCAAGTCATTCCTGCCATCGCCTCGACAGTTTCAGAGCTGACCGTGCTGCAACGAACCCCGCCGTGGATGCTGCCGGCGCCTGACTACCGGGCGAAAGTGCGGCCCGGGATGACATGGTTGCTGCAGCACGTTCCCTACTACCATCGCTGGCACCGCTTCTCGCAGTTCTGGACGACGGTCGAGGGACGCAGAGCCTATGTCCAGGTCGATCCCACGTGGGAGCACCCCGTCTCGGTGTCCCCACGCAACGAGGAACTGCGGATGGCGCTGGAGGGCTATCTGGCAGCCCAGTTCGCCGACCACCCGACCTGCTCGACGTCGTCGTCCCTGCCTACCCGCCAGGAGCGAAACGGATGCTGCGCGATGATGGCGCCTGGGCTGAGACGCTCGAGCTGTCGCACGTGCACCTGGTCACGGACGGTATCGATCGGGTGGAGCCCGAAGGTATCCGCACGCAAGACGGTGAGCTGCACGAAGCGGACGTGATCATCTGGGGCACAGGCTTCAAGGCTTCAGAGTTCTTGATGCCGATGACCGTGCGCGGACGAGACGGCGTGGACCTGCACGAGAGGTGGGGGGCAGACGTCCGGGCGTATCTCGGCATCACGATGCCGGACTTCCCCAATCTGTTCAGCCTCTACGGCCCGAACACCAATCTTGTGGTGAACGGCAGCATCGTGCTCTTCTCGGAGATGGCGACCGAGTATGTGGTCGATAGCGTGCGACTGCTGCTTTCTGCTGGGGCACAGACAATGGAGGTGCGCCCGGCGGTATTCGAGGAGTACAACCAGCGCATCGACAAGGCGAATGCCTTGATGGCATGGGGGGCCTCGGGGGTCAGCTCGTGGTACAAGAGCGCATCAGGGAGGGTGTCGCAGAACTGGCCATCCACGATCCTCGACTACTGGCAGGCCACCCGGACCGCTCGCCCGCAGGACTATGTCTTGTCGGGAGTAGAAGGGCCGGTGGGCTTGTGAGCACGCGCCTGCCTGAGGGTGTCCATCACGACTTCATCGACGTGGGGGCGTGCGCACGAGCTGCTATACCGCCGGCGACTCGACAGCGACTCCGGTCCTGCTCCTCCATGACGGGGCATGGGGTGCCGATGCCATGCTTTCTTGGGGAGACGTCATGGCGGACCTCGCCACAGACCACCGAGTCATAGCGCCCGACCTGCCCGGTTTTGGCCGGACCGACAAGGTTGTGATGTTCGGTGCTTCGCCATACGAGCACCGGCTGCGGCACATCGCCGGATTGTTGAGGTCTATTGCGCTCACTGGGCCGGTCCACGTGGTTGGTACGTCCTTCGGCGGTTCGTTGGCCCTCGGAGCTGCGATCGAGGGGACCTGGCCACTCGCCAGCGCCACGAGCGTTGCCGGCACGGGCGGCCCGTGGCGGCTCGAGCTGGCGCAGCGACTCCTCGCCGACTTGGAGCCGGGGCGGGAGTACATCGCCCGCGTCGTAGAAGTGCTGACGAACACCACAGATGGACTCGAAGATCATATCGACCGGCGGTACGAGAACTCCCTCGTACCGGGACACTATGCTGCGATGGTCGCGCTGCGACTAAAGCATCCAGAGGCCAAGCCGACTGCATTCGTCGACGGCTATCCGACGAGCCTGGCTGGCGTGTCGGTCCCGGTCGCGGTGATCGTGCCAGAGGACGACCGGTTAGTCGAGCTCGACTGGCCGAAGCATGTCCGGGCGGTTGCTCCGAAGGTCGCGTTTCACCAGATGCCTGGGCCACACTCGCCCAACATCACGCAACCGCATGACGTTGCCGACCTGCTTCGGTCGATCATCACGGGGTATTCAGGGGCCTGACATCGTCGTCATGCCCGCGCCAGGACCTCCGATGTCGTCTCATCTCGGGCGGCATCGGAGGTCCTGGCCAATGTCAGGGCCGCACGGCAACCAGGAGGCTGATGTTTCCGCACTGCACGACCTCGTCAGCGTGGTTGATCAGCTCGATCCGACGTTCGAGTACTCCAGACCGACTCGAGCTGGTCAGTCGGGTGCTCAGAATCTCGACACGGCAATGCACTGTGTCTCCGGGACGAACCGGCAGCAGGAACGTCCAGCCGTCGATCCCCAGCAGAGCGATCGAGCAGTCTTCGAAGATCCCCAGACGTGAAATCAACCCCATTGCCACTGAGACGCCCAGCAACCCGTGCGCAATCGGTGCACCAAAGCGGCTCTGGCGCATGTGTTCGGCATCGGTGTGGACAGGGTTGGTGTCCCAGCTCCAGGCCGCGAACTGTGCGACGTCGGAGTCCGTAATAGTTCTTCCCTGCGACGTGAATGCCTGTCCTGCGTAGAAGTCGTCGAAAAACATCTGCTGCCTCCTGAGACCTTGTCTGCCGGATGTGATCTCAACTATTGCTGGCGGGTCGGCCGAAGTCCTCCTCGCGATGCTCTCCGACTGGCCGATGGTCTACCGCATCCATTTCACGAGATCGAAGGTCGACGCGACGGATCTTTCCCGAGATTGTCTTGGGCAGGTCGGCAAACTCGAGCCGGCGAACACGAAGGTACGAGGGCAAGTGCTCCCTGGCGTAGGCCAAGATGGAACCCGCCGTCTCTGCTGTGGGTTCATGACCTGGCGCCAGACTGATGTAGGCCTTGGGCACGGCGAGGCGAACGGGGTCAGGTGCGGGCACCACGGCGGCCTCTGCCACTGCTGGATGCTCGATGAGCACCGACTCGAGCTCGAAAGGTGAGACCTTGTAGTCAGATGCCTTGAAGACGTCGTCAGTGCGCCCGATGTAGGTGATGCGGCCATCATCAGTACGCTGTGCCACGTCGCCGGTGTGGTAACGGTTCGCACGCATCGCCTCGGCATTTCTTTCTGGGTCACCCTGGTAGCCGGTCATGAGAGTGACCGGCTGCCGGGCGAGGTCGAGGCAGATCTCGCCCTCGCCAACCCCACGGACGATCTCGTCGGTGACCGGATCGAACGAGCACCACTGGCACGCCAGGTAGCGGGCGTCCCATGGACCCAGGGACGACCTCTTGACCGGGGGTGTTGGCGATCGAGGCAGTGGACTCCGTCTGACCGTAGCCATCGCGAATCAGCAAGCCCCAGCGGTCGCGGATCTGCGAGATCACCTCGGCGTTCAGAGGTTCGCCGGCGCTGATCGCCTCACGTAGGTTGCCAGACCCGCCGGACAGATCAGCGTTGATGATCATGCGCCACACAGTGGGTGGTGCACAGAAGGAAGTGACACCCTCTGCACGGATCGTGTCGAGAACGATGTCGGGGGTGAAGCGGTCGTAATGATGAACCACGACGGTGGCCTCCGCGAGCCAGGGTGCGTAGAAGTTGGACCAAGCATGTTTCGCCCATCCGGGACTTGAGATATTCAGGTGAACATCGCCCGGACGAAGTCCGAGCCAGTACATCGTGCTGAGGTGTCCAACCGGGTATGAGCGATGGGTGTGCTCGACGGAGCTTAGGTCGGCTCGTCGTACCGCTGGTGAAGTAGAGCAGTAGCCGGTCGTCACTGCTGTTGCCGGGATGTGCGAGGGCTCCGGGCTCCTGTGAGTAGGCATCTGTGTAGTCGGCCACGCATCGTGCGATCCGACTGTGAACCGCAGGATCTCACCGGGTACGTCTGCGAACTTCTCTGCCTCGCTGGGGTTGCAGATCACGGCTCGCGCACTGCCGCGCTCTCGACTCGGTCGAGAATCTCGACGGATGTCACAGCCGCAGTTGTCGGCATGATGACGGCGCCCAGCTTGGTGAGGGCCAGCATCGACTCCCACAGCTCCACCTGGTTGCCGAGCATCACCATGACGGCATCACCACGCCCGACGCCTTTGGATCGCAGGAACTTGGCTACCCGGTCGGATCGATCGGCTGGCTCGGCGAACGAGTAGGACTGACGGCTGCCGTCATCCTGGACGATCACGAGACCTGGGGTGTCGTTGCCTCGTGCGAAGGAGTCGAACCAGTCCGTTGCAAAGTTGAAGTTCGCACCGACGTCGGGCCATGTGAAGCCGGCGAGCGCATCGTCGTAGTTCAGGCGATGATCGATCAAGAAGTCCCTGGCTCGTCTCAGGTCGTCAAAAGTCATGACAGCATGCTGTCGTCGGTCCGGGTTCGGCACCATCCCCCTCGGGGAGATCACGGGTATGAGTCCAGCTCGCGTGCGATAACGACCGCTTGGTGACGGTTGTGAGCGCCGAGGATGCTTAGAAGATCGCGCATGTATGCTCTGACGGTCTGACGTCAACCCGCTTGTTGTCCCACCGATGCGTATGAGGCTCCCCCTGCCACCACGGCCAGGACGTCAAGTTGGCGGACGCTCAGAGTGGGCGCAGCGGGGTGCTGGAAGGTCATCAGCTTCCGAAACCCTGTCGAGCTCAAGCCGAGCGCTGGGGTCGGTTGTCGCGGCCCTTAGCACTCGAACAGCGGCGTGAGCTCGTCCAGGGCCGCCGCGGCACTCGCGTGTGTCGAACGGCGACCGGCCAGCCGTCGGTTGACCTCATCGTCGATCTCGATGTCGCGAGCCAGGCGATGTGCCTCCCGCACGACGGCGTCGGCCATGCGATCGCCACCGGTCGGCTCTCCCCGTGTGCCGGCATACAGAACGCCGCGTACGGTCCGCTCGACGACGACGGGCGCGCCGATGACAGTGCGCAGCCCTTCGGAGCGCACGGCGGCGTCATGATCATGGGATATGTCCGCCGAAACGGCGTAGTCACGGACGATGATGACCCGTCCATCCTGGAGAACTCGCCCTCCCACGCCGGTCCCCCGATCGACGGTCAGCCCGGCGAGCGCGCCAGTGTGCGCTCCGAGGGAGTGCGGTGAGGTGAACAGCCCCCGATGTGACAGGCCCACCGAAAGCCATCGACGAGTCACAACGATCCCGCAGGGCCGTAAGCGCAGCCTTCCACTTCGGGACTTCTGACGTCATTCACGGTTTCCGATCGTGCATTCCAGGATCGCGGTTAGTCGTCACCGCAGTCTTCGAGTTCGCTTGGGACCAGGCCCGCGGGTCGCCTATCGGGACTACTAGCGTGTGTGACCGGTTCCACACGTCAGCTTAGCAAATTCTGCTACGCAGAACCCGAGGTGAAAGCGTACTGCCGCACGACCGATTCGGAAAAGTGTGCGCCGCCACTGCGCTGACCCAGCCTGTATGTCCACAAAGCCGGGCTTGGGACGGGTTGTGCACAAGTCGTTCTGAGGTAGTTGCGCTCAAGTCATGTGTTTGGGAGAACGGAGATGATGCAAGGTGTCCCGCGCTGTTGTAGCAGCCGGGACGTGGACTGACCTAACTAGGAGATCAGATCATGAGCAACTCTACGGCTGAATGCCCCGCGTGGTGCGATGGTCCGTCGGATCGGCTGGTGCACGGCATGACTCCGACGCATTCGAGTAAACCGGTTGTTGTAGGCGGAGCCAGTGCCAACATCACCCAGCACGTGCGAGGGGATGAGGAATTGGACGAGGGCGCGCGGTTCGATCCGTCGGCTTCGCTTTGGTATTGCGGCAACGGCGCGATCGGCGACCTGACAGCAGTGGACTGTCGAGACCTCGCGAGCGTCCTGAGCGGCGTTGCTGACCAATTGGATGATCTAGCGAGGGGCCATGCCGTGATTTACGGTGAGGAGCGACCGTAGTTGCTTCGCCTGCTGAGTCGGTAGCCAGCCTTCTCTTTCAGCGTCGCGGGGTTGCGGCCGAGGTTGCTGGCCCCGGAAGGCTAGTCCGTTTTCGTCCGACTGCGCCGCCTGATGGCACGCTCACCGCGGCGGACTGTAGTTCTCGGTCGATGGTGTCGAGGCCCGCAACCTCGTCGGACTGCTTCGTGTGCGCATGCGAACACGTAGTTTGCGGGTCCCTTGAGCAAGTGCCGTGTCTCGGTGTCGAGAGGCAGTGTGGTTCCTTGGTAGATCGCGACAGCGTCAACGGGTGCTGTGGTGGGGCTTCCGTTGCGGCCGTGTTGCTGAATCTTGAGGCGGGAGATCGCGCGTGCGGGTGCGCGGAGTTCACCATGGGTGATGCGGCACCTTGCGGTCGCCGAAATGGTGACGGCTGTTTCCAGGTGTCCGGTGAGTGCTCGCACTATGTGATGCTGCTGGTCTGTGGGGCTGCCGTTCGCGGCTTGGGTGAGGGTGTCTTGCAGGTCGCGGGCGGCGTTGATAAATGGCATCGGTACTAAGGTGCTGCCGAACGCGAGCTCGGCGCAGGCGTCGCGGAGTTGCTCCCAGGAGTCTGATGCCTCGTGAAGGACGGGAATGATGCGCCCGGCGGTTATGTGGTCGATGACGCCAGCGTCGCTGGCGCGCCCGATGAAGTGCTCGGTGGCTTTGAATGTTTCGGCTTCCAGGTGTGACAGGGCGTGAAGGACGATGGTGGACGGCTCACCCAGAAGCGTTCGGTGGGCTTGGATGTCCCAGCCGGCAACTGCTTGCCGCAGACGGGGGCCGACGCCGGCACCAGCGTCACCTGGGATGGGTGGTGTGATGCCGGTGATAGATGCGCGGGCCAGTTGTTCTGCGGCGTTCAACCGGCGGCTCAGGTCTAGTCGCGTGCTGCGGAATCTAACTGCGCTGTTGATGCGTCGGGGTTGCCGACGGTGAGGTCGAAATGGAGGTCGCGGTTTGCTTGGCCGACGAGCCGTGAGGTGGTCCACATGATGCTGGCGATCAGCCGCCGGGCCTCACCCTGGGCTTTGCTGTCGACCTGTGTGGAGCGGGCGTGCTCGGCGGTGGTGCCCAGAGCGCGGCAAATGGCCGTGAGTGAACTATCGGTGCCGCCTGGTCCGGGCCACAGCTGGTTGCCCAGCGTGACAGCGATCGCTTCGGCGTCCGCTGAAATCCGTTCGACGACCCTGTCGTGGTCTGCCAGCCCCAGGGCTTGTTCGACGTCTCTGACCGCGAGGGCAAGACGAGGCCAAGTTCTCATGAGGGCTGCTGCGTCGAACTCGCTGCTGTGATGAGCCTTCAACGCCAGATGGTGGGCGACACGCAGATGCTCAATGGCTTTGGACATACCGTCTCAGCTCACGGCCAACGGTGCCGACGTCTTCTATGAACATCAGCATGTCAACCGATGGGTTCCTTGACACCAGCGGTAGCAGGCGCTCATGGACGTCTTCGAGCCGACTAAGCAGGTCAGCGCTGTCGAATGGCGCTAGCTGGACATCGATGTGCGGGATGAGGTGGCAGGCCCTCAACGATGCGAACTCGACAATTGTGCGGAGACGGAGCACTGCCAGCTCATCGGCGACCTCGACCGCATTGGCCCGAAGGTCCGCCAAGAATGTGTTTGCAGACGTCATAGCCTCCGCAGAGTCGCAGATCAGTGCTGCGGACTCTACCTGCAGTGCCGTTGCCGATGGGTCCATGGTGCTTCTTCCGTTAGTCACATTTCATTGAGCAGCGAGTCTGTTGCCAGAAGCCAGCGTCGTTAGTACCGGCTGTGGAGGCGGGGACCATAGCGGCATGACCTGTGAACAGGCAGCGACGCCGCTTGGGAACAGCGCCCCGGTGCGCAGACGTTCACAGCGCAAGGCCCATCACTCGGCGTGAGTGGACGGCGGAGATGAGCACCCGCAGAGGAGGCTGCGATGCGAAGGGTGACGGAGCAGGCCAAGCCCGATCGGAGCCCTTCGGAGTCATCCGAAGGGAAGAGCGTGCCGTTCTGTAGATCCAGAACCTGAGGGCCGCGACCACAGCGCTCAGCCGTCAGTGCGGTGATTGATGATGGCGAGAGAATGAACGACCGGCGTACTGGACTATCTTCGAGGCCGGGAGCCTTCCGAGACTAGAGAGCATCATATTGAAGTAATAGCTGCGTCAATCGCGGGGAAATGACGCAGGCCGGTCAGGACCTCCAAAGGCAGCCACTGCCGCACCTGTTCGGCAAACCCAGCCGGGTCAGGCTCCAGTTGGCTTCGAGGAAGCAATGCGCGAAGATTGAGGAAGGCTCGACCCGGTCGGGCGGTCGCCGTGCGTGAGGCGGGGAGGAACGTTGTCGGCTATCTTCGCTCTGTGCAGTTAACAGCGCGAGATGAGACTCCGTACTCAGCCAGACATGGTGGCGCCTGGAGCTGGCTACGGTTGCGTACCAGGTGGTGCGCCCTTCTCGGCATAACAGTGACCACCCTGGGACTTCTGCTAAACGGTGGGGGTGGGCGGCGGCTCTCGGGCGCATGGACGACTTTTCCATAGGAGCCAACTTCGCCCTTGCACCTGCATTAGGAATCCTCGTATTTACCGGGTCCACTGCGTACTTGAGGGCCGGGCGCTTCTTCTCGACCTATTCCGATCTTTCTTCGAGAGTTGCCCTCTTCGCAGCGTGTCTTTCCGCCGTTCTGCTGCCGACAGCGTTCGACTCAGAGCTTCAGCCGAGATCCTGGATACCCGAATCTGCGACCAGTGCGCGGAGCTTCTTGATACTCAGCGTGGGTTTCGGTGTCACCCTTATCGCGAGGTTGGTTGACCTCGAATCTCGGCAGCCCAGGCGAATCCTCGCTGCGATTGTGGGCGGCGCAACGCTCTTGATGACGCTCCGCTCGATCTGGAAACTGTGGGGGTTCGAGGAAATGCTGCGCCCGCTGAGGACAGCAGCGATCAACTTTGCGAGCGATCATCCAGTGACGACACTTCTGGCTATCCTTATCGCGATCGGTCTTCCTCAGTGGTATCGCCTCGGGAAATCTGTACGACTATCGAGATTTCAGGGCTTACGTGAACTTTTCCAAAGGGACCGTAGGGGCGTCGCGCTTGGGGCGGTCGCATTTCTCCTTGCGCTGATCACGTTGCTATACGAACTCCCGCTGACGCTGGTGCCTGATCTAGGACTGACCCCTGAGCAGCGAGCGGACGCCGTGACGCAGGAACGACGGACACTTCTTGCGATTCTGGGCGCGTTCGGTGCAGGACTGACGCTGGTATACACCCATCTCCGACACCTACTTGAACGCGACGCGAACGCAACTGGCCGCTATACCGAAGCGGTCCAGCAGCTGGGCAGCGATTCGATGAGCATCCCGACTCGGCGGCATCTATGCGCTCGCGCGTGTAGCCCGAGACTCGCCCAACGACGCGCAGACCGTAACAGAGGTACTTGCTTCCTTTGTTCGCGACGGGGGACGACAGACGTCAGGTGTTGGCGTAGACTCGACATCGTTGCGGCACTCACCGCGCTGGAGTCGACCGCCCAAGCAACCGCTGACGGGAGCCACCTCGGATCTATCGACCTAAGTGGAAGCAGACTTGAAGAGGGCCGGCTGCACTCGGTGCAGTTCCCGTCGGCGTGAACTTACGGGACGAACTTCAGCAATGCCGTGCTCTCTAACGCTTATATGAATCAGGCGATCCTGGAGGACGCAAACCTGCACGAGCCGACTTCCGGGAGGCCGATCCTATACCTCTGCAAAGGCGGCGAGAGTTCACGGCCGATCGAGTGACGTTCCGCGACGCCACGCTCCGCTTCGCGTGGCTGCCAACGCCAACCTCAGAGAAGCCGACTGCCAACGGGCGCATCTTTTGGGGGCAATCCTGTACAAAGCCAACCTGGCCGGCGCCGATCTTCGAGGAGCAGACCTCGGAGCGCGCAGACCTACGGGGCGCAGACCTCACTGGGGCTAGGATGGACGGCGCCGATATTCGGGGGGCACTTGTGCACGAAGCTAATGGGCTTACTCCCGAAATGATCGCCGGTTGCAGCCACACGGAAAGCCTCGTGAAAGGCCAACTGGACGACGCAACCGCTGAATTCTATGCAGATTGGCGCGGGGACTACGGCGACGAAACGTACTACCACCCGATCCATCACTGGTCGTAGCGATTCTCGACGGTAGGCGGCTGGACATCGAAACTGTCTAACACGTCTCTGAGTCGGACAGCGCCCTGCGAGCGGGCTCGCTCGCGCTTGCCGCCTCGAACCTTGGGCTCCTACTACGGCCTAATCATCAAGATCCACAATCCGCCTTAGGTCTCGTGCTTGAACTGCGCTTGCCACCGCGATTCACGCAAACCAGAGTTCTCAAGGCCCACGATCTTGCGACAGCCGCCGGCGAGGCCAACGAGCGCATAGCTAGCGTCCCGGATGATCTGGCGACGGGCCGTCACCGGGGTTGGCGAAGCGTCAATCTGGGTGAAATGTGCCACTCACACGGCAGCCTGCAGGCCACTCTGGGTCTCGGGCTGAACACGTCCGCCCGGCTGGAGTCGACCAACGGCGGTGACTGCCGATGGTCCGTGGGCAATGCGTGGGCGAAACGCAAGTCTAAATACAAAACCGCAGGTCAGCGCCACAATGGCGGAGGTCTGTAAATCAGACGGCTCAGCCTACAGAGGTTCGAACCCTCTACCTGCCACAGCGAGACAATCAGGCCCTGACCAGTGCGAATGCGCCGGTCAGGGCCTGATTCGTCTGTCCGGTCACGACGTCCCGTGCGGCCTGGCGCTGCTTTCCAGAACCTCGGCCGACTCGCCCTCACCTTCCCCAGCGAGCACATCGGTCTAGGTGCGCATCGTGGGAGGGTGCTGGCTGGGGATGAAGGCAGTGTCTCCTTCGACTCGCGATTCCTCGTTGTGAGTCTCGCGGGTGGTCAGAGCTGTGTTGTTGAGGTTGGCTGGAGTTCCGTCGAGCGCTTGCTCGAATTCCTCTCACAGATTCCGGCAGAGAACCGGCGCCCAGAGGTCAACCGATTTCTGCAGACCTATGACCGCCACTAGTACGGGTCAGGTTCTGTTGGCACGCTGGCAGCGGTGCTTGTCAGTCGCGTGTCGTAGTCGACTGAATTGACTGTGGTGACCTGGCCAGTCCCGAAGTGGTCGGCTTCTGCCCGGCTGCTGCAGCCAGGACTCCTGCAATTCCCATGGCGAGACTCTTCACTCAGGAATGTCGGATGCGGGAATGGCAGGAAGTACCGAGCCGATTCGTCGGACATCGTGCGGGACGGGCGATGCCAACGTCAGCGCTGTGCAAGTCGGGCATGAGCGCGATCGGGATGTGAACGAACGGATGAGTGAAGAAGATGTACCACTCGATGGCTGGAAGACCGCAAGCCGTCAGTCTGTCTCCTAGCTGACGTGCGTGAACTTCTCCGAGTGGCGCCCAAGCAAGCGCGCCCTTGTAGGGGCCTACCTGTCGCCTGACCGAGGTGGAGAACCAACGCACCGCGACCGTTGGCGGAGCAGGGTGGCCTCGTGCAGCCGAAGGCTTCAGCGATCGCCGCGTCATGCGGACTCGGCTGGTGCGGTGTCCTTGATCTCGGCGATGACTTCGCCGCTGCCGATGGGTCCGCCGACCTCGACCTTGAGGCCGGTGATGATGCCGGCCTTGTGGGCGTTGATGGGCTGTTCCATCTTCATGGCCTCGACGACGATGATCTGGTCGCCCTCGGCGACTTCCTGACCCTCGGTGACGGTGACCTTGACGATGGTGCCCTGCATGGGTGCGACGACGGAGTCGCCGGATGCTGCTGCGCCGGCGCCCTTGCCGGCCTTGCGCTTGGATTTCTTGGTGCCGCCTGCGGCGACTGCTGTGGCGCCCAGGCCACCGGGCAGGACGACCTCGACGCGCTTGCCGCCGACCTCGACGGTGACGCGTTCGCGCTCGGTGGGCTCGTCGGTCTCGTTGCTGCCGGCGTAGGGCTCGAGGGTGTTGTTGTAGTCGGTCTCGATCCAGGTGGTGTAGACCGTGAAGTTGCCGTCGGCAGCGGTGAACGCGGGGTCGTCGACGACCGAGCGGTGGAACGGGATGACGGTCGGCATGCCGTCGACGACGAACTCGTCGAGGGCACGGCGTGAACGGGCCAGGGCCTGCTCACGGCTGGTGCCGGACACGATCAGCTTGGCGACGAGGGAGTCGAACGCTCCGGGGACGGTTTCGCCTTCTTCGTAGCCGCCGTCGAGGCGGACGCCGGGACCTGATGGGGGAGCCCACTTGGTCAGGGTGCCGGGGGCGGGCAGGAAGCCGCGGCCGCCGTCCTCGGCGTTGATGCGGAACTCGATCGAGTGGCCGCGGACCTCGGGGTCGCCGTAGCCGAGCTCTTCGCCGGCTGCGATGCGGAACATCTCGCCGACCAGGTCGATGCCGGTGACCTCTTCGGAGACACAGTGCTCGACCTGCAGGCGGGTGTTGACCTCCAGGAAGCTGATCGTGCCGTCGGCGGCGACGAGGAACTCACATGTTCCGGCGCCGACGTAGCCGGCTTCCTTCAGGATCGCCTTGGACGACTCGTACAGGCGTGAGACCTGGTCGTCGGTCAGGAACGGTGCGGGGGCTTCCTCGACGAGCTTTTGGTGGCGACGCTGCAGCGAGCAGTCACGCGTCGAGACGACGACGACGTTGCCGTGGCTGTCGGCCAGGCACTGGGTCTCGACGTGGCGGGGCTTGTCGAGGAACTTCTCGACCAGGCACTCGCCGCGGCCGAAGGCGCTGACGGCCTCGCGGACGGCCGACTCGTACGCCTCGGGGATCTCCTCGAGGGTGCGGGCGACCTTCAGGCCGCGGCCACCGCCACCGAAGACGGCCTTGATGGCCACGGGCAGCCCGTTGGCCTTGGCGAACTCGACGACCTCATCGGCGTCCTTGACCGGGTCCTTGGTGCCCGGGGCCAGGGGTGCGTTGGCCTTCTGGGCGATGTGCTTGGCCTTGGCCTTGTCGCCGAGCGCCTCGATCGCGTGCGGCGGGGGACCGATCCAGATCAGCCCGGCGTCGATGACGGCCTGGGCGAAGTCGGCGTTCTCGGCCAGGAAGCCGTAGCCGGGGTGCACACTGTCAGCGCCCGCACGCTGGGCCACAGCGATGATCTTCTCGATCGAGAGGTACGACTCGGCAGGCGTCGAGCCTTCCAGCGAGTAGGCCTCGTCGGCGAGCCGGACGAACACCGCATCGCGGTCGGGCTCGGCGTAGACCGCGACGCTGCCGATGCCGGCGTCCTTGCAGGCTCGGATGACACGAACAGCGATCTCACCGCGGTTGGCGATCAGGACTTTTGCGAGGGACTTGCTGGTAGGCATGGTCGTTCCATTCATCTCGTTGCGAAGGCCGACCGGCGCCAGTGGTCGGGGCCGAAGGTGTGGGTGGTGCGTGTCTGGCGGGTGGGGTGGCCCCATTCGGAGCGGGGTGCCGGTTTGGTGGCGGATGCTGCGTGGGCTGCGGCGGCGTTGCGGGCGGCTATGACGGCGACGAGCGCGGCGAGTTCTTCGGCCGTCAGGTCGCCCTTGACGATGCGCAAGATCGGGGTCGTGCCGCTCACAGGGGGATGTTTCCGTGCTTCTTGGGCGGCAGTGACTCGCGCTTGGTCCGCAGCAGGCGTAGCCCCTTGACGATCTCTGCGCGGGTCTGCGACGGCTCGATGACCGCGTCGACGTAGCCGCGCTCGGCTGCCAGGTACGGGTTGCACAGGGTGTCTTCGTACTCGGTCATGAGCTGTGCACGCAGGGCTTCGGGATCGTCGGATGCGGCGAGCTCTTTGCGGTACAGCAGGCCGACGGCGCCGGATGCGCCGACGACGGCGATCTGGCCCGTGGGCCATGAGATGTTGAGGTCGGCGCCTAGGTGCTTGGAGCCCATGACGTCGTACGCTCCGCCGTAGGCCTTGCGGGTGATGACCGTGATGAGCGGGACGGTTGCCTCGGCGTAGGCGTAGATGCAGCTTGGCGCCGCGGCGGATGATGCCGTTCCACTCCTGGTCGGTGCCGGGCAGGAAGCCGGGCACGTCGACGAACGTCAGGATCGGGATGTTGAACGCGTCGCAGGTGCGGACGAATCGGGCGGCTTTCTCGGAGGCGTCGATGTCCAGGCAGCCGGCCAGCTGCATCGGCTGGTTGGCGACGACGCCGACGCTGCGACCCTCGACCCGGCCGTAGCCGATCACGATGTTGGGCGCGAACAGCGGCATGACCTCGAGGAAGTCGCCGTCGTCGACGACGGTCTCGATGACGGTCTTGATGTCGTACGGCTGGTTGGCCGAGTCGGGGATCAGCGTGTCGAGTGCGTAGTCGGTCTCGTTGCGCTCGAGATCTGCCGTCTCGTCGAAGACGGGTGCTTCTTCCATGTTGTTCTGCGGGAGGAACGAGATGAGCGCCTTGGCGTACTCGATCGCATCTTGTTCGTCGGCACCCATGTAGTGGGCGTTGCCGCTCTTGGTGGTGTGCGCGCGGGCGCCGCCGAGGTCTTCCATCGAGACCTCTTCACCCGTGACGGTCTTGATGATGTCGGGGCCCGTGATGAACATGTTGGACGACTTGTCGACCATGATCACGAAGTCGGTGACGGCCGGGGAGTACACGTGGCCGCCGGCGTTGGCGCCCATGATCAGCGAGATCTGCGGGATGACACCCGAGGCGTGCACGTTGCGCTTGAAGATCTCGCCGTACAGGCCGAGCGAGACAACACCCTCCTGGATACGGGCGCCGGAGCCTTCGTTGATGCCGATGATGGGGCAGCCCGACTTGAGCGCGAGGTCCATGACCTTGGTGATCTTCTCGCCGTAGACCTGGCCGAGCGATCCGCCGAAGACGCTGAAGTCCTGGCTGAAGATGCAGACCATGCGGCCGTCGATCGTGCCGTAGCCGGTGATGACGCCGTCGCCCAGGGGCCGGTTCTTCTCCAGACCGAACTCGGTCGAACGGTGCTTGGCCAATGCGTCGAGCTCGACGAACGAACCTTCGTCGAGAAGCTGATCGACGCGTTCGCGGGCGCTCTGGCGGCCACGGGCACTCTGCTTCTCGTGGGCACGCGCGGCCATCTCCACCAACGCCGTATCGCGACGCTCAATGAAGTCCGCGAGCTTCCCGGCGGTCGTGTGCAGCTCGGGCTTCTCTACGATCTCGTGTTCAGTCACTACATCTCCTGGAACTGAGTACCATTGTTCGGTACTGAGAACCATAGCGCAGGATCGAGTGAACAATGCACCAGACTGGGTTCGTGACAACTACTCGAGACCGAATGACTGACGCGGCTTTCAGCTTGTTCGCATCCCAGGGATACGACGAAACGAGCGTTGACGACATCGTCGCCGAGGCCGGCGCCGGGCGCACGTCGTTCTTTCGCCAGTTCGGTTCGAAGGAGTCGGTGATCTTCCCGGACCACGACGCGCTTCTGGTCTTGGTGGAACAGCGTCTTCGATCGACGACAGAGAAGTCGGCACTCCGTGCGGTTGCTGACGCCGTCCGGCTCGTGCTTTTCCACTACGTAGCCGAAGGGGACAAGGCCAGGCAACGGTATGCACTCACCAGCACGGTCGAAACCCTGAAGGATCGCGAACTGGTCAGCGGCGCCCGGTATCAGCGTCTGTTCCGTCGATACCTCAGTACATGGGGTGAAGGATCAGAAGAGTCGGAATTGCGAGCCGAGATGATGGCCGCCGCAGTGGTTGCAGCGCATAACCGTGTGCTTCGGCGTTGGCTCCGATCCGAGTGTGACGATCCGCAGGCGGAGGTCGATGCCGCGCTTGAAAGCGTGATCACTACTTTCTCGGCCCCGGCGGACGTTGCGCCCGCGATTCTGATCGTCTCTAGCGGAGCGTCGATGGAAGATGTTGCGGCATCCGTCCGGAGGGTCGTTGGGAACGAGGGGCTTTCGTGACGTGGGCCCCGCCCCGCTGCCGACCTTTTGGCATCGAATACATCGACCTCCGAGCAGGACGCGAACTTCGTTTGCACAGGTCAGCGACTCAGGGCCAGCACGACTGTAGATCAGACGGCTCAGCCTGCATAGGTCGTTCGGCCTCTGCTCGGCCCTGTCTCCGGGCAGCGCGCCGGAGCGGATCAGTCAGGAGCCGCCGCTTGCGACGTCGTCGCCCTGACCCTCGTTGAAACCTCCGTCGTCGGAACCCGAGGGATTGTCGACGGGCGTTCCGGACGGGTCGTCGTTTCCGGGCGTCTCCGTGATCGGGTCTTCGGTGGCGTCGGGATTGGTCTCTGGTTCTGTCGTGCTCGGATCGGTCGTCATGTGGTCTCCTTGGGTAGAAGAATGGAGTACCCGTTCGCCGACATCCCAGACGCAAGGCGATCTCAGTGGGCCGCGTGTGCGTGGTGGCCGTAGTCTGGTGGCATCGGACCGATGACTTGAGCCCACAGGTGTTGTTTTCGTGATGCGTGGCCGCTGCGGCGGAACGTCGAGATCTTCGACAACGCGTCCACTTCCACCGAAGGGCACGCCATGGGTCGGCTCCACCACTCGTCAGCGCACGACCATGCAGCGTGGGCGGTGCTGATCTACCAGACCGCGACGCACGAGACCCAGCAGCAGATCCTGCAGCGGTTCGCCATGGAGCCTCACGCCGAGGTCACGATGCTCGGCACGTCACGCGGACCGGATCATTTCGTCGTGGTCAACTGCCCAGGACCGCAGGAGCAGGCGTTGGTCGCCTCAGTCGTGAGCTCGGTCGATCGCAGTGCCTTGCTGGTGCACGTCTCGAGGGGCCTGGAGGCCAGCCTCGGCTGACGGGACGTCCGCGGACGTGACGCGGGTCCACGAACCATCCGGATGCCGTTGCGCGAGCCCGGACCGTTCAAAGTCGTCCAGCCAGCCCTGCATGGGCCACCAGCCCCAGCGCTGGTGAAATATCGCAGCATTGCGCACGATGTCGTCGAGGTGCTCGACCGGCGGGCTGCTGACGGGGTGGTGCTGGTGGTGGGAGAGTGCGCCGCCCACCCACGAGACCGGGATGTCGCGTGCCGCCGCGCGTTGCGCGAAGTCGGTGTCCTCGCCGCCGTAGCCGACGTAGGCCTCGTCGAAGCCGCCGATCGTCGACCAGGTGCGCCGTGAGACCGCGAACGACAGCGACCAGAACAGCTGGTGGCCTTCATGGTCGGTGACGACCTGGCCGGCAGGAGGAGCGGGACGTGCTGGGTGGGGTGGTGCGAGATCGGACAGTCTGCTCAGGTCGTACCCCTGCGCGGGAGCCGGCGGCAGATAGGCCACCGGCCCGCACAGCAGATCGTCCCGGGTCTCCGGATGCTCGGCAGCGCTGCGGTAGGTCGCGACGAGATCTGGTGCCGGGATGCAGTCGACGTCCAAGAAGATGAGCACGTCTGCTCCTGCGGCGAGTGCAGTCCGTGCGCCGAGGTTGCGCGCGGCGGCCAACGGCAGGCGACCGTCGTCGAGTTCAAGCGTGCGCAGGGTGGGACGGACAGTCCCGCCGGGATCCCAGCCTGCCAGCTCAGGATCTCCCATGGCGACGACGAAGTAGTGATCTGGTGCGACGGTCGACGACTGGAGCCCGAGGTGCTGCTGGTGCAGATGACCATGACGACCGCGTGCCACGGTGATGACAGCCGTGACGGTCATGTGCGCGCCTCCCGCTCGATGACTGCTGCGGCGCGGGCAGCGCCCTTGCCGTCGTTCCAGGCCGACCAACGGGTGCCGTCCAGCTCGGCAGCGCCCGCCAGCAGCTGTGGCCACCCGTGGGTCGGGAAGGCGTCGAGCGCCACGACGGGAAAGCGTCCGTCGCGGCGCAGCGCCGCCGCAGTCGTGTGCTGCTCGTCGTGCGGTCGCTCCTGAGGGAACGCGATCGCCGGGCGCCTGGCCGCGGCGACCTCGGCGAGAGCGTTCTGGCCCGCGTGCGTCACGACGACGTCGGATCGTACGAGCACGTCCCACGGATCGTCGACCCATGAACTCTGGTCCGCCCCGAGCAGGGTCCAGGTCCATCTGGGGGTCGACTTCACGGCCCTCGTGACATCGGCCTCGGGCACGCCGTTGCCGCCGCGTCCCAGCAGCAGGGCGACATGTCCGCGTGTCGCCTGTCGGCGGATCAGTCGGAACGGCTCTGCCGTCGAACCGTGAGATGGCGCCGACGTGCGCGAGTCGGGGATCATGCGGATCGACTCCTGAGAGCATCCCAGCCACGTCGGGGGGCCAGGCCACCACGATCCGGCGGGCGATGTCGTGCACGAGCTGGTGCGGTCGGTCGTCCCGCGCTCCTGGCAGGGCCACGGTCACGACCGGAATCCCGTGCAGACGGCACAGCGCAGACACCTCGACCGAGATGTCGACGACGACGAGGTCGGGGCGTTCGAGCGCGAGCCAACCGGAGATCTGGGCCATCCGGGAGAGCAGCCCGGCGCTTCGCTCCGGCACCCAGTGGAGTCGACCCGCCGCAGCAGGGTCGACCGGGTACGGCTCATCGTCGTCTCGAGCCAGCTGGACCCAGTCGCCGGTCCAGTCGGCGGGACGCGGCAGCGAAGACAGTCCGGTGACGTCGCTGTCGAGCTCTCGGGCAATCGCGGCGGCTCGATGCGCGTGCCCGAGCCCTTGATGGTGCACGTAGTAGCCGATCATCCGGCGGCCCGATCGAGGAACCGGGCTGACTCGTACAGCGTCTCGTACTCGCTGACCATCCGGTCGAGCGAGAGCGACGACACCGCGTGGTGTCGCACGGTGCTGCGGTCAGCCTTGCTGGCCTCGTGCATTGCTGCTGCGAGACCCTCGGGGTCCTCGGTCCTGGCCAGCGCGCCGGTGTCGGGTCGGACCAGCTCGGGGAGGGCCCCCCGTGCCAAGGCCGCGACCGGGGTTCCGCACGCCATGGCTTCTGCCGCGACGAGGCCGTACGGCTCGTCCCACTGGGGTGACACGACGGCGACGCGCGCGCGTCCGACCAGCGTGGACAGCCGTGGCTGGGGAGGTGGCCGAGGTAGGTGGTTCCGCGACCGAGCAGCGGCGCTACCTCGGCGTCGAAATAGGCCCGATCCATGATGGGCCCGGCGAGGTCGATCTCGATTCCTGCGAGGTGCGCAGCCCGCACGGCCAGGTGCGGTGCCTTCTCGGGCACGATCCGCCCGGTCCACACCGCGCGGTTGCCGCCCGGGCCGTGAGCCCATCGCCGGACGTCGACCCCGTTGAGCACGACCTGCGAGGTGACCGAGTGTGCCCACGCGTCAGCGGTGTGGGAGCTGACCGCGACGAAGACCGCCGAGGGCGGCGCAAAGCTCATCGCCGACTCGATCCACGCGACCGGGGGCGTGTGCAGCGTCGTCACGAGGGGCAGACCCGTCGCCTCGGCCATCGCGATCGGGAGGTGGTGAAGGCTGTTGTTGTGGATCAGGTCGAACCGCTGCCTGCCGTGCTTGGCGAGCTCCAGCATCAGGCCGAGGTAGGCATGATGCTCTTGCATCCACTCGTCGGGGCGTGCCCCGACGTCGGTGCGTGCGGCGTTGCTCGTGCGGAAGGGCCGCACGGTCAGCTCGTCGACGTTGAGGGTCGGATCTGAACCGGGCGCAGCGAAGACGCTGACCCAGTGTCCCCGCGCGACGAGCGTGTGGGCGAGGGATGCGGTGTGCGCTTCCAGGCCCCCGTGGAAGGGCTCGATGACGGGGAAGCGGCTGGATGCGATCAGGCAGATACGCATCAGGCTGCCAGCAGGTCGGTGTGTTCGGTGGTCACGCAGGTACCCCAGATCAGGAGTGGTTCCCGGCGTCTTCTTCACCGAACCGTGACGTACCCCGCGTGGGCTCGTCCAACCTGGCACGTTCTCATCGGGACTCGCTCCCATCGGGGAGGAGCGGCACCGCCAGCACGTGGCTGAACCGGCGGCACCTGGAGTAGCCGCCGCCCTAGGCGCGAAAACTACCTTGCCGCATCGTTACCCAGCCGGGACGCCATTGAATCACCTTGTCGCGAGATCGTCCGTCGTGGTGAGCGGGGATCCCTGACCGATCACTTCTGCGGTCGGGCGTTGGCGTCCCGCTGCACGACGATCGCCTCGGCCACGGTGTGCAGGCGCTTGTTCTCGTGCTGGGAGATCCGCTTGAGGAACTCGAACGCCGCATCAGAGGTGATGGCGAATTTCTCCATCAAGATGCCCTGCGCCTGGCCGATCGTGGTCCGCGACTCCAGTGCTGCAGTCAGGCCTTCGGCCTTCTCAGCGGCAGCGAAGGCTGCCGTGGCGTGCGCAGCGAGCATCTCGGCGACCTGCTCGTCGCTCGCGGAGAACGCGCTCGGCCGGTCGGCATAGATGTTGAGCGAGCCGTAGCCGCGTGTCCGTGTCGCCAGGCGGACGCCGACAGCCGATCGGATGCCGATCTCTGCGGCTGCCGGTCCCCACAGCGGCCAGCGCCGATCGGTCGTGACGTCATCGGTGCGGTACGTGGCGCGGCCGAGAATCGCGTCGAGGCAGGGACCTTCGTCGTGCTTGACCTGCAGCGCATGCGCTTCGTCCACGCGGGAGGTGGTGGCCGCGGGAGTCTCGACCCGTGAGCGACTGATGATGCGCATGATCCCGGCGTCGTCGGCATCGAGGGTGAGCCGGGCGTAGTGCACGACACGGTCCAACATGGCTGGCGGCGTGCCGTCCTGCTGAAGCTCGAGCGCCATGTCTGCCAGTGTTCGGGCGATGTCCACGGATTCCATCCTCGTCAGTCCACATCGGTCTCAAACAGGGGGAGTACCCCAGAAGACGACGGTGAATCCTCCTGGCTCGGATGAGCCATCGCGTCCGGTTCGTCATGACTAGCCCGCAGTTGACGTCAGCACGAATCGGTGTCACGTTGGTCAGGACGTTCTTCTCACCACGGTTAAACCGCAGCCGGGTCACGGACCCCGTTCTGCGAAGGAATGACCAGTGGACTACTCGAAGACCATCGACCTCTCATCTGACGAGGTCGTCTCGCTGCTGAAGGCAGCGTCGACCGCTTCTCCGCACGAGCGAAGCCTGCTCGAGGAGCGGGTCGTGACCTCGCACCTGGCACTCGCGGCCAAGATCGCGGCTCGCTACAGCCGCCGCGGAATCGACCCCGGACGACCTGCGTCAGGTGGCCAACCTTGCTCTGGTCGGCGCAGTACGCCGCTTCGACCCCGATCGGGGAGACTTCATCGCGTTCGCCGCCGTCACCATCTCGGGGAGGTGAAGAAGTACTTCCGCGACAACGGCTGGATGGTGCGGCCTCCTCGCTCGATCCAGGTGCTCCAGGCGGCGATCGTGCAGGCCGAGGAGGAGCGCTCCCAACAAGGCGGCGCGGCATTCAGCCTTGACGGCTCGCCGCAGAGCTGAAGGTCGATCGTGCTGCCGTCGTTGATGCGGCCGCCGCGCGGGGCTGCTTCGCGGTGGCATCGCTCGACGCACCGGTGCTGGGCGGTGAGGGCAGAGCTCTCGGGGCGAGAGCATGGCCGCCGACGGCGTCGATCTCGACTTCGTCGACGGCTGGGTGGACTTCCGCCCGGCGTGGAGGACGTTGGACGCGGAGGAGAAGCAGCTGCTCACGCTGCGGTTCTTCGACGACCTGACG
The DNA here is from genome assembly GCF_044452305.1 of Aeromicrobium sp. UC242_57. Taxonomy (NCBI): domain Bacteria; kingdom Bacillati; phylum Actinomycetota; class Actinomycetes; order Propionibacteriales; family Nocardioidaceae; genus Aeromicrobium; species Aeromicrobium sp. UC242_57. The sequence continues at coordinate 376,543 of NZ_JBIOAM010000002.1, read as the reverse complement.
CAGGACCGCATCGCGCAGGTCATCGGCTGCAGCCAGATGCAGGTCTCGCGCAGCTTAGGTCAGTCCTCGGGAAGATCCGCGGGTCGATGTCGACGCCGCACGCAGCCTGATCTACTGCTGGGCGCTCACCACGTCGGACACGAGACCCCGGGCGATCTCCACGAGGCGGACGTTCTGCTCCTGCGAGAAGCGCTTGAGGATCTCGAAAGCCCGGTCGGGGCCGACCTTGTAGCGCTCGATCAGGACCCCCTGGGCCTGTCCGATCACGGTACGGCTGGCGAGCGCGGCCGTGAGCCCTTCGAGCTTCTTGCTGAACCGCAGGGCGATGGACGCCTGGTGCGCCAGCACCTGACCCAGCTCGACGTCCTCGCGCGTGAACTCCTGGTCGGCGGGACGGTAGACGGTGAGCGAACCGAGCCGTCGTCCCTCAGCGTGCAAGCTCCCGACGACAGGACGCTGTCGAGCCCGAGCGCCGCGACCTGGGGCCCCCACCGCGGCCAGCGTGGGTCGAGGCCGATGTCGTTCGACACGACCGATCGGCTGATCATGTCGGTGTCGACGCAGGGCCCTTCGAGCAGCTGGTTCTGCAGCATGTCGGCAGCACGCACCAGGTGGTCGGTGGATCCGGCGGTCTGCAGCTCGGCTCCGGGCTGCGGGACGAGCGTGACACCTGCGTGGGCGGTCCCGAACGCACGCGCAGCGAAGGCAGTGATCTGCTCGACGGTCTGCTCGACCGTGTCTGCGGCCGTCAGCTCGGAGGCCATGCTGGCGCGCCCAGCGTGGAAGAAGGGGACATGAGTCCCTTTGCATTCGACGTGGAGACGCGCACTGTCTGACGTCGGCACGAGTCTAGTGGACGCGGGCGCCCCCCGAGGGGCAAGGGGCGACCGCGTCCGGAGCGCTCAGGCGGGGAACCGCTCCCACACGCGATGGCTTGCGAGCAAGCTCCACGACGGCTGCCAGCACGTCGGTGGGCTCGTCTCCTACCTCGATCCCGGCAGAGGCTGCCGGGAGTCCGGCGGCCTCGAACGCCGAGGCCGCATCGCCCCAGCCGCCCATCGCCTTGCCGTGCCGGTACGCCTCCGACAGCAGGAGGGCGATGCGGGGGTCGAGACCGTCGCCGCTCGGCGCGCCCGCCTTGGCATCGGCGGACGGGTTAGCGTCGGCGGCGGCCAGGGGAGACCCGGCCAGCACGATCGTGTCGAGCTGATCGAGCGAACCGTGAGGAATGTCCGCTGCACCGGAACCGGATCGCCGGAGCCGTCGCTCAGGGCTCCGCCCGTGGACGCGATGATCAACGGCACCATGCCGGCGGCGAACACGGCTTGGCGGACGTCTCGCACCCCGCTGAGGTCGTCGATGTCGTCGGGGACGACGATGCCGACGAGTCGTCCGTCGACCGGCCACGTGCCCCCGATCTGCGAGAGCGCGGGGCTCGGCTCCTCGTCCGTCAGCTCTCACCGCCCGCTGCGGGGGCAGGCATGCCGAGACCGGCGGCGACGACCGCGCAGAGGTCGGGGTCGATGTTCGCGAGCTGCTGGAGCTTGACGCTCCCGGATGGCCGGTTCGTAGCACTTCCCGAGCTCGAAGGTGTACGACTGCGCCACGTGGGCCTGTTCGACCTCGCTCAGGCTCAGGTAGAACAGCCGCGCCTGGCTGAAGTGGTCGTCGTACGTCGCGGGAGCCTCACGCACCTTGCGGGAGGCCTCTACCGGGTGGGGCACGTCGATGAATGCGCTGACGTCCTCGCCGGCCATGAACGGGCAGCCGCCGTCGAGCGAGTTGGGCTTGTAGGGCGCGACGCCGGTGTGGTCCGCGTCTTGGTGGAAGCCGTCTCGGAGCATGTCGTTGACCGGCGCGTGCGGCCGGTTGATCGGGATCTGGTTGAAGTTCGGGCCGCCGAGCCGAGTGAGCTGGGTGTCGAGGTAGGAGAACAGGCGGCCCTGCAGGAGCGGGTCGTCGGTCGCGTCGATGCCGGGGACGAAATGGCCCGCATGGAACGCCACCTGCTCGGTCTCGGCGAAGTAGTTGTTCGGGTTGGCGTTGAGCACCATGGTGCCGATGACCTGGACCGGCGCGAGCTCTTCGGGGACGAGCTTCGTGGAGTCGAGCAGGTCGATCCCCTCGAACATCTGGTCGGCGCTGTCGGGGAAGACCTGCACGCCGAGATCCCATTCCGGGTAGGCGCCCGAGGCGATGGCATCGGCGAGGTCACGCCGGTGGAAGTCGGGGTCGACGCCGGCAGCGAGCTGCGCCTCCTCCCACGTCAGGGAGTGGACGCCGAGACGCGGCTTCCAGTGGAACTTGACCAGCGTGGTCTCGTCGGCCTCGTTGACGAGGCGGAAGGTGTGGACCCCGAAGCCTTCCATCATGCGGTACGACCGAGGGATCCCGCGGTCGGACATGTTCCAGATCGCATGATGCTGGCCCTCGGTGTGCAGAGACACGAAGTCCCAGAACGTGTCGTGGGCGCTCTGGGCCTGGGGGATCTCGACGTCGGGATGCGGCTTGCCGGCGTGGATGACGTCGGGGAACTTGATCGCGTCCTGGATGAAGAAGACTGGGATGTTGTTGCCGACGAGGTCGTAGTTGCCCTCGGCGGTGTAGAACTTGACCGCGAAGCCACGGGTGTCGCGCACGGTGTCGGCCGAGCCGCGCGATCCGAGCACGGTTGAGAACCGGGTGAACACCGGTGTCGTCGCGCCCTCGGCGAGGAAGGCCGCACGCGTCAGTGCTGACGCCGCGCCGTTGGAGGTGAAGACGCCGTGGGCGGCCGCGCCGCGAGCATGGACGACGCGCTCGGGGATCCGCTCGTGGTCGAAGTGCATGATCTTTTCGCGCAGGTGGTGGTCCTGCAGCAGGACGGGGCCGCGGGGCCCGGCCTTGAGGGAGTGATCGGTCTCGCGCAGCGGCACACCGGTCGCCGTCGTCAGGAGCGCGCCCTGCTGGGCCGCGGCCTTCTGGCTGTCCCGCGAGCGGGCACCGGTCGCGGTGTGCGGAACGGGTCCGCGATGGGACGGCTTCGGCGGCAACGGCTCGTGCGGCTCCGTGGGCTCAGCGACGGTCGGTGTCTCGCTGCCGGGCTTGCCGGGAATCGCTGGTTCGTTCGCGTCGGATCGTTCGTCGGCCATGGTGACTCCCTCGATGTGTCCGCAGAGCGCGGTCAACGTGTCGTACCCGGTCGGCGCCGATGACAAACCGGCGCGGGGCTGAGTCGGTCGCCACCGGGACGGAGGTGCTTGAGCAGGGTTGCGGCGGGTACGACCTAGCCATGAACGAACCGACTGAACCCACGACCGACGCGACCGACGAGTCCGATCAGGATCCGACCGACGAGGGAGCGCTCGAGGACCAGATGAGCAAGCAGTCGTTCCCCACGAGCGATCCGCCGTCCACCTGGGCCGGCGACGACGAACCGGCGTCCGAGGAATAGTCAGATCGCCCCGCCTCACGACGTGAGACGGGGCGATTGCCCCGCATGGTGAGAACGGGACCCCTACACGCTAGGAGCAAACAGGGGGGCCGCAAGTCGGGCACACCGCCGCCCCGCCCGGACCCGCGTGGCACAGAACACGCCAGCTGCGCGTAAGAGTTCGGCCGTGCGCGTCTCTCCCATGAGGTGAGATCGGACAGGCCCGGTCTGCAGACGGGCTTCAGAAGGGCAGCAGATGGTATTCGACGAGGGCGAACCTGTCATGGACGAGGACATGGCGTCGGTCATGGCTCGCTTGATGGATCGCATGCTGCAGCAGGAGCATGACGAGATGGACGGACCCACATTGTCATCTGTCGCGCCGCGGGGACGGGGGTCGTGTCCTTCAGGGGCCGTACCCGTCCGGCCTGGCTGCACTGGTCGCCGCTGACGTCGAGGAGAGCGCCGAGTGCAGCGACGGCCCACGACACGAGTTCTCGGTCGCCCCGTTGTTCCCGCACTCCCCGCCGCAGTCCTAGCCGCTGCTCCGGGTGCTCAGGGGTAGAGGCCCCGCACGACGTGGGCTTCGGCGACTCGCTCGACCGCGAGGCAGGTCGCAGCGCTCCGCAGAGACATCGTGCGGGCCTGCGAGTACTTGATGACATCGCGCCACGCGGCGCGCATCCGCTGCTCGAGCCGTTCCTCGACCTCGGACTCGGACCACCAGTAGGCCTGGTTGGCCTGCACCCACTCGAAGTACGACACGATGACGCCGCCCGCATTGGCCAGGATGTCCGGGACGATCGTGACGCCCTTGTGCTCCAGGATCCGGTCGGCGGCGGCCGTGGTCGGGCCGTTGGCGCCCTCGACGATGATCGTGGCTCGCACGCCGTCGGCGTTGCCTTCGTGGATGACTCCCTCGACGGCCGCGGGGATCAGCAGGGTGCACTCGAGCTGGATCATGACGTCGTTGTCGAGCGCGTCAGCACCGGCGAAGCCGACGACGGTCCCGCACTCGTCGACGTGGGCCTCGACCGCCGGGACGTCCAGGCCGTCGGGGGAGTGGATCGCGCCGTACTGGTCGCTGACGGCGATGACCTTGACACCCGACTCGGCGAGGAACCGGGCTGCGCCGCGACCGACCTTGCCGAAGCCTTGGACGACAGCCGTGGCCTGGTCGGGTTCGATGCCGAGGCGTTCGAGGGCCGCGTCGGCGACGATCGCGACGCCCCGTGAGGTGGCGGACGCGCGGCCGAGCGATCCACCGAGGCTGACCGGCTTGCCGGTGACGACACCGAGCACGGTGTGCCCCTGGGCCGTGGAGAAGGTGTCCATCATCCAGGCCATGGTCTGCTCGTCGGTGCCGATGTCGGGAGCCGGGATGTCACGCTCGGGGCCGATGATCGGCATGATCTCGGACGTGTACCGGCGGGTGACCCGTTCGAGCCGGCGCGGGAGTAGTTGCGGGGGGTCGATGTTGACGCCGCCCTTGGCTCCGCCGTAGGGGACGTCGACCAACGCGCACTTCCACGTCATCCACATCGCGAGCGCGCGGACCTCGTCGAGGTCGACGTCGGGGCTGAACCGCAGACCGCCCTTGGCGGGGCCGCGGGTCAGGTTGTGCTGCACGCGGTGCCCGACGAGCAGCTCGATCGTGCCGTCGTCTCGGCGCAGGGGAATGCTGACGGTCGTCTCCCGGCGCGGAGTCGCGAGCATGTCGAACATGCCCGCGTCGTAACCGAGGGCCTTGATGGCGTCCGACAGCTGTTCGCGGGCTTCGTCGAGTGGCGTCCGGGCCGTGCTCATGGCATCTCCTTGCAGGTGCGACGGCGGGGTGCCGACCGCTCAAGCACTATGATTCGTGGTCACGGCCCATGCCGTCCAATGCCAACATCAGACAGAATCTATGCAGTGAGGACATGCGGTGGACTGCCGAACCTTGAGCAACTTCAATGCCGTCGTGCAGCACGACTCGGTGAGCCTGGCTGCGGCTGCGGTCAACATCACCCAGCCTGCGCTGTCGCGTCAGCTCCAGGCGCTCGAGCGCGAGCTGGGGCTCACGCTGTTCGACCGCTCACCCGGTCGCATCTCGCTCAACTCGGCGGGACGCGAGCTGCTGCCATGGGTCGTCGAGGTCCTCGCATCGGCCGAGCGGCTCACCGCGGTTGCAGCGTCCCTGCGGGCCGGTGCGCTCGAGAACATCGAGATCGCCAGCCCGCTGACGACCCAGTTCGACGTCATCGCGCCCTTCGTCGCGACGTTCGGGGAGGGCGATCCTGCGCCGAGCGTCGTCGACCTCGCCGGACGGTCCGACATGCAGGCTCTCGAAGCCGGCGTCGACTTGGTCGTCGGCGGCGCGATGATCGGCGACGGCCCGCAGCGGATGACGCTGTGCGAGGTGCCAGTGTGGGCGTACTGCCGCAAGGACCACCCCTGGGCGAACCAGGACTGGGTCTCGTTGGCCGATCTCACCGGGCAGCCGCTCCTGGTGCTCGACGGTGCCTCTCGGTCTCGGCAGATCCTGGCGGACGCGATCCAGGTCGAAGGACTCGCCACGGCTGCCCTCATCGAGTGCACTGGGCCACAGATCGCCCAGGCGCTGGTGGTGGCGGGCCGCGGAATCGCCGTGCTGACCGATGATCCGCACTTCGATCTCCATCCGCTGCGCATCAGGGGGCGACGCCGCCAGCTCACGATGACGTTGACGGCGGCCTGGTCTCCGCAGCACCACGCCGCCGATGCGCTGGTCGACGTCGCGGCGCGGATGCGTGAGTTCTGTCTGGAGCGCTTCGGCACCACTGCCGTGGACTGAGGCGTGACATTGCCCACGCCCAGCCCGGCCTTCCGCAGCTTGACCTCAACCACGGTTGAGGTCATAGCGTCGAATCCATGGTCAAGTACACACTTCCCGATCTTCCCTACGACTACAGCGCTCTCGATCCGCACATCAGCGGCCAGATCATGGAGCTGCACCACGACAAGCACCATGCGGCCTATGTCACGGGCGCGAATGCCGCGATCGACGCCCTCGAGGATGCGCGCGACCGCGACGACTTCGCGGCCGTCAACCTGCACGAGAAGAACCTCGCCTTCCACCTGGGCGGCCACACCAATCACATCATCTTCTGGGAGAACCTCTCCCCGGACGGCGGCGGTGAGCCCGAAGGCGAGCTGGCAGCCGCCATCATCGAGCAGTTCGGCACCTTCTCCGCGTTCCAGAAGCACTTCGGCGCGACGGCCGCCGGCATCCAGGGCTCGGGCTGGGCCGTCCTCGCCTGGGACTCCATCGGCGAGCGGCTCACGATCTTCCAGCTGTTCGACCAGCAGGCCAACGTGCCGGTCGGAGTCGTGCCGCTGCTGATGCTCGACATGTGGGAGCACGCCTTCTACCTCGACTACCTCAACGTCAAGGCCGACTACGTCAAGGCCTTCTGGCAGATCGCGAACTGGCCGGACGTCGCCGCCCGGCTGGAGCGTGCGCGGGCCAGCACGGCCGGCCTCATCGTCCCCGCCTGACGCATGCGTGACGACACTCGGCTGTTCAAGGCTGCGTTCAGGCGCCATGCGGCGGGAGTCTCGATCATCACGGCGCACACCGCTGAGGGGTGGGTGGGCTCACGGCATCGAGCGTCGCCTCGGTGTCGGCTGACCCGCCGATGCTGTCGTTCTCGATGCCGCAGGGCGGCCGGACGGCCCAGCACGTCACCGCCGCCGCGAGAGTGGGGGTGCACCTGCTGCCGGTGACCAGGGTCGACCTGGCTGAGGCCTTCGCTCGTCGAGGCGGTCCGCGGTTCACGCCTGACCAGGGCTGGGAGCTCGACTCCGAGGGGGTGCTCTACCTCCCGGACGCCCTGGCCACCCTGACCGGTGTGCCACGGGTCGTCCTGCCGGCGGGCAGCTCGTCCCTCGTCGTCCTGGACGTCGAGGCCGTGTCGATCGGCCCGGCCGCCGAGCCGCTGACCTACCAGGACGGGACCTTCCGGGGGCTCGGCCGGCCAGCAGCGCTCTCGCTGATCGATCGAGGAGTCTCGGCATGACGTACGTGATCGCCCAGCCATGTGTCGACCTCAAGGACCGGGCGTGTGTCGATGAGTGTCCTGTGGACTGCATCTACGAGGGCAACCGGATGCTCTACATCCATCCTGACGAGTGTGTCGACTGTGGTGCCTGCGAGCCGGTCTGCCCGGTCGAGGCGATCTTCTACGAAGATGACACGCCGCCGGAGTGGAAGGACTACTACGACGCCAACGTCAACTTCTTCGACGACCTCGGTTCACCCGGTGGTGCCGCCAAGCTCGGCGTCATCGACAAGGACCACCCGATGATCGCCGCGCTCCCGGCAGGCGTCGCGGAGTAACGTCGAAAGTGATACGCGTCGGGGGGCGATCCTCGCCGTCGCGACACACGAAAAGGAACGTTCCATGAAGGCTGTCCTGTTCGACCGCTACAAGACCATGCCGAGCCTGCAGGAGGTCGACAAGCCCCGACCCGGCCCTGGTGAGGTCCTCCTGAAGGTCGCCGGTGCCGGCGCCTGCCACTCGGACATCGCAGTGTTCCGTGAGTTCGACGAGTCGTTCGGGCCTGCGCAGCTCAAGCCGTCGTTCGTCCTGGGGCACGAGAGCTCCGGCTGGGCCGAAGAGCTCGGCGAGGGGGTCGAAGGCATCACGCTCGGTGACGCGTTCCTGGTTTACGGGCCGATGGGTTGCGGTCGCTGTCGCGCGTGCTCGCGGGGGCAGGACACCTATTGCGAGAACGCCGCCACGATGCCGTACCTCGCGGCCGGCCTCGGTCGTGACGGCGGCATGGCTGAGTACCTCACGGTGCCGGTGCGCAACCTGGTGCCGCTCGGAGACGCCGATCCGGTTGCTGCCGCACCGCTCTCTGATGCCGGTCTGACGCCGTACCACGCGATCAAGAAGTCGTTGCCCGCCCTGGCAGGCGGTGGCAAGACCGCACTGGTCATCGGTCTGGGTGGCCTGGGACAGATCGCCGTGCAGATCCTGACCGCACTGACCGGAGCGACAGTCATCGCAACTGACATGAAGGAGGACGCGATGGCCCGCGCGGCCGCCAACGGTGCCGTCGTGTTGCCTGGTGGCCCCGATCAGGCCGATGCGATCCGTGCGGTGACCGGAGGCAAGGGCGTGGACGCGGTGTTCGACTTCGTCGGCGCCGGTCCGACGATCGCCCTGGCGATGGGCGTCGTGGCGCTGCGCGGCCGGGTCACCGTCGTCGGCATCGCCAACGGCACCTTCGAGTGGAACTTCTACACCGTGCCGTACGAGGTCGAGCTGACGAGCACGTACTGGGGCACGATCGAGGAGCTGCACGAGGTCGTCGACCTCTACCGTGCCGGTCAGATCACCCCGGATGTGACGGTCTACTCCCTCGACGACGCGATCGACGCCTATCGGGCGCTTGAAGCCGGAGAGCTCAGCGGCCGCGCCGTCGTCGCGCCGCACGGTCGCGTCTGAGTCAGACCGCCGCTGCGCTCAGGTGGGCGCCGATCATGTCGGTGTCCGCCTGGGCGAGGCCCGCTGCTGAGGCGAACTCGCCCCACGAGCCGATCGCGTCACGGACCTCGGCCAGTGCAGAGCGGGCATACGGGATCGCGAACTGATCGGCGATCGCCAGCAGGTCGGCAGCCGTGATGTCGGTGAACTTGCCGAGCACGCCCATCAGGTGGGCCCGCAGCCAGTGATTGTCCGGGTCGTAGGCAAAGGTCAGGTCATAGGCCGGTGACAACGACCAGGTACCCGTCGAGCTGATCACAAATGCGAGGTTCTTGGTGTGATCGTCGTGGTTGGCGGCCAGGACGTTGAAGGCCATCCGTCGAAAGCCCTGCACCAGGGCCGCCTCGCCGAGATCCAGCGCGTTGATCGTGGCGAAGTACTGGGCATAGTCGTGGGTGCCGACGAGGTTGTAGTCGAGCGCCTGGAGCGCGCACAACGTCTGCATGTGCAGCGGCTCGTTGCCGACCCGGTCGAAACGGCGGGTCAGGAAGTGGGCTCGGCCATTCTCCTCGAGCAGTCGGCACGGTGACATGTCGACTCCTGCGGCCTGTGCCATGAGGAAGTAGGCGTACTCGCGACGGCAGTACGGCTGGGTTCCGGCCAGCCCCTTGTCGGTGCTGGAGACGCCGTCGAACTTCAGCAGGTACTGGCCGAATCCGTCTGGGACGGGGATGTTGCCGGCGCGCACCTCGTGGGTCTCGTCGTTGATGGCGAGCACCGCCTTGGCGCGGGCGCCGCCGGCAGACGTGCCGACCGCGAAGATCTCGGCGAGTGCTCGGCTTGCGAGCACCGTCGTCGTCGAGATTGCCTTCGATGATCTGACGAGCCTCGGTGACCAGGTCGTTCATCTGCAGCGCCGATGGCGTCGGCATCTGGGGCCGGTGCTCGGGCTCGAAGCGCAGGGCTCCCATGGTGCGGCTGCCGAGGTAGGCCAGCCGGTCGAGCGGGGTGATGGTCGCGGGTGTGATGCCCTGCGTCGTCATGTAGGCGTCGATCGTTGCATTGCCGAACCGGTCGGGCAGCGAGTCGGCGATCGCCGGGGGCAGGTCGTGGAACGTCTCGGACGCCAGGTTCGCGAACTCGTACGGTCGGCCGTTGCGGGCTGGCATCAGGATCGGTGAGATCGTTCCGCCCTGCACCCAGGCAGGGTCGTAGGAGAAGGCGTAGGTGCGACGACGTGCTGCGGCGGCGAGGTAGCCCACCGGACGACCCCACGCCGTGACCTTGACGAGGTCGACCGGCTGGTAGGTCATCGCGCACCCGAGCTGGCACGCTCTCGGCGGCGGGCCATGCCGCGTCCGCGTGCGAGCTCGAGCGGGGTAGCGCCCGGATCGGGGTAGAGCTCGTCGAGCCAGTCGGCCAGGTCGAGCCCGCGCACGACGCTGATGAGGGTGCGGGAGAGTGGCTCCCCGCCCGGCCTCGAGATTCCTCAGCGCACCGATGCTGATGTTGGAGCGGTCAGCCAGGGCCTGCTGGCCGATATTGGCGTCGAGACGGGCCCGGCGCACTTGGGCGCCGATGTTCTGCTCATGACCTGCCACAGTCTTGTTAACTGTCACATAAACGATGATAGTGCACAAAATGATACTTAACCACTATAAAAGTATCGGTTACTGAAATGTGTCGGTGGCCGATCATCGTGATCGCAGCATCGCGGTCGGTCAGGCCTGGTCCACGCGACGAAGAGCCCGGTCGACCTCGGCAGCCGCTGAGCGGCGCTTCTTCTCAGCCAGCGCGAGCTCGGTCCGGCACTCGGCGACCTCATGCCGAACCTCTGCGAGTCGGCGCTCGACGTCGGACAGCCGACCTCAGCCGCTCGCGCTGCTCCTGCAGCTCGTCGCGGCTGCCTGCGCCACACGTGCCTGCTCCGCAGCCTGCTCCACCTCACGTTGCGCCGCGGATGCGGAGGACTGTGCCGCGTCGAGGGACTCTTCGGCCGCCTTCCGCTCAGTAGCCCGAGCCTCGTCATCCTCGTCGTCTGACGACGCGGGCTGCGACCGCGCGGACTGCGCCGACCGCGACAGCCGATCGGGTTCTGCCGGTGGGTCGACGTCGAGTGCGGACACCCCGGCCACGTCCACCTCGCCGAAACCGCCGGCTGACAGAGCCTTGACCAGGACACCTGCGTGAACGGTCGCCCCGGCACGGGCGTCAATGATCGCCGCCCAGACGGTCTGCTCGACATCGCGCAGCGTCGCCTCGGTCGCGGCCTTGCCCGACCGTCCGGCCTGGTCACGTGCCGCAGCGACGCAACGCCCCACGAGATCGCGGCGCTCCCGGCTCAAGGCTCGAAGTGTGGCAGCGTCCCCGTCGGCCTGGGCTGCCCGCAGTCGAGCACCGAAGGCCTGCAGCTCGTCGGCAAGCCGGACTCGTGCCGCACCGGCTGGTTGACGAGATCGGCGGCGGCGGTCGGCTTCTCGAACGCGGCGACCTGCTGGGCGGCTTCGAGGTCTCCGTCCTTCTTCAGCTGCCGCACGCGCGCATCGCGGGCTCCGACGAACTCCGGCAGGGCCGTCGAATACAGCGACCGGGCAACGTCCCAGAGCAGCGAGTCGTCGACCATGGCGTCACGCTACGTCACGGCCCGAGACGTTGCAGGGAGTCGCCATGACCCAGCAGAATCAGCATCACCATGACGACTGATGCGACTTCGACCCAGCAGCCCACCTCCGAACGTCACCGTGCCGACAGCCACGACACGATCCGGGTGCACGGTGCCAGGGTCAACAACCTCAAGGACGTCAGCCTCGAGATCCCCAAACGTCGTCTGACGGTCTTCACCCGGTGTGTCGGGCTCGGGCAAGAGCTCCCCTGGTGTTCGGCACGATCGCCGCCGAGTCGCAGCGGGATGATCAACGAGACGTACAGCTCGTTCGTCCAAGGGTTCATGCCGACGCTGGCCCGCCCCACGTCGACGTCCTCGACGGGCTCACGACCGCGATCATCGTCGGACAGGAGCGCATGGGCTCCGACCCGCGATCCACCGTCGGCACCGCGACCGATGCCAACGCGATGCTGCGCATCCTGTTCAGCCGGCTCGGCGAGCCGCACATCGGCTCGTCGCAGGCCTTCAGCTTCAACGTCGCGTCGATCTCCGGCGCGGGCGCCGTGACGATCGAGAAGGGCGGCGAGACGACCAAGGAGCGCCGCAGCTTCAGCGTCACCGGTGGCATGTGCAGCCGCTGCGAGGGGCGTGGATCGGTCACCGACTTCGACCTGACGGCGTTGTTCGACGGATCGAAGACGCTCAACGAGGGCGCCATCACGGTGCCGGGCTACAGCATGGACGGCTGGCAGGGACGGATCCTGCGCGGCTGCGGCTTCTTCGACCCCGACAAGCCGGTCGGGAAGTTCAGTGCCAAGGAGCTCGGCCCTGCTGCACAAGGAGCCGACCAAGCTCAAGATCGAGGGCATCAACCTCACGTACCAGGGCCTCATCCCGCAGATCCAGAAGTCCTTCCTGACCAAGGACGTCGAGGCGATGCAGCCGCACATCCGGGCCTTCGTCGAACGGGCCATCACGTTCACGACCTGTCCTGACTGCGACGGCACCCGGCTCGAGCGAGCTGGCCCGCTCGTCCAAGATCGAGGGCAAGAGCATCGCCGACCTGTGCGCGATGCAGATCAGTGACCTGGCCGAGTGGATCAAGCAGTCTCGACGAGCCCTCCGTCGCACCGTTGCTGGAGTCGCTGACCGAGACCCTTGAGTCGTTCGTCGACATCGGGCTGGGGTACCTGGGACTCGACCGCCCGGCCGGCACGCTGTCAGGTGGCGAGGCCCAGCGCACCAAGATGATCCGCCACCTCGGCTCGGCGCTGACCGACGTCACGTACGTCTTCGACGAGCCCTCGATCGGCCTGCACCCGCACGACATCCAGCGGATGAACGAGTGCTGCTGCAGCTGCGCGACAAGGGCAACACCGTGCTGGTGGTCGAGCACAAGCCCGAGACGATCGCGATCGGCGACCGGGTCGTCGACCTCGGCCCGCGGGCCGGCAAGGCGGGCGGCGAGATCGTGTTCGAGGGCACCCTCGAAGGACTGCGTGCCAGCGACACCCTGACCGGACGTCACCTCGACGACCGGGCCACGCTCAAGGACGAGGTGCGCACCCCGTCGGGAGCGCTGGAGGTGCGTGGTGCGAGCGCCAACAACCTCCAGGACGTCGACGTCGACATCCCGCTGGGTGCGCTCGTCGTCGTGACCGGCGTGGCCGGATCGGGCAAGAGCCGTTGATCCACGGCTCGGTCGCCGGGCGCGAGGGCGTCGTCGTGGTCGATCAGGGGGCGATCAAGGGCTCACGGCGCAGCAATCCGGCGACCTACACAGGTCTGCTCGAGCCCATCCGCAAGGCCTTCGCGAAGGCCAACGGCGTCAAGCCCGGACTGTTCAGCGCCAACTCCGACGGCGCGTGTCCGGCGTGCAAGGGCGCCGGTGTCATCTACACCGACCTGGCGATCATGGCCGGGGTCGAGACGATGTGCGTCGAGTGCGAGGGCAAGCGGTTCGGCGCCGAGGTGCTGGAGTACACGTTCGGCGGCAAGGACATCAGCGAGGTGCTCGCGATGCCGGTCGCCGAGGCGGTCGAGTTCTTCGGTGCCGGTGACGCCAAGATCGCTGCAGCCCACAAGATCCTGGTCCGGCTCGCCGACGTCGGACTCGGCTACGTGAGTCTCGGCCAACCCCTCACGACCTTGTCCGGAGGCGAGAGGCAACGGCTCAAGCCCGCGACGCGCATGGCCGACGAGGGCGGTGTCTACGTCCTCGACGAGCCCACGACGGGCTTGCACCTCGCCGACGTCGAGCAGCTGCTCGGCCTGCTCGATCGTCTGGTCGATGCCGGCAAGTCGGTCATCGTCATCGAGCACCACCAGGCGGTCATGGCGCATGCCGACTGGATCATCGACCTCGGGCCAGGAGCGGGCCACCAAGGCGGTCAGATCGTCTTCGAGGGCACACCGGCCGATCTGGTCGCCGACGCGTCGACGCTGACCGGCCAGCACCTCGCGGAGTACGTCGGCTCGTAGGACGTGAGGTCGTCACGGGACAGGCGTCGACTCCAGCTCGCGCACCAGCAGGTCGAGCTCGGTCCGCATGAGACGGCGGTACGCCGGAGCGAGCAGCGGGGTCAACGGGCGGAGCGGGCCCTGCAGCCGGACGTCGACCAGCTCCTTGAGCCGGCAGGCACCCGTCCCGGCGGGCTCGATCTCACGCCAGCCGCGGATCGTCAGCTGCCCGTTCCCGCCCGCCCATGTCACCCGGTACGGGTGGACCGACTCGACCTGGGTCGGGGTGATGAACGTCATCCCGGCGAAGCGCAGCCTTCCAGGATGCGTTGGCCGACCACGGCCGGACCGTCGGGTGCACCGTCATCCGACGGACCGCCGGTCGCCACGACGGGTCCTGCGACCAGTCGAAGAAGGTCTCCATCGCGAGGTGCGGCGGTCGGTTGACGGTGACGATGTGCGTGAGTGTGGGCATGTGGTCAGGGTCGACCCCACCGTTGGGGACGCTCTGGAGCGCGACTGGGGTGTTTCGACATGAGAACGTTCCTGCGATTCCAGGACGGCACCAGTCGCGGTCCCTGAGGATCGGGCGCATGCAGATAGGAGTGCTCGGATCTGCCGTCGCAACGGTGGACGGGGTCGACCAAGATCTGGGCGCCGCCAAGCAGCGTGCCCTGCTGGCCGTCCTCGCGCTGCACCTGCGCGAGTCCGTCAGCACCACGACGATCGTCGAGGCGTTGTGGGGGCAGCGCCCGCCGGCCAGCGACACCGTCACGTTGCAGGGCTACGTGTACGCATTGCGCAAGGTGCTCGAGCCGCACCGCGCTCCGCGCAAGCCGGCGACGATCATCGTCACGACACATGCCGGCTATGCCTTGGCGCTGCCGGACGAGGCGCTCGACGTAGGACGTTTCGAGGCCGCCGTCCGGCGTGCCTCCGGTCTGGTGCTGACGGTCAACGATCGCCCCTGGCACGTCGACCCCGCGACGTCGCCGGACGATCTCGCCGCGGCCAGGGACGAGCTCGACGCGAGCATTGGCGACCTGGCGCGGTGAACCCTATGCCGAGCTGGCGGGGTTCGTCGGTGCCGAGGCCGAACGGGTCCGGCTGGCTGATCTGCGGGTCACGGCGCACGAGCTTCGTGCGGGGC
This sequence comes from Aeromicrobium sp. UC242_57, assembly GCF_044452305.1. Lineage (NCBI taxonomy): Bacteria > Bacillati > Actinomycetota > Actinomycetes > Propionibacteriales > Nocardioidaceae > Aeromicrobium > Aeromicrobium sp. UC242_57. The sequence continues at coordinate 361,463 of NZ_JBIOAM010000002.1, read as the reverse complement.
TCGCCCTGGCCGCGGGCGAGGCGGTCGACGCCGCAGCGATGCTGGAGTCGGTGACGTCGCAGCAGCCGCACCGCGAGCGGCCGTGGCTGCTGCGTGCTGTCGCGCTGGTGCGGACCGGACGCCAGGTCGAGGCGCTCGAGGTCATCCGGGTGCTCCGTGAGCACCTGCGCGACGAGCTCGGGATAGACCCGAGCCAGAGCGTGCGCGATCTCGAGACGGCGATCCTGAAGCAGGACGACTCCCTGTGGGCCGCCGCGCAGGCTGCGCCCCGCCGGGTCGTCGCGGCGGCGCCGGTGGAACCTGATCCGTGGCCCCTGGTCGGTCGCGAGGCCGAGCGTGCCCGGCTCGAGACCGTGCTGGACGCCGCAGACCTGGGCACCCCTCAGCTCGTCCAGCCATCGGCGACCCGGGCATCGGCAAGTCGCGGCTCGCGCGTGACCTGCGCGCCACGGCCGCCGCTCGCGGCTACCTGTGCGTCGAGGCGTTCTGCTCGCAGGACGAAGGTGCCCCACCGCTGTGGCCGTGGGTATCGCTGCTCGAGGGGCTCTGCCGCCAGACCGGTGTCCCGATGCCCGACCTGCAAGGCGACGAGGGCAGCCAGTTCGCCCTGTGGGAGTCGATCGCAGCGGCGGTGTGCGCGGCGGTCGCCGAGCATCCCGTGCTCCTGACGATCGACGACATCCACTGGGCCGATCCGTCGACGTTGCGGGCCCTGCGCCATCGTCTGGACGTCACGGCGCGTGGACGTCTGGTGATCGTCATGACCCGACGGGCGTTCCCGGCTCCGGTCGACGCCCAGGCGGCGCTCGCCGATGCCTTGGCGCGGCGCCATGCCGTGCGCCTCGAGCTCACGGGACTCGATGCGAGCGCTTCGGCCGAGCTGTTGCGATCGGTCACGTCCGAACGTCGGTCCGACGCCGAGCTGGTGCGGCTGCTGGAGCGGACGGAAGGCAATCCGTTCTTCCTGATCGAGCTCGCCCGGGCGGGAGAGTCCGTGCCGGGGTCGGTACGTGACGTCGTGGCGAGACGCGTCGGTGAGCCGCCGCTGGCATCGCGCGACCTGCTCGCGACCGCCTCGGTGCTCGGGCGCAGGTTCCGGCTCGACGCGCTCGGCCTGGCGGCCGGCATCGAGCCGGCACGCGTCGTCGAGGGGCTCCTGCCGGCCATGGAGGTCGGGCTCGTGCTCGATGCCGACGGTCTCGGCTCCGCCAGGTTCTCCCATCCGCTGGTGCAGGACGTCGTGGTCGATCGCATCCCCGGCATCCACCGGGCGGCGCTGCACGCGAGTGCGGCGCAGGCACTGACGAGCCTGCATGACGTCGCTGCGAGCGACCTGGCCAGGCACTGGCGACAGGCCGGCCCACAGCACTCTGCGCAGTGCGCCGAGACCGCGCTCAGAGCCGCCGAGCAGGCGCGGGACGTCGCAGCCTACGAGGAGGAGCTGGAGCTGCTCGGCTGGGCGCTGGAGGCGCAGGCTGCGCTGCCCGACACCGACGACCGGACGTTGTACGACCTCGCCATGGCGCGGGCCCGTGCTGCTCGCTGGAGTGGCCAGTGGGAAGCCGCTGAGGAGTGTGTGGCGTCGGCGGTCGCGCTGGCCGACCGCCTGGGCGATCACGAGGCCCTCGCGCGTGCCGCGTTGTCGACCGTCGAGGGGGCCGTCTGGTACTCCAACTCGTTCGGCGAGGTCAACGCATTCATCATCGACACGCTCGAGCGGGTCCTGCAGGGGCTGCCCCGCGACGACAGCGAGCTGCGCTGCCGGGTGCTGCTGAGCCTGGGCATCGAGCTGTACTTCTCGGCCGATGCCGCACGGGTCAGCGCCTACATCGTCGATGCCGTCGACATGGCGAGGCGGCTCGACGATCCTCGGCTGCTCCAGTCGGTGCTCCACGGAGCCTGCTACGGCAACTGGCGGCCGGGTTCGGCGGCCAATCGGGCCGAGCTCGCGCGGGAGGCGGTCGTCCTGGCCGAGAGCACCGGCGACGAGCGTGCCCTCGCCCTGGCGCTGGCGGCCCTCGCCAGTGCCCTGGCCGAGCTCGGCCAGGTCGAGGAGATGTGGCCGACGGTGCGCCGCGGTCTCGAGGTGTCGACCAAGCTCAACCTGGTTGCCGCCACGGTCTTCCTCGAGGCGATGCAGCTGCCCTGGATCGCGCTGTCTGGCGACATCGAGCGCGCCCGCGACACGTTGCCCCGACTGCGCGAGCTCGCGTCTCGGGTGGCGATCCCCAATGTCGCAGCCGCCTTGGCCCACACCGCGATGGTCACCGGACTGACCGATCAGGACGACCAGTCCGACGACGAGCGGGTGCTCGAGCTGGCCGCCGTGCCGACCGCGTCGGCACACGCCGTGGTCTGCGTACGACGCGGTGACCTCGAGACGGCGCGGCGGATCATCGCGGCCCACCGGGAACGGTTCGTCGCCGACCACGACGACTTCATGTCGATGATGCGCTGGTGCTACGGGGCCGAGCCGCGCTCGCCCTCGACGACCCTGCCATGGCAGCCGAGTCCGACGCGGCCCTCGCGCCGTTCAGCGGTCGGTCCTGCTCGGCTGCGCAGATCGGCGCAGACGGCCCCGTCGACGCCTACCGGGCGCTGGCCGCCGCTGCGATGGGCGATCTCGACCGAGCGGGTTCGCTCGCCGATCAGGCGGCTCGACAGTGCGAGGCGTGGAACACTCCCCGTGCCGCCGATCATCTGGCCGCATACCGTCGCACCCACGGCTTCTAGAGGGTCCGGCCGGGGCCATGCCCTAGGGTGACGGCGTGGTCTATCGCGCCTTTTTCGACGCCGTGTTCAGCTCCATGGATCCTGAGAAGGCTCACGAACGGGCCTTTGCCGCCGTTCGTGCCGGCCGGTTCGTCACTCGGGTCGCCTTCAAGCAGACACGTGCGCCTCGCACCGTCATGGGGATCGAGTTCCCCCACGCCTTCGGGCTCGCCGCTGGCTTCGACAAGAACGCCACCGGGGTGCCGGGCCTGCTCGCGCTCGGCTTCGGCCACGTCGAGATCGGCACCGTCACGGCTCGTCCGCAGCCCGGCAACCCGCGCCAACGGCTGTTCCGGCTCGTCGAGGACCGCGCGATCATCAACCGGATGGGCTTCAACAACGACGGTGCCGCCCAGGTCGCGTCCCGACTGCACCGGCTGCGCCAGACCAAGGTCGGCCGCGACGCCGTGATCGGCGTCAACATCGGCAAGACCAAGGTCGTCGAAGCGAACGACGCGGTCGCCGACTACGTCGAGAGCGCGCGCCTCCTCGCCCCGTATGCGAGCTATCTCGTGGTCAACGTCTCGTCGCCCAACACCCCGGGTCTGCGCGACCTGCAGGCCGTCGACGAGCTGCGACCCCTGCTGGCTGCCGTCAAGGACGTCGCCGACCGCAATCCGTCGGGACGTGTGCCGCTGCTCGTCAAGATCGCCCCCGACCTGGCTGACGTCGACGTCGACGCCGTCGCCGACCTTGCCCTCGAACTGGGACTCGACGGCATCAGCGCGACCAACACGACGATCGCGCGCCCTGAGACATTGCTCACTGATCGCGCCACGATCGAGGCGGCGGGAGCCGGCGGACTATCGGGCCCGATCCTGGCCGAACGCGCGACAGAGGTGCTCGTCCGGCTGCGTGCGCGGGTCGGCGACCAGCTCGCGATCATCGCGGTCGGCGGCGTCACGACCCCCGACGACGTGCGCGCCAGGTTGGCGGCCGGAGCCGATCTCGTGCAGGGCTACACGGGTTTCATCTACGAGGGGCCGCTGTGGCCATCGCGCCTCGCAGCCGCTGCAATCTGAGTGAATTTCACCTGAGCAGGACCCCGATTTCGCAAAGCAGATCCCGACCGGGTATCTTTGCTTGTCGGCTTGCCCCTTTAGCTCAGTCGGCAGAGCGTTTCCATGGTAAGGAAAAGGTCTACGGTTCGATTCCGTAAAGGGGCTCTGGGACTCACAGCATCACGAGTCCTTCGGGCACGAGGAAACTCGTGCCCGTTGCGGCTGGGTAAGCTCAGGTGGTTAGAGCACACGACTCATAATCGTGGGGTCGCGGGTTCGAGTCCCGCCCCAGCTACCGCACAATTGAACGGCAACACCCCAGCATCACCCCCGATCAAGAAGAGGCACCCTCGTGGCCAGCAAGAGCTCAGACGTTCGTCCCAAGATCACCTTGGCCTGCACGGAGTGCAAGGAACGCAACTACATCACCAAGAAGAACCGTCGCAACGATCCCGATCGTCTCGACCTCAAGAAGTTCTGCCCGCGCTGCAAGACCCACCAGACGCACCGCGAGACGCGCTGATCTCAGTTCTCGGCACGACGGCTCCCACAGCAACTGCTGGTGGGAGCCTTCGTCATTCCCGCTCCATGGACGCTGCTAGCGTCGCCGCCATGGACCTGGCTGAGCTGACCACCTTGCGCCTGGGCGGCCCCGCACGGGCCGTCATCGACGCCACGACCGAGGAGCACCTCGTCGAAGCCGTCCGGATCGCCGACGAGGCCGCCGACCCGGTGCTTCTCGTGGCGGGCGGCAGCAACCTCGTCGTGGCCGACGAGGGCGTCGACGGCACCGTCATCCGGGTGCTGACTCGTGGCGTCACGGTCGACGCAGACGCCTGCAGCGGTGCGATGGTCACGGTCGCCGCTGGCGAGTCGTGGGACTCGTTCGTCGAGCGTGCGGTGGCCGAGCAGTGGGTGGGGGGTCGAGGCGTTGTCCGGCATTCCCGGCTCCGTCGGCGCTACCCCGATCCAGAACGTCGGCGCCTACGGCCAAGAGGTCGCGCAGACGATCGCGTCGGTGCGTACCTACGACCGCTACGACCGCGCGATCCGCACCTATGCCGCGAGCGACTGCGCCTTCGGCTACCGGCACAGCCGGTTCAAGGCCGAGCCGCAGCGTCACGTCGTCCTGTCCGTCACGTTCCAGCTGGCGTTGGGAGACCTGAGCGCCCCCGTCGCGTACGCCGAGCTGGCCAGGACGCTCGGGGTCGCGGTGGGCGAACGGGCACCCTCGCGGGCCGTCAGGGACGCTGTGCTGGCCTTGCGAACGGGCAAGGGCATGGTGCTCGACCCGGCCGACCACGACACGTGGAGCGCCGGCTCGTTCTTCACCAATCCGCTGCTGACACCCGAGCAGGCGCACAGCCTGCCGCCCGAGGCGCCGCGCTTCGACCAGCCCGACGGCACGGTCAAGACCAGTGCCGCCTGGCTGATCGATCACGCGGGCTACGCCAAGGGCTACGGCAATGCTGCGGTGTCGTTGTCGACCAAGCACACGCTCGCACTGACCAACCGAGGCTCGGCGACGACCGCGCAGCTGCTCGACCTGGCCCGCGAGATCCGAGCCGGCGTGCAACGTGCCTACGGGATCACGCTGGTCAACGAGCCCGTCCTGGTGGGCTGCTCCCTCTGAGCCAGGTCGGCGGGGTGACCGGCGTCAGCGCAGCAAGCTGCGCAGGCCCGCCAGCACCGCGTCGACCGACGTCTCGTCGTAGTACTCGTCGTCCCACATGCCGTCGACCGTGAACGACAGGACGATCAGCACGACGATGACGGCCAGCGCGATGATCAGCAGCACCGTGCCGATGATGCCCAGGATCATGCCTGCCTTGGCCTCGCTGCGTCCGCTGAGCGCCCCGCGGCTGTCGTCGATCTCGCGGACGGTCTTGGCGCCGATGTACCAGGCGAAGGGTGCCACGAACACGGGCAGGTAGCAGGCGACCGCGCCGGCCGTGCCGACCAGGCCGAGCACCAGCGACGTCGTCGCCGACTCGTGCTTGGGCGGCGGGACGTACTGCGGGTAGCCGAAGCCGGGCGGCGGGTAGCCCTGTCCCGGAGGGGGGTAGTAGGCGCCGGGCGGAGGACCGTAGCCCGGTGGGGGAGTGCCGGGCGGCTGCTGTCCCGGCGGGGGATAGGCGCTGCCCCAGTTGGGCTGGTGCTGGGTGCCGGCGTACGGATCGTTCGGCGGCGTGGGTTCCTCTTCGGTCATGGCGACAGCCTTGCACAGGGGTGGGGGTCAGCGGGTGTCAACGGCTGCGAGCCAGGCGTCGATGTCGGCGAGGCCGGCGGCCACTCGGTCGGAGGGCGCGTACGAGCGTCTCAGCGACATCCGCGCCAGCTCGGCCAGCTCGGCGTCGCTGAAGTCCTGCGCGGCCCGCAGGACGGCGTACTGGCCCGCCAGGCGGGAGCCGAACAGCAGCGGGTCGTCCGAGCCGAGCGCGACGTCGACGCCCGCCGCGACCAGGGTGCGCACCGGCACCTCTTCCAACGTGGCGTAGACCCCCAGCGACACGTTCGAGGTGGGGCACACCTCGAGCGCCACTCCGCTGTCGGCCAGGCGGCCGAGCACCGCCTCGTTCTCGCTGGCCCGGACGCCGTGGCCGAGCCGGTCTGGGTGCAGGTGGTCGAGGCACTGCGTCACGTGAGCGGGACCGCGCAGCTCCCCTCCGTGGGGCACGAGCGCCAGGCCAGCACGCTCGGCGATCGCGAAGGCCGGACCGAAGGCCGCCGTGTCGCCGCGACGCTCGTCGTTCGACAGGCCGAACCCGATGACACCGCGACCCGCGTACTGCGCCGCGAGACGAGCCAAGGTGCGGGCGTCGAGCGGATGACGGGTGCGGTTGGCCGCGATCACCAGGCCCATGCCGATGCCGGCCTGCTCGCCAGCCTCCCGGACCGCGTCGATCACGAGGTCGGTGAACGCCGTGATCCCGCCGAACCGTGCTCCGTACCCGGACGGATCGACCTGGATCTCGGTCCACACCGAGCCGTCGGCCGCATCGTCGATCGCCGCCTCGAGGACGAGGCGTCGGACGTCCTCCTCGGTACGCAGCACCGATCGCGCGACGTCGTACAGGCGTTGGAACCTGAACCAGCCCTTCTCGTCGGTCGTGCTGAGCTGCGGGGGCCAGTCGTCGGTCAACGACGCCGGCAGGTGGATCCCGTCACGCTCGGCCAGCTCCAGCAAGGTCGCGTGACGCATCGAACCGGTGAAGTGCAGGTGCAGGTGTGCCTTCGGTAGTGCGGTGACTGCCCTCATGGATCCATCATGGCCGTACCGGCCTGGGCTGTCCGGTCCGGCACCGTTCGGGTGGACTCGGTTCGACGCGGGCACCGTCGACCACGTACACTGGACCCACCGGTGAAAATTCACTCTGAATCGTCATGCCCTCACGGGCTTTTCGCATCTCGGTGATTTTGACTGAAGGGCACTAGCTCAACTGGCAGAGCATCGGTCTCCAAAACCGAAGGTTGGGGGTTCAAGTCCCTCGTGCCCTGCAAAGACATGACCACACAGCGAACATGAGAAGTACGAAGGAGCATCGTGAGCGATCGTCACGAGTTGGCCGGCACCTCCGGCAAGCGCACGTCGCCAGTCACCTTCTACCGTCAGGTGATTGCCGAACTCCGCAAGGTGGTGTGGCCGACCCGGCCCCAGGTCGTCAACTACTTCTGGGTCGTTCTCGTCTTCGTTCTCGTCATGATGGCGATCGTCGCCGGACTCGACTACGGATTCGGTCGGGCAGCATTCGCCATCTTCGCCTAGCAACCGCCCACAACTTCTGTTTGGCCAAAGGATCAGAGTGACTCAAGGTATCGACCCGCAGGTGACTTCGGAGACCGACGAGGTCGTCGAGGACGAATCGGCGACCCCCGTGGTCGACGAGAGCGACGAGATCGAGGTCGTCGACGACGCCGAAGAGGCTGACGAGGCCGACGAAGCCGAGGCCAGCGAAGAGGGCGCCGACGACGAGGCTGCCGACGACGGCGAAGAGCCTGTCGTCGACGTGCTGCAGGAGTTCAAGGACCGCCTGTACAGCCAGATCGGCGACTGGTACGTCGTGCACACCTACTCCGGCATGGAGAAGCGGGTCAAGTCGAACCTCGAGAACCGCGTCACCTCGCTCAACGCCGAGGACTACATCTTCGAGGTCGTCGTGCCGACCGAAGAGGTGGCCGAGATCAAGAACGGTCAGCGCAAGCCGTCAAGCGCACCGTGCTTCCCGGCTACGTCCTGGTCCGCATGGACCTCACCGACGAGTCGTGGGCGTCGTGCGCCACACGCCGTCCGTCACGGGATTCGTGGGCAACGCCCATCAGCCCGTCCCCCTCAGTCTTGCCGAGGTCGAGAGCATGCTCGCCCCGGCAGTGGAGGCCGAAGTCGCAACTGCGGCAGAAGCCCCCGATCAGCAGCAGACGAAGGCCGCCAAGGTCGAGTTCTCCGACTTCGTGGTCGGCGACTCCGTCATGGTCGTCGATGGACCGTTCGCCACGCTGCACGCGACCATCACCGAGATCAACATCGATGCACAGAGGGTCAAGGCCCTCGTGGAGATCTTCGGTCGCGAGACGCCGGTCGAGCTCAGCTTCACCCAGATCCAGAAGGTGTGATTGCGCAGCAATCGCAGGTTGAGGAGCCGTGAGGAACGAACGGCGTCTCGAAAACCACTGAGCTCCGGCAACACTAAGAACAACCATCAAAAGGACCCGAGAAATGCCTCCCAAGAAGAAGTCGCAGCCATCGTCAAGGTGCAGCTGCAGGCCGGCCAGGCCAACCCGGCACCGCCCGTCGGTACCGCGCTGGGCCCCCACGGCGTCAACATCATGGAGTTCTGCAAGGCCTACAACTCGGCCACAGAAGCCATGCGTGGAAACGTCGTCCCGGTCGAGATCACGATCTACGAAGACCGCACCTTCAGCTTTATCACCAAGACGCCGCCCGCGGCTGAGCTGATCAAGAAGGCTGCCGGTCTGCAGAAGGGTTCGGCTGTCCCGCACACGGACAAGGTCGGCAAGATCACCAAGGATCAGATCCGCGAGATCGCCACGACCAAGCTGCCCGACCTCAATGCGACCGACATTGACGCCGCCATGAAGATCGTCGAGGGCACTGCGCGCTCGATGGGCGTCACGACCGACTGATTTCCTCCTCCCAGATCCACTAGTGGCAGGGCCAGCTGGGCCCGTACCGACCACGACTGGTTCACCCAAGACACGAAAGAAGACCAGAGATGGCACAGCACAGCAAGGCGTACCGCGCGGTCGCCGAGAAGATCGACAAGGACAAGCTCTACACCCCTCTGCAGGCCACGACGCTGGCCAAGGAGTCGGGCAGCAAGAAGTACGACTCGACGGTCGACGTCTCGCTCCGCCTCGGTGTCGACCCGCGCAAGGCCGATCAGATGGTGCGCGGCACCGTCAACCTCCCTCACGGCACGGGCAAGACCGCACGGGTCCTGGTCTTCGCCACCGGCGCCAACGCCGATGCAGCTCGTGAGGCCGGTGCTGACTTCGTCGGTGCCGACGAGCCGTCGACAAGGTCAACGAGGGATGGCTCGACTTCGACGCCGTCGTCGCGACGCCCGACATGATGGGCAAGGTTGGTCGCCTGGGTCGCGTGCTCGGCCCCCGCAACCTGATGCCGAACCCCAAGACCGGCACGGTCACCCCTGACGTCGCCAAGGCAGTCGGCGACATCAAGGGCGGCAAGATCGAGTTCCGCGTCGATCGTCACGCCAACCTGCACTTCGTGATCGGCAAGGCGTCGTTCACCGCCGAGCAGCTCGCCGAGAACTACGGCGCCGCGCTCGACGAGGTCCTGCGTATCAAGCCGGCCAGCTCGAAGGGCCGCTACGTCAAGAAGATCACCGTCTCCACGACCAACGGTCCTGGCATCCCGGTCGATCCGAACCGCACCAAGAACTACGCGGTCGACGCCGAGGCCTGAGTCCTCGCCGAACCACTCCGGCCCGGTGCTGATGTCTGATGACATCGGCACCGGGCCGGTGTCATGTCTGTGCCAGGCTAAGAATCGTCAACGAGAGTTACAAAGCCGCCGTTCCTGCCCCTTGGGTGTCCTAGTGTGCTCGTATGCGCCTGCGTAAGAAGACCTGTGCCGCCCTCGCGACTGCCGTCGCCCTGACGTTCGCCGTGGGTGCGTGCAGCGGTGACGATCCGTCTGAGGGATCCCGTGACGGGGCCGAGGCCACGACGTCCGGCGGGCTGACGAAGGACGACTTCATCGAGCGCCTCACCACGGCGCAGCAGAAGGCGCGCACGAGCCAGGTCAAGATGGACATGGCGGCCGGCGGACAGAAGAACGTCGCCACCGGCCAGTTCAGTGCCGGCCAAGACGTGAAGGACTCTGCGGTGGCGCTCGAGATCGATGCGAAGGATGCCGGGGTCGGGACGATCAAGCTGCGGCTCGTCGACGGCGTCTTCTACCTCAACTTCGGCCAGATGTCGGCCAACAAGTTCACCGAGCTCCCGTTGGAAGGCGCGGCCAAGAACCCGTTGACCGAGCTCGTCCACCAGGTCAGCCCGACCGCTCAGCTGGCCCAGTTCGAAGAGTCCCTCACGTCGTTCGACGAGAAGGGCGCAGCCACGACGATCGACGGAGTCAAGGCGCAGCCGTACGTCCTCGAGCTCGACACATCCAAGCTGACGGGCATCCAGGACCTCGCCAAGCAGGCCGGTGAGAAGCTCCCCAAGACGTTGAAGTACACGATCTTCATCGGTCCTGACGATCTCCCGCGCCGGGTCACCGCCGACCTCGTGGCCCTGAGGTTCACGCTGAACTACAGCAAGTGGGGTGAGCCGGTCTCGATCAAGGCGCCGCCTGCCAGCCAGATCACCGACAAGGTGCCCGGAAGCGCCTGACGGCTACCGAGGCCGGCCGATTTGGTCTGCTGCAAGCCGTGCACTAGTCTGGACAAGCCGAAGACCGCTGGCAACAACTCCTAGGGGTTGTCCGAAGCGCCCGAGAGGGCGGCCCGCGCAGGTTCACGATTCAGATGCAATAGCGTCCCGTGGCCCTGTGCCCGGGACGTTTTTTCGTGTCGGGCCCTGTAACGCACGGGGGTCGCAGTCGAGGTATGACCACCATGTGCTGGAAGGAGACCCATGGCCAACGCGGAAAAGATTGCTGCCGTTGCCGAGCTTGCGGATAGTTTCCGTGAGTCGAACGGCGCAGTCCTCACCGAGTACCGCGGTCTCACCGTGAAGCAGCTGCAGGAACTGCGCCGCTCGCTCGGTGAGGACGTGCAGCTATGCCGTCGCCAAGAACACGCTGACCAAGATTGCTGCCAAGGACGCAGGAGTGGAGCTCGACACCGATCTCCTCACCGGTCCGACCGCGATCGCCTTCATCAAGGGTGATCCGGTTCTGGCTGCCAAGAGTCTGCGCGACTTCGCGAAGGCCAACGCACCACTCGTCATCAAGGGAGGCTTCCTCGACGGGAAGATCCTCACTGCTGAAGAGATCACGAAGCTGGCCGACCTCGAGTCGCGTGAGGTTCTCCTCGCGAAGCTCGCAGGCGGCATGAAGGCCAGCCTCTCGAACGCCGCGTCGCTGTTCAACGCTCCGCTGTCGCAGGCTGCCCGCGTTCTGGGTGCCCTGCAGGCGAAGGCCGAGAGCGACCCGTCGGTCCTGGCTGCAGGCCCCGCGCCTGTTGCCGCTGCTGCCGAAGAGGCCCCCGCGGCCGAGGCAGCGGAAGAAACTCCGGTCGAGGCATCCGCCGACGCCGGCTCCGAGGGCTGAAAGCCCGATTAACTCAATCGGAACCCCTCGGGGTCTCACTACGGAAGGACGCCAACATGGCGAAGCTCAGCACTAGCGACCTGCTTGATGCATTCAAGGAAATGACCCTCATCGAGCTCTCCGAGTTCGTCAAGGAGTTCGAGGACACGTTCGACGTGACCGCAGCCGCTCCGGTTGCCGTTGCCGCTGCTGCTCCGGCTGCTGCCGGTGGCGCAGACGCCGCTGCTGACCAGGACGAGTTCGACGTCATCCTCGAGGGTGCCGGCGAGAAGAAGATCCAGGTCATCAAGGAAGTTCGTACGATCACCGGTCTCGGACTCAAGGAGGCCAAGGACCTCGTCGAGGGTGCGCCGAAGCCTGTCCTCGAGAAGGCCACGAAGGATGCCGCTGACAAGGCGAAGGAGGCCCTCGAGGCCGCCGGCGCCAGCGTCACCGTCAAGTGATTCGTTAGCTCCAAGCGCTAGGGCGCTCCCTCTTCGGAGGGGGCGCCCTTTTGCGTACCCCAGATGGGCTTCTCGGGACCTTGGTCCTGCACGCATCGGAGATCTCAGGTAGCGTGTCAGCCGTCACAGTGTCACCCGCAGTTACGCGAAGGGGAGACCAAAGGTCCTGACTTGTTACTCATGAGTCACTATCTTCGGAAATCACGTAACCTCGGTTGACGCGTGTCGTTAGTTCCTGTGTCTGCGGTCACATCGACCAATGACAGACAAGTTCTGCCAGCAGGTGCGGGCAGTCCGCGGTAAGCAAGGAGGGGCCGTCCGTGGGTGTAGAAGTGGTAGTTGAGGGGCTGACCAAGAAGTTCGGTAGTTCGTTGATCTGGAAGGACGTCTCGCTGACGCTTCCGGCCGGCGAGATCTCGGTGATGTTGGGTCCGTCGGGCACCGGCAAGTCGGTGTTCCTCAAGACGCTGATCGGACTGCTGAAGCCCAACGAGGGCCACGTCTTCATCGAGGGCGTCGACATTGCGAACTGCAAGGAAAAGAGCTCTACGAGATCCGCAAGCTGTTCGGCGTGCTGTTCCAGGACGGCGCGATGTTCGGCTCGATGGACCTGTTCGACAACGTCGCGTTCCCGCTGCGCGAGCACACTCGCAAGTCCGAGTCCGAGATCCGCACGATCGTGATGGACAAGATGGAGCTGACCGGTCTGGTCGGTGCCGAGCGCAAGCTGCCGGGCGAGATCTCCGGCGGGATGCGCAAGCGTGCCGGCCTGGCTCGTGCCTTGGTGCTCGACCCCGAGATCCTGCTGATCGATGAGCCCGACTCGGGACTCGATCCGGTCCGTACCTCGTACATCAACCAGCTGTTCATCGACCTGAACGCCCAGATCGACGCGACGTTCCTGATCGTGACCCACGACATCAACACAGCGCGCCGAGTGCCCGACAACATCGGTCTGCTCTACCACAAGCACCTGGCGATGTTCGGCCCGCGCGAGATGCTGCTGACGTCGGACGAGCCCGTCGTGGCGCAGTTCCTGAACGCCCAGACCGTCGGGCCGATCGGCATGTCCGAGGAGAAGGACGCCGACGAGCTGGCCTCTGAGGCCGGTATCGCGATGCCAGCGCTGCCGCCGGTCCCATTGCAGCTCGAGACCTCGGACGGTCGACCGCGCCGCGGTCAGCGTGATCCGGGTGCCTGGTGCCGCGACAACGGCGTCATCCCGCCCCCGGGCTCCTTCGCCCCGACCGATGCCCCCGTCGCCGTCGGTGTGACGGCGTGAGCGAGCGTCAGCGAGCGGAGGTGGCGGCGTGAGCGAGCGTCAGCGAGCGAGCAATGAGGCAGCTTTCACGCCGTTGCCTCCGTATCGTTGCTTCTTCATGGAGGTGACGGCGTGAGTGCGTCGATCGTCACGGGGCCGGCGCGGGTCGCCGGCGGACTGTTCGCGTTCATGCTCGACGTCGTCGTCGCGCTGTTCCGCCGTCCGTTCCAGCTCAAGGAGTTCCTGCTCCAGTCGTGGTTCATCGTCAAGGTCACGATCATCCCGACAGCCTTCGTCGCGATCCCGTTCGGTGCGGTCATCGCACTGCAGGTGGGCGGCCTGATCAAGCAGTTCGGTGCGCAGTCCTTCACCGGCTCGGCCGCAGTGCTCGCGGTCGTCCGTGAGGCTGGCCCGATCGCCTGTGCGCTGCTGATCGCGGGGGCGGCCGGCTCGGCCATCGCTGCCGACTTCGGCGCTCGACGGATCCGTGAGGAGCTCGACGCCATGATGGTGCTCGGCATCGACCCGATCCAGCGACTCGTCGTCCCACGGGTGCTGGCCTGCATGCTGGTCGCGGTGTTCCTCAACGGCATGGTGACCGTCGTCGGTGTCGCCGGTGGCTATGTGTTCAACGTCGTGCTGCAGGACGGAACTCCAGGCGCCTACCTAGCCTCGTTCACCGCGCTCGCCCAGCTACCTGACATGTATCAAGGCATGGTCAAGGCGCTGATCTTCGGCTTCCTCGCCGCGATCGTCGCGTCCTACAAGGGCATGAACGCCAAGGGCGGGCCCAAGGGCGTCGGCGACGCGGTCAACGAAGCCGTCGTGATCACGTTCACGCTGCTGTTCATCGTCAACTTCTTCATCTCGGCGATCTACATCCGGCCGTTCCGCCCAAGGGGATGTGACGATGTCAGACCTCAAAGTCGTGTCCGCCATCGCCGGGGTTCCCGGACGGATCGGCGGCTTCCTCGATGGCCTCGGCCACCAGATGCTGTTCTACATCCGGGTCGTCCGGTCGATCCCGCGCACGATCAAGAACTACGGCAAGGAGATCGTGCGGCTGCTGGCCGAGGTGACGCTCGGATCGGGCTCGCTCGCCGTCATCGGCGGCACGGTCGGCGTCATCACCGCGATGTGCTTCTTCACCGGTACCGAGGTCGGCATCCAGGGCTACGCAGCCCTCGACCAGCTCGGCACCGCGGCGCTGACCGGTTTCGTCTCGGCCTACTTCAACACCCGTGAGATCGCGCCGATCGTCGCCGGCATCGCGCTGGCCGCGACGGTGGGTTGCGGATTCACCGCCCAGCTCGGCGCGATGCGCATCAGCGAAGAGGTCGACGCCCTGGAGACGATGGCGATCCCGTCGCTGCCGTTCCTGGTCACGACCCGCGTCATCGCCGGCCTGATCGCCGTCGTCCCGCTCTACATCGTCGGCCTGCTGTCGTCGTACTTCGCGACCCGATTAACCATCACCAAGATCAATGGCCAGAGCGCCGGCACGTACGACCACTACTTCACGACGTTCTTGCCACCGCAAGACGTGTTGTGGTCCTTTGCCAAGGTGCTGATCTTCGCGGTCGTCGTGATCCTGATCCACTGCTACTACGGCTACTACGCCAGCGGCGGACCCGCCGGTGTCGGCGTCGCGGTGGGCTTGGCCGTCCGTACCTCCATCGTGGCCATCAACGTCGTCGACCTGTTGGCGTCCATGGCCATCTGGGGCACCAACGTGACCGTCAGATTGGCGGGTTGAGCCATGCCGCGTACCCCCGTGCTCGAGCGTCCCGCATCGCAGAAGATCCTGGGCGCCGCCTTCATGGCCCTGATCCTGTTCTTCCTCTGGATCACCTACGCCTTCTTCACCAAGGCATTCGTCGACTACGACACCGTCACGCTCAAGACCGACACGACCGGCGTCAACCTGCCGCAGAACGCCGACATCAAGCTGCGCGGCATGATCGTGGGGGAGGTACGCAGCGTCTCGCCCGACGGTGACGGCGTCAAGCTCGACTCGGCATGAACCCCGACCTGATCAAGGACGTGCCCCAGGGGGTGACGGCCCAGCTGATCCCCAAGACGTTGTTCGGCGAGAAGTACGTCGCCCTGATCCCGCCGCAGGACGCGACCGTCGGCGGGCCGTCGCTGCAGGCAGGCGACACGATCACCAAGGCCGATGTGCCGATCGAGGTCGAGACGCTGCTCAACGACCTGTACCCGCTGCTCGACGCGGTCGACCCGGCCAACCTGTCCTACACGCTCAGCGCGGTCTCGACCGCGCTCGAAGGACGCGGCACCCAGCTCGGCGAGACGCTCGTGACGCTCAACAGTTACCTCGGCAAGGTCAATCCCGACGTGCCGCAGCCGTCACCGACCTGACCAAGCTCGGCACGGTTGCTGACGGTTACGCCGACGCAATGCCCGACCTCGGCCGGCTGCTGCGCAACACCGTCGTGACGGGCAACACCGTGGTGGCCAAGAAGGCGCAGCTCGCCGGCGTTCTTCGACGAAGGCACCCGCCTCGCCGACAGCCTGACCGAGCTCACCACCGAGAGCGGCGACGACCTCGTGCAGCCGCCAAGGACAGCCGGCCGATCCTCGAGATGGTCGAGGACTACTCGGTGACGTTCCCGTGCTTCCTCAAGTCGATGGCGACACTGATCCCGCGACTCGACAGCGCCTTCCGCGACGGGATGCTGCACATCAACGTCGAGCTGATCGAGCAGACCAACGCCTACACGCCCGACGAGAACGTCGAGGCCAGCCGGGAGAAGTTCGATGCGGCCAGGCGAGATCCGGGTGCCAAGAACGGCAAGTCGATCACGGCACGCAATGCCGCGTCCCCGTCGTGCATCGACCTCAACGAGATCAACAAGGGACGGGCTCAGCAGGAAGCGCTCTCGTCGCAGGACAACCCGTTCCGGGTGCCTGCCGAGGTCTACAAGCCGTCGGAGTCAAGCGGGCCCACAGCAAGTTCGGCTCGGTCGGACCTGACGGCGACTTCGCCCAGAACCGCGCTGCGGCTTCGAGCGTCGACCTCGACGGCCTCGTGCAGCCCAGCATCAACGGTGCCGACACCGCACGTGAACGAGGAGAGCTCAACGTGTTCCTCGGCGCGATGCTCGGGACCCAGGCCGCCAAGGTGCCTGACATCGGCGGCCTGCTGGTCAGCCCCCTGCTACGTGGAACGGTGGTGAGCCCGAAGTGAAGCAGATCGACAGGGAGTCCATCTCCGCCGCCATCAAGCTCGGCTTCTTCTTCGCCTTCACCGGCATCTCGACGCTGATCCTGGCCATCACGCTCAGCAACGGCTCCTTCGGCGACCGCGAGCAGTACAAGGCCGTCTTCAGTGACGTGACCGGCATGGCCAAGGGCGATGACATCCGGATCGCCGGCGTCGCGGTCGGCTCGGTCAGCAAGGTCGAGATCATCGACCGTGACAAGGCGCTGGTGACGTTCGGCGTCGACTCCGACGTGCCCCTGACAGCCAACACGAACGCCACGATCAAGTTCCGCAACCTGGTCGGCCAGCGGTACATCGCCCTGACCCAGGGGTCCGACGGCGCCAAGGCCACGCTCAAGCCCGGCAGCACGATCCCGGCCGATCGGACGAAGGAAGCACTCGACCTCAACGTCCTGCTCAACGGCTTCAAGCCGGTGTTCCAGGCGCTGTCACCCGAGGACACCAACAAGTTCGCCTACGAGATCGTGCAGACCTTGCAGGGTGAGAGCGGCAACGTCCAGAACCTGTTGGCCAGCACCGCGTCGCTGACCAACACGCTCGCCGACCGGGACCAGCCATCGGAGATGTCATCACCAACCTCAGCGACGTGCTCGACACGGTCGGCAGCCGCGACGAGGAGCTGACCGACACGATCGACACCTTGCAGCAGTTCGTCACCGGGCTCAAGGACGACCGCTCGGCGATCCTCGACTCGGTCGACTCGATCTCCGACCTGACCGACGAGACGTCCGACCTGCTGGTCCAGGGACGACCGGCCCTGACCGAGGACATCAAGCAGCTGCGGGCACTGACCAAGAACCTGTCGTCCAAGCGCAACCTGAGCACGATCTCGAGCCGTTGCAGATCCTGCCCATCAAGCTGACGAAGTTCGGCAACGTGGCGGCCTCCGGCAGCGAGTTCAACTTCTACCTGTGCCAGGTCAAGGGTGCCGTCACGATCCCCGAGATCAAGGTCGGCCAGACAGTCCTGGTGCCGGAGACCACGCTCGACCTGACCGGCGACCAAGGCCTGAAGGTCGGCGGACAACGTTGCGATCAGCCGGGGTACGAGAAATGAAGCCATTCCGTGAGCGCAATCCCGTCATCATCGGGATCATCGGCATCGCCGCGATCGCCCTGATGATGCTCGGCGCCTTCCGTGCCGATCGGCTGCCGATCATCGGTGGCGGAGACACCTACCATGCCGAGTTCGCCGAGATCGGCGGACTGAAGGCCGGCAACGAGGTGCGCATCGCCGGCGTCCCGGTGGGCAAGGTCAACGGCATCGAGCTGGCCGGAAACAAGGTCAGGGTCACGTTCAAGATCGACAAGGGAACCGAGTTCGGCCGCAGACCGGCGCCGACATCCGACTTCGCACCTTGCTCGGTGCCGAGTTCCTGGCCCTGACTCCCGAGGGCTCAGGCCAGATGGCCAAGGGCGGCACCATCCCGCTGGAGCGGACGATCGCGCCGTACGACGTCGTGCAGGCCTTCTCCGACCTGAGCCGCACGACCGACCAGATCGAGATCCCGCAGCTCGCCGAGGCGCTTGACACGCTGGCTGACATCTCGAACCAGACGCCCGAGGAGTTCCGTGGCGCGATCCGCGGTGTCTCCGATCTCTCCCGCAACCTCGCAGCCCGCGACAGCGAGATCAACACGCTGCTGGTCAACCTCAAGAAGGTCTCCGGGGTGCTGAACTCGCGCAACGACGAGCTCGTGACGTTGTTCAAGGACTCCGACACGCTGTTCTCGGCGATCAGCGCTCGCCGCGACTCGATCCACCGGCTGCTGGTGTCGACCCAGTCGATCTCCACCCAGCTGCGCGGTCTGGTCAAGGACACCCGCGCCGATCTCAAGCCGGCGCTCGACCAGCTCGATGTCGTGACCTCGATGCTGCGCAGAACGAGGCGAGCCTCGACGAGGCGCTGCGGGTGTACCCGGCGTTCACCCGGGTGTTCTCCGACTCCCTGGGAACAGGCCCGTGGTTGACACCTATCTGGGTGGCCTGACCTCGGCGTCCGGTCTCGGCGAACAGCTCTCCGACGTCTTGAAGGGGCTCACGCCCAAGAACGAGGTAGCGCCATGACAAGTCTGGCCCAGCGATTTGCTGGCTTCTCCAAGGTGCTCGTGGCCGTCGTGGTCCTGCTCCTGGTTGCCGCGACCTTGTTGTTCCTCAATCGGGGTGACGGCAAGAAATACCTGACGGTCGACTTCGAGCAGACCAACTCGGTCTACAAGGGCTCTGACGTCAAGATCCTCGGCGTCCCGGTCGGCGAGGTCGAGAGCCTCACACCACGCGGCGATGTCGTGCGGGTCAAGATCGCCTATGACGGCAAGCAGAAGCTGCCAGATGACGTCAAGGCTGTCGTGGTCTCGCCGTCGATCGTCGGCGACCGGTTCATCCAGCTCAGTCCCGCGTACAACGGCGGACCGACCCTGGCGGACAACTCGGTGCTGAGCGTCGACCGGTCGGCGGTGCCGATCGAGCTCGACGCGGTCTACCAGTCGCTCGACGATCTCTCAGGTTGCGCTGGGGCCCAAGGGCGCCAACAAGGAGGGCGCGCTGAGCAACCTGCTCGACGGGGCTGCTGAACAGCTCGACGGTCAGGGTGCCCAGGTCAACGAGACGATCAAGAACTTCGGCAAGCTAGCACGACCCTGTCCAACAACAAGGACGAGCTGTTCGGTGGACTGCGCGAGGTCGAGGAGTTCGTCTCGCTGCTGCGGACCAACGACACGGCGGTGCGTTCGTTCAACGACAGCACGGCCAAGGTCGCCACGGTGCTGGAAGGTGAGCGCGAAGATCTCAAGGCGACGCTCGAAGCGCTCAGCCTCGCGCTCGTCGACGTCAACAGCCTGGTCAAAGAGAATCGCGGAGCATTGCGCGGCAACGTCGACAACATCGCCTCGCTGGCCAAGGTGCTGGCCAAGCACAAGGACGACCTGGCCGACATCACGATCAATGCGCCGACCGCACTGACCAACGTCGCGCTGGCCTACAACGGCAAGTCGGGCACCCTCGACACCCGCGCCGACATCCCAGAGGTCGTGTTCGGCGTGCTCGACAACCCGGCGTCGCTGGTCTGCAACCTGCTGGGCGAGACGCTCAACGAACAGGGCCTGTGCTCGACGCTCTCGGGTCTGCTGCCGTCGTTGCTGCCGCGCACCGAGGTCGCGTCTCAAGGTGGCGGCCAGCCCGCACCAGTCAATCAGTCGCTCGAAGAGATGCTGGCGGTGAACTGATGCGCATCAAGAACGTGAAGTGGGCAGCCGGCGTGGCCGGCCTGGCACTCGTAGGGGGTTGCGGCTTCTCGCCGTACGATCTCCCGCTGCCCGGTGGCGCCGATCTCGGCGCTGAGCCCTATGCGGTCAAGATCCAGTTCCGCGACGTCCTCGACCTCGTGCCGCAGAGCGCGGTGCGGGTCAATGACATCGCGGTCGGCAAGGTCACCGACATCGAGCTCCAGGGCTGGACCGCGCTCGTGACGGTCAAGGTCAACAAAGATGTCAAGCTGCCCGACAACGCGGTCGCCACCATCCGGCAGACGAGCCTGCTGGGCGAGAAGTTCGTGTCACTGGCCCCGCCAGAGAACGGGTCGCTCGGCACCCTCGGCGACGGCGACACGATCCCGATCTCGCGAGCCGGTCGCAACCCCGAGATCGAAGAAGTTCTCGGTGCAGCGTCGCTGCTGTTCAACGGTGGCGGCCTCGAGAAGACCAACACGATCGTCAAGGAGCTCGAACAACGCGCTGGGCGGCAACGAGCCCGAGGTGCGTAAGCTGATCCGGACGACGTCGTCGTTCATCTCGCAGCTCGACGACAACAAGGACGCGCTGCTGACGTCGCTGGAGAAGGTCAACCGCCTCGCCGTGGCGACCAACGACCAGAAGGACGCCATCACCGGCGCCCTCGACGACCTGCCTGCCGCGTTGAAGGTCGTCAACCAGCAGCGCGACGACCTGGTCGGGCTGCTGGAGTCGCTCGACCGCCTCAGCAACGTCGCGACCGGCGTCATCCGCGAGTCCAAGGACGACGCGATCGCTGATCTGAAGGCGCTGGCGCCGACGCTGAAGAACCTGGCCGCAGCCGGTGACGATCTCGCCACTGCGACGCAAGGGTTGCTGACCTACCCATTCACCGACGGCTTCGTGGGTGGCTCGGTCGCTGCCGCGACAGCCCGCTGCCAGGACGCCCCGTCGATCAAGGAAGGTGCCTGCCTCGGTGACTTCGCCAACCTCTCGCTCCGTCTCGACATCAGCGCCGATCAGCTGACCAACTTGCTGGGCGGCTTCGACCTGACCAAGATCGCGTCTGGCGACGCCGCCGACCCAGACGCCGGGCTGCCCGAGCTGCCGGCACCTGCGGCCGGATCAGGTCAGACCGGCGATCCGGCGCTGCCCGGCGAAGACCTGGCCGACCTGATCTCCGGGCTCCTGCCCGGTGGCAACAAGTCGAAGACCACCAAGCCACCGGCTACCGGCAGCGACAAACCCAGCGGAACCCCCACGACCGCTGCCCCGACGCCCAAGCCGACCTCGGGCGGACTCTTGTGCACCTTGTTCGGTGCGTGCCGGGCACCTGCGGCCAGCACCGCATCTAGCAGCACAGCATCTAGCAGCACAGCGTCTTCCGATCTCGGCAGACTCCTCCTCGAACCGGCGGTGGCACGATGATCACCAGACTGACCAAGATCCAGCTCGTGATCTTCGCGATCGTGACGGTCCTGGGCGGCGCCTTCGTCGGCGGCCGGTATGCGCAGATCGACCGCCTCGTGGTCGATCGGAGCTTCCCGGTCTACGCCCAGTTCTCCGACTCCGGCGGCATCTTCGCCGGCGCGCAGGTCACCTACCGGGGGATCTCCGTGGGCAAGGTCGGCAAGCTGACGTTCAAGGACGGGGGAGTGCAGGCGACGCTCGACATCGAGAACAGCGCCCCTAAGATCCCCGACGACGTGCTCGCCGTCGTCGCCAACAAGTCGGCTATCGGCGAGCAGTACGTCGATCTGCAGCCGCGCACGAACTCCGCGCCGTACCTGGCGAAGGGCGCGAAGATCTCCTTGCGCGACACCAAGATCCCGATCGACACCACGACGCTGCTGGTCGACGTCAACGACCTGGTCAAGTCGGTCAACACCGACAGCCTGCGTACCGTCGTCGACGAGCTCGGACAGGCCTTCGAGGGCACCGGCTCCGATCTGTCGACGATCCTCGACACGTCGTCCGAGTTCATCCAGACTGCCGACGAGAACATCGACGTCACCCGTGCCCTGATCCGAGGTTCCGACCAGGTGCTGCAGACCCAGATCGACAAGCAGGGCGAGCTCAGCTCGTTCTCGAAGAATCTCGCGCTGCTGTCCGACACCCTGGTCGACGCCGATCCAGATCTGCGCCGCCTGCTCGACAAGGGCAGTGCGAGTGCCCGCACGGTGCGCAAGGTCGTCGACGAGAACTCGACCGACCTCAGCAATGCGATCCGCGACCTGGTGACCGCCAACAAGCCGCTGTCCGAGAACGTGCTCGGCCTGCAGGCGATCTTCATCCTGTACCCATACCTGCTGCAGGGCTCGTTCTCGGTCACCGATCCCGAGGTCATCGGCGGCAAGGAGACTGGCGAGTACAACGCCACGTTCGGCCTCGTGCTCACCGACCTGACCCCGACCTGCTCCTACGCTCAGAACGGCGGCGCCGACTCCGGGTACCGCCAGCGTCGTACCGAGGGCACCATCACCGATGTCCAGTTCGACACGGCGGTCGACTGTAAGGTCAAGGACAACCACATCTCACGGCAGGCATCCAAGACGGTGCTCAAGCGATCGGCCGCCGGAACTGTCGCTCACGACGGACCGACGGCAACTGGAAAGGACTCCTGGAAGTGGCTGTTGAGCGACCCAGTGACTCAGTGACCACCCGTTCGAACCGTCCGCTCGTCATGATCCTGGTCGCGCTCGTCGCGCTGGGGGGTCGTGCTGGGCGGGGTCGGCGCGTTCGCCGGGACGTCCGGCGGCGATGACAAGATCAGTCAGTCGGCCGACCGCAACGAGGTCATCGCGCGCGCCAACGACTTCGCGGTCGCCTACAACACCTATGACGTCGCCGATCTCGACGACTACCAGAAGCGTCTCAAGGGACTCTTGACACCCAAGTACGACAAGCAGTTCGTCGAGGTCACGAGTGCGATCTTCAGCGCGCTGAAGGACAAGAAGCAGGTCAGTGGCGAGGCGAAGGTTCTCGGTGCTGCGATCGAGAGCATCGACGCCGACTCGGCCGTAGCGATCGTCGCGGTCGATGCAGCGATCACCAACAGCGACAACAAGGCCGCGGTGCTGAGGCACTTCCGGTGGAAGATCTCGTTCGCGCGGAGCAACGACGAGTGGCTCGTGTCCAACTTCGAGAGCGTGGCCTCCGTCGAGGCGACGACTGAGGATCCTGCGCCGTCGAGCGATCCTGCTGCGGAAGGGGCCGACCAGTCAGCGACGCCAACAAGCCGGTCAACCGCCGCCGCATCGCGGGGGAGCGCCCTGCCTCGGCTCCGGCTCCCGCGGCCAAGCCCGTGGTTCGCAAGACGCCGCTCAAGCGCAGCGCTCCCACACCGCCTCCCGCAGCCGCCTCCACGCCCGAACGGCCGAAGGTGTCGACGGCTGCGAAGGCCCCGACAGCTTCTACGGCCAACGTGGCCGCGAAGGCTCCTCGGGCCAACCGGCGCGACCTGTTGCCCCTGGCGGCCCTGGCCCTGACCGCAGTCGTCTCGCTGGTGGTCGGCTCGTACTTCCTGGTCACAGGAATCTCCGGCAAGGACGGCGGCGACCTGGCCAAGGCGCAGTCACAGGCTGCCGCGGCGGCAGGTTCGGCGTCCGAGACGATCTTCTCGTTCCAGTACGACAAGCTCGACGATCATCTGGCGACGTCCAAGGCCTTGATGACGCCGGCCTTCGCCAAGGAGTTCGAGTCGATCGCTCCGGCGCTGACCGAGCTGGCCCCCCAGCGCAAGATCGTGGTGCAGGGAGTTGCTCGTGAAGCAGCGGCTCTGCCGTGCGGCAGTGACTGCTCGGCCGACAAGGTCGACGTGCTGGTGTTCCTCGACCAGGCGCGACTCGTCGGCGACTCCAAGACGCCCACGGTGTTCGCCAACCGGGTCAAGGTCTCGATGGTCCGCAGCGGGGGAGACTGGCTCGTCTCCGACATCCGCGCCCTCTGACCCTCGTCCCCGGGGCGGTGACTGTGCGACCTATCGCTCCCGAGCGCGGTGACACAGCGTCGTATCCGGGCACCTGATAGGTCGCGATGTCACCGCACCTGAGCGGGATAGGTCGCTGTGTCACCGCCCCTCGGAATGGGGCTTCACCAAGGCGTAACACTTCGGGACCGGAGTTCAAAATCGCTGGTCTCGCAGGAGTTATGTCGCCGCAGGTCGAGACAAAGCCATCTAGAATCCCTGACCAGGAGCGGAATGTCAAGACCCGCCCTTGCTTCGGCGTGGCTCGCGGGTTACACTAAACTTTCGCGCGCGTTTTGACCTGCCCTCACTCCCTTCTCGGGCTACAGGGTGCCCCTTGACCGGGGTCGTTTGGCGTGCGCGCAGCACGAACCCAACGCAACCGCCAGCGAGCCCTTGGAAGGACCCCTCTTGGCCGCCTCGCGCACCTCCGCAACTGTTCAGCCCCGCCGCGTCTCATTCGCCAAAATTGCAGAACCACTCGAGGTACCAGAGCTTCTCGCTCTGCAGACCGACAGTTTTGCTTGGCTGATCGGCGACGAGAAATGGCAGGAGTCAGTCAACGCTGCACTGGCCTCCGGTCGGACTGATGTGTCCACGAAGTCCGGACTCGAAGAGATCTTCGAAGAGATCTCGCCGATCGAAGACTTCTCCGAGACGATGAGCCTGTCGTTCCGCGACCATCGTTTCGAGCCCGCCAAGTACTCGGTCGACGACTGCAAGGACCGCGACGTCACGTACGCCGCGCCGCTGTTCGTCACGGCCGAGTTCATGAACAACGAGACTGGCGAGATCAAGAGCCAGACCGTCTTCATGGGCGACTTCCCGCTGATGACCGACAAGGGCACGTTCATCATCAACGGCACCGAGCGCGTCGTCGTGTCGCAGCTCGTCCGTTCGCCCGGCGTCTACTTCGAGCGCACCGCCGACAAGACGTCCGACAAGGACATCTACACCGCGAAGGTCATTCCGTCGCGTGGCGCCTGGCTCGAGTTCGAGATCGACAAGCGCGACATGGTCGGCGTCCGCCTCGACCGCAAGCGCAAGCAGAGCGTCACGGTCCTGCTCAAGGCACTCGGCTGGACCGAGGCTCAGATCCTCGAAGAGTTCGGCCAGTACGAGTCGATCCGACTGACCCTCGAGAAGGACAACACGACGGGTCAGGACGAGGCGCTCCTCGACATCTACCGCGAGCTGCGTCCCGGGCGAACCGCCGAGCCGCGAAGCTGCCCAGACCCTTCTGGACAACTACTACTTCAACGCCAAGCGCTACGACACGGCCAAGGTCGGTCGCTACAAGATCAACAAGAAGCTCGGCGTCGACGAGGCGTTCGACCAGCAGACGCTGACGATCGACGACATCGTCTCGACGATCAAGTACATCGTCGCGCTGCACGCTGGCGAGACCGGCTGACGACCGCGGTCGGTCAGACGATCGTCGAGGCCGACGACATCGACCACTTCGGCAACCGCCGTATGCGTTCGGTCGGCGAGCTCATCCAGAACCAGCTCCGCACGGGCCTGGCTCGCATGGAGCGCGTCGTCCGCGAGCGCATGACGACTCAGGACGTCGAGGCCATCACGCCGCAGACCCTGATCAACATCCGCCCGGTCGTCGCTGCGCTGAAGGAGTTCTTCGGAACCTCGCAGCTGTCGCAGTTCATGGATCAGAACAACCCGCTCGCGGGCCTGACCCACAAGCGTCGTCTGTCGGCGCTCGGACCTGGCGGTCTGTCTCGTGAGCGCGCCGGCTACGAAGTCCGTGACGTCCACCCGTCGCACTACGGCCGCATGTGCCCGATCGAGACTCCTGAAGGCCCCAACATCGGTCTGATCGGCTCGCTCGCCTCGTACGGACGCATCAACTCGTTCGGCTTCGTCGAGACGCCTTACCGCAAGGTCATCGACAACAAGGTCAGCGAGCAGATCGACTACCTGACCGCGACCGACGAAGATCGTTTCATCGTCGCCCAGGCCAACTCCGGCCTGAACGAAGATCGCTCCTTCTCCGAAGACATGGTCCTGGTGCGTCAGCGCGGAGGCGAGGCCGCAGCTTCGTCCCGCCGCCGACGTCGACTACATGGACGTCTCGCCTCGCCAGATGGTGTCGGTGGCCACGGCCCTGATCCCGTTCCTCGAGCACGACGATGCCAACCGCGCCCTCATGGGCTCGAACATGCAGCGTCAGGCCGTCCCGCTGATCCGCAACGACGCCCCGCTCGTCGGCACCGGCATGGAGTTCCGTGCCGCCGTCGACGCCGGTGACGTCACGGTCGCCAAGGTCGCCGGTGTGGTCAACGAGGTGTCCGCCGACGCCGTCGAGATCATGCAGGACGATGGTTCGTACTTCACGTACCGTCTCGCCAAGTTCAAGCGCTCCAACCAGGGCACCTGCACCAACCAGCGTCCGCTCGTGGCGCAGGGGCAGCGGGTCGAGGTCGGCACGCCGCTGGCTGACGGTCCGTGCACCGACGAGGGCGAGATGGCCCTCGGCACCAACCTCCTGGTTGCGTTCATGCCGTGGCAGGGACACAACTACGAGGACGCGATCATCCTCTCGCAGCGCATCGTCCAGGACGACGTGCTGACCTCGATCCACATCGAGGAGCACGAGGTCGACGCACGCGACACCAAGCTCGGCCCTGAAGAGATCACCCGCGACATCCCCAACGTCTCCGAAGAGATGCTGGCCGACCTCGACGAGCGCGGAATCATCCGCATCGGCGCCGAGGTCAGCAACGGTGACGTCCTGGTCGGCAAGGTCACGCCCAAGGGCGAGACCGAGCTGACGCCTGAAGAGCGCCTGCTGCGCGCGATCTTCGGTGAGAAGGCGCGCGAAGTGCGCGACACCTCGCTGAAGGTTCCGCACGGTGAGTCCGGCACCGTCATCGGTGTCCGGGTCTTCGACTCGGCCGAAGGCGACGAGCTGTCCCCGGGTGTCAACCAGCTGGTCCGCGTCTACGTGGCTCAGAAGCGCAAGATCTCCAACGGTGACAAGCTCGCTGGCCGTCACGGCAACAAGGGCGTCATCTCCAAGATCCTGCCCGTCGAGGACATGCCGTTCCTCGAGGACGGCACGCCGGTCGACATCGTCCTGAACCCGCTCGGCATCCCCGGTCGAATGAACGTCGGCCAGGTTCTCGAGACGCACCTCGGCTGGGTCGCCAAGACCGGCTGGGACATCGCTGACCTCAAGGACGAGTGGGCTGAGCGTCTGCGTGGCATCGGTGCAGATCGTGCGCCGGCCAACAGCAACGTCGCGACCCCGGTCTTCGACGGTGCACGCGAGGACGAGATCCAGGGACTCCTGGCCTCGACCCTGCCCAACCGCGACGGCCAGCGCATGGTCAAGCGTGACGGCAAGGCGATGCTGTTCGACGGTCGTACCGGCGAGCAGTTCCCCGATCCGGTCTCGGTCGGCTACATGTACATGCTGAAGCTGCACCACCTCGTCGATGACAAGATCCACGCACGTTCCACGGGTCCCTACTCGATGATCACGCAGCAGCCGCTGGGCGGTAAGGCGCAGTTCGGTGGACAGCGATTCGGTGAGATGGAGGTCTGGGCACTTGAGGCCTACGGAGCGGCGTACGCGCTGCAGGCCTCCGACCATCAAGTCCGATGACATCCTCGGCCGCGTCAAGGTCTACGAAGCCATCGTCAAGGGCGAGAACGTCCCGGAGCCGGGTATTCCCGAGTCCTTCAAGGTTCTCGTCAAGGAGATGCAGTCGCTGTGTCTCAACGTCGAGGTGCTCTCGAGCGACGGAACCGCTGTCGAGATGCGCGACGCAGAAGAGGATCTCTTCCGCGCCGCCGAAGAGCTCGGCATCGACCTGTCCCGGCGTGAGCCCTCCAGCGTGGAAGAAGTCTGAGCCCTGGCGAGGGGCCTACGGGCCCCTCGCACCTCAGATCTGAATCCACTCTTAGCAAGAACCTCTGAAAGGGAAAGAAGACCAACGTGCTCGACGTGAACTTCTTCGATCAAATCCGGATCGGTCTCGCGACCGCCGACGACATCCGCGGATGGTCGTTCGGCGAGGTCAAGAAGCCCGAGACGATCAACTACCGCACGCTCAAGCCCGAGCGTGACGGCCTCTTCTGCGAGAAGATCTTCGGTCCCACCCCGGGACTGGGAGTGCTACTGCGGCAAGTACAAGCGCGTGCGCTTCAAGGGCATCATCTGCGAGCGCTGTGGCGTTGAGGTCACCCGCTCCAAGGTGCGCCGTGAGCGCATGGGTCACATCGAGCTTGCCGCTCCTGTCACCCACATCTGGTACTTCAAGGGCGTCCCGTCGCGCTTGGGCTACCTGCTCGACCTGGCACCGAAGGACCTCGAGAAGGTCATCTACTTCGCCGCCTACATGATCACCAAGGTCGACGAGGATGCTCGACACAACGATCTGTCGAGCCTCGAGGCCAAGATCCAGATGGAGCGTCAGCAGCTCGAGAGCCGCCGCGACAACGAGGTCAACGAGCGCATGCAGAAGCTCGAAGAGGATCTCGCCTCGCTCGAGGCCGAAGGCGCCAAGGCCGACGCCAAGCGCAAGGTCAAGGACTCGGCCGAGCGTGAGGCCAAGCAGCGTCGTGACCGCGCCCAGCGCGAGATCGACCGCCTCGACGAGGTGTGGAGCCGCTTCAAGAACCTCAAGGTCCAGGACCTCGAGGGCGACGCTGCTCTACCGCGAGATGACGTACCGCTTCGGCAAGTACTTCGAGGGCTACATGGGCGCTGCGGCGATCCAGAAGCGCCTCCAGGACTTCGACCTCGACGCCGAGCAGGAAGCTCCTCAAGGAGATCATCGCGACCGGCAAGGGTCAGAAGAAGACCCGTGCGCTCAAGCGTCTCAAGGTCGTCGAAGCCTTCCGTGGCAGCAACAACGCCCCCGAGGGCATGGTCCTCGAGGCCGTTCCGGTGATCCCGCCGGAGCTGCCGTCCCATGGTTCAGCTCGACGGTGGACGTTTCGCGACGTCCGACCTCAACGACCTGTACCGCCGCGTGATCAACCGCAACAACCGACTCAAGCGTCTGCTCGACCTCGGTGCGCCGGAGATCATCGTCAACAACGAGAAGCGCATGCTTCAGGAGGCCGTCGACTCGCTGTTCGACAACGGCCGTCGTGGCCGTCCGGTCACCGGTCCGGGCAACCGTCCGTTGAAGTCGATCTCCGACATGCTCAAGGGCAAGCAGGGACGTTTCCGTCAGAACCTGCTCGGCAAGCGCGTCGACTACTCGGGCCGTTCGGTCATCGTCGTCGGCCCGCAGCTCGAAGCCCGCACCAGTGCGGTCTGCCCAAGCAGATGGCGCTCGAGCTGTTCAAGCCGTTCGTCATGAAGCGTCTGGTCGATCTCAACCACGCGCAGAACATCAAGAGCGCCAAGCGCATGGTCGAGCGTGCTCGTCCGGTCGTGTGGGACGTCCTCGAAGAGGTCATCACCGAGCACCCCGTGCTGCTCAACCGTGCACCCACGCTGCACCGTCTGGGCATCCAGGCGTTCGAGCCGCAGCTCATCGAGGGCAAGGCCATCCAGATCCACCCGCTCGTCTGCTCGGCGTTCAACGCCGACTTCGATGGTGACCAGATGGCCGTGCACCTGCCGCTGAGCGCGGAGGCGCAGGCCGAGGCCCGCGTCCTGATGTTGTCGACCAACAACATCCTCAAGCCGTCCGACGGTCGTCCCGTGACCATGCCTACGCAGGACATGATCATCGGTCTGTACTTCCTGACGCTCGAGCGTGAGGGACACATCGGCAGCGGTCGCGGCTTCAGCTCGGTCGCCGAGGCGATGATGGCCTTCGAGCAGAAGTCGATCTCGCTGCAGAGCCACGTCAAGATCCGCATCGGCAAGGAGACGCTCGACACGACTCTGGGTCGCGCGATCTTCAACGAGGCGCTGCCGGACGACTACCCGTTCGTCAACCACCAGGTCGGCAAGAACCAGCTGGGCGTCATCGTCAACGACCTGGCCGAGCGTTACTCCAAGGTCGACGTCGCCAACGCGCTCGACAACCTCAAGGACACCGGCTTCCACTGGGGCACCCGCTCCGGCGTGACCGTGTCGATCGAGGATGTCGTCACGCCGCCGCGCAAGCAGGAGATCCTCGGTGGTTACGAGACTCAGGCTGCCAAGGTGCAGACGCAGTTCGACCGCGGTCTGATCACCGAGGACGAGCGTCGCCAGGAGCTCATCGAGATCTGGACCCAGGCCACGGCCGAGGTCACCGAGGAGATGCTGAAGGGCTTCACCGAGGACAACCCGATCTGGATGATGGTCGACTCGGGTGCTCGAGGCAACATGATGCAGGTGCGTCAGATCGCCGGCATGCGTGGCCTCGTGGCCAACCCGAAGGGCGAGATCATTCCTCGCCCGATCAAGGCCAACTTCCGTGAAGGTCTGTCGGTCGTCGAGTACTTCATCGCGACGCACGGCGCTCGTAAGGGCCTGGCCGACACGGCTCTTCGTACGGCTGACTCCGGCTACCTGACTCGTCGACTCGTCGACGTCAGCCAGGACGTCATCATCCGTGAAGAGGACTGTGGCACCGAGCGTGGACTCAAGCAGGTCATCGCCACCAAGCTCGACGACGGTCGTCTGACCGCTGCCGAGAACGTGGAGACGGCTGCCTACTCCCGCACGTCGGCCACCGATGTCACCAACGCCGCCGGCGACGTGCTGATCGAGGCCGGAGGCGAGCTCGGCGACGTCGAGATCGCCAACCTCATCGCCGAGGGCGTCGAGGAGATCAAGGTCCGCACCGTCCTGACCTGTGAGGCCAAGGCCGGCACGTGTGCCAAGTGCTACGGCCGTTCGCTGGCCACCGGCAAGCTCGTCGACATCGGTGAGGCCGTCGGTACCATCGCGGCCCAGTCGATCGGTGAGCCCGGAACGCGAGCCCACGATGCGTACCTTCCACACCGGTGGTGTGGCCGGTGACGACATCACGCACGGTCTGCCGCGCGTCGTGGAGCTGTTCGAAGCACGTCAGCCCAAGGGCAAGGCGCCGATCACCGAATCGGCCGGTCGCGTCGTCATCGACGACTCCGACAAGACCCGCAAGCTCGTCGTGACTCCGGACGACGGCTCCGAGCCGCTCGAGTACCCGGTCACCAAGCGTGCCCGCCTCCTGATCCAGGACGGCGATCATGTCGAGGTCGGTCAGATGCTGACGCACGGCACGCCCGATCCGCAGGAAGTTCTGCGCATCCTCGGTGTCCGTCGTGCGCAGGAGCACCTGGTCGATCAGGTGCAGGAGGTCTACCGCTCGCAGGGCGTGGCCATCCACGACAAGCACATCGAGATCATCGTGCGCCAGATGCTGCGTCGGGTCACGGTCATCGAGCAGGGCGATGCCCAGCTTATCCCCGGTGACCTGGTCGACCGTTCGGTGTTCGAGGAAGAGAACCGTCGCGTCGTGGCCGAGGGTGGCACGCCCGCCTCCGGCCGTCCGGTCCTGATGGGTATCACGAAGGCCTCGCTGGCCGTCGAGTCCTGGCTGTCGGCCGCCTCCTTCCAGGAGACGACCCGCGTCCTGACCGATGCTGCGATCCACGGCAAGTCCGACTCGCTGCGTGGTCTGAAGGAGAACATCATCATCGGCAAGCTCATCCCGGCGGGTACCGGTCTCGACCGTTACCGCAACATCCGGGTCGAGCCCACCGAAGAGGCACGTCAGGCCGCCTATGCCGTCACCGGCTACGGCGACTACGACTACGGCTTCGGTGGCGCCGAGAGCACCTCGGTGCAGATCGACGACTTCGACTTCACGTCGTACGACAGCTGAGCTGATCTGAGAAGGCCCTCCGACCGTCTGACGGTCGGAGGGCCTTCGTCGTGCGGGGCCGCGCAGTGGTCGGTCTCGGCTACTGCTCCAGGATGCGGTGGAGCTGCTCGGCCGACGACGTGGCTGACGACGGCTTCTCGTAGAACGTACGGTGAGTCTCTGACGGTGCCTGTCCGGCGCTGCCAGCGGCATTGCAGATCTCGTCCTCCGCGACGCACAGGCTGATCGCGACAGGACGAAGGTCGACCGGAAGGGGCGTCCCGGCACCGAGGCGTCCGTTGCGGGTCGCCTCGGCACCTCCGTACGTCCAGTGGGCGATCGAGTCCTGGGCGTTGCGGCGCGGATCGGCGATCATCGCGATCACTCCGACGCGCGATGTTGCCGCGGTGGGGGAGCTCGAGCGCCGCGGCGTGGACCACTTGTGCGCCCTCGCTGAAACCGATGAGGGCGAACCGGCTGTCGGGGCATCGGTCGGACAGGGTGCTGAGCCGGTCGACGAGCAGCTGGGCGCCGTCAGCGACCCGGGCAAGATAGCCGTCCTGGGTGGCAGTCGCCGCGGCGTCGTACCGGATGGCCACGATGCGGGTCGAGTCGCCGTTGGCTGCGTTCTGCAGGGCTGCGAGCCGTTCTGCGGTGACCCGCACCTCGGTGCCGACTCCGCGGTTCTTGTCGACGTCCTGGGTCTGTCCTCGGGCGCCGAGCGCAATGAGGTCAGCACAGCCTGACGAGACGAGCGTCGGCTTGCTGCTGGCAGCCGGCGAGGTCCCCGACGGGCGGTCGGAGCAGCCGTCACCAGGAGCACGCTGGCAAGTGTCAGGGCAGCCAGCCGCACCGTCACGGACTGGGGGTAGGAGTCGGTGGCTGGGTCTGAGCCTGGGTCTGGGGCTGGGTCTTCAGCTCGCTGACCGGAACCCGGACCGAAGGTGGCTCGGCCTCGCGGAACAGCCAGGTCAGCTTCGGCTCGAAGATGGGGCGGAACACCGTTGCCACGGGCTTGGTCATCAGCAGGTTCGCCAGGATGATCGCGCCCACCGTGAAGATGACGACCGACATGGCGCCGTACTGCTCCATGTGCTGCCACAGGTCGAACTCGCGGTCGAGCAGGATGATGACGTAGCCGTGAAGCAGGTAGCAGTAGAACGTGCGACCGCCGAGCACTGTCGTGATGGAACGAGAGCGCGGGATCAACGACAGGGTCGCGAACGTCAGGACCGCACCGAGCAGCAGCAGGCTGCCGCGGGTGGCCATGCCGTCCCACGGGCCGGCATCCAACGGCGGCTCGGAGTAGCGGTCCTTCCACAGCAGCCAGCGGGTGATCCACTCGCCGGAGTACATCTGGCACACGATGAACGAGACGATCAGCGTGATCGCCGAGAGGATGCGGATCCGCCAGTCGCCGAGCCGCATGAACAGCGACGGTTCATGTGCAGGCCGATGACCCAGAACGGCAGCAGCGCGAGCACCTTGGGCAGCGCGAGGACGTTGGGGATCTCGATCAGACCGGCCAGCAGCGAGATCACGATCGACGTCGTGATGGGGTACTTCAGGGCCCGCCAGATCGGCGTCGTGATGCGCCAGATGAACAGCGCGGCCAGGAACCAGCCGATCCACTGCGGCGACAAGATCATGAGCGTCTTCGGCTCGCCGTCGTAGTGCCGGGTGATGAGCTGAAGGCTGGTCTCGACGATCAGGTAGGGGACGATCAGCGTGCTGACGATGCGCCGGATCTGCCGGAAGTCGCCGATGTAGTGCCGTGCGGTGTAGCCCGAGATCAGGATGAAGAACGGCATGTGGAACGAGTAGATCCAGGTGTACACGCCGTGGGCGGAGTCCATGACGACGTACTCGGTCAGGCTGTGGCCGATCACGACGAGCAGCATGACCCAGTAGCGGGCGTTGTCGAGATAGGCCACCCGCTCCTTGGGCGGAGCTGTGGCTACAGGCAGCGGGTCGAGGGCACTCATCGCCTTCGACTCTAATAGCCTTGACCTACTTCGACCTGTGGAGACCCAGTGCAAGACCCATCCGATGGAGGACGTGTGCACGAGCCGTCCCGCACCCAGCGTCTCGGCGCCTATGCCGTGGTCCTGCGTGACGACAAGATCCTGCTGACCAGGATCTCGCCTCAGGGCTATCCGGCCGGCACCTGGACGCTGCCTGGGGGCGGTGTCGATCACGGCGAGTCGCCCAACGAGGCGGTGCTGCGCGAGCTTACGAGGAGGCCGGGCTGCGAGCCATGTCAGCGCGCCTCGTCGACGTCCACGACATCCACATCGTGGCCCAGGGGCGTGGAGACATGACGAGGACTATCACGGGGTCCATCTGCTGTACGCGGTCGACGTCGAGCCCGGTGTGGACCCGCACGTCGTCGAGGTGGACGGCACGACCGATGTCGCCCGATGGGTGCCGGTCGCTGACGTGGGCGTCACGGTCGCGCCGATCCTGCCGATGGTCGAGCACGTGCTGGCCCGCCAGGGGCACTACGCCGCCGGGATGTAGAAGAACGCGGTGTAGTTGCCTCGGGCCGACAGTACGTAGACCGCACGCGCGGTCGAGCCGTCCTTGGTGCGGACGGAGTAGGTCGTGCTGACCGAGTTGAGGTCTTCCACGACGTCCTTGCGGGGTGTGCGCTGAGGGTTGTTGGCCACGACGAACTGCTCGGCCAGCTGGTCCGCGTCGGCCGAGCTGGCATTGGTGGTGACGGCGAACGGCGTCGCGAAGCCGCTGAGCAGCAACGTCGAGTCGGTCGGCAGGGTCCACCCGTTGACCAGAGGCGTGTCGAGCGGGGCGTCCTCGTCCATCTTGGGCCACAGCAGGCCAGACGTGTCGCTGGTCGACTTGACGTCGGCCACGTCGGACAGGGAGCCGGTGTCAGAGCCGAGCTGGTCGGTGCGGGGGTCGCCGACGGCATCGACCGTGGCTCCATGACCGGGCGGGTCAGGGCGGCCGGAGGGGAGGTGCGGGTCGCGAGCTCGCCGGGATCGACGGTCAGCCTGATCCGGATCTCGCGCTTGTCGTCGGTCATGCCCCGCACCGACACGGCGCAGCCGGTGATGCGCCGGTCCTTGGACTGGCAGTGGGTCGCAAGGTTGTCGAGATCGAGGTTCGCGGTCGGGACGGCTGCGTTGATCTGGGCCAGCATCTGACGGAAGACGTCGGTCGGGTCGCCGTCGATGCGCATCAGCGAGATCGACGTGTCGGGCCGCGGCGCGTCCTCGATGAGCTTGAAGCTGTCGGGGCTGGGACGCGTCGTCGGCTCGGGCGTCGGCGTGGGGGGAGGGGGTGCCGTTGGCCTCGTCCTCGGCGACCTTGTCGGCGTCTTCTGCAGCCTTCTGCGCCTCGGCGGCGGCCAGCTCGGGCTGGTAGGCGGCGATGAGCCGGGCACTGCGGTAGCGGAACAACGGGCCGAGCTGGGTGGCGCCGCGGGGCACGTACAGCCCGTACGTGATGGGGCTCTCGGGGCCCGACTCGTGCTCGGAGAGGTCGGGTGCCTTGGTCGAGGCCGGGGTCGAGTCGGGCGTCGGCTTGGCCGTCGCGCCGTCCTTCGGAGTCTCTTCGCTGGTGCAGGCGGACGTCGCCGTCAGGAGCGCGGCAGCGATCGCGAACGAGATGACCCCGAGACTTCATGTGTTCCCCTTGCGTGACGTGTTCGGCTGCCTGTGACTGAGCCACGTCAATGTGACGGTCTCTCGCGCACCAACACCACACGATATCGTTTCGCACCAAGCCACCTGAAGCAGACGGAGAACCAGCCCGATGGCACGCATCTCGACGACGGACCGGGTGTTCTCGAGCCTGCGCGAATCGATCGTCTCGGGGGAGTTCCCGGCCGGCTCGCTGCACTCGATCTACCGTCTGGCCGATCTCCTCGAGGTCTCGCGGACGCCGGTCCGTGACGCCGTGCTGCGGCTCGCCGACCTGGGCCTGGTCACGATCGAGCGCAATCGCGGCGTGCGCATCCGAGGTGTCTCGGTCGCTGACGTCAGGGCTGCCTTCGAGCTTCGCCTGATGCTGGAGGTGCCGGCCGCGGCGCTCGCTGCCAGGCATGCCGACGCCACGACGGTCGAGGCAGTCACCCAGAGCTGTCGGCGATGCGGGAGTGCGCGGCCCGTGCCGATGAGTCGGGTCTGATGGAGCACGATCGACGGCTTCATCACGCGATCGCGGCTGTCATGAACAATCCCCGCCTGCAGACCGAGCTCACGACGTTGAGCGACTCGATCCAGGCCCGCGGGGTGCTCACGATCGACCGGTCGCGGGGCATGGTCGACGTGGCCGAGGAGCACTCGCCGATCGTCGAGGCCATTGTGCAGCGCGATCCCGATGCTGCGGCAGCTCGCATGGAGGAGCACCTGGTGCACACTGCGACCTTGCTCATGCGGCAGGTCGCCACCGAGGGTGTCGACGTCGTCGATCCGTCGTGGGCGCGGGATCTCGTCCGCTACATCGGGGTGCCGGGCGGGTCGGACTTGCGATAGCCGTCCAGCAGTAGCATGCTAGTGCTGACCAGTGCGGCGTGAGGAGCCAAGATGTGGGGACATGAACCGCAACGACCCGAGACGGTGTTCACGTACGGAGCACCCGGGCTCAAGTTCGGCGCAGGCGCTCGCCACGAGCCGCCCACGACCTGGCCCAGCTCGACGCCCGCCGCGTGCTGCTGGTGACAGATCCGGGCGTGGCCGCGACCGGCGCTCCCGACGAGATCGCCGACTCCCTGCGCGCCGCCTCGATCGAGACCGTCGTCTTCGCTGACAGCCGGGTCGAGCCCACCGACCAGAGCCTCGAAGCAGCCATCTCGTTCGCTCGGTCAGCCGGACCGTTCGACGTCATCGTCGCGGTCGGCGGAGGCAGCGCCATCGACACCGCCAAAGCGGTCAACCTCCTGACGACCAACGACGGAGAGCTGCTCGACTACGTCAACGCACCCGTCGGCCAGGGGAGGGCACCCGAGAAGCAGCTGCTTCCGCTGATCGCCGTGCCGACCACGACGGGCACCGGCAGCGAGAGCACCACGATCTGCGTGCTCGACGTCGTGAGCCAGCACGTCAAGACCGGCATCTCGCACGCGCGCCTGCGCCCGACGCTCGCAGTCGTCGACCCCGAGCTGACCGTGACCCAGCCGGCGGGAGTCACCGCCGCGTCCGGGCTCGACATCCTGTGCCATGCGCTCGAGAGCACACGGCCCGTCCGTTCCAGTCGTACGAACGCAAGCAGGCCGACGAGCGGGTGCCGTACTGCGGCGCCAACCCGATCGCCGACATGTGGTCCGAGAAGGCCCTGAGCCTCATGTCGGCTTCGTTCCGAACGGCCGTGCACGACGGCGACGACCTCGCGGCCCGGACCGAGGTCGCGATGGCCGCGACCTTCGCCGGACTCGGATTCGGCAACGCCGGGGTGCACATCCCGCACGCGAACGCCTACCCCATCGCCGGGCAGGTGCGCGACTTCCGGCCGACCGGCTACGACGCCGACCACGCGATGGTGCCGCACGGCATGGCCGTCTCCCTGACGGCTCCGGCGGCCTTCCGGTTCACCTTCGACGCCTCGCCCGAACGTCACGTCCGTGCCGCCGAGCTGCTGGCGCCGGGCGCGACCCGTCCCGACGACCCGGCCGACTTCCTGCCCCAGGTGCTCGCCGGCATCATGCGCGACGTCGGGATCCCGTCCGGCATCGCCGAGGTCGGCTTCGGCGCCGGCGACGTCGACGCGCTCGTCGACGGTGCCATGAAGCAGCAGCGCCTGCTGGCGACGGCGCCCCGCACCGTGACCGAGGACGACATCGCCTCGATCCTGAACGACTCACTGGAAAATTGGTAAGCAGTGACCACGACGCTTGAACCCGTGACGAGAGATGTTGTCGCTGAGCTGCGCAGGCTCGGCGTCGCCGACGTCGACGACTCGACGACCACCCGGGCGCTCTACAGCACCGACGCATCGCTGTACCGGGTCGTGCCGCAGGTCGTGGTGCGGCCGCGCAGCACCGACGAGGTGCTCGCCACGATCGAGGCCTGCCGCACGGCTGGCGTGCCACTGACGTCGCGAGGTGCCGGCACCTCGATCGCCGGCAACGCGATCGGCACCGGGGTCGTGATGGACTTCAGCAAGTACCTCAACACGGTCCACTCGGTCGACCCCGAAGCCAGGGTCGCGACCGTCGACCCGGCGTCGTCCACGCGGCGCTGCAGAAGACCGCAGGGCCCCACGGGCTGCGCTTCGGGCCCGATCCCTCGACCCACACCCGCTGCACGATCGGCGGGATGATCGGCAACAACGCCTGCGGACACCGGGCACTCGGCTACGGGCGCAGCGCCGACAACGTCGCCGGACTGCACATCGCCACGATGGCCGGCGAAGAGCTGCACCTGGCCCGCGGAAGCGTCACCCAGTCGCCGACGCTCGACGCGCTCAAGACCGTGATCGGGCAAGAGCCGCCGTGGTCCGCACCGAGTTCGGCCGGTTCACCCGACAGGTCTCGGGCTACAGCCTCGAGCACCTGTTGCCCGAGAAGGGCTTCGACGTCGGGCGTTCCTGTCAGGCACCGAAGGCACGCTGGCCGTCATGCTCGGTGCGACGGTCGACCTCGTCCCGGTGCCGCCGCACCGCCACCTCGTCGTGCTGGGCTACCCGACGATGGCCGATGCCGCCGACGACGTCATGGCGATCCTGCCGTTCGAGCCGACGACGTGCGAGGGCCTCGGTGCGCGGATCGTCGAGGTCTACCAGCTGGCCAAGGGCCCCGGCTCCGTTCCTGACCTGCCGCCCGGTGGGGGATTCCTGTACGTCGAGCTGTCGGGCGACGACCCGGCCGAGCTGGCCGACCGCGGGGCCCGGGTCGCCGCCGCATCGGGCGCGCTGGGGCACCGTCACGTCACCTCGATCAGCGAGCAGGCGGTGCTGTGGCGCATCCGCGAGGAAGGTGCCGGCCTGGCCGCCCGCGCCCTCGAGCGTCCGGCTCTAGCCGGTTGGGAAGATGCTGCCGTGCCGCCCGAGCGACTCGGCGCCTACCTGCGCGAGTTCGAGGCCCTGATGCAGCAGCACGGCGTGCACGGCGTGCCGTTCGGCCACTTCGGCGACGGCTGCGTGCACGTCCGCATCGACTTCCCGCTCGACGAGCCCGGCGGACATGCCGGGTTCAGGTCGTTCCTGACCGACGCTGCCACGCTGGCGGCCTCACATGGCGGCTCGTTCTCCGGCGAGCACGGCGACGGACGGGCCCGCTCCGAGTCCTGCCGTTGATGTACTCGACCGAAGCGGTCGAGCTGTTCAGCCGGATCAAGCACGTCTTCGACCCCGACGACCTGCTCAACCCCGGTGTCCTGGTGCGACCCGCTGCGGTCGACGCCGATCTGCGCGGCTCCGGCCGCGGCCTGGTCGACGCCAAGCTGGGCCTGCGCCTGCTGCACGACGACGGTGACTTCGGTGCGGCCGTGCACCGGTGCACCGGTGTCGGCAAGTGCATTGCCGACAACCGGGGTTCCAACGGTGTCATGTGCCCGTCCTTCCAGGCGACACGCAACGAGAAGGACTCGACGCGCGGCCGGGCCCGGGTGCTGCAGGAGATGATCGACGGCCGCCTCGTGAAGGGTGGCTTCAGGTCCCCGAGGTGCACGAAGCGCTCGACCTGTGCCTGTCGTGCAAGGGGTGCGCCAGCGACTGCCCGACCGGCACGGACATGGCGACCTACAAGTCCGAGGTGCTGCACCAGTCGTACAAGGGACGTATCCGACCGCGCAGCCACTACATCTTGGGACGGCTCCCGTTCTGGGCGCGGGTCACGTCGCCGATCGCCTGGCTGGCCAACCTCGGCCTGCGGACGCCCGGTGTCCGCTCGATCGCCCGCTGGGCCGCTGGAGTCGACCAGCGCCGCAGCCTGCCGATGTTCGCGACCCGTCGCTTCACCCGGACTGCACGGCCCGTCCTGCAGGCAGGCAGGCCCAAGGTCGTGGTGTGGGCCGACTCGTTCACGGAGTACTTCTCGACCGAGGGTGGTCAGGCGGCATTGCGGGTGCTCGACACGGCGGGCTACGACGTCGAGGTGCTCCGACGTCCGCAGTGCTGCGGACTGACCTGGATCACGACCGGGCAGCTCGACACCGCACGCGACATGATCCGCCGGGCGGTCGAGCAGCTGCACCCGTACGTCGCTGCCGGAGTGCCCGTCGTCGGCCTCGAGCCGTCCTGCCTCTCGGTGCTGCGCTCGGACGCCGTCGAGCTGATCGACGACCCGCGCGCGGTCGACGTCGCCCAAGGCGTCTTCACCCTCGCCGCAGGTTGCAGCGCACCGAAGGGTGGCAGCCGCCTGACCTGACGGGGACGACGCTGGTCGTCCAGCCGCACTGCCACCAGTCGTCGATCCTGGGCTTCGAGGCCGACATGGCCATCATGACCGCGACTGGCGCGTCGATCGACCGCCTCTCGGGGTGCTGCGGACTGGCCGGCAACTTCGGTGTCGAGCAGGGGCACTACGAGGTGTCGGTCGCCGTGGCCGAGCGGCGAGCCGTGCCGGCGATCCGTAACGCCCCGGCCGGCGCCGTCGTCGTGGCAGATGGCTTCTCGTGCCGCACCCAGCTCGACGACCTGGCTGACCTGTCGGCGTTGCACCTCGCCAGCTCCTGGACCTCACGCCGAAGGACACCCCCTGATGGACCACGTGCACGAGGCTGGAGGTCGCGACGTCGCGCTTCGCCGAGCTGCGTGCGGCTCGGCACCGGCGACGAGCCGGTCCCGGCCTGCCCCGGCTGGACGGTGCGCGACCTCGCCGAACATCTCGGGGGAGTGCACCGGTGGGCTGCGGCGATCGTGCTGAGCGGACAACGTCTCGCCCCGCCGCGACCGCTCGTCGAGGACCCCGTCGACCGCTGGTACGCGGGCACCGCCCAGGCGCTGCTGGCCGCCCTGAGGGCCGTCAGCCCCGCTGAAGAGGTGCCCAACTTCACCCGGATGGGCGAGACCGCGGCGTTCTGGCCGCGCCGCCAGATGCACCAGACGCTGGTCCACGCCGTCGATGCCGCCCAGGCGCTCGGCCGGGACGAAGCCGACTGGACGGTCGCCCCCGCCATCGCCGCCGACGGGATCGACGAGGTGCTCCAGGTCTTCTTCCCCCGGATGACGGCCCGTGGAACCCGCCCGACGTGGGCTCCCGCATCAGGTTGCAGGCGACCGACCTCGACCAGTCGTGGATCATCGGACCGGGCAGCGGTGACACCGGGACGCCTGTCCAGCTGCACGCCTCGCTGCAGGCCGATGCGCAGGCGTCCGGCACGGCCTGCGAGCTCTACCTCGCACTGTGGCATCGCGTCGACGTCGAGCGGCTCGACTTCGACGGGCGTCACGCGCAGGCCCTGTTCGAGGGCCCCACGACGCCCTGAGCAGTCAACCGCGGTGTGAGTTTGACCGAGCAATTTGTACAGGGGCGGGGCAGGCCGGTAGTATCTGTCGCTGTGCCTGAACTCATCAGGCCGATGCGCGCATCCTGCTGGATTGCACAGTGGCGAGTGCATCACGACTCATGGCTCACACCAGTCAGAAGAAGGAAGTTTGTAGTGCCCACCATTAACCAGCTGGTCCGCAAGGGCCGTCAGCGCAAGGTCGTCAAGACGACGACCCCCGCGCTCAAGGGTTCGCCTCAGCGCCGCGGCGTCTGCACGCGCGTCTACACCACCACTCCGAAGAAGCCGAACTCCGCGCTCCGCAAGGTCGCACGTGTCAAGCTCTCGAGCGGTACCGAGGTCACTGCATACATCCCCGGTGAGGGTCACGACCTTCAGGAGCACTCGATCGTGCTCGTCCGTGGTGGTCGAGTCAAGGATCTCCCCGGTGTCCGTTACAAGGTCATCCGTGGAGCCCTCGATACTCAGGCTGTCAAGGGTCGCAAGCAGGCTCGCAGCCTGTACGGCGCCAAGAAGGAGAAGAAGTAATGCCTCGTAAGGGTCCGCGCGCCAAGCGCGTCGTCGAGACTGATCCGGTCTACGGAAAGCCAGCTCGTCACTTCTTTGATCAACAAGGTCCTGGTCGACGGCAAGAAGCAGGTCGCCCAGCGCATCGTCTACACCGCGCTCGAAGGCACCCGTGAGAAGTCCGGCACCGATCCGGTCATCACCCTCAAGCGTGCGCTCGACAACGTCAAGCCCGCGATCGAGGTCAAGAGCCGTCGCGTCGGTGGCGCGACCTACCAGGTCCCGATCGAGGTCCGTGCAGCCCGTCAGAACACTCTGGCCCTGCGTTGGCTCGTCAGCTACGCCGGTGCGCGTCGCGAGAAGACCATGGCAGAGCGCCTCATGAACGAGCCCTCGATGCCTCGAACGGCCTCGGCGGCGCTGTCAAGAAGCGCGAAGACACGCACAAGATGGCTGAAGCCAACAAGGCATTCGCCCACTACCGCTGGTAATAGCAATCTTTCGAGGGGCTCACGCTCCTCAAACACCGAGCACGCAGCTCAATCTCTAGAACGGAAGCGATCACACTCGTGGCAACCGACATCACCACTGACCTCAAGAGGGTCCGCAACATCGGCATCATGGCGCACATCGATGCCGGTAAGCCCACGACGACCGAACGCATCCTCTTCTACACCGGTATCACGTACAAGATCGGTGAAGTCCACGATGGCGGCGCCACGATGGACTGGATGGAGCAGGAGCAGGAGCGTGGCATCACGATCACGTCTGCTGCCACCACGTGCTGGTGGAAAGACAACCAGATCAACATCATCGACACCCCCGGGCACGTCGACTTCACCGTCGAGGTCGAGCGCAACCTGCGCGTCCTCGATGGTGCGGTCGCCGTGTTTGACGGTGTTGCCGGTGTCGAGCCGCAGTCCGAGACCGTGTGGCGTCAGGCCGACAAGTACGGCGTTCCGCGCATGTGCTTCGTCAACAAGCTCGAACCGCACGGGCGCAAGCTCGACTTCTGCGTCAAGACCATCCGTGAGCGCCTCGGCGCCACGGCCCTCGTCCTGCAGGTGCCGATTGGCGCCGGAGCGACTCATCGGCGTCGTCGACCTCGTCGGCAACCGCGCCCTGGTGTGGCGCGGCGAGACCGCGATCGGCGAGGACTACGCCGTCGAAGAGATCCCCGCAGACCTCGTCGACATGGCTGCTGCCGCTCGGTTCAGAGATGATCGAGACGCTGGCCGACCAGGACGACGAGTTCAGCCGAGTACTACCTCGACGGTGGCGAGATCACCGCTGAGGTGCTCAAGCCGGCCATCCGTCGCGCGACGCTGGCCGCCAAGCTGCAACCCGGTCCTGTGTGGCACGGCGTTCGAGCAAGGGCGTCCAGCCCCTGCTCGACGCCGTCGTCGACTTCCTGCCCCAACCCGCTCGATGTCGGCGCCGTCACCGGAACCGATCCCCGCGACGAAGAGAAGTCGCTGACCCGCGAGCCCAAC
Organism: Aeromicrobium sp. UC242_57; assembly: GCF_044452305.1. Taxonomy (NCBI): domain Bacteria; kingdom Bacillati; phylum Actinomycetota; class Actinomycetes; order Propionibacteriales; family Nocardioidaceae; genus Aeromicrobium; species Aeromicrobium sp. UC242_57. The sequence continues at coordinate 318,620 of NZ_JBIOAM010000002.1, read as the reverse complement.
GAGAGCGAGCCGTTCGCGGCCCTCGCGTTCAAGATCGCCTCCGACCCGCACCTGGGCAAGCTGACCTACCTGCGTGTCTACTCCGGTCGCCTCGAGTCCGGTTCCACGGTCATCAACGTGACCAAGGGCCGCAAGGAGCGCATCGGCAAGATCTACCAGATGCATGCCAACAAGCGCGCCGAGATCGCCTCGGTCGGCGCCGGCCAGATCGTCGCCGTCATGGGTCTGAAGGACACCACGACCGGTGAGACGCTGGCCGACCCGCAGAACCAGATCGTCCTCGAGTCGATGACGTTCCCGCGCCGGTCATCCAGGTCGCGATCGAGCCCGAGACCAAGAGCGACCAGGAGAAGCTCGGCACCGCCATCCAGCGCCTCGCCGAAGAAGATCCGACGTTCCAGGTCCACGCCGACGAAGAGACCGGTCAGACGATCATCGCCGGCATGGGCGAGCTTCACCTCGACATCCTCGTCGATCGCATGAAGCGCGAGTTCAACGTCGAGGCCAACGTCGGCAAGCCGCAGGTCGCGTACCGCGAGACCATCAAGCGCAAGGTCGAGAACGTCGGCTACACCCACAAGAAGCAGACCGGTGGTTCAGGTCAGTTCGCCAAGGTCATCATCAGCATCGAGCCCACGGGCCCGATCACCGGTGGCGAGGGTGGCTACGAGTTCGACAATGCCGTCACAGGTGGCCGTGTGCCCCGTGAATACATCCCTTTCGGTCGACCAGGGCGCACAGGACGCCATGCAGTTCGGCGTCCTCGCCGGCTACCAGATGGTCGACGTCAAGGTCACCCTGGAGGACGGCGCGTACCACGACGTCGACTCCTGGGAGCTCGCCTTCAGACTCGCCGGTTCCATGGCGTTCAAGGAAGCAAGCCGCAAGGCCGATCCGGGTGATCCTCGAGCCCGTGTTCGCGGTCGAGGTCACCACGCCCGAGGACTACATAGGCGACGTGATCGGCGACCTCAACTCCCCCGTGGCCAGGTTCAGGCCATGGAGGAGGGCATGGGCGGCGTCAAGATCGTCAAGGCGGTCGTCCCTTGTCCGAGATGTTCGGGTATGTCGGTGACCTGAGGTCCAAGACCTCGGGCCGTGCGTCATACTCGATGCAGTTCGACTCCTACGCGGAGGTTCCCAGAACGTCGCGGAAGAGATCATCAAAAAGGCCCGCGGCGAGTAACAGCGGACCATCTCATAAGATGGCCTGAGGTACTGGTCCGCAGTATCCGACGGCGTTCAACAGCAACCAATTCGAAGAAGGAGCCCCAAGTGGCTAAGGCGAAGTTCGAGCGGACCGAGCCGCACATGAACATCGGCACCATCGGTCATATCGACCACGGTAAGACGACTCTTCTGCGGCGATCACCAAGGTGCTGCACGACAGAGTACCCCGATCTGAACGAAGCTTCGGCTTTCGATCAGATCGACAAGGCCCCGGAAGAGCGCCAGCGCGGCATCACGATCTCCATCTCGCACGTCGAGTACCAGACCGAAACCGCCACTACGCGCACGTCGACTGCCCGGGCCACGCGGACTACGTCAAGAACATGATCACCGGTGCGGCTCAGATGGATGGTGCGATCCTCGTGGTGGCGACCGATGGCCCCATGCCCCAGACGCGCGAGCACGTGCTGCTCGCTCGCCAGGTCGGCGTGCCCGCGATGGTCGTCGCGCTCAACAAGTGCGACATGGTCGATGACGAAGAAATCCTCGAGCTTGTCGAGATGGAAGTTCGCGAGCTGCTCAGCGACCAGGAGTTCGACGGCGACAACGTCCCCGTCGTCCGGGTTGCAGCTGTTCCGGCTCTGGCCGGCGACGCCAAGTGGGGCGAGGCTGTCCTCGAGGACCGTGCAGGCTGTCGACGACTACATCCCGATGCCCCCGCGTGAGACGGACAAGCCGTTCCTCATGCCGGTCGAGGACGTCTTCACGATCACCGGTCGTGGAACCGTCATCACGGGTCGTATCGAGCGCCGGCATCGTCAAGGTGACCGACACGGTCGACATCATCGGCATCCGCGACACCAAGCAGACCACCACGGTCACGGGCATCGAGATGTTCCGCAAGCTGCTCGACGAGGGTCAGGCTGGCGAGAACGTCGGACTGCTCCTGCGTGGCACGAAGCGTGAAGACGTCGAGCGCGGCATGGTCATCATCGCGCCCGGTTCCACGACTCCCCACACGGAGTTCGAGGGCCAGGTCTACATCCTGTCGAAGGAAGAAGGCGGCCGTCACACGCCGTTCTTCAACAACTACCGTCCGCAGTTCTACTTCCGCACCACGGACGTCACCGGCGTCGTCACGCTGCCTGAAGGCACCGAGATGGTCATGCCCGGCGACAACACCGAAATGAGCGTTGAGCTGATCCAGCCCATCGCCATGGAAGAGGGCCTGCGCTTCGCCATCCGCGAGGGTGGACGTACGGTTGGCGCCGGTCGCGTCACGAAGATCAACAAGTGAGCTAGTAACACCTGCTCTCTGGCCTAGGGCCCCGCACCTGCTTCGGCAGGGGCGGGGCCCTTCGCTTTGCCCGAGCCCGGGCTCGGTGGATCCGCAACCTCATCCTCTTGGGTCGGTGGATCCGCAACCTCACCTTCTTGGGTTGGTGGATCCGCAACGGCAAACGGGCGAACGGCGTTGATAAACCACCGCGTCGCGACCGTGTCGGGGAGACAGACCCGAATGAGGTTGAAAAGTCACCGCGTCAGAGGGTGCGGCGGGAGCAGTTGGGACTGGTTCCCAGTGGCGTCCTTTTGGCGGACACGACGTCGATGTTTTCGCAACAAGCCCGTAGCCTTAATCCATGGGACACGATCACTCGCACAGCGCCGGCGTCCAGCACCGGGGGCGTTTGGCTCTTGTGCTGGGTCTGACCCTGACGGTGCTGATCGTGGAGGCCGTGGTCGCCTTCATCACCGGCAGCCTTGCGCTGCTGGCCGATGCCGGGCACATGCTGGGCGACTCGTTCGGCATCGTCATGGCACTGGCCGCGATCACGGTCGCGCAGCGTGGGGGAGGACCCGGTTCCCGGCGTAAGCTTCGGCTACCAACGCACCGAGATCCTTGCCGCCGGCCTCAACGGCCTCATCCTGCTGGGCTTGTCGGTCTGGATCACGTACAGCGCGATCCGCCGGTTCGGCGACGCCCCCGAGATCGAGGGCAAGCTGGTCCTGGTCGCCGGTGCCGTCGGTCTGGTCGTCAACATCATCGGGCTGTTCCTGCTTCGAGCTGGATCGACCGAGAGCCTCAACGTCCGCGGCGCCTACCTCGAGGTGCTCGGAGATGCGCTCGGCTCGGTGGCCGTGCTCGTCTCGGCGACCGTCATCCTGCTCACCGACTGGTATGCCGCCGATGCCGTGGCCTCGCTCGTGATCGCGGCGATGATCCTGCCTCGCGCGGTCTCCCTGCTGCGAGAGGTCGCCGAGGTGCTGCTCGAGTCGACTCCTCGTGACGTCGACCTGGTCGAGCTGCGCGCCCACATCGTCGAGACCCCGGGCGTCAAGGACGTCCATGACCTGCACGTCTGGACCATCACCTCGGGCATGCCCGTGATGAGCGCACACGTGGTGGTCGACGACGACATCACCGAGATGGACGCCGCGCATGCGGTGCTCGACCGGTTGCGGGGCTGCCTGTCAGAGCACTTCGACGTCGAGCACTCGACGTTCCAGATCGAACCCGCTGGCCACCAGGACTCCGAGCACCACGTCCACCACTGAGCGACACGTCGCTAGGTCACCGCGCCGAGCTGCACGTGACCTCGCACACCCGGACGGCCCCGATTTGTATTTGTTGCAGGGGGTCTGTCAGAATAGTCAGGTTGCCCCGGCTCGATCGCGGGGGCACACGCGTCCGGCATCTCACGCCGATCACGACACGTGCGCCGAACCTGAGATCGAGGCTGTCCCGCTGCGGCGGGTCCGACCACCTAACTCGAGAAGTGTGTGACGTACCAGCCTTAAGTGGCCGCGACACGCCCGACCTCGGGGGTCGGCGGATGGGGGAGCCTTCTCCCTCAAACCCGAGGTGAGACTGCGAAGCGAACGAACGTAAAGGACAAGCGAGAGCATGGCGGGACAAAAAATCCGTATCCGGCTCAAGGCCTACGACCACGAGGTCATTGACTCGTCGGCGCGCAAGATCGTCGACACGGTGACGCGCACGGGCGCCAAGGTCGCAGGACCGGTGCCGTTGCCCACCGAAAAGAACGTTTTCTGCGTGATCCGTTCGCCGCACAAGTACAAGGACAGCCGCGAGCACTTCGAGATGCGCACACACAAGCGTCTCATCGACATCATTGACCCGACGCCCAAGACAGTCGACTCGCTCATGCGCCTCGACCTGCCTGCCGGTGTCGACATCGAGATCAAGCTCTGAGGGGAAGCGACCAATGAGCGACAGCAGCACTGCCACGACGCGCGGCCTCCTGGGCCGCAAGATCGGCATGACCCAGGTCTGGGATGCCGACAACAAGATCATTCCCGTCACCGTGATCGCCGCCGACACCAATGTCGTCACGCAGATTCGTACGCGTGAGACCGACGGCTACTCGGCCGTCCAGGTCGGCTTCGGCGAGATCGACGGACGCAAGATCAACAAGCCGGTCGCCGGCCACTTCGCGAAGGCCGGCGTCACGCCGCGCCGTCACGTGGTCGAGATCCGCACCGAGGCCATCGCCGACTTCACGCTGGGCCAGGAGATCTCCCCGGAGATCTTCGCCGCGGGCGACGTCATCGACGTCACCGCGACCAGCAAGGGCAAGGGCTTTGCAGGCGTCATGAAGCGTCACGGCTTCTCCGGCGTCGGCGCCTCGCACGGTGCGCACCGCAACCACCGCAAGCCCGGCTCGATCGGTGGCTGCGCCACCCCGGGTCGTGTCTTCAAGGGTCTGCGCATGGCCGGTCACATGGGTGCCGAGCAGGTCACCACCCAGAACCTCAAGGTCCACGCGGTCGACGCCGACAAGGGCGTCATCCTGGTCAAGGGCGCAGTGCCCGGACCCAAGGGTGCGCTCGTCGTCATCCGCTCTGCAGTGAAGGGAGCCTGACACCATGGCACTGACACTTCCCAAGGGCAGCATCGATGCCCAGCTGCCCGTCGACATCTTCGACGTTCAGACCAACATCCCGCTGATCCACCAGGTCGTCGTCGCACAGCTCGCTGCGGCACGCCAGGGCACGCACAGCACCAAGACGCGTGGCGAGGTCGCCGGCGGCGGCAAGAAGCCGTACCGCCAGAAGGGCACCGGCCGCGCTCGTCAGGGCTCGATCCGCGCACCCCAGTACAACGGTGGTGGCATCGTGCACGGGCCCAAGCCGCGCGACTACGACCAGCGCACCCCCAAGAAGATGAAGGCTGCTGCTCTGCGCGGCGCCCTGTCCGACCGGGCTCGCACGGGTCGCCTGCACGTCATCGAGAGCTTCGTCTCCGGCGAGACTCCCTCGACGAAGCAGGCCATCGCGACGCTGGCTGGTCTCACGACTCGCCCCCCGCGTGCTCATCGTCGTCGACCGTGAAGACACGATCACGGCACTGAGCCTGCGCAACGTCGACCTCGCCGTGATCCTCACGTTCGATCAGCTCAACACGTACGACGTGCTGAAGGCTGACGACCTGATCTTCACCCAGACCGCATTCGACGCCTTCGTGGCGGCGCGTTCGGCCGAGGGTGCAGAGACGATCGCGCTGAGCGCCGCAGCGACCGAGGTGTCCGCCAAGGACAACGCCCCGGCCGCCAAGAAGGCACCGGCGAAGAAGGCTCCGGCCAAGAAGGCTGAGCCGAAGAAGGCTGAAGCAGCCAAGGTCGTCGAGGCTCCGGCCGCCGACGACAAGGCTGATGCTGCCAAGCCCGAAGCCAAGGCCGGCGCTACCGCGACGCAGCCCTACGGCCCCGGTTCCAAGGCCCCGCTCAAGAGCGGCAACGCTCCCAAGGGCCACGAGATCAAGGGCAACGAAGACTCGATGAAGTACCACGAGCCTGACGGCCAGTGGTACGAAGCCACTGTCGCCGAGGTCTGGTTCGACTCCGCCGAGACGGCTGAGGCTGCAGGCTTCACGAAGGCTGGAGGAGACCAGTGAGCACGATCTACAAAGACCACCGCGACATCCTGATCGCGCCGGTCGTCAGCGAGAAGAGCTACGGCCTGCTCGATGACAACAAGTACACGTTCGTCGTGCACCCCGACGCCAACAAGACGGAGATCAAGATCGCCGTCGAGAAGATCTTCGGCGTCAAGGTCACTTCGGTCAACACGCTCAACCGCAAGGGCAAGACCCGTCGCACCAAGACAGGTCTGGGCAAGCGCAAGGACACCAAGCGAGCAATCGTGAGTGTCGCGCCCGGTCAGAGCATCGACATCTTCTCGACGCCGAGCGCCTGAGGACTGAGGACATATGGCTATTCGCAAATACAAGCCGACAACGCCGGGCCGTCGTGGCTCGAGCGTCGCTGACTTCGCCGAGATCACCCGCACGACACCGGAGAAGTCCCTGGTCGAGCCGCTGCCCAAGAAGGGTGGCCGCAACAACCAGGGCCGGATCACGACTCGTCACCAGGGTGGTGGACACAAGCGCGCCTACCGCATCATCGACTTCCGTCGCTACGACAAGGACGGAATCCCCGCGAAGGTCGCACACATCGAGTACGACCCCAACCGCACGGCGCGCATCGCGCTCCTGCACTACGCGGACGGCGAGAAGCGCTACATCATCGCGCCCGAGGGTCTCAAGCAGGGCATGCCCGTCGAGGCCGGACCGGCTTCCGACATCAAGGTTGGCAACAACCTGCCGCTTCGCAACATCCCGGTCGGCACCCTGCTGCACTGCATCGAGCTCCGTCCCGGTGGCGGCGCCAAGATGGGCCGGTCCGCCGGCGTCAAGGTGCAGCGTCGCCAAGGAAGGCTCGAAGGCTCAGCTGCGTCTGCCCTCCGGCGAGATGCGCTACGTCGACGTCCGCTGCCGCGCCACGATCGGCGAGGTCGGCAACGCCGAGCAGTCGAACATCAACTGGGGCAAGGCCGGACGCAAGCGCTGGAAGGGCGTCCGCCCGACCGTCCGCGGTGTCGCGATGAACCCGGTCGATCACCCGCACGGTGGTGGCGAGGGCAAGACGTCCGGTGGACGTCACCCGGTCAGCCCGTGGGGCAAGCCGGAAGGCCGTACGCGCAAGCGCAAGGCCAGCGACTCCCAGATCGTCCGCCGCCGCAAGTCCGGCCGCTGAGAAGGATTGGTTAACAGATGCCACGCAGTTTGAAGAAGGGCCCGTTCGTTGACGGGCACCTTGAGAAGAAGGTCGACGCGCAGAATGCCGCCGACACTCACAACGTGATCAAGACCTGGTCGCGCCGCTCGATGATCCTGCCGTCCTTCATCGGGCACACGATCGCCGTGCACGATGGCCGCAAGCACGTGCCCGTGTTCATCACGGACTCGATGGTCGGACACAAGCTGGGCGAGTTCGCTCCGACCCGCACGTTCCGTGGTCACGAGAAGGACGACCGGAAGGCGAAGAGGCGATGAGTGCAGCAACCCGTGAGAACGTGAGCGCTCGCCGCGAGCGTCTGCTGGGCGACGAGCCCGGCGCGTTCGCAGTGACCCGCTTCGTGCGCGTCACCGCGCAGAAGTCGCGCCGTATCGGCGACCTGATCCGCGGTGAGTCCGTGGAGAACGCCCTGGCCATCCTGCAGTTCGCACCGCAGGCTGTTGCCGAGGTCTTCTACAAGCCGTCGACAGCGCAGCGGCCAACGCCGAGACCACTGAAGGTCTCGACCGGTCGACGCTGATCATCACGACGGTCCACGTTGACGAGGGCCCGACGATGAAGCGCTGGCGCCCGCGCGCCAAGGGTGCGGCCAACCGCATCCTCAAGCGCAGCAGCCACCTGACCGTGGTCGTCCAGCCGGCCGAGTTCGTCGAGGCCAAGCGCCTCGCGGCAGCCACCAAAACCTCGAAGAAGAAGGGCGGGAACCGATAGTGGGACAGAAGATCAACCCGCACGGGTTCCGACTGGGCATCTCGACGGATCACAAGAGCCGTTGGTACGCCGACAAGCCTCTACAAGAGCTACGTCGGTGAAGACGTGCAGATCCGCAAGATGCTCACCAAGGGCATGGACCGCGCCGGCATCAGCCGTGTCGAGATCGAGCGCACGCGTGACCGCGTCCGCGTCGACATCCACACTGCTCGCCCCGGCATCGTCATCGGCCGCCGTGGCGCTGAGGCTGACCGCATCCGCGGTGACCTCGAGAAGCTCACGGCAAGCAGGTGCAGCTGAACATCCTCGAGGTCAAGAACCCCGAGATGGACGCGCAGCTGGTCGCGCAGGGTGTTGCAGAGCAGCTTTCGGGCCGCGTGCAGTTCCGTCGCGCGATGCGCAAGGCGATGCAGTCGACGATGCGTTCGGGCGCCAAGGGTATTCGTATCCAGTGCTCGGGCCGTCTCGGTGGCGCTGAGATGTCGCGCTCGGAGTTCTACCGCGAGGGCCGCGTGCCCCTGCACACGCTCCGCGCTGACGTCGACTACGGCTTCTACGAGGCCAAGACGACCTTCGGCCGCATCGGCGTCAAGGTCTGGATCTACAAGGGCGAAGTTGCCGGCACCCGCGCTGAGCGCGAGGCCGAAGCCGCCAAGCGCGCAGCTGCGCCTGGCAGCAACCGCCGTCCCGCACGTGGTGGAGCTGGTGGCGCACGTCGCCCCGAGCGCCCCGCGCGCGAGGATTCCGCAGCAGCGGCAGAGACCGCTGCACCCGCCGCCACCGAGGCTCCGGCCGAGGCAGTGGCTGCTACTCCGGCAGGGGAGGCTTCCTGATGTTGATGCCCCGTAGGGTCAAGTACCGCAAGCAGCACCACCCGGCGCGCCGTGGCGCAGCCAAGGGTGGCACCGAGCTGGCGTTCGGTGACTATGGCATCCAGTGCGTCACCGCTGCGTACGTGACCAACCGTCAGATCGAGTCCGCTCGTATCGCCATGACGCGTCACATCAAGCGTGGCGGCAAGGTCTGGATCAACATCTACCCGACCGCCCGCTGACCAAGAAGCCTGCCGAGACCCGCATGGGTTCCGGTAAGGGTTCGCCCGAGTGGTGGGTTGCCAACGTCAAGCCCGGACGCGTCATGTTCGAGCTGTCGGGTGTCGACGAGAAGACCGCACGCGAGGCCATGCGCCGCGCAATCCACAAGCTGCCCATGAAGGCACGCTTCATCACGCGAGAGACAGGGTGGCTCGTGATGGCATCCATCACGACTGCAGCGGCTGCGTGCCGTCAGCGCCGAGGATCTGGCTGAGAAGCTGGCCGAAGCCAAGGAAGAGCTGTTCAACCTGCGCTTCCAGAACGCCACGGGCCAGCTCGACAACACCGCCCGCCTCCGGGCAGTGCGCAAGGACATTGCGCGGATCTACACCGTCATGCGCGAGCGCGAGCTCGGCATCGTCGAAGACTCCGCTGTTGAGGGGGCCAAGGCATGAGCGACGACAAGAAGGCAGAAGTAGTGACCAACGATCGCACCACGCGCAAGACCCGTGAGGGTCTTGTCGTCAGCGACAAGATGGACAAGACCGTCGTGGTCAATGTCGAGGACCGCGTCAAGCACGCGCTCTACGGCAAGGTCCTGCGTCGCAACATCAAGCTGCAAGGCTCACGACGAGTCCAACGCTGCCGGCATCGGCGACCGGGTCCTGATCATGGAGACCCGTCCGCTCTCGGCGACCAAGCGTTGGCGCATCGTCGAGATCCTCGAGAAGGCCAAGTAGGAGACGACAGATGATTCAGCAGGAGTCTCGACTCAAGGTTGCCGACAACACCGGTGCAAAGGAAATCCTCTGCATCCGTGTCCTCGGTGGCTCGGGCCGTCGTTACGCGGGCATCGGTGACACCATCGTCGCCACCGTGAAGGACGCCATCCCCGGCGGAAACGTCAAGAAGGGTGATGTCGTCAAGGCAGTCATCGTGCGCACCGTCAAGGAGCGCCGTCGTCCCGATGGTTCGTACATCAAGTTCGACGAGAACGCAGCCGTCATCCTCAAGGCGGACGGAGATCCGCGCGGAACGCGCATCTTCGGCCCCGTCGGCCGTGAGCTTCGCGACAAGAAGTTCATGCGCATCATCTCTCTCGCACCGGAGGTGCTCTGACATGGCCCGCAAAGGCACCGTCAGCATTCGCAAGGGTGACCAGGTCAAGGTCATCGCTGGCAAGGACAAGGGCGTGACCGGTTCGGTCATCGAGGTGCTCGCTGAGCACGACCGGGTCATTGTCGAAGGCGTCAACCGCGTCAAGCGTCACACCAAGCCGACTCAGGCTGGCGGCGTTGGCTCGGGCGGCATCATCACCAGCGAAGCCCCGATCCACATCTCGAACGTCATGCTGCTCGCCGACAAGGAGCCGACTCGTGTCGGTTACCGCCGCGACGACGTCACCAAGACGCGTCCCGACGGATCCACGTACGCCGCACAGCGCAGCGTCCGCATCGCCAAGAAGACCGGAAAGGAGATCTGAGAATGAGCACGACAGAAGCTTACGACGATCCCTCGTCTGAAGACGCGCTACCGCGAAGAGATCCTTCCGGCTCTGCGTGAGCAGTTCGAGTACTCGAACGTCATGCAGGTTCCCGGTCTGACCAAGATCGTCGTCAACATGGGCGTCGGCGAGGCAGCCCGCGACGGCAAGCTGATCGAGGGGGCCATCAAGGACCTCACCGCGATCACCGGCCAGAAGCCGCAGGTCACCAAGGCTCGCAAGTCCATCGCACAGTTCAAGCTGCGTGAGGGCATGCCGATCGGCACGCACGTCACGCTGCGTGGCGACCGCATGTGGGAGTTCCTCGATCGTCTGCTGACGCTCGCGCTGCCCCGCATCCGCGACTTCCGTGGCCTGAGCCCCAAGCAGTTCGACGGCCGCGGCAACTACACGTTCGGTCTGACCGAGCAGGTCATGTTCCACGAGATCGATCAGGACAAGATCGATCGCTCGCGTGGTATGGACATCACGATCGTGACGACGGCGACCAACGACGACGAGGGGCGCGCGCTGCTCAAGCTGCTCGGCTTCCCCTACAAGGAGAACTGACATGGCGAAGACTGGACTCAAGGTCAAGGCCGCTCGCAAGCCCAAGTTTGCGGTTCGCGGCTACACCCGTTGCCAGCGTTGTGGCCGACCCCGCTCGGTCTACAAGAAGTTCGGGCTCTGCCGCATCTGCCTTCGCGAGATGGCACACCGCGGTGAGCTGCCCGGGCATCACCAAGAGCTCCCTGGTAATCACTTACCTCTAACTACGGCGTAGGTCCCTTCTCACTCGAACGATCCAGCTTGCTCGTTCAGCTGAAGACGATACGGAAACCGCGGCGAGAAATGGAAACACACACTCATGACAATGACCGATCCGATCGCAGACATGCTCACGCGTGTCCGCAACGGCAACCAGGCATACCACGACAGCGTGTCGATGCCGTACTCCAAGCTGAAGGCCGGCGTCGCCGAGATCCTGAAGCAGGAGGGCTACATCACGTCGATCGACGTCGCTGAGCCCGCCGAGGGCGAGGTCGGCAAGACGCTGACCATCACCCTCAAGTACGGCCCGCACCGCGAGCGTTCGATCGCCGGTATCCGCCGCATCAGCAAGCCGGGACTGCGCGTCTACGCGAAGTCGACCGCTCTGCCCAAGGTCCTCGGTGGCCTCGGCGTGGCGATCATCTCGACCAGCCAGGGTCTGCTCACTGACCGCCAGGCCAACCAGAAGGGCGTAGGCGGAGAAGTCCTCGCCTACGTCTGGTGAGAGGGGCCTGAACCATGTCACGCATTGGCAAGATTCCTGTCACGATCCCTTCGGGCGTCGAGGTCACCATCGAAGGCCAGGACGTTCGCGTCAAGGGCCCGAAGGGCGAGCTCGCGCACACCGTTGCCGAACCCATCACGGTCAACAAGGCCGACGACGGTTCGCTCTCGGTCGAGCGTCCGAACGACGAGCGTCGCAGCAAGGCCCTCCATGGCCTGTCGCGCACGCTGATCAGCAACATGGTCGTCGGTGTCACCGAGGGCTATGAGAAGAAGCTCGAGATCGTCGGCGTCGGTTACCGCGTCGTCGCCAAGGGCCCGACGGAGCTCGAGTTCGCACTCGGCTTCAGCCACCCGGTCGTCGTCAAGGCTCCCGAGGGCATCACGTTCGCCGTCGAGAAGCCCACGGCTTTCTCGGTCATCGGCATCGACAAGCAGGCTGTCGGCGAGGTCGCTGCGAACATCCGCAAGATCCGCAAGCCCGAGCCCTACAAGGGCAAGGGTGTCCGTTACTCCGGCGAGCATGTTCGTCGCAAGGTCGGAAAGGCTGGTAAGTAGTCCATGGCTATCTCGATCAGGCACAACAAGAGCATCAAGGGTCGTACGGCTTCGCGCCTGCGTCGCCAGATCCGTGGTCGCAAGAAGATCCACGGCTCGGCGGAGCGTCCGCGTCTCGTCATCACTCGCTCCAGCAAGCACATGGTTGCTCAGATCGTCGACGACCTCGAGGGACACACCCTCGCATCGGCGTCGACGATGGAAGCCGACCTGCGCGCTTCGAGCGATGACAAGTCGGCCAAGGCCAAGCGCGTCGGCGAGCTCGTCGCCGAGCGCGCCAAGGCAGCTGGCGTTGGCACCGTGGTCTTCGACCGCGCGGGCAACAAGTACGCCGGTCGCGTCGCCGCTCTCGCGGATGGCGCTCGCGAGGGCGGACTGGAGTTCTGATGACCAACACCACTGAAATCCACATCGTGAGGAGTGCCGCATGAGCGGGCAGCAGCGCCGCGGAGGCGGAGGCGGACGGGGTCGTGGCAACGACCGCGGAGCCGAGAAGTCGCAGTACATCGAGAAGGTCGTCACGATCAACCGTGTCGCCAAGGTCGTCAAGGGTGGTCGTCGCTTCAGCTTCACCGCTCTCGTGATCGTCGGCGACGGCGATGGTCAGGTCGGCATCGGTTACGGCAAGGCCAAGGAAGTGCCTACCGCGATCTCGAAGGGCGTCGAAGAGGCCAAGAAGTCCTTCTTCCGCGTTCCCCGGATCCAGGGCACCATCCCGCACCCCGTGCAGGGCGAGAAGGCGGCTGGCGTCGTCTTCCTGCGCCCCGCGTCCCCGGGTACCGGCGTCATCGCCGGTGGACCGGTCCGCGCCGTGCTCGAGGCTGCTGGCGTCCACGACGTCCTGAGCAAGTCGCTCGGCTCGTCCAACGCGATCAACATCGTTCACGCGACCGTGGCAGCCCTGAGGCTCCTCGAATCGCCTGAGCAGGTTGCAGCGCGTCGTGGCCTGACGGTCGAAGAGGTTGCTCCGGCAGCTCTGCTTCGCGCCGGCAAGGAAGGCATCGCCGAGGCCAAGGCCAAGGCTGATGCCGGAGCGGGTGTCTGATGGCCAAGCTTCAGGTAACCCAGACCAAGTCCGGTATCGGACGCAAGCAGAACCAGCGCGACACCCTGCGCTCGCTCGGTCTCAAGCGGATCGGCGACGTGGTTGTCGTTGAGGATCGTCCCGAGCTCCGCGGCATGGCTGAGTCCATCCCGCACCTCGTGGACGTCAAGGAGGTCGACTGATCATGGCGCTTAAACTGCATCACTTGCGCCCGGCCCCTGGAGCCAAGACTGCCAAGACCCGTGTTGGTCGTGGTGAGGGCTCGAAGGGCAAGACGGCTGGTCGCGGAACCAAGGGTACGAAGGCTCGTTACCAGGTTCCCGCCGGCTTCGAGGGTGGACAGGTTCCCATCCACATGCGCCTGCCCAAGCTGAAGGGGTTCAAGAACCCGTTCCGCGTGGAGTTCCAGGTCGTCAACCTCGATCGCATCGAGGCTGTACCCCCAGGGTGGAGACGTCGACATCGCGTCGCTCGTCGCCAACGGCGCGGTTCGCAAGAACCAGCCCGTCAAGGTCCTGGGACAGGGCGAGATCACCGTGAAGGTCAACATCACGGCGACCAAGTTCTCGGCCTCGGCCAAGTCCAAGATCGAAGCAGCAGGCGGCAGCGTCACCATTCTTGGTTGATGCTGTTCGGGGCAGGACGCACGTCCTGCCCCGGCTGCTCATCTGGGCTGTTAGAGTCATCTAGCGGGCGAAAGCCCGCTTTTGTCCGTCATACCGAAGCACACCACGTGCACGAGGAGGATCGCGGTGCTCAGCGCCTTCGTTAATGCGTTCCGGACGCCCGATCTGCGTAAAAAGATCCTCTTCGTCCTGTTCGTCATCGTCTTGTTCCGTCTGGGATCGACGATGCCGGCCCCCGGCATCAATGTCGGGAACGTGAGAGACGCCGTCGACGCGGCCTCCACTGGCGAGAACAGCAGCCTGTTCGCGCTCATCAACGTCTTCTCCGGCGGCGCCCTGCTGCAGCTGACCGTGTTTGCGCTGGGCATCATGCCCTACATCACGGCCAGCATCATCTTGCAGCTGCTCGTCGTCGTGATCCCCCGTCTGGAGGCCCTCAAGAAAGAGGGCCAGGCCGGACAGACCAAGATCACGCAGTACACCCGCTACCTGACGCTGGGGCTGGCAATCTTGCAAGCCACCGGCATCGTGGCGTTGGCCCGCAGCGGCAACTTGTTCGGCGGTGCTGAGACTGGTCCGCTGCTGTACAACGAGGACAGCATCCTGTCCTTCCTGCTCATCGTGCTCACGATGGTCGCCGGCACCGCCGTGATCATGTGGCTCGGCGAGCTGATCACCGACCGGGGTGTCGGCAACGGCATGTCGATCTTGATCTTCACGCAGGTCGTCGCGACGTTCCCCGGCGCCATGTGGCAGATCAAGCAGACCAAGGGCTGGACGACCTTCACGATGGTCATCCTCATCGGTCTGGTCATCGTCGCGGCCGTGATCTTCATCGAGCAGGCTCAGCGCCGTATCCCGGTGCAGTACGCCAAGCGCATGGTGGGTCGCCGCATGTTCGGCGGATCCTCGACGTACATCCCGCTCAAGGTCAACCAGGCCGGCATCATCCCGGTCATCTTCGCCTCCTCGCTGATGTACCTCCCAGCGCTCATGGCGCAGTTCAACTCGGGTGCCGGTTGGGCCACCTGGATCAACGACAACTTCGTCAAGGGCGATCACCCGCTCTACATGATCACCTTCTTCACCCTGATCGTGTTCTTCACCTACTTCTACGTGTCGATCACCTTCAACCCCGAAGAAGTGGCCGACAACATGAAGAAGTACGGCGGGTTCATCCCGGGCATCCGTGCTGGGCGTCCCACGCAGGAGTACCTGGCCTACGTCCTGAGCCGCATCACGGCACCGGGTGCGCTGTACCTCGGTCTCATCGCGCTCATCCCGATGATCGCCATCGCCTTGATCGGTGCCAGCCAGAACTTCCCGTTCGGCGGCACGACCTTGCTGATCATCGTCGGCGTCGGCCTCGATACCGTCAAGCAGATCGAAAGCCAGTTGCAGCAGCGCAACTACGAAGGGTTCCTCAAGTAAATGCGTCTCCTCATCATGGGTCCTCCCGGAGCGGGCAAGGGCACACAGGCAGTGTCCTTGGCCGAACGCATCGGTGGAGCGCACATCTCCACGGGTGACATCTTCCGCGCGAACGTGCGTGACCAGACCGAGCTCGGTCAGGCTGCGCAGCGTTACATGGATGCGGGCGAGTACGTGCCCGACGAGGTCACGAACGCCATGGTCAGGGACCGGCTGGCACAAGACGATGCGCGTGAGGCCTTCATCCTCGACGGCTACCCGCGCACGGTCGACCAGGTCGCGACGCTCGACGGGATCCTCGACGAGCTGGGCACGCCCCTCGACGGCGTCATCGAGCTGGTCGTCGATTCCGAAGAGCTCATCCAGCGGCTGCTGAAGCGGGCGGAGACCAGCGGTCGGGCCGATGACACCGAAGAGGTCATCCGGCACCGACAGGACGTCTACACCGCCGAGACGTCGCCGCTGATCGAGGTCTACAGCTCGCGTGGTCAGCTGATCAAGGTCGACGGCATGGGCGATGTCGACGAGGTCACCAAGCGCATCGACGCAGCGCTTCCCTCCTAGTCAGTCTGGTTGCTCAGCGCATGTTCGAGCGCGGTATCGAGATCAAGACTCCGGCGCAGATCGAGTCGATGCGGGCCGCTGGCCTGGTCGTCGCCAAGACACTGGAGCTGTTGCGATCGAGTGCAGTGGCCGGTGTCACGACCGGTGAGCTCGACGCCATCGCGCACGAGTCGATCCGGTCATGCGGCGCGACGTCCAACTTCCTCGGCTATCACGGTTTCACCGGGGTGATCTGCACGTCGGTCAATGACGAGGTCGTGCACGGGATCCCGGGTTCGCGGGGTGCTGCGTGACGGCGACATCGTCTCGATCGACTGTGGGGCCATCGTCGACGGCTGGCACGGCGACGCTGCGATCACTGTGGCCGTCGGTGACGTGCCCGACGAGGTGCGCGAGCTGATGCGAGTCACCGAGGAGTCGCTGTGGCGGGGTCTGGCCGCGGCCCGGCTCGGTGGACGTCTGACCGACATCAGCCACGCGATCGAGACCACGATCTCGCAAGCCGGTGACTACGGCATCGTCGAGGGCTACACGGGTCACGGCATCGGTTCAGAGATGCATCAGCCGCCCAGCGTCTACAACTACGGCAAGCCGCGCCGCGGCCCCAAGCTCGTCAAGGGTCTGGCCCTGGCCGTGGAGCCGATGGTCTCGCTCGGCACCGCCGACTCGCGGACATTGGCCGACGACTGGACCGTCGTGACGACTGACGGATCGTGGGCCGCGCACTTCGAGCACACCTTCACGTTGACCGACCGCGGGGCGTGGGTGCTGACGGCGCTCGACGGCGGCAAGGCACGACTCGCTGAGCTCGGTGTGCCCTATGGGGGAGACTAGGAGCATGAGACTCCTGCTTGCTGCCATGTCCCTCGTCCTGGTGGCTGCGTGCGGGACGTCAGACTCCGGTGGGGGTGGGTCGACTGAGTCGCCTGCCCCGACCGCTCCGACCGCATCAGCGGCATCCGGTCCGGCTGCAGCCGTGGAGCAGCCGATGCGCGCCCTCGACGCCGGAGACTGCGACGCTGTGAAGGCGCTCGTGGTGACGCCGTCCGCAGTCGACTGCGGCGACGTCGAGGCGGCTGAAGGCTCCTTCGCAGACGAGGGGACCGAGCTCGACGACGTCACCTACACGGCTGGCCCGTCGCAGGGGACGACCGCCAAAGTCACGATCGACTGGGGCAATGACAACCCGGGTGAGTCCTACGACGTCGAAAACGTCGACGGAACGTGGCTCGTCGTGTTCGACGCCGTCGCCTAGAGGTCAGAACGGGGGACAGCTGCTCGGATTGCCGTAGTTGCAGGCCCGCGCGGTGGTCTCAGAAGCCGCTGTCGACATTGTCCGTGGCTGCGACGTTGATCCGCACGCCCGGGTTCACGCCATGCACGGAGAAGACGATGGCCGGCACCGACGATCCGGTCTGGACACGTGAACAGGTCATGGCGGTCATGGTGTCTCCGGATGCGAACGAGTCACAGTTCCAGCTGGCGATGGAACCTCCGCGAAACGTCACGGGACCCGAAAGCGCGTCGAAGCTCATCGAGACCGTGACCGTGTTTCCGCGTGGTGCCTCGCCACCGGCCGAGACCGCCACGGCCACCTGGCGTTCGAGGTTCTCGTCCGGGTTGTCGGTGAAGGCGACCGAGGTCGAGTAGTTCGTCGCGGTGGGTCCGAGCGGAGTGGGCGTCGTCGGTGCAGGGGTCGTGGGGGTCGGACTGGGCCGCGGAGTCTTGGTCGGCCGGGGAGTCGGCTTCGTGGTGGGCGCGGGCGTCGTGGGCTCGACATCGTCCTTCTGCGGCTCTGGGTCGACCGGAGCCGGCACGAAGGGCGGTGGCTGGGACGGCGGCGAGGCGAGGTCGGCGTCGTCGTCCTCGGGGGAGGGCTTGGTCGCAGCTGGCTCGGACGGTGCCGACGTCGGGGCCGGGGCAGAAGGTGGTGAGCTGGGGGAGGGCTGCGTCCTGGCAGCCGGAGGCGCCTCGTCGCCGCTGGCGACGACTGCGATGCCGACCACTCCCGCCACGACTGCCAGTGTGGCGGCGCCGACGGCAGCGACTGTCACCGGGCTGTTGGACGTGGCGCTCTGAAGCTTCTTGGGCGCCGAGCCCAGAAGTGCACCCATCGAGGCGAGGGTGCCGGTCGCTCCGAGGTAGCCGGCGGCGGCCGTGCCCAGCAGCGCCGGGGCGAGCAGTCCGGACAGATTGCCGTTGACCTCGACGAGCTCGAGGTACAGCCCGGAGCAGCGGCTGCACGTGTCGAGGTGCTTCTCGACGTTCGCCGTGTCACGAGCTCGCAAGGACTGGCGGACGTACTGGCCCAGAAGGCCGGTCGTGGTCTTGCACGCATCGTCGAGGGTAGGCGCCAAGTGGCTCTGCAGGTAGGCCGCGCGGAGACCCTCGCGAGCGCGGTAGGCGAGCGCTGAGACGCTGTTCGCGGTCATGCCGAGCAGCGGGGCGACCTGTGCGGGCTTCTGGCCCTCGACGTCGAGGTGCCACAGCACCATCTGCCACCGCTCAGGCAGCGATGCGAACGCCTCCGCGGCGGCCTGCTGCTCGAACTTCATCTCGGCTGGGTCGACGAACTCGACGGCGCGGTCGAGCTCGGCCTCGTCACCTGTCGTGCGCAGCCGCTTGCCCGCCCGGATGCGGTCGATGTGCAGCCGACGGATGCTCGTCAGGAGATAGGCGCGGAAGAACTCGTCGGGTCCCTTGCCTGCCTGCAGCACCGTCATGACCTTGGCGAACGACTCAGCCACGAGGTCGTCGGCGTCTGGACCTGGGACGAGCTGCCGTGCGAGACGGGTCGCAGCATCCCGATGGCGCGCGAACAGCTCGCCGTACGAGTCGAGGTCACCGGTGCGGACGGCACTGATCAGCTCGGCATCGCTGACTTCGGAGGTCATGCTCGACATCTCTGTCACGGGACGGTGCGGCCTTTCAGGTGTCGGAAACGGTCAGGGATGGACGTGCTCGGATCAGCGTGGCAACGCCGGGACAGGGAGCCCGATCTCGGAACCGGTCGCCTGCAGGTCCGTGTAGGCCGCCATGCATTCCTCGCAGTGTGCCAGATGAGCATGAGTCTTTTCGACTGCTCGGGAACCCGCTGAGTGCTGCACGAGCGAGGGGGAGCTGTGAACGCGCGTCGACGCAGGCCTGGCTGGCTCCAGGGTCGGCGCCAGCGACGTGCTGCTGCAGATAGGCCTCTCGAAGGCCCGCCCTGGCCCGGTACGCGAGCGCTGAAACGCTGTTGGGTGACACGTGGAGTGCTTCCGCCAGCTCGTGCGGCTTGTGCCCTTCGACGTCGAGCTGCCACAGCACGCTCTGCCATCGCGGGGGCAGCGACTCGTAGGCGGCCCGGATCGTGCTGCGCTCGAACTGGTCGAGCTGGTTGCCGCCGAACGGCACGGGAGAGTCGATCTGCGACTCGTCATCGGTCGGCACGACCTTCTGGCGGGCCTTGGCGCGGTGGCCAGCCTCGTGGCGCACTGTCGTGAACAGGTAGCTGCGGAAGTTGGAGGCGGGACCCTTGCCTCGTCGCATGAGATCCAGGATCCGTGCGAACGACTCCGCCACTACGTCCTCGGCTTCGTCGCGCATGCCGAGGTGGCGTGCCAGGCGGTGAGCGGGGTAGGCATATCTGTCGTAGAGCGTCGCGTAGGCCGCTCGGTTGCCCTGATGGACCAGTGCAAGCAGCTCGGACGTCTCGAGATCGTCGAGTCCGGGAAGGTCTGCGACCTCCGCGAGTTTCCGAGTGTTCATACGTCTCCTGAGCTGTCCTCACGCGGCATCTTGGGATGTCGTCGGGCACCTGACGGAGCCGACGACTGATTCCGATCGCAGATGAGACGGGGCTGACTCGCGATCGTGACGCGGAACACGAGAGAAAAAGAAAAAAGCTGGCGTGCTGCCGCGGCCGCGATGGTGAGCCGCTCTCAGCGCACCGTGACGGAGCGGCTGTACGTCGCGGTCGACACGGTCTTGGTGCCGTTGAACGTGAGCTGGTAGGTCTGACGTCCGACCGGCTGCTTGCTCAGCGAGACCGTGGCACGGCCCCGGCGTACCTTGGCGGTCACGAGCCTCTTGGTGCCCGAACGAATCGTCACCGTGCCATCGGGTGCTGCTGTCCGGGAGGCGGAGACCCTGATCGAGAAGGTGACCTTCCGGCTGCCCGGTGCCGACGCTGAGGCCGAGAGCTTGGCGGTCGCCGTGGCCCGGCCGATGCTCGCCGTGGTGCTCGACCGGGGCGTGTAGCCGCTCGCCGACATGGTCACCTTGACGGTCAGTCGATGACCGAGGTCGGTCTTCGACACGCGGTGCGTCCGCTTGGTCGCACCGGAGATCTTCTTGCCGTCCCGCAGCCACTGGTAGCGCAGCGACGTGTTGCTGGGGGAGTGGACGCCGGGGGCGACCTTCAGCACCGAGCCGAGGCGTGGTGAGCCCGTGACGGTGGGCGCGGCGGAGATGCTGATGCGGCCGGACGTCACGGCGGCGGCGCGAGCAGAGAGCGCGGAAGCGGTGGTAAAGCCGTCACGGCGCAACGTGACCCGCACGCGAAGCCGATCACCCAGGTCGTGGCGAGTCGGCACGTAGGTGCGTTGCGTCGCTCCCTTGATCGCGGAGCCGTCTGAGTACCACTGGTAGGAGTAGGCACCGGTGGCTGACCAGCTGCCAGTCGACGCGGTCAGCTTCGAGCCGACTCGCATCGCGCCGGAGACGGTGGGGGCAGACCGTGCCGTGAAGGTTCCTGGCACCACGGCGGTCGTCGAGCGCGCGGCGGCCGTCGCCGAGACGTAGCCGTTGCGGCGAGCGGTCACCACGACGTCGAGCGTCTTGCCTCGATCAGCGGGGGTCACGTCGTAGCGTGCCGCCGTGGCGCCGGCGATGGCCACGCCGTTGGCCCGCCACTGGTAGCCGAGTGTGAGCCCGGTCTTGGACCAGGTGCCCGCCGACGACGTGAGGCGGGAGCCGACCGCGGCGGTGCCGGAGATCGCAGGTCGGACCGTCGAGAGAATATCGCCCAGCGCGACCGCGGCGGCCTGCGCCGAGGTCGCCTCGTTGGTCGTGTATCCGCTGCGGGCCGATCTGATCCGCACGCTGATCTTCTTGCCGACGAGCTCGGGCCCGGGACTGAACGTCGACGAGCGTGCGGAACTGATCGCGACGCCATCGGCGAACCACAGGTAGGTCTGGTTGGTCGCAACCGGGGCCAGGGCGCCCGATGCAGCGGTGAGGGTCGAGTCGACCTTGGGGGTGCCGGTCACGGCGGGGGCGGTGGTCCTCTTGAACGTGCCGCGCTCGACCTCGATCGCCGGCGAAGTGACGTTGACCGTCGGATAGCTCGGACGAGCCGCGGTGACCCGGACCGAGAAGCTCTTGGTGGCGTGGGTTGCGGATGGAGTGAACGTCTTGGCGGTCGCGCCGCTGATCGCGGTGCCGTTGGCCAGCCACTGGTACGTGTAGGTGTTGCCCGTCGGGCTCCACACCCCGCCCGTTGCCTTGATCGCGGTGTCGACCTTGGGTGTGCCGACGACCTCGGGCTTGGTCTCGTTGACGATCCGCGGATCGGAGAAGTGGATGAATCCATCGGGCCAGCCGGAGCCCGACTTGGTGATCTTGCGCCAGTCGAACGCGCCGCTCCAGTTGGACTCGGAGACCAAGACCTCGGTCGAGGAGACGACTTTCTCGACGTACGCGACGTGATTGCCGGTCTTGCCCCACCAGGCGACGGATCCGACCGTGGGGACGTTGTCGGTGACCGACGACATCGTGGTGCCCCAGTCGCGGGCGTTGCCGACGCCGGCCTTGGGACGCTTGTTGGGCATGCCGTTGGTCGTGACGAGGCGGTAGGCGACGTAGTTGGTGCAGTTCGTCCCGGTGTACATGTTCCAGTCGCTGGTGCCCTTGTGCGACTCGTAGCCGCCGTGCGAGTAGCCCTTGCCCTCGCACGACGAGTAGCCCGTGCAGAGCACGCTGTAGGCGGCCTGCGCAGGGCTCGCCGGAACCAGAAGAGCGGCGAAAAGTAGCACAGCAAGTGCAATCGGTGAACGCGACACGCCGACACTCTACGTGACGCGTGGGGCTGGTGTGACATGAACGCGGGACCAAGGTCCCGTCGGAGACGGCTCACATGCGAGTGACAGCGTGCGCGGAGGATGCGCCCAGGCGTCGTTCCTAGCGTCGAATCATGATGACGTGGACGTTCAAGACATGGCTCACCAGTGCGGTGCTGACCGGCACGTTGATCGGTGGGGCAGCGCTCGCCACGGCCCAGGACTCCAGTGCCGGAGTGTCGACGGTTGCCGTGGCTCCGCTGACCCCGGTCTCGCAGACGACGACCACGGCGGAAGAACCGACGACGGTCGCGCTGGAAGCCATCTCCACGGACGCGAGGTACTCGGTCTCGGTGCTCGACCTCGACTCGGGAGCGGCCCTGACCTACGGCGGAGGCGAGTTCGACACCGCGAGCATCGTGAAGGTCGACATCCTCGCCGCGCTCCTGCACGGGCACCAGCAGGCTGGCACGGAAATGAGCGACAGCGAGCGGGCACAAGCCGCGGCGATGATCGAGCGGAGCGACAACGCAGCGGCCACCGCGTTGTTCGAGGCCGTCGGCGGCAAGGAAGGCCTCGACGCGTTCAACCAGCTGATCGGCCTGGACGACACCGAGGTCGGCGCCAACGGCAGCTGGGGGCTCACCCAGACCACGAGCGACGACCAGATCGCGCTGCTGCAAGTGGTCTTCGGTTCAGGCTCGGTGCTGACGGCCAGCGCGCAGGAGTATGTGGCCGACCTGATGTCAAACGTCGTCGAGGCCCAGAACTTCGGTGTCTCCGCTGCGGCGGACGACAGCGGCGATGCTGCGCTGAAGGTGGGCTTCCTGCAGCGCTCGACCACCGGGGCGTGGGACGTCACGAGCATCGGCAGGATCGAAGCGGCAGGCCGCACCTACCTCGTCGCTGTGCTCTCCGACGGCAACACGCGCCGAGGAGGGGGGTCGCCCTGGTCGACCAGGTGGCCCAGGCGGCGGTCGACGGGATGACCGCGATTTGAGTCTGCCGCCCGCGTAGGCGTAGAATTGGGAGTCGGCCTTTCTGGGTCCACGTCTTTGTGCATGAAATCAGTGCTCCGGTCGCCGCTTCGGCGGTGTCACAATGATGCGCCCCGGCCGATGGTAGACGGGCTACACCAGAACCAGGCTACACCCCAGCAGTGCAACCAAAGAAGAGGTTATGGCGAAAAAAGAAGGCGTCATCGAGATGGAAGGTGCCGTAGTCGAGGCGCTGCCCAACGCAATGTTCCGCGTCGAGCTGGCCAACGGCCACAAGGTTCTCGCGCACATCAGCGGCAAGATGCGTCAGCACTACATCCGCATCCTTCCCGAGGACCGGGTCGTCGTGGAGCTTTTCGCCGTATGACCTCTCCCGCGGGCGCATCGTCTACCGCTACAAGTAAAGAGCAGCACAGCACGACAGCAACAAACTCAACAGCCACGTTCAGATCGCAAAGAGAGACTCTCGATGAAGGTCAACCCGAGCGTGAAGAAGATCTGTGACAAGTGCAAGGTGATTCGTCGCCATGGCCGCGTCATGGTGATCTGCGAAAACCCGCGTCACAAGCAGCGTCAGGGCTAAGCAAGCTTCTTCACAGCAGTAGCAACACGAAACATCTGATCGCTCCCACCACCCGACAGATTCATCTCTGGCAGGCGGCGGGTCACCCCCGGAAGCGTAGGCCGGGGCCCGGCTCCAGGAGCACTCTTTCCCTCCTGGGAGGAGCAGCCTGGGAGGCAGTCGGGATGCATCAGGTGACCACACCTCGCTCAACGGAAGGAAATGCCTACATGGCACGCCTCGTAGGAGTAGATCTCCCGCGCGAAAAGCGCATCGAGATCGCACTCACATATGTATTCGGGATCGGCCGCACCCGCGCCGTCGAGACCCTCGCCGCTACCGGGATCGACCCGAACAAGCGCGTCCACGAGCTCGACGACAATGACCTCGTCGCGCTTCGTGATCACATCGAAGCGAACTACCAGACCGAGGGCGACCTGCGTCGTACCGTCACGGCTGACATTCGCCGCAAGATGGAGATCGGCAGCTACCAGGGCCGCCGTCACCGTGCGCACCTGCCCGTTCGTGGCCAGCGCACCAAGACCAACGCGCGTACCCGCAAGGGCCCCAAGCGCACCGTCGCCGGAAAGAAGAAGTGATAGCGCATGCCTCCTAAGACAGCTGGCAAGAAGGTCCGCCGCAAAGAGAAGAAGAACGTCGTTGCGGGCGAAGCCCACATCAAGAGCACGTTCAACAACACACACGTGACCATCACGGATCCTTCGGGCGCCGTGATCTCGTGGGCTTCCGGCGGAACCGTCGGATTCAAGGGCTCGCGCAAGTCGACACCGTTCGCCGCCGGCATGGCCGCCGAGTCGGCCGGTCGTCAGGCGATGGAGCACGGGATGAAGAAGGTCGACGTCTTCGTGAAGGGCCCCGGTTCGGGCCGCGAGACGGCGATCCGGTCGCTGAGCGGAGTCGGCCTCGAGGTCGGCACCATCTCCGACGTGACCCCCAGCCCCCACAACGGCTGCCGTCCTCCCAAGCACCGTCGTCTCTGACGTCGTCGCTGCCCCACGAATTTTCTAGGAGTTATCACTCATGGCCCGTTACACCGGACCTCTCACCAAGAAGTCGCGCCGTCTCGGCATCGACCTCGTCGGTGGTGACGCTGCATTCGAAAAGCGTCCTTACCCTCCCGGCCAGCACGGCCGCGCGCGCGTCAAGGAGTCGGAGTACCGCAACCAGCTGCTCGAGAAGCAGAAGGCGCGTTACACCTACGGAGTGCTCGAGAAGCAGTTCCGCAAGTACTACGAGCTCGCCTCGCGTCGTCCCGGCAAGACCGGTGACAACCTGCTCCAGATCCTGGAGTCGCGTCTCGACAACGTCGTCTACCGTGCAGGCTTCGCCCGTACGCGTCGTCACGCTCGTCAGCCGTCAACCACGGTCACTTCATCGT
Source organism: Aeromicrobium sp. UC242_57 (assembly GCF_044452305.1). Classification (NCBI taxonomy): domain Bacteria; kingdom Bacillati; phylum Actinomycetota; class Actinomycetes; order Propionibacteriales; family Nocardioidaceae; genus Aeromicrobium; species Aeromicrobium sp. UC242_57. The sequence continues at coordinate 293,625 of NZ_JBIOAM010000002.1, read as the reverse complement.
CAATGGCGTCAAGACCGACATCCCGTCGTTCCAGGTGAGCAAGCACGACATCATCGACGTCAAGCCCAAGTCGCTGGAGACCACGCCGTTCATCGTCGCGCGTGAGACCCACGACAAGGACACCGTCCCCGGCTGGATCGACGTTGCGCCCGACCGCGGTCGCATCCTCGTCCACCAGCGTCCCGTTCGCGAGCAGATCACGGTTCCGATCCAGGAACAGCTGATCGTGGAGTTCTACTCCAAGATCTGATCTCCCACCCGCTCTGGCAACGGAGCACTACCCGGACCTTCAAATATCGGTTGGTTCGGAAAGGAAGAAAACTATGCTGATCGCCCAGCGCCCCGCCCTGTCCGAAGAGGTTGTCGACGATTTCCGTTCGCGGTTCGTCATCGAGCCTCTCGAGCCCGGCTTCGGCTACACCCTCGGCAACTCGCTGCGTCGTACGCTGCTGTCGTCGATCCCGGGTGCAGCTGTCACCTCGATCAAGATCGACGGTGTGCTTCACGAGTTCTCGACCATCCCCGGCGTGACCGAGGATGTCACCGAGATCATCTTGAACCTCAAGGGGAACTGTCGTCTCGTCAGAGAACGACGAGCCTGTCGTGATGTACCTCCGCAAGGAGGGTGAAGGTGACGTGACCGCCGCCGACATCCAGCCCCCGGCTGGTGTCGAGGTCCACAACCCCGATCTGCACATCGCCACGCTCAACAGCAAGGGCAAGATCGAGATCGGCTCGTCGTCGAGCGTGGCCGCGGCTACGTGTCGGCGGTTCAGAACAAGTCCGGTGACGAAGAGATCGGCCGCATGCCGGTCGACTCGATCTACTCGCCGGTCCTGAAGGTGACCTACAAGGTCGAGGCGACTCGTGTCGAGCAGCGTACCGACTTCGACAAGCTCGTCATCGATGTCGAGACCAAGAAGTCGATTCTTCCTCGTGACGCGATCGCGTCGGCCGGTTCGACTCTCGTCGAGCTGTTCGGTCTGGCGCGCGAGCTCAACGTCGAGGCTGAAGGTATCGACATCGGCCCGAGCCCGGTCGACGAGCAGCTTGCTCCGACCTGGCTCTGCCGATCGAAGACCTCGACTTCACGGTCCGCTCGTACAACTGCCTCAAGCGCGAGGGCGTCCACACCGTGGGCCGCCGTCACGCGCTCGGAGCAGGACCTGCTCGACATCCGCAACTTCGGTTCGAAGTCGATCGACGAGGTCAAGGCCAAGCTCATCGAGATGGGCCTCTCGCTCAAGGACAGCCCGGCCGGATTCGATCCGTCCGCTGTCATCGATGCGTACGACGACGACGCCAGCTTCGCCGAGGACGAGCAGTACTGAGTACTGCCCGACCTTGACGGCCACAGCCTGAAAGATTTTGGAGAACAACAATGCCCACCCCCACCAAGGGACCTCGCCTCGGCGGTAGCCCGTCGCACCAGCGTCTGATCCTTGCCAACCTCGCGCAGAACCTGTTCGAGCACGGCAAGATCACGACGACGGAGGCCAAGGCCCGCCGTCTGCGTCCCTACGCGGAAGCACTGATCACCAAGGCCAAGACCGACACGGTGGCCAACCGCCGCCAGGTCGTCAAGGTCATCCGTGACAAGAGCATCCTGCACACGCTGTTCACCGAGATCGGTCCCGCCATGGCGACCCGTCCCGGCGGCTACACGCGCATCACGAAGGTCGCGCCGCGCAAGGGCGACAACGCCCCCATGGCCGTCATCGAGATCGTCGAGGCCAAGCAGTTCGGCGCTCAGAACCAGACTGCCAAGAAGGCCAAGACCGAGAAGGCCGCCCCGGTCGAAGAGGTCGAGACCGATGTGGAGTCCGAGGCTCCGGCCGAGGAAGTTCTCGAGACCGAGGCGCCTGTCGCCGAGGCCGAGGATGCGGCTGAGGCTCCGGCCGAGGACGACGCCAAGTAGTCATCTGTCACCATCAGGACGCCCGTCACCGTGAGGTGGCGGGCGTCTTGCCGTCGGTGGGCAATGGTAATTTCTTGCTACTGCTCCGCGGCCAGATGCCCGGAGCGTTCTTCGGTGGGGAATCTGTCTGTGCACATGCTTCGATCTGCTTCTGGACCGCGCCGTACGCTGACCGTCACGCTCGTCAGCTGCCTGGCCCTCTCGCTGACCGGTTTCAGCGCCTCGGCCAACGAGGCCCCCAAGCCCTCGTTGGCTCCTGCCAAGGGTGGTCCAGCTGCACCCGACCCGGTCGACGACACGGTCCCCGACCTGGCGCGCGGTCTCATCGTCAAGACGACGACCTCGGTGCCCTCTGACGGGCTGCTGGCGGCTGCTGATGCCGCACTCGGCTCGGCAGCTGAGGTCGTTGCCGACGACAAGGTCTCGACCAAGGTCTCGACGGTCGAGTTCGACGAGCCCATCGCGGGTGACGAGGCCGACGAGGTGGCCGCAGCTGTTGCCGAGCGCAGCGACGTCGAGTGGGCTGTCCCCGATCGGCTGATGGGCACTCAGGCCGCCCCGCCGGTCAACAAGAACGATCCGGGCTTCAGCTCGCAGCGCAATCTCTGGAGCACCGTGAGCTCGCCGGTCGGTGGCTACAGCATCAAGGCGCCCTCGTTGTGGCGCAAGACCGAAGGTTCGACAGGCACCGTCGTCGCAGTGATCGATTCGGGCATCCTGCCCGGGCATCCTGATCTCGCCGGAAAGATCGTGCCCGGCTACGACTTCGTCTCCGGCGACGGCGGTGTCCTGCCGCGCGACGGCGGCGGCCGCGACAACGACCCGAGCGACCCGGGTGACTGGAATGCCGCAGGGGAGTGCGGACCCGGATCGCGCAAGAGCAACAGCTCGTGGCACGGCACCTTCGTGGCCGGTCAGATCGCTGCCGCCACCAACAATGGTCAGGGAATCGCGGCGGTGGCGCCGAACGTCAAGGTGCAGCCCATCCGTGCGCTGGGCAGCTGTGGTGGGTGGAGCAGCGACATCGTCGCGGCGATGGAGTATGCATCGAGCGGACCGGCCAAGATCGTCAACATGTCCTTGGCGAGCCCGCCGCTCAGCAAGGCCTCGCGCAACCAGGCCTGCCAGTTGTTCAGCTACTACGCACAGCGCGGAAACAGCCGTGGCGCGATCTTCGTCGCAGCAGCAGGCAATGACGGTGCGAACGCCAACCTCGCCACCCCGGCCTCCTGCCCGGGATTCATCTCGGTCGGCGCGACGAGCGCCAAGGGCTTCAGCGCGATCTACTCCAACATCGGATCGACGGTCGACTTGTCGGCGCCAGGTGGAGACTCGACGGTCGAGGGCAAGAACGACGTCATCTACTCGCTGAGCAATGCCGGCACGCAGGGCCCGTCGGCCAGCTACGGCTACGCGGCCCAGCAGGGCACCAGCATGGCGGCGCCGCAGGTCGCCGGCGCAGCAGCGCTGCTCTACTCCCTGGGCTTCACGACGCCCGGTGCCTTGACCAACGCGATCTATGCATCGGTGTCGCCCTTTCGACCGAAGTCGTCGAGCTATGCACGCAAGCGGGTCGAGGGGTACGTGTACGACCTGAACTGCACGGCTCGAGGCCGCAAGTGGTGCGGCCGCGGGCTGCTCGATCTCAGCCGAGTGCAGGCGCCGCTCAGCAAGCCCGTGATCAGCGGTGCACTCACGATCGGCGAGCCGCTACGCACCTCGTTGGGATCATGGGTCCGCACGCCGTCGCCCAGGTACACCTGGAAGGTCGCAGGCGTCGTCAAGGGCACGTCGGCCGTCTACTGGCCCACCGCTGCCGATGCCGGCAAGTCGATCACCGTCACGATCACCCCGTCCACGGCAGCCTTTGCCCGGTTGACCAACGCGTCGGTTGGCACCGCGGCGGTCCCTGCAGGTCCTAACGTCGGCGTCACCCTCCCGGCATCCTCCCCGCGCTACGGCTCCGCCTACACGATCAAGGCCACGGTCCCCGGCGCGACGAGCGGACAGGTGCAGTTCCGCACCGACAGCGGTGCCGTCGTCGCGACCGGCCAGGTCGCCGGCGGTGTCGCCTCGGCCCGCGTGTCCGGCAAGGCGCTCAAGCCCGGCAAGCACAGCCTGCGGGCCGCCTACCTCGGCAACGGGACGACGCCCAAGGCATCGTCGCCGCGCAAGACCGTGACGATCCGCAAGCTCACCGCCAAGGTCACGACCAAGCTGCCCAAGAAGGTCAGCAAGAGCAAGCGCGCCGCCCTCAAGGTCACGGTCACCGAGCGACCCAACCTGTTCGCGAGCCCGACCGGTTACCTTCGCGTGTATGACGGCAAGAAGCGCATCGTGACGACGAAGCTGTCGGGCAGTGGTCGAGGCAAGAAGACGATCCGGCTCCCCGAGCTTAAGAAGGGGACCCACAAGATCCGCGTGCTCTACCGGGGCAACGCCTACATCACGTCGAAGTACTCGATCTATCGCACCATCAAGGTCAAGTAGGACGATGCGTCACGTGCGGCGCACGTGAAGGATCCGAAATCCCTGCTCGCTGGCCTCACGGGTCGTGGGCCAGCCCTGCTCGATGAGCCAGCGCTGCAGGGAGTCGGCACCCAGGTTCTTGCCCACCACGAGCCGCGCGACGCCGTCGGACGAGAGTCGCGGCAGCCAACGCAGCAACAGCCGTGCATGGCCTCCTTGCCGATCCGGATCGGAGGATTCGACCAGATCTCGTCGAACGTCAGGTCGTCGGGCACATCGTCGGGCAACGCAGCGTGCACCGTGACACCGAGACGTTCGGCATTCGAGCGGGTCAGGTCGAGCGCCCGCTCATTGGGATCGATGGCCCATACGGTCGCGCCGGCCAGCGCGAGGGAGCACGCGATCGGGCCCCATCCGCAACCGATGTCGAGCACCATCCCTGATTCTGGGGGCGTGCTGGTGCGCAGCAGCACCGAAGTGGCCTTGTCGAGGCCGTCGTGCGAGAAGACGCCCGACGACGTCGTGAACGTCAGCTCTCGACCCCAGATACGGGTCGTGATGTCGCGGCGGCGATCAGGGCTGGCGGGCGTTGCGTCGAAGTAGTGCTCTGGCACGGCTCCAGTCTCTCAGCAGGTCGCGTACCGGTATCCCCGGGCTCCGGCGGGCACGACGTCCCGGTCGCGCAGCACGATGGAAGCCTTGCCCCGGCGGGCAGCGCATGCGCGGTTGAAGGCCTTGCGACCGTTGTCGGTGTACTCGATCTCGATCAGCCGGGTTCCGTACGCGCGCGTGTACCTGCCGCACTCTCGATAGACCTCGCACTCCTCGGCGACTGCGAAGTCGAAACCGATGCCAGAGCGACTGAGCTGGGGTGCATTCTTCTGGGCGATCGCGAGCTTGCTGCGATGCGCTTGGCGCACCAGCCGCTTGGCGTACCGGACCGCCTGCGACTTCTTGATGAGCTTGCGTGACCGGGTCCATGAGTCGAGGTTGTCGGGCTCGACCGCCTGGAACCCGGCGCGCTGGCACCGGTCGAACCAGGTGCGGTTGATGCGGGCGAGCGCTGCACGCTTCTTCGAGGTGCGCAGGTCGAGAAGGACCTCGTCAGGCCAGTTGCGGTCGCGCACCAGGCGGCGGTTCTTGTCGCGGAGCAGCAGGCTGGGGTGATTCGTCTTCCACCAGCCGAGCCGCCCCGGCTGGGTCTGGAAGGAGTTGACGTAGCAGATGGAGTACACGCCCGCGGCCGGCGCGTCGGTGCGGTCGCGGGTGACGATCTGGACCTTGGAGGCCGGTGGATAGGCTCCGCCGAGCTGGTAGTCGGCAGGCCCGGCGGTCGGCGGGAGCGTCACGGGGGAAGCAGCGAGGGCTACGGCGGTGAGCAGTCCCGCGAAGATCGACATGTGCTCAGTCTGTCACCGGGGCGAGCGGGTACCCGAACTGCACCTGACGCCCCCACCGTGGATGCTGGTGATCTTCGAGCCGGTTGAATCCAGAGCGGGTGATGACACCGATCGAGGCGAAGTTGTCAGGCGAGATGCGGGCGATGACAAGGTCGACGCGAGCGTCGCGGCGTGCTTCGTCCAGCAGCAGTGCGACCGCCGAGACTGCCAGCCCGCGCCGACGGTACTGGGACGAGATCCGGTAGCCGAGCTCGACGGTGCCACCGGCCGGTGCGCCCTTGAACCCGGCGTTGCCGACGATCACGCCGTCCTCGAGCACGGCCTGCATCGCCCAGTCGGCGTTCTGCGTATCGGCCGTGACCAGCGCGTCCATGAATCGCCAGATGTCGGTCGTGCCGGCGAACTCAGCGGGCACTGGCAGCCCTAGCACGCGTTCTGCGGTCGCCGGATCCTCCGCGGCGAGGGACGTGAACACCGCGGGCGGGAGCCGCAGCAGGCGTGTTGTCATGAGTCCTTCAGCAGCCTGGCCGGGGCTGCGATGCGCCAGGCATCGGTGATCGGCTCGAAGAGCCGTCGGTGTCGACGACATCGAGATTGACCAGGATGTAGTTGTGGCCGTCGTAGTGCGACGTCGTGTAGAACGCCGGATCGGCGCTGGCGAGCAGCGCCTCCTTGTCGTCGGCCGAGCACTTGAGGGCCAGCCCGCCTTCGCTCTCGGTGCGAAGCCGTCCGAGCAGGGTGCCGGCGACCTTGAGGGACGGGGTGCGGTACGACGTCGACTCGGCCACTTCTGGCAGGGTCACGGCGAAGGCGACGACTTCTTCCCAGCTGATGGACATGTCGACAAGCCTTCCTCGAAGTCAGCTCTGCCGCATCTTCGGCCCGGCGGCCACGTCACGACGCTGACGCGACTGCTCGGCCCGGGCAGCCAGACCAGAGTCATCCGGGTAGCTGACCTCTTCGAGCACGAGACCGTGCGCCGGCATCACGGTGACTCGTGCATTGCGGGTGGCAGCCGACAGGACCTCGCCGGCCCAGGCAGGCGCGAAACGTCCTTCACCGACCGCTACCAGTGCGCCCATCAGCGCGCGCACCATGGAGTGACAGAACGCATCTGCCCGCACCGTCGTCTCGAGGACGTTGCCCACGCGAACGGTCGAGAGCTCGAGCAGGGTGCGGATCGTGGTGGCGCCTTCGCGCTTCTTGCAGAACGAGGCGAAGTCGTGCTCGCCCAGCAGGTGCGCGGCGGCGGCGTTCATCGCGTCGACGTCGAGCGGTCGGGGCCAGGCGACCTGGGTCAGGCGGACGAGCGGGTCCGGCACAGCTGGTGCATCGCAGATCCGGTAGACGTACCGGCGCTCGAGGGCCGCGAACCGGGCGTCGAAGCCCTCTGGCGCCACGCTGAGCCCTCGCAGCGCGATGTCGGCGGGCAGCAGCCGGCGCAGGCGGCGTTCGAGCGTCGGCGGATCGACGTCGTCGAGGTCGACGTGAGCCACCTGCCCCCGCGCGTGGACGCCAGCATCGGTGCGCCCGGCGCAGGTCAGCTGGGGTGCGGCTGGCAGGCGCAGGATCGTCGCCAAGGCGCTCTCGATCTCGCCTTGGACGGTCCGCAGGCCCGGCTGGGTGGCCCATCCGCGAAATGACGAACCGTCGTAGGAAAGATCGAGTCGCAGACGCACGGGAGAACGCTACCTCAGGCTGGGTGGGGGGTGGATCGGCAACCGGATGCGGGTGTGGCCCCGCATGACAGAACCCGTCCCGCCGGCGGCGGAACGGGTTCTGGAAGTGCAGGACGTCGGCTAGGCCCAACGCTCCTCGCGGGGCGTGAACGTCAGCTCACGGTCTCCGGTGTAGATCTGCTTGGGGCGAGCAATCTTCTGCTCCTTATCGTCGACCAGCTCGTTCCACTGGGCCAACCAGCCCGGTGTGCGACCGATCGCGAACAGCACCGTGAACATCTCCGGCGGGAACTGCAGTGCCTCGTAGATCAGGCCCGAGTAGAAGTCGACGTTGGGGTAGAGCTTGCGCTTGACGAAGTACTCGTCCTCGAGCGCGATCTTCTGGAGCTCCCTGGGCGATCTCGAGCAGCGGGTTGACGCCCGTGACCTCGAAGACGTCGTCGCAGGCCTTCTTGATGATCGTGGCGCGCGGATCGAAGTTCTTGTAGACGCGGTGACCGAAGCCCATGAGCTTCTCGTCGCCGTTCTTGACGCCCTCGATGAACGCGGGGATCTTGTCCTTGGTGCCGATGCGGCGAAGCATCTTCAGCACGGCCTCGTTCGCACCGCCGTGCAGCGGTCCGTAGAGCGCGGCGATGCCGCCGGAGACCGCCGAGTAGGGGTCGACCTGGCTCGAGCCGATCGAGCGCACGGCGTTCGTCGAGCAGTTCTGCTCGTGATCGGCGTGCAGGATCAGCAGGATGTCGAGGGCCTTGACCAGTCGCGGATCGGGGTTGTAGGTCTGCTCCGACATCTTGAACAGCATCGAGAGGAAGTTCTCGGTGTAGTTCAGGTCGTTGTCGGGGTAGACGTACGGCTTGCCCTGCGCGTGCCGGAACGACCAGGCGCCGAGTGTCGGCATCTTGGCGATCAGTCGCACGATCTGGTCGTGACGCACCTGGGGATCGCTGACGTTGCGAGCCTCGGGGTAGAACGTCGACAGTGCGCCGACCGACGACATCAGCATGCCCATGGGGTGTGCGTCGTAGCGGAAGCCCTGCATGAGGGACTTGACGTTCTCGTGCACGAACGTGTGGAACGTGATCTCGTGGACCCACTGCTCGTACTGCTGACGCGACGGCAAGCTCGCCGTGGATCAACAGGTACGAGACTTCGAGGAACGTGGAGTTCTCAGCCAGTTGCTCGATGGGGTAGCCGCGGTACTCGAGGATGCCTTTGTCGCCATCGATGTAGGTCACGGCGCTGCGTGTGGACGCAGTGTTCGTGAAGCCAGGATCGTAGACAGCGAGGCCGGGGTCGTCGTCGGATTTACCGATCTTGCCAAGGTCTCCGGCGCGAATCGTTCCATCTGTGATGGGTAGTTCGTACTCTTCGCCGGTGCGGTTGTCGCGGACGGTCAGGGTCTGTTTTTCGGTCACGATGGGTCTCCTGTGACGTGCCAATCGGGGCCGCGAAGATGGTGCGGACCACTTCACAACGTAGACCGCAGGGTGATGTGGCGCACCAAGGGGGGTCCGTGTGACGGACTCGTTTTGACCCGAACGGGTCTTGCCGGTTAACCTTGTGTGTCGTTGTGCCCACTCGAACATCTCGTGGGCGCCGACCACCAAGAGTTTGTTCAAGTTGCCGTACCCCCATCTGAAGAACGAGAAGGTCACGCCGTGCGCACGTTCAGCCCCAAGCCGTCTGACATCACCCGTCAGTGGCACGTCATCGACGCTCAGGACATCGTCCTCGGTCGTCTCGCCGTCCAGGCTGCGACGCTGCTGCGCGGCAAGCACAAGCCGACCTATGCACCGCACGTCGACGGTGGCGACTTCGTCATCATCGTCAACGCGGAGAAGGTGGCCCTGTCGGGCAACAAGCGCACCGACAAGCTCGCCTACCGTCACAGCGGCTACCCGGGTGGACTCAAGTCCATCGCTTACGGTGACCTGCTCGACAAGGACGCGCGCAAGGCGATCGAGAAGTCGGTACGCGGCATGCTTCCCAAGAACCGTCTGGGTGATCAGCTGATCACGAAGCTCAAGGTCTACTCCGGCCCCGAGCACCCGCACACCGCCCAGAAGCCCCAGCCGTTCGAGATCACACAGATCTCCCAGTAAAACTTTCCCGATCAGAGTAGGTAAGCGCAAACATGGCTGAGACCGCCACCATCGAAGAGACCGAGTTCGAGACCAACGCCGAAGGTGTTGCTTACACCTCGGAGTCCGCTGGTGCTTCCGAGACCTCCAGCAAGCCCGCGACCATCGCTCCGGGTGCTGCGACGGGTCGCCGCAAGGAGGCCATCGCGCGCGTCCGCATCGTTCCGGGCACCGGCGTGTGGACCGTCAACGGCAAGCCGCTCGAGGAGTACCTCCCCGAACAAGCTGCACCAGCAGATTGCCAAGGAAGCCTTCGCCGAGACGGGCCTGCAGGACCGTTTCGACGTCATCGCTCGCGTGACGGGTGGCGGCATGACCGGTCAGGCCGGCGCTCTGCGTCTCGGCGTGGCTCGCTCGCTCAACCAGATCGACGAAGAGGCCAACCGTCCGGTCCTCAAGAAGGCCGGACTCCTGACGCGCGACTCGCGCATCAAGGAGCGCAAGAAGGCTGGTCTCAAGAAGGCTCGTAAGGCTCCGCAGTACAGCAAGCGCTGATCGTTCGTGGGCCGAATCTTTGGCACGGATGGCGTTCGCGGACTCGCGAATCGTGATCTGACCGCCGAGCTGGCCGTCGACCTCTCGGTCGCGGCGGCCCACATCCTGGGTGAGGTCGGTGCTTTTGCTGACCAGCGCCCCACAGCAGTCGTGGCCCGCGATCCCCGCGCCTCAGGTGAATTCCTCGAGGCTGCGGTGGTCGCGGGTCTTGCTTCTGCCGGGTCGACGTGCACCGGCTCGGCGTCGTGCCGACCCCTGGAGCCGCGTTCCTGACGTCCTTCCTCAAGGCAGACATGGGCGTCATGATCTCCGCCAGCCACAATGCGATGCCCGACAACGGCATCAAGTTCCTGGCACGCGGTGGGCTCAAGCTCGACGACGATCTCGAGGTGCAGATCGAGAACCGTCTGCAGGAGCCTTGGGACCGTCCGACCGGGAGCTGGCGTGGGCCGTATCGGCGACAGCCAGGCGGGCGTCGCGGCGTACGTCAAGCATCTGGTCGGATCGTCTCCGCGACGACTCGACGGGATGAAGATCGTGCTCGACTGTGCCAATGGCGCGGCCTACGACGTCGGACCGAGTGTTCTCGAGCAAGCTCGGCGCGATCGTGATCACGATCCATGCCGAGCCCGACGGCCTCAACATCAACCACAACTGTGGTTCGACGCACCTCGACGACCTGCAGAAGGCAGTCGTCAGCATGGTGCGCACGCCGGCTTCGCCTTCGACGGCGACGCCGATCGATGCCTGGCGGTCGACGAGACTGGCGCAGTCGTCGACGGCGACCACATCCTGGCGATCTTGGCGCTGGCCGCACGTGACGCCGGTCGGCTGACCGAGTCGACCGTGGTCGCGACGGTCATCAGCAACCTCGGATTCGTGCACGCGCTCGAAGGCGCCGGCATCACCGTCGTCCAGACGGCGGTGGGCGACCGGTACGTCCTCGAGGCGATGCGAACCGGTGGCTTCAATCTCGGCGGCGAGCAGTCGGGCCACGTCATCATGGGCGACTACGCGACGACCGGCGACGGCGTCCTCACCGCGGTCCACATCGCAGCGCGCATGCGCGAGACAGGGTCGACGCTGTCCGAGCTGGCCTCGGTCATGACCCGGTTGCCGCAGGTGCTGGTCAACGTGCCTGACGTCGACAAGTCGCGTGCCGAGACCGATCCGACCCTGCAAGGTGCGGTCGCCATCGCGACAGCGCGGTTGGGCGACACCGGTCGAGTGCTGCTGCGTCAGTCGGGCACCGAACCGCTGGTACGCGTCATGGTCGAGGCGACGACGCCCGAAGAGGCGGCCGAGGTCGCCGACTACTTGGCGAGCATCGTCCGGTCGACGCTCGCTCTCTAGCCCGGCGCTGTCCAGGCCGGTCGGCGACTAGATCTTGCGGAGGCGCACCCAGCTGACCGCGTGATCGGGCCCTTTGCGCAGGACCAGCGAGGCACGGCCGCGGGTCGTGGCGATGTTCTCCTTCAGGTTCGGCCAGTTGATCGTGTCCCACAGCATGCTGGCTCGATCGACGGCCTCCTCGTCGGTGAAGGCGCTGTACCGGTGGAAGTACGACTCCGGATCGGCGAATGCGGTCTTGCGGAGTGTCAGGAAGCGGTCGATGTACCAGCGACGCAGATCTTTGCCGGCGGCGTCGACGTAGATCGAGAAGTCGAAGAAGTCGCTGACCGCCAGCCCCGGTGATCCGTCGCCACGGGTCTGCGCGGGGGCGAGGACGTTGAGGCCTTCGACGATGACGATGTCGGGCTGCTTGAGAGTCACGACCTCTTCGGTGCGGTCATACGTCAGGTGCGAGTAGACCGGCGCGGTGACGACCTCGACACCGGACTTGACCTCCATCACGAAGCGCAGCAGCGCCTTGCGGTCATAGGACTCGGGGAAACCCTTGCGATCGAGGATCCCGCGACGTTCGAGCTCGGCATTGGGGAACAAGAAGCCGTCGGTCGTGACCGCTCGACGACCGGATGATCGGGCGACTGCGCCAACGAGCTCGCGCAGCAGGCGGGCGGTCGTGGACTTGCCCACGGCGACCGAGCCGGCGATACCGATCACGAACGGGGTGCGGCGGGACTGCTTGGCGTGCAGGAAGTGCTCAGTGGCCTGGTACAGCGCGCCAGCCAGACGCACGCGCATGCTGATCAGCTCGGTCATCGGCAGGTAGACCTGCCGGACCTCCCTCGAGGTCGAGCTCGTCGCCCAGACCTCGGACGCGTTCGATCTCGTCGGGTTTCAACGGCTGCGGCACATCGCCCGCGAGCTCGGCCCACGCAGCTCGCTCGAGCTCGACATACGGGGAGTGGTCGCGCGTCATGGCGCCCATTCTCGCGCCTCCGTCCTGCGAATGCGTCACGCGGCCCCCTTGCGGGCCGACATCGAGCCGGGCTGCTGCACGTCACCGCAGGCCATACGGTCGTCGCTTGTACCCTTGACGACATGTGTGGAATTGTCGGTACGTCGGTCAGCGTTCTGCTCTTGACGTAGTCATCGGGGGACTGCGACGCCTGGAGTATCGGGGCTACGACTCCGCTGGCGTCGCGCTGGTCGGCGACGGTCGGATCTACTCGGCCAAGAAGGCCGGCAAGCTGCTCAACCTCGACGCCGAGCTCGAGAAGAGCCCGTTGCCGGTCGCCCACACGGGCATCGGTCACACCCGGTGGGCCACCCACGGTGCTCCCAACGACGCCAACGCGCACCCGCACCTCGACGACACCGGCCGGGTCGCGGTCGTCCACAACGGCATCATCGAGAACTTCGCGGTGCTGCGGCGGCTCGAAGCGCGGGGCCACGAGATGCTGTCAGAGACCGACACCGAGATCGTCGCCCATCTGCTGCACGGACGAGCTTCCAGCGCACGCCTGACCTGTCCGACGCGGTCCGCGCCGTGTGCCAACGCCTCGAAGGCGCGTTCACGCTGGTGATCTGCGACGCCCAGCGGCCCGACGTCGTCGTCGGAGCGCGACGCGAACTCTCCGCTGGTCGTCGGCCGTGGTGAGGGCGAGAACTTCCTCGGCTCCGACGTCGCCGCATTCATCGAGTTCACCCGTGACGCCGTCGAGCTCGGCCAGGACCAGGTCGTCACGATCACGCCCGACGACATCGTCGTCACCGACTTCTACGGAAATCCTGCCGAGACCACCGAGTACCACGTCGACTGGGACGTGTCGGCCGCCGAGAAGGGTGGCTACGACTGGTTCATGCTCAAGGAGATCGACGAGCAGCCGAGGGCCGTCGCCGACACCCTGCTGGGCCGTCACACGCCAGGCGGTCTGCTGCAGCTCGACGAGATGCGCATCAGCGATGGTGAGCTGCGCGAGGTCGACAAGATCATCGTCATCGCGTGCGGCACCTCGTTCTACGCCGCGATGGTCGCCAAGTACGCGATCGAGCACTGGACCCGCACCCCGTGCGAGGTCGAGCTGGCCTCCGAGTTCCGCTACCGCGACCCGATCCTCGACAAGAGCACCTTGGTCGTCACGATCAGCCAGTCCGGCGAGACCATGGACACCCTCATGGCGATCCGGTACGCGCGCCAGCAGCGGGCGCGGGTGCTGTCGATCTGCAACACGAACGGCTCGACGATCCCGCGTGAGTCCGATGCGGTGATCTACACCCACGCCGGGCCCGAGGTCGCGGTCGCCTCGACCAAGGGATTTCTCGCCCAGGTCGTGGCCTGCTACCTGCTCGCGCTGTACATCGCGCAGGTCAAGGGCATGAAGTACGGCGACGAGATCGACGGGATCCTCGCCGAGATCGGCAAGATCCCCGACGGGATCCAGCGCATGCTCGACGAGGGCGACAAGATGCGCAAGCTCGCCACCGAGCTGTCCGGCTCCCGGTCGATCCTGTTCCTGGGCCGCCACGTCGGCTACCCAGTGGCGCTGGAAGGTGCGTTGAAGCTCAAGGAGCTGGCCTACATCCACGCCGAAGGATTTGCCGCCGGCGAGCTCAAGCACGGCCCCATCGCGGTGATCGAGGAAGGTCTGCCGGTCTTCGTCATCGTGCCGCCCAAGGGCCGCGACCGGCTGCAGGAGAAGACCGTCAGCAACATCCAGGAGATCCGGGCACGCGGCGCTCGCACGATCGTCCTGGCCGAGGACGGCGACGACGACGTCGTGCCGTACGCCGACCACCTGATCCGGTTGCCCAAGGTTCCGACCCTGCTGCAGCCGCTGGTCTCCACGGTGCCGTTGCAGATCTTCGCCGCCGAGTTCGCCAGCCAGCTCGGCCACGACGTCGACCAACCGCGAAATCTCGCCAAGTCCGTCACGGTCGAATGACGATCTACGGGATCGGCGTCGACATCGTCGACATCCCGCGTTTCGCCGCGACGCTGGAGCGTACGCCGACGATGATCGACCGGCTGTTCACTGCGGCGGAGGTCGACCTGCCGCTGGAGTCCCTGGCCGGGCGGTTCGCCGCGAAGGAGGCGTTCGTGAAGGCGCTGCGTGCACCCGCCGGCATGTCGTGGCAGGACATCGAGGTCGTCAACGACGCGTCGGGTGCCCCGGGAGCTGCACCTGAGCGGGGCGGCGCTCGATCGGGTCAACGATCTCGGCATCACCTCGACGCACCTGTCGATCTCGCACGACACGACGGTCGCGACGGCCTTCGTGGTGGCCGAATGCTGAGGGCCCACCAGGTGGCCGACATCCGCGCTGCCGAAGAGGCGCTCGCCGCCACGCTGCCTGCTGGCGAGCCGATGCGCCGTGCCGCTCGCGGCCTGGCCGACGGACTCGATCATGTCGCGGCCGGAGAGGTCGTCCTGATGCTGATCGGCCCCGGCAACAACGGGGGCGACGCGTTGTGGGCCGCGGTCCACCTGCGAGACCGTGGCGTCCGAGTCGACCTGTGCCTGCTCGACCCCGAGAAGGTCCACGCCGGCGGCCTGGCGGCTGCCGTGGCCGCTGGCGCACGAGTCGTGGAGGCGCCGTCAGATCAACGCCACTGCCTCGACGCGATGTTCGGCATCGGAGCGCGACCGGGACTGGTCGGCAAGGCGGCCGAGTGGGCCGAGTGGATCGCTGGCGCCCGTCCGTACACGATTGCGGTCGACGTGCCGTCCGGTGTCGACGTCGACCACGGCACCCGACCCGACACCTGTGTGGTGGCCGATGCCACGATCACGTTCGGCACCTACAAGAACGCGCTGCTCGTCAACCCGGCGGCCGGGGCCGCAGGATGGAATGGCACGGCTCTTGCCCAGCCGTCGACATCGGCCTGGCAGAGCACCTGCCAGCGCCCTCGGTCGAGGCGATCGAGGCCGACGACGGACACCTGCTGCTCGAGACGTTCGACTGGCTGCGAAACCCTGCGAGCCACAAGTACTCCCGCGGGGTCGTCGGCATCGCGGCAGGCTCCGAGGAGTACGCAGGCGCCGCGCACCTGTGCGTCGCCGGTGCGCTGACTGGGATGGCAGGCATGGTGCGTTTCCTCGGATCGGCGCAGCTCAGCCAGCGCGTCGTCGACCGTGCACCCGAGGTCGTCGCCGGGCCAGGTCGCGTGCAGGCCTGGGTCGTCGGCCCCGGCGGGGGTGAGCAGGCCGAGCACCAGCTGCAGTCGGCTCTCGCCGACGGCGTGCCGGTGCTGGTCGACGCCAGCGCGCTGGCGCATCTGCCGGGATCGTTCGGCGTGCCGGCACTGCTGACCCCGCACGCTGGCGAGCTTGCGGCGATGCTCGGCACGAGTCGATCCGCCGTCGAGGCCGAGCCGTTGGCGCACGCTCGCGACGCCGCACATCGGTGGGGGCGCGACGGTGCTGCTCAAGGGCGCACGCACGCTGGTGGTGACGCCGGGTCGCCCGACGAGGGTCAACCTGACCGGCTCGCCGTGGCTCGGGACTGCGGGTGCCGGCGACGTCCTCGCCGGACTGGCGGGCTCGCTGATGGCTTCAGGAGCCGATCCGCACGACGCCGGATCACTCGCAGCGTTCTTGCACGGCGCCGCCAGCGTCCGCGCCAACCGTGGTGGCCCGGTGACGGCCTCCACCGTGGCGCACGCCCTGCCCGGGACGATCGCGGCCTTCCACGACGGGCAGCTCGACGACGTCCGCGACTGGAGGGACTGACCGTGGCACGACCGCAGGCCGAGGCCGTCATCGACCTCGATGCCTACCGGGACAACTTGGCTGCCTTGGCGCAGTGCGCACCGAACGCCCAGCAGATGGCGGTCGTGAAGGCCAATGCCTACGGCCACGGGATGGTGCCGATGGCGCGCGCTGCCCGGCAGGCCGGCTCGACCTGGCTGGGAGTCGGCCACGATCGACGAAGCCATGGCCTTGCGTGCGGCGGGCGACGACGGCGACGTCCTGTGCTGGCTCGCGAGTCCCGACGCTGCGTGGGGCGAGGTCGTCGCCGCCGGCGTGCACGTGACGGCCTCCTCGGCCGAACAGCCGCCGAGATCGTCGCCTCTGCTCCCGTCCGCGCGCGGGTCCAGCTCAAGGTCGACACCGGCCTCTCGCGCAACGGGGCCCGGGGCCAGCAGTGGACCGAGCCGTCGCCGCCGCGGCGGCTGCACAGGCCGCCGGTCGCATCGAGATCACCGGGACGTGGTCGCACCTTGCCTGCGCCGACGAGCCGGCCCATCCCGCCAACGACCTCCAGGAGCAGGCCTTCCGGGCGGCCCTCGACGAGCTGTCGGCGGCAGGCCTCGAACCAGGACTGCGGCACCTCAGCAACCGAGCAGCGACGCTGACCCGCCCCTCGGCGCACTTCGACCTGGTCCGGCCGGGCATCGCCTCGTACGGCATCCGGCCCGACCCGGCGATGACGTACTCGACGTCCCTGACCCCGGTCATGACCTTGCGGAGTCGTCTGGCGCAGGTCAAGCGGATTCCCGCCGGCAGCGGTGTCTCGTACGGCTGGACCTGGACGGCGCCGCGCGACACGACCGTGGCCGACGTGCCGCTCGGCTACGGCGACGGTGTCGCGGTCGCAGCGTCCAACCGTGCGCAGGTGCTGGTCGGCGGCGAACGTGCCCCGGTCGTGGGCCGCATCTGCATGGACCAGCTCGTCGTCGACCTGGGGGAGCGCCAGGCATCCCGCGGCGACACCGTGGTGCTGTTCGGCCCGGGCGACAGCGGTGAACCCACGGCGCAGGACTGGGCAGACGCATCGGGCACTATTGCGTACGAAGTGGTGACCCGCCTGGGTGACCGCATCGTCCGGACGTATCAAGGGGAACGATGAGCAAACCAGTCAGGGTCGCGACAACGGCAGGCGCCTTCGTCGCAGCCGGCGCACTGGCAACGTTGCTGAACGGCCGCCAGCGGACCCAGCGTCGCCGCCGCCGCGGCGAAGAGGTCGAGTTCGGCTCGGTGCGCAGTCCCGCGTTGACCCTCATGTCGTCGGACGGGGTCACCCTCAACGTCGAGATCGACGAGGCCGAGCGCAAGACGCCGACCATCGTCTTCCTGCACGGCTGGGTCGAGAACATCGACCTGTGGCACTACCAGCGGCTGGCGCTGCGGGGCCGGGTGCGCATGGTGTTCGTCGACCTGCGCTCGCACGGTCGGTCGGGCCGGTCGTACGCCGACAACTCCTCGCTCGACGACCTGGCCGACGACGTGCTGACCGTGATCAAGCAGATCGTGCCGCGCGGTCCGATCATCGTGGTCGGACACTCGATGGGCGGCATGGCGATCATGAAGCTTCGCGCAGCTGCAGCCCGAGCTGTTCGGCGGCCGGATCAAGGGCGTCGTGCTGCTCGGCACGCAGCTGCGGTCGGCTGATGCGCAACAGCCCCCGTCCTGCGTCGGGTCATCCCACTGCTGCGGGCAGGCGCGCCGCTGCTCGACTGGGGGCGGCAGTTCGACAGCTACTCGGTCATCCGCCGCTGGGCGGTCGGACCACGGGCGCACGAACGCCACGTCGACATGGCCAACGAGATGATCCTGACCGCGCCGACGCACGTCCTGTCCGACTTCTACCGCAACTTCGTCGACCTCGACCTGTCGTCGGGCCTCGACGCAGTGGGTCGGGCGCGCACCACCGTCGTCGGGGGCACCGCCGACCTGCTGACACCGCTCAAGCACTCTCGTCGACTCGCCGACGAGATACCTGACGCGAAGCTCGTGGTGCTGCAAGACGTCGGACACATGATGATGTTCGAGGACCACGAGAGCGTGACCAAGGCCATCGAGGACGTTCTGGAGGACATCACCGCATGATCGGAAGCAATGCCCTCAACGTCGTCGAGGCGGGCCCGGAGCACGCAGCGATGATCGTCGACATCATCCACCGCTCGTTCGGCGCTCGACCGGTGCTCGATCCGCCGACCACGGCGCTCGACGACACGGTCGAGTCGGTGGCTCGCACCTTGGCGACGGCAGGCGGTCTGCTCGTCGAACGTCGTGGACGTCCGATGGGTGCGCTGCTGTTCGACGAGTCGCGTCCCGGCCAGCTGGGTCTTCGCAGGGTCTGCGTCGACCCCGACATCCAGGCCCGCGGCGTCGCCTCGGCGATGGTCGGTGTCGCCGAGGACACCGCCGAGGAGCGTGGCAAGGACGGCATCTGGCTCGACGTGCGCGAAGAGCTGCCCGAGACGGTGCAGTTCTGGACCCGGCGCCTGTACCAGCCCGTCGGCAGGCGGGGACCGTTCATCGAGTTTGGCAAGACCTTGTGGCTGGCACGTGAGGTGCCGACGCCCGACGACATGCACGCCCTGGCCACCCGGTTGGCGTCCTTGCTGCGCGCGGGCGATCTGCTGGTGCTGTCGGGCGACCTGGGGGCCGGCAAAGACGACGTTCACGAAGGGGCTCGGCGAGGCCCTGGGCGTGCGCGGGCCCATCACGTCGCCGACGTTCATCCTCGCCAGGACGCACCCGTCGCTGGTCGGCGGTCCGCCGCTGGTGCACGTCGACGCCTACCGCTTGGGCGACCTGAGCGAGATCGACGATCTCGACCTCGACGCGACGACGGAGTCTGCGGTGACGGTCGTCGAGTGGGGCGACGACATGGCCGAGCAGCTGTCCGACAGCTGGCTGCACATCCGGATCGAGGTGCGAGGACCGCGTCCGATCGACCCCTTGGGCACTCCGCATGACTTCGCCGCCGACGGATCCGACGGCGAAGATGTCGACGATCTCGACGGGATCGACCCGCGCGTCGTCACGATCAAGCCGCACGGTCCGCGCTGGATCGGCGTCCCCCTGCGCTCCACCCTCCTCCGCTGACGAGGCACCTATCGCCCCTCCACGAGGTGGTTCTTGCCCCTCGACGAGGTGCTTGCTGCTGACCTGGCGCGGCGTCGTCGGCGGGGGAGGGCCACAACCTTCCCCTCAGGGGGCGACAACTACCTCCTCAGCGTTAGGCTGCGGGAGTGCTGCTGCTTGCTTTCGACACCGCGACCCCGGCGATCACGGTCGCCGTCCACGACGGGACCACGGTCGTGGGGGAGGCCTACGGCGAAGGTGCGATGGCCCACGGCGAGCTGCTCGCGCCGGCGATCCGCGATGCGATGGCCCAGGCGGGTGCTGCGATGGCCGATCTGACCGATGTCGCGGTCGGCGTCGGGCCCGGACCGTTCACCGGGCTGCGCGTCGGCGTCGTCACGGCGCTGACCCTCGGCTCCACACTGGGCCTGACGACGCATGGTGTCTGCTCGCTCGACATCGTCGCAGCCGACGTCGACGCCGATGGTGAGTTCTTGGTCGCGACGGATGCCCGCCGCAAAGAGGTCTACTGGGCCAGGTACGCCTCGCCCTGGCAGCGGATCGACGGGCCGGACGTGCTCAAACCGGCCGACCTCGCGGCGCTCCACCCCGACCTTCCGGTGTACGGCTCGGGCGCGCACCTGTACGACGGCATCCTGGCTGCCGCGGGAACTGCGGCCCATCCGCGCGCCGCCGCCCTCGCCACGCTCGTCGTCTCCGGCAAGGCCGCCGAGGTCCCGCTCGAGCCACTCTACCTGCGACGCCCCGACGCCGAGCCTCAGGTCAGCTCCAAGCGCGCATGATCCGCGCTGCCGGGCCCGACGACGTCGCTGCAATCGTCGCGATCGAGCAGGCCTGTTTCGGTGCCACGGCGTGGAGCGAAGGTCTCGTGCGGGACGAGGTGGCCAGCGAGCGTCACGTCGTCCTGGTCTGCGGCGCCGATGCGTACGGCGCCGTCTCCGTGGCCGGGGAGGACTCCGACCTCGACCGCATCGCGGTCCTGCCCGCCGCTCGCGGACGAGGCCTGGCCCGGCAGCTTCTGGAGGCGCTGATCGATCGCGCTCGTGACCTGGGCGCCGGCCGGATGCTCCTCGAGGTGGCAGCCGACAACGACGCCGCAATCGGTCTGTACGAGTCGTTCGGCTTCGACACGATCAGCACCCGGCGTGGCTACTACGCGGGCGGGGTCGACGCGCTCGTCATGGAGCTCGCGATCTCCGAGTGGCGCTGACCTGCTCGCCTTGCCTCTGACCGGCAGCGTGCAAGGCTGGATGGCATGACTCAGCCAGGCGATGACTACGAGGCACCTGACCAAGAAGCGCTGGTCGACGACGTCGACGAGATGATGGACACCGGGTACTCCCCGCCCGAGAGCTATCGCGGAGAAGGATTCGGCACGACGGCCGACGAGGCCGTGGAGGGCGAGTCGCTCGACGAACGACTCCGTCAGGAGGAGCCCGAGCCCGATCCCTACGCCGACACCGACGAGGTTCTCGACGACGGCGAGGTCGGTGCTGCCCGGGCCGGCCGGCTGGTCGACCCCGATGCGGGTTTCGGCGAGGACACCGAGAGCGACCTGATTGCGGAGGACGTCGGAATCGATGGGGCAGGTGCCAGCGCCGAAGAGGCAGCCGTCCACATCGTGGAGGACTGACGGCGCTGTCTGCACTACGCTGGCCGGATGCGCGATTTCACGTATCCGGCCACGATCGTCACGGCCAAGACGTTGTTCAAGGTGCTCGGCATGAAGTTTCAGACTTCGGGCACCGAGCACATCCCGCGCACCGGCGGGGCGATCCTCGCGGCCAATCACATCGGCTACGTCGACTTCATCTTCGACGGGCTCGCCGCGCAGCCCAGCGGCCGACTCGTCCGTTTCATGGCCAAGAAGGACGCCTTCGACCACAAGATCACCGGACCGCTGATGCGTTCGTTCCACCACATCTCGGTCGATCGCGACAACGGTCAGGCGTCGTACGACGCGGCGGTCCAGTACGCCCGTGACGGTGAGATCGTCGGGATCTTTCCCGAGGCGACGATCAGCCGGTCGTTCGAGATCAAGGAGCTCAAGACGGGCGCGGTGCGGATGGCCGCCGAGGCGGGCGTGCCGCTGATCCCGATGGTCACGTGGGGCACCCAGCTGCTCAAGACCAAGGACCACGAGTCCGATCTCAAGAGCCGTGGAAAGGCCATTGGCCTGCACGTCGGTGAGCCGCTCGCAGTGACGGGTGAGGATCCTGTTGCCGAGACCGAGCAGCTACGCGCGGCGATGTCGGCGTTGCTCGATCATGCGATCGATGCGTACCCGCTGAGCCCGGAAGGGCAGTGGTGGGCGCCGGCCCGGCATGGCGGGACTGCGCCGACGCTGGCAGAGGCTGCCAAGCTGGACGAGGAAGAGTATGCGGCGCGCGCGGCCAAGCGGGCTGCCCGCGACCAGCAGAGCTAACCCTGCAGACGTGACGACGGCGGACCCCATCGGGTCCGCCGTCGTCGTGTCTGCTGTGGGTCACGCCCGGTTGTCGGTCACATCGTGTTGACGATGAGTCCGATGTGGGTGAAGAAGTTCATCGCTCCGAACAGGATGAACGCGACACCTGTCACGGCCCAGACGATGCCGGTGATCTTGATCGGGACGGTCAGCACAGCCGTGGCCTTCTTGAGGCTGTTGACGACGAACGGGAACAGCACGGCGCCGATGCCGATCAGGGCGAACAGGCTCGACATGAAGATGGCTTCGACCAGGGGCCACTCGGCGAACTCTCCAGAGATGGGCTCCTCGGGCGGGGCAGCGAACAGCTTGTACTTGATGCCCGCGACGGCGATGCCGAACAGGGCGAGTCCGAGGCCGCCGACGAACACCGAGATGGGCTGGGCGACCTTGGCCAGCGCCGCGAGCGGCTCGGGACGGGTCAGCGCTTCGGCCCCGCGGCGCCACAGGTAGATCGATGCGCCGAGCAGCAGGACACCGAAGCCGAGGCTCGTCTCGCCGAAGATGATGTTGTCGAACGGGAAACCGCCTGCTGCCAGGGGCCAGGTCAGCGTCATGTGGAGACCGGTCGTGGTCAAGATGGCGCCCAGCACGCCGAAGGCGAGCGACCATCCCTCAGCACTCACCTCGCTCGGCTTGGTCATGAGCTGGCGAGCCAGGAGGACGATGCCCAACAGGCCTGCGCCGGCGGCGATCGACATGATCGTGTTGTAGGTGGGCATGGTCGCCCAGTCGATCTTCAGTCCCTCCTGCGCCAATGTTGCAGCGTGCATGTTTCTTCACCTCTCGAATCCTTTGAGGTCGTCGTCGACCTCACTGAGTAAAACACATACACATGTATATGTATTCCATGGTCGGTAGTCTTTTGGCGTGGCATCGCCGGTCAGGATCACGTCCCAAGAACGCAGCAGTGCGCGGCAGCGCGCCTTGGTGGTCGCGGCAGCGCGACTGCTGATCGATCAAGGGCCAGGGGCGGTGACTCACCGAGCCGTTGCAGAAGCCGCAGGAGTGCCGGCAGGTTCGGCCAACTACTACTTCCCCGCCAAGTCGCAGCTGTACGCCGAAGCCGTGCGAGAGGCCGAGGAGATTCGCGGCAGCAGCGCGTTGGAGATGGCAAGGGCGCTCCCGCAGCGCAATCGTTCAGACAGCACGACGGCGATACTGTTGATCGAGGTCTTCTACGCTCCCGACCTCCGGGTCGACGTCGTGCCAACCCGGTTGGAACCCATGCTGGCCGCCTACCGCGATCCCGATCTGCGGACCATCATGATGGCGTCCCGGTCCCGGCTCCTCACAGCGCTGCGGATCACCCTCGAGAGCTCGGGCTATCACAAGGTCGCGGCCGGACCAGATGTCGAGCTGCTGGCTCAGCTGATCGATGCCTCCCTGATCCGGGCCGGCCTGCTCGGCGAGAAGGACCCCATCGTGGTGGCAGGCCTGTCGGTCGCGCGTCTGTTGGAGCTGGCGCAGCAAGCACGCTGAACCAGGCGGTTCCGTCCGGCAGATGCGGCCCGTCGGGTGCACACTGGTAGACGACATCAGGAGCCACTCGGAAGGGCAGTCATGAAGGCAGTTATCGGCAGCACCGTCGTCGCCGAGGCGTCCCCCGACGACCTCGTCAAGATCGAAGGCAACTGGTACTTCCCGCCGAGCAGCCTGGTCGCCGACGCGTTCAGCGCGAGCCCGACCCAGTACCGCTGCCCCTGGAAGGGCGACGCGCAGTACTGGGACGTGGGCCTCGGTGACGACGTCCTCGCCGACGGCGGTTGGTCGTACCCCGAGCCGATCCCGTCGTCGTTCGACCGGGTCGGACAGGACTACAGCGGCTACGTCGCCTTCGACCCCCGGGTGACGCTGATCGACTGAGGACACCGGCCGACTAACTTCCTCAGCTCGTCGATGTGTCATCTCTGAGTGCTCGCGACATTACCTAGTGTGAGCCAGATGACGCAGCGGGAACGACTCGAGTCGATCTACGACGACTACGCCGCACGCGTCTATGCGTACGCGCTGCGACACTGCGGTCGCGACGACGCCGATGATGTCGTGTCGGAGACGTTCGCGGCAGCGTGGCGACGTATCGAGGTCGTTCCGGTTCCGGCTCTGCCGTGGCTGCTGGTGACGGCAGGAAACGTCATGCGCAACCGCAGGCGAGCGGACGTTCGCCGTTCGGTTCTTGCCGAGCATCTCGCGCAGGTGCATGAACCTGATGCGAGTGGAGCCGACTCGATCGTCGCCGAGCGCATGCAGCTGATCGAGGCGCTGCAACGGCTCAGCGAGCTCGAGCGCGAAGCGCTGCTGCTCGTGGCCTGGGACGGCCTGGACACCCGGAGCGCAGCAGAGGTGGCGCGTTGCGCACCCCGCGCCTTCCGGGCCCGGCTGACCCGTGCCAGGGCCCGGTTGAGCTCTGAGCCACGTCGTCATTGCCCGTACCGATCTCCGAGGAGACCACGTCATGAACGTCGACGAGATGCTGCGCGATCACGCGCCCGACCCCGAGCAGATGCGCCGTGAGGCCGAGCGGCTGCGAAGCCACGTGCTGGATGCCGCCACGTCTGCCACCGCCGGCACCGACCTGACGGTGCTGCCGAAGATCAGGCAACGGCGTACGCTCGCGCGCCTCGGTGTCGCCGCGGCAGTGCTGGGCGTGGTCGCAACAGGTGCGGTGCTGTCGATCGACGGAGGATCTCCGGCGAGCGCCGCGCAGGCGCGGTTCGAGAAGGCCGCTCCGGCACCCGCCTACGAGACCTACGGCGCCTTCTCCTCCGGCAAGACGGTCTACATCGGCAATCATCAGGTGACCTTTGACGAGAAGATCAAGGCGATGTACTACACGTCCGAAGGTGTGCTGGTGCGCACCGGACGGGTCGACTACACCGACGATGCCGGGGCCTCGCACTACGCTGATCCGGCCGGACGGCACCCACACAGGCATCGACCTGCGGATGGGGGACCGCGTCGTGGCAACCGATCCGCAGAGCCCCAACGTCGCGTACGCCGAGCCGACCGGTGACCGCTGGTCGTTCGTGGTGATCGACCTGGTCACCGGCGACGAGGTCGCCCGGACGACGGTCGACGGTGACTTCACGTGGGGTGGGTGGGAAGCGCCTCCCGTCACGATGACCGGCCACCGGATGTGGGCGCTGTTCGACGGCGGCTGGATGGAGTACGACTGGAAGACCGGCAAGACTCGTCTGGTGCCCGGGACGAAGGGCGCCATCGTGGAAGCGTCCCACGGGCGCTACCTCGTCGGCCCGAAACAGGACGGACGGGACTGGCAGGTGCGTGACTTCACCACTGGCGCGCTGCTGCAGAAGACCCGACTCGGCGCCGACAGCCCGTCGCCGGATCTCTCACCGAATGGCCAGTTCCTGCGGATCGCCGCGCACTACACGGGGTTCCAGGACGATGTGATGATCCAGACGCCGGGACCGTTCGAGCTCATCGACGTCGACTCGGGTGCTGCGGTCGAGATCGACCGGCCGGGTCCTCTCGGCTGGACGCCGGGCGGCAACACCTTGGAGGTCGACGCCAAGAACGACCGGTTGACAGTCTGCTACCCGACCACCGGCCTGTGCGACGGCATCGACCTGCCCATCAGTGGCTCCGGCAAGGTCAAGCTCGGCGGCAACAGCGACGAGACTGACCTCGCCAGGACGGGATCTGGGCGAGGTCAGTCGCCGGTGGTCCCGTCGGCCAGCCACGCAGGATGTCGAGGTGGCCGTTGTGGCGGGCGGTCTCCTCGATCAAGTGGTTGAGGATCCACCGCGCCGTGACGGGCTGGGTACGCCCCTCGTTGCGGCGCACCATGTCGAGGTCGACCTCGGCGAACACCGCACGCGTGCGGGCTGCCTCCTCCTCGTAGAGGCCGATGACCTCGGCGATCGGCAGCTCGGAGCCCTGGCGGAACTCCGCATCGGGGTCCTCCTTGCTCCACGGCCCGTCGTCCTCGCCGCCGAACAGGTCGTGGTTGATCCATGAACGCTCGACCCAGCGCAGGTGGTTCAGCACGTTGGCCGGGCTCATCAACGGGGAGCCCGGCAGCGGTGCCAGCCGGGCCAGCTCCTCGCTCAGACCGCTGACCTTCATCACGGCCGTGTCCTGCGTGTAGTGCAGCATCTGGACCAGCAGGGTCCGCTCGTCGAAGGTCTCGGGGATGTCGTCGGTGCGGGTCATGTTTTTCACCCTGCCACAATGTGAGGGTGAGTGAACCTCTGGTGATGGGCATCGAATCGTCCTGCGACGAGACCGGTGTCGGTATCGTGCGCGGAACCGAGCTGCTGGCGCATGCGCTGAGCTCGAGCATGGAGCAGCACGTCCGTTTCGGCGGTGTCGTGCCCGAGGTCGCGAGTCGCGCCCACCTCGAGGCGATGGTCCCGACCCTCGAGCAGGCCTATGCCGAGTCGGGCATCCGCGTGCAGGACGTCGACGCGATCGCCGTCACGAGCGGACCGGGCCTCACCGGCGCCCTGCTGGTCGGTGTCGCTGCGGCCAAGGCACTCGCGCTCGCCCACGACAAGCCCCTGTACGGCGTCAACCACCTGGCGGCCCACGTGGCCGTCGACCAGCTGGAGCACGGCCGTTTCAACGAACGCGTCGCCGCCCTGCTGGTCAGCGGTGGGCACACCGCTGCTGCTGGTCGACGACATCGTCACCGACATCACGATGCTCGGCCAGACGATCGACGACGCCGCTGGCGAAGCCTTCGACAAGGTCGCCCGCCTGCTCGACCTACCCTACCCGGGCGGACCGCACATCGACCGGGTCGCCCGCGACGGCAACCCGAAGGCAGTCGCGTTCCCGCGTGGACTGACGACGGGTCGCGATCTCGACAAGCACAAGTACGACTTCTCGTTCTCGGGCCTCAAGAGCGCAGTCGCCCGACACGTCCAGCACGAGCAGCGGATGGGACGTTCGTTCGACGTCGCCGATGTCGCAGCCTCCTTCCAGGACGCCGTGTGCGACGTGCTGACCAAGAAGACCATCGCGGCCTGCCTCGAGCATGACGTCGACACGCTGATCATCGGCGGAGGAGTCGCGGCGAATGCCCGGTTGCGCCACTTCGCCGAGGAGCGTGCTGCCAAGGCCGGCATCAAGGTCCGCATCCCACGGCTCGGGCTGTGCACCGACAACGGCGCGATGGTCGCTGCGCTAGGAGCCGAGGTCGTGCGTCGGGGCATCGCGCCGTCCTCGCTCGATCTGCCGGTCGACTCCAGCCGGCCTGTCACACAGGTCGTTGCCGCCTGAGATGTCGAACCGTCTTCGTGCGATCCCCCTGGTGTTCGTCGCTGTCGTCCTGATCGTGGTGGCGGCGGTCTCGTGGTCGAGCCGCGGCGACGACGCTGCACCGGCTCCGTCGGCCGATCGGACCACCGCTGCCCAGGAGCCGGAGCCGACGGGCTGGGTGCCGTCCGACGAAGTCCGGGCCAAGGCCAAGCAGCTGGCTGACTCCTTGAGCCTGGACGACCTGGCCGGACAGCTCATCATCGCGCGCAGCTTCTCCAACGACTCGTCCCTGGCACTCGTGCGCGACAAGCACTTCGCCGGCGTCATGGTCACCGGGCAACAGATCCTCGACGTCACGACCGACGATCCGCTCGACCAGGTCAAGGCCTTCAACCAGCAGCTGCAAGAAGTCGACGCCGACCGGGGTTTCCCGGTCATGGTGCCGATCGACCAAGAGGGCGGTCTGGTCGCCCGACTGGCCGATCCGTTGACGACGTTCCCACCGTTCATGTCGGCTGGTGCGGCGATCGCCGGGCACGGCGACGAGGGAGCCGCAGCGGTCACCGCAGCCGCTCGTGCCTCGGGTGCCGAGCTCAGAGCAGCCGGGTACAACACCGTCTTCGCGCCGATCGGCGACATCACGATCGGCCCCGCTGATCCGATCATCGGCAGCCGCTCGCCGGGCTCTGACCCCGAGACGGTCGCCTCCGCCGTCGTCGCCGCAGTCGACGGCTACTCCGAGGCCGGCATGATCTCGGCGGTCAAGCACTTCCCGGGACACAACGTCTCGACCGACAGCCACAAGGGTCTTCCGGTGCTCGACAGCGATCGCGACCGGCTGCGCTCGCACGACCTGGTGCCGTTCGAGGCAGCCATCGCTGCAGCGGCTCCTGGCATCATGACCGGACACC
The DNA here is from genome assembly GCF_044452305.1 of Aeromicrobium sp. UC242_57. Taxonomy (NCBI): domain Bacteria; kingdom Bacillati; phylum Actinomycetota; class Actinomycetes; order Propionibacteriales; family Nocardioidaceae; genus Aeromicrobium; species Aeromicrobium sp. UC242_57. The sequence continues at coordinate 265,735 of NZ_JBIOAM010000002.1, read as the reverse complement.
TCAACGTCCCGGCGATCGACAAGGGCGTCCCGGCCTCGATGTCCCGCAAGGTCATCACGACCGGGTTGCGCAAGAACCTCGGCCATGACGGCCTGGTGATCAGCGACTCGCTCGGCATGGGGGCGGTGATGAACCGCTATCCCGGCGGGGCGGCGGCTGTCGAGGCGATCAAGGCCGGCAGCGACCTGGCGCTGATGCCCGCCGACAACGAGCAGGCGTACGACGCGATGCTTGCGGCGCTGAAGTCTGGCGACCTGCCCGAGCAGCAGGCCCGGGACTCCGCAGCGCGGACGATCGCCTACCTGCTGCACTCGCAGGCATCGCCAGAAGCTTCCGGGCGAGCCGGGGAGCCATGGATCCGACTCCGAGCAGCTCAGCGCACTGGCCGCGACGATCGTGGCGCATCCGTGCCCGGTCCCGAAGATCACCGCTGTCATGCCTTCGGGTTCGCCCGATGCCGTTGCGGCGTTCCGGCAGGCGGCTCTGGAAGCAGGGCTGCCTACCGGTTCTGGCACGTCCGTGGCGTTCCTCGGCCCCGGCGTGCCTGCTGTGAGTGCCGCTGTCGCGGTCTCGACCGACACGCCGTACGGTCTGGCGAACAGCGCAGCTCCGACGAAGATCGCGTTGTACGGCCGCGACGTGCCCGCCATGCGGGCGCTCGTCAAGGTGCTGATGGGTGACGCGCGGGCCCTGGGCAAGCTCCCGGTCGAGATCGGGGTCCCTGCGCCGAAGCGCTGTTGAGACTGCCGCTCAGTCCGAGCGGCGGGTCAGGACGCCGGTGTCCTCGCCGTCGGCCCGCAACATGGCTGGTCACCGGAGAGGTGGGCACTGGTGGCGGTCTGGGGGTGGTGACCTGTTTGTGGATCCGGACAGGCAACCAGCGTTGTCGCAAGGTCCTTGAACGAGATGACACCGGTGGAGGTGTTGAGCGTCCATCGGCCGCCTTGAGAGTTGCAGCCGTCGAGCGAGCCACTCCACTCTCCGCTGGGATCCAGTCGGATCCTCTGCTGGTTCTGCGACGGCGTTGCGGCGGCGGGCCCCGCCCAGTCGCCGACCACGTCCGTCGTCCGTACCTGCACGGGCGTCGACTCACTCGCCTTCGTGGCCCGATCCGGGGGCGAGGGCGTGCAGGCAACCAGCGCAGTGACCAGTGCGGTGACCCCGAGGGCGCAGCCGCAGACTCTGTGGATCGGGGGCGGTCGCATCAGGGCTCCAGGTCGGGACGGGTGTATCTGGAGGTGACGGTATATGTCCGGCTCATCTGCGACGCGGGCTTTGCCTGTTCCTGCTCCGGCGTTCAGACAGCCGTCAAGCAGCGCATTCAGCGCGCTGCCACCCGCCGAAACCGAAGCATCTGCCCGGGCGAGAGCTGGGCGAGCCGGTCGGTGTGCGCGTCGATCACGACGGCGATGACGGGATATCCGCCGGTCACGGGGTGGTCGGGGCCGAACACGATGGGCTGTCCGTCGGCGGCGACCTGGATGCTGCCGCGCAGGCACGGCTCGCTGGGCAGGCTCGAGGTCCGTGGCTCGTTCGAGCGCGGGCCCGGTCAGGCGCACGCCGATGCGGTTGGAGGCGGGACTGACGAGCCACGACTCTTCCAGCAGGTGTCGGACGGCGGCGGGGGTGAACCAGTCGTCGCGGGGGCCGAGGACGACGTCGACGGTCAGCTCGCCGGTGCGGATGAGAGGCGGGACGTCCTCGGCGGCGGGGACGGGGCGCGGTGGGCCGACCTGCAGCTCGTCGCCTGGTCGCAGGGGCGCTGGCCCCAGGCTGGCGAGAGTGTCGGTGGATCGGGAACCGAGCTCTGGCGTGGCCGCGATCCCGCCGGCGACTCCGACGTACGTGCGCAGTCCCGCCCTGGGGTGGTGGATGTGCAACCTCTGCCCAGCGCGCAGGGTCACGGCGCGGCCGAACGTGATCGGCGCTCCGTCGATCGCGACGTCGCCGACCGCTCCTGTCACTGCGACGACGTGTGAGCTCTCGGGCCAGCAGCACCAGACCACCGCCGAGAGCCTCGACCGCCGCGAGCCAGGGGCGTTGCCGAGCACCGTGTTGACCTGGTGCAGCGCCGCGCGGTCGAACGCGCCGGATGCGCTGACCCCGAGGTGTCCGAGCCCGGGACGACCGCGGTCCTGCACGAGGCTCAGCGGCCCGGACTCCTCGACGATCAACGTCATGCGATCACGAACCGGACGCGCGTGCCGGGAGCAAGCAGGGCCGGTGGCCGACGCTCGGAGTCCCACAGCGTCAGGCTCGTGTGGCCGATGACCTGCCATCCGCCGGGTGACTCGCGTGGGTAGATCCCGCTGAACGGGCCGGCGAGCCCGACCGCGCCGGCCGGGACGCGCGTGCGCGGGGTGTTGCGTCGGGGCACCTCGAGCCGGGGGTCTCCGCCGATAAGGTAGGAGAAGCCTGGTGCGAAGCCGCCGAAGGCGACGGTCCACTCCGTTGCGGTGTGCGCGTCCACGACCTCGTCGCACGACATGCCGGTGAGCTGTGCGACGTCGTCGAGATCGGGCCCGTCGTACGTCACGGGGACCTCCACGGACAGCCCTGACGTGGCGGCTGCGGTGGACGGTCGGGTGCGAGCGATCAGCGACCTGGCCTGCGCGACGTCGCCGCGCACCAGCACCGTCCTAGCGCCCAGAACGACCTCGGCGTGCCCGTCGAGCGCTGCGAACCAGCCTTGTGCCTCGGCCAGGTCGTCGCAGTCGATCAGCACGGCCCGGTCGCCGTACGGCAGGACGTTCACGACCCGCTCGCCACTGTGGCGCCGGCGTGCTCCAGCGCCGCGTGGACGGCCCGTGCCAGCTGGAGTGCACCGGGGGAGTCGCTGTGCACGCAGATCGACGAGACGCGACCGAGCAGGTCGACTGCCTGCGCGGCCACCGCGTCGGGGAGGTCGAGGACTGCACCTGGTTCGCTGCGCGGCACCAACGTGCCGGCTGCCGTGTAGGCGCGGTCGGCGAAACCCTCGTGGACGACCGGGAGGCCAGCTGCTGCCGCGAGGTCGAGGACCAGCGATCCGGGCAGGCCCAGCAGGGGCAGGGGCCGGTCGAGCGCGCAGATCGCATCGACCACCGCTTGGGCCTGCCTCTCGTGGTGGACGATCGTGTTGTACAACGCGCCGTGCGGCTTGACGTAGGTGACCGTCCCGCCGATCGAGCGCGCGATGTCGTCGAGCATCCGGACCTGGTCGAGCAGCTCGGCTGTCAGCTCGGCGGGGGAGATGTCGACATAGACCCTGCCGAAGTTCTCCCGGTCCGGATAGCCGACCTGGGCGCCGATCGCCACACCACGAGCGACGGCAGCCTCGCAGGTGACTCGCATGAGCTCGGCATCGCCGGCGTACGCGCCGCAGCAGACGTTCGCGCTGGTCACGACGTCGAGCAGCGCGACGTCGTCGCCGGAACGCCACCGCTCCCACGACTCACCGAGATCGGCGTTGAGGTCGATGCGCATGGAGCAAGCCTAAGAGTGAACCCGCGAACCCAGCCCGCGAGTGGTGCAAACACCTCCCCGAGCGGTGCGCCTTGGCCAGACACACCGTCTCAGAACGTCCGAGACGCACCACTCGCGGAAAAGAAAAGGGGGCGGGTCAGTGTCGTTCGACCAGGAAGGCTCGGCCCTGACCCTGGACCCTGGTCATGATGACGATCGCCTTGTTGGGTCCTTTGAGCTTCATCCGCCTGACGAGCTCTTCGGGGACGATGTCGACACCGCGCTTCTTGATCGTCAGGGTGCCGATGCGTCTCACCTGCAGGGCCGCCTTCAACGGCTTGTCGCGGAAGGGCAGCTCGTCGACGATCCGGAATCCCTTGGCCAGAGGGGTGGTCACGATCTGCTCAGAGCTCACGTAGGCGATGTGCGGATCGGGCAGCCAGCCGCCGATCGTCGCGGCGAGCTCCATGACCAGCCCGGAGCGGATCACCGCGTCGTCGGGCTCGTAGAGGTGGGGGGCCCACGTCGGCGACGGCTACCGGCTCCCCGTCGGCGACGAGGCTCGTGGCGGACGGCAGGACCGTCGCCCGTCGAGTGGTCGTCGCGAAAGGAGCTCCCCACAGGCACGCCTCGACGAGGTCGCCGCCGTCGCTGACCCATTCGGCCTCCACCCCGGACGGGACGGCGTCGTGCGCCAGACCGGGCATGACCTTGGCGACGGCCCGGCCGGCCAGCAGCTCGCGCACCCAGTCCCACGGAGGCTGCAGGTCGGCGGTCGAGAATGTGCGTCCCCGGCCGTTGCGGCGTGCGGGGTCGATGAAGGCAACCTCGTCCGTGCCGATCTCGACGGCCTGCGCGTCGGCGCAGATGACCTCGCCCGCCAGGTCGAGAGCACGCAGGTTGGCGGCGGCGATCGCCGCACGCACCGGGTCCTGCTCGACACCGCGCACCGCGATGCCGGCCCGGGCCAGTGCGATGAGGTCGCCGCCGATCCCGCAACCGAGATCGATCGCGGAGGTCGCGCCGGTGCTGGCCAGGCGAGCAGCCCGGTGGGACGCGACCCGCATCCGCGTCGACTGCTCCAGAGCGTCGTGGGTGAAGTACAGGCGGGCCGCGTCCGCGCCGAACTTGGTGGCGGCCTTGCCGCGCAGATGGTTCTGGGTCACGGCCGCGGCGACGAGATCGGGAGCGTACGTCTTGCGCAGCCGGGTGCCGAGCGACAGGTCACTCTCGACCCCGGCACACCGGGCCACCTCGGCGAGCAGCTCCTGTCCGGGCACGGAGAGCAGCTGCTCGAACGTCGACAGTTCCATGGGAGAAGTCTGCCGCCTGCTGTCGATCTTCGGTGCGTGACGTCGGGCCGAGACTGTGCGACTCTCGATTCGTGACGACTGCCACTGTCGAAGAGCTTCCGCCTGAGGCGCACATCCTGAACGGTCGAGCCCGTCAGATCGCCTTCATCACGATCGCGTTGGGGATGCTGCTGGCGGCGCTCGACTCCACGATCGTCTCGACCGCGCTGCCCACGATCGTCGGCGACCTGGGCGGGGGCAATCACGTCTCCTGGGTCGTGACGTCCTACCTGCTGGCGCAGACCGTCGTGACCGCCGTGATCGGCAAGTTCGGTGACCAGTTCGGCCGCAAGCTGGTCTTCCAGATCTCGGTGGCGACGTTCATCATCGGCTCGGCTCTCTGCGGGGCTGCGCAGGACATGGGCTGGCTGATCGGTTCGCGCGCGATCCAGGGACTCGGCGCAGGTGGACTGACGGTCACGGCCACCGCCTTGATCGCCGACATCATCCCGCTGCGCGACCGCGGACGCTACCAGGGGTCGTTGGGTGCCATCTTCGGCATCACGACGGTGCTGGGCCCGTTGCTCGGCGGATTTTTCACCGACAACCTGAGCTGGCGGTGGGCGTTCTACATCAACGTGCCCCTCGCGCTGCTCGTGATCGCGGTCGCGGGCCGCACCCTCCCGGGGGTGCGGGCGAAGGGGCAGCAGCAGATCGACTACCTGGGGATGCTGTTCATCACGATCGGCGCCTCATGCCTGGTGCTGGCCACGAGCTGGGGCGGCACGACGCACCCGTGGGGATCGCCGACCATCATCGGGCTGTTCGCGGGCGGAGCCGTGGGCCTCGTGGTGTTCGTCCTGGTCGAGCTGAAGGCGGTCGAGCCGATCCTGCCGATGCGGCTGTTCAAGCAGCGCGTGTTCTGGACGTGCTGTGCGCTGGCCTTCGTCGTGGGCTTCGCGATGATGGGCTCGATCACGTTCCTGCCGACGTTCCTGCAGTACGTCAACGGTGTCTCGGCAACCGCGTCCGGGCTGCGGCTGCTGCCGATGGTGCTGGGGCTGATGCTGACGGCGATCTCGTCGGGCAACATCGTCAGCCGGACCGGACGCTACAAGATCTTTCCGGTCATCGGTTCGCCGATCATCGCGGTGGGGCTGTTCCTGCTCAGTCGCCTCGACGAGAACAGCTCGGTGCTGCGCGAGTCGTTGTCGATGTTCGTCCTCGGTCTCGGCATCGGCCTGTCGATGCAGGTGCTGACGATCATCGTGCAGAACACCGTGGCCTACCGCGACCTCGGGGTCGCGACGTCGGGCGTGACGTTCTTCCGCACCCTCGGCGGCGCATTCGGCGCGGCCGTGTTCGGCTCGCTGTACTCCAACTTCTTGTCCGATCGCCTGCCCGCGGCCATCGCCTCGACCGGGGGAGCGGTCAGCCCGACCGATGCGGCGACGCCGTCGGCGCTGCACCGGCTCGGCGACGAGGTCATCGAGCCGGTCGTCCACGCCTACGCCGAGGCGATCGGGCACGTGTTCTTGTGGGCGGCACCCGTGGCCGTCCTCGGCTTCGCCCTGGCGCTGCTGATCCCGCAGGTGACGCTGCGCGGCAGCATCAAGCCCGAGGCTGCCGACCTCGGCGAAGGGTTCGGCATGCCCGAGGCCCGCAGCAACGAGGACCGCCTCGCCTCGCGCATCGCCCGGCTGGTCTACGCGAACGATCGCAATGCCGTGATCGAGATGCTGCACGATGCCGACCTGGGGATCGACGAGGGCCGTATCTGGGCGCTCGCGCAGACCTACGGCCGGGTTCGCGCGGGTCAGCCTGCCGACGTCCGGTCGATCGCGCACGCGCGGCGGGTGCCGTCGATCCTGTTGCGGCCGGCCTTCGACGAGCTGCTCGAACGGGGCTATCTCGGAGGCGCGGCCGAAGACCTGGAGGTCACCCCGCTCGGCGCCGAGACGATGCGGGCGCTCGGTGAGCACTTCCGACGGTGGATCATCGAACGTCTCGAAGATCTCGACGACGTCGACGCTCCCGTGGTCGATGCGGCGATCGAGCGGATCGCCCAGCGACTGCTGGTCGAGACCGCCGAGACCCAGACGACCCCCCTTCCGGCGGGGTGAGGGCTGGCACTCGCTTTGACCGAGTGCTAAGTTTCGTATTGGCACTCTCCTCGTGGGAGTGCTAACCCACCGGTGAGTTCGACCCCCGCGACGGCGTACTCACCAACACGTCCCAACGTTCACCGTTGAAAGGGGAGGTCGACACGTGTCGGTCACCATCAAGCCGCTCGAAGACCGTCTGGTCATCCAGGTCGTCGAAGCAGAGCAGACCACTGCGTCCGGACTCGTTATTCCGGACACCGCCAAGGAGAAGCCGCAGGAAGGCATCGTCATCTCGGTCGGCCCCGGGTCGCGTCGATGACAATGGCAACCGCGTCCCGCTGGACGTCGCCGAAGGCGACAAGGTCATCTTCAGCAAGTACGGCGGCACCGAGGTCAAGTACGCCGGCCAGGAGTACCTCATCCTGTCCCGCGCGCGACGTTCTCGCTGTCGTTTCGTGATCTGACGCCCCGGCGCCCCGCGAGGGCGCCGGGTCTCTCACGTTCTGAGACACACCAGTCTCGCCAGTCGCACCCATAATTTTTGAAAGAGGCTCAGATGCCCAAGATTCTCGAATTTGACGAGAACGCCCGCCGCTCACTCGAGCGTGGCGTCGACAAGCTCGCCAACACCGTCAAGGTCACCCTCGGCCCCAAGGGCCGTTACGTCGTCCTCGACAAGAAGTGGGGCGCCCCCACGATCACCAACGACGGCGTGACCGTCGCCCGCGACGTCGAGCTCGACGACCCGTTCGAGAACCTCGGCGCCCAGCTGGCCAAGGAAGTTGCCACCAAGACCAACGACGTCGCCGGTGACGGCACGACGACCGCGACCGTCCTGGCGCAGGCCATGGTCCACGAGGGTCTGCGTGCAGTGGCCGCAGGCGCCAACCCGGTCGGCCTGAAGAAGGGCATCGAGGCGGCCGTCAAGGCGGTCACCGAGAAGCTCCACGAGCAGGCTCGTGAAGTCGACGACATCAAGGACATGACCGATGTCGCGACCGTGTCGTCGCGTGACGCCCACATCGGCGAGCCCATCGCCGAGGCCTTCGACAAGGTCGGCAAGGACGGCGTCATCACCGTCGAAGAGTCCAACACGATGGGCACCGAGCTCGAGTTCACCGAGGGCATGCAGTTCGACAAGGGTTACCTGTCGCCCTACATGGTGACCGACACCGAGCGCATGGAGGTCGTCCTCGACGATCCCTACATCCTGGTCAACCAGGGCAAGATCTCGTCGGTCAGCGATCTGCTGCCCATCCTGGAGAAGGTCGTCCAGGCCGGCAAGACGCTGTTCATCATCGCCGAGGACATCGAGGGCGAAGCGCTCTCGACCCTCGTCGTCAACAAGATCAAGGGCACGTTCACGTCGGCCGCCGTCAAGGCGCCTGCGTTCGGCGACCGCCGCAAGGCCATGCTGCAGGACATCGCTACCCTCACGGGCGCCGAGGTCGTGACGCCCGACGTCGGTCTGAAGCTCGACACGATCGGCCTCGAGGCGCTCGGTACCGCGCGCCGCGTCGTCATCACCAAGGACGCCACCACGATCATCGAGGGTGGCGGCAACAAGGAAGACGTCGACGGTCGGGTCAGCCAGATCAAGGCCGAGATCGAGAACACCGACTCCGACTGGGACCGCGAGAAGCTGCAGGAGCGTCTGGCCAAGCTGGCCGGCGGCGTCTGCGTCATCCAGGTCGGCGCGGCCACCGAGGTCGAGCTGAAGGAGAAGAAGCACCGCATCGAGGACGCCGTCTCGGCAACTCGTGCAGCGATCGAAGAGGGCATCGTCGCCGGTGGCGGCTCGGCGCTCGTCCACGCGGTGTCGGTGCTCGACGACAACCTCGGTCTGACCGGCGACGAAGCTGTCGGCGTCCGGATCGTCCGCATCGGCGCCGACGCGCCGCTGGAGTGGATCGCCCGCAACGGCGGCGTCTCCGGCGAGGTCGTCGTCAACAAGGTGCGCGAGAGCGGCCAGGGCTACAACGCGGCCACCGACACCTACGGCGACCTGGTCGCCCAGGGCGTCCTCGACCCGGTCAAGGTCACGCGCTCCGCGCTGGCCAACGCCGCGTCGATCACCGCGATGCTGCTGACGACCGAGACGCTGGTCGTCGAGAAGCCGGCCGAAGAGGCCGGCGCCGACGCGCACGCAGGTCACAACCACTGATCTGTTGAATCAGGCACGACGCCCGCCCCGGTCTTCCGGGGCGGGCGTTGTACGTTCGAGAGCGTGAGCCTCCCACGACTTCGACGGCATCCGGGCCGAGCTCGGGCTCCCGCCGGCGGCAGACAGCGACCAGTTCCCGGCCGACGTTCTCGCAGAGGCGCAGAAGATCGCGTCGACCGGCCCTGGCGACGTCGAGGACGCGACGCAGCTGCCATTCGTCACGATCGACCCGGCCGGAGCGCGCGATCTCGACCAGGCGGTCTTCCTCGAGCGGGTGGGGGCCGGGTTCCGCGTGCACTACGCGATCGCCGACCTCGGCTCGGTGATACCGCCCGGAGGTGCCGTCGACGCCGAGGCGAGACGTCGCGGGCAGACGATCTACCTGCCCGACGGGCGTGTCCCGCTGCATCCGCCGGTGCTGTCCGAAGGGGCGCTGAGCCTGTTGCCTGACGAGGTCCGCGGTGCGGCGCTGTGGACGATCGACGTCGACGAGCACGGCGCAACAACCAGGGTCGACGTCAGGCGCGCGTTGGTCCGGTCGACGGCGCAGCTCGACTACGAGGGCGTCCAGGCTGGCTTCGATGCCGGCACGCCGCACCCGTCGATCGAGCCGCTGGCCGACCTCGGCCGGCTGCGCCGGGCCGTGCGCGTCGAGCTCGGCGCCGTCGAGCTGGCTCTGCCAGAGCAGGAGGTCGTGATGACCGACAGCGGCTGGCGGGTCCACATGCGTCAGCGCACCGACGTCGACGGGTGGAACGCCGAGATCTCGCTGCTGACCGGCATGGCGGCTGCTCAGCTCATGCTGGGGGGCCGAGATCGGTCTGCTGCGTACCTTGCCGCCGAGCGAGGACGGCGACCGTGCGGCCTTCCTGCGGACCGCCCAGGCCTTGGGTGTGCAGGTCGCCGACGGTGCCACTGCCTCGGAGGTCCTGGCTGATCTCGATCCCGAGCTGGCGACGTCGATCGCGCTGATGCGCGACGCCACCCGTCTGCTGCGCGGTGCGGCATACGAGTCGTTCGACGGGGCCGCGCCGCAGCAGCCCGTGCATGCCGGTGTGGGTGGGCCGTACGCGCACGTCACGGCGCCGTTGCGGCGTCTGGCCGACCGGTTCGGGACCGAGGTGTGCCTGGCCATCTGCGCAGGCCGCCCGGCCGCGGACTGGGCCAGAGAAGCGCTGCCGTCGTTGGGCGAGATCATGCAGGACTCCGACCGGCGCGCCTCTGCTGCCGACCGGGCATGCATCGACCAGGCCGAGGCATGGGAGCTCGCGGGGCGCGAAGGGGAGAAGCTTCGAGGCCGTCGTGGTCCGTGCTGACGCCAAGGAGGGCGAGATCATGCTGACGTCCCCGCCGATCGTGGCCAAGTGCCAGGGAGTGGACCTTCCGGAGGGGCGTGAGATCTCGGTCCGGCTGGTCGAGGTCGACAGCTCCGGTCGGCGGATCGTGTTCGCCTACGACGGGGTCGCGACGACCTGATTGATGCCTTAGGTTAGGCTCGCCTTATGAAGAAGCTGCCCTCCCGCCGCACTAGCGGTGGCTGCTCTCCTGATCACGAGTGCCTGCGGCTCGTCCGACTCCTCAGACGGCGCGAACGGGGGCGAAGCGGCCGCGTTCAGCTACACCGACGACCTCGGCACCAAGATCTCCCTCGACAAGGCTCCCGAACGTCTCCTGGTGCAGTCGTCGATGGCTGCTGCGCTGACCGATCTGGGTCTCGGCGACAAGATCGTCGGCACGTTCGGTCCGCTCAAGAACGCCGATGGCGAACCCGACTCGCAGGTCGCCGGCCTCGACATCACGAAGGCACCCGACGTCACCGGTGGTGGTGACTACGGCTCCCTCGACCTCGAGAAGGTGGCAACGCTCAAGCCCGATCTCGTCGTCACGAGCGCCTACCTCGACGACGACCTGTGGTACCTCAACGACGAGACCGCAGCCGACCTGTCCAAGCTCGCCCAGATCCTGGTCGTCAGCTTCGACGGAAAGACGCTGCCCGAGCTGCTGGACGGCACCGAGCGTGCTGCCAAGGCGCTGGGAGCCGACCTCGACAGTGACTCCGTCGTGGCCTCGCACGACGACTTCAGCGCAGCGGCCGACCGGGTCAAGCAGGTCTCCTCCGATCTCGGTGACCGGACGATCCTGGCAGGCTCGGCGGCCCAAGACCTGTTCTACGTGTCGAACCCGGCGGTGAGTCCTGACCTGTCGTACTGGAAGGACGAGCTGGGGCTGCCACTGACCGTGCCGGACAACCCCGACGAGGGCGGCTACTTCGAGTCGCTGAGCTGGGAGAAGGCCGACAAGTACCCGGCCGACATCTTCTTGTACGACGACCGCATCGGCGCAGCAGGCCTGGCGCTGCTGGGCAAGGAGAAGGTGTTCGCGACGCTCGCCGCGGCCAAGAGCAAGGCCTTCGTGCCGTGGACGTCGGTCGCCCCGCCGAGCTACCAGGCGTACGCCGACCTGATGAACCGTCTCGCCGACGACCTGGCCAAGTACTAGGTCCCACAAGCTGGGCTCGTCTCCTGCGCGGTCGTGGTGGCCGCAGGAGGCGAGCCCTTGTGCTGTGCAGGCCGGGTGCTGTGCAGGCCTTGTGTTGTGCAGGGGTGTTGCGTGGCTCAGGCTGTGCGGCGGGTCGCCAGACCGGCGATGAAGATGTCGAGCTTGCGGCCGTACAGCCCACGACCGGTCCAGACCTCGTCATTGTCGTAGGCGTCGATGACCGGAAGCTGCTCGCGGTCGGGGTGGGCTTCTTGCATCCGGCGCAGCCGGCCCATCTGGGTCGAGCAGTCAAGCGCCAGTGCGATCGGGAACTCGACCGCTGTTGCTGCATCTGCCGGGTCGAAGCCCTGCTGCTCGATCGCCGTGACCCACGCACCCATCAGGCCGAGGACCGACGGTGCGGGCCGCGGGGCCAGCTGGGTGGCCCGGTCGAGACCGGGGAAGGTGTCGCACGAACGCCAGATCGCTTCGCCGATCTCGCGCACGAGCCTTTCCCAGCCGAGGTCGGTGCCTGGCCAGTCGGTCGTCAGGTACGCCTTGTCGAGCGCGTGGATCAGAAGGTCGTCCCGATCGGCGACATACCGGTAGAGGCCTGAGTGCGCCACACCGAGCCGGCGGGCGACGGACGGCATGCTGAACTGATCTACACCGTCGTCGAGGGCCGCTTGTGCAATGACGTCGACGGTCAGCGCACGCGGGCGCCCTGGCTTGCGCTCCATAGGTATCAGCGTACTCCCGGCGCGCGAGCATATGGCGGTGAAATGGCAGATGAATTCGCTGACTGCCGGTGGACGTCTGAGCCGCTTCTGCCGAGAGTTACGATGGGGGCATGGAGCAGACGGGTATTCCTGACAAGTTCGCGCCCCTTGGCCTGACCTACGACGACGTGCTTCTGCTGCCGGGTGAGACTGATGTCATCCCGAGCAACGTCGACACGACAGCCCGTCTCACTCGCAAGCTGTCGTTGCGGGTCCCGCTGCTGTCGAGCGCGATGGACACCGTGACCGAGTCGCGCATGGCGATCGCGATGGCTCGTGAGGGCGGCATCGGCATCCTGCACCGCAACCTCTCGATCGAGGACCAGGCCTATCAGGTCGATCTGGTCAAGCGCACCCAGACCGGCATGATCCCCAACCCGGTCACGATCCACCCCAAGGCGACGCTCGAAGAGCTTGACGAGCTGTGCGGCGAGTACCGCGTCTCCGGCCTGCCGGTCGTCGACCAGGACAACAAGCTGCTGGGCATCATCACCAACCGTGACCTGAGGTTCGTGCCGGTCGCTGAGTGGGCCACGCGCACGGTCCACGAGATCATGACGCCGATGCCGCTGATCACCGGTCCGGTCGGCATCAGCCGCGAAGACGCGTCGGCGCTGCTGCGGGCGCACAAGCGCGAGCGCCTGCCCATCATCGATGACGAAGGCCATCTTGCCGGTCTCATCACGGTCAAGGACTTCGTCAAGTCCGAGCAGTACCCGTTGGCCAGCAAGGCTGAGGACGGCCGACTGCTCGTCGGCGCCGCGATCGGCTTCTTCGGCGACTCGTGGGAGCGTGCGAACGCGCTGCGCGAGGCCGGCGTCGACGTCATCGTCGTCGACACCGCCCACGGTCACGCCCGGTTGCTGCTCGACATGGTGCGCCGGCTCAAGGCCGACAAGGCATTCGACGGCGTCGAGATCATCGGCGGCAACATCGCGACCCGCGCCGGTGCGCAGGCCCTGATCGACGCAGGCGTCGACGCCGTCAAGGTCGGTGTCGGTCCCGGGTCGATCTGCACGACGCGCGTCGTCGCCGGTGTCGGCGTCCCGCAGATCACGGCGGTGTACGAGGCGTCGCTCGCCTGCGGACCGGCGGGTGTCCCCTTGATCGCCGACGGCGGTCTGCAGTACTCCGGCGACATCGCCAAGGCGCTGGTCGCGGGTGCCGACACCGTCATGGTCGGCTCGTTGCTGGCCGGTTGCGAGGAGAGCCCCGGCGAGCTGATCTTCGTGGCAGGCAAGCAGTTCAGAGTTACCGCGGCATGGGATCGCTGGGTGCCATGGCGTCGCGCGGCAAGAAGTCGTACTCCAAGGACCGCTACTTCCAGGCCGATGTCGTCAGCGACGACAAGATCGTGCCCGAAGGCATCGAGGGCCAGGTCGCCTACCGCGGCCCGCTGGCAGCCGTCGCCCACCAGCCGTCGGCGGTCTGCACCAGTCGATGTTCTACGTCGGCGCCCCCACGATTCCTGCAGCTGCAGCGCAACGGTCGGTTCGTCCGGATCACGTCGGCAGGGCTCAAGGAGAGCCACCCGCACGACATCCAGATGACGGCCGAGGCGCCCAACTACGCTTCGCGCTAACGTCGAGGCGTGAACAACAACCGCAACGTCGCTGTCTTCATCGACGCCGAGAACCTGTTCAAGGGGTACGGCAAGCCGAAATCCCTGACATCTCGATGGACGAGATCCTCGACCAGCCTCGAAGCAGCCGCCGCCCGCGAGGCGGGTGCCGGCACGATCGCGCTGGCCAGGGCCTTCGCCGACTGGGGCGCCCTGGGGCTCGAGGACTACCGCCGCGACGTCGAGCGTGCCGGCGTCGAGACAGTCCAGGTGTTCAGCGTCGGCAAGGCGGAGAAGAACGCCGCCGACATCGTCCTGGTCGTCGACGCCCTGCGCGCCGCTGCTGATCTCGACCAGCTCGAGGTGTTCATCCTGGTCTCGGCCGACGGCGACTTCGTCCCGCTGGTGCGACGCCTGCACGAGCCCGACAAGTACGTCATCGGTGCGACGTTGGCCGATCACCCGGTGAACTCGCTGCTGGAGCGCGAGGTCGACCAGTACGTTCCGCTCAAGGTCAAGCCCGTCCCGCCAGCGGCAGCCCTGCAGCCGATCTTCTCGGCCAGCCCCACGGCCGATCCGAAGGCGCTCAAGGCGAGCTCACCGAGGCGGACGCCCGACAAGGCGCCCGAGCGCTCGCAGGAGCCGAAGGCCGACCGGCCCGTCGCCAAGAGGGCCAAGGAGCCCGTCAAGGAGCGCGCGAAGGAACCTGCGAAGGAGGCCGCCAAGAAGGCGCCCAAGCTGACCTGGCACGAGATGGCCCGTGACATCGCGGTCGTGCACGACCAGCCAGCCAGCTCGCCGGCCGAGTACAAGGCGATCATCGAGAAGATCCTGCTCGACTCGAAGGTGCGCAGCTTCTGCGACAAGCTCGCGAACGCCGGTGGCACGTTGCCGATCCTCGCGATGGCGATCAAGGCTGCCGCACCCAAGATCAGTCCGTCGGACGCGCGCGTCAGCTCCGATGTCGCGGGCGCTGAGGTTCGCCCTGGCCGACACGCAGTACGCGCTGGCGCGGGAGAGCGATGACGTGCAGCCGGTGCTGGTGCGCCGCAACGCCGATCCGGTCGGCATGCTGACCGATCTGACGCTGGACGACATCCAGCGCGGCGTCCAGTAGCCAACCACTAGGCTAGAGACCATGGCAGACATCGAGATCGGCACAGCCAAGCGCGGTCGACGGGCATACTTCCTTCGACGACATCGCAATCGTCCCGAGCCGGCGTACGCGCGACCCCGAAGAGGTGTCGACAGCGTGGCAGATCGACGCCTACCGGTTCGACCTTCCGGTCATCGCCGCACCGATGGACTCGGTCATGAGCCCCGAGACTGCGATCGCGCTGGGCAAGCACGGTGGCCTCGGCGTCCTCGACCTCGAGGGCCTGTGGACGCGCTACGACAACCCCGAAGGCTGCTCGACGAGGTCGCCAGCATCGACGGACCCAGGCCACCAAGCGCCTCCAGGAGATCTACTCCGAGCCGATCAAGGCCGAGCTCATCACCGAGCGCCTCCAGCAGATGCGTGCGGCCTGTGTCACCGTGGCCGGCTCGCTGTCGCCGGCGCGCACCAAGGAGTTCGCCGACACCGTCGTAGCGGCCGGTGTCGACCTGTTCGTCATCCGGGGCACGACGGTCTCCGCCGAGCACGTCTCGGGCCAGACCGAGCCGCTCAACCTCAAGGAGTTCATCTACGAGCTCGACGTTCCCGTCATCGTGGGCGGCTGCGCCACCTACCAGGCGGCGCTGCACCTCATGCGGACTGGCGCTGCTGGTGTCCTGGTCGGCTTCGGCGGCGGCGCGGCGCACACGACTCGCTCGGTGCTGGGCATCTCGGTGCCGATGGCGTCGGCGGTCGCCGATGTCGCAGCGGCGCGGCGTGACTACCTCGACGAGTCGGGTGGACGCTACGTCCACGTCATCGCCGACGGCTCGATCGGCCGCAGCGGCGACATCGCCAAGGCCATCGCCTGCGGTGCCGACGCGGTCATGATTGGTTCGCCGTTCGCGCGAGCGTCCGAGGCACCCGGTCGCGGCTTCCACTGGGGAGCCGAGGCCTGGCACCCCGACCTGCCGCGCGGCGAACGCGTCGACATCGGCACGGTCGGAGACCTCGAGTCGGTGCTGTTCGGTCCCTCGTCGGTTCCCGACGGCACCATGAACCTGATCGGAGCGCTGCGTCGGGCCATGGCCACGACGGGCTACACCGACGTCAAGGAGTTCCAGCGGGTCGAGGTCGTCGTCGGCTGATGCGGCTCCAGCGGGTCGACTTCGACCATCCGGATGCGGTCGCGCTGCGTGACGCCATGGTGGCCGAGGTCGGCACGATCTACGGATCGCAGCGAGACTACGGCAGCAGCGATGGAGCCGAGGGCATCGACGCCGCCAGCGTGGTGCTGACCCTCCTGGGGCGAGTGGCTGAACGGCCGGTCGCGCACGCGCTGCTGCGCAGGCTCGGCGACGACCTCGAGATCAAGCGGATGTTCGTGCTGCCCGAGGCGCGCGGTCTCGGAGCTGCCGATGGGCCCGATGGCGGCGCTGGAGGCCGAGGCCCGACAGCCGGCGCGTCCAGGATCGTCCTGCACACGGGCGACCGTCGGCTCGCCGCCGTGCGCGCCTACCAGCGGCACGGCTACACGCCGATCCCGATCTATGAGCCGTACGTCGGCATGCCGGCCTCGCTGTGCTTCGAGAAGGTGTTGAACCCGGTCGGGCCGCAGCCGTGAGGATCGCCGTCGGGCAGTACCCGAGCATCGCCGGCGATGTCGTGGCCAACGTGGCCACGGCAGTCGAGGCCGTCACGGCGGCGTCAGCCGCTGCTGCGAGGGTGCTGGTGCTGCCCGAGCTGTTCCTGACCGGTTATGCGATGCCGCCGACGGTCATCGACGTCGACGATCCGCGCCTGCGACCGCTCGACGAGGCCGCGACCGTTGCGGGCCTGACCGTCATCGTCGGCGCCGCGACCCCGGGGGAGGGACTGCCGCAGCTCAGCCTGCTGACGGTCGGGGCAGGCGTCCGGCGGGTCTACGACGAGCTGCACCTGTGCGGCGAGGAACGCTCGCACTTCGTCGCCGGTGAGCAGCCCGTCGCGGTCGAGATCGATGGTTGGAGCCTCGGCCTGGCGATCTGCTACGACGGATGCTTCCCCGAGCATGCGCGGGTGCTCGCAGACGCGGGAGCCGACGTCTACGTCGCCGCGGTCGCGTACTTCGCGGGCAGCGAGCATCGTCGCGACCTGTACTACCGGTCGCGCGCTCTCGACAACGGCTTCTTCGTCGCCGTGAGCGGCCTGGTCGGCGAGTGCGGCGGGGCGCAGTTCAACGGCGGCAGCGCGGTGTACGACCCCGAGGGCAGGCCGCTGGCCGCGGTCGCTCCCGAGCAGGTCGGTGTCGTCGTGGTCGGCTCGACCGCGAGCAGATTGCCGCGACCCGAGCGGCTCACCCGATGCTCGCCCAACGACGTGACCTTGGACATGTAGTCACCAAATCAGGTATGCCTTAGCACGGTGAGGCTGCCCTTATTCCGGACAGCCTGATCCGAAGGAACACCCCCGATGAAGTCCTCTCTTGCCACGCTCGGCGTGCTGACGATGGCCGCGCTGAGCCTCGGCGCCTGCGCCTCCGACCCGTCCGAGTCCTCTGCGTCCGGCGACCTCACGGTTGCGGCGTCAGACTCCGAGTGCAAGGTCTCCGCCACCAAGCTCGACGCAGGCCCGTCGACGTTCAAGGTGACCAACAAGGGCTCGCGAGTCACCGAGTTCTACGTCTACGCCGAGGGCGACCGCATCCTGGGCGAGGTCGAGAACGTCGGCCCCGGCCTGACCCGCAACCTCGTCGTCGACCTGCCCAAGGGAACCTACGAGGGCGCCTGCAAGCCCGGCATGATCGGCGACGGCATCCGTCAGACGCTGACCGTCACCGGCGAGGCCGCCAAGTCGCTGTCAGACTCCGAAGAGCTGAGGCTGCCGCAGCGGCGACGCCCGCTACGTCGACTCGCAGTCCGATGCGCTGATCGTCAAGACCACCGAGTTCGTCGACGCGGTCAAGGCCGGCAAGGTCGACGAGGCCAAGGCACTGTTCCCGGTGGCTCGCACCTACTGGGAGCGCATCGAGCCCGTCGCCGAGAAGTTCGGCGATCTCGACCCGATCACCGACGGCCGTGAGCCCGACGCGATCGCCGAAGGTGTCGACTTCACCGGTTGGCACCGCATCGAGAAGCAGCTCTGGGTCGAGAACAACACCGAGGGCATGGACAAGTACGCCGATCAGCTGCTCGACAACGTCGAGAAGATCGTCGCGCTCGGCCAGGACGCACCGTTGACCGCGCTCGAGCTCGCACAGGGCTCGAAGGGTCTGCTCGACGAGGTCGCGACCGGCAAGATCACCGGTGAGGAAGACGAGTTCAGCCACACCGACCTGTGGGACTTCAAGGCCAACATCGAAGGCTCGCAGGCCGCGATCGCCTCGCTGCGTCCCGTCCTGGAGAAGCAGGATCCCGCCCTGGTCGCCAAGCTCGACACCGAGTTCGCGGCGCTCGACAAAGAGCTCAACCAGCACCAAGACCAGACCACGGGCGACTGGACGTTCTACGAGCAGCTGTCGAAGGACCAGATCAAGGCGCTCTCGGACGCTGTCGCGGCCCTGAGCGAGCCGATCAGCCAGGTCGCTGCCGTCGTCGCGAAGTCGGCCTGATCGAGCGTGCGCGCTCGGGTGACAATGGAGCTGTGAACACCGACAACAACGCGTCCGGGCCCGGTCTCTCCCGCAGGAAGCTGCTGGGGGCGGCCGGGCTCGGCGTCGTGGCCGCTGGAGCCGTCGGAGCCGGTGCCGGATATGCGGCCGCCGACAAGGCTCCGCCCCCCGTCGTCCCCGATCCCGATGCCCTGCCGGTGCCGTTCGAGGGCAAGCACCAGGCGGGCATCGTCACGCCCGCGCAGGACCGGCTGTACTTCGCGGCGTTCAACCTGACGACCGAGAGCCGCGGCGACCTGATCCTGCTGCTGCAGGACTGGACGGCCGCTGCCCGTCAGCTGACGCAAGGCAATGACGTCGGCCAGCTCGGTGCCGTGGGCGGTTCGCCCTACGCGCCGCCCCGAGGACACCGGCGAGGCACTCGGCCTGCCCGCGTCCGGTCTGACGATCACGATCGGCTTCGGCCGCGGCATGTTCGTCGACGACCAGGGCAAGCCTCGCTTCGGCCTCGACGGCAAGCTGCCAGAGCTGTTGAAAGAGCTCCCGTCGTTCAGCGGAGACCGGTTGGACCCGGCAATCAGCGGGGGAGACCTCGCGATCCAAGCCTGTGCCAACGACCCGCAGGTCGCCGTGCACGCGGTGCGCAACCTGGTGCGGATCGCCTTCGGCCGCGCCTCGGTCCAGTACTCGCAGATGGGCTTCGGCCGCACATCGTCCACCTCGTCGGCGCAGGTAACGGCACGCAACCTGTTCGGCTTCAAGGACGGCACGGCCAACATCAAGGTCGAGGAGAAGAAGGACGTCGAAGACTTCATCTGGGTGCACCCCGAGGACGGGCCCGACTGGCTCGTCGGCGGCTCCTACCTGGTGACGCGCAAGATCGACATGCGGATCGAGACCTGGGACCGCGAGTCGTTGGAGGGCCAGGAGAACATCATGGGCCGGGCGAAGGGCTCCGGCGGTCCGCTGTCGGGCGGCGACGAGTTCGACGAGATCGACTTCACCGCCAAGAATGACGCCGGTGGCCCGCGATCGCTGAGAAGTCCCACGTGCGCCTGGCTCATCCCGACTTCAACCAGGGTGCCAAGCTGCTGCGTCGCGGCTACAATTTCGTCGACGGCTCCAACGGCCTGGGCCAGCTGTCGGCCGGCCTGTTCTTCATCGCCTACCAGCGCGATCCGTTCAAGCAGTTCGTGCAGATCCAAAAATCGCTGGCGGGCCTCAACAACGACCTGCTCAACGAGTACATCGTCCACGTGGGCTCGGGGCTGTTCGCGTGCCCGCCCGGCGTCGGCGCCGAGGGCTACTGGGGTCAGGCGCTGTTCGAGTGACCTAGGACGTCTCGATCGGGCGGTCTGCGGATCAGCAGGGCCACGGCCAGCCCGATCGCGACTCCCAGGATCGTCTCGACGGCGCGCTGCGCAACGACCTCGCCGGTCGGCATCGGATGGGCGAGCTGGCCCATCAGCAGCGCCAGCGGGGTGATGAACACCAGGGCCATCGCGTAGTGGCGCATCACGATCAGCTCGGTCGCGACCTGGCACACGATGATCGCCAGAACGAGCATCGTCGGGCTGGGGTCGAGCAGCAGGAAGGCGCCGGCGATCGCGACTCCGGCGAGGGTGCCGACGATGCGGTGCATGCCGCGATGCGCCATGGCGAGCAGGTTCGGGGCGGTCAGCGGGACCACGGAGGCAACCATCCCCCAGTAGGGATGACCGATGTCGAGCGCGACCGCGATGCCGCCGGTCAGCAGCGGGGCCAGGAAGTGGCGGCTCGTGTGTCGCACCGTGGCCCGATCGGCCAGGTGCTCGCGCACCGTGCGGTGGCGGGTCCGAGTGGCTGTGCCTCGCGGCCCGATGTTGCTGACCACGATCGCGAAGGCGGCCGAGGCGGTGCTGAGGCCCGCTGCGAGTGCGACGGTGCTCCACGAGGCGTCCGGGGTCAACGTGCAGACGGCGAACGCGAACAGCGTGAACACGCCGCCCGGCGGCTTCCACTCGAGGAGGTCGGCGGCGAAGGCGGTGAGCATCGCCACGATCGACCCGCCCACGACGAGCCAGAGGGTCGGATCGGACGACATGGAGGCGGCAGTTCCGAGCGTCACCGACAAGATCGAGGGCCAGGCCGGCCTGGAGTAGCTGGATGTTGCCGTGGCGGCGCTCAGTCGCGCGGGCGTAGATCACGACGAGGGCGCCGAAGGCGCAAAAGGCGGCCCACTCGAGCCGGTCGAAGGCGATCAACGTCAGCAGCGGCGTCGCGACCGAGATGCCGGCGCGCGCGGCCGTCACCCGGTTGTGCACGCCCGGCCGGACCTCACGCAGATCGGTCAGAAAGCTGCGCATCACATGGTCGGGCACAGGGCCGATCTTATCGCGGATTGCTAAGTTGACCGTCGTTGGTTACCGGTCAGTAGCAATGTGACACTGGCAATGACATACTCAGGGAATGACAACGTACGACGCCCCCGCCGGCACGCTGACTCAGCTGATCAGGTCGACGTCGGGGGAGACCCGCACGACGTTCTCGCCGATGGACGGCGAGCCAGTCGCCGAGATCCCGGTGTCGAGCATCACCGACGTCGACGCAGCGTTCGCTGCCGCGCGAGTGGCGCAGCGCACCTGGGCGCAGACCTCGCTGCGCGAGCGCAAGCGCGCTCTGCTGCGGTTCCACGATCTCGTGCTGGAACATCAGGACCGGCTGCTCGACCTGATCCAGATCGAGTCGGGCAAGAGCCGCAAGCACGCCTTCGACGAAGTCGCCCACCTCGCCCTGACAGCCCGCTTCTACGCCCGGCGGCTGCGCAGCCAGGTCGCTCCGAAGCGGCGCAACGGTGCGCTGCCGACCCTGACCTCGGTCACGGTCAACCAGATCCCCAAGGGCGTCGTGGGCATCATCAGTCCCTGGAACTACCCGCTGACGATGGCGATCGCCGACGGGCTGCCTGCCGTCGCAGCCGGCAATGCCGTGGTGCTCAAGCCCGACAGCCAGAGCCCGCTGATCGCGCTCGCCGCTGTCGAGCTTGCTGCACCAGGCCGGTGTCCCGGCAGACGTCTGGCAGGTCGTCAGCGGTGCCGGATCTGTCGTCGGAACTGCGATCATCGAGCGCGCCGACTACGTGTGCTTCACCGGCTCGACCGCGACCGGCAAGATCATCGCCGGCCAGGCCGCAGCCGGCTCATCAGCTGCTCCCTCGCAGCTCGGCGGCAGAATCCCATGATCGTCCTGCCGAGCGCCGACATCGACCGGGCGGCCGAAGGCGCCGTCCAGGCCTGCTTCTCGTCGGCAGGGCAGCTGTGCGTGTCGATCGAACGGATCTACGTGCCACGCGAGCGGTTCGAGGAGTTCAAGGCCGCCTTCGTGTCCCGGGTCGCGCACCTCGCGCTCGGCGCCTCGCTCGACTGGGACGCCGAGATCGGCTCCCTCGTCTCGCAGGCGCAGCTCGACACCGTCACGGCCCACGTCGGCGATGCCACAGCCCACGGCGCGAGCGTCCTCGTCGGCGGCAAGCCCCGCCCCGACCTGGGGCCGTACTTCTTCGAGCCGACCGTCCTCGAAGGAGTCACGGCCGCAGCGCAGTGCTTCGCCGAGGAGACCTTCGGGCCGCTGGTGTCGCTGTACCCGTACTCCACGGTCGACGAGGCCGTCGGCTGGCCAACTCCGGCGAGTACGGCCTGAATGCGAGCATCTGGGGCAAGCCCCGCGAGGCCAAGGCCGTCGCGCCGCGCATCAAGGCCGGCACGGTCAACATCAACGAAGGCTTCGCCGCGACGTTCGGCAGCATCGACGCGCCCATGGGCGGCATGCGGCAGTCGGGCCTCGGACGTCGGCAGGGCGCTGAGGGCATCCTGCGCTACACCGAGGCGCAGTCCGTCGGCGTCCAACGGCTCGTGCCCATGTCTGGCCCGGCCTTCCTCGAGTCACAGAAGTTCGCTGCCCTGCTCACCACCGGTCTCAAGGTCCTGAGGAGGACTCCGCGTGCCTGAATTCGACTATGACGTCCTGATCATCGGCTCAGGCTTCGGCGGCAGCGTCTCGGCGCTGAGGCTGACCGAGAAGGGCTACAAGGTCGCCGTCCTCGAGGCCGGCAAGCGCTTCGAGGACAAGGACTTCGCGAAGAGCTCGTGGCGGCTGCGCAAGTTCTTGTGGATGCCGCAGATCGGGTGCTACGGCATCCAGCGCATCGACAAGCTCAAGGACGCGCTGATCCTGTCCGGCGCCGGAGTCGGCGGCGGATCGTTGGTCTACGCCAACACGCTGTACGAACCGCTCGACCCGTTCTACAAGGATCCGGCGTGGGGGCACATCACCGACTGGAAGTCCGAGCTGGCGCCTACTACGACCAGGCCAAGCGGATGCTGGGCGTGACGGTCTACCCGTACGTGTCGCCGGCTGACGAGGTCGTCAAGCGGGTCGCCGAACGCATGGGCGTCGGTGGCACGTTCCACCACACCCCGGTCGGGGTCTACTTCGGCCAGCCGGGGGAGTCCGTGTCAGATCCCTACTTCGGCGGGGTCGGTCCCGACCGCAACGCCTGCCTCAACTGCGGCGAGTGCATGACCGGCTGCCGGCACAACGCCAAGAACACCTTGGTCAAGAACTACCTCTACCTCGCCGAGTCGGCAGGCGCCGAGGTGCTCGCGCTGACCACCGCGACGGCCGTGCGTCCGCTGCCGGGTGGTGGCTACGAGATCGAGACCCGGCAGACCAACCGGCGACTGCGGCCACACCGCAAGCCACCGCCGAGCAGGTCATCTTCTCGGCCAGCACGATGGGCACCCAGAAGCTGCTGCACGCCATGAAGGACCGGGGCGCCTTGCCGGGCGTGTCCGACCGGCTGGGCGTGCTGACCCGGACGAACTCCGAGGCGCTGCTCGGCTCGATCGCCGACGAGAAGGATGTCGACTACAGCGAAGGCGTCGCGATCACCTCGTCCTTCCACCCCGACGAGTTCACCCATGTCGAGCCGACCCGGTACGGACGCGGTCCAATGCGATGTCGTTGCTGCAGACGGTCCTGACCGACGGCAGCACCAGCACCGCGCGCTGGCGGGTGTGGTTGCGCGAGATGTGGAAGCAGAAGCGCAACCTGTTCAAGCTGTACGACCTGCGGCACTGGTCCGAGCGCACCGTCATCGCGCTCGTCATGCAGACCCACGACAACTCGATCACGACCTACACCAAGCGGGGGATCACCGGACGGCGCAAGCTGACGTCGCGGCAGGGACACGGGCGCCCGAATCCGTCCTTCATCGAGCCGGGACACCGCGCGGTGCAGATGATGGCCGAAGAGATGGGTGGCACCCCCGGCGGAACGATCGGAGAACCGTTCAACGTGCCGTTGACCGCTCACTTCATGGGCGGCTGCGCGATCGGCGACTCCCCGCAGACAGGTGTCGTCGACCCGTACCAGCGGCTGTACGGGCACGAGGGGCTGCACGTCGCCGATGGGTCGACGATCACCGCGAATCTCGGCGTCAATCCGTCGTTGACGATCACCGCCCAGACCGAGCGAGCCATGTCGTACTGGCCCAACAAGGGTGAGGTCGACGTCCGGCCCCCGGTCGGCGAGGCTTACCGCAAGATCGATCCCGTGCTGCCGAAGTCGCCGATCGTCCCCGACGGCGCCCCGGCGGCGCTGCGCCTGCCCATCGTCGGCGTCAGCTAACCCCCGCTGACGAGGTACTTACCGCCCCTCGGCGAGGTGGTTCCTGCCCCTCGGCGAGGTGGTTCCTGCCCCTGATGACCCGACCATTGGCCGAGCGAAGCGAGACAAGTGCCCAGGCGAAGCCTGCCTGCGTTGACCCGACCATTGGTCGAGCGAAGCGAGACGAGTGCCCAGGCGAAGCCTGGCTGCGACGAAGTCGCAGGGCGCGGCGGAGCCGCGCGCACTGCACAGGACCCGACCAGGAGGGAGATCACGGGCCGGGTCCTGTTGTGCCACGAGGAGCAGCACATGATCTAACGGGAGGGAGTGTGTTAGATCCACTCTGTAAAACGACCGCGCACACGAGGGGTTACGACGTTCATGAAGATAATTTCGGACCGATAGAGTGGAGCCTGTGAGCTTCCGAACATGACCTTGTCCTTGTCGTCGACTTCGGGGCGCAGTACGCCCAGCTGATCGCCCGCCGCGTCCGGGAGGCTCGGGTCTACTCCGAGATCGTCCCGCACACGATGCCCGTCGCCGAGATGCTGGCCAAGAAGCCGGCCGCGATCATCCTGTCCGGCGGCCCGTCGTCGGTGTACGAAGAGGGCGCCCCGCGGCTCGACGCGGCACTGTTCGACGCGCAGACGCCCGTGTTCGGCATCTGCTACGGCTTCATGGCCATGGCGCAGGCGCTCGGCGGCACGGTCGCCCACACAGGGCAGCGCGAGTACGGACGCACCAATGTCAGCGTGCTCGAGCCGGGCACCTTGCTGGCCGGACTGCCGACGACCCTCAACTCGTGGATGTCCCACGGCGACGAGGTCGTTGCCGCGCCCGACGGCTTCCTGGTCAACGCCAACTCGCCGCGCGCCACGGTCGCCGCATTCGAAGACACCGATCGCCGTCTCGCCGGCGTCCAGTGGCACCCCGAGGTGCTGCACAGCGAGCACGGTCAGCGCATCCTCGAGACGTTCTTGATCGACATCGCGGGCTGCCGTCCGACCTGGACCAGCAGCAACATCGTCGACGAGCAGATCGGAGCTGATCCGCGAGCAGGTCGGCGACGCCCGGGTCATCTCGGCACTGTCTGGTGGCGTCGACTCGGCCGTCTCGACGGCTCTGGTGCAGCGCGCGATCGGTGACCAGCTGACCGCCGTGTTCGTCGATCACGGTCTGCTGCGTCAGGGCGAGGCCGAGCAGGTCGAGAAGGACTACGTCGAAGCCACGGGTGTCGACCTCAAGGTCGTCGACGCGAAGGATCAGTTCCTGGGCTTCCTGGCCGGGGTCACCGACCCCGAGGAGAAGCGCAAGATCATCGGCCGCGAGTTCATCCGCGTCTTCGAGGCAGCCGAGCGTGAGGTCCTCGCGACCCCCGGCGCTCCGGTCAAGTTCCTCGTCCAAGGAACGCTCTACCCCGACGTCGTCGAGTCCGGTGGCGGTGCGGGCACCTCCAACATCAAGAGCCATCACAATGTCGGTGGGCTGCCCGAAGACCTCGAGTTCAGCCTGATCGAGCCGCTGCGCACCCTGTTCAAGGACGAAGTGCGTGACGTCGGACGGCAGCTCGGCATCCCCGAGGCGATCGTGGGTCGTCACCCGTTCCCCGGCCCGGGTCTGGCGATCCGTATCGTCGGCGCCGTCGACGAGCACCGGCTCACGATCCTGCGCGCGGCAGACGCGATCGTCCGTGAGGAGACCAGCGCTGCTGGCCTTGACGGCGAGATCTGGCAGTTCCCGGTCGTCCTGCTGGCCGACGTGCGCTCGGTCGGTGTCCAGGGCGACGGACGTACCTACGGGCATCCCATCGTGCTGCGTCCGGTCTCGAGCGAGGACGCTATGACGGCCGACTGGAGCCGTCTGCCGTACGAGGTGCTCGAGCGCATCTCGACCCGCATCACCAACGAGGTCGACGACGTCAACCGGGTCGTCCTCGACATCACGAGCAAGCCGCCGGGAACGATCGAGTGGGAGTAGTCGACGGTGCTTGTTAGGGTCGAGGAAGTCGATCGGGAGGCAACACCTTGAGCCAGTCCGCTGTCACGCGGCGTATTTACGCGGTGGCCGCTGTCGTCGTGCTGCTGGTTGCCGGGGCGTTCGCGCTGCGGCAGCTGGGTGGCGACGACGACCAGGCGACCCCGCTCACGACGCAGTCGTCCGATGCGCCGGCGACGACGACACCTCCGCCGACCCCGACTCCTGAGGCGACGACGACCACGCCGACTCCTCAGAAGACGACCGGCCCCTGTGAAGGTCCCGACACCCAGTTCAACGTCGAGGGCGTCAAGCAGGACAGCCTGCTGCCCGACTGCGGTACTGCGCCGGTCACCCAGGCCGAGGAGAAGAAAGCCGGGCTGGGCCTGGCCTGCGGTGGCTCGTATCCCGTGATCCTCTACAAGACGACCACGACCGACGCCAAGACGTCGATCTGCGGGCGTGACGCCTCAGGTGTTGACTTCCGTTTCGTCACGAAGGCCTCGGGCGGCGACACCGTCGACGCCAAGGGGTCTTATGATCCCGACCTCGACGCCTTCGTGGCCGAGAGCAGCGGTGTCAGCTATGCCGTGCAGGCCTATGACGGCACGCTGCTCGTGACCAAGGACGGCAGCACGAAGAAGCAGAAGTCGTCCGACTGGATCTCGCTCGACAACGAGTCCGACTACGACTGAGCCGCACTGAGCGCGGCGACAAGTACCTCCTCACGGGGCGGTAACTACCTCTTCAGGGTTGGTGGTGGTAGACGTCGGGGATGCCGTCGCCGTCGTCATCGCGCTGCTCGATCGCCGCGATGCGAGCGTAGTGCCGGTTGCGTGAGCGCAGCACGATCGACGCCGCCACCGCAGCGGTCAGCGAGCCGACCAGCACGCCGACCTTGACGTGCTCGTCGGCGGCGCTGCCCTGACCGTAGGCGAGCTCGCCGACGAGCAGCGAGACCGTGAAGCCGATCCCGGCGAGCATCGACAAGCCGAGCACGTCGATCCAGGCCAGGTCGTCGTCGAGGCTGGCCCGGGTGAACCGGGCGACGACCCAGGTCGTGGCGAAGACCCCGACCGTCTTGCCGACGACAAGACCCAGGACGATGCCGATCGTGATCGGGTCGCCCAACGCCGAACGGAGCCCGTCCAGACCGCTGATCGCGACTCCCGCGGAGAAGAAGGCGAACACCGGGACGGCGACACCGGCCGAGATCGGTCGGAAGACGTGCTCGAACCGTTCAGCCGGACCTGGTCCAGACTCGCCGTCCCGTGCGAGTACCGGGACCGCGAAGCCCATCAGGACTCCCGCGACCGTCGCGTGGATCCCCGAGGCATGCACCATGGCCCACACCGTGACGGCCAGCGGCAGCAGGATCCACCACGCACGTACCCGCCGTTGGACGCAGAACGTGAAGGCTGCGAGCGGGACCAGCGCCGCGAGCAGCCACAGGATCTCCAGGTCGCTGGTGTAGAAGATCGCGATGACGACGATCGCCAGCAGGTCGTCGACGATCGCAAGCGTCAACAAGAACGTGCGCAGCGCGGTCGGCAGATGGGTGCTGATGACGGCGAGCACGGCAAGGGCGAACGCGATGTCGGTCGCGGTCGGGATGGCCCAACCGCGCAGCGAGCCGCCGAGGTTGACCAGGACGAAGACAGCCGCGGGCACGATCATCCCGCCGACCGCAGCGAGGATCGGGATCGCAGCCCGTCGCGGGTCGCGCAGATCGCCTGCGACGAACTCGCGCTTGAGCTCGAGGCCTGCGACGAAGAAGAAGATCGCGAGCAGGCCGTCGGCCGCCCAGGTGCCGATCGACAGGTCGAGGTGCAGCGCGGACGGTCCGATCACGGTGTCGCGCAGCTCGGCGTAGCCGTCACCGAGGTTGGCAGCGATCAGCGCCGCCACCGCGGCGATGATCAGCAGGGTGCCACCGATCGTCTCCTTGCGGAGGATGTCGGCGATGCGCGAGGCCTCGGGCCACGAGCCTCGGCTCAGCAGGCGGGGGCTTGTCGGCGGGCGGGGTGGCAGGCACAGGGCTCCTTGGGGGTCGTTGAACACATGCCGACCAGACTTCCCGGCGCACCTGTGGCAATTCTAGCGGTGAAAACCTGAGCGAAGGGTAATCTTCCGAGATGCCGGACATCGCGATCGCTGCCCCCAACGAGGCCTCCGCCGACGCCGGCGAGCAGATCGCCAGGGCCGGAGGCAATGCGATCGACTCGGCCCTTGCTGCAGCGCTCGTGACGATGGTCAACGAGGTCGGCATCGTCTCGCCAGCTCAGGTGGATTCATCACGGTCCAGCCGCCCGACGGCAGTGCACCCGAGACGGTCGACGGCTGGATGGACATGCCGGGGCGCAAAGAGGCGCTTGGCGGTGGCACGTGGGACATCGACACCGAGTACGGCGGCGGAGTGACTGTCACGATCGGTCCGGGCTCGGTCGCGACGCACGGGTCGATCGCCGCGTTCGAGGAAGCGCACCGTCGGTGGGGCAGCATCCCGTGGCGCGAGCTCGTGTCGCCGGCGATCGACGTCGCGCGCCGTGGATTCCGGCTTAGCTCGGCGTCGCGCTACTACCTGGAGTACGTCCACGAGTCGATCTTCGGCTGGGACGACGAGAGCCGTGCGGCGGTGCACGACGCTGACGGCCGCCTCGAGACGGGGCTGATCGTGCTGCCCGATCTCGCCGCCTCCCTCGAGCTGATCGCCGCTGACGGTGCCGCTGCGCTGCACACCGGCGTGCTGGCCCGTCTGATCAGCGCCGACGTGATCAGGCGTGGAGGGATCCTGGGGCCCGACGACCTGGCCTCCTACCGCCCGGTCGTCCGCCCGTCCTTGCTCAGCACGGTCGGCGAGTGGACGTTCGGCACCAATCCGCCGCCGTCGGTCGGTGGGGTGTGCGTCGCAGCGATGCTCCGACTGCTCGACGGCCGACCCCGCGGAGCCTGGTCGGCCGATGACGTCGACCACCTGATCCGCGTCCAGCGGGCCGTGCTGGGGCACCGGCTCGAGATCCTCGACCACACCGACGACCTGGTCAGGGACGCCGCGGCATTCCTCGACCTCATCGACCGTGACCATCTGGCAGTGCTCGAGTCCGGGTCGACCGCGCACGTGTCGGCGACCGACAGTGACGGCGGGGCGTGCTCGGTCACGGTGTCCTCGGGCTACAGCTCGGGGATGATCGCCGAGGGCACCGGCATCTGGCTCAACAACTGCCTCGGCGAGCAGGAGCTCAACCCTCGCGGACTGCACGGACTGACCCCGGGCACCCGTCTGCTGTCGAACATGGCACCAACCGTGGGACATCACGTCGACGGATCCGCGCTGGCCATCGGGTCGCCCGGTGCCGACCGGATCACGACAGCCATCGTGCAAGCACTGGCCGGGCTGGTCAACGGGGGTCTTGACCTGCAGCAGGCCATCAACCATCCGCGCGTCCACGTGCACCGGGCCGGTCGCCGCGGCGAGGTCATCAAGACCGAGACCGATCTGACCATGTACTACGGGGGAGTGGCCGCAGCGCTGCGCCGTGCCCCTTCGACAGGCTCGAGGGACGGGGCGGCCGGCTCAGAGGGCGAGATGGTTGCGGCGGCCGATCCGCGCCGCGACGGTGCGGTGCGTCTCGTGCGTGGTCCGACCGACGAGGGGCCGCATACGGTTTGATGGAGACGTGTCCACGATCCCCATCGTCATCGGCCACCGCGGTGTCCCCGGTGAACGACTTGAGCACACCCGCCCGTCCTACCTGCTGGCGATCGAGCAGGGCTGCGACTACATCGAGCCCGATGTCGTCTCGACCAAGGACGGCGTGCTCGTCGTCCGGCACGAGAACGAGATCGGGGGCACGACCGATGTCTCCGAGCACCCGGAGTTCGCCGATCGCAAGGTCAGCAAGCTGCATCGACGGCGTGCCGCACACCGGCTGGTTCACCGAGGACTTCACCCTCGAGGAGATCAAGACCCTGCGGGTCCGGGAGCGGCTCCCGCAGCTGCGGCCTCAGAACATCCCGCTGGCGCGCACTGAGCAGATCCTCACCTTCGACGAGGTGCTCGACATCGCCGCAGAGGCCAGCGTGGGCCGGGCCGAACCGATCGGCGTCTACGTCGAGACCAAGCATCCGACGTACTTCGCCGGCATCGGGCTCGATCTCAACGACCTGCTGATCGAGGTGCTCGACCGACGTCAGGTCAACCACCGCGGCGCCAAGATCATCATCCAGTCGATGGAGACCGGCAACCTGCGGGCATTGCGAGCGCGGACACCGTTGACGTTGATCCAGCTGCTCGACCGCCAGGGCGCCCCGTACGACCTGGTGGCCGCCCGCGATCCCGCGCACGTACCGCAGGCTGACCAAGAAGGTCGAGCTGGAGAAGATCGCCGAGTACGCCGACGGGATCGGCCCCAACAAGAGCCTCGTGATCCGGCGAGACGAGCGGTTCCGGCTCAACGGTCAGACCAAGCTCGTGCGCAAGGCCCACCGGTTCGGCCTGCTGGTGCACATCTGGACGATGCGCAACGAGAACAACTTCCTGCCGACCGACCTGCGCATCGGCAGCGACAAGGCCGCCACGGTGATGCCGTGGCCGAGTACCTCGCCTTCTTCGATGCCGGTGTCGACGGTGTGTTCTCCGACTTCACTCAGACGGCGGTCGCGGCTCGTACGTCGTGGGTGGCACGTCGGTCGACTGCGACCACACCGTGACGTTCTCCGGCGTGCTCGGCATCAGGATCCAGGCCACGATGTAGGCGCAGATGCCCATGCCGGCGCTGAAGATCGTGACGACGGCGACGAGCAGCCGGACGACCGTGGTGTCGAGACCGGTGTAGTCGGCGATGCCGGAGCACACGCCGCCGATCCACTTGTCGTCACGGTTGCGGGTCAGCTTCTTCATGTGATGCTCCTTCGGAGGTGGTGAGGGTGGTGGTGCGGGTGGGCCAGAGCGTCGCCGCGGCGCCGAGCACACCGAGGACGAGCAGGGTTCCGGCGGCGGTCAGGCTGAGCTCGCGGGGAGTCAGCAGATCGCGCTCCCAGACGGCCCAGCTGCCGACGACGGCGGCGAAGAACAGGGCGAACACCAGGTTCTCCCAGCGGAATGGGTGCTTGCTCATCTGCGGATCACCTCGATCTGGCCGATGCGCTGACTGATGTCGATCGTCAGCGCGGGTTGAGACGTGGACGGAAGGTTGAGGTCGATATCGGTCCCGTTGGCGTTGCGGCCGAAGACCTGGATGTCTCCGGCGGCCACGTGAGACTCGATGTCGACGTCGAGACCGCGGGGCACCAGCACTCGGGCGTGCCCGATGCCCAGGCGAAGCGTGACGGTGCGCCCGTGCAGCGCGCTGAGGTCATCGACCTGGGTCAGGTCGAGCTCGAACTCACCGACGCCGTGCTTGTACGCGGACTCGACCTCGCTGGCGGTTGACGGGACCTGGCGATCCCTGCCGACGCCGCCTTCGGGGATGAGCGATCCGAGCGCGAGTGCGACGGCCAGCAGGCAGCCGATCGCGATCAGGCCCCCGCCGTTGCCGAAGAAGGTGCCGACCAGCAGGCCGAGGGCGACGACACCGAGAGCAACGGCGACGTACGTCGTCCACGGGAGGTCCTTCTGGGTCTCCTCGTAGATCCAGGTCGCTGCCAGGGCGATGAGCGTCAGGGAAGCGGTCAGCGCCAGCAGGGCGTGCGACTTGCGGGGCTTGGGCGGCGCGGCCGGATACATGACCTGGGTCGGGGAACCCGTTGCTGCCGAGTAGTGGACGGCCTCGGGGGCAGCAGCGGCCTGTCGTGCCTCGCGCCGACGCCGGGGTCGGATCCAGAAGAAGTAGGCGAGCAGCGCGAACGGCACGATCCACCAGGGGGCGTCGCCCCACCACGACCAGCTGCCGTCGCCGACCGCCGAGAGCACCGCCAGGACGACGGCGCCGATCATGCCGGCCACCCGGACCTGCTCCTCGTTCTTGTCGAGCTTCAGCCAGTCGGCGGCGACGCTCTTCTCGGCGCCCTCGGACGGGAGCAGGAACCACGCGGCCAGGTAGATGATCGCTCCGGCGAACCCGGCGAGTGTCAGGACGGCGAGGAGCACGCGGATCACGACGGGGTCGACGTTGAGGTACCGGGCGGCCCCGGAGCACACACCGGCGATGATGCGGTCGTCCTTCGACCGCCTCATGTCGGTGATGCTGCGCAGCTTGCGTGCATCGAAGTCGTCGTCAGGCCCGGACGGGGGCGGTGACTGCTGGGTGTCGTTCATGTCTCCATCCTGGCTCGCGGGGAGGCGCAGCACATCGGGTACGACCCTGAACCTGCCCCTGGTCGACTCGGGGACGATCCTGATGGCGCGCCAGTGTGCGTACGTGTGACGATCGTGGTGTGTCCTCACCCTCCCCGACCTACCGTCGCGCCTATCGGCCGGCTGACCGTCGCCTGATCGGCGGCGTTGCCACGGGTCTTGCCGATCATTTGGCGGTGCCCGTCGTGTACGTCCGCCTGGCGTTCGTGGTGGCCACCTGGTTCCAGGGAGTCGGGGTCATCGCGTACCTCGTGCTGTGGCGGTTGCTGCCGTTGCAGGCTCCCGAGCTGTCTCCCGGTCTGGAGGCGGCGACCCGCCAGGGCCTGCGCACCGGCAGCCGTCCCAAGTCTCGCGAGATGGTGCAGGCGGTGGCGCTGGTCGCCCTCGGTGTCGGCGTACTGGTCGTGATCCAGGCCTCGGGACGCGGCGTCGAGGGTGGAGTGTTCGTGCCGCTGCTGATCGGGGTGATCGGACTTGCCGTGATCTGGCGCCAGCTCGACAACGCCGCGTGGGCGCGTTGGATGCGTGGCACCCAGGGCTGGGCCTTCGCGTCCAGGATCGCGGCCGGCGGGGTCATGGTGGCGCTCGCCGCGGTCTACCTGCTCAGCCGCGAAGGAGGGTGGAGCGCGGCGCTCGACCTGGCAGCCGCCTTGGTCATCGCCCTGCTGGGCATCGGGCTGCTGCTCGGGCCGTGGATCGCCAACCAGGCCAAGGACCTCAGCGAGGAGCGACGCGAACGGGTGCGTTCTCAAGAACGGGCCGATGTCGCAGCGCACCTGCACGACTCGGTGCTGCAGACCCTGGCACTGCTGCAGAAGAACGCCGGCGATGCCGCCGCCGTGGCGACGCTCGCCCGACGGCAGGAACGTGAGCTCAGGTCGTGGCTGTACGGCAGCGACGAGCAGGCCGGCGACTCGCTGGTCGGCGCACTGCGCGCCGCCGCTGCCGAGGTCGAGGACGTCCACCACGTGCCGGTCGAGGTCGTGGCCGTCGGTGACGCGGGGCTCGACCCCGATGTGACGGCGCTCGCGCGCGCCTCGCGTGAAGCCATGATCAACGCGGCCAAGCATGCTGCGGTCGATCGCATCGACGTCTACGCGGAGTCCGACGGACGAGCTGCGGAGGTGTTCGTCCGTGACCGCGGAGTCGGTTTCGACCTCGACGCGATCGCGCCGGACCGGATGGGCGTGCGCGGCTCGATCATCGGCCGGGTCGAACGTCACGGCGGCACCGCTACGATCCGCAGTGAGCCGGGCGAGGGAACCGAGGTGGCGCTTCGCGTGCCGATCCGTCGCGCCGAGTCCGAGAGCACCCCGAGTGAAGAGGCCACATCATGACCCTGCGAGTCGCGATCGTCGACGATCACGCGATGTTCCGCACCGGCGTGCGAGCCGAGATCGAAGGACCTGTCGAGGTCGTCGCCGAGGCGGAGGATGTCGAGAGCGCCGTCACGGCACTCGTCGCGACGACGCCCGACGTCGTCCTGCTCGACGTCCACATGCCCGGTGGTGGCGGGCTCGAGGTCATCCGCCGCCTGCACGTCCGGCATCCCGACATGAAGTTCTTGGCGTTGTCGGTCAGCGATGCGGCCGAGGACGTCATCGGCATCATCCGGGCGGGCGCTCGCGGCTACGTCACGAAGAACATCTCCGGCCCCGAGCTGCTCGAGGCGATCAACCGGGTCGCCGCAGGCGACGCCTTCTTCTCGCCGCGGCTGGCCGGGTTCGTGCTCGACGCCTTCGCCGGGACGATCGAGATCGCCCAGGTCGACGAGGACCTCGACCGGCTGACCGAGCGCGAGCGTGAGGTCATGCGGCTGATCGCGCGCGGTTACGCGTACAAGGAGGTCGCCAAGGAGCTGTTCATCTCGATCAAGACCGTCGAGACGCATGTGTCGAGCGTGCTGCGCGAGCTCCAGCTGTCGAGCCGTCACGGCTGACCCGCTGGGCCAACGACCGTCGCCTGATCTGATCGGCTGCCACCGACTTGAGCAGATGCGGCCGATCCGGGTCAGAATTGCTGCCATGAGGGTTCTCGGGATGGTCGGATCGCTGGTCGTAGGTCTTGGTGCATCGCTGCTCGCGGTGCCCGCACAAGCGTCGGACGCTGACCGTCCGGCCGTCCTCGAGCGCCGCGTCATCGGCGAGAGCGTCAAGGGCCGCGACATCATCGCCTGGCGGCTGGGCAGCCCCCGGTCGACCAAGAAGATGGTGCTGCTCGCCGGGATGCACGGCAACGAGAAGGGCGCGATCAAGACGTTGCGCGCACTGCGGGACGGCAAGCCGATCACCGGTGCTGACATCTGGGTCGTGCCGGTCGTCAACCCCGACGGGGTCGCCAAGAACACTCGGCAGAATGCCCGCAAGGTCGACCTCAACCGCAACTTCTCGACCGGCTGGAAGAAGGGATCGGGCGCCACGTACGGCGGCAAGAAGGCATTCTCCGAGCCGGAGTCCCGCGCGATCCGAGCGTTCGTCAACAAGATCAAGCCGCGTTACACGATCAGCTTCCACCAGCCGCTCAACGGCATCGACATCCGTGACACCGGCAACAAGGCGTGGGCCAAGCGGCTGGCCAAGCACATCAGGCTGCCCAAGAAGTCGTTCGACTGCTTCTCCAAGTGCCACGGGACGTACTCGATGTGGTTTTCGCAAGCACCACAAGAAGCGCGCCGTGATCACGGTGGAGATGAAGAAGAAGCCCTCGACGACGTACCTCACCCGCACCGCACCGAAGGCGATCCTCCGCAGCGTCAACGCCACCCGCTAGCCGTTGACACACGACGGCGGCCTGGACGGGCACAATGGCGGATGTGCAGGTTGACGTCCTCGGACCGTTGCGGGTGCGCGCCGACGACCAGGAGGTCGATCCCGGCGGGCCGCGCAACCGCGCCCTCGTCGTCCGGCTGGCTCTGGCCGGTGGTCGTCCGGTCTCCGCGTCGACCCTGATCGACGACTTGTGGGGTCTCGACGTACCCGCCGATGCGGTCAATGCGCTCCAGTCGGTCGTGTCCCGGACCCGTCGTCGGCTCCCGCCGGGCGCGCTCGTCTCCACTCCCGCCGGATACGTCCTGCACGGTGCGAACGTCGACGCGCACGAGCTGGAGCACCTGGTGTCGACCGGACGTGCCGTCGAGGCGCTGAGCCTGTGGCGCGGCGATGCGCTCGTCGACGTCATCGAGTTCCCGTTCGCGCCGTCGGCGGCGACCCGGCTGGAGGAGCTGCGCCTGACGGCCGTCGAGTCGGCCGTCGCAGCGCGGGTCCGCACCGACCCGACCGTGATCGCCGAGCTGGCGCAGCTGACCGCCGACCATCCCTACCGCGACGGGTTCTGGCGGCTCTACCTGACGGCGTTGGCAGCCCAGGGACGCGCCAACGAGGCCCTGGCGGCGTACGACCGGCTACGCACCGAGCTGGCCGACGCTGGGCACCGAGCCGTCGCCGGAGCTGCAGGCACTGCACGTCTCGATCCTGCGAGGCGAGCAGCACGGGCACCGCAGCCACCCGGCGTTGCCGGTCGGCCTGAGCTCGTTCGTCGGCCGCGAACGGGCGATCGATGAGCTGGCGGCCGCGCTGGAGGACCACCGGCTGGTCACGATCCTCGGACCGGGCGGGGCGGGCAAGACCAGGCTGGCCGTCGAGACCGCACGCTCGACGGGAGACCGGTTCGACGAGGTGTGGCTGGCCGAGCTGGCCTCCGTGACAGGTGATGACGGCATCGTCCCGGCGATGCTGGCCGCGCTCGGGCTGCTCGAGGTCGCGGTGCTCGACCGCCCATCGTCGGCGCCACGCCTCGACGAGAGGTCCCGGCTGGTCGAGGCCGTGCGCGACGTCGAGGGCCTGCTGCTGCTCGACAACTGCGAGCACCTGATCGACGCAGTGGCCGCGATCGTCGACGACGTCCTCGCGCACGCGCCGAAGCTCCACATCATCGCGACGAGCCGTGAACCGTTGCGGATCATCGGTGAGTACGGCTACAGCTCAGCCCGTTGACGATGCCGACCGACGACGACTCGGTCGAGGTCGCGAGCACGTTCAGCGCGGTCCAGCTGTTCGTGCTGCGGGCCCAGACCGTCGACCACGCCTTCGAGCTGACGACCGAGACGCTCCCGGCGGTGCGAGAGATCTGCCGACGCCTCGACGGTCAGCCGCTCGCGATCGAGCTGGCGGCGGCCCGGCTGCGCACGTTGACGGCAGCTTAGGTGGCGGCCAGGCTCTCCGACCGGTTCAGGCTGCTGACCGGCGGCAGCCGCACGTCGTTGCCGCGGCACCGCACGCTGCGCGCGGTCGTGGAGTGGAGCTGGGACCTGCTCGATCCGCACGAAACGCGATCTGGCCGAACGGCTCGCGGTGTTCCCCGGCGGGGTGACGGTCGAGAGCGCTTCGGCGGTGCTTCCGGGGGTCGCGACCG
Organism: Aeromicrobium sp. UC242_57; assembly: GCF_044452305.1. Classification (NCBI taxonomy): domain Bacteria; kingdom Bacillati; phylum Actinomycetota; class Actinomycetes; order Propionibacteriales; family Nocardioidaceae; genus Aeromicrobium; species Aeromicrobium sp. UC242_57. The sequence continues at coordinate 228,902 of NZ_JBIOAM010000002.1, read as the reverse complement.
GAGAAGCTGCTCGAGTCGTTGGCCGACAAGTCGTTGCTCGTGGCGGTACGTGGCGACACGCCACGGTTCAGGATGTTGGAGACGTTGCGCGAGTACGGCGTCGAGCGGCTGCTGGACCGGGGCATCGCCGAGGAGGTCCGCGACTCCCACCTCGAGTACTTCGTGGGACTCGTCGAACGCCTGGCGGTGCAGCTGAGGGGAGCAGGCCAGGTCGAGGCGACTCGCGAGCTGACGCCGAGGCAGGCAACATCATGGCGGCTCTGCGCTTCGCCGTGGACCGGGCAACCGGGCCCACGCCGGCCGGCTGGTCGCGTCGTATGCCTGGTTCTGGTCGATCCGCAGCCAGCACCTCGAGGCGTACACCTGGGCCCAGACGGTGCAGGCGCTGCCGGGAGAGGGAGATGCTGCCAGCGAGATATGCCTGGAGGCGTTGGCCGTCACCGGCATCCTGGCACAGTCGTGGCGTGCGTCGGAGGTCGATGAGCCGGCCGGTTGGGCCCCACCGGTCGAACGCATCCTCAGGCTGTGGGACACCCACCATCCGGTGAGCCCGATCGTCGACGTCGTCCTGGCCACGTTGGACTTCTTCGGCCTGACCGGTGAACGTGAGCTGCCGGTGCCCGTCGACGCGTGGACCCGTGCCACGACCCGGCTGCTGCGTCTCGTGCTGCTGGAGAACGTCGGCCGGATCGGCGAGACGGTCGAGCTGCTCGAGCCGACGATCAACGACTTTAGGTCGATCGGCGATCGGTGGGGGCTGGCGATGACCTTGTCGCAGCGAGGTGCCATCCAGTCGCTCGACGGCGAGCTCGTCGCGGCACTGGCCTCGTGGGGAGGAAGCCGTGCCCCTGCTCGACGAGCTCGGCGCGACCGAGGACGCGGAGTTCGCGAGCATGAAGATCATCGGGCTGCAGATGATGCTCGGTGACGAGGAGACGCTCGACGAGCTCCGGACCGACCTGACGGCCACGCTGCAGCAGGCACGTCGAGACGGCAACCGTCGCACCGGCTGGTGACCGGATGAACCTCGGCCACCTCGAGCACGTGCGGGGCAATCATGCACTCGCGCTGGAGCACATCGCTGGCCGTGGCCAACCTCGATGCCGCAGTGGCCTTCGGCGGGGGCCAGCTCGACGCGGCCGTGAAGGCGTCGCTGGCCATCGCCCGGGCCTGCGTCGATGATCTCGACGGTGCCTACGCCGAGCTGCAACAAGCCGGCCGGCTGGCCGTCAGCACCCAGGACATGCCGATCCTGGCCGAGGTCGTCTCAGCTGGGCGTTCGTCGCGCACCGTGCCGGTGACGCCGACCGGGCGGCACGTCTGCTCGGCGCGGCCGATGTCATCCGTGGCCGCGCCGACCTGATGAACCGCGACGCCCGTGAGATCGACGAACGTCTGCGGACGGCCCTGGGCGAGGAGCGACTGGCGGCGCTGCGCACCGACGGTGCAGCACTGACCGCCGAGGCCGCCCTCGCCCTGGCCGTCCCCGGACGCTAGGCCTTGGTGCGGTAGGCGCGCACGGCCAACGGTGCGAAGATCGCCAGCAGCAGCCCGGCTGTCCCCAGCGCGATGAACGCGTCCTGCGCGACCGGGCCGCCGGTCAGCAGCCCGCGCACGGCGTCGGTCAGATGAGTCACCGGGTTGATGTTGACCCAGGCCTTGAGCCAGCCGGGCATCGTGTCGGCGGAGGCGAACATGCTGGAGCCGAACGTGAGCGGGAACAGGGCCATGAAGCCGATGCCCTGCACCGAGCCGGCCTCGCGCATGATCATGCCCAGCCAGATCGCGATCCAGCACATGCACCAGGCGAAGAACAGCACGAGCAGGCAGGCAGCGACCACCTTGACGGGGGAGGTGCTGGTGCGGAACCCCATGACGAAGCCGGCGAACAGGCTGACCGCGATCGTGATCGCGTAGCGCAGGCACTCGGCGATCGTGGCACCGACGAGGGGAGCGGACCGGGGGATGGGCAGCGACCGGAACCGGTCGAAGACGCCCTCCTTGATGTCGGTGTTGAGGTTGACGCCGATCGCGACGGTGCTGAACAGCACGGTCTGGATCATGATGCCGGGCAGCACGAACTGCAGGTAGTCCTGGGTCGAGCCGGCGATCGCGCCGCCCAGGACGTACACGAAGATCACGAGGAACAGCACGGGCTGCAACGTCACGTCGAAGAACTGCTCGGGGTGGCGCATCATCTTCTTGATCGAGCGGCCGGCCAGCGACAGCGAGTGCCGTAGCCAGGGCAGGGACGAGGCCGGTCGTGCGACGGCGACCTCGGGGACGGTCATGGTCATCGGACCAGCTCCTTGTCGGTGTCGGTCGGCGCGTTCGCGGCGCCTTGACCGGTGAGGGTGAAGAAGACCTCGTCGAGGCTCGGCAGGCTCAGCGATATCTCGGTGAGGGCGATGCCGCGGGCTGCGAGGTCGGCGACGATCGTGGTGAAGTCGTGCTCGGCCTCGATCGGCGTCGTCAGCAGCCCACGGGTGAGCTCGCCGACGCTGCGGCCCGTGACCCGGCTCAGGACGGCCCGGATGTCGGCGGTGTCGCGCAGGTCGGCGGGTCGGATCTGCAGAGACCGGCCTCCGACGATCTGCTTGAGCTCGGAGGCCGTGCCGTGGGCGATGACCTTCCCGAGGTCGATCACCGTGATGGCGTCGGCGAGTGCGTCCGCCTCCTCGAGGTACTGCGTCGTCAGGAGCACCGTGGTGCCCTCCGACGTCAGCAGGCGCACCATGTTCCAGACGTCGTCCCGCTTGCTCGGGTCGAGCCCGGTGGTGGGTTCGTCGAGGAAGATGACGGCGGGCCGGCCGACGAGGCTGGCGGCGAGGTCGAGACGGCGTCGCATGCCGCCGGAGTAGGTCTTGGCGCGGCGGTCGCCGGCTTCGTCCAGCCCGAACTGGGAGAGCAGCTCGGCCGCGCGGGCCCGTGCATCGGGTCGGGTGAAGTCGAGCAGCCGGGCGAACAGCTCGAGGTTCTCCCGGCCGGTCAGCTGCTCGTCGACCGATGCGTACTGGCCGGTCAGGCCGATCGAGCGACGCACGGCATTGGGGTCTCGCACGACGTCGTGGCCGGCGACCGTGGCTGTCCCGGAGTCGGGGCGCAGCAAGGTCGCCAGGATGCGGACCGCAGTGGTCTTGCCAGCCCCGTTGGGGCCGAGGACGCCGAGGACGGTGCCCTCGGGGACGGACAGGTCGATGCCGTCGAGTGCTTTCGTGGTGCCGTAGTGCTTCGTGAGCCCTTCGGCACGGATGGCGTAGTTGGTCATGTCCACGATGTTCCACGGGCGCGCTGGCAGGGCGCTGTCACGTCGCTGGCATGCTGCCGGACCGCTGACAGCGCATCGTCAGGGCGCGCCCAGGAGCCGGTGAGAGGATCGTCGTCATGGACCTCACGATCTTCGCGGTGCTCGCGCTGGCCGTCATCGTCGCCTCGTCGGTGCTGGCTCCCAAGGTCGGCGTCGCGTCGCCGCTGGTGCTGATCGCGGCAGGCTTCCTGCTGGCGCTCGTCCCCGGTGTCCCGCGGATCGAGCCGGAACCCGAGCTGATCCTCGCCGGGGTGCTGCCGCCTCTGCTGTACGCCGCCTCGGTCAACATGCCGGCCATGGACTTCCGCCGCGACCTGAAGTCGATCGGCTGGCTGTCGATCGTCGTGGTGATCTCGTCGGCCCTCGCGATCGGCTGGATCGTCGAGCTCGTCGTGCCGGGCTCGGCTTCGCCGAGGGAGTCGCGCTGGGCGCCATCGTCAGCCCGACCGATGCCGTGGCGACCTCGATCGTCAAGCGGACGGGCGTCGCGCCCCGGCTGACGACCGTCCTGGAGGGCGAGAGCATGATCAACGACGCGTCGGCGCTCGTGCTGCTGCGTTCGGCTGTCGCGGCGACCGGGCTCTCGGTCTCGCTGGTCGACGTCACGATCGACTTCGTGGCGGCGATCGGCGTCGCAGCCGTCGTCGGGCTCGTCGTCGGCGCCATCAGCATCGGTGTGCGGGCTCGACTGCACGACGCCACGATCAACACCGCGATCTCGTTCGCCGTCCCGTTCATCGCGTACGCCCCGGCCGAGCACTTCGGTGCGTCCGGACTGGTCGCGGTGGTCACGACGGGGCTCGTGACGGGGTACTGGGGGCCGTCGGTGCTGCGGGCACAGGACCGGCTCGCCGAGTCGGTCAACTGGCGGACCATCGCCTTCCTGCTCGAAGGAGGCGTGTTCCTGCTGATGGGGCTCGAGGTCGGTCCACTGGTCGACGACTTCCGGGCCCAGGACGGCAGCGCCGGACGTCTCGTCGCCCGAGCGCGATCTGCCTGGTGGTCCTGCTGCTGGTGCGTGCGGTGTACGTCGTGCTGCTGCTGTGGAGCCTGCTGAAGGACCGGCAGAACATGCACCGAGCCGAGCCGCGGCTGACCCGCATCCGCGACTACCTCGCGAGCGACGAGGGTCAGGCGATGTCGGAACGACGGTTGCAGCGCATCCACCAGATGGTGACCCGCCGTGAGGCCGACATGCGCTTCTACGAGGAGGAGCGGCTCGATCGGCGCGACGGCATGGTCCTGGTGTGGGCGGGGATGCGCGGCAGCGTGACCTTGGCGGCCGCGCAGACGTTGCCGACCGGGTTCGAGCAGCGCGAGCTCCTGATCCTGGTGGCCTTCACGGTCGCGGTGGTCTCGTTGCTGCTGCAGGGCGGCACGTTGTCGTGGGTCGTGCGCCGGCTCGGGGTCGAGGCCGATCGCCGGGACATGGAGTGGCAGCAGCTGACTGCGCTGTCACAGGTGCTCGCCGACGTGGCAGCGTCCCGCTGCGCCGAGGCCGCCGACGAGGGACTCGACGGACGTCCGGTCGAGCCGGTCGTCGTCGACCAGGTGCGCGAAGACAGCCACGTCGACCGGACGACACGGTGGGCTGGCACGGGCGAGCAGAGCCGGCAGCGGCTGCACGACTATGCCGAGCTGCGCCGGGCCGTGCTCGCCGATCAGCGCGACGCCCTGATGGATGCGCGGGCCTCGGGGCGGTTCGACTCCGAGATCCTCGGGCAGATGCTGCGCCGGGTCGACGCCGGCGACATGGCGGTCGACCGGTTGGAGTGACGGCTGGGCTTGTCCACAGGTTGTCTCTTGGTGGTTGCGGTGCCGCTGCGTCGTCTCGATCCTTGGAAGGTGACAGTTTGCCGTGAGAGACTGAGGAGGTCGAGAGGATGGCCATGGCACACATCGTTCTCCCGTTCGACGAGGTCGGCCCGCCACACGTCTGGACTATCGACGATCTCGCGCGGCTGCCCGACGACGAGCGGCGATTTGAGATCGTCGATGGCCAGCTGATGATGGTGCCGCCTCCCTCGTTCGGCCACCAGGCTGCGGCCAAGAAGCTGCAATCGGCTTCTGACCGATGCCTGCGGTGATCGCTTCCGGGTGTTCGAGAACGCTGGTCTCGACATCGCGCCGACTTTCCGCGTCCCCGACGTCATGGTCTTTCGTGCATCCGCCTATTCGTCTGGTGCGGTGAGCGTGTTGCCACAAGACGTCGTGTTGGTCGTCGAGGTGGTGTCACCCGGATCTCGCACGAATGACCGCATCACGAAGCCTGCCGAATATGCTGCGGCTGGTATCGGGGCTGACCGGCGCGTCGAGCTCGAGCCGACGGCCAGCCTCACGGCGTACGTCCTGAAGGATGGTGACTCGACCTACACCGAGGCCGGCTCGTGGACGAAGGAGAGATCGCCAGGATCACCGATCCGGTCGAGGTGCAGATCGAAGTCGGCGTTCTGACGCGCTGACCCGACCGTGTCGGGGCGACAGATTCACCACCTGTTGACTCGCAGGGGTTGCGGATGTAACGAGCCGGGTGAAGGTTGGTCGCATGGACGAGCCTCATCTGATCGTGTTGTTCGGTGCCACCGGCGACCTGGCCCGACGCAGCTCTGCCGGGCATCATGCACCTGCTGCAGTCCGGACTCGTGTCCGACTCCCGCATCATCGGAGTCTCGCTCGACGACTTCGACGACCACGCCTTCCGCGAGTTCGCGGGCGAGGCCTACCGAGAGTTCAGCACCCGGGCGATCGACGAGCAGCAGTGGGCTGAGTTCGCGCTCGAGCTGTCGTACGTCAACGTCAAGGCCGGGCCCGAGGCGCTCGCCACCGCAGCAGCCGGCTTGGGAGGCCGAGCCTCGGGGGAGAGCCCCGACGACTGCACTACCTGAGCGTCCCACCCACGTCGGCGCTCGACGTCATCCACACGCTCGACGAGGCGCGCCTCGTCGAACGGTCGCGGATCATCATGGAGAAGCCGTTCGGCACCGATCTGGCCAGTGCCAGGAGCCTGAACCACCAGATCCACGAAGTCTTCGACGAGTCGCAGATCTTCCGCATCGACCACTTCCTCGGCAAGGAGGCTGCGCTCAGCATCCTCGCGTTCCGGTTCGCCAACGGCCTGTTCGAGCCGATCTGGAACCGCAACTTCATCGACCACGTCCAGATCGACGTTCCCGAGACGCTCTCGGTGTCAGGTCGCGCAGGCTTCTACGAGGGCACGGGTGCGTTCAAGGACATGGTCGCGACCCACCTGTTCCAGGTGCTGGCGTTCATGGCCATGGAACCGCCGACATCGCTCGACTCCGACTCGATCTCCGAGGAGAAGAACAAGGTCTTCCGGTCGATGCTGCCGCTCGACCCACACGCGGTCGTGCGCGGCCAGTACCAGGGCTATCGTTCCGCAGCCGGGTGTCGCGTCGGACTCCGAGACCGACACGTTCGTGGCGCTCAAAGCCGAGATCGACAACTGGCGGTGGGCCGGTGTGCCGTCTACCTGCGCACCGGCAAAGAGCTGGCCGAAGGGGCGCGGATCATCTCGATCGCCTTCCGGGAGCCGCCCAAGAGCATGTTCCCGGCCGGCTCGGGGAGTCGGCTTGGCCGGACCCGACCACCTGACGTTCGACCTGGCCGACGCGTCGCGGATGTCGCTGTCGTTCTACGGCAAGCGCCCTGGTCCGGGCATGCGGCTCGACAAGCTGAGCGTGCAGTTCGCGATGCAGGAGACCGAACGCGCTGGGCAGGTGCTCGAGGCGTACGAGCGGCTCATCTACGACGCGATGCGCGGAGAGCGGACGCTGTTCACGACCGCCGAGGGCATCGAACGGCTGTGGGAGGCTCCGAACCGCTGCTGGCCGACATCCCGCCGGTGCGCCCGTACGCGCCCGGCACGTGGGGGTCCCAACGCGATCCACCAGCTCATCGCGCCACGGGCCTGGCGACTGCCGTTCGAGCGCAGCTGGCGAAAGCCCAACGACAGTGCGGAGTGATGTCGGGTCGCCGCAGGTGCGCTGCTAGCCCTCGTCGAGGTTGCGACGTCGGGCCGGCTCTTCCTGGATCTCGTGACCAGGCATGCGCGGCGGCGGTTCGTGCGAGCGGTCGCGACTGCCGTAACCGCTGAGAGCAAGACCGATGAGGGCGAGTCCGGCCAGGAGCAACAGGGCGAGCACGAGTTCGAATGGCACCCCTCCACGCTATCGAGCGCGGCCAACCGGTCCTCAGGTGATGTCGCGGCGCAACGTCGTGCGCAGTCCGATCAGCGCGAGCACCGCGATGTACGCCAGCATCACCAGCGCCCCAGGCAGTCGTCCGAGCAGCCGGTCGCCGACCCTGCGGTGTAGAAGCTCGATCCGGCGATGGCCTCGGCCGCGGCTCCGGGCAGGAAACGGGCGATCGGTGCCGTCGCGTCGAACGCCGACAGCCCCAGGCGGACGATGGGCTCGACGAATTGGGTGAAGGCCAAGATCGCAATGATCGCACCGACCTGGTTGGGCAGCACCGAGCCGAGGCCGACGCCGATCATGCACCACAGGGCCAGGGCGACGACTGCTGAGGACCAGCGCCGTCCAGGTGGAGCCGGTGTCGAGCAGCAGTGGAACGTTCTTGGCGGCCAGCACCGGCACGCCGGTTGCGAGCGTCCCGACGACCCGGCCAACCCGAACAGCAGGCCGATCAGGCCAGCGACGACGAGCTGGCAGCCAGCACGACGTGGCGTCGCGGCTCGAACAGGAAGGTCGGCGTCGCGGTCTGGTGACGGAACTCGTTGGTCAGGATGAGGGCGCCGACGACGAGCGGGAACACGTAGCCGAGGGCCGTGGCCAGGGTGTAGACCGAGCCGGTGATCTCGGCCGAGGACAGGCCGCTCGACCCCGTCATCGAGTCACCCGTCGCGAGGGCGAATCCGAGCACCGCGGCGAGGAATGCCATGTAGGCAGCCATGCCGATCAGCAGGATCCACCAGAGCCGGGTGCTGAGGAGCTCGGGAGCTCGGTGCGGATCGCGGCGTTCATGCGGTCGTCCCGTTCTGGTCGGTGAGTCGGAGGAAGACGTCTTCGAGGTCGAGCACGTCATCGGACAGCCCGTGCAACTCGAGCCGTTCGGCGAAGGCCACTGCACCGATCTCGGCGGCCGTGGCACCGTGCACCACGACGCCGGGACGGATCGTCGGAGATGCGCCACTGCCGGGCCTGCGCGATCTGCTCGAGCAGTCGACGGTCGGGGGTGCGCACGTGGGACCCTAACGCTCGCCGAGGGAGGCGAGCCGTCGAGGGTCGAGGCGTGGACCAGCCGGCCGCGCGCGATGATCACGACGTCGTCGACGGTCTGCTGCACCTCGCCGAGGACATGGCTCGACACCAGCACGGTACGGCCCTCTGCCGCCAGGTGGCGCAGGAACAGCCGCAGCCACGAGATGCCGTGCGGATCGAGCCCGTTGGCAGGTTCGTCGAGCACGAGCACCTGAGGATCACCCAGCAGGGTCGTGGCGAGCCCGAGTCGCTGGCGCATGCCGAGCGAGACCCCGGAGACCCGACGGTTGGCGGCCTCGGTCAGGCCGACGACCTCGAGCACCTCGTCGACGCGGGCATCCGTCGCGTCGACCTGGGGCGCGAAGACACGTAGGTGACCGCGAGCCGTGCGTCCGGGGTGGAGGCTGTTGGCCTCGAGGGCAGCACCCACCGTGCGGGCCGGCTGGGGGAGCTCGGTGTAGTGCCGGCCTCCGATGAGGGCCGAGCCTGCGGTCGGCTCGACCAGCCCCAGCAGCATGCGCAGGGTCGTGGTCTTGCCCGAGCCGTTGGGACCGAGGAAGCCGGGTGCCCGCCCGGGACGGACGGTGAACGACAGGTCATCGACGGCTCGCACTGCGCCGAAGGTCTTGGTCAGGCCGGTGATGGTGATCTCAGACGTTGGCACGCCCTCACGCTAGCCGATGTCACGGCTTCCAGTGACGGGTCGACCAGGAGCAGCGCCTCGTCCCTCGACAGCCCCTGCCGGCGGGCCAGCAGGCGCGTAGGCCCGGGCAGCCGTGTCGGTCTCGGCGTCGTGCATCCGTCGGGCGGCGATCAGCGTGCCCTTGCGTCCGTGGGTCTCGATGACACCATCGGCCTCGAGCGCGCGATAGGCCTTGGCGACGGTGTTGGTCGCGATGCCCAGCGTCTCGGCGAGGCCGCGCACCGTCGGGCTTTGTGCCCGGGCGCGAACGTCCCGTCGCTCGCGCCGCCGGCGATCTGGCGGCGCAGCTGCTCGAACGGAGGCTCGGACTGAGGTGGTCGATCGTCAGGGTCATGTCTGAGCACCACCATGGGGTACGGGCGACCAGCCGGGTCGTGGTCGCGTCGGGCCGTCTCGGTGAAGCCGCGAGAACGGTAGAAGCCGAGGCCCGACGTGTTGCCGGCGTACACCTCGACGCTCGTGGCGCCCACGTGCTGGATCAGCCGCGTGCCGATGCCGAGACCGTGGAACGGCGGGTCGATGTAGAGCAGCTCGACGTGGCTGCCCTGCGCGCCGACGAAGGCGACCGGCGTCCCGTCGACCTCGGCGAGCCACACGTCCATCGACGGCAGGTACGAGTCGCGGATGAACGGCCGCATCGCCGTGAACTCGTCGGGGTCCATGAAGCCGTGGGAGGAACGTGCGGCGCGCTCCCACACGTCGGTCAACGTGTCGAGGTCGGCCTCGCGAGCCGCGCGGATCTCGCCCGTGACATCCATGACACGGAGTGTACTTCTGTGCGCACCCACGACGCCGGTGTCGGCGCTGGCAACTAGGATCGATGCACGATGACCTTGCCGTTCCCCGTCCCCTCTATGGGCAGTCCCGCCATGGGCAGTCCTGACGCCCCCACGACGAGGCGCCCGCGGTCCGAGACCCTGCTCGACGGGCTCAACGACGCCCAGCGTGCGGCCGTCTCCCACCCGGGCGGCCCCCTGCTGGTCGTCGCCGGCGCCGGATCAGGCAAGACCCGCGTGCTGACCCGCCGCATCGCCTGGCTCATCGCCGATCGTGGCGCGCATCCGGGGTCGATCCTGGCGATCACGTTCACCAACAAGGCCGCCGCCGAGATGCGCGAGCGCGTCGCCGAGCTGGTCGGCCCGCGTGCCCGGATGATGTGGGTCTCGACGTTCCACTCGGCAGCCGTGCGCATCCTGCGTCGTGAGGCCAGCAAGTTCGGCTTCACGTCGTCGTTCACGATCTACGACTCGGCCGATCAGCGCCGCCTGATGACCCTGATCTGCCGCGACATGGACCTCGATCCCAAGCGGATCAACCCGCGAGCGGTGCTGGGCTGGATCTCCAACCTCAAGAACGGCTGGTCGATCACGAGGCAGCGGCCGGGCGCGCGCAGAATCCGACCGAAGAGATCTACGCCGAGGTCTACCAGGCCTACCAGGCTCGCCTGCAGGCTGCCAACGCGATGGACTTCGACGACCTCATCATGAACACGGTCCACCTGTTCCAGGCTTGGCCCGACGTGCGCGAGACCTACCGTCGCCGATTCCGGCACATCCTGGTCGACGAGTACCAAGACACCAACCACGCGCAGTACCAGCTGATCAAGGAGCTGACCGACGAAGACTCCGACCTCCTGGTGGTCGGCGACTCCGATCAGTCGATCTATGCCTTTCGCGGTGCCAACATCCGCAACATCCTCGAGTTCGAGGCCGACTTCCCGGGCGCCGCAACAGTGCTGCTCGAGCAGAACTACCGCTCCACCCAGACGATTCTGTCGGCGGCCAACTCCGTCATCAGCCGCAACGCGGGTCGCAAGGACAAGCAGCTGTGGTCGGCCGAAGGCGACGGCGAGAAGATCGTCGGCTACGTGGGCGACGACGAACGCGACGAGGCCCAGTTCATCTCCGACGAGATCGACAAGCCCGTCGACGCCGGCGATGCTGCGGCCAAGGACGTCGCAATCTTCTACCGCACGAACGCCCAGAGCCGGGTGTTCGAAGAAGTCTTCATGCGGGTCGGTCTGCCCTACCGCGTCGTGGGCGGTGCGCGGTTCTACGAGCGCAAGGAGATCAAGGACGCCCTCGCCTACGTGCGCGCGCTCGTCAACCCGCGCGACGCAGTCTCGTTGCGACGCATCATCAACGAGCCCAAGCGGGGCATCGGTGACCGGGCAGAGGCGTCGATCCAGCGTCTGGCGACCCAGCACGACATCGGCTACTGGGAGGCGCTGACCCGCGCCGACGAGGCCCCCGACCTGGCCACCCGGTCGCTGAACGCGATCCAGGGCTTCACGACGTTCATGTCCGAGCTCATGGAGTTCGCCGACTCCGGTGCAGCGGCCGATGCTGTGCTCGAGGCCGCCCTGACCCGCAGCGGCTACCTGTCGTCGCTCGAGAACAGCACCGACCCGCAGGACGAGACCCGCGTCGAGAACCTCGCCGAGCCGTCGCCGTGGCCCGTGAGTTCGTCGTCGGCGCCAGCACGGTCGACGAGAACGACCTGATGCCCGAGCACTACGTCGAGGAGCCGTCCGAGGCCGTCGACGCGATCTCCGACGAGCCGACGCTGGGGGAGGGCTCGCTCGCGGCCTTCCTCGAGCAGGTCGCCCTCGTCGCCGATGCCGACCAGATCCCCGACGAGGGCGACGGCGTCGTCACCTTGATGACGCTGCACACCGCCAAGGGCCTGGAGTTCCCGGTCGTGTTCCTGACCGGCCTCGAAGACGGGGTCTTCCCGCACATGCGCTCGCTCGCCGACGTCAAAAGAGCTCGAGGAAGAGCGCCGCCTCGCCTACGTCGGCATCACCCGGGGCGCGTTCGCGGCTCTACGTCACCCGCGCGACGACCCGTGCTGCCTGGGGCGCACCCTCGTACAACCCGGCCTCGCGATTCCTCGACGAGGTGCCGGCCACCTTGATCGACTGGCGCCGGGTCGGATCGTCGCCGTCGCAGTGGACCCCCAGCCAGCCATCGGCGTCAGCGCAGTCGACGTTCCGCTCGTCCAACGTCGCGGCCCGCTCCAAGAAGGTCAACCGCGAGGTCATCTCGCTGTCGCCCGGCGATCGGGTCAGCCACGACCAGTTCGGCCTCGGCACCGTGGTGGCCGTCGAGGGGCAGGCCGAGAAGTCAGTGGCCTCGGTCGACTTCGGCTCGGGCGGCGTCAAGCGGTTGCTGCTGCGCTACGCGCCGGTCGAGAAGCTCTGACAGCCGCCGATCGAAGCTCAGCGCTGAGTGGCTTGATCAGGGACGTGCGTCGTGCGAGGAGAGCGCCGCGTACGGGTCGATCGGATCTCCGCCGCCGGGCCGTACCTCGAGGTGCAGGTGGGGGCCGGTCACGTTGCCGGTCGAACCGGTGTAGCCGATGACCTGGCCGGGTGCCACGACGTCGCCGACGTTGGCGACGATCTTGCTCTGGTGGCAGTACCAGATCTCGGTGCCGTCATTGAGCGTGATGATGGTGCGGTTGCCGTACGCGCCCTCGTAGCCGCTCGACGTCACGGTGCCGGCGGCGACCGAGACGATCGTGGTGCCAGCGGGGCCGGCGAAGTCGAGACCGGTGTGGGTCGTGGACCAGAGTCCGCTGCTCTGACCGAAACGGGCCGTCAAGTGGTAGCCGGTAACCGGGAGAACCCACTGGTTCAGCTTGCTTGGCCCGGATCTCCTTCTTGTTGACCTCGTTGACGGTGCTGGCGAGCTCTTTCTGAGCGGCCTGCACCTGGTTGGCCTGCGCCTTGGCCTGCTTGGCGAAGTTGCTGCGGTTGAAGTCGCGGCTGATGTCGACATCGCCGCTCGCACTCTCTGCCGGGCCGGTGTCTCTGCGAGATGGTCTGGTAGTTGTCAGCCTTGAGCGTGTTTCCGTCTGCAGCGCTGCCGATCACGGTGGATCCGAAGGCAGCCAGGAGCAGTGCGCACGCACCGGCCATCGCTGGAGTGGGGACGAGCGAGTGGCGGCGGGGCGCCCGGCGCTCGGCAGCGCGTTTACCTGCGACCCGCTGCGGGCTCTCCTGGCGTACGTCGAGCCGGCGTTTGGGCGCAGATGAAGACACGCAGCAAACCTCCAGGACGGGGCAACAGGACTTCATCGACCTTAGCCGACGCGGCAAGCGGGAGGAAACCAAATCGGTAAATCGGTCATCAGGTGGACAAGCATTGAGGCGGAATTGTCGACAAAATGTGATCGCATTCACCCATGTGGGAACCTTGATCGTGGCCAGAAAACGCATCATCGTGGGTTCGACGGGACAGGACGACACCGCGCGCACGACCGCGCGGCGGCTGCTCGACGACGGACACGAAGTCGTCTACGTCGGCGGTGACCAGACCGCCGAGCACCTGCTGAGTGCCGCGATCGCCGAAGATGCCGAGCTCGTCGTCGTGATCGGTGACGAGTCGACGGCGCAGCGGTTGCGCGCTCTGTGCCGCGAGATCGGGCCCGAGGCGCCCGTCGTGGAGCATTCCGAGGCGCCCGGGTGTGACGTATCCAACGCCGCTGAAACGACAGGCGCGGTATAGAGTCGATAAGGCTCAATTTTCGGCTGTTTCCCAGCCACCCTGAGCGCAGCGGAACTCCAACTGAGGACGGACACCACCGTGGATTTGATGGAATATCAGGCGAAGGAACTCTTCGCCAAGCATGGCGTCGCGACGACGCTCGGCATCGTCGTTCAGACGGCCGACGAGGCCAAGGCCGCAGCCGAGCAGCTCGGTGGCGTGACTGTCATCAAGGCGCAGGTCAAGGCCGGCGGCCGTGGCAAGGCGGGTGGCGTCAAGATCGCCAAGACCCCCGACGAGGCCTTCGAGCACGCGACCAACATCCTGCAGCTGACGATCAAGGATCTGCCGGTCAACCGGGTGCTCGTCACGCCGGCGACGCCGCCGATCGAGGAGTACTACTTCTCCTTCCTGCTGGACCGCTCCAACCGCAGCTACCTGTGCATCGCAAGCGTCGAGGGTGGTGTCGAGATCGAAGAGGTCGCCAAGACCAACCCCGAGGCCGTGCGCCAGATCCCGATCGACGCCGGTGTCGGTGTCGACGAGGCCAAGGCCCGCGCGATCGTCGAAGAGGCCAAGTTCCCGGCTGAGCTGACCGACCAGGCCGTCGCCATGGTCCAGTCGCTGTGGAAGGTCTTCGTCGAAGAGGACGCCACGCTCGTCGAGGTCAACCCGCTGGCTCGCCTCGAGGGCGACAAGCTCGAAGCGCTCGACGGCAAGGTCTCGCTCGACGAGAACGCCTCCGAGGTGCGTCACCCCGAGCACGAAGACTTCGTGATCCACGAAGAGGCCGACCCGCTCGAGGCGAAGGCCAAGGCCAAGGGCCTCAACTACGTCAAGCTCGACGGTGAGGTCGGCATCATCGGCAACGGCGCGGGACTCGTCATGAGCACCCTCGACGTCGTCGCGTACGCCGGCGAGAACCACGGTGGCGTCAAGCCCGCCAACTTCCTCGACATCGGCGGAGGAGCGTCGGCCGAGGTCATGGCCAACGGTCTCGACGTCATCCTGAACGATCCGCAGGTCAAGAGCGTGTTCGTCAACGTCTTCGGCGGCATCACCTCGTGTGACGCGGTCGCCAACGGCATCAAGGGCGCTCTCGAGCTCCTCGGCGACGAGGCCTCCAAGCCCCTCGTCGTCCGCCTCGACGGCAACAACGTCGACGAGGGTCGCGCGATCCTCAACGAGCTCAACCACCCGCTCGTCACCCAGGTGGACACGATGGACGGTGCGGCCGACAAGGCCGCCGAACTGGCGAACGGCTAAGGGGTAGACATGGCTATTTTTCTGACCAAGGACTCCAAGGTCATCGTTCAGGGCATCACCGGCGGTGAGGGCTCCAAGCACACCGCCCGCATGCTGGCTGCCGGCACTCAGGTCGTCGGTGGCGTCAACGCTCGCAAGGCCGGCACCACGGTCGAGCACGTCGACGCCAACGGCGCCACGGTCGAGCTGCCCGTCTTCGGGTCGGTCGCCGAGGCCATCGAGAAGACCGGCGCTGACGTGTCGGTCGCCTTCGTGCCGCCGGCGTTCACCAAGGACGCCGTCGTCGAGGCGATCGACGCCGAGATCGGCCTGCTCGTCATCATCACCGAGGGCGTTCCCGTCCAGGACTCGGCTGAGTTCTGGGCCTACGCGCAGGGCAAGAAGACGCAGATCATCGGCCCAACTGCCCCGGCATCATCACGCCGGGCGAGGCGCTGGCCGGCATCACGCCTGCCAACATCGCCGGCAAGGGTCCGATCGGCCTGGTCTCCAAGTCCGGCACGCTGACCTACCAGATGATGTTCGAGCTGCGCGACTTCGGCTTCTCGACCGCCATCGGCATCGGCGGCGACCCGATCATCGGCACGACGCACATCGACGCTCTCGCAGCGTTCGAGGCTGACCCCGAGACCAAGGCGATCGTCATGATCGGCGAGATCGGCGGCGACGCTGAGGAGAAGGCTGCGGCCTACATCAAGGCCAATGTCACCAAGCCTGTCGTCGGCTACGTCGCCGGCTTCACGGCTCCCGAGGGCAAGACGATGGGCCACGCCGGCGCCATCGTGTCCGACGGTGCTGGCACCGCTCAGGGCAAGAAGGAAGCCCTCGAGGCTGCGGGCGTCAAGGTCGGCAAGACGCCGTCCGAGACCGCCGAGCTCATGCGCGAGATCCTCAAGGGTCTGTAGGACTCCGCAAGACCTAGCGCAGAGGGCCCCGACTCCGTCACGACGGAGTCGGGGCCCTCTGCTGTCTGCCCTGCGAGTGGTGCAAACAGCTCCCCGAGCGGTGCGCTGTGGACAGACACACCGTCCCAGAACGACCGAACCGCACCACTCGCGGGGAAGGGGTGGGGGTCAGTTGACGTACTTGAGGCGGACTCCCGCGCGCTCCGCGATGGCGGCGAACTGCTTCTGGGTGATGTCGTACCTGCCGGCGGGCGTGAACGTCACCTGGGCGACGTCGGTGCCGCGGCGCACGATCGCGGTGCGCAGGTAGACCCGGCTGCTGCTCTTGTCGGAGAAGCTGGAAGCTGACCCGTCGGGCCTGCCCCGAGAACGCCGGCTCGGAGATCTTGATGTTCTGGTCGACCTTGGCCGACAAGATGTCGTCGGAGCAGTCGGCGATCCGCTGGTTGACGAGCTTGACGAACGTCTTGGCCTTGGCGACCGACGTGAACCGCGCCACGGTCTCGGCGATGCCGAACTCCTTGGGCAGGTTCTCGGCCTGGTAGAGCACGTAGATGCGCGATCCGGCCTTCTCGACCGACTTGCTGGTGAAGCTCGCGTTGTCGCACAGGGTCGCTGCCGGGTTGGTGCGGGCCGCGAACGGTGCAGCAGCCCAGACCTTGTCGATGTCGGCGACGGGTGGAAGGTCGACGATGCCCAAGAACGACGGTGCCTTCGACGTGGGCGGAGGATCGCTGCGCACCACCTCGATCTCGTCGGAGCAGTCGCCGCCGCTGTCCTTGCAGATCTTGGCGACTGAGTCGTTGAGGGTGCGGGCGAAGGCCTGGACGCTCGGCCCGCGGACCCCGTCGACCTCGTGGACGAGCGTGCTCGTGACGGTGCCCGAATGGCTGAACCCGACCGTGAAGGTGCGTTCAGGTGAACGGTGCGACCGCAGCTTGAGGATCTGGAAGTCGCCGAACGGCCGCTGCACGGTGTAGGCCGCCACCAGCTCGACCCGCGGATGCTCGCAGTCGGCGTACCACTGGACGAGCCGCTGATAGGTCTCGGTGGCGACTTCTTCGCTGCGGGACAGCTCGATCGCCTGCGCGACCCGCGCATTGTCGGTGCCGGACGCGCTGAACGTGCGGACGAAGACCTTGAGCGGGTCCTTGTCGGCGAAGCGGGTCGTGGGGCACGTCGCGTACGGGGTCGTGTTGGTCAGGTCGTCGTCGGTGTTCTCGACCTTCCAGGTCCGATCGGTGCCGAGCTGGGTCACCTGTGCGGCAGAAAGCAGGTTGCCGGAGTCGATCTTCTCGGCGTCGAGCAGGATGTCCTGGCTCTCGGCCCCGATCTTCTGGCGCTGCGGCAGCTGCTCGCTGGTGGCAAGGGCGTCGCCGTCGGTGGCGAGCCAGCCTCCTCCGAAGATCACGACCAGCGCGACGACCACCAGCAGGACCGTGTTGCGCTGACGCCCGCGGCGGGCCGCGGTGCGGATGTCAGCCGAGCGGGGGGCCTCCAGCGTGTCGGTCACCGCCGACAGACCGTGCATCCGGCGTTCGACCGCATCGATGCTGTCGTCGAGGGCCTTCTCGAGCGCCGTCAGCGCCGAGGTGACGTTCTCGATGCCCACCTCGGCGGGCACGCCGACCTCGCGGGATGCCTCTTCGAGATCGGTGTTGCCCAGCGTCATCAAGGCGATCAGGCGGCGGTCGTCGGCTGGCAGCTCGTGCAGGGCGGTCAGCAAGCCGGTGTCGCTGTCCTCCTCGTGACGACGACGCAGCGGATGCGTGCCGCGGCTCAGTGCGGTGAGCTTCCAGGCCTCGTTGCGGACGTACGACAACGGATGGCGGTCACGGATCTTGGACCAGTCGCGCCATGCCCGGCGGTAGGCGTCGACCGTCGCCTCGAAGGCGACCTGCCGATCGCCGCAGACGGCGTACGTCACGTGGACGGCTTCGGCGAAGGTCGAGGCGTAGAAGCTGTTGAACTCGTCGACGCGAGTCATCGTCCAGCCTCCTTCGGTCATCGGCGTGCCTGTGTGCAACGGGACAACTTTACAGGGAGGATGAAGCAGTGCCTGCGCCCGCCGAATCCTCCTACCTGCGTGCGGCGTTCCTCACCGCGCTGGTGGCCGCCTTGATCTCCTGGGCCGTCGCGGCGCTGTTCGTCCTGCTGGCGCAGGGCGGGATCGGCGCCTCACTGATCTCCACCGTCCGCGTCAGCGTCCGCACGTGGCTGGTCGCGATGGGCGGCGGCATCGACTCAGGCACCGTGGTCTTCGAGCTGGTCCCGTTGGGCGCGACGCTGGTCTGCATCGCGCTGGTCGCCCGATCCGCCCGCTGGATCGTGGTCGAGCCGCAGGAAGACCTGGCCGCCTTCGCAGCCTCGACTGCCGGCGCGTACGGCATCTTCGCCGCCATCGCGTCGGCTCTGACCAACTCCGGCGATGTGGAGGGGTCCGCCGTCCGGGCTGCCTGCGCAGGCTTCGTCGTCGGCGGCCTGGGTGCGGCGTGGGGCAGTGTGATGCGTCACGGTGACGCCGAGCGCTGGTGGTTCACGACCCCCGAGAACGTCCGTGCGACGATCCGTGCGGCGCTGCCGGGCGTCGTGGCTGTGCTGCTGGCGGCGACCGTCGTCGTGGCGGTGCTCCTGATCGCGTCGATGACGCAGGCCGGTGACCTGTGGGCCGCTCTCGACCCCGGAGCCGGTGGCGGCGTTGCGCTCGGAGTCGGCTCGCTGCTGGCCGTTCCGACCGTCATCCTGTGGACCGTGTCGGCCTTGATCGGCCCCGGCTTCGCGCTCGGCACCGACACCTCGGTCGACCTCACCGGCGCCCAGCTCGGGCAGGTGCCGGGCTTCCCGCTGTTCGCGGCCCTGCCGACACCCGGTGAGTTTCCCGGCTGGGTCTTCGTCCTGGGCCTGGTGCCGGTGCTCGCAGGCATGCTGTGCGGCTGGCGGCTGCGCACCCCCGACGACACCGGCGTGGGCCTCCGGACCGTGATGGGCGCTGCAGCCGGCGCGCTCGCAGGTCTCGTGCTGGGTGTCCTGGTCGCTCTGTCGCACGGTGCGATCGGTCCGGGACGGATGGCAGATGTCGGACCCCCGCTGCTGACGCCGCTGCTGGTCGCGACCGGCAGCATGGCGGTAGGCGGCGCATTCGGCGCGGCGCTCGCCCACTATCGTGGGGGGCGTGCCTCCCGCCCCTCGGACACCAGCGCGCCTGGTCGTTCTCGTCTCAGGAAGTGGCACCAATCTCCAAGCGTTGATTGATGCCGCAGCCGACGCCGAGTACGGCGCCAGATCGTGGCGGTCGGAGCCGACCGCCACGGCATCGAAGGTCTGGCCAGGGCCGAGCGCCACGGCATCGCGACGTTCGTGCTGTCGACCAAGGACTTCGACGACCGGGCAGCCTGGGACGAGGCGCTCGGTGAGACCGTGGCGGCGTACGAGCCCGATCTCGTGGTCCTCGCGGGCTTCATGAAGCTCACCGGACCGGCGTTCTTGTCGCGGTTCGGCGGGCGCACGCTCAACACGCATCCTGCGCTGTCGCCGTCATTCCCTGGCATGCACGGTCCGCGCGATGCGCTGGCCTACGGCGTCAAGATCACGGGAGCCACCCTGTTCGTGGTCGACGAAGGCGTCGACACCGGTCCGATCGTCGCGCAGGTCGCGGTCCCGGTCCTGGCCGACGACGACGAGAGCACCTTGCACGAACGGATCAAGACCAGCGAGCGCGCCATGCTGGTCGAATGGGTCGGCACCCTGGCGCGCAACGACTTCCACCTCGACGACCGGGCCGTGCGGCTCGCAGGAGACTAGACATGACAGACGGCAACCTGACAGACGTGCGCCCCCTCAAGCGGGCCCTCATCTCGGTCTACGACAAGACCGGCCTCGAAGGCTCGCCCGTGACCTGCACGCTGCTGGCGTGTCGATCGTGTCGACCGGATCGACCGCCAAGACGATCGAGGCTGCCGGCGTCCCGGTGACCCCGGTCGAGGCGCTCACCGGATTCCCCGAGTGCCTCGACGGCCGGGTCAAGACGCTGCACCCGCGCGTCCACGCCGGCATCCTGGCTGATCTGCGTCTCGACTCGCACGTCGCACAGCTCGCCGAGCTCGACGTCGAGCCCTTCGACTTGGTCATCGTGAACCTCTACCCGTTCAAGGCCACGGTGTCCTCGGGAGCGACGCCCGACGAGTGCGTCGAGCAGATCGACATCGGTGGACCGTCCATGGTCCGGGCAGCGGCCAAGAACCACCCGAGCGTGTCGGTCGTCGTGTCGCCCGGTGCGTACGACGCAGTTCGTGGGGCGCTGGCGTCCGGTGGCTTCACCCTCGACCAGCGCAAGCGTCTAGCCGCGCAGGCCTTCGCGCACACCGCTGCCTACGACGTCACAGTCGCCTCGTGGTTCGCGAGCACCTATGTCGGCGCCACAGCGTTGCCCGAGGTTGGCGGCTGGCCCGAGTTCGCTGGTGAGACCTGGGACAAGTCGGCCGTGCTGCGCTACGGCGAGAACCCGCACCAGCAGGCCGCGCTCTACACCGACGGCACGGGTGGACTCGCCGAGGCCGAGCAGCTGCACGGCAAGGAGATGTCGTACAACGACTACGTCGACACCGATGCCGCCCGTCGCGCTGCCTACGACTTCGAGCTGCCGGCCGTTGCGATCATCAAGCACGCCAACCCGTGCGGCATCGCGGTCGGTGCCGATGTCGCCGAGGCCCATGCGCGTGCGCACGCCTGCGATCCCGTCTCGGCCTTCGGCGGCGTCATCGCGACCAACCGCCCGGTCAGCGTCGCGATGGCCCAGCAGGTCGCCGAGGTCTTCACCGAGGTCATCGTGGCGCCCGGCTACGAGGCCGGTGCCGTCGAGGTGCTGCAGGGCAAGAAGAACATCCGCATCCTCCAGTGCGCCGACGGCACCGACGCCCCGGCCGAGTTCCGCCAGATCAGCGGCGGCGTCCTGGTGCAGATACGCGATCACGTCGACGCCGAGGGCGATGCGCCGTCCACCTGGACGCTGGTCGCCGGTGAGCCCGCCGACGACGCGACCCTCGCCGACCTCGAGTTCGCCTGGACCGCGTGCCGCGCGGTGAAGTCCAATGCCATCCTGCTGGCCAAGGACGGCGCCTCGGTGGGTGTCGGCATGGGTCAGGTCAACCGGGTCGACTCGTGCAAGCTGGCAGTCGAGCGGGCCGGTGACGAGCGGGCCACCGGCTCGGTTGCCGCCTCCGACGCCTTCTTCCCGTTCGCCGACGGGCTCCAGGTGCTGCTCGACGCCGGGGTCAAGGCCGTCGTGCAGCCGGGTGGCTCGGTGCGTGACGACGAGTCGATCGCCGCTGCGAACGCGGCTGGCGTGACGATGTACGTCACAGGCACCCGGCACTTCTTCCACTGATGTCCGCACGGCTGACAGGGGCGCTGCTGATCGCCCTGTCAGCCGTGGCCTTCGGGTCGATGGCGATCTTCGGCGTCTGGGCGCACGAGGACGGCATCGACACGCCCGCGCTGATCTTCGTCCGGTTTGCTCTCGCCTCGGTCGTGCTGGTCGCGGTCATCGCAGGTACGAGGCATCCGGTGGCCCAGCCGTCGGCAGTGTCTTCCGTCGCGGCGATGGGCGGCATCGGGTACGTCGGGCAGTCGTACTGCTACTTCTTGGCGCTCGAGCACGCCCAGGCGAGCCTCGTCGCCCTGCTGCTGTACCTGTTCCCGGCGTTCGTCGCGGTCCTCGCCGCGGTCTTCCTGCGTGAGCGGATCGGGCTGGTCACGGCGCTGGCACTGGCGCTCGCACTGATCGGGACGGCTCTCGTCGTCGGCGGGGGGATCGGGCCGCCCGCTGGGCTACCTGCTGGCGATCGGCGCCGCGATCATCTACTCGGTCTACATCACGGTCGGCTCGGTCGTCACCGCCGATCTCGACGTCATCGCGGTGTCGACGATCGTGTGCGTCTCGGCCGCGGTCGCCAGCGGGGTGATCGTGGCCGGGCTGGCGGCGATCGGTCGTCCGTCGTCCTTCCCGGACTCGGTCAGCGGCTGGTCGAAACCTCGTCGCGATCGCGGTGCTGTGCACGGCCGTCGCGATCATCGCGTTCTTCGGCGGGCTCCCGTTGCTGGGTCCGACGTCGACGTCGGTGCTCTCGACGTTGGAGCCAGTCGTGACGGTTGGGATGGCGACCTGGCTTCTGGCGGAGTCGTTCACGGGCGTGCAGGCGATCGGCGGCGCCCTGGTGCTGGTCGCCGTGACGTGGCTGGCGATGACGCAGCGCGAAGCCGCGGAGCGGGCCACTCCCGTCTAGACGTCAGCGGCCAGAACGCAGCGCCCCGAGCGCTTCGTCGACCCCGTGGGATCCGAGCGCATGCGCGGCGATAGCTGCCCGGATCGCCGTGGCCAAGATGCGAGCCTCGTCGGTCTCGGAGTACAGCGTCGACTGCCGCCGTACCGCCGTACCGATGATCAGCGCGACGATCGAGGCCGCCAGCATCTGTGCCTCGGCCACTCCGACCCGAGACAGCAGCGAGGAGGCGAGCGACTCGAGGGCTTGGAGTGCGCGCGACGACACGTCTCGCAGGCTCGGCTCGCGCGCCGCTGCGAGAAAGATCGACAGCTCAAGCGCCGCGACCTCGGGCCCGCGGGTCGCGAACAGTGCGCCGATGAACTCGGCGGCGTCGTCGAGGCCCACGTCGATCTCGAGGTCGACGGCGGTGAAGGCCTCGAGCTCGGCCGTCCACGACACGATGTGACCGCTGAGGAGCTGCTCGGATCAGCTCGTCGATCGACTCGAAGTAGTAGGTCGTCGTGGCTGAGGGGAGTCCGGCGCGGGCGGCGACGGCCCGGTGGGTGATAGCGCGCGAGCCGCCCTCGGCGAACAGGTCGATCGCGGCATCGAGCAGGGCCTCGCGGCGGGCCCGGCTGCGTTCCTGGGACAGTTGTGCGCGCTCGACCATGGACCCTCCCTCACCGCTTCTGACGTTCGGACAGCTTCCCTCGTGCCCAGGGATGTGGAGGAAGTCTATGCGCCAACCCGCCGTCACCATGGCCGCCCGACGAATCTGCTCTGTTGAGACGTGAAAGACTCGTCCCCGTGACTGCGCAGATTCTGGATGGCAAGGCGGCTGCGGCCGCGATCAAGGGCGAGCTTCGCGTGCGCGTGACGGCGTTGCGCGAGAAGGGCGTCGTGCCGGGGCTCGGCACGATCCTGGTCGGCAACGACCCGGGATCCCAGTGGTATGTCGCAGGCAAGCACCGCGACTGCGCCGAGGTCGGCATCGAGTCGATCCGCATCGATCTGCCCGAGAGCGCGTCGCAGGCCGACGTCGAAGCCGCGATCGATCAGCTCAACGCCGATCCGACGTGCACGGGCTACATCCTGCAGCTGCCGCTGCCCAAGGGGCTCGACGAGAATGCGGCGATCGGCCGCATCGACCCGGCCAAGGACGCCGACGGCCTGCACCCGACCAACCTGGGCTGGCTCGTGCTGGGCAAGGAAGCTCCGTTGCCGTGCACGCCGCGCGGATCATCGAGCTGTTGCGTCGCCATGACGTCCCGATCGCAGGGCAGCACGTCGTCGTCGTCGGTCGCGGCATCACCGTCGGACGTCCGATCGGCTTGCTGCTGACCCGTCGCAGCGAGATGCGACGGTCGCGTTGTGCCACACCGGCACGACCGATCTGGCCGCCGAGGTGCGACGAGCCGACATCGTGATCGCGGCCGCTGGCGTCCCGGGCATCATCACCGCCGACATGGTCAAGCCGGGAGCCGCGCTGCTCGACGTGGGGGTCAGCCGGGACGAGAACGGCATCGTGGGCGACGTCAGCCCCGGCGCGGTCGAGGTGGCCGGGTGGGTCTCGCCGAATCCCGGTGGTGTGGGTCCGATGACCCGCGCCCTGCTGCTGGCCAATGTCGTCGACACCGCGGAGCGACTGAGCCAGTGAGAGGTCCCCGCAGCCGTGGCTCGCAGCTGTACCTGCTGCAGCTGCTGACGGTCGCCGTCGGCCTGGTGCTGGTCGCGGTCGGGCTGTGGCGCACGGGGATCATCGCGATCGGCGTGGCCTTCATGGTGGGCGCCGTGGCTCGGTCGGTCGTGCCGATCGACCACACCGGGATGCTGCGGGTGCGGGGCAGATGTTCGACATCACCTGGATGTCGATCCTCGGCGTCGCGCTGGTCGTCCTCGCCCTGATCATCCCCACCCAACCCCACTAACCCCCCCCAACCGCGCTGAGGAGGGGGTTGTCGCCCTCTCGCGAGGTGGTTGTCGTCCTGCAGCAGGACGACAACCACCTCCCCGAAGGGCCACGACCACCTCCTCAGCGGTGGGGTGGGGTGGGTTAGATGAGGCCGAGGTCCTTGACGGCGGCTCGTTCTTCTTCGAGCTCCTTTGGCCGTGGCGTCCATCTTCTGGCGGCTGAAGTCGTCGATCTCGAGACCCTGGACGATCTCCCAGTCACCGTTGCTCGTCGTGACGGGGAAGGAGTAGATCAGGCCCTCCGGGACGCCGTACGAGCCGTCGGAGCGCACCGCCATCGAGGCCCAGTCGCCCTCGGGGGTGCCGGTCAGCCAATCACGGGCTGCGTCGATCGTCGCCGAGGCAGCCGAAGCGGCCGACGAGGAACCGCGCGCGTCGATGATCGCCGCACCACGCTTGGCCACCGTCGGGATGAACGTGTTCTCGATCCAGTCCTGGTCGTTGACCGACTCGGGCGGCGTTCTTGCCGGCGATCTCGGCGTGGAAGATGTCGGGGTACTGCGTGGCGGAGTGATTGCCCCAGATCGTCATCTTCTTGATGTCGGTGACGGACGCGCCAGTCTTGGCAGCGAGCTGCGAGATGGCCCGGTTGTGATCGAGCCGGGTCAGGGCGCTGAACCGGTCGGCCGGGATGTCGGGGGCGTTGCTCATCGCGATGAGGGCGTTGGTGTTGGCGGGGTTGCCGGTCACGCCGATGCGCACGTCGTCGGCGGCCACGGCGTTCAGAGCCTTGCCCTGGGCGGTGAAGATCGCGCCATTGGCCGACAGCAGGTCACCGCGCTCCATGCCCGGTCCGCGCGGACGAGCGCCGACCAGCAGGGCGAGGTTGACGCCGTCGAAGATCACTTCGGGGTCGTCACCGATCTCGACACCGGCCAAGGTCGGGAACGCGCAGTCATCGAGCTCCATCACGACACCTTCGAGGGCCTTGAGCGCCGGTGTGATCTCGAGCAGCCGGCTGGATCGGAGTGTCCGGTCCGAGCAGTGAGCCGCTGGCAAGACGGAAGAGGAGGCTGTAACCGATTTGGCCTGCGGCGCCGGTGACGGCGACCTTGACGGGTGTTGTGCTCACGAGTCGTGCTCCTTGGGAGGTGTCGAGGTGTGACCTACATTTCGAAACTAGCGCAGTTGCACCTTTCTCCATAGTGGGGGCAACCCGGTGATCGGGCCCGTCTGGGCATCGGCTATGGGCCGAGCCGCGGCCCGATCACCAGGAGTCCTCAGTCGTCGTCCTCGCCGACGATCAGGGCGTGCGTGACACCTGCAATCGCAGCACCGATGATCGGGGCCAGGATGAACACCCACAGCTGCTGGATGGCATCTCCTCCGGCGAACAGGGCCGGGCCGATCGAGCGTGCGGGGTTGACCGAGGTGCCGTCGACCGGGATGGAGATGAGGTGGATCAGCGTCAGGCCGAGGCCGATCGACAGTCCGGCGAAGCCGACGGCCGCGCGCTTGGCGGTCGCCCCGAAGATGATGTAGAGGAAGAAGGCGGTCAGAACGATCTCGGTGACGATCACGGCGGCCAGGCTGTAACCACCGGGGGAGCGGTCGCCGAAGCCGTTGGTGCCGAAGCCGCTGGCCTTGGCGTCGAATCCGTCGGTACCCGACGCGATGACGTACAGCACGGCGGACGCGACGATCGCGCCGACGAGCTGGGCACCGAAGTAGCCAGGCACCTCTTTCCAGTCGAAGCGCTTGGCGGTGGCCAGGCCGACCGTGACGGCGGGATTGAAGTGTCCGCCGGAGATCGGGCCGAAGGCATAGGCCGCGGTCAGCACCGTGAGGCCGAAGGCCAGCGCGATGCCGACGAAGCCGACTTCGTCGCCGGCCAGGACAGCGGTACCGACACCGCCGAGGACCAGCCAGAACGTGCCCAGCGCCTCAGCGCCGAGCTTGTGGGCAGTAGTGGGAGTGGACATGGCTCCTCCTGAGATTGAGTCTTTGGCTGTCAGATTAGGGCGATTCTGGCTGCGAGCGGGGAGGCTGAAGGTTTCGCGACAGGTGAGATATCTTGATGTCAAACAATCTTTTGGCATCCGACTGGAGGAGTCACCGCACTCATGGCCAAGATCATCTACACCCACACCGACGAGGCGCCCGCGCTGGCGACCTACTCACTGCTCCCCGTGATCGAGGCGTACGCCTCGACCGCCGGCGTCGAGATCGAGACTCGCGACATCTCGCTGTCGGGGCGCATCATCGCCCTGTTCGGCGATCGTCTGACCCCCCGAGCAGCAGATCGGCGACGCCCTCGCCGAGCTCGGCGACCTGGCCAAGACGCCAGAAGCCAACATCATCAAGCTGCCCAACATCAGCGCGTCGATCCCGCAGCTCAAGGCCGCGATCGCTGAGCTGCAGGAGCAGGGCTACGCACTGCCCGACTACCCGGACGATCCGCAGACCGACGAGGACAAGGACGTCCGCGCCCGCTACGACAAGGTCAAGGGCAGCGCCGTCAACCCGGTCCTGCGCGAGGGCAACTCCGACCGTCGTGCCCCGCTCTCGGTCAAGAACTACGCACGCAAGCACCCGCACTCGATGGGCGCCTGGAGCAGCGACTCGAAGACCAACGTCGCCACGATGGGCGAGAACGACTTCCGCTCGAACGAGAAGTCCGTCGTGATCGACGCCGACACGACGATCTCGATCCAGCACGTCGCCGCCGACGGCACGACCACTGCGGCTCAAGCCCGCGTTCAACGTGCTGGCCGGCGAGATCGTCGACGGAACCGTCATGCGCGCCGCAGCGCTCGACGAGTTCTTGAAGGCTCAGGTCGCCCGCGCCAAGGACGAAGGTGTGCTGTTCTCAGTGCACCTGAAGGCCACCATGATGAAGGTCTCCGACCCGATCATCTTCGGCCACGTCGTCAAGGCGTTCTTCCCGGCCGTGTTCGAGCAGTACGGTGCCGACCTCGAGGCTGCGGGGCTCAGCGCCAGCAACGGCCTCGGCGGAATCCTCGCCGGTCTCGACAAACTGCCCAACGGCGCAGAGATCAAGGCGGCCTTCGACCAGGGCATCGCCGAGGGTCCCGCCCTCGCGATGGTCGACTCCGACAAGGGCATCACCAACCTGCACGTGCCGAGCGATGTCATCGTCGACGCCTCGATGCCGGCCATGATCCGCACGTCGGGCCACATGTGGGGCCCGGACGGCAACGAGGCCGACACGCTGGCCGTGATCCCCGACAGCTCGTACGCCGGGATCTACCAGACCGTCATCGATGACTGCCGCGCCAACGGTGCGTACGATCCGACCACGATGGGCTCGGTGCCGAACGTCGGCCTGATGGCTCAGGCGGCCGAGGAGTACGGCAGCCACGACAAGACGTTCGAGATCGCTGCCGCCGGCACGGTCCAGGTCGTCGACGCGGCCGGCAACGTGCTGATCGAGCACGCCGTCGAGCCCGGTGACGTGTGGCGCGCCTGCCAGACCAAGGACGTCCCGATCCGCGACTGGGGTCAGCTCGCCGTGACCCGCGCTCGCGCGTCCAGCACGCCGGCGATCTTCTGGCTCGACGCCGATCGCGCGCACGACGCCAACCTGATCGCCAAGGTCAAGGCGTACCTGCCGGAGCACGACACCGACGGCCTGACGATCGAGATCATGGCCCCGGCCGCGGCGACGCAGTACTCGATCGACCGCATCCGCAAGGGTGAGGACACGATCTCGGTCACCGGCAACGTGCTCCGTGACTACAACACCGACCTGTTCCCGATCCTGGAGCTCGGCACGAGCGCCAAGATGCTGTCGATCGTCCCGCTGATCAACGGTGGCGGACTGTTCGAGACCGGCGCCGGCGGCTCGGCACCCAAGCACGTGCAGCAGCTCGTCAAGGAGAACTACCTGCGCTGGGACAGCCTCGGCGAGTTCCTGGCCCTGGCCTCGGCTTCGAGCACATGGCCGTCACGACGGGCAACGCTCGTGCGCAGATCCTTGCCGACACGCTCGACCGGGCGACCGGCACGTTCCTCGACGAGAACAAGTCGCCGGGCCGCAAGCTCGGCACGATCGACAACCGCGGAAGCCACTTCTACCTGGCGCTGTACTGGGCCGAGGCTGGCGACGCAGACCGAGGACGCCGAGCTGGCTGCGGCGTTCACGGCGGTCGCCGATGCGCTGTCGAGCAACGAGCAGAAGATCGTCGACGGCTCCTGGCCGTCCAGGGATCGCCGGCCGACATCGGCGGCTACTACCGTCCCGACGAGGAGAAGGTGAAGGGCGTCATGCGTCCGTCGTCGACGTTGCTCGAGGTGCTGGCAACGCTCGTCTGATTTCTCGCGTCACGAACTCTCGGTTGGGCGCTCTCGTAGGGGAGAGCCCAACCGAGAAGGCGTTTATGCGGACCCCTGCGACGATCGTTGTTCCCCTGACCCTGGCCCTCGCCTCGGTCGCGCTGGTGGGCGTTCCGGCCGCGGCCGGCCGCGTCGACGAGACGATCAAGCCGCGCGCACAGACCATCGCCGCTGGCGGTGCGCACACCGTGGTCATCGACGGGGCGGGTGAGGTGTGGGCGTCGGCTCGAAGCGGACGGCCAGCGGCCCCGGTCGGGACGGTCGGCGTTCTGCGACGGATCCCCGGCCTGCCAGCAGGCGTGACGGCCACGGCGGTCGACGCCGGACCTGACTTCACGGTCGTCCTCGGATCGGACGGAGCGGTGTACGGCGCAGGCGCCAACGACTTCGGCCCGCTGACCGGCTCCGGAGCGGCCGACGTCACGAACCTGCGTCCGCTCACCGGGGCTGCCAGGTGGCGTCAAGGCCACCGCCGTGGCGGCGGGTCGTGACTTCACGCTCGTGGTCGGCAGCGACGGACGGCGTACGGCACGGGCCGCAACGATCGCTCCCAGCTGACCGGGGCTGCGACCGGTCGGACCACGTTGGCCCCGCTCACGGGACTGCCCCCAGGAACCAAGGCGACCGGGGTCGATGCCGGTGCCGACTTCAGCGTCGTGCTCGACAAGACCGGCAAGGTGCATGGCGCGGGACGCAACACCGATCGTCAGCTGACCTTGGCGACCACGTCCGACGTGACGACGCTGACGCCGTTCGCCGCGATGCCCTCCGGCTACGTCGCGACGGCCGTTGCGGCGGGTGCGACGTCGATGTCCGTGCTGCTGAACGACGGCCGTATCGTCTCGACCGCGCCCGGTACAGCCCGGCCGATACCGGCCTGACCGGCTTCGTCGCCGTGGCCGCCGATCCGCAGGGCACGAGCACCCTCGCCGTCCGCACCGATGGCCGTGCCTACGGGATCGGTGCCAACGGCTCGTCGCAGCTGACTGGACCTCCGACGACGGTGTCGACGTACACCGCACTGTCCGAGCCGGCCGATCTCGACAAGGTCGTCGAGATCGCAGCGGGTGCGGCCACACGCTGGTCCGCGACGCTCGCGGAGTCGTCTACACGACCGGCAGCGCGGCACCGGGAGTCGCGGCGACGACGTTGACGCAGCTGCCGGAGCAAGGTTTTTCGGCCCCGACCGGCCGTCGTTCCTGACCGGCGCGACGGTCAGCGAAGGCGACGTGGTCTCGGCCAACTCGGCCACCTGGATCCCGTCCGACGTCGGTGCGTCGACGTTCCAGTGGGAGCGGGACGGCTCGCCGATCTCCGGCGCCACGTCCGCGACGTACACCGTGGTGCCTGCCGATCACGGCAGCGCGCTGACGGTGGTGGAGACCCGCTCGGCCGCAGGATTCGTCGCCGGGTCCAGGCGCAGCGAACCCGTCTCCGTGGCGGCGCCCACGCTTGCGGCCATCGCGCGGAGCCGTCGTCTCCGGCAGCGGCAAGGTCGGTGCGGTGCTGACCGCGAAGGACGCCGTCTTCGAGCCCCAGCAGGAGGACCTGAGCCGGGTCTGGTTGCGCAACGGGGTGGAGATCGCGGGCGCGACGGGCTCGACGTACCGCCTGACCGCAGCCGACGCAGGGCGCAGCATCTCGGTCCGCAACCGGGCGACCAAGCCCGGTGCGCTCGACGGTGTGTCGACCTCGTCCGCGCTGCGGGTCGCGATCCTCGCCACCGCGCGGCCGAGAATCTCTGGAACGGCGAAGGTCGGCAAGCGGCTCAAGGTGGCGTCGAAGGGATCGTGGCGCGGGCGCTGCGTCCTACACGTACCAGTGGTACGCGGGTCCGTGAGGATCCCAGGTGCGACGCGGACGAGCTCAAGGTCACCAAGAAGGACCGTCGCAAGCGGCTCAGCGTGCGGGTCTCGGCCCAACGCACAGGATTTGCGACCGTGACGGCGCGGAGCGCGAGCAGCCGGAAGGTCCGGTGACGGCGCGACGTGTGATCTGACGCACGCCGTGCGTCGGGCGTGGAATAGCCACCCTGTCCAGCCACTTATCCTCAAGTGTGACCGCCGTCGACGCCCCCATCCGCACCCGCCACGTGACGTGGGCGCTGATCGCGTTGGCGCTCGGCGGATCGCGATCGGCACGACCGAGTTCATGACGATGGGTCTGCTCGGGAGATCGCCGACGGCATCGGCCGCAGCAACGCCGAGACGGGCCACATCATCACGGCGTACGCCTTCGGTGTCGTCGTCGGTGCACCGATCATCGTGTCGCTGGGCGCCCGGCTGCCGAAGAAAGCTCGCGATCGGGCTGATCCTGGCGCTGGGTGTCGGCAATGCGATCACCGCCCTCGCAAGCGGCTACCTGCCCGTCATGCTGGCGCGGTTGATCTCCGGCCTGCCGCATGGAGCCTACTTCGGCGTCGCCTCCTTGCTCGCGGCCTCGATGGTCGCACCGGCGATGCGCGGCCGGGCGGTCAGCTCGGTCATGCTCGGCCTGTCCGTGGCCACCGTCGCCGGAGTTCCGGCCAGCACCCTCCTCGGGCAGGCGCTGGGATGGCGCAGCGCGTACTGGGCCGTGCTCGGCATCGCGATCTGCGCGGCGCTCATGATCTACGTGTTCGTGCCGCACTCGCCGGCGAACCTGGGGGCCTCGGTCCGCGGTGGCTGTCGGCGCTCAAGCGCCCGCAGGTGCTGTTCGCGGTCTCGGCAGGCATGGTCGGCTTCGGCGGCCTGTTCGCGATGTACAGCTACATCGCGCCGATCGTCACCAAGACGATGGACCGTCCCGAGTCGTGGATCGCGGTCTTCACGTTGGCGTTCGGCATCGGTTCGGTCGCCGGCTCGTGGGGCGCGGGAATCCTGGCCGACTGGAACGTCGAGCGCTCGGTGCTGTGGGGCTTCGTCGCGACGGCGCTGGTGCTCGTGGCGTTCTACTTCGCGGTCATGCAGCCGTGCCGGCCCTGCTGCTGGTGTTCGCAGTCGGTGCGCTCGGTTCGATCGTCGCGATCAACCTGCAGATCCGGCTGATGGATGCTGCTGGCGAGGCCCAGATGCTGGGCGCTGCGCTCAACCACTCGGCGCTCAACGTCGCGAACGGTCTCGGCGCGTTCTTCGGCTCGCTCATCATCTCGGCCGGCCACGGCTACCGGGCGACGGCCCTGGTGGGTGTCGTCCTGGCCGTGCTGGGCCTGATCGTCTTCGCGATCGGTCTGTGGGCCCAGGCCCGCTCCCCGCGAGCCGAGCAATTGAGTAGTCGTCACTCATGACGTGCGCGCACCACGCTCCTTAGTCTCCGACTAGCCGGCAGATCCAGGCCGGCAAGGGAGAAGGCGGAGAGCCATGTCGGTGCGGAGCCTGCTGATACGTGTGCTGAGTCCGATCGCGCTGGTCGTCACCACCTTGGTGGCGCTTCCAGCCTGGCGCTCAGGCGGCCGGTGATCCACCGCAGTTCTACGACGGGTCGATCCAGTACTCCGACGTCGTCGACTGCGGCTCGATCATCTGGGGCAGCCCGTACGTCTCCAAGGGCGTCGGTGCCTGGGTCGGTGCCCTCGCCGACCTCGACGAGTCGCCACCGCTGCCAGGGGTCAACCAGACGTTCTACGTCAGGGTCGTCGTCGGCGGGATCGGCAACGCCTGCTCGGGCACCGGATTCCGTCCGGGCTTCACCCTGCCGCCGGGATGACGCGCGACACCACCCAGCCCATCCAGTGCTACATCAACGGTGCGCAGACAACCAATCCGGCAGACTGCCCGCAGGGCGCCGGAGCCATCGCGTCGAACTACTTCGGCGCTGGCAGCTTCGCCTACATCTCGGGGCGCACCCAAGACGGCAACCTCTGGCCGGCAGCACCGGGCGCGACCTGGGAGTTCCGCTTCCCGGTGCGCTCCAGCACGTTGCAGAGCATGACGACGCTGCAAGGCCATGTCGCGGTGGCCGACGGGAACCAGAACCCGACGCTACGACCCAAGGTCGGTCTCAACGTCTTCCCGTCCAGCGGCAGCGGTGGTGGCGCCGATCCGGCAACCGGACAGTACGCCATCGTCTACGACCAGCCCTCGACGTTCGCGACCCCAAGCCACAACCCGGGCAGTGGTGCCTTCACCCGGCCTTCGGCTGGTCTCCGAGGGCAAGGTCTTCACGCAGTACCGCGCCGGGACGATCTACCTGCGGCGGGCATCGAGCGCAGCACGGCTCGGCAGCCCCGCGACGTCGAACGAGGAATCGTTCGCGGTCGACAGCAGCCAACCGGGGTGGAAGCTGCACCGACTGGGATGGCCTGCCAGGGTTCGCCAGCCTCGTCGGAGGGCAGACGTACTACTGGCGGCTGGGCTTCCGGCCCACCGGCGGTGCGCTGGTGTGGGGTGCGACCCAGTCCTTCCAGGCGCTGTCGCAGACGAGCTGTGACGGCAAGCCCGTCACAGTCTCGACGGCCCTCGGCCAGCTGCCGACCGAAGGCGACGACGTCATCCTCGGCACGACAGGCAACGACACGATCCAGGCGCTGGGCGGCAACGACACGATCTGCACCCTGGGCGGCAACGACACCGTCGACGGAGGCGCTGGCAATGACTGGGTCGATGCAGGCGCCGGCCACGACGTGATCGTGCCGCGCGACGGCAACGACGTCTCGATCGGCGGCAGCGGCATCGACACGATCAGCTACGTCGGTCACCCGGCTGGCGTGACGTTCGCGCTCGGCTTCGGGCTCGACCTGATGGCCCAGAACACCGGTGGTGCTGGTCACGACGCCGAGCACGGCGTCGAGAACCTCACCGGCACGAGCTTCGCCGACACCCTGCGCGGGTGGAACGGCCCCCAACCGTCTCGTCGGAGGGGTCGGCAACGACGTCCTGATCGGCAACGGGGGAGACGATCTGCTGATCCCCGGCCTGGGAAATGACACCGTCAACGGCGGGGGGCCACATGCGGGCAGGTCGCCCGGCAACGACACGATCTCGTACGTCGGTCTGCCGGCGTCGAAGGGAGTCCGGGTCGACCTGGCCGGACCAGCCCGCAGAACAGCATCGGATCGGGGGTCGAGACCATCTCGGGCGTCCGCAACATCATCGGCGGGGCCGGCGCCGACCGGTTGTACGGCACCAACGCAGCCGGTGTCGTGAGCGGCGGCGGTGGCAAGGATCTCCTGTACGGGCGGGGAGGTCACGACACGGTGCGCGGCGGGGCCGGCAACGACCGGCTGTACGGCGGTGCTGGCAACGACCGGCTGTACGGCGAGGCCGGTCGGGACCGCGTGCACGGCGAAGCTGGCAAGGACCGGCTCGACGGTGGAACCTCCCGGGACCGCTGCTACGGCGGCCCGTCGCGCGACCGGGCCACGAAGTGCGAGTACCGCCACCGCATCCCGTGAGGTGGGACATCCCCTGAGATCGCAGCCTCACCGGGCGGCGCGGCGGCATACTCAGGTCATGTCCCTGATCGGTCGCGCAGAGCAGAGTGCCCGGCTCCGTGCTGCGCTCGCCGATCCGGACATCTCCCTGGTGCTGGTGGTCGGCGAGGCCGGTGTCGGCAAGACGCACCTGCTGGCCGATGCGACCGCTGACCGCGCCGCCGTCCGGGCGTGGGGAGACGCAGCCATGTCGCACGTGCCGCTCGCGGCTCTGGCCCACCTGGTCGAACGGACGAGCGGAACCCTCGCCGAGCTCATCGCCCAGGCTGCGCAGGCCGTGCCGGTTGGCGGCGTGCTCATGATCGATGACATCGACCGGTGCGATGACCTGCTCCTTCGCCGTGGCGATGCAGCTGGTCCGGTCGAGGCGCTGCACCGTCGCTGCGACCGTCCGCTCCACGACGAGGCGCTCCCCGAACGGGTCGAGGCCGTGGCGCACGACCCGGGGACGGCCCTGATCCGGCTGCCGGCATTCAGTCGTGTCGAGACCGATGCCTTGGCGGCGGCGCTGCTGGGTGATGCGGTCGACGCGGCTCTCAGCGACGGCTTGTGGCGGCGCTCGGGCGGCAACGCGTTGTTCATCGGTCAGCTGATCGGCGAGGCCCGAGCCCTGGCAGCGATCCGGCACACCATGGCCGGGTGGGTCATGACTCGACCGCTCTCGGTGCCGACGCGGTTGCGGCAGATGCTGCTGGCCCGGCTGGAGTCCGTCGACGACGTGGCTGCGTCGGCCGCCCGGTTCCTCGCCGGCGTCGGTCGCATCGGGGCCGCCCAGATCGAGCGCGCCGGACACGCCGCGGGTGTCGACGCCCTGGTCGCGGCGGAGGTTGCTGCCTTCGACGGCGACGTCGCCCGGTTCGCTCACCCGCTGTACGCCGAGGTCATCTGGGAGGCCCTGACCGCGCTGCAACGTCGGGCGGTCCTGCGCGATCATGTGCGGCTCGAACGGGAGTCGGACGCACCTGACCTCGTCCGTCTCGCCGTGCTGGCGCTGGACGCCGGAGACGTGCCTGATCCAGATGGGCTGCTGGCTGCCGCCCGGCTCGCGAATGCCGGTGGTGCGGCCGAGCAGGCTCGACGTCTGGCACATGCCGCGATCGACGTCGGCGGCACGCGGCTGCTGGCCGAGGCCGCGACAGTTGCCGCTGGGGCCGAGGCAGAGCTGGGCCTCGCGGCTGAAGCGGTCGAGACGCTGACCTCGGCGCTGGCAGCCGTGGAGCCGGGGCCGAGCGCAGTGGTGCTGGCGATCACGCTGCACGAGGTCAACCTGTGGGCCCGGTTCGACCGAGCCAGTGCCGTCGAGGTGCTGCGAACCCAGGCGCGCCGGTATCCGCGGACACGCCGCTCGTCACCGCCGCGTTTACGGTGGCCGAGGCCGACGGGCTGATCTACAGCGGTCGTGCCGGTGAGGCCGTGCGCCTGCTCGACGGGCTGACCGGCCACCGTGAGCTGCCGTCGGCGGTCACATCGATGCTTGCGACGAGTCGCGCCCACGCCACGGCGTTGCTCGGGCGTACGGACGAGGCCATCACGATCGCGACGACAGCACACGGCAGGTCATGTCGGCGCTCGAGTCGAGCGTGCCGGGAGCGCGGAGCAAGCACCTGGTGATCGCGAGCCATGCGCTGCGCGAGCACGGACGGCTGGCCGATGCGGTCGATCATGCCGAACGGGCCCACACCCTCTCGCTGGCTCAGGGCGTCGTCATGGGGCGCGCCTGGGCGGCCCTCAATGCCGCTGCTGCCTGGTTGCAGGTGGGCGACCTGGCCACGGCGTCGCTGTGGGCCAGGCGGTCGTTGGCCGCTGCCTCGTCGGCCCGGATGGTCGACTGCGAACGTCTGGCGATCGGTGTGCTGTGCGTCGCCGCGGCCAGCCAGGGTGCGGCCGTCGAACCACAGTTCCGGGCCCGGCTCGACGACTGCCGGTCGGTGTCGGCTTCCTGATCGACCAGCTGCCGATCGCGCGGGGCTGGCTGATGCACGCCGATGGCAGCCCCGCCCGCGCTGCCATGATCATGGCCGAAGGGCAGCGTCGGGCCGCCGAGGACGACGCCGTCAGCAGCGAGGCGTGGATCCTGCATGAGCGGCTGCGGATGGGCGAGCGGGAGGGGATCGCCGCACGCCTCGCCGAGCTCCCGGGGGTCGGGCCCCTGGCCCAGGCGCGCATCGCCCTCGCCCGCGGGATCGAGGACCGGGACCGGGGCCGGCTGCCGTCGCGGGAGACCTGTTCTGCGACGTGGGGTCAGCCCTGTTCGCAGCCGAGGCGTTCGCGGTGGCGGCGCGTCTCGGTCGTGGGCGTGACGCGCTCGCTGCTGGCCGGAGAGCTGATGCCCTGCTGGGCGAGATCGGACGTCCGACGACGCCGCTGCTGCGCGGGATGGTCGTCGACCCGCTGAGCCCGCGCGAACGGCTGGCGGCCGAGCTGGCGGCAGGCGGGGCGTCCAATGCCGACATCGCGGCCGAGCTGGGTCTCTCGGTGCGCACCGTCGAGAACCACCTGGCTCGCGCCTACGTCAAGCTGGGCATCACGTCGCGCGCCGAGCTGCGGGCTGCTCTGCGCCCCGTCCCCGCCGGGAGATATCCGCAGCGGGACACGGGGCACCGGGTCAGTGGCTGACCTGCTCGGCCCCGACGCGTGGGCGAAGCCAGACCAGGTCGCCCTCGTGAAGCTGCAGGGCCGTCGCCTCGGCGCGAGTCACCACGACCTGCACCGGATCGGGGTGGAGCTTGTCGTCGGGGGTGACCTCGAGGCGGATCTCGAAGCCGACCCGCGTCCACCGGGTGATCCGGCCCGAGGCGGTCGCGGCGTGCTCGTAGCGGGTGATGTCGATGTCGTGCGGACGGATCAGGTTGTCGCCGAGCTTGGTCACCGGGCCGAGGAAGGACAGCACGAAGTCGCTGGCCGGCCGGTCGTACAGGTCGTCGGGTGAGCCGATCTGCTCGATACGTCCCTCGTTGATGACCACGATGCTGTCGGCGACCTCGAGAGCCTCCTCCTGGTCGTGGGTCACGAACACCGTCGTGACGTGGACCTCGTCGTGCAGTCGGCGCAACCAGTCGCGCAGCTCTTTGCGGACCTTGGCGTCGAGGGCGCCGAACGGCTCGTCGAGCAGCAGCACGCTGGGCTCGATGGCCAGGGCGCGGGCGAGCGCCATGCGCTGGCGCTGACCACCTGAGAGCTGTGAGGGCAGCCGGTGCGAGAACTGCTCGAGGTGGACGAGCTGCAGCAGCTTCCTCGACCTTGGCCTTGATCTCGGCCTTGGGACGCTTGCGGATCTCCAGGCCGAAGGCGACGTTCTTGGCCACCGACATGTGCTTGAACGCGGCATAGTGCTGGAACACGAATCCGACGTTGCGCTTCTGGGCCGGAAGGTTCGTCGCGTCGGAGCCCTCGATCGTGATGGTGCCGCTGTCGGAGGTCTCGAGCCCGGCGATGATGCGCAGCAGGGTCGACTTGCCACCGCCGCTGGGGCCGAGCAAGGCGGTCAGCTGGCCCGTCGGGATCGTGAGATTGATGTCCTGCAGCGCGACGAAGTCGCCGAAGTTCTTGTTGACACCGATGACGTCGATGCTCATGGTTGTGCCTTTCGGGTCCGGGGTCGGCCCGCGCGTGCGCGGAGCGCCGAGACGACGATGATGCAGATGACGGAGACGCTGGCCAGCAGGAACGCGATGGCGTAGGCGCCTTCCTGATCGAAGTTGAGGTACTTCTCCTCGACGGCGAGGGTCGCGGTCCGGGTCTCACCAAGGACGTTGCCCGAGACGACCTTGACCGCACCGAACTCGCCCAACGATCGGGCCAGGGTCAGCACGACGCCGTACACGACGGCCCACTTGATGCTGGGCAGCGTGATCCGCCAGAACGTCTGCCAGCCGCTCGCGCCGAGGCTGCGGGCAGCCTGCTCTTGCTCGGTGCCGATCTCCTTGAGGACCGGGACGACCTCGCGGATCACCAGCGGCAGGGCGACGAAAGCGGTGGCCATGATGATGCCGGGAGTCGAGAAGATGATGCGCAGGCCCCAGCTCTCGAGGGTGGGGCCGAACCAGCCGCCTCGGCCGCCGTAGACCAGCACGAGGGCCAGGCCCACCACGATGGGGGAGACCGACAGCGGCAGGTCGAGCAGTGCGCTGAAGACCCGTTTGCCCGGAAACTCGTAGCGCACCAGCAGCAGCGACACCCCGACGCCGAAGACCGTGTTGATCGCCGTTGCGACGACCGCGGCGAAGGCGGTCAGCTGCAGCGCGCTGACGATGTCGGGGTCGTTCAACAGGTTGTTGATCGAGTCGAAGCCATTCTCGAACGTGTTGGTCACGACGAGCGACACGGGCCAGGCGATCAGCAGGAACAGGTAGCCGATGACCGCGAAGCGCAGGACGTACGTGAACCAGCCCTTGCGGCGGGAGGGGCGGCGGGCGAGCCGCTGGGTGTCAGCCACGGCGGGCCACCCTCCGCTGGAGGACGTCGAGCAGGATGATCACGAGCAGCGAGACGATCAGCAGCAGCGTCGCGACGGAAGCCGCCGCAGCGGGGTTGTCGTTCTCGATCGCGCCGAGGATCCGCACGGAGGCGACCTCTGACTTGAACGGCAGGTTGCCCGACAGCAGCACCAACGACCCGTACTCGCCCATGCCGCGGGCAAACGACAGGGCCGCGCCGGCGGTGATGGCCGGTGCCAGGCTCGGCAAGATGATGCGGCGGAAGATCGTCAGCCGGCTGGCGCCCAGCGACGCGGCAGCCTCCTCGACGTCGGCATCGAGCCTTCGAGCACGGGCTGGACCATGCGGACCACGAAGGGCAGCGTCACGAACAAGAACGCGAGGTAGACCGACTTCGAGCTGTTTGGCCACGTTGATGCCGAGCGGGCTGTCGTTGCCGTACAGCGACAGCAGCACGAGGCCGGCCACGATCGTCGGGAGCGCGAACGGGATGTCGATGATGACGTCGAGGACGGACTTGCCGACAAACTTGTCGCGCACCAGGATCCAGGCGATCGCGGTGCCGGCGAAGACGTTGATGACGGTCACGACGGCGGCGGCGCGCACCGTCAGCGCAATGGCCTCGGCCGTCTGCTTGTTGGAGATCGCCCGCCAGAAGTTGTCCCAGCCGCCCTCGGAGGCAGTGATGATGACGGCGGCGAGTGGGATCATGACGAGGAGGCTGAACCAGAGCATCGCAATGCCCAGGCCCAGGCCCGACGTCCGGGTCAGGGTGCTCGAAAGGACCGGCCGGGACGTGCCCGGCCGGTCCTGCTTCGTGATGGTTGAGGTCAAGAGCTCTGGTCGCCTGTTACGACGAGGCCTTGCCGGACTTGGCGATCGCCTTGGTGACGATGCCTTCGGGCTTGCCGTCCTTGCCGTCGCCGAACAGCTTGTCCTTGACGCCGCCCCATCCGGGGCCACCGAAGTTGTCGGTCAGTGTCAGCAGGTTCTTGACCTTCGGGAACGGATCGGCCGCATCGGGTGCGCCCTTGATGTCGCTGGCCTTGAGGCCGACAGCGGCCAGGTCGGCGGTGCCCGGCTCGGCGATGTTGAGCGGGCGGAAGCCCTTGAGCGCGAACTGCTTCTGGCCCTCGGTGCTGAGCACGAAGTCGAGCCAGTCGGTCGCGGCGGGTGCGGCGTCCTTGAGCACGGCGCCGGGGTTCTCGATCAGCAGCGTCGTGTCGGGGATGATGTAGTCGAATCCCTGGCCGTTCTGGGCTGCGAGGATCGCTTCGTTCTCGTAGGCCAGCAGGACGTCGCCGGTGCCGCCGAGGAAGCCCTGGGTCGCGTCGCGTCCGCTGTTGGTCAGTGACACGACGTTGCCGAAGACCTTGTCGAGGAAAGCCGTGGCCTCGGCGTCGGTGCCGCCGTTCTCGGTGATGTGGCCCCATGCCGCGAGGGCGTTCCAGCGGGCTGCGCCCGACGAGGCGGGGTTGGCGGTCACGATCTCGACGTCGTCGCGGGCCAGGTCGTCCCAGCCCTTGATGTTCTTGGGGTTGCCCTCGCGGACGCCGAGCACGACGACGGAGGTCGACACGATGCCCTTGTTGTCGCCGTCGTCCCAGGTCGGGTCGACGAGGCCGGCGTCGACGAGCCGGTCGACGTCGGTCGCGACGGACAGGTGGACGTAGTCGGCGGGCAGTCCGTCGACGACGGCGCGGCTCTGGTCGCCGAGGCGCCGTAGGACGTCTTGAACGTGACGTCCTTGCCGGCGTCGGTCTTGTTGAACTCGGTGGCGATGGCCTTGTTGGCCGCTTCGGGAACTGCGAATCCGACGATGCTGAGCTTCGTGGAGTCGGCTCCGGCGCCGTCGCTGCTGCCGCCGCAGGCTGCCAGCACCGTGGCGCTCAGTGCGAGTGCGAGCGCAGCGACTGCGCGATGTCGGGTGAAGGTCGTCATGTTCCTCGCCTTTGTTCGGGGCACGCCACCGTGCGTGCGCCGACACTCAAACTAGGCGGATTCTCCGTCGAAAAGGGCTCGTCTCACGATATAAGACTCGACGCCACATGCTGAGAACCAACCTCCCGCGCTGACGAGGTAGTTGTCGCCCCTTGAGGAGGTGGTTCAGGCCCTTGCGTACGGCAGCAACCACCTCGCCGAAGGGCGGTAAGGGCCTCGTCAGCGGGGATGGGGATGGGATGGGGGAGGGTTAGTCGAAGACGACGGTGCGGGGGCCGTTCATGAGGACGCGGGACTCGGCGTGCAGCTGCACCGCGCGCGACAGGGTCTGCGCCTCGACGTCGCGGCCGACCCGGGCCAGGTCTGCCGACGTCATGCGGTGGTCGACGCGCAGGACGCCCTGGTCGATGATGGGGCCCTCGTCGAGCTCGGCGGTCACGTAGTGGGCTGTCGCACCGATCGAGCTTGACGCCGCGGTCGTGGGCCTGGTGATAGGGACGAGCGCCCTTGAAGCTGGGCAGGAAGCTGTGGTGGATGTTGATCGCCCGTCCTTGCAGCGAGCGGCACAGGTCGTCCGACAGGATCTGCATGTAGCGCGCCAGCACGACCAGGTCGACCGCGAGCTCGTCGACCATCGCCAGCAGAGCCGTCTCGACGTCGGCCTTGGTGTCGGGCGTGACGGGCATGTGCACGAACGGGACGTCGTAGGCGTCGGCGAGTCGTTCGAGGTCGCGGTGGTTCGACACGATGGCCGGGATCTCGACGTGCAGCGAGCCGCTGCTCTGCCGGTACAGCAGGTCGTTGAGGCAGTGCCCCTCCTTCGAGACCATCACCAGCGCGCGCAGGGGGCGCTCGGCGACCACGAGGCGGTACTCCATGTCGTGCTCGTCGGCCACGGGGGCGAAGGCGGTGACGGCTCGTCGGCCCCCTGCGTGCCCGGCATGTCGAAGTGGACCCGCAGGAAGAACTCGCTGTCGGAGGTGTCGGTGAACTGCTGGCTGTCGAGGATGTTGCCGCCGGCCTCGGCGACCCAACGGGTCACCGCGAAGACGAGCCCGGGGCGGTCGGGGCAGGACAGGGTCAGCACGAAGGATGAGGACACGACGATCAGCCTAGACCGTGCGCCTCGGGGCTCGCAGGGATGTTGGCGCGACTGCAACGATAACGATAATGCGAGATGGCATCCCGCATGCTTGACATGAAGTTCACTGGCCCATAGAGTCATTCTTGATGTTAGGGGGGTCACACCGGCTCCACACCTCGCCGTCACTCACTGGCCGAGGTAGACGACGACATCGCGGCGCGCCTCGGGTGGTCGCGATTCGCCGTCGCCGGTTAGAGACCTCCCGGCAGGGTGCGCCAGCACGGTCCTCGTACTTCCCCCGACTGGATGATTCAGGAGAATTCACATGCGCGTAGACACCCTCGTGACGGGCGGCTTGCTCGTCACACCTCACGGCGTCGTGGATGCCGACCTGGCCGTCCTCGACGGCAAGATCGCCGCGATCGGTGCACCGGGGACGCTGCCCGAGGCCGATGAGGTCATCGACTGCGGCGGCAAGTACGTGCTGCCCGGTCTGGTCGACCCCCACGTCCACCTCGGCGGCGGTCGTCCGCTGGAGGAGATCTTCGCCTCCGAGACCGCCTCGGCCGCGGTCGGCGGCGTCACGACGGTGCTGCAGTACCGTCGTTCGCCCTCGACGTTCCTCGACACGTTCCCCGCCGAGCGCGAGCTGGCCCGCACCAAGATGCTGGTCGACACGCAGTTCCACTTCATCATCTCCACGATGGAGCAGGTCGAGGAGATCCCGCGCTACGCCCAGGAGTTCGGCGTCACGAGCTTCAAGTTCTACATGGGCGGCTACGAGCCCGGAAACCCCATCGGCCTGGTCTCGGTCAACGACGCCGTCCTGTACGCCGCGATGGAGAAGATCCGCGAGCTCGGTCCCTATGCCTGGTGCATGGTGCACTGCGAGGACGACTCCCTCGTCTGCCACCTGACCGAGAAGGTCAAGGCCAAGGGCGGCAACGACCTGGCCGCGTACACCGAGTCACGTCCCGACTTCGTCGAGGAGCAGGACCTGCTGCGCGCGATCTGGCTCGCCGATCTGCAGGACTGCCCGCTGTACGTACCGCACACGACGGTCGGCATGGCCGTCGACGCCGCTGCGGACTCCCGCAAGAAGGGCAACACCGTCGTCCTCGAGACGTGCCCTCACTACCTGGTGCTGAGCGCCGACGACGAGCGCCTGACCGGCAGCGGTGTCGGCAAGGTCGCACCGGCCCTGCGCAACGAGGACCACAAGGCCGAGCTGTGGCGTGGGCTCCGCGAGGGCTGGATCTCCACGATCGGCTCGGACCACGTCCCGATCCCCAAGAAGGGCGGCGACTTCTGGGACGAGGCACCGGGCTTCGCCGGACTCGCCACGATGCTGCCTGTCGTGCTGACCGAGGGCGTCCTGGCCGGCCGGATCACGATCGAGAAGGTCGCCGAGACCATGGCGTTCAACCCG
Source organism: Aeromicrobium sp. UC242_57 (assembly GCF_044452305.1). NCBI lineage: Bacteria > Bacillati > Actinomycetota > Actinomycetes > Propionibacteriales > Nocardioidaceae > Aeromicrobium > Aeromicrobium sp. UC242_57. Next base: position 186,164 of record NZ_JBIOAM010000002.1, on the reverse strand, counting down.
GCCCGCCTGTTCGGCCTCTACCCGAAGAAGGGTGCGCTGCAGGTCGGCTGCGACGCCGATCTGGCGATCATCGACATGGAGACCGAGAAGGTCGTCGGTCCCGACACGACGCAGAGCGAGTTCCCCAGCGCCTTCGAGGGTCTGCCGCTGCGCGGCTGGCCGGTGCTGACGATGAGCCGTGGGCAGGTCGTGTTCAAGGACGGCGTCGTCACGGGAACCCCCGGCGGCGGCCAGATCGTCACCAAGGCTGAAAACACTGAGAAGAAGAGGAACTGGCATGCCGCTTGACGTCAAGCTGACCGTACCGACGTCGGAATCCTGATCGTCGACATGCAGAACGGGTTCTGCCATCCCGAGGGATCCCGCGGTCAGGCCTTCGGCGCCGACGCCGTGCGTCAGCCGCAGGAGATCATCCCGAACGTCGTCAAGCTGATCGAGCTGGGTCACGAGCTGGGCATTCCGGTCTGGTTCACCCAGCAGGTGCACTACGACGATGACGTGACTCGTGGCAAGCGCCGCATCCCGTCGCACCTGCAGCGTCGGGGCGTCGACCTCAAGCTGTGCCGTCGTGGCACGTGGGACGCCGAGCTGCTCGACGAGATGAAGGCCGTCCAGGCTCCTGAGGACGAGGTCGTCGTCAAGCACCGTTCGAGCGCTTTCTACCAGACGACGCTGGAGTGCGAGCTGCGCATGAAGGCCGTGCAGGTCCTCGTCGTCGCGGGAACCACGACGAGCTTCTGTGTCGACTCCACGATCCGTGACGCCTACGCCCGCGATCTCGACGTCGTCGTCGCAGCCGAGTGCGTCGCCGACTCCGACGATGATGCTCAGGCCTCGACGTTGGCCTCGATCGACCGTTTCCACGGTGTCGTGACGTCGCTGCCCGAGCCGTCCGCTCCCCTGGGCGCGTGATGTGACCAGGCGACGTCTGTCGGTCGACGGTCAGCCCGTCGAGGTCGACGCGGCGCTCGGTGAGTCGCTCCTGTCGGTGCTCCGCTCGGCCGGCCGCACGGCCCCCAAGCTGGCGTGCGGCCGCGGCGAGTGCGGGGCCTGCACGGTCCAGATCGACGGTCGTCCGGTCATGTCGTGCGCGATCTTGGCCGCCACCGTGACCGGCGACGTCGTCACCGCCGAGTCGGTGGCTCGGACGTCGCCTGACCTCGGCGAGGCGTTCGCCGACAACATCGCGTTCCAGTGCGGCTTCTGCACTCCCGGCCAGATCGTCCGGGCCGATGCACTGCTGCGCGACAACCCGTGTCCGTCACGGGCCGAGGTGGCCCAGGGGATGATCGGCAACGTCTGCCGCTGCACGGGTTACGTCCAGATCGTCGATGCGGTGTGCGATGTCGCCCGCCAGAGAGAGGCAGCCCCACAATGAAGGTGGCCGGATGAAGGTCGTCGGACGTCAGGTCCGCCCCGTCGACTGGGTCGGCAAGACCGCCGGTACCGCGCCGTACGCCTCCGACGCGGCTCCGGAGAACACCCTGGCGACCAAGGTGCTCCGGTCGCCCTACCCGCACGCCAAGATCACCCGGCTCGACGTGTCGAAGGCTCGCACGCTGCCAGGCGTCCACGCCGTCATCACGGCCGCCGACTTCGGCGACGTCATCTACGAGCACAGCGGCGAGTCGTACTCCGACCGTCCGCCCATGGCGGTCGACCGGGTGCTGTTCGTCGGCCAGGAGGTCGCGGCGGTGGCCGCGGACAACGCCGAGATCGCCGCTGAGGCGGTGCGTCTGATCGACGTCCGGTATCGCAGGCTCCCGGCGCTGCTGTCGGTCAAGCAGGCCCTGGCCAAGCGGGCGCGTCCCTTGCACGACCGCGAGAGCGGGACCAATGTCGCGCTCGGCGTCGAGGGCGTGTGGGGAGGCCTCGATGTCGCGAAGTCCAACGCCGTTGCGAGCGCGAGCGGGACGTTCGTGTACCCGCGGGTCGCCCACGCATGCATGGAGCCCAACACGACAGTGGCCTGGTGGCACGACGACCGCATGGAGCTCTGGACGTCGAGCCAGGCACCGCACTTCGTCGTGCACGAGCTGGCCCGGGTCCTGCATCTCGAGCTCGACCAGGTCGTGTGCCGGGACGTCTCGGTCGGTGGCGGATTCGGCTCGAAGTCGAAGGTCTCCGAGCACGAGGCGCTGGCTGCGATGCTGTCGATGAAGTGCGGGAAGCCGGTCAGCGTCGCGTACTCGCGTGAAGAGGAGATGGCGGTCACCAAGCCGCGTCACGAGTTCACGACCCAGTTCGAGGCGCACGTCGATGCCGACGGACGGATGTGCCTGTTCGAGGCGCACATCGACGTCGACAACGGGGCCTACAACCACTACGGCCCCTCGGTCATGCGGGCTGGCATCAAGCAGCTCGGCTCGATGTACCGGCCGGACGCGGTGGTGTGGGCCGGACAGCTCGTCGACACCCACCTGCCGCCCGGCGGGCAGTTCAGGGGTTACGGCACGCCGCAGACCGCGCTGGCGCTCGAGAGCGTCGTCGACCAGCTGGCCGAGGGCTGCGGAGTCGACCCGATCGAGTTCCGCATCGCGAACGCGAGCCAGCCGAACACCGTGGCGCTGGCTGGCGCCAAGATCGGTTCCAACCGGCTCGTCGAGTGCCTGCACAGCGTCCGCGAGCTGCTCGACTGGGACGCCAAGAAGGCCGACCCGACGTACGGCCGAGGCGTGGGCGTCGCCGCCGGCATGCACTCCAGCGGCTCGTACGCCTACCCCGGCGGCAACGTCAGCGCGGCCGGCATCGAGGTCACCCGCGACGGCGACGTCGTCGTGCGATTCGGCGGCGCAGATGCCGGCACGGGCCAGCGCACCGTGCTGGCGCAGATCGCCGCCGAGATCCTGGCTGTTCCGCTCGATCGGGTCACGGTCATCATGACCGACTGGGACCAGACCCCGCCCGACATGGGGGCGTGGTCCTCGCGGGGGACCCACATGGGTGGCCATGCCACCCGGCAGGCCGCCGAAGCCATGGCCGAGAAGCTGCGTGAGACCGCTGCCGACAAGCTCGGCACCTCGCGGCTCGAGCTGGTGGACGGGCAGTTCGTGTCGGTCGACGACTCGCTGAGCATCGGCGATGCCGCGTCGTTGACCGAAGGCGCGATCGACGGCGGACTGCGGATCGACATGGAGTACCTCGAGAAGAGGATGGAGCCGTACTGGACCGGCATCGCCAGCCCCAACATCTCGGCCAGCTACACGTTCGCAGCTCATGCCGTCGAGGTCGAGGTCGACACCACGACCGGTGAGCCGAAGATCCTCGACTACGTCGCGGCGCACGACATCGGCCGGGCCATCAACCCCGGCATGGTCAAGGGCCAGATCATCGGCGGCGCGGTGCAGGGCCTCGGCGCTGTGCTGGGCGAAGAGCCGTCTACGAGGGCGGGCGGGTCACCAACGACGCCTACGTCCACTACGCGGTGCCACGGTCGACGTCGGTGCCGAACATCCGGGCCGAGCTGATCGAGGGGCCCGAAGAGGCTGGCCCGTTCGACGCCAAGAGCGTCGGCGAGATGTCGATCGTTCCGCCGGGAGCCGCCGTGCTGAATGCGGTCTACGACGCGATCGGCATCCGGTTCCACTCTCTTCCGCTGACTCCCGACGTCATCTTGAACGCTCTGCGCGAGCAGTCCGGCCAGCGCCGCCGCTACCACCTGTGGCGTCGACCGGGACGCTGGCAGATTGCCGCGTTCCGTCGGCTCTACCCGTGGGGGATCCACTGGTTCCTGGAGCACGTGGGCATCCGGTGGGCCCGGCGCCTGACGCCGCGTCCGATCGAGACGATCGAGGCGCCCGGCTCGGTCGACGAGGCCGTGGCAGCGCTGTCTGCCGAGAAGGTCGGCGATGTCGCGCTCCACGGGGGTGGCACCGACGTCATCGTCCAGCGTCACCAGAACTTGATGAATCCGACGACGTTGGTGCTGACCAAGTCGATCGCGGGCATGGGCGAGATCACCGTGCTTCCCGACGGCAGCACCAGGATCGGCGCTGCCGTGACGTTGCGCGAGGTCGCCGAGTGGGCCCGGCCGGTGCAGCCGTCGATGACGCGGCTGATCGAGACCATCGCCTCGGCGCAGATCCGTGAGGTCGCGACGCTCGGCGGAAATCTCGGTCAGGCCAAGCGTTGCTGGTTCTTCCGCAGCGGCTTCGACTGCTACAAGCGTGCCGGCACGTCGAGCCCGTGCTTCGCGGTCACCGGGGATCACCGCTTCCATCACGCCGCGATCGACGGGCACCGCTGCCAGGCCGTGACCCCCTCGGATCTTGCGACCGTGCTCACGGCGATGGACGCATGCGTCGTCGTCTCCGGGCCGAAGGGCACCCGTGAGCTGCCGATCAGCTCCTTGTACTCCGGTCCCGGTGAGCTGCACCTCGATCCTGACGAGCTGATCGAGGCGATCCTGGTCCCGCCGGCAGCGTTGAGCCGGCGGCTCGCAGTCGAGAAGGTCCAGATGTCAGGCGGAGATTTCGCGCTGGTCTCGCTGGCTGCTTCGGCGGATATCGACGAAGACGGAACCTGGCGCCGACCACGCTTCGTCTTCGGGGCGATCGCACCGACGCCCTGGAGCCCGGAGGCCCTCGAGGCCGAGACCGACGGCACCACGCCGTCACCCGAGGTGCTGGCAGCCGGGCTGAACCGCGAGTTCAGCGCGCATGCACACCCTTTGTCAGGCAATGAATGGAAGCTGGATGCGGCAGTCGGCCTGCTGACGCGCATCGCAACGGAATGGACACTGCATGACTGACCTATCTGCCGCCGAGCAGGCGCGGCAAGCGCGCGGCGCGGCGATCCGCAGCCGCCTCACCGCTGGGGGAGTGACGATCGCGGCGTCACTGCCCGACAGCTGGCTGACCCCGACGATCGACGCGGTCTCGGCCGATCCGGGCATCGTCCACACCCGTGTCACGCGGGAGGACGATGCTGCGGCGATCGCTGCCGGCGCGGCCCTGATGGGCGCACGTTCGGCGGTGCTGTGCCAGAACGCCGGTGTGCTGCTCGCGACCAACATGCTGGCCGCCCTGGCACATCACCATCAGCTGCCGTTCGTGATCCTCGCTGCTGATCGTGGCGGGCCGGAGGACGGCTTCTACTACCAGTCGTACAAGGGAGCGGTGACCTCTGACGTCACGGCGGCGCTACGGCTGCCGACCCACCGTGTCAGCGGTCCACAGGACGACTGGCTCATCGAACGATCGTGCGAGCAGGCCATGATGCACCGGCGCCCCGTCGTGCTCCTGTGCTCGAAGGCAGCGTTGACAGGAGCAGCGGCATGAGGCGGCAACAGGTGGCTGAAGCCCTGAAGGCAGAGCTCGACGAGCAGGTCGTGATCGCCAGCCTCGGCAGCGCGGGCCGCGCCTGGCGCGAGTTCGGCGGAGACAACGCGACGTTCTACTCCTCCGACCCGATGGGTGCTGCGCCGGGCATCGCTCTCGGCGCTGCGCTGGCCCGGCCGGATCTCGAGTTCGTCCTGCTCGAGGGCGATGGCGACCTGACGATGAACCTGGGCTCGCTGCTCGCGATCGCCGGATCGGTCGCGACGAACCTGAAGATGGTCGTGTTCGCCAATCACCGCTACGAGACCGGGGGCGGGCAGCCGCTGGCCGGCGCGGAGCGTCTCGACCTGGCTGGCATCGCTGCGGCTGCGGGCTGGGGCTGGACCCGGACGCTCGACTTCGACACCCCTGAGTCCGAGCTGCGGGCCACGTTGCGCGAGATGTGCGACGTCGAGGGGCCCGCGATCGTCGTGGCCCGCGTCGTCACCGAGGCGTCGCCGTACGGCGGACCGGGTGACCACTCCGGCGCCGAGGCGCAGTTCGTGTTCCGTGAACAGATTCGACAGCTTGACCTCAAGACTCGATCACTGAAGGAAGGGATCGCATGACCATGCTCATCCTGCGCAACGCCCGACTGCTCGACCTGGTGCTGGACGGCTCGATCGGCGACATCGTCGCGGTCGACGGACGCATCGTTGCCGTCGGCAGCGGTGTCGCCGCACAGCACGAGGTCGCCGCAGGTGAGGACGTCGTCGATGTCGACCTGGCCGGCGACGTCGTGATGCCGGGCATGATCAACGCGCACACCCACTCCAACCAGAGCATCGAGAAGGGGCTGTGCGATGCGCTGCCGCTCGACGCCTGGATGGTGCTGGCGAGCTATGGCGGGGCGGGCGCACGTCTGTCGCCGCGTGATCTCTACATCTCGGCGATGGCCGGCGGCATCGAGATGATCCGCAGCGGCTCGACGGCTGTGCTGGACTGCGCGCGGGCCGACCTCGAGTGGGTCGACGACGGCATGGACGCCATCATGCAGGCATACGTCGACCTGGGCATGCGTGCCTCGGTCGCGATCCAGTTCTCCGACCTCGACTTCTTCTCGTCCCTCCCGATCGACCTGGTGCCGAACGGGCAGTCGCTGCGCAAGCCGCCGATGGCTCCGCCGGACGTCGTGCTGGCCGGTGCCGATCGATTCCTCGACCGGTGGGACACCGTGTCGTCGCGGGTGCGCCCCATCCTCGGCCCGTCTTCGCTGCCGCGTTGCTCGACCGATCTCTTTGCGGCGAGCGTCGACCTGGCCAAGAGCAGGGGCGCGCGCATGCAGACGCATCTGCTGTCGGCCAAGTCGCAGGTCGACGTGGCTGCGGAGCGCTTCGGCGGCTCGACCGTCGAGTTCCTGGGCAAGATGGGTGCCCTGGAGGAGTGGGCGTCGTATGGTCACGCGATCTGGCTCGACCAGCGCGAGGTCGAGATGTTCGCAGAGACCGACGCCGTTGCGATCCACAACCCGGCCAGCAACTTGAAGCTCGGCGCCGGCGTCGCGCCGATCCCGGCGATGCTGCGCGCCGGTGCCAACGTCGCGCTGGGCTCGGACGGCGCCAGCAGCAGCGACACCCAGAACATGTTCGAGACGTTGAAGCTGTCGACGACGTTGCACCGCGTCCACGGTCCTCAAGACACGTGGCCCACGGCCATGGACGGCCTCGGCATGTTGTGGACCGGTGGCGCTGCTGCGGTAGGCGCTGACATCGGTCGGCTGGAGGTCGGTGCACTCGCTGACCTGACGGTCCTCGACATCGATCGGCTGTGGCCCGGTCCGGCCGAGCAGATGCGTCAGCAGCTGCGTACTCCGAGCTGGGCGCTGCGGTCAAGAGCGTGTACGTCGACGGCATGCCGATCATGGTCGAGGGCGCGATCTCGACGATCGACGAGAGCGCGATCCTGGCCGAGGCACGGGACATCGCCGAGCGGGTCTGGACGACGCTTCCAGATCGACTGGCGCGGTTCGAGGGAGCTGCGACCCATGCTGGAGCAGATCGAGGCGGCATCGGCCAGGGCTTCGCCGCCGGTTGCCAGTGCGGCTGATGACGGTCGCGTTCCGTGGCTGAGTCGTGCGAGGAGTCGGCTGCAGCACGGGTGCAGGCTGCCGACATCCGGTCGGCGTTGGAGATCTTCACGGCGTTCCCCAGTCCCCGCGGCGGCGAGCTCGCTCGCCGTGGGGCTGGCCGAGTGGGCGCAGGTGCGGTGGCCGATGCTGACGTGGGAGGTCGAGCGTCTCGGCGAGCGCGGTGCGAGCCTGGTGTCACGTGCGCCGGGCGATGCTGACGACCGGACACTGATCTATTCGCACCTCGACACGTCGCTGACCGGCGGCGTCGGCTGGGACTCGGCGTTGACGGCGCGGCTCGACCCGCCGATGCCGTGGCGCTGGGATGCCGTGGCTGATGCGACCTGGGGCTTCGGCCTGGGAGTCGCCAGGCGCCGGCTGCTGCGGCCCTCGTCGGCTATGCGGCTGCTGCCGCGCAGCGGGCCGATCAGCCTGGGCGGCGCCGGCTCGGCCCTGCTGCTGGCCGGATCGGGGACGCACCGGTCGCCGTTCCAGGACTCGCCGACAGGACAGCGCCTCGCACCGACCGGGGTCGAGAGCACCTCGCCTCACGGCGGCGGCCCGACGAGGTCGTCGTGGCCAAGGGCGGTCCGCCCGGCCTGCTGCACGAGGAGCCCGGGGCGATGTTCGTCAAGGTGCGAGTCGGTGCGGAGATGCTCCCGGCCATGAGCGGGGCAGCTGCTGTGCCGTCCGGGGGCCTGCCTCTCCGGCTGGGACCGGTGCTCGACGCGATCGGGACCTGGCGAGAAGCGCACCTGGCCAGCCGACCACCGGTAGGTCAGATCGCTGCCGAGGTCGGCGTCGGCTCGATCGTCGCGGGGCAGCCGGGCAAACCCGATCTGTTGCCGGCCGCTGTCGACATCCACGCCTATGTCGTGATGGTCGACGGCGACGACGCGCAGCGCATCGGCGCCGAGCTCGCTCGGCACCTGCAGGACCGGTTGGCCGGCACAGCCCTGGCGCAGTGCCCTGTCGAGGTCACGGTCGCGCTGGAGCATCCGTCGGCGGCGACCCCGGCGGCGGCTGACGTCGTGCAGCGCGCGGCGTCCGCCTGGCTGGCTGAACGGGGGGAGTCCACCGGCTGCGGTCACGGGCTGGAAGGGCTCGACCGACGGGGTCGTCTTCCGCTCGGCGGGCTGTCAGACCGTCCGGGTGGGGCCGAGTCCGAAGGCCACCCCTGAGGATGTTCGCGTGGATCGCATCGCGATCTCAGATCTCGTCAGCTTCGCGCGAATGTACGCACGTCTGGGCGCAAATCACGCTCAGTCCTCCTGAGTTTGCATGTCAATCTGAGATGGCATCTCATAATGATTGACAGCAACTAGGTCTCACCATATCGTGGAAATAGACGGATCGGGTGTATTGCGACCCGTCAGACCACCGGCGTAATTGAGTTTCAAGGAAGTGCCATGACCCAAGTTTCTGCCCAGTCACACAGCGTGACCGGCGAGGCGAGATCGACATTCCTGCGTGACGACCCGAGCTCGTTGAGCTTCAAGGTCAACCGCGAGGCCTACCGGTCGAATGCGGTGTTCAACAGCGAGCGCAACGAGATCTGGAACTCCACCTGGCTGTACCTCGGTCACGAGACCGAGCTGCCCAAGCCCGGCGACTTCAAGATCCGCACGCTGGGTGGACGTCCGCTGATCTTCGTCCGCGACTCCGCCGGCGTGATCCGCGCGTTCTACAACGCCTGCCCGCACCGCGGCACGATCCTGTGCCGTGAGGCCGAGGGCAACAAGAAGCACTTCCAGTGCTTCTACCACGCCTGGGCCTTCTCCAACTCCGGTGACCTGGCCGCGCTGCCCGGCCCCGAGGCCTATGCCGCCGACGAGCAGTTCAAGGCCGATCACAGCCTGCGTGCGGTGCAGCGACTCGACATCCACGAAGGCTTCGTCTTCGTCGCGTTCACGGCCGAGGTCCCCCCGCTGCTGGAGCACCTGGGTGAGGCGGCCAACTTCATCAGCATGACGGCGCAGATCGGCGCCGACGGCATGGAGGCGCTGCCGGGCGTCCAGCCTACAGCGTCAAGGGCAACTGGAAGCTCACCGTCGAGAACGCGATGGACGGCTACCACTTCGCGCCGACCCACAACACCTTCGTGGGCTACCTGCGTGAGACCGGTTTCCAGGTCAATGACGACGACCAGTACGCCTACACCCTCGACAACGGCCACGCCCTGGCCGTGCTGACCGGCCACAACGGCCGCATCGGCATGATCTGGGAGCCCCGCTTCGGCGAGGAGGAGAAGACCCGCACCGAGGCCAAGCGGGTCGAGATGGCCGAACGCCTGGGCCAGGAGCGTGCCGACGAAGTCGCCGACGCGAGCCGCATCCTGTTCGTCTACCCCAACCTGCTGCTGTTCGACCTCGAAGCGCTCACGATCCGTCAGATCGAGCCCGTCGCGCCCGGCCAGACCGACGTGCGGGCCTGGCAGCTCGTCGAGACCGGCGAGCCGGCGAACGTCCGCGAGCTGCGCCTGCGCACCATGGCGAGCTTCGTCGGACCCGGCGGCCTGGCGACGCCCGACGACATCGAGGCCTACGAAGCCGTCCAGCGCGGTATCGAGGCCACGGCCGGATTCACCGACTCGCTCGACGACTGGAGCGACATGTCGCGTGGCATGGCCAACGAGGTCGCCGGCCGCAAGGGCCGCTCGATCGACGAAGGCGCGATGCGCGGCTTCTGGCGCTACTGGGCCGACAGCCTGGACGGCCAGACCGAGATTGCTCAGGCCAAGAAGGAAGGTGCCTACCGTGGCTGCTGGATCGTGACCCGCTCCGAGGTCGAGGACTTCATGTACCGGGACGCTCAGCTGCTCGACGAGTGGAAGCTCGACGACTGGCTCGCCACGTTCCAGGAGGGCGCCAAGTTCGAGGTGCCGACGACCGACTGGCAGGGCTGGGACACCGGCTCGGCCGGCTACTTCGTGGCCGACGACTGGGACCTGATCAAGGCCCGCGTCCAGCGGCTCAAGAGCCGCAAGGCGCACGCGGAGAACCCGCACTCGCGCACCAACCGGGTCGTCGCCAACGTCCAGGTCTTCGACCGCGAGGACGGCACGCTGCAGGTCAAGGCGAACTTCCACATCTCGCGCTACCGCGACGGCGGATCGTTCACCTATGTCGGCCGCTACGACCACGTCATCGCGATCGAGAACGGGGAGATGAAGTTCCAGCTCCGTCGCTCGATCCTGACCAACGAGTCGATGCCCGCCGGCGCCCGACTGCAGCTTCATCCTGTAGTCGCTGATGATCAAGCACATGGTCCTGTTCGCCTTCAACGACGACGTTGAAGGCGAGCAGGAGCAGGCCATCCTCGACGAGCTCGACCAGCTGCCCACGCACTACCCGGCGATGCAGAACTGGAGCTGCGGGCAGAACATCAGCAACCGCAACACGACGCTGAAGATGACGCACGCCTTCGTCGTCGAGTTCGCCCACGAGCAAGATCTGCTCGACTACCTGCACAGCGACGGCCACGAGGAGTTCGTGGCCAACCGGTGGCGGCAGGCCATCAAGCACCAGGTCATCGTCAGCTTACGAGTACACCTAGACCACCACACAGCACGACCATCCAGCTAGCCCGAGCCACACAGGCCCAGCATTCAAGCGCGGTGAAAGGAAATAGTCATGTCAGACGAGCAGGCTGCACGCCCCCGGGGACCCCTGGCCATGCAGTACGCACGGATCGCCGTGCCGGACATGCAGGACACGATCGAGTTCTTGACCTATCACGTGGGTCTGCAGCTCGAGCAGCACGACGAGGCGCACGCCTACCTGCGCGCCGACATCGCGCACCACAACATCGAGACTGCTGCACGAGCCGCACCGCACCGAGTCCGAGACGGTCGCCGTCGGCTACTCGGTCGAGTCGGCCGCGACGCTGGCCGACCTGCGTCGCCGGGTGGCGGCAGCGGGCCACGAGGTCATCGAGCTCGACGAGAAGATGCAGAAAGCTGTGCGCAGAGGGCTTCGCCGTCGCTGACCCGAACGGCCTGATCGTCGAGCTCTTCACCGAGTTCACCGAGTACGCCGAGCCGCCGCTCCTGGAGTACCGGCCCGTTGGGGCGTGCACCCCTTCCTCGCGACGCCGAAGTACGACGAGACGCTCGAGTTCTACCGCGACGTCCTGGGGTTCATGGCGTCGGACTACATCGAGGACGTCACGGCGTTCCTGCGCTGCGAGAACCGCTACCACCACACCGTGGCGATCCAGAAGAACAAGGAGTACTACGTCGCGCACCTGTGCTTCATGATGAAGAGCTCGACCACGTCATGCGTGGTCGGGCCAAGGCGCAGTACAAGAACGTGCCGATCGCCTCCGACCTGGTCAACCACTCGGCGTCGACCTCGATCGCGTTCTACATGCACGACGTGCGCCACGGCCCGCGTTACGGCTGTGCGACCTGCACCGGGTCTTCACGCCGGAAGAGCATGAGACGCACCGGGCCCGCCGCATGGGCCTCGATCCCCGCAACATCGACGTCTGGCGGCCCGCCGCCGACGACTGGGGTCGTTTCTGATCCACCACGTGCAAGCTGCCGAGCGCTGATCCAGCGCTCGGCAGCTTGCGTATAGGTCGGGGTCGATCCTGAGACTCTGACCACAGAAGTGTCGCGAGAGCAGGCGCAGCCGTGAAAGTTCGTGTACAAAGGGGTGTCGCAGTGGAAGACGTCATTGCCCAGGATGCAGAAGGTCAGGAGGTGTCGCCGGTGCCCGTCGAGGTCCAGCCGACCATCAAGTCCGTGCAGCGCGCTGCCCGGATCCTGTCGGCCTTCACCGTCAGCAATCCGCGGCTGACCCTCAACCAGCTGACCGAGAGCCTGGGCAGCACCAAGGCCACCGCGCACCGCTACACGATGGCGCTGCGCGAGGCCAAGCTCGTGCGGTACTCAGAACGCGACACCCTCTTCTCGCTCGGACCGCAGGTCTTGACCCTGTCGGCCGCCGCCCGCGCCGGAATGCCCATCATCGCAATGGCGGCGCCCCTGATCCACGGCTGGTCCGAGAGCCAACCAGACGGTCGTGCTGAGCGTCTGGGACGGCGGCACCGCGGTCGTCGTGCACGTCGACGACAGCGCCGACAGCGTCATCCAGGTCAGCGTGCGGACCGGAGCGAGGCTGGAGCTTCGAGCACTCGGCGCAGGGTCGCGTCTTCTGTGCCTACCTCGATCCCGAGACCGAGCCGTTCGTCAAGGCTGCGCTCGAGGACTCGCCTGGTCTGGCCGACGAGATGGCACAGATCCGCGCCGAGGGCGTCGCCGACAACCTCATCGCGGTCAGCGGCGTCCGGGCCGTCGCGGTCCCGGTGCTGAGCGATGGTTCGATCGTCGCCGCACTGGCGGTCATCGGTACCTCGTTCTCGGTGCCAGAGGACGACAAGGCCGCCCTCGCGGCGCGCTTGACCGAGGTCGCCGACCTGCTCGCAGCCGACCTGGCCACCGCGAAGGCTACGTCGGCGCGCTGAGCGTCAGGCAGCCGTCGCCGGTTCGATACGGTGGCGGCGCACCAGCACCAGGACTCCGACGATCAGGTAGGCCAGGATCGCCGCGGCCGAACCGATGTAGGGCTCTTGGTCGACCAGGATGACCGTGCCGGTCAGCAGCGAGAAGTCGAACAGCCCGTGCAGGATCGAGTTGAGCACGTTGCTGCCCGACACTCGACGCGTGAGGTAGAAGAAGTAGCCCGCGAAGCTGACTGCCAGCGCCTGGGGATCCGCAGTCGCACCGTGACCGACCGCATTGGTCAGGTGGACAGCACCGAAGACGACGCTCGACCAGAGCGCGACCTTGCCCTCGGTGAGGCCGTGCTCACGCAGGGCCGTGACGCCGATGCCGCGGAACATGCCCTCCTCGCCCCAGCCGACGAGCTGGCAGGCGAGGAACAGCGCGATGATGTAGCCGATGGTCTTGTCGCCCAGGGCGCCGTAGTCGATCGCGAGCAGGCTGCAGACGAGGAAGATCACCGGGACGGCCCAGACCCAGCGGCGCACCGGCTTGCCGTCGTGGAAGACCGGACGCCACCAGCCGAGGACGCCGATGACCGCGTAGGTGAACACGAGCGCGGTGCCGAGCGGCAGCCACATGCCCCACACGAGGCCCTCGATGGTCGTGAAGCTCGCGTGTCGTGGTCGCCGACCTTCTCCAGCAGGATGCCGCCGAGCTGGATGATCGCGAGGTAGACGACCACGATGACGCCGAAGGCCCACAGCGGTAGCGGGCGAGCCGTCGACGGCATGGTGGACGAAGTCGGTTCGTGGGGGCTGCTCACGAGACGACGGTATCGGTCGGGGTGACTGGCTGGCTCAGCGGTCGAGCAGCTTGATGCTGACTGCCTTCTCCTGCGTGTACTCGGCCATCGAGTCGTAGCCACCCGTGCCGAAACCGCTGTCCTTCTGCATGTTGAACGGGAAGCCGATCGCGCCGGCGTCGCCGTACTGGTTGACCGTGACCTGACCGGCGTGGGCGTCCTTGGCAAGGCGCAGGGCCAGCGAGACGTCATTGGTCCATACCGCGGTCATGAGACCGAAGTTGGTGTCGTTGATCATCTCGGTGACTTGCTGCAGTCCGCCAAAGGTCTGGACGGTCAGGACAGGGCCGAAGATCTCTTCGCGCACGACGCGCATCGAGGAGTCGACCTGGTCGAAGACGGTCGGCTGGACGAACCAGCCGTCCTGGGCCTGCCCGCCGGTGATGGCGCGAGCGCCTTCGACCTTGGCCGAGTCGAGGTGGCCGACGACCTTGTCGAACTGCGCCTGGCTGACCAGCGGTCCCATGTCGAGGTCTTCGTGCCACGCGCCGACCCGGATCGCGTTCATGGCCGCGACGATGCGGTCGAGGGCCTCGTCCTTGATCGACTCCTCGATCAGCAGGCGCGACCCGGCGTTGCAGTTCTGGCCGGCGTTCTCGGTGATCGCGCGGGACGATGCCCGGAATCGCGATGTCGAGGTCAGCGTCGGCGAACAGCACGTTCGGCGACTTGCCGCCGAGCTCGAGCTTGACCGGGACGAGGTTCTCGGCAGCCGCGCGCATGACGGCCTTGCCGGTCTGGGTCGAGCCCACGAAGCTGATGTGGTCGATTCCCGGGTTCGAGGTCAGCGCCGCACCGGCATCGGCGGCGCCGACGACGGCGTTGACGACGCCAGGTGGGAAGCCTGCCTGGCGGGCCAGCTCGACCAGTGCGAGCGGCGACAGGGGAGCGATCTCGGAAGGCTTCAGCACGACGGTGTTGCCTGCTGCGAGGGCCGGCGCCATGTTGCTGACCGCCAGCACGGCGGGCACGTTCCAGGGGATGATGATGCCGCACACGCCGAAGGGCTCACGGACCGAGTAGCCCATGTAGTCGGGGCTGCGGGTCGGGGAACGTGACACCGGTCATCTTGTCGGCGGCGCCGGAGAAGTAGTCGACGATGCTGTGGGTGATGTACATGTTCATCCGGCCGCCCGAGAGGGGCTTGCCGACGTCCTTGGCCTCCCAGGCGGCGAGGCTCTCGACATGGGCCATGATCAGGTCGGCCCAGCGCCGCAGGACTGCCCGCGGGTCGAGGCGGAGGTGGCGGCCCAGGCTGGTGCCGCGCGGCGTGCTGCGTCGACCGCGTCTGCAACGTCGGCGGGTTCGGCCAGTGCCACGGTGTGCAGGACCTCGTGGGTAGCGGGATCGAGCACGGCCAGCTCACCTTTGTTCCGGGCGCTGACCCATTCGCCGTCGATGAAGTTCTGTGAACTGGGGATCTCGAGATCGGTCATGTTCCCATTCTTGGCCCCGCCGTCACGCATGTCAATATACAATCTCGCAACGCAATATACGTGTGGGCGACTTCGTTGGCGTGCAGGCTGTCACGCCTGAATCTACCGCGACCGAGTCCTGTCGTTCCGACAGCTCGCAAGCGCACCCCCTCTTCCATGGTCGCCGATTCGACCTCTGCGACGACAGGGGTTCACGACTCCACGAGTGACCGGAGTCACGAAAACGCTTGACAATCTCCGTCAGCCCTATCAGCATATCTCGTACTGCGAGTTACCGATTCGCAATGCAAGATCAACAGGCCCGGTGTCCAGACGCCAACAAGTGCACTGAACGTCGCTGCTGTCACCCCCCGGCAGGCAGTTCGAGGCCCGCGTGACCCCAACAGCCCGAAAGGACACATCCAGTGAGACTCTCCCAGCGAGGTAGCGCCGCCAAGGTGGCCATTGCTTCTGTTGCCGTGCTCTTGCTTGCAGCATGTGCGAGCACCGACTCATCCGGCGGCGATCCGGCACCGGGCGCGAGCGCTTCAGCACCGGCAGGTCAGCCCGACGTCAACGGAGACGGCAAGGTCGTCATCGGCATCCTCAGCCCCGGCGACATCAACGACGGCGGCTACTTCCAGAAGCTTCGTCGACGGCGCGAAGAGGTTCGGCGAGCCCAAGGACTGGAAGGTCATCGCCCGAGGCAACGTCAGCACCGCCGACGCGCTGAGCGCCGCCCGTGCATTGTGCGCCCAGAAGGTCGACATGGTCGCCCTGGGCGCCGGCTCGCTCAGCGATGCGATCCCGGCCTCCGAAGAGCCCGCCTGCGAGAAGACCGTCTGGTACGTGCCCGCCCAGGGCAATATCGCCCAGACCCCGCGCATCCTGCTTTCCGAGGACAGCGTCAACCAGAACCTCCTGGCCGCAGGTCACGCTGCCGGCATGCTGATGAAGGACAAGAACCTCGACACCGCCGGCTTCGTCGGCGGGCTCGACGTCGAGTTCGAGCAGCGCGCATCGGTCGCCTTCAAGGCCGGCGTCCGTTCGGTCCTTCCCGACGCCAAGGTCCTGATCTCCTTCGCTGGCGACCAGAACGACTCGGCCAAGGCCAAGGAAGCCACCCAGGCGCAGCTGCGCCAGGGCGCCAAGGTCATCTACCCGTACCTGGGTGGATCGACAGACGCCGCTGCCCGCCTCGCCAACGAGACCGGCGTGCTGACCCTGACGCCCGGCACCGACCGCTGCGCGTCGACCGACCCGAAGTTCGACATCTCGGTCATCTTCGATCCGGGCTCCTACCTCACCGCCGCCCTGCAGCAGTTCGCTGACGGCAAGATGGAGGTCGGTACCAAGAAGACCTGGATGATGGGCGTCGACGAAGTCCCGACCGTCAAGTTCTGCAACGGCACCGACGAGCAGAACAAGCAGCTTCGAGCAGTTCATGTCCGACATCGGCTCCGGCAAGATCGTCGCCGACGACGAAGTCAAGCGCCTTGGTTCCTGAGGTCGCGCAGCAGGGCGCCGGGACCGCAGCAGCGGTCCCGGCGCCAGCCCTTCGCTGCGTGGAATCAGCAAGGCGTACGGCAAGGTCGTCGCCAGCGACAACGTGGATCTGTCGATCAACCCCGGACAGATCCACGGTCTGCTGGGTGAGAACGGCGCGGGCAAGTCCACGCTCATGAAGATCCTGCTCGGTCTGGAACGGCCCGACTCGGGCATCATCCGCCGGCAAGGCACCGAGATCCGCATCGCGAGTCCTCAGGACGCGCGCAAGCACGGGATCGACATGGTCCACCAGCACTTCAGCCTCATCGGGCCCCTGGCGGTGTGGGAGAACGTCATCCTCGGAGACGTCGGCACCGTCAACCGCTCGGCCGCCTGCGAGCAGGTCGAGCACGTCGCGCAGCGCTACGGCCTGCCGATCGATCCGCTCGCGCGGGTCGACGCACTGTCGGCCGGTGAGCGGCAGCGGGTCGAGCTCATCAAGTGCCTGCGTCGGGAGCCGGAGTTCCTGGTCCTGGACGAGCCGACGTCGGTGCTGACCCAGGAAGAGTCCGAAGAGCTCTTCGAGGTCCTGCGCCGCATGGTGCAGTCGGAGAACCGCGCCGTGATCCTGATCAGCCACAAGCTCGCCGAGATCACGGCGGCGACCGACGCCATCACGGTGCTGCGCAAGGGACGGGTCGTGTTCCACCAGGCGACCGCCGAGACGACCCATCAGAGCTCGCCCGCCAGATGGTCGGCCGCGACGTGTCGCTGCTCGCCGATGCTGCGGCAGTCGGCGTGCTGCCGGTCCAGACGCCGACCGCACCGACCCCGCCTGCCGCAGACGACCCGAGCGTGGTGCCCGCACTGAGCCTGCGTGACCTGACTGTCGTCTCGGACGGAACAGTCCTGCTCGACTCGTTCAGCCTCGACGTCGCTCCCGGTGAGATCGTCGGCCTGTACGGCGTCGAGGGCAACGGTCAGACGGTCCTGGGAGACGTCCTGTCGGGACTGGTGCTGCCGAGCAAGGGAACCGTCGCGGTCGACGGGGAGACCGTCAACCTGTCACGCGCAGACGCGCTGACCCGCGCCGGAATCGGCATCGTGCCCGAGGACCGGCACCGGTCGGGAGTCATCCTGGCGATGAGCGTCGCGGAGAACCTCGCGATGAAGTCGCTGGACAAGGTCAGTGGAAAAGCTCCTGCTGAGCCACCGGGCGATGCGGGCCAAGGCCGAGCGCCTGATGGTCGAGTACAGCATCATGGCGCCGTCGGCCGACGCGCCGGTCGGGCGGCTCTCAGGCGGCAACCAGCAGCGTCTGGTGCTGGCGCGTGCGCTGTCCAACGGGCCGCGCGTCATGGTCGTCGCGCAGCCGACCCAGGGGCTCGACATCGGAGCGATCGAAGACATGTACGGCCGCATCCGCAAGGTAGCCGCCGAAGGGATCGGTGTGCTGCTGATCTCGACCGAGCTCGAGGAGGTCATGACGCTCGCATCGCGGGTCGCCGTCATCTCGTCGGGAGCCCTCAGCGGAGTCCTTCCCGCCGAGGAAGTCACCGCCGAGCGTCTCGGCATGATGGTGGGAGGAGCATCGTGATGAGCAAGGCACAGATCCGGTTGACCTTGGTGACGGCGGCCTCGGTGCTCGTCGCCTTGGCATTGTCGCTGGCTCTGATCTCCTGGACCGGCGGCTCGGCCCGCGACTCCGTCGATGCTCTCTACACAGGGAGCATGGGCTCGAAGGCCGCCTGGTCGACGACGCTGCTGTACGTCGCGCCGCTGCTGCTGGTGGCCATCGGCTCCTGTGTCTCGATGCGTGGCGGCGTGTTCAACATCGGCCAGGAAGGCCAGGTCCTGATCGGCGCGCTGGTCGGCACCTGGGTAGCCCTGCGTCTGGCGCTTCCAGGAGTCTCGCTGATGATCGCGACCTTGGTCGCGGCCACCGTCGCCGGTGCTCTGTGGGCCGGCCTGAGCTCGCTGATGTACCGCCTGCGGGGCGTCAACATCGTCGTCAGCACCTTGCTGATGACGTTCATTGCGATCCAGGTCGTCGGCTTCGCCGTCAGCAAGGACTGGTGGCTGCAGGCCTCGCGCGTCGGCGACTCCGTCGTGGAGAGCCAGTCGAACCAGGTTCCGCTCGACGCCCGGGTCAACTCGATCGGGCAGTACCCCAACCTGCAGATCAACGGCGGACTCATCATCGCGCTGCTCCTGGCGGTCGGCATCGCGATCCTGGTGTCGCGCTCGCGGTGGGGGCTGCAGCTCAAGATGATGGGCCTGAGTCCCATCGCCGCCAAGCATGCCGGCGTCAAGACCGGACGGCTCTCGGCCGTCGCGCTGGCCGTGTCGGGAGCCACCGCCGGACTGGCAGGGGCGATCTTGGTCGCCAGCCCCGTCAGCACCAACCGGCTGCAGCCGGGAACGTCGAACGGCATCGGCTGGGACGGTCTGCTGATCGTGCTGGTCGCACGATCCAACCCGCTCGTCGCAATCCCGGTGGCGCTGCTGTTCGGAGTGTTGCGCGCAGGTGGTGGGTTCCTGGCCTCGACGGGAGTCCCGTCGTCGCTCGTCGACGTCATGAAGGCGCTGCTGGTCCTGGCCTTCGTCGTGCCTCCTGCCCTGATCCCAGCTGACGCAGAATCGCCGCAAGCGGGTCCGACCCGCCCGCGTCGCGCCCTCCGTCATCCATGAACCAACGCCCAAGGGGCTGTGGCATGACCTCGGTAGACGATCTGTCCACGATTCTGTCCAGCGGCATGCGCCTGACGGCGCCGCTGGCCTTCGCCGCGTGCGGGGAGTACCTCGCGCATCGCGCCGGTGCGATCAACATCTCGGTCGAGGGAATGATGCTGGGCGCAGCATTCGGAGCGGTCGCCGCCGCCAGCGCCACGGGCAGCGCCACGACAGGACTGCTCGCCGGTGCCCTGGTGGGACTCGTGGTCGCGATGGTGCACGGCAACCTCGTGCACCGCGCCCACATCAACACCTTCGTGGTGGGTCTTGTCCTCAACGCCCTGGTCCTGGGACTGACGACCTTCCTCATCGCGATCAACACCTTCGCGAGCCACCAGGTCGCCAAGATCGACATCCCGTTGTCGTCGGACATCCCACTGATCGGCGATGCCCTGTTCACGGGCCGATGGCCGATGTACCTGTTGCTGCTGATCGTGCCGCTGACGTGGTGGCTGGTCGAGCGCAGCCGCTGGGGCCTCGAGCTGCGGGCCGTGGGGGAGGACCCGATCGGCGCGGACCTGACCGGGATCGACGTCAACCGTCGGCGTCGCCAGGCCCTGATGTGGTGCGGTCTGCTGGCCGGTCTCGGCGGCGCGTACCTGGCCGTCGGTGAGGTCGGCTCGTTCAACCAGAACATGACCGACGGTCGCGGCTACATCGTGATCGCCGCGGCGATCTTCGGCGGTTGGCGCCTGGGCCGGACGATCCTGGGCTGCATCCTGTTCGGCCTGGCCGACGCGATGCGCCTGGCCCTGCCGGCGATGGGCCTGACGTTGGACAGCAACCTGCTGATCGCGACGCCTTATCTCCTGGCGATCGTCGTGATGCTGATGTTCGCGAGCTCCAAGCGCGAACCTCGAGCGTTGGGACAGCCCTTCCAACGAACGATCTAGGCGGCCCCGCCGCCAACGACGACGAACCCCCGAGGTGCACCTCAGCACCTCGGGGGTTCGCCCGTTCCAGGCCCCTTGCTCGCTCCGGCGCGGTGGTTCTGCAACCTTCTGGGTGGTTCGTCGCCCCGGCGCGGTGGTTTATCAACCGCATTCGGACGAATGAGGTTGCAGGTCCACCGGCCCGGCGGGATGAGGTTGCGGATCCACCGACTCCGGGGCCGCGGCCCGATGTCGACGCCGCCGTAGACAGCAGTGCGCCCCCGGTCGATCGACCGGGGGCGCACCGAGGCAAGCAGGGATCTTCAGTCGAACAGCACGACTCCGCGCAGGTTGATGCCCGCGTGCATGTCCTCGTAGCCCTGGCCGATCTCGTCCAGGGAGTACGTGCGCGTGATCATCTCGTCGAGGCGCAACGCTCCGAGCTTGTACATGTCGAGCAGGTACACGATGTCGGAGGTCGGATTGCACTGGCCGAAGAGGGAGCCCTGGATCCGCTTCTGGTAGAGCGTGAGCTCCGTCAGGTCGATCGGCACGGCATCTCCGCCGCCACCGAGGCCCGTCACGACGGCCGTTCCACCCTTGCGGATGGCAGCGAACGCCTGGCCCACGTGCTCGGGCTTGACGATGCCGACCGTGACGATCGCCGAGTCGGCGCCCTGGCCGTTGCTCAGCTGACGCGCCAGGTCTGCGGCCTCGTCCATCGTGGCGAAGGAGTGGGTGGCGCCGAACCGCTTGGCCTCGTCGCGCTTGAACTCGACGGGGTCGACCGCGATGACGGTCGTGGCTCCGGCGTGCAAGGCGCCCTGCACGGCGCTGATGCCGATTCCGCCGATACCCATCACGATGACGACCTGGCCCGGACGGACTGCCGCAGAGTTGACGGCAGCTCCCCCATCCGGTGGCCACGGCGCAGCCGACCAGGCACGCCTTGTCGAGCGGGATGTCCTGGGAGATCTTGACGACCGAACGAGCCGAGACCGTCGTGTGCTCGACGAACGCCGAGACGCCGCACATCTGACCGATGGCCGCGTCGGAGTCGGGCAACGTGATGCGCGCGACCTCGGGCGGCATCCAGACCTTGCCGCCGTCATCACACAGGTTCTGCTGGCCGCTGGCACACCAACGGCAGCGGCCACAGGCCGGCAGGAAGGACATCACGACGTGATCGCCCTCGACCAGGTCGGTGACTCCTGCGCCGACCTTGGTAGCACCACGCCGGCGCCCTCATGGCCCAGCGCGAAGGGGAAGGTGGGTGCCCCGGAGTCGCCGACGGCGATGTGGTCGTCGGAGTGGCACAAGCCGGCCGCAACCATGCGGACCTGGACCTCGCCCTGCTGGGGCTCGGCCACCTCTAGCTCGACGACCTCGTAGGGGCCGGGTGCAGTGCGCACGATCGCGCCTCTGGTTCGCATGGACAGTCCTCTCGTGTGTACTTCGTGGTCTCGCTGATGAGGCGCGGTGGATCTGCAACGGCATTCGGTCGAATGCGGTTGCAGATCCACCGCGCGGCGGGGATACGTTGCGGATCCACCGCCTCGGGGGTTAGAGGTCGAGCACCAGGCGGTCGCTCTTGGTACGGCTGACGCAGATCATCATGCAGGTGCCGGTCTCGCGCTCTTCCTTGCTGAGGATCGAGTCGTGGTGATCCGGCGTGCCCGCGATGACCCGGGTCTCGCACGCACCGCAGAAGCCCTTCTCGCAGTCGTACGACAGGTCGGGAAGCACCTCGCGAGCCACCTCGATGATGCGCTTGTCGGCCGGGACGTGCAGCGTCACGCCGGTGCGTGCGGAGCTGTACGTCGAATGCGGTGTTGTTCTCCGGGTCGAAGACGACGTCGAAGTCGTCGCCGGCCGTGAAGCGCTCGATGTGCAGGCGCGAGTCGATGCCGAGCTCTGAGCAGACCTGCTCGGTCGCCGCGATCATCGCCGACGGGCCGCAGCAGTAGACCGCAGTGCCGTCGCCGATTCCGCCGAGGAAGCCGCGCAGGTCGAGCAGTCCGGCGATCTCGTCCTGCGGGATGATCATGACCCGCTCGGGTGCCAGCTGCTGCAGCTCGTCGACGAACGCCATCGAGGCGCGTGACCGGCCGCCGTAGACGACTGTGACGTCCTTGCCCTGCTCGACGGCCGAACGCACCATCGCGACGATCGGCGTCACGCCGATGCCGCCTGCGAGGAACAGGTCGCTGTCGGCCTCGACCAGCGGGAAGTGGTTGCGGGGCCGGACCGTCAGCTCGGCACCGACCTTGGCGACCTCGTGCAGCTCGACCGAGCCACCTCGGCCAGCAGGCTCACGCAGCACCGCGACGGTGTACTTCGAGGCGTCGGCAGGGTCTCCGCACAGCGAGTACTGGCGCAGACGTCCCGACGGCAGCCGCAGCTCGAGGTGGGCTCCGGGCTTCCAGGCGGACACCGCGGCACCGCTCGGATCGGCCAGCGAGATCTTCAGTACCTCGTCTGCGGCGACGACGACCTCGGTGACCGTCAGGTCGGCCCATTCGGCACGCGCCGGCACGCCGAGCGATCCGAGCGATCCGTTCTGCGAGCGCTGACCGGGAGTGAACGTCGCGGGAATGACGTCCCAGCCGCTGGCGGTGCCGCGCGACGGGTAGCCGACGAGGCCCTCGTCGATGACCTGGTAGTCGGGCATGCGGGTCAGGACCTGGTTGATCATCTCGTGGAACATCGCTCGTGCCAGGTGGCTTCCGGGGCAGCGGTGCGATCCGGTGCCGAACGCCAGGTGGCGGGTCGCGTCACGATCCAGCTGGACCTCACGCGGGTTGGCGAACACCTCGGGATCGTGGTTGGCGGCGACCCAGGGGAGCAGGATGCGCTCGCCGGCCTTGACCGGGCAGCCCGAGATCTCGGTGTCCGCAGTCGTCGTGCGTGCCATCGACGTCGTCGGGGCGAAGACGCGCAGGAACTCCTCGGTCGCGGCCTCGAGCAGGTCGGGGGCCTCGAGCAGCTTCTGGCGCTGCTCCGGGTTTTGGCTGAGGTGCACGAGCACCGAGCCGGTCAACGACGTCGTGGTGTCGACGCCGCCGGCGACGAGCAGTCCGATCGTCGACAGGACCTCTGCCTCGGTGAACTCGGTGCCGTCGGTCTTCTTCTGGTGGACGAGCCAGCTCAGGGCGTCCTCGCCCGGCTCGGCTCGGCGCTGCTGGATGAGCTCGCGGATGCGCTTCTCCATGTACGCGAGGCCTTCGCCACCGCGCTGGAGGCGCTCGCTGCCGGGCAGGGAGGAGAAGATGAGGTGGACGGGCACGCCGATGCGGGCCCAGTCCTCCTCGGGGAAGCCGAGCCAGTCGAGCGTCACGCAGGACGGCAGAGGATTGGTGAGGTCGCGCACGAAGTCGGTCGAGCCGGACTCGATGAACTCGTCGACGATGCGGGTCGCATGCGCCTTGATCATCGGCTTCATCTTCTCGACCGCGCGCTCGGTGAGCAGCGGGTTGAGCAGGTTGCGGTACTCGAACGAGTCCGGCGGATCGACTCGAGCGGGAACTGGAAGTCGTCGAGCCCAGGTCCGCTGGGAATCACGATCGCCGTGCCTTCGCGGCCGCCCATGCTGGCTCGCGAGGACGAGAAAGGCTCGTCGTTGCGGGCCACGCGGAACACGTCGTCGTAGCGAGTGATGTACACGAAGCCGTCGTGCGCGTCGCTGCGGCCGACGGGGCAGGAGTCGCGGAAAGATTCGTAGTAACCAACCGGATCCGCAGTTGCTGTTGCAGAGTGGTGATCGAACTGATTCGTGTCGGTCATGGTGCGGTGGCTCCATCGCGGTCTTGAGTGTGAGATGTGGTGCGGGTTACACTCTAACGCCGTATCGGATCGTGGGTCAATGGATCGTAATGTGAGTTGACTCGTCGTGAACTCTCTGGACTCGCGCGCGGTGTCATGAGATGGTCTTGTGGCGTCGGTAGGATGAGTCGCTGTGACCCGAGGGTTGCTGCTGCACCAGCCGTGCCCGAGCACTATTCACTGGGATCCCCGAGGGGGCGAAGAAGCGACATGAGCGATGACTCCGTGCCCGCGATCCAGACCGTGCAGCGCGCTGCCGTGATCCTGAACGCATTCACGATCCGCCGCCCTCAGCTCAGCTTGAGCGAGATCACCGAGGCGCTGGGCAGCACCAAGGCGACCGCGCACCGCTATGCCAAGGCGCTGCGCGAGGTGGGACTGCTGCGATATGACTCGGCGAGCGCGACCTACACCCTGGGCCCGGCAGCTTGAGCCTGGAGTCCGTGGCCCGTTCGGGGCTGTCGATCATCGCGGCTGCCGGACCCCACATGGAAAAGCTTGAAGCAGGTCAACCAGACCGTGGTCCTCTCGGTGTGGGACGGCGAGACCGCTGCTGTCGTCAGGTGCCTCGACAACACGACCGGATCGGTCCGGCTCACGATCAAGCCCGGCGCCCGGCTCGACCTGTTCGAGTCCGCGCAGGGCAGGGTCTTTTGCGCCTACCTCGATCATGCCGAGGTTCCGGGCCTCGACCGTCGGTTGCGGTTCCTGCCCGGCCTCGAGAGCGAGCTCGGCCTGATCCGCGAGACCGGCGTCTCGATGAACTCCCCGGCTGTGCACGGGGTGCGGACGATTGCAGCGCCGATCTTCGAGTACCGCAAGATCGCAGCATCCCTGGCCGTCGTCGGCACGGCGGTCTCGCTGTCCGAAGACCTGGAGGCCGAGGTCATCGAGACCCTGCGCTCAGCGGCCGTGGGCCTGTCGGCCGATCTGGGCACGCCCGCAGACGAGTGGCCCATCCCGCCGCTGGGGCACTAGTCGGTCGACCGAGCACTGGCTCGTCTCGTATTATGTGACACTGTCGCGCAAAAACGCGCGAAGGGTTCTGGTCGACTCGAGTCGACCAGAACCCTTCGCGCGTGCTGCGGCAGTCGGGTGACCTACTTGGTCACGATGTACGACGGCACCAGGTCGTCGATCTCGGCGGGACCGTCGAGCCGCTCCTGCTCCTCGAGGATCTTGCCCATCCGCGCGATCGCCTCGGTGTCGACGCGTGCCTCGTAGATGTTCTCCTTCAACGACTTGAGGTACGCAGCATCCTGCTTGCACTTCTCGGACTGCAGGGCGTACTTCGCGTCGGCGTTCTCAGGCGCGGTGTACTCGTCGACGGCCGTGATCAACGAGTCCTGAAACGCCTTGAGCGACTTCTCCTTGGAGGTGGCGTTCTTGCTCGTCGCGACGTACCCCGCGAACACCAGTCCCTTGCCGTTGCCGACTGCGACGTACGGATCCTCGAGCGACGTCAGGCCGAGCTTCGGATCGACGTTCTGTGCCGGGATCTGTGCCGAGTCGATCTTGCCGTTGGCGACCGAGGACGCGAGCTCGTTGAACGGCAGGGCGACGAACTTCACGCTGGAGGCGTCGGCACCGTTGATCGTCAGCCACTCGGTCGTGATGATCTCGTTGATGCCGCCGATCTCGTTGACGCCGATCGTCTTGCCGTTGAGGTCCGACGCCTTCGTGATGCCGGAGTCTTCCGTGACGGCCATCGCGTTGGTGCCCTCGCCCTTGACCGAGGTCGTCTCGTAGGCAGTCGCGATCCACCGGACGTCGATGCCCTGCGAGCGGGCGATCATGGTGGAGAACGGGTTCGTGAACGCCAGGTCGATGTCTCCGCTCTGCAGCGCGGTCAGGGCGGCGGCACCGCCCGTCGACTTCACGAGCTCGACCTTGAGGCCGTTGTCCTCGAAGATGCCGTTCTTCTCGGCCCAGTACACCGAGGTCTCGTTGCACAGACCCAAGGTCGTGATCCGCAGGGTTCCGGAGTCCTGTGCGGAGGCGGAGTCCTTGTCGGAGCCACACGCGGCGAGCGTCGCGGCGGCCAGTCCGATCGTCGCAGCGAGGGCAACGGCGCGATTCTTCCTGGCGCGATTCTTCCTGAGGTGGTGCTTCATGAGCAGTGCCTTTCGAAGGGTGGAGTGCAGGAGCCCGGACACAGGCTGTGCCAGGGCGAGAGTGGTGGACGCGTCAGGCCTCGGTGGGACGCATGACGAGCTGGAAGACCTGGCTGCGCAGCCGGTGAAGCGCTGGTCGAGCTGGTCTCGACCTGGTCGCGTGGGCGGGGCAGGTCGACGTCGATGTTGGCCACGATGCGACCGGGACCGGCAGCCATCACGACGACCTGGTCGGCCATGTAGACCGCCTCGTCGATGTCGTGGGTCACGAACACGACCGTGACCTGGTACTCGGCGCGCACCCGGAGGACGAGGTCCTCGAGGTCGGCGCGGGTCTGCGCGTCGACGGCGGCGAAGGGCTCGTCCATCAGCATGACGGTCGGCTCCACGACGAGGGCCCGGGCGATGGCCACACGCTGCTGCATGCCGCCGGACATCTGCCAGGGATACATCGAGCCGGAGCCGGCCAGGCCGACCGAGTGCAAGGCGTGCTCGACCCGGTTCTTCAGCTCGGCCTTGGGGATCTTGTACGCCGTGGCCGCCATCGCCAGGTTGCGCTCGACCGTCATCCACGGGAACAGTGACCGGCTGTAGTCCTGGAAGACGACCGACAAGCCCATGGGCGGGCCGTTGATCGTCCGCTCGCCGAGCCGGACCTCGCCACCGGTGGGGGACAGGAGTCCGGCCATGACCATCAGCAGGGTCGACTTGCCGCACCCGGACGGGCCGACGATCGACACGAACTGCTTGGAGTTGACGACCAGGCTGGTGTCGGTCAGCACCTGCTTGGCGGTGGGCCCGTGCCCATAGGTCTTGGTGACTGCGTCGACGTAGAGATCCATGTCGCTCCTTGCGGGTTGGTGTCTAGAGGGCGCTCAGGCCGGCGCGGCGCTGCCACCGCAGGACCCGACGCTCGATCAGGCTGAACAGTGCGTTGAGGGTGATGCCGATGACGCCGACGACGACGAAGGCAGACCACATGTTGAGGTAGCGGAAGCTGGTCTGGGCGATCACGATCTGATGGCCCAGGCCGACTGTCGTGGGCGTACAGCTCGGCGATGACCATGAGGATCAGCGAGATGCCGAGGCTGACGCGTAACCCGGCCATGATCTGCGGCATGGCCGCCGGGATGATGACCTTGCGGTACAGGGTCAGACGTCCAGCTGCAGGCTCCGGGCGCTGCGGATCCACGAACGGTCGACGCCGGCCACGCCGTCGCAGGTGTTGATGATGATGACCCACACGCTGCCGAGGCAGATCAGGAAGACGTTCATGGTGGAGGCGATGCCGAACAGCTGGACAGCGATCGGCAGCAGGAGGGTGCTCGGGATCGAGGCGAAGAACCGGACGGTCGGGTTGTACATCCTGGCCAGCACCTGACTTGCCCCGAGCATGACGCCGACGCTGACGCCGATCACGATTGCGAGGGCCCACCCGCGGGCGAACCGGCTCAGGCTGGTGCCAGCCTGCTCGATGAACAGGTCGGAGTGGAACAGCTGGCTGGGATCGGACGAGAGCCAGACCGTGCGGTAGTTGTCGAGGATCTTGCTGATCGGGGGAAGAACACCGAGGGGTTGAGCCGTGCGTAGAGCTCCCAGACCGCGAACACGAGCAGCAGCAGCCAGATCGTGCTGAGGCCCCGGACGAACCGGCCGGCGCTCTGGCGAAGTGTCGGTTGACTCACGAGTGACATGTGTGGCGCTCCTTGTCGAGGGGGTGCGGTCTCATCGAGTCAGGCAACGGAGACCCACCGGACCAGGCGGTGCTCGGCCCGCATCATGAGCGAGAACGCCGCAGCGCCCACGACGCCGAGGGCGAGGACCCCGGCGTAGACGACATCGGGTCGGTCTGCCTGCGGTGTACTGCACCAAGATCGTGCCGACGCCGTAGCGGGCACCGAGAAGCTCGGTGGAGATGATGACGACGAGGGCGATCCCCACGCTGATCCTGATCCCGGTCAGGATCGAGGGTGTCGCGCTGGGGAGGGTCACGAAGACCTGGCGGCGCCACCACCGCCAGTGCATCGACCGAGCGGCGTCGAGGCGCATCGGCTCCGTCATGGCGACGCCGTAGATCGTGTTGATCAGGATCGGCCAGAAGATCGCGTAGACCGCGACCGAGATCTTCATCTGGGCTGCCGAGCCCGAACATCAGCACCGCGATGGGGATCAGGGCGGTGGCGGGCACGGCCCGGAACGTGTTGACGACCAAGCTCGGTGGGGCGTCGCAGCATGGGCGAGCTGCTGGCCACGAGCCCGACGGCGACTGCCGCGATCGATCCGATCAGCACCGTGGTGAACCAGTTGAGCATGGTGTCGGCGGCACCGCTTCGAAACTCGGGATCGGACAGCAACGTCGGAACGGCCTGTGCGACCTCGATCGGGCCGGGGAGCGAGGACCTCGGCACGAGGTCGAGCTCGCCCAGAAGCTGCCAGCCGACCAGCAGCGTGAAGGTGCCCAGCATGGCCCAGCCCCATGATGCGAGCTCGATGCGGTCCCGTCTCATGACGCCCCTCTCAGTCGCGCTGACAGGGCCCGAGGGCACAGCCTGTCAGCCATTGAGGAAGGACGATAGGACGTGCCTAGTCGCGTGTCAATGGATGATATGACGTCTCGCAACAGTCATCGTCTCGCAAATGTGGCGGCGTCACGCCTAGTGGCAGCGTGAGCGGGGGATGGTGGAAATTCAGCGAGAAATCGCTGAATCAGGGCGGCCTTGCCAGGCAACGTCAGCGGGAAGCGTGAGGATTGCGCCCATCTCATTTTCATCTTGATTGACAAGATGCCATCTCGCATATGAGGATACGTGGCATGGAGTTCATGGTGACGCGCTGGGGCATCGGTCGAGCCGATGGCGATAGCGTCCAGGTGCTGGACGTCCCCTTCCCCGACCTGCGGTCCGTCCTGGTCGAGCACGGGTCGTACGACTGGCTGTCGTCCCGCCCGTGTGGCCAGGACCGTGTCCCGCGACGAAGTCGTCGCGGCGGGCCTGTGCGCCCCGCTCGGCCGCAGCGGCGCGGTGTGGGGAGTCGGACTGAACTACCACTCCAAGGTCGTCGTGACCGGTCGGGCGATCCCCACCGAGCCGATCCTGTTCTCGGCCGCCGCGGGCGCCATCTCCCGGCCCCGGCGCCGACATCGACTATCCAGAAGGCTGCACCAACGAGCTCGACTACGAAGCCGAGATCGCTGCCGTCATCTCACGCCGCATGTACCGCGTCGATCCGCGGGACGCCTGGAAGTACGTGGCCGCCTACACCGGAGCGAGCGACATGACCGCCCGCGACGTGATGCGCCAGACGTCGACGCCCGTGCTGGCCAAGAGCTTCGCGGGCTGCAAGCCGATCGGCGCGTCGCTGCGCACCGTGCACGCCGAGGAAGACCTCGACTCGATCCGGGTCCGCTCGTTCGTCAACGGCGAGCTGCGCCAGGAGGACACCAGCGCCGGCATGGTCTGGAGCATCACCGAGTTGTTGTCCCGGCTCTCGTGGTTCGCGCCGCTGCAGCCCGGCGACGTCTTCTTGTCCGGCACGCCTTCGGGCACGGGGCAGGACCGCAAGGAGTTCCTGCGCGTCGGAGACGTCGTCGAAGTGCACGTCGACGGGGTCGAGCCCCTCAAGAACGCCCTCGTCGCGCCGCCCGACGCCACGGCCCGCACTGCCGCACGCCTGCAGGCGCAGCTGTCCTGACGCAGGCTCGCACGTCTTCGTCTGAACTGATCCACCCGTTCCACCACAACCCGTACCGAACGCCCACTCGTCCGAGGAGAATGATGTCTTCACCTACTACCGCCACCCTGTCTGCTGAACCGCAGGTCGAGCACGATCTCGTCCTGCGAGGAGGACGCGTGGTCGACCCGTCGAGCGGAGTCGTCGGCGACTTCGACATCGCCATCGCCGACGGCGTCATCAAGCAGGTCGCGCCGAGCATCACCGACGGTGCCCGCGAGACGATCAACTGCCAGGGCAAGCTGGTCTTCCCCGGACTCGTCGAGGGACACAGCCACATCTTTCGAGCACGTCTCGAAGGTCGGCGCCGACGCGACCGAGGCACACCTGCGTCGCGGCGTCGTCGCGGTGGCCGACGCGGGCACAGCCGGTGCTTCGACGTTCAACGCCTTCCGCAAGCTCGTCGTGGAGCCCAACGACCTCAAGGTGCTCAACTTCCTGAACGTCTCGGTGCTCGGCCTGATCGACTTCCGCTACGGCGAGCTGATCAACCCGCGACGCTGTGCGTCGAGGACGCGCTGCAGGTCGCCGCCGACAATGCCGACGTCGTCCGTGGCTTCAAGATCCGGTTGTCCGAGGACGTCGTCGGAGAAGCCTGGCTCGAGCTGCTGAACCAGTCGCTGAGCCTCGCCGACCAGGCCGGCCTGCCGCTGATGGTGCACATCGGCGAGACCTCCGAGCCGCTGAAGCACGTTCTGCCGCACCTGCGCGCCGGCGACATCGTGGCGCACTGCTACACCGGCAAGCCGCACGGCATCCTCGGTGACGGCAAGGTGCTGCCCGAGGTCATGGAGGCGCGCGAGCGCGGTGTCCTGTTCGACTCGGCGCACGGCCGCAGCAACCTCAGCTTCAACGTCGCCCGTGAAGCGATCGCCGACGGCTTCCTGCCGACATCGTGTCGTCCGACACCTCGGCCCGCAACTGGCACGGCCCGGTCTTCGACCTGCTGACCAGCATCTCCAAGCTGTGGCGCTCGGTGCGGACCTGACCGACGTCATCGAGCGGGCCACGATCGTTCCCGCCAAGCTGCTCGGCATCGCCGACGAGGGCTACGGCACGCTGGCAGTCGGCAGCCCGGCCAATGTCACGGTCGTCGAAGAGGTCTCCGACCAGCTCATGCCCGATGCGGCCGGCAACTCGATCGTCGCTCCTCGCTACGAGCCGACCACGGTGCTCTCCAAGGGTGAGAACATCTCGATCACGCCATGGCGTGGCCTGAACCAGTGAACGTCCGCGGTCCAGGCGGGGTCCGCGCTCAGCGGGCCCGCCTGAGGCAGCGCCTCGCGGCGGGTGAACGACTGCTCGGGACGTTCGTCAAGCTCCCCGACGACCGACGTGCTCGACATGTGCGTCACGTCGCTCGACCTCGTCGTGATCGACATGGAGCACTCCTCGCTCGGCGAGGGCGACGTGATCTCGATGCTGCGGCACTGCCACGGCATCGGGCTGCCGGCCCTGGTGCGGGTGCCATCGGTCGAGCCTGGCCAGGTCAACCGCCTCCTGGAAGCTGGGGCGACCGGAATCCAGCTCTCGATGCTGTCCAGTGCGGCACAACGCGAAGCGCTTCACGCGGCTTGCCACTATGCGCCGATCGGGCGCCGGTCGATCAGTCTGGCGCACCCCACCGCAGGCTTCGGGGGGCTGGCACTGGCTGACTACCTGGCCGCTGAACGCATCGCCCCACCCTTGTTGGTCGGCCAGATCCAGTCCGACGTCGAGGGCGACCTGGCAGACGTCATCACGGGCCTCGACGTGGCCTTCGTCGGCACGACAGACCTCGCGGTCTCACGTGGGCTGGCGTCCGACGACGGCTCGCTGGCCGAGGCCGTCGCCGAGATCGCTCGGTGTGCGGACGACCAGCAGGTGCCGTTCGGCGGCTGGGCCGCCCGGCTCGACGGCGTTCCGGCCGCAGGGCTGCAGGACGCGGCTCTCGTCCTGCTGGGCTCCGATCTGCAGATCCTGGCCGCAGGCCTGCGGCAGCTGGCCACGTGACGGCCGGCGACACCACCCCACGAGAAGAGGGACACAGCACATGAACAACTACGCGACAGTCGTCAACTGGGAAGACATCCCGATCGTCGACGTGCGTCCGGGCGTGCGACGCCGGATCTACACGACCGATCAGGTGATGTTCGCGTGGCACTCCCTCGACGTCGGCATGCAGACCAATCCGCACTCGCACGAAGACTTCGACCAGCGTGTACATCGACGCGGGCCTGTGCGACTACTACGTCAGCGGCGAGCCGCACCGGATGGGGCCGGGCTCGTTCATGCTGGTGCCGGCCGGCGCGGAGCACTACATCGTCCGATCGAGGGTCCGTGCATCAACATCGACGTCTTCACGCCGCCGAGGGCCGACTTCCTGCCCTGACTCCCAGCCCACGACGAAGGCCCCGCTCGATCGACGAGCGGGGCCTTCGGTGTGATCTCAGCCGTCCGTGGAGTGCCCGGGGTTGAGGGCCGAGGACGGATCGATCAACCGCGCAATGTGGTTGACCGCCAGCGCCGCCTCGCCGAAGCCGATCGAGATGAGCTTGACCTTGCCGTCGAAGTGCGTGACGTCGCCAGCGGCGAAGACCCGCTCGCGGTTGGTGCGCTGCGTGCGATCGACGACGATGTGACGGCGGTGCGCTCGAGTCCCCACTGCTCCATCGGGCCGAGGTCGGCGATGAAGCCCAACGCGGCGACGACCGTGCGTGCCGGAAGGTGCTTGACGTCGCCGTCCTTGCTGCTGACCACGACGGAGGTGAGGTGCTCGTCTCCGACGGCTCGTCGACCTCGTAGGGCGTCAGCACCGTGACGGTGGAGTCCATCAGCTGCTCGACGCTGCGCTCGTGGGCGCGGAACGCCGGGCGTCGGTGGACCAGGGTGACGCTTGCGGCAACGTCCTCAAGGGCCAGGGCCCAGTCGACGGCCGAGTCGCCGCCGCCGACGATGACGACGTCCTGAGCTGTCAGGTCGTTGAGCCGCGGCACGAAGTAGCGCAGGCCGCGGTCCTCGAGTCGGAGCCCGTCGGCAAGCTGGCGCGGCTCGAACGTGCCGATCCCGGCGGTGATGAGCAGAGCGGCAGCACGGACCTGTCGACCGTCGCTCATCGTGATCGTGACGTGCTCGGGAGTCTCCTCCAGGCCCACGGCCTGGCACTCCAGCAAGATCTCGGGGCTCCAGCGCGTGGCCTGTGCGTGCAACCCGTCGACGAGGTCTTGGCCGCGGATCGAGGGGAAGCCGGCGACGTCGAAGATCGCCTTCTCGGGGTAGAGCGCCGCGATCTGTCCGCCGACCTCGGGCAACGAGTCGATCAGGGCGGTGCGCAGCCCGCGAAATCCTGCGTAGTAGGAGGCGTACAGTCCGCTCGGGCCGGCGCCGATGATCGCGATGTCGACCTCGAGCATCGTCATCGCTTGGCTCCGATCGAGTCGACCATGGGATGGTCGGACCCGGTGGGCTGGACCTTGCGGGCGCCGCCGGGGGAGCCGATCTCGGCGAAGAACTCGGTGTTGACCTGGGCCCAGACACTCTTGTCGTCCGGCAGATCGTCTTCGTGGAAGATCGAGATCTGCGGCAGACGGGTTCGCATCGACCACATTCCACGCACTCGTCGGGCTGGATGTAGAGCATGCGGTCGCCTTCATAGATGCAGTCGACGGGGCATTCTTCGATGCAGGACTTGTCCATCACATCGATGCAAGCATCGGTGATCACATAGGTCATGGCGGGACTTTCACACGGGAGCGGGGTGCTCGGAGGGCGCTACTGATTGCTAATGCGTGATGTCATCTTGTCATCAGAGACGCCTTCGGTCAATGCGAAAGCCCTAGGTCGCGCCGTGCCCGGCATGCGTGGGACGAGCCATGAACAGCACGACGACCAGCCCGAGGAGGTACGCCAGGACCGGCAGCCACAGGGCCTGCGCCATGGCGTCGGTGTAGGAGGTCTGGATGTCGGTCGGCATCCTCTGGCCGGACAACGCCTGGCTCGCGTCGCCGCCGAGGCCCTGCGCTGCCAGCCGAGAGGTGATTGCCGCGGCGATCGCCGCGCTGCCGAGCGCCGCAGCGAACTGTCGGACCGTGTTGAAGATGCCCGAACCGGCCCCGGCCGCCGCCAGCGGCAGGTTGCGGGTCGTCGTCACGCTGAGCGGAGCCCACAAGAAGGCGTTGGCCACGCCGAACGTCGCCATCGGCACGCAGAGCTGCCACACCGGGGTCGTGGGGGTCATGATCAGCAGAAGCCCCAGGATCGAACCGGCGGCGACGCCGAAGCCGATCACGGTGAGCGTGCGGGGGTGCACCTGGTCGACGAGCCGACCCACCAGGGGGGAGAGAGCCATCAGCATGACCGCCATGGGAGCCAGGAGGAGCGCCGACTCCGTCGGAGTCCACCCGCGCGCGTTCTGGGCGTAGAACATCAGCGGCAGAGCCATGGCGGTGATGGCCAAGGAGACCATCGCGATGCCGGCGTTGCCGACCGAGAAGTTGCGGTCGCGGAACAGCGACAGCGGCACCAGCGGCTCGGCCTCGATGCGGCCCTGCCACCACAGGAACACCGCGAACAGCAGCACCCCGAGCGCGATCAGCAGCGGGACGCTGAGGATGCCGGAGATCGTGCCCCAGTCGTAGCGTTCACCTTCTTGGATGCCGAAGACCACCAGGAAGACCGCCACAGCACTGAGCGCCACCCCGATCCAGTCGAAGCTGTGGGCGTGGGTCGGCAGATCGGGCACGAGCCGGGCCGCGAGGACGAAGGCGATCACCCCGATCGGCACGTTGATGATGAAGATCCACTCCCAGCCAGCCGCGTCGACCAGCACGCCGCCCAGGATCGGCCCGACGAGCGTCGCCACGCCTGCCGTCGCGCCCACAGGGCCATGGCCTTGCCGCGGTTGGCGGCGGGGAAGGTGCGGGTGATGACCGCCATGGTCTGCGGCGTCATGCAGGACGCGCCGAAGCCCTGGACGACGCGAGCGACGATCAGCATCTCGATCGAGTCGGTCAGGCCGCACCACAGGGATGCAGCGGTGAAGACGGCGAGCCCGAACAGGTAGACCTTCTTGGGGCCGATCCGGTCGCCGAGACGTCCGGTCACCAGCAGCGGCACGGCATAGGCCAGCAGATAGGCGCTCGTCGCCCAGATCGCCGTGTTGTAGTCGGTCTTGAGCTCGCGGATGATCGCCGGTGTCGCCACCGACACGATCGTGTTGTCGATCAGGATCATGAAGAAGCCGATGACCATGGCCCAGAGTGCAGGCCATGGCCGGTAGCCAGCCGGCAGGTCAGTGCCGGCGGAAGGTGCAGTGTTCGGGGGGTGTCCTGAGGCCATGGTGACCATCGTGCACCCGGAGGGTGACGAAAACCCACCTCGCCCCTGAGGTAGGAAGGTGGGGTGGCCATCACCCGCGCGTCGGCGCAGCAGAACCTGGACGCCTTCGAGCGACGGGCCGCCCCGGCACACCCCTCCGAGCGCCGCGCAGCGGTGTGCCTCGTGCTCGTGGACGGCATGGGTGGTGCCGACGGTCCCGCTTGCTGATCACGCTGCGGGCCAGCACCCTGCGTGCGCATGCGGGCCAATGGGCGCTGCCGGGCGGGCGCCTCGATCCCGGTGAGACGGTCCGGGAGGCCGCGGTGCGGGGAGCTGGCTGAGGAGGTGGGTCTCGACGTCCCTCAGGATGCCGTGCTCGGCGAGCTCGACGACTTCGTGACCCGGTCAGGATTTCGCATCACCCCGGTCGTGATCTGGGCGGTCGACGTGCCCTTCACGCCAGTTCTCGCAGAGGCAGAGGTGGCGTCGATCCACCGCCTCACGATGTCGGCGGTCTCGGTGGAGCCCCGGTTCGTCGCGATTCCGCAGTCTGATCGGCCGGTCCTGCAGCTGCCGCTGCTCGGCCAGCTGATCCACGCGCCGACCGGAGCAATCGTGCACCAGTTCGCCGAGGTCGTGCTGCACGGACGTGCGACGCGCGTCGCGGACGTCGAGCAGCCGCCCTTCGCCTGGAAGTGAGAGGCGCCAGTCAGCGCAGCAGCTCGTAGCCGCGCAGGTCGTCGAAGGATCCGTCGCCGAGCCGCTCGGCTGCGCGCTGGGTGCCGTAGTAGGTGAAGCCGGCCGCGTTGGCGACGGCGTTGCTCGCGGCGTTGTCGGTCGCGGCGTAGAGCGTCAGACGGCGACGGTCGAGCCCGTCGGGGTCGAGCGCGTGCGCCACGACGAGCCGGGTCGCCTCGGTCATCAGGCCGCGGCCCCGGGCATCGGGGTGCAGCCAGTAGCCGACCTCGCCGGAGTCGCCGTTGACCCCCAGCATGTCCATGACCGAGATATTGCCCAGCAGGTCGTCGCTATCACGGTCGGCGATCGCCCAGGTAACCTTCGCGCCCGTCGCGGCCTGCCAGAGGCAGTCGTTCAGATACGCTCGCGCCGCCGCAGGCGTGTACGGCTGCGGGAAGTGGGCCAGGTAGCGCTGCGACGCAGGATCGCTGCAGGCCTCGACGAGCCGCGGCACGTCAGCCTCGGTGAAGGGGCGCAGCCGCAGCCGGTCGGACTCGAGCACGGTGGACTCCGCCCACGGTCCCCGGGCGTACGGTGCGTCGCCGAACCGGATCGAGCCGGTCCAGGCATCGAGGACCTGACCGCGCTCGTACAACATCCCAGGAGTGGTCCCGTGCAACGTGAAGCCGGTCGAGTGGGCCACGCGCAACGACGACTCGTTGCCGATGTGCGAGCGCCAGTGCACGATCTCCACGCCGCCCTCGGTCAACGCCCAGTCGACGGCCAGCCGCACGGCGCGCGCCATGATGCCCTGACCTCGCGCCCACGGGTGCAGGGCGAAGCCGATGTCGGCGATCGGCCGCTGCCGGATGTCGAGATTGCCCGCGAACCGCGAGCGTCCGGTGTCGTCGGTCGCCTCGATGGCCCAGCCGCGGATCGTTCCGTCGTCCCAGCCGCGCGGAATGATCGTGAACGCGTGCTGCTCGCACATCTCGCGGGTGTGCGGGTTCGGGATGCTGGTCCACTGCACCATCAGCGTCGCTGGCCATCTCCAGCATCGCGTCGATGTCGCCGGGCACGTGCGCGCGCAGCGTCACGACGCCGTCGCTCAGCACGGGTACCGACAGCGGCCACCGCATCATCGGCTGGCGGCGCGGAACGGATCTGCGGGGTAGACGCCCATCACGGTGATGTCGGTCGTGAAGAACGTCAGCCTTTCCAGCGCCCGGGCGAGCGGCAGGTCGTCGGGATGCCCGTCGACCTCGGCCAGGAACTGGGTCGCGGTGAACTCGCCGTCGACCATGTAGCTCTGAGCTTGGTCATGTTGACGCCGTTGGTGGCGAAGCCGCCCAGAGCCTTGTAGAGGGCGGCCGGCAGGTTGCGGACGTTGAACACGAACGTCGTGACCGTCGGGCCGTTGCCAGCCGGTGCACGCACCGGTTCGCGGGGACAGGACCACGAACCGGGTCGTGTTGTGGTCCTCGTCCTCGATGTCGTGGGCCAGCACGTCGAGACCGTAGATCTCAGCGGCCATCGGGGGCGAGATCGCGGCCTGGGTGGGGTCGCCGGCGGCGGCGATCTCACGTGCCGCGCCGGCCGTGTCGCCTGAGATGACCGGTGTCAGCCCGTGCTCGCGGATGATCTTGCGGCACTGGCCCAACGCGTGGACGTGGCTGTGGACGGTCTTGATCTGGTCGATCGTCACGCCCGGCATCGCCATGAGGCTGAACTGGATGCGCAAGAAGTGCTCGGCGATGATGTGCAGTCCCGACGTGGGCAGGAAATGATGGATGTCGGCCACCCGCCCGGCGATCGAGTTGTCGATCGGGATCATCGCGAGCTCGGCCTCGCCGGACTCCACGGCAGCGAAGACGTCCTCGAACGACGCGCACGGCAGCGTGTCCCAGTCGGGGTAGTGGCGGTTGGCCACGATGTGCGAGTTGGCGCCGGGCTCGCCCTGATAGGCAATGCGTCGAGAAGTCACTTTCCCAGTCTGGCATCTGTGCTCGGCGCCGGGTGCGCGCCATCGGCGGCACGCACCGCAAACACCTCGGGCCGAGCCCAGCGACGGTCGAGGTACCGGGCCTCGACCCGGTCGCGCACGGCCTGGACCTTCTCGGGAGCGACGAGCGCGATCGCGCTGCCGCCGAAGCCGCCGCCGGTCATCCGCGCACCGAGCGCGCCGGCCTCCAGCGCCGCCTCGACGGCCGTGTCGAGCTCGGAACAGCTGACCTCGAAGTCATCGCGCAGCGAGGCGTGGGACGCGGTCAGGATCGTCCCGAGCTGGGGCCAGGCGCCGCGCCGGATCGCGTTGACCGCACCTCGGACGCGCGCCGTCTCGGTCAGGACGTGGCGGGTGCGGGCCTTCAGCGTCTCGTCGGTCAACCTGACGGTGGCGTCGAGCCCGGCATCGGCGAGCCGGTCGAGCCCCAGCTCGGCGGCGGCCTGCTCGCATTCCTCGCGCCTCGCCGCGTACTCGCCCGCAGCGAGAGAATGGTGTGCTCCGGTCGAGATGACGACCAGGGTCAGGCCGTCGGCGTCCCACGTGAGAGGAACGGCCTCGAACGGGTGCGGCTGCTGCGACGTGTCGATCAGCAGGGCGTGCCCGGCCTGCCCGTGCAGCACGGCGAGCTGGTCCATGAGCCCGACCGGCACGCCGACGAACTCGGCCTCGGCCTGCTGGGCCAGCTGAGCGACCTGGGTCCGGTCGAGCCCGAGGTGCTGTGCCTGGTTGAGGGCAGCGCCGATGCCGCACGTCGTCGCGGCCGACGACGACAGTCCTGCGCCCGACGGCAGCGCGGACTCGATCACGAGATCTGCTCCGGACAGCGAGTGACCGGCGTTGCCGAGGCTCCAGATCATCGCCGCAGCATACGAAGCCCATCCGTCGACCTCGCCAGGTCGTACCGAGGTCGTGAACGACTCCTTGGCAGCACCGGGAAGATCGGTCCAGACATTGACCACTCCGTCCTCACGGAGACGTGCCTTGACCGTCACCCGCCGGTCGATCGCCATCGGCAGGACTGGTCCACCGTTGTAGTCGAGGTGCTCCCCGATCAGGTTCACCCGACCTGGCACATCCCACCGGCACACGTCAGTCACGATGCGAGCCTAACGACTCACCCGATCGGCGCGACTGGCAGAATGCCGGACATGGACACCGTTCGTCGACCACGCGTGTTGTCCGGGGCCCAGCCCACGGCCGACTCGTACCACTTGGGCAACTATTTCGGTGCCTTCAAGCAGTGGGTCTCCCTGCAGGACGACTTCGAGGCGTTCTACTTCATCCCCGACCTGCACGCCATCACGGTCGAGTACGAACCCGCACTGCTGCGCGAGCGCACCTACATCGCCGCAGCCCAGCGTCGCGGCTGGCGTCGACCCTGAGCGCAGCGCCCTCTTCGTGCAGAGCCACGTGCCCGAGCATGCCCAGCTGGCCTGGATCCTCGGCGGTGTCACCGGATTCGGCGAGGCTGCCCGGATGACGCAGTTCAAGGACAAGAGCGCCAAGGGCGGTCAGGACTCAGCCAGCGTCGGCCTGTTCACCTACCCGATCCTGATGGCCGCCGACATCTTGATCTACCAGGCCGACAAGGTCCCGGTCGGTGAGGACCAGCGCCAGCACGTCGAGCTGACCCGCAACCTCGCGCAGCGCTTCAACCACCGGTTCGGCGAGACGTTCGTGGTCCCGGAACCGCACATCGTCAAGGCCACTGCGAAGATCTACGACCTGCAAGATCCGACGTCCAAGATGAGCAAGTCGGCGCTGTCGCCCAATGGCGTCGTGTCGCTGCTCGACACCCCCAAGCAGGTGCTCAAGAAGATCCGGTCGGCGATGACCGACTCCGGCACCGAGATCTCGTACGACCCGGTCGCCAAGCCGGGCATCTCCAACCTGCTCTCGATCTACTCGGCCCTCACCGACGAGCCGATCGAGAAGATCGTCGCGGAGTTCGAAGGGCAGCAGTACGGACACCTCAAGGTCGCCCTGGCCGACATCGTGGCCGAGTTCGTCGGCGCATTCGGTGACCGGACCCGCGAGCTGCTGGCCGATCGTGGTGAGCTCGACCGCATCCTGGCCAAGGGCGCCGAGCAGGCCCGCGAGGTCGCCAGCACGACGTTGGACCTCGTCTACGACCGCTCCGGTTTCGTCCGGCAGGTCTGACCTGTGCCCATCATCGGCGTCTCGATCGCGATACCTGAGCCCTACGGCTCGTTGCTGCGTCGCAAGCGGGCTGAGTTCGGCGATCCTCTGGCCGAGACAGTTCCCAGTCATGTGACCTTGATTCCGCCGACCGAGGTTCGCGACGACGAGCTGGAGGCCGTCTGCGCGTCGTTGGAGCGCGCATCGGTGACCCTGCCGCCCTTCACGATGAAGCTGCGCGGGACCGGGACGTTCCGTCCGGTGTCGCCGGTGGTGTTCGTCGCCGTGAGCCAGGGCATCTCGTACACCGAGATGTTGGCCAAGTGCGTGCGCAACGCGCTCGACAGCCCCGAGCCGGAGTTCCCGTTCCATCCGCACGTCACGGTCGCCCACAACCTCGATGATGCGAGCCTCGACCGGGCGTACGACGATCTGAGCGACTTCGCCTGTGACTTCGTCGTCAGCGAGTTTGCGCTCTACCACCACGAGGACGAGCTCGGCTGGGTCCCGCAGCGCGCCTTCCCCCTGGGTGCCAGTCTCAGCTGAGCCAGGCGTGCTGGTTTTCCACAGCTTTCTGCTCGTCGCTACCCATGAGTCGCCGGGGCTGAAAGACTGGGCTGACCGGAGCGAAGAGCGGAGACGGCGTGGCGAACGAGCTGCAGGTGTGGACGATGATCGGTGTGTTCGTCGCGATCATGTCGAGCGTGCTGGGGCTGCTGTCCGCGGCATTCCTCAGGGTCCTGAGGGCCGAGATCGGTTCGCTCAGCTCAGTCGTCAGCTCCCAGGGCACGAGCCTGCGGGCCGAGATGGGCACGCTGGCCACTGATCTGCGGGCTGAGATGGGCACGTTGGCTACTGATCTGCGGGCTGAGATGGGAACGCTGGCGACCGATCTGCGGGCTGAGATGGGCACGTTGGCCACCGATCTGCGCGCCGACATGAGCACGCTCACAGCCGAGATCAAGGCAGAGATCCGGGTGCTCGACAACAAGGTCGACCTGCTCGACCGCGATGTCCAGGCGATCGCCCGGCAGGTGTTTCCCGATCGAGACTGAATGGCCTACTGGTCGAGCAGGTCGGCATCGCTGAACGTCCTCAGGTGGTCGAGCAGGTCCGACTTGAAGGCCTGCACCGCCAGGGGCAGCGCATCCGACTGGCGATGGGCCAGGGCGATGACTCGGTCCAACGGAGGATTCTCCAGCTGGGTGGCCTTCGCTGCGGCCGGGTCGACAGCACCATGCTGGGCACCACAGCATGGCCAAGGCCCGCCTCGACGAACCGCAGCACGGCACTCATCTCTCCGCCCTCCACGGCCAGACGCGGTTCGAATCCGGCTGCCGCGCAGGCCCGCAGCGTGACGTCCCGCAGGTCATAGCCTTCGCGGAACATCACGAGCGGCAGGTCGCGGAGCCCCTGCACGTCCATGTGGCTCGGCAGCTCGCTGTCGGCGGGGCTGGCGAGCACGAGCCGTTCGCGCAGCACGGGGGTCGTCTCGATGTCGGGCTCGTTGCTGGGCAACGGGATGATCAGCAGGGCGACATCAAGCCGGCCCTGGGCGAGCTCGCGGGTCAACAGCCGCGAGCCGGCCTCGTGCACCTCGAGGTCGATCTGTGGGTAGGCGGCATGGAAGCGAGTCAGTGCCTCCGGCAGGACACCGTCGCACAACGACGGGGTCGCGCCGAGCCGGACTCGTCCGCGGCGCAGGCTGGCGACCTCGTGCACGGCGCGTTGAGCGCTCTCGACGTCGATCAGGATGCGCTGGGCGTGGGGGAGGAGGGCCTCGCCGGCGCTCGTGGGCTTCGATGGCGCCGCGGTCGCGGACGAACAGCGCAGCACCGAGGGAGTTCTCCAAAACCCTGATCTGCTTGGACATCGTGGGCTGCGACACACCCGTCAGCTCGGCCGCACGGGTGAAGTGGCGGGTACGGGCGACGGCCACGAAGTAGCTGCTGATGGATCTGCACTGGTCAAGTGTGTCATAGCCAATGGCTATGAAGGTTGCCCTCAACATGACTTAGCCAGAATCGTCGAAGAGTCCTAATGTGTGAACGTGGCAACTACTCAAACTGCGAAGCGCGTCTCGGCCAAACGGTCGACCGTGGCTCTGAAATCTTCGATGGCGGTGTCGGGGCTCATCATGTTGGGCTACCTGCTCGTCCACATGTACGGGAACCTGAAGTTCTTCCAGGGACGGGAGAAGTTCGACCACTATCTCCACGAGACCCTCCCGCACATGTTCTACCCGTACCTGCCTGAGGGCGGCGCGATGTGGATCATCCGCGTCCTCCTCGTGGCCGCGCTGCTCGTGCACGCCTATGCGGCCGCCACGCTGTGGCGCCGCAACAAGGCAGCTGCCGGGTACGTCGGCGGCAAGCGCTACCACACGAGCCAGAACAAGACCGGCTACCAGCGCAGCTACGCATCGTTCACGATGCGGTGGGGCGGCGTCATCCTGCTGCTGTTCATCATCGGCCACGTCGCACAGATGATGCCGAACTGGATCTCACCCGGTGGCGCCAGCGACAGCAAGTACGACCGCGTCGTCAACGGCTTCGGCTGTGGTGGGTCGTCCTGCTGTACACGATCGGCCTTGTCGCCGTCGGCTTCCACCTGGCTCACGGATTCTGGAGCGCGCTCACGACCCTGGGTCAGAACCGCAGCTCGACCCGCAAGGGCTCGCGCTGGACCGTGATCTCGATCGCTCTCGCGACCGTCATCACCGTCGGCTTCATCTCCGTCCCGTTCGCGATCTTCTTCTTCGGAGCTGGTTCCTGATGACTACCACCACTACCCCCGAGGCCGGGCAGTTCCACGTCGTCGGCCACGACATCGCCGACACCAAGGCGCCTGCCGGACCGATCGAGAAGCGCTGGGACGAGCGCAAGTTCAACGCCAAGCTCGTCAACCCGGCGAACCGCCGCAAGATCAGCGTCATCATCGTCGGAACCGGCCTGGCCGGCTCGGCCGCCGCTGCGACGATGGGCGAGGCCGGCTACCACGTCAAGGCTTCTGCTACCAGGACAGCCCGCGCCGCGCACACTCGATCGCCGCGCAGGGTGGCATCAACGCCGCCAAGAACTACCGCAACGACGGCGACAGCGTCTACCGGCTGTTCTACGACACGGTCAAGGGCGGCGACTTCCGTTCGCGCGAGTCCAACTCGTACCGCCTCGCGCAGGTCTCGGTCAACATCATCGACCAGTGCGTCGCGCAGGGCGTCCCGTTCGCTCGTGAGTACGGCGGACTGCTCGACAACCGTTCCTTCGGCGGCGTCCAGGTCTCGCGTACGTTCTACGCCCGCGGCCAGACCGGACAGCAGCTGCTGATCGGCGCCTACCAGGCGCTGGAGCGTCAGGTCGCAGCCGGCACCGTCGAGGTCAACACCCGCCACGAGATGCTCGAGCTGATCATGGTCGACGGCAAGGCCCGCGGCATCGTTGCTCGCGACATGGTCTCCGGCGAGATCGAGACGCACACCGCTGACGTCGTCATCCTGGCCACAGGTGGCTACGGCAACGTGTACTTCTTGTCGACCAACGCGATGGGCTGCAACACCACGGCGACGTGGCGTGCGCACCGCAAGGGCGCCTACTTCGGCAACCCCTGCTACACGCAGATCCACCCCACCTGCATCCCGGTCTCCGGCGACTACCAGTCGAAGCTGACCCTGATGAGCGAGTCGCTGCGCAACGACGGCCGCATCTGGGTGCCCAAGAAGGCCGGCGACGAACGTCCCGCCGACCAGATCCCCGAGGACGAGCGCGACTACTACCTCGAGCGCATCTACCCGGCGTTCGGCAACCTGGTGCCCCGTGACATCGCCTCGCGCGCCGCGAAGTATCAGTGCGACGACGGCAAGGGCGTCGGCCCCGGTGGCCTCGGTGTCTACCTCGACTTTGCCGACGCGATCAAGCGTCTCGGGCTCGACACGGTCGTCGCCAAGTACGGCAACCTGTTCGACATGTACGCCCAGATCACGGGCGAGGATCCGTACAAGACGCCGATGCGTATCTACCCGGCCGTGCACTACACGATGGGCGGGCTGTGGGTCGACTACGACCTGCAGAGCAACCTCGAAGGCCTGT
Organism: Aeromicrobium sp. UC242_57; assembly: GCF_044452305.1. Lineage (NCBI taxonomy): Bacteria > Bacillati > Actinomycetota > Actinomycetes > Propionibacteriales > Nocardioidaceae > Aeromicrobium > Aeromicrobium sp. UC242_57. The sequence goes on along the minus strand of NZ_JBIOAM010000002.1, from coordinate 142,092 downwards.
TCGTCACGGGTGAGGCCAACTTCTCCGACCAGGGTGCCAACCGCCTTGGCGCCTCGGCGCTGATGCAGGGTCTGGCCGACGGCTACTTCGTGCTGCCGAACACGGTCGCCAACTACCTGGCCGACGGACCGTTCGAGAAGATCGGCGACGATCATCCCGAGGTCGTGGCGGCCAAGCAGGCGGTCGTCGACCGGATCGACACATTCTTGTCGATCAACGGCAACCGCACGGTCGACTCGTACCACAAGGAGCTCGGCCACATCATGTGGGAGTACTGCGGCATGGAGCGCACCGAGGCCGGTCTGACCAAGGCGATCGGCCTGATCCGTGAGCTCAAGGCCGACTTCTACCAGAACGTCAAGGTCTCCGGTGTCAACGAAGAGCTCAACCAGACCCTCGAGCGGGCCGGCCGCGTGGCCGACTTCTTCGAGCTCGGTGAGCTCATGTGCATCGACGCGCTGCACCGCGCCGAGTCGTGTGGCGGTCACTTCCGCGCGGAGAGCCAGACCGAGGACGGCGAGGCACTCCGTAACGACGAGGAGTTCGCGTACGTCGCTGCGTGGGAGTTCGGGGGAGACACCCCGGTCCTGCACAAGGAACCGTTGGAGTACGAGTACGTCGAGATGAAGGCCAGGCAGCTACAAGTGAACATCACCGTACGGGTGTGGCGTCAGAAGGACGCCGACAGCAAGGGCAAGATGGTCACGTATGGCGTCGAGGACGTCAGCGAGCACATGTCGTTCCTCGAGATGCTCGACGTCCTCAACGAGCAGCTGACGCTGGCCGGTGACGACCCGATCGCCTTCGACCACGACTGCCGCGAGGGCATCTGTGGAGCGTGTGGTGTCGTGATCAACGGCCAGGCGCACGGCCCGCAGGTCACCACGACGTGCCAGCTGCACATGCGCAGCTTCGAGGACGGCGCCGTCATCGACATCGAGCCGTGGCGGGCGGGCGCGTTCCCGGTCATCAAGGACCTCGTCGTCGATCGTGGTGCCTTCGACCGCATCATCCAGGCCGGTGGCTTCATCAGCGCGCCGACCGGTTCGGCGCCTGAGGCCAACAACCTCCCCGTGCCGAAGAATGATGCCGATCACGCCTTCGAGTCGGCCGCATGCATCGGCTGTGGCGCGTGCGTCGCAGCGTGCCCCAACGGTTCGGGCATGTTGTTCACGGCCGCCAAGATCACGCACCTGGGCCTGCTCCCGCAGGGCCAGCCCGAGCGTGACTCGCGGGTCGTCGGCATGGTCGAGCAGCATGATCACGAGGGCTTCGGCGGCTGCACCAACATCGGTGAGTGCACGTCGGCCTGCCCCAAGAGCATCCCGCTCGACACGATCAGCCGCCTGAACCGCGATCTCCTCGGAAGCTCTCGCCAAGGGCAAAGCCTAAGAACGCTGACGAGGGGGTTATGGCCCCCTGAGGAGAGGGTTGTCGTCCACGCTGCGGGCGGCAACCCTCTCGTCGTAGGGCGACAAGTGCCTCGTCAGCGGGGATTTGGTTAGCGTAGGTAATTTGTTATGCTAACGATATGCCTACTGATGCTCACCAGCTCGCTCGGTCGGTGGCGCGCCTCAACCGACGTCTGCGCAAGGAGCGTCAGAGCGATCTGACCCCGACCCAGCTGTCGGTGCTCGGATCGACCTTCGCGATCGGCCCGGCGACGCCCAGTGCGATCGCCGCGTACGAAGGGGTCCAGCCGCCGTCGATGACCCGCATCCTCGCCCAGCTGCTGGACGAAGGATTCGTCACCCGGTCGCCGCACCCTGACGACGGACGCCAGGTGCTGATCTCGATCTCCGTGGAGGGCGATGCCGTCCTGGCCGCCGAACGTGATCGACGTGACCTCTGGCTCAGCCAACGACTGCACGAGCTCGACGCCGCCGACCGATCGATCCTGAGGGAGGCTGCTGTGCTGATGGAACGGCTCGCCCAGGTTTGAGCCCCACGTTCAGCGCACTGTCCGTCCGCAACTTCCGGATCTACATGCTCGGTGGGATCCTGTCGAACACCGGCACCTGGATGCAGCGCATCGCCCAGGACTGGCTCGTCCTGCAGCTGACCGCCAGCGGGACCGCGCTCGGCATCACGACGGGGCTGCAGCTGTTGCCTGTTCTGCTGTTCTCGCCGGTCGCCGGCGTCGTCGCCGACCGCGTGCCGAAACGCACGGTGCTGCGCTGCACCCAGGTCGCGATGGCGCTGCCGTCGGCCCTTCTGGGGCTGCTCGCCGTGACCGGGATGCTCGAGCTGTGGCACGTGTACCTGCTGACCTTCATCTTCGGCATCGGCACGGCCTTCGACGCTCCCGCGCGCCAGTCGTTCGTCGTCGAGATCGTCGGACGTGACGACCTGGCCAATGCCGTCGGCCTCAACTCCGCCTCGTTCAACCTGGCTCGGATGATCGGCCCCGCCGTGGCCGGGCTCATGATCGCCGCCCTCGGATCAGGGGTCGGTGCCGCCGGCTGGGTCATCTTGATCAACGCCGTCAGCTATGTCGCGGTGTTCGCGTCGTTGCAGCTGCTCGACGGCAGCCGGCTGCGTCCCTCCGACATCACCGGCACCCGCAAGCGTGCCATCCGCGACGGTGTCGCCTACGTCCGGTCGAGGCCCGACCTGGTGCTGATCCTGACCTGCGTGTTCTTCGTCGGGACCTTCGGGATGAACTTCCAGATGACCAGCGCACTGATGGCCACCGAGGTCTTCGGCAAGGGTGCGGGGGAGTACGGGGCTGCTCGCGTCGATCATGGCGATCGGTTCGCTCGGCGGGGCGCTGCTGGCGGCTCGTCGTCCGCGACCGCGGCTGCGTTTCGTGGTGCTGGCCGGTGCCGGCTTCAGCATCGTCGAGATCGTTGCCGGGCTGATGCCCACCTACACGAGCTTCGCCGCGGTGCTCCCGGTGCTCGGCCTGTGCGCCCTGACGATGGTCACGTCGGCCAACGCCACGATCCAGCTGACCTCGAGCCCCATGATGCGCGGGCGGGTCGCGGCGCTGTACCTGATGGTCTTCATGGGCGGGACGCCGATCGGTGCGCCCATCGTCGGATGGGTCGGTGAGACGTTCGGCGCCAGGTGGATGATGATCGGCGGCGGGACGCTGACGCTGTTCGGCATCCTGTTCGCGACCCTGTGGTACCTGAGGCACCACGACCAGCGTCTTCAGGAGTTGCGGGCCGAGCTGCGCGACCTACGGTGGAGGCATGCACGTCGAACGGACTTTCACGGTGTCGAGATCCCCTGAGGACGTCTTCGACTACTTGAGCGACTTCGTCAACACCAATGAGTGGGATCCCGGGACGCTTGAGACGACCCGCGTCACGGGTGACGGCGGTCTGGGCACGACCTACGCCAACCGGTCGACGTTCATGGGCCGCGAAGTCGACCTGACGTACGAGACGATCGGCTACGACCGTCCCACGTTCTTCTCGTGCCGCGGCACCAACAAGACCGCCACCGCGACCGACTCGATGACGTTCACCCGCGACGGAGACCGTACCCAGATCCGCTACCGCGCCGACTTCGAGTTCCGCGGAGTCGCCAAGCTGGTGGCCCCGTTGGTGGTCAAGCCGAAGCTGAGCGCCTTGGCGGACGAGACGGTCGAGCAGATCAAGGCTGCCCTGGAAGGGTGAGTCCTACAGGCTCTTGAGCACCTCGGCACGGGCAGTCGCGAGCTCTGCCGCACTGATGGTGCCCTTGGCGTGCAGGGCGTCGAGGTCGGCCAACCGCTGCTCCAACGTCTTCTCCGGTGCCAACGCCTGTGACTTGATGAGCGTCGTCATGGCCTCGGTCTCCATCGTGAACGGGTTGACGCCCGCATCGCTGGCCTTCTTCCAGTTCATGACGGTCACGACGGCGGCGCCGATGGCCGCCACCACAAAGATCACGATGAACAGGGTGAACATCGAGTCGAAGGTGCCGTCGCTGGGGAAGGAGTCGTCCATGGAGGTGGGCACAGGCATGGGTTCACTCTAGGCCAGGGTGGACGTCCGGCAGGGGCGCACGGCAAACAGCGATATCCTGAAGGAATGTCTCTTGCAGAACACCTCGCACGCTCGATCGACGTGGTCACCCCCGACCTGATCGAGGTGCGGCGCGCTGCACGCCTATCCCGAGCTGTCGTGGCACGAAGAACGCACGACCGACCTGGTGGCGACGTGGATGGACAAGAGCGGCATCCCGTACGAGCGGTTCGAGGGTACGGGCCTCATGGCCGACGTCGGTCCAGAAGAGGGACCGATCATCGCGCTGCGTGCCGACCTCGACGCCCTGCCGGTCGAGGACGCCTCGCAAGACCCGTGGCGCTCGACCGTCGCCGGGGTCTCGCACTCGTGTGGCCACGACGTGCACATCTCCGCGCTGCTCGGGGCCAGCGTCGCCCTGGCTCAGGCGCACGCCGAGAACCGTCTGCCGGTGCGGGTGCGGCTGCTGTTCCAGCCGGCTGAGGAAGTCATGCCCGGCGGTGCCTTGCGGCTGCTGGCGGCCGGTGCGTTGAAGGGCGTCTCGCGCATCTTCGCCCTGCACTGCGATCCTTCGCTCGACGTCGGTCAGGTCGGGCTGCGCGAAGGCCCCATCACGGGCGCCTCCGACCACATCACGGTGCGGCTCAGCGGCCGCGGCGGTCACACGTCGAGGCCTCACCTGACCGAAGACCTGACGTACGCGCTCGGCAGCCTGCTGACCCAGCTCCCGGCCGTCCTGTCGCGCCGCTTCGACCCCCGCTCGGGCGCCAGCATGGTCTGGGGTCAGGTCCACTCGGGCAATGCCGCCAACGTCATCCCGTCCAGCGGTGAGCTGACCGGCACCTTGCGCATGCTCGACGCGGCCGCCTGGCACCAGGCCGAGCATCTGGTCCGCGGCCTGATCAGCGACATCATCGAGCCCTTCGGGGTCAGCGCCGACGTCGTCTACACCCGCGGCGTCCCGCCGGTCGTCAACGACTTCGGGGCCACCGAGATCCTGCGCCGGGCCGTGACCGAGGCGGTCGGTCCCAGCGGTGTCGCGGCCACGGCCCAGAGCCTCGGCGGCGAAGATTTCGCCTGGTACGTCGAGGCGGTGCCCGGCGCGATGGGACGGCTCGGCACCCGCACTCCCGACGGGCCGACGTACGACCTGCACCAAGGCAATCTGCGCATCGACGAGCGGGCCATCGCCGTCGGCGCCAAGGTGCTGGCCTGCGCGGCCGTGAGCTGACCGACAGTTCCCGCAGTTTCGGTCAGGTGAAGAAACGATTAAGGGCTCAGGTAAAGCGGACCTCTGGGTCCCAGGGCACCCCTTCCAGCATTAAGGTCGACACACGTGCCGGGCTCCCGGCTCCGTATCGAGGAGGAATTTTGCGTCGACTGACGAAGGCCACCGCTGTCGCGGGTGTGGCCGTACTCGTGCTCGCTGCAGCGGGCTGTGGCAAGAACAGTGACTCAGAGGGCGACAAGCCGTCCGCTGAGGGTGACAACTGCGTCAAGGCTGATCCCGACAAGAAGGTCGGCATGGCATTCGACGTCGGCGGTCGCGGCGACCAGTCCTTCAACGACTCGGCAGCCAAGGGACTCGACAAGGCCGCCTGCGACCTGGGCGTCACGGTCCAGACCGCCGAGGCTCAGGACGGCGAGGCCGAGTCGGCTCGCGAGGGTCGCCTCCAGCAGCTCGTTGACGCGGGCTTCAACCCCGTCATCGCAGTGGGCTTCGCCTACTCCGCCTCCGTCGGCAAGGTCGCCAAGGCCAACCCCGAGGTCAACTTCGCGATCGTCGACGACGCAGTCGAGGGCGACAACATCGCCAACCTGCTGTTCGCCGAGGAGCAGGGCTCGTTCCTGGTCGGTGCCGCTGCCGCGCTCAAGAGCGAGTCGGGCAACATCGGCTTCGTCGGTGGCGTCGAGACACCGCTGATCAAGAAGTTCGAGGTCGGCTACGAGGCTGGCGCCAAGGCCGTCAACAAGGACATCAAGATCCAGGCCCGCTACCTGACGCAGCCGCCGGACTTCAGCGGCTTCGGCGACCCGGCCAAGGGCAAGACCACGGCTGAGGGCATGTTCGACGCCGGCGCAGACGTCGTCTACCACGCTGCAGGCGGTTCGGGCGGCGGTGTCTTCGAGGCAGCCGCAGCGGCCGGCAAGCAGGCCATCGGCGTCGACTCCGACCAGGCGCTGACCGCTGATGCGTCCGTCAAGGACGTCATCATCACCTCGATGCTCAAGAACATCGACGTCGCCGTGTTCACCTACCTCGACAACGTCGAGAAGGGTGACGTCCCGACCGGCCCGACGGTCTACGACCTCAAGGTCGACGGCGTCGGCTACTCCACGACGGGTGGTCACATCGACGACATCGTGAGCAAGCTCGACGATTACAAGAAGCAGATCATCGACGGAACCATCAAGGTTCCGACCTCGTAGTCGCTGCTGACGTGGCCCGGGCACGCGCTGTAGCGTGGGCCCGGGCCACGGTCGTCCTGTTGTACCTGTGAAGTGAGGGGCAGTGTGAAATCGACGAGCACGAACCAGGACGTGGTCGTACGACTGCGCGACATCGGCAAGACCTTCCCGGGGGTCGTCGCCAACCATGACGTCAACATCGACGTCAGGCGGGGCACGGTGCACGCGGTCGTGGGGGAGAACGGTGCCGGCAAGTCGACACTGATGAAGATCCTGTACGGCGTGCAGAAGCCCGACTCCGGAACTATCGAGGTCAACGGCACGCAGGTGACGCTGTCCTCGCCCAGCGACGCCATCGCCGCCGGCGTCGGCATGGTCTTCCAGCACTTCATGCTGGCCGACAACTTCACGGTGCTCGAGAACGTCGTCCTGGGTGCAGGAGAAGCTCCACGGCATCGGCGACGCCGCCCGCGACAAGATCCGCGAGATCTCCGCCGCCTACGGCCTCGACATCGAGCCCGACGTGCTCGTCGAGACGCTGGGCGTCGGTGCCCGGCAGCGGGTCGAGATCCTCAAGGTGCTGTTCCGCGGTGCCTCGATCATCATCCTCGACGAGCCGACCGCAGTGCTCGTGCCGCAAGAGGTGGACGGCTGTTCGGCAACCTCGAGGAGCTGACCCGCGAGGGCCTGGCCGTCATCTTCATCTCCCACAAGCGACGAGGTGCTGTCGGTCGCCGACGAGGTCACCGTGATCCGTCGTGGCGCGACGGTCGACACCGTCGACGCTGCCTCGGTCACGTCCAGAGCAAGCTGGCCGAGCCGATGGTCGGCTCCGAGCTTCCAACCCCAGCACCGAGAACCTCGACCGTGACCGACCAGGTCGTCCTCGAGGTCCGCGACCTGACCCTGACCTCGCCAGGCGGCGGACGTGACCTGCTGTCCGACATCGACCTGGTGATCCACTCCGGTGAGATCCTCGGCATCGCCGGTGTCGAGGGCAATGGCCAGGCCGAGCTCGTCGAGGCCATCATGGGCAGTGCGCGCCGGTGCGTCGGGAGTCATCACGCTCGACGACGTCGACCTGACCGGACGCTCGACCCGCGACCGCCGCGAGGCCGGCATCGGCTACATCCCCGAAGACCGCCACCGCCACGCTCTGCTGCTCGACGCACCGCTGTGGGAGAACCGCATCCTCGGTCACCAGACCCGCGAGCCCAATGTCAACGGACCGCTGATCGATCGAGGCGGAGCCCGCAAGGACACCCAGCGCATCGTCGACCAGTACGACGTCCGGACGCCGGGCATCGACACCCTGGCGCGCGCCCTGTCGGGCGGCAACCAGCAAAAGCTCATCGTGGGCCGTGAGATGGCCGACGACCCCCACCTGCTGATCGCGTCCCACCCGACCCGTGGCGTCGACGTCGGCGCCCAGGCCGCGATCTGGGGACACATCAAGCGTGCCCGACGCGAAGGACTTGCCGTGCTGCTCATCTCGGCCGACCTCGACGAGCTCATCGGCCTGTCCGACACCATCAGGGTGATCCTGCGTGGCCGGCTCGGCGGTTCGCTCGACCCGGCCAACGTCACCCCCTCGATGCTCGGCTCGGCCATGACAGGAGCGACGGAATGACACTGTCTCCTCGCCAGACCAAGATCATCCTCGCGATCGGGGCGCCAGTTCTCGCGCTCGTCGCGGCCTTCCTGATCACGAGCCTCGTGCTGATCCTCGCCGGTGACGACGTCGGCGGGGTCTGGGGGCAGATCCTGAGCCTCCCGAACCACCGCGGCTACGTCAACATCATCAACGCTGCCACGGTCTCTACCTGTCGGCGGTCGCGGTCGCGATCGGCTTCCGGATGAACCTGTTCAACATCGGCGTCGACGGTCAGTACCGGGTCGCGGCGTTCGCGGCGGCCGTGGTGGCCGGCGAGGGCTGGCTGCCGGGCTACTTCAACACGGCGCTCGCGATGCTGGCCGCCGTGCTGGTCGGCGCGGCGTGGGCCGGCATCGCCGGGGCTGCTGCGCGTGACCCGCGGCGTCAGCGAGGTCATCTCGACGATCATGCTCAACGCCATCGCGACGGCGCTCGTGGCCTATCTGCTGCGCAAGGTCGCGGTCGACGCCCCGGGCAGCAACATCACCGCGACCAAGCCGGTGCCCGAGGGCAGCCGGATCGGCGGCTTCACGCTGTTCGGCGATGTCCCGGCCACGGTGTACGGGCTGGTGCTGCTGTCGGTCGCAGTCGGCTTCGCCTACTGGTTCGTGATCAACAAGACCCGTTTCGGCTTCGACCTGCGGGCCACCGGCAGCTCGGAGACCGCAGCGGTCGCCAGCGGCATCAACGTCAAGAAGATGATCGTGATCTCGATGCTGATCTCCGGCGGTGTCGCCGGGCTGGTCGGCATGCCGTTGCTGTTCGGCAACGACTACGCCTACGGCTCGACGTTCCAGTCCGGGCTCGGCTTTGCCGGCATCGCGATCGCGCTGCTGGGTCGCAACCACCCGGTCGGCATCGCGCTGGGCGCACTGCTGTTCGCCTTCCTCGACGAGCAGTCCAATCCGTTGCAGATCCTGCTCAACGTGTCACCCGACATCGTCAAGATCACCCAGGGCACGATCGTGCTGACCGTCGTCATCGCCTACGAGGTGGTGCGCCGCTACGGCGTCCGTCTCGAGCAGCGCCGGGTGGCGTCTGCCCTGGATGACGAGCCGGCGACGGAAGGAGCGAAAGCATGACTGTCGTGACGAATGCGATGGCTCCGATGACCTCGGCTGCCAGAAGCCGCGTTCGGCTGGGCCATGATCTGGCTGGCCGCCGGGCTCGTGCTGTTCTCGCTGCTGCGCATCATCACCGGTGCCAACGACCTCGACTCGTCGGGCACGCTGCGCGCCACGTTGGTGGCTGCCGTTCCGATCGGACTCGCCGGTCTCGGCGGTCTGTGGTCTGAACGCGCTGGCGTCGTCAACATCGGCCTCGAGGGCATGATGATCCTCGGAACCTTCGGTGCGGGCTACTTCGGCTACTTCTACGGCCCCTGGCAGGGCGTGCTCGGCGCGATCCTGCTTGGCGCTGCCGGCGGTCTGCTGCATGCCGTCGCGACGGTCATCTTCGGCGTCGACCACATCGTCTCGGGTGTCGCGATCAACATCATCGCCCTGGGTGCCGTGCAGTACCTGGCAGCGTTGGCTTTCACCGGCGTGCCGGGCGGTGGTCAGACGCAGTCCCCGACGATCGACAGCCTCCCGTCGATCACGATCGACTTCCTGTCCGAGCCGCTCAAAAAGCTGGAGCAGAAGCACTGGTTCGTGATCTCCGACCTGGCCTCCGTGCTGGGTGCGATCGTGACCAACCTCAACATCCTGACGATCCTGTCGCTGCTGCTGTTCGTGCTGACCTGGTACCTGCTCTGGAAGACGGCTTTCGGTCTGCGCCTGCGGTCGTGCGGCGAGAGCCCCGCCGCCGCAGAGTCGCTCGGCGTCAACGTCATCCGCTACAAGTTCACGGCAGTCGTGGTGTCCGGCGGGCTCGCCGGCCTGGCCGGCGGCTTCCTGGCACTGGTCGCGTCCAGCACGTTCCGCGACGGCCAGACCGGTGGACGAGGCTATATCGGCCTGGCCGCGATGATCTTCGGCAACTGGCGCCCCGGCGGGCTGCTGGCCGGTGCAGGCCTGTTCGGCTACACCGACACGCTCCGCCTGCGCGGTGGTGGCGAGACGATCCACGGACTGCTGCTGCTGGTCGCCGTCGGCATCATCTTGTTCGGTCTGTGGAAGTTCCGCCAGACCCGCCAGATCTCGACCCTGATCGGCGCCCTGCTGGGTGTCGCAGTGGCCGTCTGGTACTTCTCGACCGACTCGATCCCCGAAGACCTGACCGGCATGACGCCGTACCTGACGACGCTGCTGGTGCTTGCGCTGTTCTCGCAACGGCTGCGCATGCCAGCAGCAGACGGAAAACCCTATCGAAAAGGCAGTGCAGGCTAGTGGCCGCAGAGATCAAAGGACTGGGCATCAAGGGGGCGGGCGACCCGATCGACTGGGAGGCCCTGACCCGGTACGCCACCGAGGTCATGGGCCGCGCCTATGCGCCCTACTCGAACTACAAGGTCGGTGTCGCGGGTCTGGTCGACGACGGCCGGGTCGTGCTCGGCTGCAATGTCGAGAACGCGGCCTACGGGGTCGCGCTGTGCGCCGAGTGCGGCATGGTCTCGGCCTTGCACGCGACCGGCGGCGGCCGCCTCATCGCGGTCGCCTGCGTCGACGCGCAGGGGGCTGCACTGATGCCGTGCGGACGCTGCCGCCAGCTGCTGTGGGAGAACGGCGGTCCCGACATGCAGCTCATGACGGCTTCGGGCGTCAAGACCATGAACGACGTGCTGCCCGACGCATTCGGTGCAGATGATCTGGGAAGCTTGTTGACACCTCACCCGCAGAACCCGACCACCAAGTACGCCGTCCAGCTCGACCCGGGGGCGCCGTCCTTCGTGGCGGACCCCTATCCGTCCTGGCCTCGCTGCGTGAGACCGGCCCCGTGCTCTGGCACGAGCCGATGGGGATGTGGCTGGCCACGACCCACGACTCGGTCAGCAAGGTGCTGCGCAACCGCGCCTTCGGCCGGTTGTGGACCGACTGGGAACCGGCTTCGCAGATGGAGCCGTTCAACTCGTTGCACCGCAACCAGCTGATGGAGAACGAGCCTCCGGCGCACACCCGGCTGCGGCGGCTCCTGGCCTCGGCCTTCGGTCGTGGCCACGTCGAACGCATGCGACCCCGCATCGAAGAGCTCGCCACGTCGATGGTCGCCGAGCTCGGCGACTCCTTCGACGTGCTGGCCGACTACGCCGAGCCGATGCCGGTCTTCGTGATCGCCGATCTGCTCGGTGTGCCGCGCGAAGATCATGTGCTGCTGCGCGACTGGTCGCAGGCCATCGTGCACATGTACGAGCCCAATGTCGGCGCGCTGACCAAGAAGGCCGCGATCGAGGCGAGCACCGCGTTCTCCGACTACGTGCGCGAGGTCGTGGCGCTGCGCCGCAAGCAGCCGGGCGACGACCTGATCACCGATCTGATCGCGGCGCGTGACGAGGGCACCAAGCTCAATGACGACGAGCTGGTCGCCACGGTCGTGCTGCTGCTCAACGCCGGGCACGAGGCTTCGGTCAACGTGTTCGGCAACGGTTTCAACGCGCTGCTGCAGCACCCCGACCAGATGGCCAGACTGACGAACGGCGAGGTGCCGATCGACGTCGCCCTCGAAGAGCTCATCCGCTACGACGCACCCCTGCAGCTGTTCGAGCGCACCGCGACCGAGGACGTCGAGGTCTGCGGCCAGGTGGTCGCGGCCGGCCAGAAGATCGCCGCGCTGATGGGCTCGGCCAACCGTGACGCCGCAGTGTTTGCCGACGCCGACACGTTCGACGTCAGCCGCGATCCCCAACCCTCACGTCGGCTTCGGCATGGGACTGCACTTCTGCCTGGGTGCTCCGCTGGCCCGGCTCGAGCTGCAGATCAGCCTGGGCCACCTTGCTCGACCGGTTCCCGACGCTCGAGCTGGCTGGCGAACCGCCACGGCGACCGACCTGGGTGCTGCGAGGGTTCGAGAAGCTGGACGTCACCACTGGGGGAGCTGTGTCATGACCGAGAACTTCGACGCGATCGATGTCATCGCCGCCAAGCGGGACAAGCACGGCTGACCGATCCACAGATCGACTGGGTCGTTGACGCCTACACCCGTGGGGTCGTCGCCGACGAGCAGATGTCGGCGCTGGCGATGGCCATCTTGCTCAACGGCATGAACCGGCGTGAGATCTCGCGCTGGACCAACGCGATGATCGACAGCGGCGAGCGGATGGACTTCTCGAGCGCTGTCGTGGACCACCTCCGACAAGCACTCGACCGGCGGGGTGGGCGACAAGATCACCCTGCCGCTCGCACCCCTGGTGGCTGCGTGCGGCGTCGCGGTGCCGGCTGTCCGGCCGCGGGCTGGGCCACACCGGCGGCACGCTCGACAAGCTGGAGGCGATCCCGGGCTGGCGGGCCAATCTGACCAATGACGAGATGATGGCCCAGCTCGAGAGCATCGGCGCGGTCATCTGTGCTGCGGGCGCCGGTCTGGCTCCGGCCGACAAGAAGCTCTACGCACTGCGCGACGTCACGGGCACCGTCGAGGCGATCCCGCTGATCGCCAGCTCGATCATGAGCAAGAAGATCGCCGAAGGCACCGGCTCGCTCGTGCTCGACGTCAAGGCCGGTTCTGGAGCCTTCATGAAGGACATCGCCGATGCACGCGAGCTCGCCGAGACGATGGTGGCGCTCGGCAAGGACGCAGGCGTCACGACCGTCGCATTGCTGACCGACATGTCGACCCCGCTCGGTCTCACCGCCGGCAACGCGTGCGAGGTCGCCGAGTCGGTCGAGGTGCTCGCCGGTGGCGGCCCGTCCGACGTCGTCGAGCCGACTCTCGCACTGGCCCAGAGATGCTGGCGGCGGCGGGCAAGACCGACAAGGATCCTGCCGACGTCCTGGCCTCCGGAGCGGCGATGGACGTGTGGAAGAAGATGATCTCCGCCCAGGGCGGCGACCCCGACGCGCCCCTGCCGGTCGCGAAGGAGACTCATGTCGTCACCGCGCCGACGTCGGGCACCGTGAGCCGCCTCGACGCCATGAGCGTCGGCGTCGCGGCCTGGCGCCTGGGTGCTGGTCGGTCGCGGCCGGGCGAGCAGGTGCAAAGCGGCCGCCGGCGTCGTGATGCACGCCAAGCCCGGTGACCAGGTCACCGCAGGCCAACCCCTGCTGACGCTGCACACCGACACCCCCGAACGGTTCGAGCGGGCCATCGCCGCGCTGGAGGGCGGGTACGACATCGGAGACGCGGCCGTGGAGCCGCCCGGTGTGGTGATCGACCAGATTCGATAGGTTCATCGGATGCGCATCTTCAACAACCGTCAGGAAATCGCAGACGCCGCCGGCCAGAAGCTGGGCGTCAGCGAGTGGGTCGCGATATCGCAGGACCGGATCGACATGTTCGCCGACGCCACCGGCGACCGGCAGTGGATCCACATCGACACCGAGCGTGCAGCAGACGGTCCGTTCGGCGTGACCGTCGCCCACGGCTACCTGACGTTGTCGATGCTGCCCTTCCTCGGCGCGCAGGTCTTCGCGTTCGCAGGCGACGTCGCGCGGGTCAACTACGGCCTCAACAAGGTGCGTTTCGTCTCGCCCGTCCGGGTCGGGCAAAGATCCGCAACCGGGTCGTGATGTCCGAGGTCGTCGAGATCGAGAAGGGCCAGCAGGTCACCTTGCAGCACACGATCGAGATCAAGGGCGACGAGAAGCCGGCCTGCGTCGCCGAGACCGTGACACTGCTGATGACGTCATGACACGATGAACGCGTGACTGCCACCGCTGAACAGATCCGTCGAGCCCCCAAGGTAGCCCTGCACGAGCACCTGGACGGGGGAGTGCGCCCCGCCACGATCGTCGAGATCGCCGCCGAGATAAGTCACGACCTGCCGGCCGATGGCGCCGAGGCACTGGGTGTCTGGTTCGAGGAGGCCTCGAGCTTCGGATCGCTGGTGCGCTACCTCGAGACATTCGTCCACACCGTCGCGGTGATGCAGCGGCCAGAAGACCTGGCACGCGTGGCCCGTGAGGCCGTCGTCGACCTCGCCACGGACGGCTGTGTCTACGCCGGCTGCGCTGGGCGCCCGAGCAGCACCAGTCGGCCGGGCTCTCGCTGCGCGAGGCCGTCGAGGCGGTGCAGACCGGCATCGACGCCGGACGCGCCGAGGCCGACGCCCTCGGGCATCCCATCGTCGTCGGCCAGCTGCTGACCGCGATGCGGCATGCCAAGCGCGGGCAGGAGATCGCCGAGATCGTCGTGGAGTACCGCACTCGCGGCGTCGCCGGCTTCGACATCGCCGGAGCCGAGGACGGCTTCCCGCCGATCCTGCACCTCGAGGCCTTCGAGTACCTGCGCCGCGAGACGCCCACTTCACGATCCATGCCGGTGAGGCCTTCGGTCTGCCGTCGATCTGGCAGGCGATCCAGCGCTGCGGCGCAGAACGTCTCGGGCACGGCGTCCGTATCGTCGACGACATCGACTGGGACGCGCCCGACGGGCCGGTGCTGGGTGATCTGGCGGCGTACATCCGCGATCGCCGCATCCCGCTGGAGATGTGCCCGTCGTCGAACCTGCAGACCAACGCTGTGCCAGGCATGACCTCGATCGCCGATCATCCGATCGGCAAGCTCGAAGGACCTCGGCTTCCGGGTCACGGTCAACTGCGACAACCGGCTCATGAGTGGCACCTCGATGTCACGGGAGCTCCAGCTGCTTGCCGAGGCCTTCGACTACGACCTCGACGACATCCGCTGGTTCACGATCAATGCGATGAAGAGCGCCTTCTTGCCCTTCGACCAGCGGCTGAGCCTGATCAACGACGTCATCAAGCCCGGCTACGCAGCCCTGTGAGCCGATCGCCCGTCCTGCTGTTCGACGTGTTCAGGACCTTGATCGCCTTCGACGGCGATCACGTCGACGAGCACACCTACGACCATCTGGCCCGCTGGCTCTGGTACCGCGGCGTGGTGGTCGAGGGCTCCGACCTGCAGCAGCGGGTCGAGCAGGAGAAGCAGCTGCAGCTGGCACAGTCGGTCAGCGCGACGCCCGACGTCGACACCGTCGTGGTGTGGGACCGGGTGCTCGAAGCACTCGGCACCTCCCCGGCACGGCGTGCGATGCTCGGCGCCGCTTGCCGCTGGTCTACCGGCAGCTCACGACACGCAGCATCGAGGTGTGGCCTGGCACGTTCGAGATGCTGGCGGCGTGCAGCGACTTCCGTCTCGGCATCGCGTCCAACACCCAGCGTGCGTACACCGAGCCCGAGCTGCGGATGCTGGGGCTGTGGGACTCGTTCGAGGTCGTGGTGTTCAGCTCCGACGTGCGGGCCTGCAAGCCCGATCCTGCGATCTTTCGCGCTGCCCTGGCCGAGCTCGACGTGCCAGCGTCCGACGTCGTCTACGTGGGCGACAACCCGCACGACGACGTGCTGGGAGCCTCGTTGCTCGACATCCCGACGATCCTGCTCGACCGGGGAACGCCGGTCGCCGACGGGGCGCAGCTGGGCCTGCCACTGGCGACGATCCCCGATGGTGACGCGGATGCCGTGGCGCGAGTGGCACGATCGCACTTCGGGATCGACACATGACCGATGTGGTCGAGTCGCCGCCCGAGGCGCTGACGACCGAGGCGTTCCGGCTGATGCGCGAGGCTCGGGAGCCAGGCGACTGGATCAGGCTCGACGGGATGGACCTCCACGGAGTGACCTTCGAGCCGGGCACCGACGACGAGACCTTGGAGCGGATCGACTTCACCGGCTCGACGCTGACGGGATGCTCGTTCAAGGACGTCTACCTGCGCAACGTGAAGTTCCAGGACGCCACGTTGATCGAGTGCGATCTTCGCTACGCCGAGATCGAGCGGACCTCGTTCAAACGAGCGGAGCTCGTGCGGTGCGATCTCTACCGCGCCCGGCTCGGAACGGGCGCGGTGTCGAGAACGCGAAGATCGTCGACAGCTCGCTGAACTTGACGACGTTCGACGGCGTCACGATCCCGCGGGATGCGCTGCGAGGTCCCACGCCCGGTCTGCTGCAAGAGCACCTCGAGGCATTCCGTGCCTTCCACAGCAAGGACGAGCATGCCCGTGACACGGGGGAGGACGACGAGAAGATCGCCGTCCACCTGGCTCGTCGGCACCAGGAGGCGTCCGACATCTACCGGGCGCTGTCGGCCCACTGGGCATCGGCCGGTCGGACACGCGATGCTGGCTGGGCCTACTACCACGGTCGTCGCCTCGAGATCGCCGCGCTGAGGCCAGATCGGGTCAGGCATCGGCGAAGCTGCGGAGGAGCGGGCGGCCGGCTTCACCCCGGCATCACCTGGGGTGGCCCTGGCCTCGGTGCGCTGGCTCATGGGCAGCACCGCCCGGTGGGTCGCGGGATTCGGCGAGAGCCCGTTCCGCGTCGCGGTGTCGACGCTGATCGTCGTCCTGGGCTTCGCCGTGGCATTCGGCGTGTGGGGTCCGGCAGCGAGCGAGAGCACCGGGTGGTGGAGCGCGTCCGCCGACTCGGTGCTCTACAGCCGCAGGCGATGACCGCCTCCCTCGACCTCGGTGAGGACCCTGCCCGGTGGGTCGAGTGGGCCTCCGAGATCGAGACGGCCTTGGGCATCACCTTGCTCGGCCTGCTGGGCTTCTGCCTGGGCAACCGTCTCCGCAGCGCCTGACCCACCGGTGGGGGAGTCAGGCCGCGGCGGTCGCAGTCGTGACGGTCGCCTCCTCCAGCGCGTAGGCCAGGATCTCGGCGACATCGGCCACCGGACGCACGTCGAGCTCGGCCAGCACCTCGTCGGGCACGTCGGCCAGGTCGACCTCGTTGCGCGCCGGGATGAAGACGGTCTTGAGACCGGCACGTTGCGCCGCCATCAGCTTTTGCTTGACGCCACCGATCGGCAGGACCCGGCCGTTGAGCGTTACCTCGCCCGTCATCCCGACATCGGCCCGGACGTTGCGTCCCAGCGCCAACGACGTCAGCGCCGTGATCATCGTGACGCCCGCGGACGGCCCGTCCTTGGGCACCGCGCCGGCCGGCACGTGCAGGTGGATCGAGCGCTCCAACGTCGCCGGGTCGATGCCGATCGCCTCGGCGTGCGACCGGACGTAGGTCAGTGCGATGTGCGCCGACTCCTTCATGACGTCGCCGAGCTGACCCGTGATCGCGAGGTTGCGCTCGCCGTCGAAGGCACTGGCCTCGATGAAGAGCACGTCGCCGCCGAGGCCCGTGACGGCGAGCCCGGTGGAGACGCCTGGCACGGCAGTGCGCTCAGCGACCTCGGGGGACGAAGCGGGGCCGTCCCACGTAGTCGACGAGGGTGTTCTCGTCGACGACGACAGGTTGGACGGTTGCCGGGTCGGTCAGCTTGGTCGTGACCTTGCGGAACACCTTGGCCAGCAGTCGTTCTCGCTGCCGCACGCCCGCCTCACGGGTGTAGGACGCCGCGATCGAGCGCAGCGCGCCGTCGGTGATCTCGACCTCGTCGACGGTCAAGGCAGCACGTTCGAGCTGGCGGGGCGCCAGGTACTGCCGTGCGATCTGGACCTTGTCGTCCTCGGTGTAGCCGTCGAGCTGGACGAGCTCCATGCGGTCGAGAAGGGCTTCGGGGATCTGCTCGATGACGTTGGCGGTGGCCAGGAACAGCACGTCCGACAGGTCGAGGTCGAGATCGAGGTAGTGATCGCGGAACGTGTGGTTCTGCGCCGGGTCGAGCACCTCGAGCAGCGCCGCCGCAGGATCGCCGCGGTGGTCGGAGCCGACCTTGTCGATCTCGTCGAGCAGCACGACGGGGTTCATCGAGCCTGCCTCGCCGATCGCGCGGACCAGGCGGCCGGGGAGAGCGCCGACGTAGGTGCGGCGGTGTCCGCGGATCTCTGCCTCGTCGCGCACGCCGCCGAGGGCGACGCGGACGAAGTTGCGGCCCAGCGCCTTGGCGACGCTCTCGCCGAGCGAGGTCTTGCCGACGCCAGGAGGTCCGACGAGCGCCATGACGGCACCGGAACCTCGTCCGCCGACGACCTCCATGCCGCGCTCGCTGCGGCGGGCGCGCACCGCGAGGTACTCCACGATCCGGTCCTTGACGTCGTCGAGGCCGTGGTGATCGGCGTCGAGCACCGCACGGGCCGCTGTGATGTCGGTGTTGTCGTCGGTCTTGACGCCCCAGGGCAGCTCGAGCACCGTGTCGAGCCAGGTGCGGATGTAGCCCGCTTCGGGGTTCTGGTCGCTGCCGCGCTCGAGCTTGCCCGACCTCGCGCAGCGCAGCCTTGCGGACGTCGTCGGGCAGGTCAGCCTCCTCGACGCGTTCGCGGTAGTCCTTCGTGTCCTCGGGCTCGTCGTCGCCGAGCTCCTTGCGGATCGCGGCCAGCTGCTGGCGCAGGACGAACTCGCGCTGGTTCGCCTCGATGCTCTCCTGCACCGATTCTGAGATCTTCTCGTTGACCTCGGCCTCGGCGAGGTAGTCGCGGGACCAGCCGATCAGGGTCGTCAGCCGCTCGGCGACGTCCTCGGTCTCCAGCAGCTGTCGCTTCTGCTCGAGCTCGAGGTATGACGCGTAGCCTGCGGTGTCGGCGAGCTCGCCGGGTGCGGTCAGCCGCTGCACGGAGTCGATGACCTGCCAGGCGTTGCGCTTCTGCAGGATCGCGACGAGCAGGCCCTTGTACTCCTGCGCGAGGTCGAGCACGGCCTCGCTGGGCTCGGCGTCGGTGAGGGGTTCGGCCTCGACCCACAGGGCCGCGCCGGGGCCGGTCACGCCGCCTTGGATGTGGGCGCGCTGCTCGGCGCGGAGCACCGCGCCGGGTCCGCCGCCGGGGAGGCGTCCGATCTGCTGGATCGTGGCGATGACGCCGTGGGTGGCGTACCGGTCCTCGAGGCGCGGGGCCACGAGGATGCGGTCGTCGTTGCTGGTGCGGGCGGCGTCGACGGCGGCACGGGCCGCGTCGTCGAGCTCGATCGGGACGACCATGCCGGGCAGGACGACGACGTCCTCCAGGGCCAGCACGGGGAACTGCTGCAGTGCGCTCACGCCTACTCCTATGGGTCGAGTCTTCAGACTTGAGTCTGCTGGGCTCAACTGTCATGCGTCCGTGCTTGTTCCCTGCATCTGGCCGTGTTCGCTGTGGGCGGATCCAACGGCGGCAGGGTAGGGCGGTTTCCCACGAGACCTAGGGGATTGCTCACTCTCCAAGGGTTGTAACCCCAGGTACCTGCCAAAGACGCTCGGGGAGTCCCGCTAGAACGCGAGGTATGTGCCAAAGACGCGAGGCCTCGTGGGAAACCGCCGAGGGGTGGTCAACCGGCCAGCAGCATCCGGGCTTCTCGCGGCGACATCGGGGTGCATCCGTGGGCCACGGCATCGGCCACGACCTGTGGCTCGTCCTGCATGAGCCGCCAGCCCCGGCGCACGAGCACCCACGGCGACTTGCGGCCCTCGCGCAGGTCGCGGGCGAATCGCAGCGCGAACGTCAGCAGTCGATGACGTCGTAGGCAGATCGCGGCGTCCAACAACCCGGCCTCCCGGCAGGCGTCGACGATGACAGGGGCGAACAGTCCCTCGGCGATGAACTTGCCGTCAGGGACCGTCAACGTCTGCGTGCCGGTACGACGACTCGTCGCGATGTCGTAGACCGGCACCTCGGCTGATCCCGAGGCGCACAGCTCGGCGATCGCGCCGACCGCATCGACTGCGCCCCACGAGCCGACGTCGTCCCAGTCGACGATGCCGAGGGTCGAGCGGGGCATGTCGGGCTCGTCGAGATCGCGGTAGAAGTCGTCGAGCCGCAGCACCGGCCAGCCGAGCTTCGCCGCGAGGTGCGACTTGCCGGACCCCGAGGGTCCGGCAAGGATCACGACACCCACTAGACGCCGATGGGGTGCCAGACCGTCTTGGTCTCGACGAATGCCTCCAGCCGGGCCAGGCTCGGCTCGGCAAGCCAGTCGACCTTCGACGCCGGGGCGCGCAGGACGCGCTTGAGGTTCTCGGCCGCGGCGACCTCGAGCGAGGTCGCGAGCTCCCGGATCGGCCACACCGGCCAGGTCGAGCCCGTTGACGTCCATGTGGCTGGCCAGCCACGGTGCGATCTCGGCAGCCGAGCCGGTCAGGATGTTGACGACACCGCCGGGCACGTCGGACGTCGCCATGACCTCGGACAACGTCACGGCTGGCACAGGAGCGGCCTCGCTCGCGATCACGACGACGGTGTTGCCGGTGGCGATCGCCGGCATGATGACCGACACGAGACCCAGCAGGGCGCCGGACGGAGCGATGATCGTGACGACACCGGTCGGTTCGGGGGTCGACAGGTTGAAGTACGGCGACGAGACGGCGTTGGCGTTGCCGAGCACCTGGACGTACTTGTCAGCCCAGCCCGCGTACCAGACCACCCGGTCGACGGCGGCGTCGAAGTAGGTCTCGGCCTTCTTGGTCGATACCCCCTCGGCCTCGACGAGCTGCGCGGTGAACTGCTCGCGCCGGCCCTCCATGACCTCGGCGATCCGGTAGATCACCTGGCCACGGTTGTAAGGCGTGCGCGCCGACCATCCGCTGAACGCCTTGCGTGCCGCGACGACCGCGTCACGGCCGTCCTTGCGGGAGCCCTTGGCCATGTGGGCGATGAGGCCGCCCTTGGAGTCGAGTGCCTCGTAGGTGCGGCCGGACTCCGAGCGCGGGAACGCGCCACCGATGTAGAGCTTGTGCGTCTTGCGGACGTCGAGTCGAGTCATCGTGCTGCTCCTTCGAGGTACGCGGCGAGGCCGTGGCGGCCACCTTCGCGGCCGTAGCCGGACTCCTTGTAGCCGCCGAACGGCGACGCGGGGTCGAAGACGTTGAACGTGTTGGCCCACACCACGCCGGCGCGCAGCTGGTTGGCCATGTGCAGGATGCGTGAGCCCTTCTCGGTCCACACCCCGGCGGACAGTCCGTACGGCGTGTTGTTGGCCTTCTCGACGGCCTCGGACGGGGTGCGGAAGGTCAGGACCGACAGGACCGGCCCGAAGATCTCCTCGCGCGCGATGCGGTGGGCCTGGGTGACGCCGGTGAAGATCGTCGGGGCGTACCAGAACCCGTTCGATGGGAGATCGCACGGAGGCGACCACCGCTCGGCGCCTTCGGCGTCCCCGATCGCGGACAGCTCGGTGATGCGATCGAGCTGCTCGCGCGAGTTGATCGCGCCGATGTCGGTGTTCTTGTCGAGCGGATCGCCCAGTCGCAGCGTCGACATGCGGCGCTTGAGCTTCTCGAGCACCTCGTCGTAGGCGCTCTCCTGCACCAGCAGCCGCGATCCGGCGCAGCACACGTGACCCTGGTTGAAGAAGATGCCGCGCACGATGCCCTCGACGGCCTGGTCGATCGGCGCGTCGTCGAACACGATGTTGGCGGCCTTGCCGCCGAGCTCGAGGGTGACCTTCTTGTGTGTTCCGGCGACCGACCGAGCGATGGCCTTGCCGACGGCGGTCGAGCCGGTGAAGGCGACCTTGTCGACGTCGGGGTGCTCGACCAGGGCCTGCCCGGTCGCGCCGGCGCCCGTGATGATGTTGACGACGCCCGGCGGCAGCTCGGCCTGCTGGCACACCTCGGCGAACAGCAGCGCAGTCAGGGGAGTGGTCTCGGCAGGCTTGAGCACGACGGTGTTGCCGGCGGCGAGCGCCGGGGCGATCTTCCAGGCCAGCATCATGATCGGGAAGTTCCACGGGATGACCTGACCGGCGACGCCCAGCGCACGCGGGTCGGGTCCCAGGCCGGCGTACGACAAGCTTGTCGGCCCAGCCGGCGTAGTAGAAGAACCACTGCGAGACCAGGGGAAGGTCGACGTCGCGGGACTCCTTGATCGGCTTGCCGTTGTCGAGCGACTCCAGCACCGCGAACTCGCGCGAGCGTTCGGCCATGATGCGGGCGATCCGGTACAGGTACTTGGCGCGCTCGCTGCCGGGCATCTTCGACCAGACGGTGTCGTACGCCTTGCGGGCGGACTTGACGGCCCGGTCGACGTCGTCGGCGGTCGCCTCGGCGATCTCGGCGAGCACTTCCTCGGTCGACGGGCTGATCGACTTGAAGGACGTTCCGGAGCCGTCGCTGAACCGTCCGTTGATGAACAGCCCGTACGGCTCTTGATGTCGACGATCGCCCGCGACTCGGGGGCGGGTGCGTACTCAAACTTCGAAGCCATGAAATCAGTCCAACGTCACGTAGTCGGGGCCGGAGTAGAAGCCGGTGGCCAGCTTCTGGCGCTGCATCAGCAGGTCGTTGAGCAGCGTGGATGCGCCGAACCGGAACCAGTCCGGGTCGAGCCAGTCATCGCCGACGATCTCGTTGACCATCACGAGGTACTTGATCGCGTCCTTGGTCGTGCGGATGCCGCCGGCCGGCTTGACGCCGACCTGGCGCCCGGTCTCGGCCCGGAAGTCGCGCACCGCCTCCAGCATCACCAGCGTCACGGGCAAGGTCGCGGCAGGCTGGATCTTGCCGGTGCTGGTCTTGATGAAGTCGGCGCCGGCCATCATCGCGAGCCACGACGCCTTGCGGACGTTGTCGTACGTCTGCAGCTCGCCGGTCTCGAAGATGACCTTCAGGTGGGCGTGGGTGCCGTCGGGCCGCACGCAGGCTTCACGGGTCGCGACGATCTCGTCGTAGACCCGGCTCAGGTCGCCTCGCAAGAAGGCGCCGCGATCGATGACCATGTCGATCTCGTCGGCACCGGCCTCGACCGCATCGGTCGTGTCAGCGAGCTTGATGTCGAGCGCGGCCCGGCCGGACGGGAAGGCCGTGGCGACGGCCGCGACGTTGATGCCGCTGCTGCCGAGCGTCTCCTTGGCAACCGCGACCATGTCGGGATAGACGCACACGGCTGCGGCAGCCGGGCAGCTGGGTCGGTCGGGTCGGGACGCATGGCCTTGTTGGCCAGCGCGCGGACCTTGCCCGGCGTGTCGGAACCTTCGAGCGTCGTCAGGTCGACCATCGAGATGGCCAGGTCGATGGCCCACTGCTTGGCTGTCGTCTTGATCGAGCGGGTGCCCAGACCAGCGGCTCGGGCTTCGAGCCCGACCTGGTCGACACCTGGCAGACCGTCGAGGGTCTGGCGCAGTGAGCTGCTGGCGCCTGTCACAAAGGACCTCCATGCATGTAGACAACCCGCATCGGCCTCGTCGTCGAGACCGACTTCAACACTAGGCCCCTGGACGGCCCGTGGGCCAATGCAGAACGGGCCGTGCACGCCGATCCGCTGCTTTCTGGAGCAACTTCACCAATTCGTCACGTTGCGGTCGTCTGAAACCCGTTGACGGCGGTCGGGGCCGCGGGGTGTCATGTAGGCCACACGCCCCTGAGAGCTTCTCAGCCTTGCGCCTTTCAGGGAGTGCTCATCGGGGGATGACGTGCGCTGTGCGGTTCCCCTTTCGTTAAGAAACACAAAGGGGAACCCGTGAAATCCACTGTCCGAGGACTGTTGTCCGTCGCGGCCGCCGCCCTGCTGGGTGGCTCGCTGCTCGTCGCCTCACCGGCCCAGGCCGCCGATCCGGTCACGATCAACCTGATCGGCATCAACGACTTCCACGGACGGGTCGACGCCGACACGTTGAAGTGGGCCAAGGTCGTCGAGGACCTCAAGGCCGACGGCGGCGCGGCCAACACCTTGATGGTGTCGGCCGGTGACAACGTGGGCGCCTCGGTCTTCGCCTCTGCCCTGCAGGGCGACGAGCCGACGATCGACATCCTCAACGAGATCGGGCTCGACGCCACGGCAGCCGGAAATCACGAGTTCGACCAGGGTTACGCCGACCTGATCAATCGCATCGTGCCGCAGGCGGACTTCAAGATCCTCGCCGCGAACGTGCGCAAGGCCGACAACAGCCGCGCCCTGCCCGCGTACGAGATCTTCACCGTCGCGGGCGTCAAGGTGGCCGTGATCGGCGCCGTCACGCAGGAGACGCCCACGCTGGTCGCACCCGACCGCGTCACAGGGCTGACCTTCGGCGATCCGTCCGACTCGATCAACCAGGCCATCACCGAGATCGCCCGGCTCCCGGCCGACCAGCAGCCGGACGTCACGGTCGCGTCCTTCCACGAGGGTGCGCCTGACGGTTCGCAGACATTCACGCAGGCGATGGCGCAGAGCCAGGTCTTCAACCGTCTCGTCAACAACACCTCGCCAGACGTCGACGCGATCTTCATGGGGCACACCCACCAGAAGTACGTGTACGACGCACCGGTTCCCGGCACCAACCGGACCCGTCCGGTGATCCAGACCGGCCAGTACGGCGAGAACGTCGGCCAGATCAAGCTGAGCGTCGACACCGACACCGATGCCGTCACGACGGTCGAGGCCAAGACGGTCGCGCGTGGCGCGCAGACCGACGCCGCGATCCTGACGACCAACCCGGGACTGCAGCCCATCAAGGACATCCGCGACGCTGCGGTGACCTACGCGAACCAGGTCGGCAACGTCGCGAAGGGCGAGGTCACCGACGACATCACCCGCGCCTACGTCAACCCGACCGCGACGCCGCTCGTGGAGGATCGTGCGAGCGAGTCGTCGCTCGGCAACCTGGTCGCCGATGCGCTGCTGTACCGGATCAAGGACACCGACGCAGGGGCAGATCTCGGCATCGTCAACCCCGGCGGGCTGCGCGCCGACCTCAAGTACGCCGGCGTTCCCGGTGACGCTGTCAACAGCGACGGAGTCGTGACTCGAGGCGAGCTCAACACCGTCCTGCCCTTCGCCAACAACCTCAACTCGGTCAGCGCAAGGGCGCCGACGTCAAGGAGATCCTCGAGCAGCAGTGGCAGACCAATCCCGGAGGTCCGGCACCGTCGCGGCCCTACCTGCAGCTCGGTCTGTCCAAGAACGTGACCTACACGTACGACGCGAACAGGGCCGAAGGCGATCGCATCATCGCGGTGCGGATCAACGGTGAGGCGCTCGACCTGGCCAAGGACTACAAGGTCGCGACGTTCTCGTTCCTCGCCGCCGGCGGCGACAACTTTCGGGCGTTCAAGAAGGGCGTCAACACCGACACCGCGCTGGTCGACCGCGACGGCTGGGAGAAGTTCTTCGAGGACAACAGCCCGGTCTCGCCGAGCTACGCCAAGCACGCCGTCCAGGTGACGAGCCTCAAGGACACGTACCGGGTCGGTGCGACCGTCAGCTACACGCTGTCCAAGATCAAGCTGGGCTCGCTCGGCAGCCCCGCCGACAAGACGGTCTCGTCGAAGCTGTTCTACGGCGACGGCCAGAGCGTGACGCTTCCCTCCAAGGCAGTAGTCAACGACAGCGCTGCCTTGTCGTTCGCGCTTCCGGCCGGTGCCAGCGGCGCGATGCGCGTCGAGTCGACGGTCTACCCGAACGGCACGAAGATCGTCGTCCCGCTCAACGTCACGGGTGCCTCCGTCACGGCCGATGCGGTCGCGGGAACCTACGGCGACGATGTCGCGATCGCCGTGACCGTCAGCGGTCCGGAAGAGACGCCGACCGGCGAGGTCGCGGTCAAGAAGGGCGACACCGTGGTCGGCACGGCGACGCTCGCGAACGGGACCGCCACGGTCACGGTCGACTCGGAGGACCTTGGTGCGGGAGCATCGAACCTCACGGTCGTGTACGCCGGCGACGCCAGCTTATCCCGCTTCGACCGGGACGGTCGTCGCCACGATCGCCAAGGCCGGCACGACGGCGTCCGCCGACGAGCCTGCCCCGACGAAGGTCAACGTCCCGGCGCAGATCGAGGTCACGGTGGCTTCGGCCACTGGCACCGATCCCACGGGCGAGGTGACGATCTCCGACGGCACCACCGGCTTGGAAGCGCCACGGTGAGCAACGGGTCCGCGACGGTCAGCACCGACGTGTCGGGCTTGACGGTCGGTCGGCACGAGCTGTCCGTCGCGTACTCCGGCGACGGCAACCACGAGGCGTCGACCACGGCCGTCGACGTCAACGTGCTGAAGGGCACGGCGCCGCTGACCGCGACGTCCGCAGGTGCGGCGTACGGCACCGCGGCCAAGGTGCGGGTGACGGGCGGCCCCGGCGCTTCGGGCCTGCTGTACCTGGCGAACGGCGACGACATGATCGCCGTCGGCTTCCTGCAGGACGGTGTCGCCACCGTCTCGCTCGGCAAGACCGTGCTGAAGCCGGGCAGCTACACGCTCGACGTCTACTACGGCGGCAGTGCATCGTTCGACAGTGCGCAGACCACGGTCGGCGTGACGATCACGAAGGGCGCCACGACGACCAGGAAGGTCTCGGTCAGCCCGACCAAGATCGTCAAGAACCGGACCAAGGCCACGGTGACCGTGTCGGTGGCAGGTGCCGGCTTCACGGTTGACGGCGGCAAGGTGACGCTTCGGGCCAGCGGCAAGACTGACACCGGGACGGTCAAGGCCGGCAAGGTCAAGATCAAGCTAGGCAAGTTCACGTCGACCGGTAGCAAGCGGGTCACTGTGACCTATGCCGGCAACGAGGTCGCGAAGAGCTCCTCGACCAGCTTCACGGTCAAGGTGGTCAAGAAGTGAAGACCTCGTTCCTCGCCGCCGCAGCAGTCGCGCTGACGTCCCTCGTCGCGCTGCCTGCCGCGCCGGCGTCGGCGGCTGCGGCCGATCACGTCATCATCAACGGCTGTACATCACCGGTGGCAGCGCAGGTCAGCCGTACAACCAGAAGTTCGTCGAGCTGTACAACCCGACGTCCGAGGCGGTCGACATCAGCGAGTGGTCGCTGCAGTACCGGGCCGCCACGAACTCGGCACCCTTCAGCGTCAACACCAAGTACGACCTCGACGGCATCATCCAGCCCGGCAAGCACTTCCTCGTGGCGGGCAACTCCAATGGCTCGCCACCGGTGGGTGCCCCGTTGCCGACACCCGACCAGGTCACGACGCTCGCCCCTGCGGCAGGCGGTGGCACCCCTGGCGCTCGTGGCTCGACCGAGCTGATCCCGGCGCTGACGGGTGATCTGACCGGCACCCGGGCGAGCGACAACAGCATCGTGGACCTGATCGGGTTCGGCACGAGCAACACTTACGAGACGGCCGTCGCACCTGCGCCGGGCGCCACGTCGGTGCGCAAGTCGATCAATCGTGCGGGCTTCGCCGACACCGACAACAACGCGGTCGACTTCACGTTGTCCGAGACCGATGCCGTGACCCCGCAGAACTGCGGCGCGACCTGCGTCCTGCCGCTGCCGCCGCCGATCAACGGTCCTATCGCGCAGATCCAGGGCGACGGGCCCAAGAGCCCGCAGCGTCGCGGGCAGGCCACGACGCGCGGCGTCGTGACGGCCGTCTACAAGACCGGCGGTTTCAGCGGCGCGTACATCCAGAGCCCGGGCACCGGCGGAGCTGTCGACCTGGCGACGCACACCGCCTCGGACGGCATCTTCGTGTTCGGTTCTGCCTTTGCGGCGGCCGTCGACACCGGGACGTACGTCGAGGTGACCGGCAAGGTCGTCGAGTTCGGTGGGATGACCGAGCTGACGGCTCCCGACCTGGACGGTCCCTGACCGACGAGCACGAGCCGGTGACGCCCGCCGAGGTGGCCTTCCCGCTGAACGAGACGCAGAAGGAGTCGCTCGAAGGCATGCTGCTCGCGCCGCAGGGCGACTACACCGTGACCAACAACTACTCGACCAACCAGTACGCCGAGATCGGTCTGGCTCCGGGCACGGAACCGTTCGACAATCCCACGAACGTCGTCGCGCCGGGTGCACCCGCCGTGGCGCTGGCCAAGAAGAATGCAGCCGACCTGATCACGCTCGACGACGGCTCGACGCTCAACTTCCTGACCGCAGCGAACCAGGAGATCGCGCTGCCGTGGCTCAGGGCTGACAACGAGGTGCGGGTCGGGGCACCCGTCACGTTCGAGCAGCCCGTCGTGCTGGACTACCGCAACAACGGCTGGAAGCTGCAGCCCCGGCAGCAGCTGACCGCGACGGGCACCGAGCCGGTGTCGTTCGGCTCGACGCGCAAGGCCGCACCCGAACCCGTCGGCGGTCAGGTCAAGCTGGCGACGTTCAACGTCCTGAACTACTTCACGACGACGGGCGTCGACTACGTGGCGGCGAGCGCGGCCAACAAGTGCTCGTACTACAACGACCGCGCCGGCAAACCCATCACGACCAATGAGTGCGGTTCGCCGAATGCGTCGAGCGGGCAACGGTCCGCGTGGCGCGGCCGATGCGGCCAACCTGGCACGCCAGCAGGCCAAGATCGTCACGGCGATCAACACCTTGGGCGCGGACGTGGTGTCGCTGGAGGAGATCGAGAACTCCGCGGCACTCGGCCAGCCCCGTGACACGGCGCTCAACACGCTCGTCGCAGCGCTCAACAGCGCGGCCGGCGCCGACACCTGGGCAGCCGTCCCGTCGCCGACGACCGTCCCGACGACCGGCGAGGACGTCATCCGCACTGCGCTGATCTACCGGCCGGCGAAGATCGCACCGGTCGGCACGTCGACGATCCTGGACGACCCGGCCTTCGTGAACGCCCGGGCGCCGCTCGCACAGGCCTTCACCCAGGTCGACCGTCCGGCCAGCGGGAAGTTCGTCGTCATCGTCAACCACTTCAAGTCGAAGGGTTCCGGCACCGGTGCCAACGCCGACCAGGGTGATGGTCAAGGGGCTTCGAACCTGTCGCGCAAGAACCAGGCGACGGCGCTCGTGGCCTTCGCCGAGGACGTCGAGGCGAACCTGCCGGGACCGACAAGGTCTTCTTGACCGGCGACTTCAACTCCTACAACAAGGAGGAGCCGGTAGCGATCATCGAGGCCGCGGGCTTCGTCAACGTCGCGGCAGAGCGCACCGACAAGGAGACCTACCAGTTCGACGGGGCGGTTGGCTCGCTCGACCACGTCTTCGCCTCCCACGAGGCGGACGAGACCATCACGGGTGCCGACATCTGGAACATCAACTCCTACGAGTCGGTGGCCCGCGAGTACAGCCGGTTCAACTACAACGTGACCGACTTCTACGACGCGAGTCCGTTCCGGGCTAGCGACCATGACCCGGAGATCGTCGGCTTCGATGCCGCCGAGCTCGGCTCAGCCGTCTCGGTGAAGGCCCCGGCGACGGTGCGCAACGGCACCTCTGCCGACATCAAGGTCACGGTGTCGTCGACTGGTGAGGGGACCCCGTCGGGCGAGGTCACCTTGCTCGAGAGGACGACCGAGCTGGCGTCGGGTGATCTCGTCGACGGTGTGGTCACGCTCCCGACGGGCGTGCTGCCGCTGGGAAGCCACGTCCTGAAGGTCGTCTACGGGGGCGACGCCGATCACGCCGGTTCGACGGCGACGCTGACGATCGAGGTGCTCAAGTCGGAAGCCGGTCTGACCGCCACGGCAGCGACGTCGACCTACGGCACGGGTGCCGTGGTCGTGGTGACCGGCCCGGCGGGTGCGACCGGACCGGTCTACGTCGCCCTCGGTGACGATCGGGTCGGCAGCGGGGTGCTGAAGAACGGCACCGCCAGGATCACGCTGGACCGCACGATCGCGGTCGGCACGCATCAGCTGCGGGTGTTCTACGCCGGTGATGCATCGCACGACCCGGCGTCGGTGTCGACGACTCTCACGGTCGCCAAGGCCGCCACGTCGATCAAGAGGATCTCGGTCAGCCCGACCAAGATCGTCAAGAATCGCACCAAGCCGTTCGTGACGCTCAGCGTCAAGGCAGCCGGGTTCACGGTCGACGGCGGCAAGGTCACGGTGCGGGTGCAGGGCAAGAGCACACCGGGACGGTCAAGGCCGGCAGGGTCAAGATCCGCCTCGGCAAGATCACGTCGACCGGCACGAAGCGGGTCACGGCCAGCACGCCGGCAACGGTGTCGCGAAGGGCTCGTCGACGTCGTTCACGATCAAGGTGGTCAAGAAGTAGACCCAGCGGAGTTAGCGGTGACCTGGCGACCTGTCCCACCTCGGGACAGGTCGCCAAGTCACCGCGGTGCGGTCAGATACCGAGCGCTGCGGCCAGATCGGCTTTGATGCCGGAGATCTGCACGTCGGCGACTTCGCGTGCGGCCTCGATCGAGTCGGTGACCGGGATGACGACCTCGAGGTAGCACTTGGCTCGGGCTCGGTGCCGGACGGGCGGGCGATGATGCGCGCGCCGCCCTCGAGCCCGAGCCGGATGCCGTCTGTCGGGGGCAGCCCTTGGTAGCCGTCGGCGAGGTCGTCGACCGACGTCACGGCAAGGCCGCCGAGGACGGTCGGGGGAGCGGTGCGCAGGACGTCCATGGCCCGGCTGATGATCGACAGGTCGTCGACCCGCACCGACAGCTGGGACGTCGCGTGCAGGCCGTGCCGGCGGTAGATGTCGTCGAGGGCATCGAGCAGCGTGAGCCCTTCGGCCTTCAGGTTGGCGGCCATCTCGAGCACCGTGATGGCTGCTGACACGCCGTCCTTGTCGCGGGCGATGTCGGGAGCGACGCTGTAGCCCAGGGCCTCCTCATAGCCGTAGACCAGCGTCGGGATCTTGCCGAGCCACTTGAATCCGGTCAGCGTCTGCTGCCAGGGCTGACCGTAGGCGGCGGCCTGACGGCCCAGCAGATCGGACGACACGATCGAGGCGCCGTACGTGCCCGCCACGCCCCGTTGCAGCAGGAACTCCGCCAGCAGCACGCCCACCTGGTCGCCCGTGAGCATCCGGTACGACTCGCCGTCGCGTACGCCCACCGCACAGCGATCGGCATCAGGGTCGTTGGCGATGATGAGATCGGCGCCTGCCTCGGAGGCCAGCTTGAGCGCCAGGTCCATCGCGCCGGGCTCTTCGGGGTTGGGGAACACGACGGTCGGGAAGTCCGGATCGGATCGCCCTGCTCGCGGACGACGTGCAGCGGCGCGAAGCCCGCCCGGGCCACGACCTCGACCAGCGTGTCGCGGCCGACCCCGTGCATCGGGGTGTACACGGCGATGACGTCGCGAGGTCCGTCGGCGGGCAGCGCCACGACCGCCTCGACGTAGGCCTCGGCGACCTCGGGGCCCAACGTCTCGTAGTCGTTGCTGCGGGGCATCTCGTCAACCGGTCCGACCGCGTCGATGGCGTCGGAGATCTCGGCGTCAGCGGGCGGCACGATCTGGCTGGAGTCTTCGAGGTAGACCTTGTAGCCATTGTCCTGCGGAGGGTTGTGCGAGGCCGTGACCATGACACCGGCTGAGCAGCCGAGGTGCCGGATCGCGAACGCCAGCACCGGCGTGGGCAGGTGCGTGGGCAGCAGGAACGCCTGGACACCCGCACCCTGCATGATCTCGGCGGTGTCACGGGCGAACACGTCAGAGTTGTGCCGGGCGTCGTAGCCGACGACGACAGACGGACTCTTGCCCTTCTCCAGCAGGTAGGCGGCCAGCCCTGACGCTGCCTGCGCCACGATGACCCGGTTCATCCGGTTCGGACCGGCACCCAGTGCGCCACGCAGCCCTGCTGTGCCGAACTGCAGACGCTCGGAGAACCGGTCGGCGATCTCGGCGACGTCATCGGAGTCGATCGCTGTTGCAGCTCGGCGCGGGTGACTGGGGTCAGGATCTTGGTTGATCCAGTCTTGGGCGCGGGCGACGAGGTCGTCGGTCATGGGTTTCCCTTCAGAAGGCAGGTCGTGGGGGTGCGGCGACGAACGAGCCGCCGACGTGCGCAGCCTCTTGCTCGTCCTCGACGCGCGATGGCACCTGGTCGGCATATGTTCTGTGCGTCGTCGCGGGGCTCGTACCCGAATTCACGTCCGGGACGCAGATCCCACCAACCGCGAGTGTTCGCGGAGACACCGTACGCGATGTGGAGGCCAGGCGTCGTCGAGCCGATGGCGGCGTCG
The DNA here is from genome assembly GCF_044452305.1 of Aeromicrobium sp. UC242_57. NCBI lineage: Bacteria > Bacillati > Actinomycetota > Actinomycetes > Propionibacteriales > Nocardioidaceae > Aeromicrobium > Aeromicrobium sp. UC242_57. The sequence continues at coordinate 110,342 of NZ_JBIOAM010000002.1, read as the reverse complement.
ACCATGCGGACGGCATCGGCTGGTGACAGCCAGGTCGAGAGGGCGCGCACGGTGGCTGGTTGCTCTTCGAACGTGCCGATCCGCAGAGCGGTCGCGCTGAGCTCGTACCGGTCGGCGTAGAGGCTCAGCAGCGCCTCTGCCGCGACCTTCGCGACCCCGTAGAAGGTGTCGGGTCGCGGGGGACCGACGTGGTCAGCAGCTCGCTGCGCTCGGTGCGTCCGACGGCGTGGTTGCTGCTCGCATAGACGATGCGTCGCACCCCGTGCGTGACCATGGCGTCGAGCAGGCGCCCGGTCGTGTGGACGTGCGAGGCGAGGCTCGCGGGCAAGGAGTCCTCGTCGGGATTGCCCGCGAGATGGACCACGACGTCGACGCCGGCGACAGCTTCGTCGACGACCGACGGGTCGAGGCAGTCGCCGACGATCCAGCCCAGCGAGCAGCCGCCCGCCGAGTCGGCGACCAGGTCGAGTCCGCGGAGCTCGTGTCCCAGCGCAGGGGAGCTCGCGGACGAGTGCTCGTCCGATGGAGCCGCCAGCGCCGGTGACGAGGACCTTCATCAGATTCTCGGCAGGATGTTGCCCAGAAGGGTGCCCATACGGGTTGCGGCGGACTTGCCGGCCTCGAGGACCTCTTCATGGTTGAGGGGTTCACCGGTCATGCCGGCGGCGGCATTCGTGACCAGCGAGATGCCGAGGACCTCCAGACCGGCGGCGCGCGCTGCGATCGCCTCGAGCGTCGTGGACATGCCGACCAGGTCGCCGCCGATCGTGCGGACCATGCGGATCTCTGCAGGCGTCTCGTAGTGCGGTCCGGGCAGCTGGACGTACACGCCTTCGTCGAGGCTCGGGTCGGCCTCCTTGCACAGTGCCCGCAGCCGTGAGGAGTACAGGTCGGTCAGGTCGACGAACGTCGCGCCCTCGAGCGGTGAGGTCGCGGTCATGTTGATGTGATCGCTGATCAGCACCGGCGTGCCGGGTGCCCAGGCCGGGTTGAGGCCTCCGCAGCCATTGGTCAGGACGAGCGTCTTGACGCCGGCTGCCGCAGCGGTGCGCACACCGTGCACCACGGCTGCGACTCCCTTGCCCTCGTAGTAGTGGGTGCGGCCGAGGAAGATCAGCAGGCGCTTGTCGCCGAGCGTGACCGAACGCACGGTGCCGCCGTGTCCGGCGACGGCGGGCGCGCTGAACCCTGGCAGCCCGGCCAGGGGAACCTCGTAGTCCGGGGATCCGAGGGCGTCAGCGGCCGGAAGCCAGCCTGAACCCATGACGAGTGCGATGTCGTGCTCACCCCCGCCCGTACGCTCACGGAGGGCGTCGGCGGCCTGGCGGGCGAGATCTGTTGTGCTCACCTGCCGTACATTACGACAATGCCCAAGATCATTGGTGGATCGCTCGAGCAACACCGCGAGCAAACCCGTCGCCGCATCTTCGAGGCGTTGGTCGCGCTACTGGCCAAGCGGTCCTTCGACACCGTCACGATGGCCGATCTCGCCTCTGAGGCGGGCATCGGACGTACGGCGATCTACAACCACTTCGCCGACAAGGACGCGATCGTGGTGGCGTTTGCGAGTGCGGAGACCGAACGCTACTTGGATCGGCTGTCGATGGCCCTGGAGCCTGCGCAGGGACCAGCGAGGCGATGCGCATCTACATCACCGAGCACCTGAGCTCGTCGGAGGAGTTCCACTTCGGCTTCGGCCCCAGCTGTACGCGATGTTGTCGCGGGAGTCGTTGGCCGAGATCCGTGAGCACGTCATGGCAGTCGAGGCGGTGCTGCGCAGCATCATCGAGGACGGTCAGCAGCAGGGTGTCTTCGAGGTCGACGACGTCGCGCCGACCATGGCGCTGGTGCACCAGTGCCTGGGCGCTCGGCGGGTTGCCCCCGAGGCAGTCGAGAACTTCATCCTGCGCGCACTTCAGCGTCGCTAGAGCTGTCCCACAGACTCCCGAGATGAGTCTTCATCTGGTGGTGTCGCCGGCACAGCGTCTGGAGATTGCGTGCGGTTGTTGGCCCGTGCGGCCAGGGGATCTGATGGTCGAGATCGCATTCGACGGCCGGCCGGTGGCAGGTGGCGAACTGGCAGGTCTGGTCGCGGGAAGTCAACAGCTCTCCGCAGCTTCGAAGAGGGGCGGTAGCCGATCTCGGTGATGTCGAGCAGGTGGCCTAGTGGATTCTTCAGAAGCCGGTAGAAGATGGTGCCGGGCTCGGCGGCCAAGTCGCGGACCATGTCGGCTGGCAGGGCAAAGGATCCGTCGAGAGCGACGCCAGGCTCGTCGGTGAGCCCGGTCAATGACTCGATCGTGACCACGACGCCGACAACCGCACGCCGGTTGGTCGAGGCATGTGCTCGCCCAGCAGCTGGTCGACGAAGGCGTCGGCGCGCATCTGGTCGATGGTGCGTCCGTCGGCGGCGCTTGTTGCGAGCCATCTTGGTCAGCAAGTCGCTGATCTGGGCGGCGTCGGTGGATCTGATGTAGGCGGTGAGTCGCGTCATGCCGTCATCACCGTGCTTGGCCCACACCGCGCGTCTGGCGTGCTCGGCGCGGGCACGCGCTGCGGCAGCTTCAGGCTCGGCCCGGACGACGAACCGGTGGAGCCAGCCCTTCAAGCTGGGACGGGGTGTGTCGTGAGGCGTAACCGGCGGCTTGATGATCGAGCCGCATCACAGACTCGGGATCGCAGAGCTTGTCGGCGGCCGCAGCGATCAGCCCTATGCGGTAGGAGTCGATGCGGCCGTCGAGGTGGGCCTGCCAGGTCAGCGGCATGATCCCGCGAACCCGGCGGGCCGCCGCCAACCGGTTCTGCACCGTGCGGGGAGCGTGGAACAACACCTTGGAGAGCCGTCGGAGGCATAGGTGGCTCGGAGGCGTCGACGCTCGAGGCTGACGTCGCCCTCGCCCTGTCTGCGGCGCAGATCGGCGAGCTCGAGCATGTCGGCTGCCGTCGCGGCCTCGATGCGGGCGCGCTCGATCTCGCGGGCGGCGATTCGGTCAAGAATCTCCTGCGCGGGGTCGAGAACTGCGTCCATGCCTCCAACCTAGAACTGGCCGCCGACACCGATTTCTGCCGCGAAAGACTTGTCCACAAGCGCAGTGCAGAGCTCCACAAGCGCAATGCAAAGCTCCTTGGGCTTGTCGAAAGGAGACCTCTCGACAAGCCCAAGGAGCGGGTGGTGCAGGTGCTACGTGGTGACTACTTGGTGATCTTGACGGTGCCGACGTACTTGGACGAGACCGAGCTGTAGCCCGAGCCTGCCGAGTACTTGACGTAGATCTTCCAGGTGCCCTTCTTCAGCTTCTTGACGTTGAGCGCCTTCGAGCCGTTCTTCAGCGAACCAGTCGACGTCTTGACGGTCTTCTGGCCCTTCTTCTTGAAGTAGACCGTGACCTTGCCGCTGGGCTTGGTCGACGACGACTTGGCCTTGACCGTGATCGTGACCTTGCCAGCCTTCTTTCGTGGTCGGCTTCTTGGTGACCTTGTCGGCGATCGTGACGCTGTCCTTGGCGATGGTCAGCTTCTTCGACGCGGCGGCACCGACGTAGTTGCCGTTGCCCGAGAAGGTGTAGACGACGGTCGATGCGCCTACCTTCAGCGACTTCGACAACGAGAGCGACGCGACGCCGGCTGAGTTGACGGCGCCGCTGCCGATCGTCGTGCTGCCGACCTTGGCGGTGACGGTTCCGCTCGGCTTGGTGCCGCCGGCCACGCCGGCGACGGTCAGGCGTGCGGTGGCCGCCGCGCCGAAGCGCACGCTGGAGGGTGCGCTGGTCACGGTGACCGTCGAGGCAGCCTTCGAGACCGTCAGGTCCTGGGTGGCGTCGGCCGGATCGTAGTTGTCATCGCCGGAGTAGGCGTACGTGATGCTGGACGTTCCAGCGGCGGTCGTGCCGGGCAGCGTGAGCGTCGCGAGACCATCGGTGTCGACGGGTGCCGAGGCGAGCGTAGCGGCACCGATCTTGGCCGTGACGGTGCCGGTGGGTTGGCGATGCCGTCGACGCCGTCGACCGTGATCTTGGCGGTGCTGGACGCGCCGTGGACCGACGTGGTGGGCGCATCTGTGATCTCGACAGACGACGCCTTCTTGATGAAGGTGACCGGCGTGTAGGTCTCGTAGGCGGCCTGGACGGCGCCGCTACCGGGGTAGGTGTAGATGCCGTAGTTCGTCAGCGCAGCATCGGTCGCGGTGAGGTCGAGCGCTGCCTTGTTCATCGTCAACGTCGTCGAGAATGTGCCGTCGGGCAACAACTCGATGGCGCCCTGCGCGGGGCCGCCGATCCCAGCCATGCTGGCCGCCGGCACAGCCCACTTCAGGCCGCTGTTGGCAGCTGTAGCGGTCTTGCGAGTCGCAGCGAGTGCGCCAGTGGAAGGACGCCATGCCGGTGCGAACTTGCCGAACACGACATAGGCGCCGGCGTTCTGGTTCATCAGCGGGGGACGGGTGCCCTTGGCGAGCTCGGGCGTGAAGTTGGCTCCGGTCACGGTGATGACGGTGCTGCCGTCAACGTCTGCCTCGGCGGTGTCGACCGTGACCTGCGGCCGGTCGCCAACGGTGTAGCCGTCGACGGTGAAGGGGCTGGCAGGCTTGGCAGCGTCACGCGCGCCACCTGAGCTGTACCAGTACGACGACTGGCCGGTCAGGATCTGGAAGTCGACGAACGACTGCGGGAACGAACCCCAGTTGGCGCCGGTCGTCGACTCGGGGCGTGCCCGAGCTGACGGTGACGGTCTTGCCGGCGTACTCGGGGGCGACGGTGATGCCGTCAGCATCGATGTCGACGCCCGTGAAGGTGGCCAGAGTCACCGGGGTCGTGGTGTTGGGGATCGGGACCCACTCGTCCGGGTTCGCCATGTCAGCGCCGTAGCCACTGAGGGTTGCGGTCAGGCTGCCTTTGCCGGCCGCGTCGACCACGAGGCGTGGATTGGTGGCCGTCCAGTACGTCATGCCACCGTAGAAGACCGAGGTGAAGGAACCGGTCCAGCTGATGCTGCCGGCACCGGTGGTCGGATCGTAGCTGCCCCGAGCCGGCAGAGATCTTGACGCGGTTCTTGGTCGCTGATGCCGTCGACCCGGGGGTGACAGGTGTCCCGGCAGGAGTCAGGCACTTGGTGGCCCAGGTCGGCTCGGAGAACACATCGGATGCGTTGGGCTTCTCGATCGTGACGTTGCCGTCGATGGTCTTGTAGAAGCCGTCGCCCTCGGTCCAAGTGCGGCTCGAGCCGGTGTTGCCGGCCTTGCCCGCGGAAAGGAAGTTGCACCCGCCGGCGTATGCGCCACCGCCCTGCTCGTCGCTCAAGCCCCAGGTGAAGGTCGCGTTGGTGATGGGGGCTTCGCCGACCGTCGTGACGCTGACCGGATCGGCCTGCGCGGGACCGGCGGCCAGGGCGACGACGCCACCGGTCGACAGCACCGCGGCGATGGCGGTGGCAAGCCCTCTACGGGTTCGTGTGGTGATGGACATGTCTACCTTTCAGATGATGCCGGTGGGCCGGCGTTGGGGAGCGATGATGTGCGAGAAAGAAGTGAGGGAAGGCATTCCTTATCTTCCGGGAATGAGGGCGTGCTGGGCCACGGGACGGCTGAGGTCATGATCAGCTCTCTTGCGCAGCGCGGTGTAGGCGAACGGGCTGACCGCGATGAGCAGCGTCGCCCCGAGCAGGATGCCGCCGAGGATCCAGATGCCGCGGGTAGTGGCGGAGTCGTCGGACAACGGCTGGATACCGGTGACGGTGGAAGCTGGACGGAACTGGGTCGTCGTCGGTGCGCTCTGCAGCACGTCATCGACTGCAACGGGGGGGCGCGCAGCGTCGTTGGCTGTGAGATCGCGGTCGGGGCCGGCACGGGATGGTTGGCAGCGGAGGGAGCATCGGGTGCCGAGTTGTCGATGTCTGGGGTCTTGTTGCCCTCGGTGGGCGGTGGGGTTGCCTTGACCGGCGCGCCTGCGGCGTAGCTGACGGTCATCGGCAGCGCGACCTTGTGCGCATCGGCAGCACCCCCGCTGGAGTACCAGTACGACGCAGTACCCGAAGCCGTCTGGAAGTTGATGAACGACTGCGGGAAGGAACCCCAGCTCGCCCCGTCACGGATCTGGGCCGCCTGGTCGCCAGGCACCGAGACCGGGACCTTGGCATACGCAGGCTTGACGGTGAATCCACGGTCAGACCCGAGGTCGATGCGAGGCAGGTTGGCCAGCACGACGTTCTTGACCGGTGTGACGGCCTTCCACTGGGTGAGGTCATCCATCGACGAGCCGAAGCCGCTGAGTGTTCCGGTGAGCTCCCAGAACCACCGGAGACGGTGAGCTTGGGATCAGAGACGTAGAAGAAGCTGTAGCCCGAGTAGTAGACGACTGTGAAGGACCCGGTCCACTGGACCGAGGCCGTCCGCTTGGTGCGATCGACGGTTCCGGTGCCGCCTGAGAGCACGACCTCATGGTTGCTGAACCCGTTGTTGCCGTTCATGGTCTCGCCGGCCGACGTCGTTCTGAGGCCCGCGAAGGTCGCGGGCTTCCAGGTCTTGTTCGTGAACTTCTCGAGCGCGACGTTGCCGTCAGAGGCTTTCCAGTCGGCCGCCTTGCCGTTGTTCCAGGTGGCTCCCTGGTCGCTGGTGCTGATCTGCTTGTTGCCTTCGCCGGGGTCGCCGATCTTGCCGGCCGAGAGGAAGTTGAAGGTGCCCGGGGCAAACGCCTTGTTGTTGGACTCGTTGTTGATGCCCCAGCGCAGCTGGGCATCGTCGATCACGCGGGTTGTGGCCGGCAGCGTCGGGCTCGGAGTCGGAGTCGGAGTCGAGGAAGTCGGCTCGGGTTCGGTCGGCTCGGAGTCAGTGGGCTCGTCAGGTGTCGGGGTCGTCGCGCTCGGCGACGGCGAGGTCGCCACAGTGTCGGGATCGACTGGGTCTGCCTCGGCGGCCAGTGCCATGGTGGCTGATGCCATCACGACTGCGGTCGTCACGAAGGCTGCCATCGCAGTGCCGATCTTAGAGCGCATGGGCGGCGCCTCCTGTCGTGGCAGCAGCCGGTTCGGGCGCCTTCGCCCGCTTGCGGATCGACCGGAACCGCATCGTCGCGAAGGTCACGGCGCACAGCAGTGCCAGGATCGCCAGGGCCAGGAACGCGAAGGGCGCCCAGCCGGCTTCGTCGGAGTCGGCGTCGGCGGCGACCGGCGTGGTCTCGGCGGCGATCGGGAAGTTCACGGGTGGGCTTGGCGCCCGAGGCGGCACCCGTGAGCCGTAGGACATGGGTGCCGGCCTGGGTTCCCTCGGGAAGCTGCAGCACGCCGGCGATCTCGCCCGACGGACCAGCGCTCAAGGGCCGACGGCTGCGCGGCCGTCGTCGAGCGTCGCGATGACCTGTTCGCCGGGCAGGAATCCCTTGCCGGTGAACGACAGGACCCGACCGACGACGGCAGTGCCGCGGTCGACGGCCGCCGTGGCCTTGGCCGGGTTGACGGCCTTGGTGGTCGTGGTGACAGGAGCCTGGGCGCCGGGCGCTGTCGTGCCGCCGGTCGCGGGAGCTGCCGCTGACTCCTGCGTCGTGGGCTTCTGATCCTGCTGGAGGGACTCGAACGACACCGGGGTGAACGTCTCGTTCTTGGGATCTTTGACGCCGTGCGCACCGACCGTGATGATGCCGCAGGTGCTCTTGAGGCAGTCGACGTCGATGACCTTGCCGGCTCGGTCGACGGTCTTGAAGCTCGCACCGGGAACGGTCATCTGCGTCGACCATGAGCCGTTGGCCTTGATGGTTCCGCCGTTGGCGGCGTCAGCGGTGTCGCTGCCGGGGAAGGCCACGAACCGCTGGAATCCTTGGTTGTTCTTGCTCTCGTTGTCGGGCACGTAGCGGTAGTTCGTGCCGACCTGGCCGCCCTTGCTGGGCTGCCAGGCCCCGCTGACGGTTCCGAAGAACACGTAGATGCCGCCGTGCGCGTTCTTGATCGACTGGAAGCCCGAGCCGCTGACCGTGATCTTGGTGGCGTACGTGGGATCGACCTTGGCGCTGCCCTGGCCGTTGGAGACCGTCACCTTGCTCGCAGCCTGGGCCGACGTCGGCACGAGCACCAGTGCGGACACGATCGCGGCGGCAGCGGTGGTCATCACGGGTCTGGACATCACAGTGCGCATGAGGCCTCCTGGTTCAGCGGGGTCAGCCGCGGCAGGACGACGAGGCGTCCGTCGTGCGAGATGACGTCGACCGGGTGGTGGTACACATCGGCGGACAAGCTCGGGGTCAGGACGTCGGCAGGGGTGCCGTCGGCCATCAGCCGGCCGTCGGCCAGCACGCAGATCCGGTCGGCGTGGGCCGCGGCGACCGTCAGGTCGTGCAGGACCGCGACGACGGCGTGGCCGGCGCGCGCCAAGCGGCGTGCCTGGGACAGCACCTGCTCGGAGTGCCTGATGTCGAGCGCAGCCGTCGGCTCGTCGAGCAGCACCAGGTTGGTCTGCTGGGCGAGGACACGGGCGAAGGACGTGCGCGCCTTCTCGCCGCCCGACAAGGTCGGGAAGGACCGGTCGGCCAGGGTGATGACGTCGGTGTGCTCCATCGACTCGGCGATGATGAGGTCGTCGAGGTCTTCTTCGGGCAGCCGGGCCCAGGGGGAGCGGCCCATGCGCACGACGTCGACGACGCGGAAGCCGAACGCCGCTGTTGCTCCTGCGGCAGGACGGCGCGCTGGCGGGCCAGCTCGGCCGCCTTCCAGCGGTGCATCGCGATGCCGTCGAGGGTCGCGTGGCCGGCCGAAGGTGTGATGTCACCTGCCATGACGCTCAGCAGGGTCGTCTTGCCGGCGCCGTTGGGGCCGACGAGGGCGACGAACTCGCCGGGTGAGACCTGCAGCGACACATCGTCGAGGATGCGCTTGTCACCGATCGTGGCGCTGACGCCGGTCAGCGTGAGGGGCTGGCTCATGCCCATCCTCCTGCCGTCTTGCGGGTGCGGCGCAGCAGCCAGAAGAAGAACGGTCCGCCGACCAGTGACGTCAGCATGCCGATCGGCAGGTCGGCGCCGGTCATCGCGGTGCGGGCGATCAGGTCGGCGCCGAGCAGGAGCAGTGCACCGGCCAGGGCGCTGGCGGGCACGAGGACGCGGTGACCGGGTCCGACGACCATCCGGATCAGGTGGGGGACGACCAGGCCGACGAAGGCGATGATCCCGGCGAAGGCCACGGCCGCGGCGGTCAGCAGCGCGACCAGCACGATGGCACCCAGGCGCAGCCGTTCGACATCGATGCCGACGTGTCGCGCTGCGCGATCGCCCAGGGACAGCACGTCGAGCTTGCGGGCCAGCACCATGGAGCCGATCAGTCCGACGACCACCAGGGGAGCGACGACGACGACATGTTCCCAGCGTGAGCCGTTGAGGCTGCCGAGCTGCCAGAACACGATCTGCTCGCGGGCGGCGGTGTCGCCGAGGAAGATCATCAGCGCGAGCCCGGCGCTGCACACCGCGTTGACCGCGATGCCGGTCAGCACGAGGGTCACGACCTCGGTGCGACCGTCTGCGCGCGACAGGAAGTAGACCGCGAGCGTCGTGATGAGTCCACCGACGAAGGCGAAGACGGCGACGCTCCAGCTGCCCATGAACTGGATCTGGAACACGATGACGATCGCGGCGGCGAAGGCGGCGCCGGTCGAGACGCCGACGACGCTGGGCTCGGCCAGGGGGTTGCCGAAGATGCCCTGCATGAGGGCACCGGCCGTGGCGAGGGCTGCGCCGACGAGCAGGGCGAGGGCGATCCGCGGGAAGCGGACGTTCCACAGGGTGTTGTCGCCCTGGGGGTGCTGCGGCATCGTGCCGATGTCGAGGCCGAGGCGGTGCATGATCGAGCCGAAGACCTCGCCGGCGGGCACCGCGAGCTGGCCGCGGCCGGCCGCATAGATCGTCAGCAGCACGATGGCGATGCTGAGCCCGATGAACAGGGCCGTCGCCCGCCCCGTGCGCCTGCGCGGGAGCGCGCCGACGATGTCGTCGGCGCGGCTCTGCTGCGGGGCGGTCGTCGTGGTCACTTCAAGGCGTCCGGTGCGTAGATCGCAACCGCCAGCGAGTTGAGGATCTCGGACGTGCGGGGCCCGAAAGCAAGATCCCGTTGTCCTTCATGTCGACGATGCGACGGTTCTGGCCGGCGGGGGTCTCGGCGATCGCGGGAAGCCGTTCGAGCAGGCCGTCGACTCCGCCGACCGACGTGAGGCCGTCCGACATCATCAGGATGAGGTCGGGCTGCGCGGCGATGAGGCCTTCGTCGTTGACCGGCTTCATGCCCTTCCAGTCGATCTCGCTGCTGACGTCGTAGCCGCCGAGTGCGTCGATCAGGCCGTCGGCGCCGGAGTCCTTGCCGAACATGTAGTAGACGCCGGCCTGGCCGCGCACGTAGAGGAAGACGGTGCGCAGCTTGTCCTGCACGGTCTTCGGTGCGACGGCGGCGATCTTGGCGGCGGTCTTCTTGGCGGACGCCTCGATCTTCTGGGCCAGCTTCTTGCCCTCGGCGGGCACGCCGAGGGCGTCGGCGATCTCTTGCGTCAGCGAGCCGACGTTGCCGAGGCTGCGTCCGGAGTCGACGACCACGACGGGGATGCCCGAGTCGCGCATCTGCAAGATGGCGTCCCAGGGGCCGAGCGAGGTGTCGGTCAGGATGACGGTCGGATCGAGCTCGAGGATCGCCTCGGCGTTGAGGTCGTGGCCGTTGCTGGTGACCAGCGGCAGGTCCTTGGCCTCGTCGAACTGGGTCGAGATGTCGCGACCGACGACGCTGTCGCCGAGGCCGAGCTCGAAGACCGTCTGCGAGATCGTGCCGTAGATGTCGAGCGCGAGGATGCGGCTCGTGTCGGTAACGGTGACCTTGGTGCCCTGGTTGTCGGTCAGCGTGACGGGCAGCTGGGGGGTGGGGTTCTCGGCGACGGGGGAGATCGCAGTGTTGGGCAGCGGCGCGTGCGCCTCGCCGACGTGCGACTTGGGATCGGCGAGCAGCTTGACCTGGGAGATGTCGGGTGCGGCGGTGTCGCCGTCGTCGGTGCTGTGGCCGCCGGCCTTGCCGCCGCAGGCTGAGAGCAGCACGGCAGAGATGAGCAGGAACGCGATCGCGTGAGTGGTGGATCGCTTAACGGGGCGAGGCACAAGATTCCTTCGGTCGCTGCAGTAGTTCTGATGATGCAGTGTTCCGGCAACTGAAACCCCCGAATCAATCGCCGAAGTAAGGCTAACATTACTTAGGATCACCTTCTACACTGGCGCCATTTGATGACCATCTGTCATCATGTTCTGACGAAGTGTCATAATGTTCTGACGAACTGTCATAAACTGACGGCCACACCTTCTCGACCAGCCTGGAGACCCCATGACGATCACGCACTCGCCGACCGAGCTGTCGCCGGCAGAACTGTCCCTGTCCGCGCTGCTGCGCACGGGTTCGCAGTCCGAGCACACCCAGGCCGAGAACGTCGGCTTCATGACCGAGCTCATGCAGGGACGCGTCAACGAGGCCGGCTACGCGCAGTACCTCGCCTCGCTGCGACCCGTCTACGCCGCGATCGAGGGCCTGTCGCAGCAGATGGCCGGCGACGAGGTCGCCAGCAGCCTGGTCGATCCCGCGCTCGCACGTCTGGCCGCGCTCGATGCCGACATCGCGCACTGGACCAACGGTGCAGGCCTGACCGTCCAGACCCCGGCCATCGACGCCTACGTCGCACGGGTCGAGGCATCCGCCGAGTGGGGCGGGTTGTACGCAGCCCACCACTACACGCGCTACCTCGGCGACCTGTCCGGCGGACTCGCGATCGGTCGCATCCTCTCGCGTCACTTCGACCTCGAGGACGGCGCGGGCCTCGCGTTCTACGACTTCCCCGAGATCCCCAAGCCCAAGCTGTACAAGGACGACTACCGCGCCAAGCTCGACGCACTTCCGGTCGACGAGGACGGTGCGCTGCGCATGGTGACCGAGGTCAAGGCCATCTTCGGTCTCAACACGGCGATCTTCGGCGAGCTGACTGAGCAGTTGGACACGTTCGCGCGCTGACGGCGGTTGACGATTAGCGTCGTCGGGCACGGGTGGGAGACAATGGGCTCGTGACTCATGTGACGATCGTCGGCGGCGGACCTGGTGGATACGAGGCGGCGTTGGTCGCCGCACGGCTGGGTGCGGAGGTCACCCTCGTCGAGCGTGACGGCATCGGCGGATCCACGGTCCTGACCGACTGCGTGCCGAGCAAGACCCTCATCGCGACGTCCGACCTGCTGACCGACGTCAGCGGGGCAGCCGAGCTCGGCGTGCAGGTGCCGGCCTCCGTGCAGGCCGACATGGCCCGGGTCGATGCTCGTGTGCTGCGACTCGCTCAGGCGCAGTCCGACGACATCGCCGCCAGGCTGGCCGCCAGCGAGGTCACGATGATCAGCGGGACGGCGACGATCGAGAGTCCCACCGTGGTCGTGGTCGCGACCGCCGACGGCGAGCAGCGCATCTCCACCGACGCGATCCTCGTCGCTACCGGCGCTCACCCGCGTGTCAGCCCCGATGCGCTGCCCGACGGTGAGCGCATCCTGACCTGGGAGCAGGTCTACGGCCTCCAAGAGCTGCCCGAGCACATGATCGTCGTCGGCTCCGGTGTCACCGGCGCCGAGTTCGCCAGCGCCTACAACGGCCTCGGCGCCGCCGTGACGCTGGTGTCGAGCCGCGATCGCGTGCTCCCCGGCGAGGACGTCGACGCAGCCAACGTGATCGAGGACGTCTTCACCCGGCGCGGCATGACCGTCATGGGCAACTCGCGCATGGCTTCGGTTGAACGCACCGACGGGGGAGTGCTCGTGACGCTCACCGACGGGCGCACCGTCGAGGGCTCGCACTGTCTCCTCGCGCTCGGCTCGATTCCCAACACGACCGGCCTCGGGCTCGAAGAGCTGGGCGTCGTGGTCGACGACGGCGGCTTCATCAAGGTCGACCGGGTCTCCCGCACCAGCGTGCGCGGCATCTACGCTGCCGGCGACTGCACCGGCGTCCTGATGCTGGCGTCCGTCGCGGCGCAGCAAGGTCGGATCGCGATGTCCCACTTGCTCGGCGATGCCGTGCACCCGCTCGACCTCGGCAAGGTCTCCAGCAACGTGTTCACCTCCCCCGAGATCGCGACGGTCGGCGTGTCGCAGAAGCAGGTCGACGAGAGCGATCTGCAGGTCGATGTCGCGATGCTGCCGTTGGCCAGCAATGCGCGCGCCAAGATGCAGGGCGTGCACGACGGCTTCGTCAAGATCTTCTCCCGCCGTGGCGTGGGGGTCGTGATCGGCGGCGTCGTGGTCGGTCCTCGCGCCAGCGAGCTCATCCACGCGCTGTCGCTCGCAGTGTCGGTGCCGCTGACGGTCGACCAGGTTGCCGACGCCTTCACGGTGTACCCGTCGATGTCCGGATCGGTCGCCGAGGCCGCGCGCCGGCTCCACTCGCACGAGCTCGACTCTCACGGATAACTTCCCTGCAACCGCAGTAATCACAGTGTTGTAGTTCGAACAAATACAGTTTTTCGTTCGCATTCTGGCGAAAATTGTGAGCATAATCGGGACTCACGTCCTTGGTCCCACCAGTCACACCAGTCACAGGAATGGACTTCCCCATGCTTTCCTGGCGAATGGCTCGACGCATGTCGGGCTCCACTGCTGCAGCCGCAGTGACCCTTGCCCTGCTCGTCCCGTCCCCGCGCACGCCGATGGCACCGTGGTGTCCGGAGGTGCGCCCGGCGCGGTCGCCGCTGTGGCCCCGCCGGTCGACGTCAAGACCACCGCCGTGCCGTCGGTGGATCCTGACCCCGAGACACCCACCGACCCCGAGACCGGTCCGCACCGGGTCGTGGCTGAGCTGGACCAGACCGAGACGACGCCGTTCCGCATGATCGGGGTCACCTGGTCGGACGACAGCGCCGCATCGGGCATGAAGGTCGAGGTCCGCACGCGCACCAACGACACCTGGTCGTCGTGGACCGACCTCGAGGTCGACAACGACGCTGCCGACGGAGCGCCGGGCACCGAGCCGCTGTGGGTCGGGACCGCCGACGGCGTCGCCGCCCGGGTCACCAGCACCGAGGGCACCCCCCAAGACGTCAAGATCACCACGATCGACACCGACGAGTCCGACGAGTCCGACACCGACACCGGCATCGATGCGGAGCAGGCCGCCGCCAGCGTCGACGGATCTCCCACCTACACCCCGAAGCCGACCATCATCACGCGCAGCGGATGGGGGAGCCAGCGGTGGCACCAAGTGCGACACCCCGATCGCGGGCGACCGCACTCGAGGTGTCGTCGTGCACCACACGGCCGGCTCCAACACGTACTCCAAGGCCGACTCGAAGGCCATCGTGCGCTCGACGCAGGCGTACCACATGAAGGCGCGCAAGTGGTGCGACATCGGCTACAACTTCCTGGTCGACAAGTACGGCCAGATCTTCGAGGGCCGCGCGGGCGGCACCGACCGCGCGGTGCGTGCCGCGCACTCGGGCAACCTCGCCGTCAACACGTACACCATGGGTGTCTCGATGATGGGCAACTACGACGTCACCAAGCCCTCGGCGGCCCTGAAGACCGCGATGGTCAAGCTCGTCGGCTGGCGGCTCGGCACCAACTACCTGCCAGCCAAGGGCACGTACACCCTCGGCGGCAAGACGCTCAACATGATCGCCGGTCACCGCAACGTCATCAGCACGGCCTGCCCCGGCAAGTACGGGTACGCCTGGCTGTCGGAGAAGGGCGGCCTGCGCGACCGCACCGAGGACTACCTCGCCAACTACTCGACCCCCATCAAGGACCTGTGGAGGTCTCTCGGCTCGTCGAAGGTGGGCGCCATCTATGCCGGCGAGGCCAAGACCTCGGGAGGCGGCCGTCTTCGCGCCAAGTCGATGGAGCTGTTGTCAGCCAGCACGGGCAAGGCCTACTCGGTCTCCGGCGCAGTGCTGACCGAGTACAACCGGATGGGATCGCGCAGCGGCGACCTCGGCTACCCGCGGACCGACGCCTCGGCCGTCACCGGCGGGACGCGTCAGGTGTTCCAGAAGGGTCGGATCTACCTCGCGAAGGGCAAGTCGAAGGCCTACAGCCTGACCGGTGCGATCAACACGTTGTACGTCAAGCTCGGTGCGTCGACCGGCGCGCTGGGAGTCCCGACCTCGTCGACAACCGTAAGTCAGGCGTCTCCAAGGTCACCTTCGCGAAGGGGTACATCACCTCCTCGGGCGGCCGGACCACTGCCTACGGCAGCAATGGCGAAGTTCTCCAGGACACGACTGCACCGGCTCCGCCGACCGTCGCCGCGCCGTCGGGCATGACCATCAAGGCTGGGCAGCACTCAGCCCGCTTCGCCTGGACCCCGGTCAGTGGGGCCACCTCCTACACGGTGTGCCTGTTGGTCGGACAGACGGCCACACCGTGTGGGAAGTGCTACGCCGGTCTCACCTCGCCTGCGGCGCATGCCACGAGCCTGACACCGCGCGCTGGCACTGACTACCACGTCCTGGTTCGCGCTTTCAAGGGCACGACCGCCGGCCCGTGGTCGGCCGAAGCAGGGTTCAACCTGACCGCTGCCACGCCGACCGAGACTCGCACTGTGCCGCAGCTCTGGATCGTTCACGTTGAAGGGGCACGGCTTCGGTCACGGCATCGGCATGAGCCAGTACGGCGCGCAGGGTGCAGCGAGGAAGGGCGTCAGTACCGACAAGATCCTGTCGACGTACTACCCGGGCGCCGACTGACGACGAAGTCCGGCTCGATCCGGGTGCTGATCTCGCAGGACACGACCGACGCGGTCGAGATCGTCGGTGCCAGCGGCCTGAAGTTCCACAACGTCCGCAGCGGCAAGAAGAACCGCGCTGCCGACGTCGATCGACGGCAAGAAGGTCACCCGGTGGCGCATCGTGCAGCGATCGAGCAACAAGGCGCAGTCGGTCCTGCAGTACCGCACCTCGGGCGGCTGGAAGAACTTCAAGAACATCCGGTGGACGGGTGACGGACAGTTCGAGGGACCCGCCACGATCAGCCTCTACCTGCCCAACGGGTCGAAGATGCGCTATCGCGGCGCGCTGCGCTCGGCCCTGCCGGTCAAGGGTTCGAAGGTGCGCGACACAGTCAACGTCCTGCCGATCGAGAACTACCTCCGCGGCGTCGTCGGTGCCGAGATGCCCTCAGGCTGGGCTGCCGAGGCGCTGCGTGCCCAGGCCGTCGCCGCCCGGACGTACGGCGTCCGGAGGCCTGGCACCGAGCCGTCACTACGACATCTGCGACACGACCGCCTGCCAGGTCTACGGCGGCTACGCTCGCGAGACCAGCACGATCACGTCGGCCATCAACGCCACCAAGGGCAAGATCCTGACCTACCAGGGTGTGCCGGCGTTCACGCAGTTCTCGTCGTCCTCCGGCGGCTACACGGCGGCAGGCTCGCAGCCCTACCTGAAGGCGTCGAACGACCCGTACGACAACTGGGCCGGCAATCCCAACCACAGCTGGACCAAGAGCGTCTCGGCCAAGACCGTGCAGAAGGCCTATCCCGCGATCGGCACGCTCAGAGCAGCTGAAGATCACCAAGCGCACGGGTGGAGGATCCCTGGTGGTCGAGTCGCCTCGATCAGCCTCGTGGGCTCGAAGAAGACCGTCACGATCTCCGGCACGGATGCGCGCTGGGCGTTCGGGCTCAGTCGAACTGGTTCGGCTTCTAGGGCTTACCGCACCCGGTAGGCGCGGCGGACGGTGCGCGACTCCAGCACGTTCGAGCGCAGGACCGTCGCAGACAGCCGGTGCGTGCCGCGCGCCAGCCGGACGGTCCGGCTGGCCTTGCCGTGACGACGCAGCGTGACGACGGCGAGGGTACGTCGACCGTCACGGAGCCGTACTCGTCCGTCTGCGCGCTGCGACCCGGCGCGCACCGGACCGTCATCGTGGTGCGTCGCCCCGCCTTGCGGGCCGACAGGGCCACCTCGGGCCGGTGGCGGATGACGTCGGTCGCGGCCGACCCGGCCTGACCTGGCCCGGCGGGGAACCGCGGTCCGCACCCGGTGCACGGCAGCGGTCGGTCGGCACCGACCCGCACGCTGACACGGCTGCCGGCGTCGCGCCTGGTCGGCTGGTCAGCTGGCCGCTGTCGCTCCCGGGATCGGTGTCGTTCCGCGGAACCAGCGGTAGGTGTGGGTGAACGGCGCAGCGGTGGGGGTCCGGGTTCCGGCGCTGGCGGCCAGCCGAGCGCCGACCCGGGGCGTCCCGGTGACTCGTGGCGGTGTGCAGGTTGAACGGCGAGGTGTTGATGATCGTGACGGTTGGAGAGATGACCGCCGGTCCGTCGACCGCGTAGCCAGGATCGGGCAGCGCCTCGACCGAGATGGAGGTGTCGAAGCCGTCCTCGACGAGGTTGGTCGTGTAGGTGCGTCCGGTGGCGCCGTCGATCCGGGTGCCGTTGCGGTACCACTGGAAGCGGTGCCGATCCCGGAGGCCGACCAGGTCACGTCGGACTCGGCGGTCAGGGTGCGGCCCCGCTCGGCGGTCCCGGTGATGCTCACGTCACCGGCGGCGACCGTGACGGGCAGGCCGAGGCGCAGCGGTGCGAGCGACGCGTCATCGGTCAGCGGAGGCAGCCGGTACACGCCGACGGAACCTTCGCCGAACGGCTGGGTCGCGCCAGGGGTGGCCCGGTCGAGGCTGTCGGTCGCGAACGAGAACGCATACGTCCCGCTGGGTCGACCGCCCGCAACGCGAAGTCGTGGTTCCAGTCGGCCTTCCACAAGGTGAACGAGAACGTGCCGCTCGCGTCGAGCGTCTGGCTGGGGGAGCCGGGCGGACGGCTCCAGCCTCCAGGGCGTGCGTAGGCGCCGTCGGAGTGCAGCCAGACCTCGACCCGGACCCCGGCGGTGCTGTGCCCCGGCGGTGCGACGAGGGAGCCTGTGACGACCTGTGAGGGCAGGTCGGTCAGCAGCGGTAGGTCCCGAGGTCGGTCGTCTCACCGACTCGACCGTGATGGTGCCGTAACCATCACACGACGCTCGTCACGCACGTGCCGGCCACCGACCCGGGCGCAGTCCACCAGGCGGGCTGCCCGTGCCACCAGATGTTCAGGTCACGGTCGTACGTGCCGAAGCCCACCGCGTACTCGCCCGGAGGCACGTCGTCGAGCCGGAAGGTTCCATCGGACTCGACCCACGCCCGGGCGGCGATGGCCCCGGTCGGACTCGACTTCACGGCGGTGACCTGCACGTCTCGCGGGTGATAGCCGGCCGGCACCGTCACGCTGCCGGTGATGCTGCCCGGGGTGGGGATCACGACGGCCGCTGACAGGCCGGAGGCCGTCATGACGAGGCCCGCCAGGAGCACGAGGAGTGGACGCCAGGATCGCATGCGGTCAACGCTAGGGATCAGGTGTCCAGTGCGCTTGAGTGTCGACCACTCAATCCGGTCGGTCTCGGATACTGGATGCATGCCTGACCGTGCCCCGTTGGTGGCCCCCGCTGATTGCCAAGTCGATTGCGATCTCCGCCGCCGCCAATGCGGCCTCGCTGGCCATCTCGGCCTGGATCTTCGACCACTTCGACGTGCAGCCGGCTGGTTCGTCGTGGCCGTGGTGCTGTTCACGGCGTTGACGGTGCTGTTGCGAGGCATCGTGATCCGTACGGTCGATCGATTCGCCCGTGGCTACACGATTCTCGGCGGTCTGGTCCTGACGATGCTCGGGCTCGTGCTGACCGAGCTCGTCGTGCCCGAGAGCGGCTTCTACATCGACGGCTGGGGCACCTGGATCGGCGTGACCCTCATCGTCTGGGCAGCCGGAGTCGCCTACGGCGAGGTCGACACCAAGCCCCCGGTGCGGCGCTGACCTGTCACAGCTGTGCAGATGTGACAGCAGGTCGGGGTCGAGGGCGCCGTAGCCGGTCGAGGCCCACGGTTCTGCCGACTCGTCCGCATCGACGTAGTGCACGACGGTGTCGCCGACCGGAAGGTCGAGGAAGTCGGGCTCCTTGCGCTTGGAGACCAGGCGCCGGCAGGGCTGGCAGCACGGGACGTCGCGGGTGCCCGCGCTGGTCTGCCAGCGTGCAGTCGTGGTGGCCGGGACCGTGCAGCGGGTTGAAGAAGCGCGACGGCTGGGGTGTCCACGCAGTGCCGTGGACGGCGTGGTCGAGTGCGTCGTGACCGCGGCCGGCCAGCACGAAGGCGCCGATCGAGTCGGCCGCAGCTCTCGTCCGGTCCAGGACCCGGCTCGCTGCCTCGTAGTGGTCGAGCGGCCGTCCAGGCAGCTGTGTCGGCGTCGGCGTCGATCTGCTGGGCGTTGATCCGTTCACCGAGGCGGTCGGTCTCAGTCTGCGCGCGATGGCGCCACCCGTCGGTCTGGGCCGTGGAGATCCTGCGCAGTGCGCGGCCCTTGACTGCGAC
Source organism: Aeromicrobium sp. UC242_57 (assembly GCF_044452305.1). NCBI lineage: Bacteria > Bacillati > Actinomycetota > Actinomycetes > Propionibacteriales > Nocardioidaceae > Aeromicrobium > Aeromicrobium sp. UC242_57. The sequence goes on along the minus strand of NZ_JBIOAM010000002.1, from coordinate 90,981 downwards.
CTCGTGGCGTGCCCCCGACCGCTTGCGTCGCGTCGCGATGACAGCGACGAGCACCGCCAGCACGCCGATGCCGATGGCCACGACCGGCAGGCTGACGCCGGACGAGGACTCGCCGGGCGGTGGCGGCTGCTGCGACGACTCCCGGTTGAGCTGGTCGTACTCCTTGCGCGCCGTGCCTTGTGCGATCAGCTCGGTGATTTCTGCAGCTGCAGAACCCAGGTCGGTCGGGTACAGGTCGTTCGCGACGTAGCTGGCCAGGTTGTTGGCGTTGTCGACCTTGACCCCGTAGGTCGTGGACTCGACGGTCCACCGGCCGCCGTAGGACTGGACCGTGACGTACCAGATCCCGTCCTGGGGGAGCTGACGATCGACCAACGTGACCAGCTGGACGGGAGACAGCTCGCTCTCGTGGCTGAGCGGCACGACGATGACGTGCACCGGCACGGGAGCGGCGTCGATCGACGCGGTGATGGTGGCGGTCTGCTCGGCGGTGAGCTCGCTGGCCAGGGAGGGATCGACGTACAGCGGCGAGCTGCCGAGCCCCTCGACGATCGCCTCGACGTCCGGCGTGAACGGGACCTCTTGCATCATCGTCTCCTCAGTCGGGCACGAACCATGAACCAGACGGGTGTCAGCACCGATCGCCAGTCCGGCACCGCCGAGCACGCCCATCAGTGCGCCGGCGCCGATCGCGCCGGCCGTGCCGCCCCAGTAGTCGCTGTGCGTGATGCTCTCCGACGAGAAGTCGCGATCGTCACCGGCGGCGATGTTGGCCGAGATCTTGGCTGCGAGCGCGGCGGGCGTGCGTTCCTCGTCCTCGTCGAAGTCGTCGGTCGAGACGTAGTCGCCGTCGATCCCGACATCTCGGCCCCAGACGTTCTCGTCCTCGAAGACCAGGTAGCGGCCGGGTCGGTCGAGCTCGTGGGCGATCTGCAGCGTGGGATCGAGGAAGTTGCGGTAGCCGCCCTCACGGGTGGCGGCCCAGACGATGACATACGTCGGGGGGCTGGTCGCCGCGGCCTCGTCCGCCAGCCGGATGCGGTCCTGGGCGGTGAGCCGGTGCGCGGAGTCGGGCGCGACGTACAGCCGAACTCGCGCAGACCCTCCACGGCAGCCATCACCCGGTCGCCGGGCTCCTGTCGCGCCTCGAGGCCCTGGGCGGCCCTGTTCCAGCCCAGGATCGCCGCCACGACCGTCGCGGCGACGGTGAGGGTCAGCCCGACGACGAGCTTCATCGGCGCACGCTCCGGTCGTCCAGAACCTGGCGGGCCAGGTCGTCGACGAGGGCGCCGAACCCGGTACGGGCCCCAGACCGTGCGGGTGTCGAGATAGGAGCGCTCGCCACGCCACGTCGACGTGGTCAGGAACTGCCCCTGCTCCTTGCCGGCAGCTTGCGGCACACGGGCGCATCGATCGACGACCCGGCCAGCCGGACCGTCGTGCTGGCCTCGCCGTGCTCGGGGTTGATCAGGCACGGACGATAGGTCACCAGATGGGGCCGGGCCATCCGGTCGAGCCGCGCTCGGCCTGTCGGCGAGCACCCAGGCGCCAATCTGGTCGAGGTGATCGCCGGTCGCGAGCACGAGGTCAGCAGCTGTCGAGAGCTTCCTCGGCAGCTGTGGCGCACGGCGAGCCGAGCTGCTGGGGGCTGAGGCTGTCGTGGCGGGAGCGTGCTGCGGCCAGCGCCTCGGCATCGAGCTGGCTGGGGGGTCCGGCTGAAGCCAGCGCCGGGTCACGCCGCCGCCGCAGGGGAGCCTTGACCGACAGCCAGACCAGGGTCAGGCAGCCGAGCAGGACGGCGACGGCGGCCGTCGTCGCGTACGCCCAGCGCCGGGCCAGGAGATCGGCGAGGGAGTCGTCGTTGTCGGGCTGGAATGCACGCGGGGTGTCGAGCCAGCCGCGCAGCGTCTCGTCGCTGATCTCCTGCCCGGGATCGGCGGCCGAACGCAGCACGAGCTCGGCCTGCAGCGCCGCGGTCGGCACGTTGTACTCGTACGGACCGAGGTCGCGGGCCAGGGTGTAGGCCCGCTGGCCCGGGCTGAAGTGAAGCTCCTTGGCCGTGCCGTAGCCCGCGATGTGGCTCGGTCCGTCGGTGAGCTTGACGATGTAGAGCCCGTCACCGAGCGCTTGCTGCAGCACGGCAGTGGCCTGCTCGGCTGGGCGTTCTGCACCGTCCAGCTCGTCGGGCGTGCTGGTCAGGACGACGTAGACGGGGACGTCGACCTTCGCAGCCAGGTCGGTGAGCAGGTCGTGCACGCCGTCGGCGTCCCGGTCCCCATCGCGGTGTGCACCATGACGGGGTCCTGCCGCAGCTGCGCGACGATGTCGTCGAGCGTCCGCGGATACGTGTTCGCGTCGTCCGCAGACGCCGCGGTGCTTGATCCGAAGACGCTCAGGAGCAGGAACAGGCAGACGAACAGACCAGCGGTCCGACGTCTGCTCATGTTCCCCCTCCGCGAGCCGGCCTACTCGGCTGCTGCGGCGTCCTTGATCTCGGCAACGACCTCGCCGCTGCCGATGGGTCCGCCGACCTCGACCTTGAGGCCGGTCACGATACCGGCCTTGTGGGCGTTGATGGGCTGCTCCATCTTCATGGCCTCGACGACGATGATCTGGTCGCCCTCGGCGACTTCCTGACCCTCTTCGACCGTGACCTTGACGACGGTGCCCTGCATCGGCGCGACGACCGAGTCACCGGACGCTGCTGCACCGGCACCCTTGCCGGCCTTGCGCTTGGACTTCTTCGCGCCACCTGCGGCGACTGCCGAGGCGCCCAGGCCACCGGGCAGGACGACCTCGACGCGCTTGCCGCCGACCTCGACCGTGACGCGCTCGCGCTCGGCGGGCTCGTCGGTCTCGTTGCTGCCGGCGTACGGCTCGAGGGTGTTGTCGTAGTCGGTCTCGATCCAGGTGGTGTAGACCGTGAAGTTGCCATCGGCAGCGGTGAACGCGGGGTCGTCGACGACCGAGCGGTGGAACGGGATGACGGTCGGCATGCCGTCGACGACGAACTCGTCGAGGGCGCGGCGCGAACGGGCCAGGGCCTGCTCACGGCTGGTGCCCGACACGATCAGCTTGGCGACGAGGGAGTCGAACGCTCCGGGGACGGTCTCGCCCTCTTCGTAGCCGCCGTCGAGGCGGACGCCCGGCCCGACGGGGGAGCCCACTTGGTCAGGGTGCCGGGGGCGGGCAGGAAGCCACGGCCGCCGTCCTCGGCGTTGATGCGGAACTCGATCGAGTGACCGCGGACCTCGGGGTCGCCGTAGCCGAGCTCTTCGCCGGCCGCGATGCGGAACATCTCGCCGACCAGGTCGATGCCGGTGACCTCTTCGGAGACACAGTGCTCGACCTGCAGGCGGGTGTTGACCTCGAGGAAGCTGATGGTGCCGTCGGCGGCGACGAGGAACTCACAGGTTCCGGCGCCGACGTAGCCGGCTTCCTTCAAGATCGCCTTGGACGACTCGTACAGGCGTGAGACCTGGTCATCGGTCAGGAACGGCGCGGGGGCCTCCTCGACGAGCTTTTGGTGGCGACGCTGCAGCGAGCAGTCACGCGTCGAGACGACGACGACGTTGCCGTGGCTGTCGGCGAGGCACTGGGTCTCGACGTGGCGGGGCTTGTCGAGGAACTTCTCGACCAGGCACTCGCCGCGACCGAAGGCGCTGACGGCCTCGCGGACGGCCGACTCGTACGCCTCGGGGATCTCTTCGAGGGTGCGGGCGACCTTGAGGCCGCGGCCACCGCCGCCGAAGACGGCCTTGATCGCGACGGGCAGACCGTTGGCCTTGGCGAACTCGACGACCTCGTCGGCGTCCTTAACCGGGTCCTTGGTGCCCGGGGCCAGGGGTGCGTTGGCCTTCTGGGCGATGTGCTTGGCCTTGGCCTTGTCGCCGAGCGCCTCGATCGCGTGCGGCGGGGGACCGATCCAGATCAGCCCGGCGTCGATGACGGCCTGGGCGAAGTCGGCGTTCTCGGCCAAGAAGCCGTAGCCGGGGTGCACGCTGTCAGCGCCGGCGCGCTGGGCGACGGCGATGATCTTCTCGATCGAGAGGTACGACTCGGCGGGCGTCGAGCCTTCCAGCGAGTAGGCCTCGTCGGCGAGCCGGACGAACACCGCATCGCGGTCGGGCTCGGCGTAGACCGCGACGCTGCCGATGCCGGCGTCCTTGCAGGCTCGGATGACACGGACGGCGATTTCACCGCGGTTGGCGATCAGGACTTTTGCGAGGGGCTTGCTCACTGAAATTGTTCTCCTAGATGCGACGCAGCTGCCTGCGGCAGTCTAGAGCCTCTCGACGGGCCGGGTCGTATGAGGTTGGTTACCTTTCCGCAATTGCCGAGCTAGGTTAATGGTTGTTAACATGTGCTCATGTCATTTGCCCTCTCGCCTGAGCATGAGTCGTTCCGCCGTAGCGTTCGCGAGTTCGCGGAGGCCGAAGTCGCCCCGCACGTGGCCCAGTGGGACCGCGATCACCACTTTCCTGTCGACCTCGTGCACCAGATGGGTGACTTCGGGCTGTTCGGTCTGACCGCGCCGGAGGAGTTCGGTGGCTCGGGCGGCGACTTCACGAGCCTGTGCGTCGCGATCGAGGAGCTGGGTCGCGTCGACCAGTCGATCGGCATCACGTTGGAGGCCGGTGTCGGTCTCGGCATCACGCCGATCCTCGAGTACGGAACCCCGGCGCAGCAGGAGCAGTGGCTGCCCGACCTCGTGGCAGGTCGACGGCTGGCCGGGTTCGGGCTGACCGAGCCGGGGGCCGGCTCAGATGCCAGCGCGACCAAGACCACCGCCCGAGTCGACGGCGACGACTGGGTCGTCAACGGCTCGAAGCAGTTCATCACCAACTCCGGCAGTGCGATCACCTCGCTCGTGACCGTGACGGCCCGTACCGGAACCCGCCCGTCGGGTGCCGCTGAGATCTCGGCGATCATGCTGCCCGCAGGCACGCCGGGATTCGTCGCCGAGGCGCCTACGACAAGCTCGGCTGGCACATCTCCGACACGCATCCGCTGTCGTTCACCGACGTCCGGGTGCCGCAGGATCATCTGCTGGGTGAGCAGGGGCGTGGCTACGCGCAGTTCCTCGCGACGCTCGACGACGGGCGCATCGCGATCGCGGCCCTCGCGGTCGGCTGCATCCAGGCCTGCCTCGACCTCTGCGTCCAGTACGCGGGGGAGCGGACGACGTTCGGCGTCCCGATCGGCACCAAGCAGGGGGTCGCGTTCCAGATCTCAGACCTGGCGGTGATGGCGACCGCCGGCCGGGCGTTGACGTACCAGGCGGCAGCGCTCAAGGACGCCGGAGCACCGCCGGCCGCGATCAAGCAGGCGGCGTCGATCGCCAAGCTCTACACCTCGGAGTCGGCCGTCACGGCGACGCGGATCGCGACCCAGGTCTTCGGTGGTTACGGCTTCATGGAGGAGTACCCGGTCGCCCGGTTCTACCGCGACGCCAAGATCTTGGAGATCGGCGAGGGCACGTCCGAGGTCCAGCGCATGCTGATCGCGCGCGGCCTCGGACTCCCCGTCGAGTAACCCAGACGCCGACGAGGTGGTCATGGCCCCTCGAGGGGGTGGTTACGGCCCTGGTGGAGGGCAGCAACTACCTCTTCGGAGGGCAACAACCACCTCGTCAGCGGGTGGGGTTTGCTACAGGTTGGTCATCTTGGTGCAGGGCAGCGGGATGTGCTTGGCGCCTTCGCCGAAGTCGACCTGAGCCGACTGGGTGCCCTGGACGCTGAGGACCCGGCCGAGACCGAAGGTGTCGTGGGAGACGCGCGCGCCTACCTCGTACACCTCGACATCGACCTCTGGTGCTGCCTGGAACGGGCTGGACGCGTGATAGCGGCGGGGCCGCGGTGAGGTTGCCATCGTTCTTCCAGTCTCTCACCTCTGAGCGGCCCTGAACAACAAATGTCTCAGTTTGTCCGGTTCCAGAGGTCCGGCCAGAAGATTCCCAGCTCGGCGACGAGCTCTCGCAGGCGCCCGGCAGGGACAGTCCGACGACGTTGTGGTGATCGCCTTCGATGCCGGAGATGAAGGCTCCGCCGAGGCCGTCGATCGTGAAGGCACCGGCGACGTGCAACGGCTCGCCCGTCGCGACGTAGGCGTCGATCTCAGCATCGGAGACCTGGGCAAAATGCACGATCGTCGAGGCCGACTCGATCAGCTCGACGTCGCCGCGACGCACGCAGTGACCGGTGTGCAGGACTGCGCTGCGACCGCGCAGCCGGCGCCACCGAGCCACCGCCTGAGCAGGATCCGAGGGCTTGCCGAAGATCTCGCCCTCGAAGGCCAGCACGGAGTCGCAGCCGATCACGAGAGCTGTGCCGTCGACGTCAGATGCCACGGCACGGCACTTCAGCTGAGCCAGTGCAGCGGCCAGGTTGGCTGCATCGGTCGAGCTGATCTGGTCCTCGTCGACGCCCGAGACGATGACCTCGGGCTCGATCCCGGCGGACCGGAGCGTCGCAAGACGGGCCGGCGACTGCGAGGCCAGGACGACCCTCATCGCAGGGAGCCTTCGTCGTAGCGTTGCCGCACGACCTCGAGGCGGCTGTCGGCGAGGAGGTCGGCGATCAAGCGCTCGGAGCCACCCACTCCCGTCCAGGTGTTCTCGAGGTTCGTCGTGACGAACCAGGCGTGGTCGGCGGGCCAGATCAGGTTAGGGCTGTTGATGTCACGCGGCGCCCCGTTGCCCAGCTGGCGGCACCCCACTGGCCGGCCTCGTCGAGCGTCCCGGTGAACAGGAAGTACTGCTGCTCGTTGGCGATCAGCAACGGCCCGTTCATGACGTGGGGCGGAAACGCCGGTGGAGGCGGCGACTTGGGCTTCTCCTTCGTGAAGATGCGGCCCGGCCAGGCCGTCGGACCGGAGAAGGCCGTCAGGAAGCGTGCCGCCTCACCGCCGTGGATGTCGCCATAGCCCTCCCACAGGGCGAAATAGCTCTCGTGCGGCGTCAGGGTGTGCCTGGCCAGGACGTCGACGAGTGCGCCGAGCAGACGCGCGTCGAGATGGCCCTCCGCCCGGTCGCCGTCACCCGCGGCGCCATGCAGGACGCGGACGTACGACTCGAAGCCTGGCGGTCCGAGCTGCGCGCGCAGCTGCGAACCGCCCTCGGCCCCGACGAACCAGTCGGCGGGGCTGAGGGCGGACAGCGGACGCAATGTCATGGCTCAGCGGCCGAAGGCCGACCGACGCCAGTGATCGGGGCCGAACGAGTGAGCGGTCCGCACCTGGCGGGCGGGGTGGCCCCACTCTGAACGCAGTGCAGGCTTGGCGCCGGACGCAGCGTGGGCTGCGGCGGCGTTGCGGGCGGCCACGACGGCGACGAGCGCGGCGAGCTCTTCGGCCGTCAGGTCGCCCTTGACCACGCGGAGGATCGGCGTCGTGCCGCTCACAGCGGGATGTTCCCGTGCTTCTTGGGCGGCAGCGACTCACGCTTGGTCCGCAGCAGGCGCAGGCCCTTGACGATCTCTGCACGGGTCTGCGACGGCTCGATGACCGCGTCGACGTAGCCGCGCTCGGCTGCGAGATACGGGTTGCAGAGGGTGTCTTCGTACTCGGTCATGAGCTGCGCACGCAGGGCTTCGGGATCGTCCGAGGCGGCGAGCTCCTTGCGGTACAGCAGGCCGACCGCGCCGGACGCACCGACGACCGCGATCTGGCCCGTGGGCCACGAGATGTTGAGGTCGGCGCCCAGGTGCTTGGAGCCCATGACGTCGTACGCTCCGCCGTAGGCCTTGCGGGTGATGACCGTGATGAGCGGGACGGTCGCCTCGGCGTAGGCGTAGATGGGCTTGGCGCCACGGCGGATGATGCCGTTCCACTCCTGGTCGGTGCCGGGCAGGAAGCCGGGCACGTCGACGAACGTCAGGATCGGGATGTTGAACGCGTCGCAGGTGCGGACGAACCGGGCGGCCTTCTCGGACGCGTCGATGTCGAGGCAGCCGGCCAGCTGCATCGGCTGGTTGGCGACGACGCCGACGCTGCGACCCTCGACCCGGCCGTAGCCGATCACGATGTTGGGCGCGAACAGCGGCATGACCTCGAGGAAGTCGCCGTCGTCGACGACGGTCTCGATGACGGTCTTGATGTCGTACGGCTGGTTGGCCGAGTCGGGGATCAGCGTGTCGAGTGCGTAGTCGGTCTCGTTGCGCTCAAGATCTGCCGTCTCGTCGAAGACGGGAGCTTCTTCCATGTTGTTCTGCGGCAGGAACGAGATGAGCGCCTTGGCGTACTCGATCGCGTCTTCCTCGTCGGCACCCATGTAGTGGGCGTTGCCCGACTTGGTGGTGTGCGCGCGGGCGCCGCCGAGGTCTTCCATCGAGACCTCTTCGCCCGTGACGGTCTTGATGATGTCGGGGCCCGTGATGAACATGTTGGACGACTTGTCGACCATGATCACGAAGTCGGTGACGGCGGGGGAGTACACGTGGCCGCCGGCGTTGGCGCCCATGATCAGCGAGATCTGGGGGATGACGCCCGAGGCGTGCACGTTGCGCTTGAAGATCTCGCCGTACAGGCCGAGCGAGACGACGCCCTCCTGGATGCGGGCGCCGGAGCCTTCGTTGATGCCGATGATGGGGCAGCCCGACTTGAGCGCGAGGTCCATGACCTTGGTGATCTTCTCGCCGTAGACCTGGCCGAGCGATCCGCCGAAGACGCTGAAGTCCTGGCTGAAGATGCAGACCATGCGGCCGTCGATCGTGCCGTAGCCGGTGATGACGCCGTCGCCGAGGGGCCGGTTCTTCTCGAGGCCGAACTCGGTCGAGCGGTGCTTGGCCAGTGCGTCGAGCTCGACGAACGAACCTTCGTCGAGAAGCTGATCGACGCGTTCGCGGGCGCTCTGGCGGCCACGGGCACTCTGCTTCTCGTGGGCACGCGCGGCCATCTCCACCAACGCCGTGTCGCGACGCTCGATGAAGTCCGCGAGCTCCCGGCGGTCGTGTGCAGCTCGGGCTTCTCTACGATCTCGTGTTCAGTCACGGGGGTCAGCGTATCTATCGGCGCTCAGTTCCGATATGTGAGGCTGTTCTCATGTCCTACCGTGACCTCGACCGCCCGCCCCTCGACGCGGCGGCTCTTCGCTCAGCCCTCACGGGAGGAGGCCAGATCTGGACCGACGTCGTTGTGACGCATCACACAGGCAGCACGAATGCCGATGTGGCCGCCGCCGCTCGGTCCGGAGCGCCCGAGGGAACGGTTCACACGACCGACGAGCAGTCGTCGGGACGTGGCCGGCTCGATCGGGCGTGGAGCTCTCCCGGCAGGTTCGGGCGCGATCGTGTCGGTGCTGCTGCGCCCCGACAGCGTTCCGGCGAGCCGCTGGGTCTGGCTGCCGCTGCTGGTGGGCCTTGCGGTCGATGCGACGGTGCAGGAGTGCGGAGTGGAGTCGCAGCTGAAGTGGCCCAACGACGTCCTCGTCGACGGACGCAAGATCGCCGGGATCCTGCTCGAACGGGTCGAGACGGCGCAGGGTGCGGCGGCTGTCATCGGCGTCGGGCTCAACGTCTCGCTGCGACGCGACGAGCTTCCGGTCGAGACAGCCACCTCCCTGCTGCTCGAAGGTGCCACCGAGACCGATCGCACGATCGTGCTGCGGTCGTTCCTGCGCAATCTCGAGGCCCTGTACCGGGCCTGGTCGGCGACGGGCGGCGACCCCGGTGCCGGTATCCGTGAGTCGTACGTCCGACGCTGCGTGACGATCGGCCAGCAGGTGCGCGTGACCCTGCCGCACGCCGAGCCGATCGAGGGACTCGCGACCGGTATCGACGACTCTGGCCGCCTGCTCGTGGCAGGCCAGGCAATCAGCGCGGGGGATATCACCACGTACGCCCCAAGCCGTGAGAAAATCACTCGTATGAGCCTTCCCCGCAAGCTGATGATCGATGGCGAGCAGACCGTCGCCACGACCAGGACACATGTCAAGGTGCTGTTCTGGCCGTTCGTGATCCTGCTCGTCGTGTGCGTCGCGGCCGGCTGGCTGGTCGCCTCGATCGGTGGCAAGGGCGACGGCAAGGTCGGCTGGGTCCTCCTGGTGATCGCCGCCGTGCTGATCGTCGTCGGCTCGATCGTGCCGTTCCTGACCTGGTACCTGTGGACCTACACGCTGACCAACAAGCGCATCGTGGAGCAGAAGGGCATCCTGACCCGCACCGGTCGGGTCATCCCGCTCAGCCGGGTCAACGACGTCGCGTTCGAGAAGAACCTGACCGACCGCATGCTGGGCTGCGGGACGCTGATCATCCACGACGCGAGCGAGCAGGCCGGCCTGCAGTTGCGCGACATCCCCAAGATCGAGGCCTTCCACCGCACGGTGACCAACCTCGTGTTCGAGAAGCATGAAACCCAGAAGAACGATGAAGCGGTCTGCAACGCGAGACTCTGTCCCAGCTGATCCTCGGCGGTGAGCCGACGCTGACCAGCGCCGAGGTCACGGCCAAGGGTGGGCTCAGCCTCGAGGACGGCCAGCGACTGTGGCGCGCCTTCGGCTTCCCCGACACCGGCGACAGCATCGCCTACGGCGAGTCCGACGTCGCGGCGATCGCGACCGTGGCTCTGGCGCTCAAGACCGGCCTGATGGACGAGGCCACGGTGTTCCGGATGACTCGGGCGTTGGGCACCACGATGTCCAAGCTGGCCGACTGGCAGGTCTCGGCGCTCGTCGAGCAGGTCGAGCACGACGTGCACGACGGCAAGTCCGAGACCCCGGCTCGAGGCGGCCGTCGACCTGGCGCGCACAGCAAGCTCCCGGCTTCGAGGGCCTCATGGTCTACGCCTGGCGCCGGCACCTCGCCGCTGCGGCCGCCCGCATCGAGGCGTTGGGGGCCGCCGACGAAGAGCTGCTGTCGACCCAGATGACCGTCGGTTTCGCCGACCTGTCGCGGTTCACCTCGCTGTCGAACGACCTCGACGACAGCGGGCTGGCGGCGCTGGTCGAGAACTTCGAGACCCGCTGTGCCGACATCGTCACGGCTCACGGTGGACGCGTCATCAAGACGTTGGGCGATGCGGTGCTGTTCGTGACCGACGACCCCTTGGAGGGCACCCGCACGGCGATCGACCTGGTCAAGCAGATCGCGATGCGCACCGAGCTGCCCAACGTGTGCGTCGGGCTGGCCACCGGATCGGTCGTCAGCCGACTCGGCGACGTCTACGGGCCGCCGGTCAACCTGGCGGCGCGGCTCTCGCACGTCGCCCGCAGCAACCGGGTGCTGGTCGACGATGCGACGGCCGCCGCGCTGAGCGGCGAGTTCGACACCCGGGCGCTGCCGCCCCGGCCGCTCAGAGGGTTCGGCAACGTCTCGCCGATCACGGTGACTGAACGCCGCGGGTTCCGGTCCCGATAGGCTGGGGGGGTGCCCACACCCCAGCTTGCAGTCATCGGCGGAGGCCAGCTGGCTCGCATGATGCAGCAGTCCGCGATCGGCCTCGGAATCGACATCAGGCTCCTGGCCGAGGGCCCTGACGTCTCGGCGGCCCAGGTCGTCCCCGACCACCTCGTCGGAGACTACACAGACCTCGACACGCTCCGTGCCGTCGTGGCCGATGCCCCGGTCGTGACGTTCGACCACGAGCACGTCCCGCCCGAGCACCTGCGGGCGCTGCAGGCCGAAGGACATGCCTGCCGGCCCGGACCCGACGCTCTGCTGTTCGCGCAGGACAAGGGGGCCATGAGGTCCCGGCTCGGCGAGCTCGGCGCCCCGTGCCCCCGCAACGCGATCATCACCTCGCCCGCCGACCTCGAGTCGTTCGGCCTCCCTGCAGTCGTCAAGACGACGCGCGGCGGCTACGACGGCAAGGGCGTCTGGGTGGTCCGGACGGACGCCGACGCCGACGAGGCGTTTGCGTCGGGACGGGTGCTGCTGGCCGAAGAGCTCGTCGACTTCCGTCGCGAGCTGTCGGCGCTCGTCGCCCGCTCGCCATCGGGCGAGATCCGGTCCTACCCGGTCGTCGAGTCCCGGCAGGCCGATGGCGTGTGTGCCGAGGTCGTCGCCCCGGCGCCCGACCTCGATCCGGCGCTGGCCGCCGAGGCGCGCGAGCTCGCCGAGCGCATCGCCGCCGAGCTCGACGTGACGGGCATCCTGGCGGTCGAGCTGTTCGAGACCACCGACGGCCGCTTGCTCGTCAACGAGCTCGCGATGCGGCCGCACAACACCGGCCACTGGTCGATCGACGGTGCTGTCACGAGCCAGTTCGAGAACCACCTGCGAGCAGTCCTCGACCTGCCGCTCGGGGGCACCGAGGCGCGTCAGCCCTGGACCGTCATGGTCAACATCCTGGGTGGGACGGTCAGCGACCTCGTCGCCCAGCGGGCAGTCGTCCTGGCTGCCGAGCCCGACGTCGCGGTCCATCTCTACGGCAAGTCGGTCAAGGCCGGACGCAAGGTCGGCCACGTCACGGCGTACGGCGACGACCTCGACGAGGTGCTGGCGCGGGCCCGGCGCGCCGGAGGCCTCTTCACCGACGGGACGCCGTCCTGACCGTGGCAGAGGCTCGACGGGCCTATCGCCGCTCGTGTGCTGCCTTCGTCGGCTGGACCGGACTATGTGTCCTGCTCGGGGCGATCGGAGTGACGGTCGGGCTTCGGGGCCTGATGGGCGACAACGACATCCCGCCAACGGCCATCGTGGTCATGCCCGCCGTCGGCTGGTTGGCGACCTGGGTGTGGTTGTGCGCCTGGGTCGTGTGGACCTACCGGCGGCAGGTTCCTGACCTGGCAGCCTCGGACGACGACTACCTGCGATCACTCGCGCCGCAGCATGCACACGTGCGAGGGATGTACACACTGCGGAACCTGTCCGGTGTCGACCTGGCCGGCCTCCGCTCGACCCGGACCGCACGATTCGTCAACGGCCAGTGGCCGTTGGTAGGTCACGCGGCTGCCATCGGTCTGCTGGTCATCGGGCTGTCGCTGTGAGACATGCGCATCTTGCCGGAATGGGGCGCCGGGCGATGCTGGGCTACCTGCTGTTCGCTGTGCCGTTCTCAGCGGCGGCCATCGCCTTGGGAGTGTTCCTGCCGCTCAACGCCGTGGGCGGCCCTGAAGAGACGCGGGAGGTCTGGGTCGGCCTCTGGTTGTTCGGCCTGATGCTCGTGCTGGCGGGGCTCACCGTCCTGCTTCCGGCCACGGTCTCGTGGTGGCACCGCACGAGGGCCAGTGCGGCATATCGTCGTGACCCCGCAGCCGGACTGGCTGCGGCCGAGCAGGCTGACAGGCTTGAGCTGCGATTCGTTTCCACCACGCCGGTCGGCATGCGGACCGGACCGGGCGTCCCCGCAGTTGCGCACCGGGTCAATCGTCTCCTCGCATGGATGTGGGGGCTCGGCGTCATGGTTGCCGTGCTGGCCATCATCTGGGCGTCGATAGGCTGATTCCCATGACTGCACAGGCGCGCGTTGGAATTGTGATGGGCTCGGACTCCGACTGGCCGACGATGGAGGCTGCCGCGACAGCGCTGACCGAGTTCGGCATCGCGTACGAGGCCGATGTCGTCTCGGCTCACCGGATGCCCGACGAGATGCTCGCCTACGGGCGCGAGGCCCACGGCCGCGGCATCGAGGTCATCATCGCGGGTGCGGGTGGCGCGGCCCATCTGCCGGGCATGCTGGCCGCCGTGACACCGTTGCCGGTCATCGGCGTCCCGGTTCCGCTGAAGTACCTCGACGGCATGGACTCGCTGCTGTCGATCGTCCAGATGCCCGCCGGGGTTCCCGTCGCGACGGTCTCGATCGGCAACGCCCGCAACGCTGGTCTGCTGGCCGTTCGAATCCTGGCGACCGGCGACCCCGAGCTGACCGACAAGATCGTGGCCTTCCAAGAAGACCTGGCCGACGTGGCGCGTGCCAAGGGCGAGAGAGGTCCGCAACCCCGCTGCCGGGGGCGCAGGCTTCCGCTGACCTCAGGCCTCGTCGGCGTGGACGTTGGCGAGCTCAAGGGTCTTGTCGGTCCAGCGACGCAGATCGCGCAGCAGCGACGGGTCTGCTGCCAGGTCGACGCCGTACGACGGCAGCATCTCCTTGAGCTGGGGCGCCAGGCGTCGATGCGGTCAGCGAAGCACGTCTCGAGGACGTCGATCATCGCGGAGACCGCCGTCGATGCTCCGGGTGAGGCTCCCAGCAGGCCGGCGATCGTGCCATCGGCCTTGTTGACGACACAGGTGCCGAACTCCAGGGTTCCGCCGATACCGTTGCGACGGATCGTCTGGACACGCTGACCGGCCGTGATGAGCTCGAAGTCGCCGCCCTCGATGGCCGGTGCGAACTCACGCAGCGTCTCGATGCGCTTGTCCTGGTTCTTGAGCACCTCCTTGATGAGGTACATCGTCAGCGACATCGAGTTGACGCCGACACCGAGCATCGAGAACAGGTTGCCGGGACGGATCGAGCGGGGCAGGTCGGTGAATCCGCCCTCCTTCAGGAAGCGGGGCGACCAACCGGCGTAGGGGCCGAACATCAGGCTTCGCTCGCCGTCGACGACACGGGTGTCGAGGTGCGGGACCGACATCGGCGGTGCGCCGACGGGAGGCTTGCCGTAGACCTTGGCGTGGTGCCCGCCGACGACGTCGGGATTGGTCGTGCGCAGGAACTGGCCGCTGACCGGGAAGCCAGCGAATCCGCGGATCTCGGGAATGTGCGACTTCTGCAGCAGGTGAAGGGCTCCGCCACCTGCTCCGACGAACACGAAGCGCGCGTTGACCTGGGTCTTCTGACCGGTCTGGGTGTCCTTGACGAGCACGGTCCACGTGCTGTCGGCGTTCTGGCGCAGCTTGCGCACGTCGTGGTGGTAGTTGATGTCGGCGCCGTGGTTGTCGAGGTTGCGCAGCAGCTGCTTGGTCAGGGCGCCGAAGTCGACGTCGGTGCCTCCGTCGCTCCAGTTGAGCGCCAGCGTCTCGTCGTCGCTGCGTCCGGCAGCCATGAGCGGCAGGCGTGCGGCGATCGTGTCGCGGTCGTCGATGTACTCCATGCCCTCGAACAGCGGGTTGTCGACGAGCGCCTGGTGGCGGGCCTTCAGGTAGGCCGCGTCAGCGGTGCCCTGCGCGAAGCTGACGTGCGGCACCGCGTTGATGAACGATCCGGGGTTGTCGAGCAGCCCGTTCTCGACGCCGTGCGCCCAGAACTGACGCGACAGCTGGAACTGCTGGTTGACCGTGATGGCCTTGCTGACGTCGACGGAACCGTCGGGCCGCTGTGGCGTGTAGTTGCAGCTCGCACAGCGCGGAGTGTCCGGTGCCGGCGTTGTTCCACGGCCCCGAGCTCTCTTCGGCCGGTCCGCCCAGCCTCTCGTACACGCTGATCGACCAGTCGGGCTCGATCGAGGAGATCAGGGAACCGAGGGTTGCGCTCATGACGCCGGCGCCGACGAGGAGGACGTCGGTGCGCACCACGGCGGGACGCTGCTGCTGGCGGACTGCGATCGAAGACGAGCTGGTTGACACGCGTAAATCGCCGGATACAAGGAGAGGAATTGAGAGTCGTGAGTCTTGTGAACCCATGCACAAGCCTTCACCCTGAAGGGCCCATACACCGAATCATTGGGGTGTGATTTACGTCGCCCAGAGCGTGATTTAGGTCTCAGAGAGGGGTGAGGTACCGTTCGCCCTCATCAGTAGAGGCCATCGCGGTATGCCTTGCCGTAGTAGGCCTCAAGCTCGGCCAGCGAGTCCTGCGGACGTTCGAGGCTCTTGGCGATCTGTGCGCGGCTTGCGACTGCCTCGGGGGCCCAGGTCTCGGGCTGCCACAGCTCGAGCGCAAGAAGGCCTTGGCGCAGTGGAAGAACACCTGCTCCACCGCGACCTCCAGGATCACCGCCGGCCGGTTTCCCTGCACGATCATCTGGTCGACGTACGGCGCATCGCTGAGCAGCCGGGCGCGGCCGTTGATGCGCAGCGTGTCGCCACGGCCAGGGACCAGGAACAGCAGGCCCACGTGCGGATTCTGCAAGATGTTGAGGAATCCGTCGGCGCGTCGGTTGCCGGGCCGTTCAGGGATGGCGAGGGTCGTCTCGTCGATGACGAGCGCGAAGCCCGCCGGATCGCCCTTCGGTGAGACGTCGAGCCGTCCCTCGACGTCAGAGGTCGCGACGAGGCACAGGGGAGAGGCCGCGAGCCAGGCCCGATGCTCAGGTGCCAACGCAGCCCGGTCCTTGTCGAGGACGCGTTGCAGCGGCGTGCCGAGGAGGTCGCGCAGCTGAGTCTCGGTCGTGATCTCGAAGCCCATGAGGTCCACGCTACGCGGCGTGCTGCTCGGGTGGTGGCACGCTGGTCACATGGCCCTCCTGCCGTTCGACCTGCCGACGGAGCTCGCGGCATGTGCCGATCGAGGCGAGGCCTGGGCCACCTGGATCCGCAGTGTCCCGCGCACGACCAGGGACCTGCTCGACGAGTGGCAAGCCACGGTCGACGGCGAGCCGATGCACGGATTCACGGCATTGGTCGTTCCGGTGGTCGCTGCGGGGGAGCGGCTGGTCCTCAAGATCGTCTTCCCCATGACGAAGGGCAGCACGAAGCCCTCGCCCTGCGGCACTGGGACGGCCACGGCGCCGCAGGTCTGGTCAGAGCAGATCCGCGCCGCGGTGCCCTGCTGCTCGAACGGCTGCACGTGCGCAGTCTCCAAGACGTCCCGGTTCTCGAAGCCTGCTCGATCGTCGCCGGGCTCTACCGTCAGCTGCACCTGCCCGCACCGGCCCAGGCGTCGCCCTCACGACGTACGTCGAGGGCTGGACCGACGAGCCGCTCGTCTGCCCCGTGCAGCCCCGTTGCCGCGGCGGATCGTCGAGCAGGCCATTCGCCTCGGTCGTTCGTTCGTCGACGACCCCGACAGCGTCGGCCGTCTGATCCACGCTGACCTGCACTACGAGAACGTCCTGGCCGCCGAGCGGGCACCGTGGTTGGCGATCGACCCCAAACCGGTCTCGGGCGATCCGCACTACGAGGTGGCCCCGCTCCTGTGGAACCGCTGGGACGAGGCCGTCGCGACCGGCGACGTCCGAGCTTGCGACCCGGCGGCGGTTCCACACGACGGTCGACGAAGCGGGTCTCGACGAGGAGCGGGCCCGTGACTGGGTCGTCGTCCGGGAGGCGGTCAACGCGATGTGGGCTATCGAGGACGCCGATCGAGACCGGGTCACGCAGGCGATCGCGATCATCAAGGCCGTCCAGGACTGAGCGCCGAGACCTACCCTTCCCCGCACGTACGACGTCAGCGCGGTCAACGTCGGCTGGGCAGGCGAGGAGGCGAAGCCGAAACGCACCGGCGGCGTCACCGGCGCCAGCTCGCCGAGCTCGTCGCCCTCCCACGTCGCACGCGCCGATGACACGTGCCGCACGGCCGTCGCGGCGTACCACTCCTGCTTGCCGCCGCCGGCGGTCCCGAAGGTGTGGACGCCGGGCATCACCACCCCGGCCACGGGGCTGCAGACCCGAGCCCAGGTACGGGTGCGTCGCACCGGCCCGGGCACGAGCGCCAGCGGCGCGCTGACCCAGTGCCGCCGGCCGGGCGTGAATCGCACCTGGACCGACCTGGTGTGCACCGACCACTCGGCGCCCGGGCGCACCGAGACGGGCTCGATGCGCACGTCGTCGAAGGAGTACGTCGAGGCGACGAAGTCGGCGACGTCGGCGCGGGGCGCGATCAGGGTGCGATGGCCCGACGCGTCTTCGACCATGACGTCCGCGAACGCGCCGAAGGGGCTGGCCAGCCAGCTGCCGATCACGATCCGGGTTCCGGAGGTGGTGCCCAGCCCGGCGATGTGACCTGTGAACGCACTCGTCATGGGGACAGTGTGTCTGAGTCGTCCACGTTCGACTAAGGTGAGGCGATCGCGGCAACGAGGGAGGCCCAGTGATCTCCTGCAACAGGATGCTGGAAGTCGTGCATTCGACGGTCGACCGGGCCATGAGGTGGTACGACACGCCGGCGCCGATGCTGCTGGCCTCGATCAAGTACCACCGCAGGCCCTATGTGCCGTGGTCGCCGCGGTTCACGCGCAAGCTTCCTGCGGTACACGTACGGCGACTGGGTCGAGGGACAGTTCCGGCTGACCGACAAGATCGCGGTGCGCAAGTACGTCGAGGAGCGAGTCGGGTCCGGGTTGCCTGCCCGAGCTCTACGCCGTGGCCGACCGGGTCGAGAAGATCCGGTTCGGCAAGCTGCCCGAACGCTTCTACCTCAAGACCAATCATGGGTGCGGGTACAACATCGCCTGCCCTGACAAGTCAGCCTTCGACGTCGCCGATGCCCGTCGCCGCATGCGCAGGTACTTGTCGGCCGACTACTCGGCGGTGGCAGGAGAACGGCAGTACCGGCGTATCGCCCGCAAGGTCTTCGCCGAGGAGTTCCTCGACATGTCCCGGCCGCGGTGCATGATGCTGCGGCTGTTCTGCTTCGACGGCGACGTCTCGTTCATCCAGGTCGACACGGCGAGCGGCCGCGTGAACCCCGTCGAGGGCAGCTTCCACCTTCCGGACTGGACGCTGGCGCCGTTCCGCTACGGCAGGCACTATCCCGACGTCGTGGCCGAACGCCCGCACAACCTCGACGAGGTGCTGTCGATGGCGTCCGCGTTGTCCAAGGGCTTGCCGTTCGTGCGCGTCGACCTGTACTGGCTCGACGGCCGCATCGTCTTCAGCGAGCTGACGTTGACTCCGTCGCGCGGGACGCGGCGGTTGATCCCGGCCCAGCACGACCGGGCCATCGGACGGCTGTTCGACCTGCCCCACGAGCGTCGCTCGATGTGGGTGCGACGGGCCCTGCGCCCGGTCAAGGGCAAGGCCACGGTGCGGTTGCGCCGTGACGGCAGGCGGGCCGTCGAAGAGGTCATGAAGGCTGAACCGTTCTGGTGGGGAGTCCACGGAGTCCTCGGTCTGCAGCGGCCCTACCGTCAGCGGCAGGTGCCGTTGGCCGCGATCCCGGCCCACGTGACGCACGTGATCGTCCCGGGGCAGGAGTCCGTGAGTCGGGCGTCACGCTGCGTGCTGCGCGAACGCCTCGACCGCGCGGTCGAGGTGGCCCGTGCCCGCCCGACCTGCTGGTCATCGTGTCGGGCGACGGCCGCAAGGCTGCGCGTCGAGAGGACCGGGCGATGAAGGCCGACCTGGTGGCGCACGGCATCGACGCAGACCGGATCGTGCTCGACCCGCGCGGGTACTCCACGTTGCAGACCATGGACCGGGCCCGCGCAGCCGGCGTCAGGTCGGCGGTCGTCGTCAGCAACGACTTTCACGAGGCCCGGATGGTCGATCTCGCGGTCGCGGTGGGCATCGACGCGTATGTCGTCAACGACCACACGGCCAACTCGTACCGCGATGCCGACCGGCCCTTGCGCTACGACGAGCGACGTGGCTGCTGGCCCATCTCAAGGACGCGCTGGTCGTCCGACGACGGCGTGCGCGGGCGTTCCTGCGGCGCTAGCGTGGACGACATGCCACTCGTGACGTTCAAAGATCTGTGCATAGACGCCCACGACGTCCCCGCGATGCAGCGCTTCTGGTCCGGTGCGTTGGGGCTCGAAGGCGAGTTCTTCCACGACGACGGCTCGGCCGTGCTGCGTGGTGCCCGCAAGTCGCAGACGGTCTGGATCAACCGGGTGCCTGAGGCGCTGGGGCCCAAGAACCGGGTGCACCTCGACCTGGTGGCGCCGTCGCTCGACTACTTCGCCGGCTGCGAGCAGCTGTCCGCCCCCGGTGAGTTCACCTGGACGGTGTTCGCCGACCCCGAGGGCAACCAGTTCTGCGTCTTCGTGACCGATGCGCCGGCTCCGGCGCTCAAGGACGTCGGCGTCGACTCGGTCGACCACCGTCAGATCGGCGCCTGGTGGGCCGACGTCTGGGGCGGCACGCTGGGCAGGCCGACGACTACACCTACCTCGACGACATCCCGGGTGCTCCCGTCGAGTCCTTCGACTTCTGCACCGTCCCTGAGCCCAAGACGGTCAAGAACCGCCTGCACTGGGACGTCACGCTCGAACCCGGCGCGGCGGTCGGCGACCTGGTGTCGGTCGGCGCCACGGTGCTGGCCGAGCCGACCGAGGACGACCAATGGACCGTGATGGCTGATCCCGAGGGCAATGAGTTCTGCGTGTTCGAGCGGCGGTGACGGCGTCGCTGGCGGGCGTGGCAGAGTGATCCCGTGGCCATCATCGACCTGAACACCGACATCGTCAGCCTCACCGCAGCCCTCGTCGACATCGCCTCTGAGAGCCTTGACGAGCAGGAGATCGCCGACAGCGTCGAGCACGCGCTGCTGGGACTCGCCCACCTCGAGGTCGTGCGCGACGGGCACACCATCGTGGCCCGCACACACCTGGGCCGCAGCGAGCGGGTCGTCATCGCCGGGCACCTCGACACCGTCCCGGCCAACGGCAACTTCCCGTCCCGCCTGGTCGGTGACGTCCTGCACGGGCTCGGCACGTGTGACATGAAGGGCGGCGTCGCGGTGGCCCTGAAGCTTGCGGCGTCCATGGCAGCGCCGGTACGCGACGTGACCTACGTCTTCTACGACGCCGAGGAGATCGCCGCAGAGTTCAACGGGCTGGGCCGGCTGGCACGCGAACGTCCCGAGCTGCTGGCCGGTGACTTCGCGATCTTGATGGAGCCGTCCGACGCCGGTGTCGAGGCTGGCTGCCAAGGCACGATGCGGGTCGACATCCGGACGACGGGCGAGCGGGCGCACGCGGCGCGGTCGTGGATGGGCTCCAACGCGATCCACGCACTCGGCCCGGTCCTCGACCGGCTCAACACGTACGTCCCGCGCGAGGTCGAGATCGACGGTCTGCTGTACCGCGAGGGGCTCAACGCCGTCGGCATCCGCGGCGGGGTGGCTGGCAACGTCATCCCCGACGAGGGAGTCGTCACGGTCAACTTCCGGTTCGCGCCCGATCGGTCCGAGGCCGAGGCGCATGAGCATCTGCAGGAGACGTTCGAGGGCTTCGGCCTGACCGTCACCGACTCGGCACCCGGTGCCCTGCCGGGCCTGCAGCAACCTGCCGCTGCGGCCTTCGTGGCCGCTGTTGGTGCCGAGCCCCGACCCAAGTTCGGCTGGACCGACGTCGCCCAGTTCAGCGTCCTCGGGGTGCCGGCGGTCAACTACGGCCCCGGTGACCCGATCTTCGCCCACAAGGCCGACGAGCAGGTCCCCGTCGAGCACCTGCACCGGGTGCTCGAAGTTCTCACAGATTGGCTCACTCCATGACGTCACGCCCCATCCACCGCCGCGGACCGATCCGTCTCAAGGGCGATCAGCTGCCCGACTCCACGACCGATCAGCGGCTGCTCGACTCTCGTGGCCCGAGCGACTGGGTGCACACCGACCCGTGGCGGGTCATGCGCATCCAGTCCGAGTTCGTCGAGGGCTTCGGCGCGCTGGCCGAGCTGGGGCCAGCGGTCAGTGTGTTCGGCTCGGCGCGCACCAAGCCCGATGACCCGATGTACGAGGCGGCACAGCAGATCGCCAGCAAGCTCTGCTCCGAGGGCTATGCGGTGATCACGGGCGGCGGCCCCGGAGCGATGGAAGCAGCCAACCGCGGCGCGAGCGAGTGCGGGGGAGTGTCAGTCGGTCTCGGCATCGAGCCGCCGCACGAGCAGGGGATGAACGACTGGGTCGATCTCGGCGTCAACTTCCGCTACTTCTTCGTGCGCAAGACCATGTTCGTCAAGTACGCCCAGGGATACGTCGTGCTGCCCGGCGGCTTCGGCACGATGGACGGCTGTTCGAGGCGCTGACCTTGGTGCAGACCGGCAAGATCACGTCGTTCCCGATCGTGCTGTTCGGCACCGAGTACTGGGGCGGCCTCATCGACTGGTTGCGCGACGACGATGCTCACCGACGGCAAGATCAGTCAGGCCGACGTCGACATGCTGCACGTGACCGATGACGTCGACGAGGCGGTCGCGTACTTCGTGGCCAAGGATCGGGCCTGAACGTGGCGGAGGTGCTGCGGTGCCCGTGGGGCGACGATCCGGCGATGATCGAGTACCACGACACCGAGTGGGGCCGTGAGCTTCGCGGCGACCAGGCACTGTTCGAGCGCATGTCGCTCGAGGCCTTCCAGTCGGGCCTGTCGTGGGCCATCATCTTGCGCAAGCGTGACCGGTTCCGCGAGGTCTTCGCCGGCTTCGACCCTGAGACCGTCGCCGCATTCGGCGAGCCGGACGTCGCGCGCCTGCTCACCGATGCCGGCATCGTGCGCAACCGGATGAAGATCGAGGCCACGATCAGCAACGCCCGGACGCTGCTCGAGCTCGACGAGTCGTTCTCGGACCTGCTGTGGTCGTTCGCCCCGGCACCCAGGTCGGCGCCCACGTCGTACGCCGACGTGCCGGCCACGACGGCTGAGTCGGTCGCGATGGCCAAGACCCTGAAGAAGAAGGGCTTTCGGTTCTTTCGGTCCGACCACCGCATATGCGCTGATGCAGGCGACCGGCATGGTCAACGACCACCTGGCTGGCTGCGTCGCCCGGCGGGTGTGACCCATTCGCCGAGCGTGCCTCCCAGAATTCGACTGACCGCTGGCTTACGATCCCCACATGTCGAACCGGAGAATTCCCCGCTCCCGCCGTGCTGTTGCCGCCGCCGGACTGCTCCTTTCCACTGTCGTGGTCGCCGTCGTCGGCCTCGTCGTGGCGACGGTGCCAGTCCTGGTGATCGCCGCGGTCTATGCCGCGGTCGTCGGTGTCGTGGCAGGTCGGCTGCTGTCCAACGAGATCGCTCAGGTGCGTCGCGACTGGGCGCGTGATCGGGCCAAGCTGGCCGACGACAACCGCAAGGCCGCCGTCGTGAAGTCGCGCGAGCACATTGCCTTCGCCGAGCAGATGGGTCAGCGTGTCAGCCTGCGCGACTCGCAGATCGCGACTCTGCGCGACGCGATCGTCACCGCTGAGATCGAGATGGCTCAGGCACGCGAGCGGTTCTCGGCCGAGCGGGCCCGCAGCGCTGCGCTCGAGGCCGACGTCAACTCGGCCCAGTCCGATCTCGAGTCGGCCCGGGTCGACCTGCGCCAGGCCACCGATGCATTGGCAGCCAGCGAGTCTGCCGAGGCAGGTCCGCGCTGCAGCCCTGGCCTGGGAGCAGGACCGCAAGCTCGCCTAACGTCCCTCGTACACCGGCTTCTCCTTGGCCAAGAACGCCTTGACTGCTGTGGCGTGATCCTTCGAGGCGCCGGTCAGGGCCATCTTCTGCCCCTCGTGCTCCAGCGAGGACGGCAGGTCGTGGGTGGCCGAGAACGCCAACGCCCGCTTGATCGCACCGTAGGCCAGCGTCGGGCCCGCTGCGAGCTCGTTCGCGAGCGTCTCGACAGCCGACTGAAGGCGTCGTCGTCGACGACCGAGGTCGCCAGTCCGATCTCGAGTGCCTCGGCCGCTGAGACGTTTCTGGGGCGCAGCAGCAGGTCCGTTGCGCGGGCGTGCCCGACGAGCCGCGGCAGCGTCCACGAGGCGCCGGTGTCGCAGGAGAACGCGATCGCCGCGAAGGCGGTGTTGAACCCGGCGGAACGCTTCAGGATGCGAAAGTCGGCCGCGAACGCCATGGACGAGCCGGCGCCGGCCGCGATGCCGTTGACCGCCGCGATGACCGGTTTGGGCATCGTGGCGATCGCCGTGACGATGGGGTTGTAGTGGTCGACGACGGTCGTGGACGGTCCGGCCGACGCGTCGGCCATCGATGCGACGTGCTCGTTGAGGTCCTGACCGACGCAGAACGAGCGTCCGAACCGGTCAGCACCACGCAGCGCACGGCACTGTCGGACGCTGCATCGTGCAGTGCGTCGCGCAGGGCGACCTTGGCCGAAAGTGTCAGGCTGTTCATCGCTTCTGGACGGTCCAGCGTCACCGTCGCGACCCCATCTGCCACGCGATACGTGACCGGGGCGGGCTCAGGAACGTTCATATCTGTCTCCTATGGGGGACTGCGGTCGAAACCTGACTCGCTATAGGCGATAATGGCAGACACGCTTCGCCCGTTGGGTGGAAGATCCAGACGAGAGGGGAACTGATGGCCGCCATGAAGCCACGGACCGGAGACGGCCCGATGGAGGTCACCAAGGAAGGACGCTGCATCGTCATGCGCGTCCCGCTCGAAGGTGGAGGACGCCTGGTCGTCGAGCTCGACGACGAGGAAGCTGCCACGTTGGGCGACGCGCTCAAAGCCATCTGATGTATGGATTGACGGTGCGGTGGTCGTTGACAGACGCACCGAAGGGGACGCTCCGTGCGCTGCGGTCGTATGTCGAGGATGAGTCCTTCGCCAAGTTTGCGGCGCTGGACGGGCTGCGGTTCAAGTCGTGGCGCGCGCACAAGGGCGCCTGGTTCGAAGGCAGCTACGTGTTCGTCTCCGACGAGGCCCGAGCCGAGTTCCAAGCATCGTTCACCGAGGTGGCCGCCGGGTCACCGGTGTCGAAGCTGATCGGATCGGCTCCGATCCTGATCGAGCCGTGCGAGATCGTCGCGGTCGTCCGGGGTCCTGCCGGATTTAGGTCCAGCAGCCATTTCGAGCACGGCCGCACCGACGACTGGAGCCCACGAGGTGGTTGTCGCTCTCCTCGCGGGGCGACAACCACCTCGTCAGCGTCAGGGCAGCAGCTGGGCGGCCAGCAGGCCGTCACCCAGTGGAAGCAGGATGCTGCGCAGGCGCTCGTCTGTCGCCACGCGCTGGACGACCTCGCGGATCGCCGTCGTCTCGGGGTCGCGCTGCGACGGGTCAGCGACCCGGTCGTGCCACAGGGCATTGTCGAACACGATGAGCCCGCCGGGGCGGACGAGCCGCAGGGCCTGGTCGAGGTACTCGCCGTACTCAACCTTGTCGCCGTCGAGGAACACGAGGTCGTAACCGGCGTCGGTCAGCCGCGGCATGACGTCGAGGCCCGCTCCGGCGATCAACCGGAAGCGCTGTGGGGCGAAACCCGCCTCGGTGAACGTGTCGCGGGCGAGCCGCTGGTGCTCGGCCTCGAGGTCGACCGAGGTGAGCACGCCGTCGGGCTGCATGCCGCGCAGCAGCCACAGGCCCGAGACACCTGTTCCGGTGCCGATCTCGGCGATCGATCGAGCCGCCACGGCCGAGGCCAGGAACGACAGCGCTGCACCCGCACCAGGGCCGACGGGGACCACGCCGACCTCGTCACCACGGCGTCGTGCCGCTGCGAGATGCTCGTCCTCACTCTGGTGGTCCTCGGCAAAGGCCAGGCTGGCTGCGGTGGTAATGGTCGGCTCCTCAGTAGTCGTTGGGACCAGACTATCGGCGCGCCTGCCGAACTCCCGGCAGGCTCACGGGTAAGGGCTCGGCGGAGAAATGGGGAACAGTCAGGTGGCTCTGTGCGTTCTCTCAGGTAGACCGAGGACGATCGATACATGAAGGCTGATGACGTGGCAACGGCAACGCTGGACCAGGCTCCCCCCGACTGGGAGACCATCGTCGCGGAGCATTCTGCGCGGGTCTACCGACTGGCGTACCGGTTGACCGGCAATCGCCAGGACGCCGAAGACCTCACGCAGGACGTCTTCATCCGGGTGTTCCGCTCGCTCGACACGTACGAGCCGGGCAACTTCCCCGGTTGGCTGCACCGCATCACGACCAACCTGTTCCTCGATCGCGTGCGACGCAAGTCGCGGGTGCGGATGGACGGCTTCGGCGAGGGTGCCGAGGAGCGTCTCCTGAGCGCCGAGGTGCTGCCAGAGTCGGCCGTCCACGACGCCAACTTCGATCCCGACATCGAGATGGCGCTGTCGTCGCTGTCTGACGAGTTCCGGGTCGCGGTCGTGCTGTGCGACGTCGAGGGACTGTCGTACGAAGAGATCTCCGACGTCCTCGGCATCAAGCTCGGCACGGTTCGATCCCGCATCCATCGCGGTCGGACCCGCTGCGGGAGGCACTCGCTCATCGTGCGCCGACCCAGGGGCGCACCCGGTTCGTGGGGCCGATCGGAGCCTGATGGCCCATCTCGGAGACGACGTCGCCGCATTCGTCGACGGACAGCTGTCCGCCGCCGCGATGCAGGCTGCGTCGACCCACCTGGCCTCCTGTGACGAGTGTGAGCGTTCGGTCCGCCAGCAGCGGCTGCTGAAGTCGCGGATGTCGACGGTCGAGGCCCCGGAGCCGCCTGCCGCCCTGCTGGCGTCGCTGGCTGGGCTCGCGCTCGATCCACCGCCTCGTGAGAGCTGGCTGACCCGAGTGGGCCGCATGGTCCCGGTGCGGATGGGGGTCATGCTCGTGGGCGCCTCGCTCGCGGTCGTGACGGCGGCCTATGCGGTCGGCGGCGGTGAGCCGCGGGTGGGCGACGAGGTCGCACCGCAGTACGACGGGTACGTCGCAGACTTCGTAGGTACCCCGACGACGGGGGCCAGAGCCGTGATCAGCGACTCCGACATGACCGACCTGCAGAGCTCGGGCTGGCCGTGCCACGAGACGCTGGCGGGAGATCTCCACCGGACGTCCGGCGCCTTGACCGACGACGGGCAGTCAGTCGTCCTGGAGTACACCGACGGGGCCGCGAGGCTCACCCTGGTCGAGCAGACGGGTGCGTTGGACCAGCGCGGTCTGACCGATTTCTCGTCGACCACGATGGCCGGTGCTCAGGTCTCGGGTGCGTGAGGGCACGCCCTTGGTGGTGACGTGGGACGACCGGGGCACGGTCTACACGGTGGTGACCGATGCCGACCGATCCCGGGTCGAACGGGTCGTCAGCGAGCTCCCGCACGGCCGGCCGTCGTCGGGGCCGATCGACCGGGTCGGTGACGGACTCACCCGGATGACGTCGTGGATGCGAGCGGCCTGAGCCGCCTCCTGACGCACAGGATCAGCGCCACGACGGCACCGGTGACGACGAACGCCCCCTTGACGTAGAGCTCGGCGGTCGGTGAGATCGTCGCCGCGACGAGCCAGGACGTGACGGCGGCACCGGTGCCCACCGCGACCAGCGTCGCGGGTGCACAGCGACGTCGGCCCGCGTCGGGCCACCACCGGGACCAGCGCACGAAGGCACCGTACGCCACGACATTGGCCGCGAAGGCGATGTTGAGCACGAGCAGGACCCCGACATGGAAGGCGACGACGGCGAGCAACGTCCGGCGGAACCAGGTCCAGCTGACCACCGTCACGAGCACGGCGGGCTCGAGGACGACGGTGCTCCAGTCGAGCAGCTCCCACAGCACGGAGCTGTCGAGGCGGGCCGCAAGCGGAGCGAGGAAACGGTCCTCGCCGCCCATGAGATAGCCGTGGAGGAAGTGTGCGCGGGTCGACTGGGTCGAGGTGTCGAGCCAGCCAGCCCGTAAGCTCGGCGATGCCGGCGGTGCCGAAGGCCACGCCGATGATCAGTGCCATCAGCCGCATCGGCCACTGAGGTGGCTTGGCACGGCGCCCCCATCCGGTCCAGCACAGGACCAGGGGGATGACACCCAGCAGCACGTAGTGGTGGATCGTCCCGTCGCTGTGGCTCAGCCCGTCGGCGAGGATGAACGTCAGCCCGGCGGTCAAGGACGCGATCTTCGGGAGCACGCCGACCAGGAGCAGCGCGAGGGCCGCGATCTCGATCGTGGTGACGGCGAGGAGCGCGGCGTGCGGGGGAGGCTGGGTCACCAGCTGAACGGGCCCAGCGGGGGCTTCCACAAGAATGCGGGCAGCTGCGACAGGCCCTCGGGGCGGGGGAGCAGCAGGAGCGCGGAAGCTGCGTAGATGACGCGGTAGCGCGCCAGGTCCGCTGCGGTGAAGGGGCCACGCACGACCCACGCGTCGAACCGCCCGCCGAGATTCATCAGCGCAGGTCCAGCGTGTAGGTCATGGAGGTCGCGGTTCGCCGGGCAGACGTGACGTCGGGGGGTGTGATCGCCAGGTCGTACCAGGTGACCTGCACCGTCGCGGGGGCGTCGATGCCGACTGGGGGAGGCGCTCGCGCAGGTAGTCGAGCGCAGCTGGCGTACCCATGCGGGGCGGGCTTCCGATCGCCGATCGTGACAATCCCAGCACGAACGACCGCTCGACGTCCGGGGCATCGATCAGCTGCACGAGGTCGACCCGATGGCGTCGACCGGCCGCGTCGAGCACCATGATGACGGGCTGGCGCTGCTCGAAGACGTCACCGCGCATCGACAAGGAGTCAAACGCCGGCTGGTACAACGCAGGGTAGAACTCACCCTTCTGCTCGCGGACCACGACCATGACAGGCAGCGAGAGCAGAACCAGACCGAACAGCAGGCGCAGGCCGAGGCGCGATCCCGCTGTCACGTGGCTTCGGAGTCGAACGGCGGGATCTCACCCGGCCGCAGGATGCGGATCTCCTTGGTGACAGCGGGGGTCGTGTCGTCCTCGAGGAAGTTGCGTCGCACGATCTCGCGCGGATCGAGGTCCTTGAGGTCGAGGTCGGAGAAGTCCTGGCCCATCTCGCGGCCCAGGTCGTTCTTGGCGTTGTCGGCCATCTGCCTCAGGGTGCGGACGAAGCTTCCGGCCTGCTTGGCCAGCTCAGGCAGCTTCTCGGGGCCGAACACCAGCAGGGCGACCACCATGATGACGGCGATCTCGGGTACGCCCATGCCGAACATGGTGCGACCTTACAGGCGACCGGCGGGTGCCAGACCGAGCTGCATGCCGGCCAGGCCGCGGGAGCGGCCGCTGAGCTGGTCGGCGATTCCCTGCAGAACCTTGGCCGACTCGGAGTCGGGGTCGGACTCGACGATCGGATCGCCGGCGTCGCCACCCTCGCGCAGAGTCTGGTCGAGCGGGATCTGTCCCAGCAGCGGGACGTCGTAGCCGAAGCGGCCGCTGAGCGTCTCAGCCACCTTGACTGCTCCGCCGGAACCGAAGATCTCCATGCGCTCACCGCCAGGCAGCTGCAGGTAGGACATGTTCTCGACGACACCGACGACACGCTGGTGCATCATCGAGGCCATCGTGCCGGCCCGCTCCGCGACGTCGGCTGCTGCCGGCTGCGGGGTCGTCACGACGACGATCTCGGCATTGGGCAGGTGCTGGCCGAGGCTGATCGCCATGTCGCCGGTTCCGGGCGGGAGGTCGAGGAGGAGGGCGTCGAGGTCGCCCCAGTAGACGTCGCTCAACATCTGCACGAGGGCACGGTCGAGCATGGGACCACGCCACGCGACGACCTGGTCCTTGCGGGGCTTCAGCATGCCGATGCTGATGACCTTGAGACCCTTGACCGGGACGGGCATGATCATCTCTTCGACCTGCGTGGGGCGCACGTCGCCCACGCCGAGCATGTCGGGGATCGAGTGGCCGTAGATGTCGGCGTCGACGATGCCGACCTTGAGGCCGCGCTTGGCCATCGCGAGGGCCAGGTTGACCGTGACGGTCGACTTGCCGACGCCGCCCTTGCCTGAGGCGATCGCGAAGACCTTGGTCAGCGAGCCGGGCTGTGCAAAGGGGACCTCGCGATCAGCGCGGCCGCCGCGCAGCATCGTCTGCATGTCCTTGCGCTGCTCGTCGGTCATGACGCCCATGTCGACGACGACGGCGGCGGCTGGCGCGACCTTGCCGACGGCGGCGGTGATGTCACGGTTGAGGGTGTCCTTCAGGGGGCAGCCCGATACCGTCAGCAGCAGCTTGACGGTGATCTGGGATTCCTCGATCACGACGCCGTCCACCATGCCGAGCTCGGTGATGGGGCGTTTGATCTCGGGATCGATCACGGTGCCGAGTGCTTCGAGAACGACTTCTTCAGTGACGACTGCCATTCCTCCATGGTACGGGCGTCCTGATGGCCGATTCAGTCAGTGTGACCTTCGTAGCCTTGGCTGCCAGGATGGACGGGTGGGACACCTCGAGCTCAACACGATCAACTACACGCTCTCCGACGGGCGGCCATTGCTCAACGACGTCAGTCTGCGGGTCGGTGAGGGCGCGAAGGTCGCGCTGATCGGACCCAACGGCACCGGCAAGACGACTCTGACCCGGATCGCGACGGGTGACCTCGATCCCCATGCGGGCGCGGTGACCGTAACAGGCGGGCTGGGCGTCATGCGTCAGTTCATCGGCTCGGTGCGCGACGAGACGACGGTGCGGGACCTGCTCGTATCAGTGGCGCCCACGGCTGTTCGAGAGGCGGCCGAGGAGGTCGAGCGCACCGAGCTGCTCATGATCGAGCGCGACGAGGAACGCGACCAGATGGCGTACGCGCAGGCGATCGTCGACTGGGGCGATGCGGGTGGCTACGAGCACGAGGCCATGTGGGATGTCTGCACGATGGCCGCCTTGGGTGTGCCGTTCCAGCAGGCGCAGTACCGCCAGGTCTCGACGTTGTCCGGTGGCGAGCAGAAGCGTCTCGTGCTGGAGGCGCTCCTGCGTGGGCCCGAGCAGGTGCTGCTGCTCGACGAGCCCGACAACTACCTCGACGTGCCGGCGAAGCGCTGGTTGGAGGAACAGCTCGTCGAGTCGCCCAAGACGGTCCTGTTCGTCAGCCACGACCGCGAGCTGATCGAACGGGTGGCGCAACGCATCGCCACGCTCGAGCCCGGCGCGGCGGGCAGCACGGCGTGGGTGCATCCGGGGCCGGTTCTCGACGTACCTGCAGGCTCGGATCGACCGCAACGCCAAGCTGGAGGAACGTCGGCTGCGGTGGGACGAGGAGCGGGCCAAGCTGAAGGCGCTCGTGATCATGTACCGGCAGAAGTCGACGTTCAACTCCGACATGGCTTCACGGTTGCAGGCGGCTGAGACCAGGCTCGAACGCTTCGAGCGGGAGGGCCCGCCCGAGGCCGTCCCGATCGCGCAGAACCTGCGCATGAGGCTGGAGGGCGGACGCACGGCCAAGCGGGCGGTCACCGCCGAGCAGGTCGAGCTGACCGGGCTGATGAAACCGTTCGACCTCGAGATCTGGTTCGGCGAACGAGTCGCGGTCCTCGGCAGCAACGGTTCGGGAAAGTCGCACTTCCTCAGGCTGCTGGCTGCGGGTGGTTCGCGCCCCGACCTCGAGCACGAGCCGGTCGGTGACGTCGTGCCGCCTCCGGTCGAGCACACCGGCATGGCCCGGCTCGGCTCGCGAGTGCGTCCTGGCTGGTTCGCGCAGACGCACGAGCATCCATCACTGATGGGCCGTACGCTGCTCGACATCCTGCATCACGGCGACGGGCACCGGAAGGGCATGGGGCATGAGGGCTCGGCCAAGGCGCTCGACCGGTACGGCCTCGCCAAGGCCGGCGACCAGCGATTCGACCAGCTCTCGGGCGGTCAGCAGGCGCGGTTCCAGATCCTGTTGCTCGAGCTCGCCCACGCGACGCTGCTCCTGCTCGACGAGCCGACCGACAATCTCGATCTCGAGTCGGCCGAAGCACTGGAGTCGGCGCTCAGTACATTCGAGGGCACCGTCGTGGCGGTGACCCACGACCGGTGGTTCGCCCGCGGATTCGATCGGTTCGTCGTCTTCGGCGCCGACGGACAGCTGTACGAGTCGGATGAACCGGTGTGGGACGAAGAGCGAGTGAGGCGGGCTAGATGAGCCAGGACGTGTTCAGCGAGGGTTTCTGGGATGAGCGTTATGGGTCCGAGGATCGGATCTGGAGCGGCAACCCGAATCCGCAGCTCGTCGACCGGGTGTCGTCGCTGACGCCCGGCACGGCCCTCGAGGTCGGTTGCGGAGAAGGCGCTGACGCGGTCTGGCTGGCCCGCCAGGGCTGGCAGGTCACGGCGATCGACGTGTCGCAGGTCGGCCTCGACAAGGCGGCGGCCCATGCTGCCGACGCCGGGGTCGACGTGGAGTGGCGTCGGGTCGACCTCGATGGTTGGCCGGGCGACGCGGGAGCCTACGACCTGGTGTCTGCGCAGTTCATGTACCTCGACCAGCCGGCGCTGACGGCGCTGTTCCGGGCGCTCGGCGATTCCGTCGCCCCGGGTGGCACGTTGCTGCTGGTGGGCCACCACCCGATCGATGAACGCCATGGCGATCACGACTTCCCTGACGTCCGGTGGACGCCGGAGGAGGTCGAGGAGTGGCTGGGATCTGGCTGACTGGACGTCGATCGAGCTGGCGACGATCGAGCGCCAGGGCCACCTGGGCACGATGCATGACGGGATCGTCCAGGCTGTGCGGACCGGCTGACTACGCCGCGTACTCCATGCGCACGGGCTCGCTGAACATCTCGATGACGGCGGGAGGTGTCGGCGGTCGAGGCGGGCTGGTCGACCAGTGCAGGAGGCCGTGCCCCTTGTGGCCGTGATGTCTTCGGCACAGCGGGCCGAGGTTGTCGGCCTTGGTCGGGCCCTCGGGGTGGGGGACTCGGTGATCGATGTCGCATATTTCGGCGGGGACCATGCACCCGGGCGCCTGGCAGACGCCGTGGAGGCAGCTGCAGGGCGATGTTGAGGATGTCGGGACAGAACCGGCCGAGGTATTCGTGGGACAGGATGTCGTCGGTGACCGGCTCGGTGACGATGCGATGCCAGAACGTGTTTCCGGGTCGCAGCTACCTCGGCGATCCAGCGTGCCGGGACTGCCCAGCGGCCGTCGGCTGACTCGGCGAACCCGGCGACAGCTCCGGCGAGGACCTCGGCGTCGACCGTGACCGGGATGTTCGCATCGATCGCTGAGGTGGAGGCATCGGACTCGGTGCACCAGGCGACCAGCAGATCTGCCTCGCGCTGGGCGACTGTGCGGTCGTCGTCGGCGGCGACGTTGCGCCGTGCCTCCTCGCGCAGGCGGGCCTCGATCGCTGCCGCCTCGTGGGACGGCAGGTAGGCGTAGAGCGCGGACATGGAGTCGTCACCGTGCTTGATCGACACGTGGCGCTTGGATCGCTCGTCTTCGGCGCGGTCGGCGGCGAGATCGGCCTCGACGCGCTGGACGAATCGTCGCAACCATGCGCGCAGCTCTGCGGTGGTGTGGGCGGTCGCGTAGGGGAGCGCCTTGTCGTCGAGCAGGTGGATGGAGTCGGCTCGCTTGGCTTGCTTGATGGTATGGGCGATCTCACGTACCCGCCCCAGGTCTAGCTGGCCGTCGATGAATGCCTGCCAGGTGGCGGGCGACTGGTCACGCAGCGTGTCGGCGATCGACAACCGGTGCTGGACCTGCCCCTCGGACAACCCCATGGCTTCGCCGATCGTCAGGGCGATCGCCGACCGTTCGACCAACCGACGCATCGGCGGCTCGACGTGCGCGGTGCGTGCCAGCTCGTCGTCGCGAAAGCCCAGCATCGCGACCGTCTCGGCCGCCTCGGCCCGCGCACGCGCACGGACTGCATCGGTCAGGACGCGTGTCGCGGTCGAGGTGGCCATGTATCCAACCTAGACGCCGCCACTGACACTCTTTTTCGCTGGAACAGCAGGTCAGAGCAGGCTGTGGAAAAGCCCCGTCAGTCCTTCTCGGCCTCGTCGCTGTCGTGGCGTTCCTCGAGATCGGCGAGCAGGTTGCGCAGCTCGCCGCGGATGAAGTCACGGGTCGCGACCTCGCCGATGCCGAGGCGCAGGCTCGCGACCTCACGGGCCAAGAACTCCATGTCGGCCGTGGTCTGGGCGGCGGTGGCGCGGTCCTGCTCCTGCGTGACGCGGTCGCGGGCCTCCTGCCGGTTCTGCGCCAGCAAGATGAGCGGGGCGGCGTACGAGGCCTGCAACGACAGGATCAACGTCAAGAAGATGAACGGGTAGTCGTCCCAGCGAGGGCGGTCGGGGCCGTACGGCATGTTCCAGCCGATCCAGACCGTGACGAACACCGTCATCCAGGCAATGAACGTGGCGGTGCCGAGGAACCGGGCCGTCGACTCGGCGAAGCGACCGAACCGTTCGGGATCGGCTTCGCCTCGCCGGGGCCGGAAGCTGACGACGAACCTCGCGGGGCTGGTCCAGACGAGCACGCTCAGTCATGGGCAGTCACCTCCTCAGCGCCGGGCTCTCCGACACTGGACTGGCCTGTGTCGGGGTCGCTCTCGCGCCAGCCCTCGGGCAGCAGGTGGTCGAGGACGTCATCGATCGTGACCGCGCCGAGCAGGTGCGAGTTCTCGTCGACGACGGGCAGCGCGACCATGTTGTACGCGGCGAGCAGGTTCGCGACGTGCTGCAGGGACGCACCAGGACGCGGCCAGTCGATGCCGTTGTCGACGATCGCGCCGACGAGGGTCGACGGCGGCT
Organism: Aeromicrobium sp. UC242_57; assembly: GCF_044452305.1. Taxonomy (NCBI): domain Bacteria; kingdom Bacillati; phylum Actinomycetota; class Actinomycetes; order Propionibacteriales; family Nocardioidaceae; genus Aeromicrobium; species Aeromicrobium sp. UC242_57. The sequence goes on along the minus strand of NZ_JBIOAM010000002.1, from coordinate 56,928 downwards.
CGCGCAGCAGCGCCTGGAAGTGCACCACGCCCAAGAACTTGCCGGTCGGCGTCTCGAGCGGGGAGCGGCAGACATAGGCCATCGACGCGAGCGCCGGAATCAGATCAGGGTTGCGGATGCGGGCGAGCGCCTCGGCGATCGTGGCATCGGCGGGCAGCACGACCGGCTCGGTCGTCATCATGCCGCCGGCAGTGCGCTCTTCGTACGACAGCAGCCGCCGGACGTCCTCGGCGTCCTCGGGCTCCATCTGGGCGAGGAGCTGTTCCGCGGTCGCGACAGGAAGCTCGGCGAGCAGGTCGGCCGCGTCGTCGGGATCCATCTCGGTCAGGACGTCGACGGCACGGCCTGGATCGAGCACGCCGAGGATTTCGACCTGGAACTTCTCAGGCAGCTCTTCGAGGACGTCGGCGAGGCGTTCGTCATCGAGCTCGGTGACGACCTCGACCCGTCGCTTGGGGGTCAGGTCCCGCAGGGCGTTGGCGAGGTCTGCCGCCCGCATCTCGTCCATCATGGCGAGCAGGTGCGTGGCACCTTGACCGGTCTCGTCGCTGGTCACCCCGCTCACTTCATCCCACTCGAAGACGTGCTGGGGGCCGCGGCGGCCGAAGCGCTTGCCGGCTTCTTGCACCGCGAGATCGCTGATGAACCAGTCGCGGCGGGAGTCCTGCACCATCGCGAGGTCGTAGATGGTGCCGAGGCTGCCGTCGGGAAGGGTCACGGTCCGGTCGAGGAGCTCGTGGATCGCCAGCGTCTCGGTGCGACGCTGCTCGAACTTGCGGACGTTCAGCACACCGGTGGTGATGATCTGGCCCGAGTCGAGCGAGGTCACCCGGGTGATCGGCAGGAAGACGCGTCGCCGACCCAGGACCTCGACGACGATGCCGAGGACGCGTGGCCGTTGCTTGGCCGATCGGACGGCGACTACGACGTCGCGGAAGCTTCCCGACCTGGTCGCCAGCGGGGTCGAAGACTGCCTGCCCGACGATGCGGGACAAGAAGATACGACCGGCTGCAGCGCTCACGGGTAAACCCTACCGGTGGCCAGTCGGGGTGCTGTGTGGCCGAGGTCGGTCGGCAAGCTCGCCCGGCACCGAGACGTCGCTGATCGGCACGAGTCGCACGACGAGGGAGTCGCGCGCCCACCGCTCGATCGCGTCCGGGCTGTCGTGCAGGTTGAGCCGGCCGGACTTCAGCGCGGTCGTGACGGCCTCCCAGTGCTCGGAGGCCGGAGCGACGATCTCGACGCGGGCTGTGGCCTCGGCCGCCAGGGCGCGGGTCGTCTTGCTGCGGAGCAGCAGGGTCACGGTGTCGCGGTCGGCGATACCGGGCAGTGGCTGCTCGAGCCCACCTGTGACGAGGCACACCGCGTCGCCGACCCATTCGTGCCAGATCGCGTGGCTGCGCCCGTCGTAGGAGATCCAGACGAGCCCTGACTTCTTGGCCAGGTCGGCGATGAGGGTCTGGTCGGGATCGGAGAGCGCGGTCACCCGATCAGCGTACGGCGGCGACGCGTGGTGCTGTCGGCATGCTGACGTGCGTCGGCTGGGTGGCGGGCAGCCACGTTCGGCGAGCTCGCGGACGAAGGCGCCGATCTCTTCGATCGCCAGGCGCGCCTCGGGGACCCAGGAGGCGGCTGCGTGGAACACGTGGACCTGCTTCTCCCACACCTGGAGGTCACAGGGCACTCCGGCGGCGACGAGCCGGTTGGCCATCAGCCGGCATCGGCCATCAGCACCTCGCGCGAACCCACGTGGATCAGCGCCGGCGGCATGTCGGCCATCGCCATGTTGACGGGGTCGACGCGCCCGGTGACCCCGCGCCGGTGATCCATCCGCTCGACGACGGTCGTCAGCCGGGCGACGGCGTGGGCGGGGAAGGTCTGGCAGCGATTGGCGTTGCGGTGGGCCTGCTTGCCGGTGGCGCTGAAGTCGAGCAGCGGTGAGATGGCCACGACACCGGCAGGTCGTCCGAGTCCTTCGTCGATCGCGGCGCGGGCGACGCTGAACGCCAGGTAGCCGCCAGCGGAGTCGCCAGCGATCGTGATGTTCTCCGGGCGATATCCCTGGGCGAGCAGCCAGCGAAATCCGTCGAGCCCGTCGGTGATCGACTCCGAGATCGTGGCGTGCGGCATCTGGCGGTAGCCGACGCTGAGCACGGGCTGGCCGGCGGTGAACGAGATGCGCGACACGAGGCGGCGGTGGGTGTTGATGCCGCAGGTCAGGAAGGCGCCGCCGTGGAAGTACAAGATCGCGTGCAGGTTGCCGCCGTGGATGTCGTTGACGCCCCTGGCCTGCAGCCACTCGCTGTGGGACGTCGGGTGCTCGACTGCCCGCCACATCGTGCCGGGGTGGACCGGCAGCAGCTTCGCGGCGTGCTCGACGAGATTGGGCGGGAAGATCTCGAACGGCAGGTGGGCCCACACACTGAGAGCGGGGCGGACGGTACGCCGCAGACCGAAGCCGAGGAGGCTTGGACTGCAGGCTCGCCCCGCGGAAGTACTGCGGCTCGGCGGCGACTGAGAGATGCACCATGGTGTTGTCCTCCCCTGGACTCGTCCCCGTGGACTGCGAGAGTTCACGAAGACTTCACATACAGTGACTTGCGTCACAATAGATCGCCAGCGTACTGCCAGTCACGTCTCTTTCGCCGAAGGACCTGCCACATGCCGTTCATGCCGCCCACCGATTCGATGTTCCTGCTGGTCGAGTCGCGGGAGCACCCGATGCACGTGGGCGGGCTGCAGCTGTTCGTCCCGCCCGACGGAGCCGGGCCCGAGCACGTGCGAGAGATGGTCGAGGCGTTCCGCCATGCCGGCAACGTGTCGCCGCTGTTCCGCAAGCGGCCGGCGGATCCGGTGGGCTCGGTCGGCAACACCTGGTGGACGGTCGACGAGTCGATCGACTTCGACCATCACGTCAGGCACTCCGCGGTGCCGCAGCCGGGGTCGGATCCGCGAGCTGTTGCAGCTGACCTCGCAGTGGCACGGCTCGCTGCTCGACCGGCACCGTCCGTTGTGGGAGTCGCACGTGGTCGAGGGCCTGGCCGACGGGCGGGTCGCGGTCTACAGCAAGATCCATCACTCGATGGTCGACGGCGTCTCGGCGCTGCGGCTCATGCAGCGGTCGCTGAGCGAAGATCCCGAGGCGCGCGACTGCTTGCCGCCGTGGGCGCTGGCGCCTAAGGGTGAGGGCGGTTCACGGCGCGGCCTCGACCCGATGGGGCTGCTGCGTACCGGTGCCGGGGCGCTCGGCGACATCGCCGGCCTGGTTCCGGCGTCCTTGCGGATCGGCAGCCAGGTCGTCCGTGACGGCGACATCACGCTGCCGCGTGCGCCGAAGACGATCTTGAATGGTCCCGTGGGGGGAGCGCGGCGCTTCGCGGCCCAGTCGTGGGAGATCGAACGAATCCAACGGGTGGCCAAGTCGTCGGCGACGACGCTCAACGACGTCGTGCTCGCGATGGTCTCAGGCGCGTTGCGGGACTACCTCTTGGAGCAGCACGCTCTGCCGGACGAGCCGATGACCGCGATGGTCCCGGTATCGCTGGCACTGCGGGCCGAGTCGGCTGGCACCGACGACGGCGGCAACGCGGTGGGCGCGATCGTGGTCAACCTCGCGACCGATCGGGAGCAGGGCGCGACCCGGCTCGAGGAGATCGCGTATTCGTCGCGCCAGGCCAAGAAGATCATGGGAGACCTGACGCCGACCCAGATCCTGGCGTTCTCGGCGCTGCAGATGCTGCCGCTGGCCCTGGCGCCGATCCCGGGCTTCGTGAAGTACACGCACCCGCCGTTCAACGTCATCGTGTCCAACGTGCCGGGGCCCCGCAACCCGATGTACTTCAATGGCGCGAAGCTCGACGGGATGTACCCGGTCTCGATCGTCCTCGACGGCCAGGCGCTCAACATCACGCTGACGAGCCGCGACAAGTACCTCGACTTCGGCCTGACCGGCTGCCGGCGATCCGTCCCGCACCTGCAGCGGCTGCTGACCCACCTGGAGTCAGCTCTTGCCGAGCTCGAGCAGTCCTGGGGCTAGTCCAGTCCCGGGGCAGGCTGAGTTGAACATGTTCAGAAATTGGTCTAACCTCCTGAATTGAACACGTTCAATTCAGGAGGAGCTGTGGGCGATCTCAGGACTGCCGTCATCGCGGGAGCATCGGGCTACATCGGTCAGCACCTGCGTGCTCGGCTCGAGACGTCAGGCGTGCGGGTGCGCACGATCGGACGCGGGCACGGGAACGACGCGGCCTGGGACGATCCTGCGTCGCTCGAGCAGGTGCTCGACGGGGCCGACCTGCTGGTCAACCTCGCAGGCCGCTCGGTCAGCTGCCGCTACACCAAGCGCAACGCCGACGAGATCTTCCGGTCCCGCGTCGAGACCACGACTGCCCTTGGCCAGGCGCTGAGCCGGGTCGAGTCGCCGCCTGCGCTCTGGGTCAACGCGAGCACCGGCACGATCTACCGAGACGCTCGCGACCGTCCGATGGACGAGGTCGACGGACAGCTCGGTTCTGGCTTCTCGGTCGAGGTGGCGCGCGCCTGGGAACGGGAGCTGTGGGACGCCCCGACCGACATCCGCAAGATCGCCTTGCGCATGACGATCGTGCTCGGTGCCGGCGGGGGAGCGATCAACCCGTTCATCAACCTGGCGCGGATCGGCTTCGGTGGGCGGATGGGCGACGGGCGCCAGCGGTTCAGCTGGGTGCACGTCGACGACGTCGTTCGCGCGGTCGTGCACCTACACGGTCACGACGAGATCGCCGGTCCGGTCAACCTCGCTGCTCCCGAGGTCGTCAGCAATGACGAGCTGATGCGCCAGGTTCGCTGCACCATGGGGCGACGTCATGGACTGCCCGAACCCCGTTGGTTGCTCGAGGCCGGTGCACGGATCATCCGTACCGAGGCCGAGCTGGTGCTCAAGAGCCGCTGGGTCGAGTCGCGGGTGCTGCGTGAGACCGGCTTCGAGTTCGCCTACCCAGAAGCGAGGGTGCGCTTCGACAGATCGCGGAGCACACCCGCCGAGGGCTGCTGCCGGTGGCGCTGGGATGACAGCGGAGCTGGACGGCCCCTTCGGTTGGATCTACGGCGGCTGACGTCAGAGCGACAGGGCAGACTGTGCGGGTGAACGTCTTCCTGGTCGCGGTGGCCATCCTCGGTGTGTCCGCATCGGGTCCGCTGATGGCCGGAGCGGCCGCGCCGGCACTCGCCATCGCGTTCTGGCGCAATGCGCTCGGCACGCTCGCGGTGGCGCCCTTCGCAGCTGGCAAGGGAACCGGCGAGCTGCGGGCGCTCGACCGGGACGGCTGGCGCACGTTGACCTTCGCGGGACTCATGCTCGCGCTGCACTTCGCGACGTGGTGCACGGCACTCAAGATGACCTCGGTCGCAGCAGCGACCGCGATGGTCAGCATGCAGGTCGTGTTCGTCGTGATCGTCGACCGTCTCCGCGGCGACAAGTCGCCAGCGGCAGTCGTGGCAGGCATCGGGGTCGCGGTTCTCGGCGTTCTCGTCATCACAGGTGTCGACTTCTCGCTGTCGGCGCGAGCCCTGACCGGTGACCTCCTGGCGCTGCTCGGCGGTCTGACTGCTGCGCTGTACCTCATCGCCGGCAGCTCGGTGCGTGAACGGCTGTCGACGTCGGCCTACACCCTGGGCTGCTACGGGATCTGCGCTGCAGCACTCGCCGTGGCCTGCGTGGTCGGGCAGGTCGAGATGGTAGCTTCTCGGCCCACACCTGGCTCGCGATCGTCGGTGTCACGATCTGTGCGCAGCTGCTGGGCCACTCGGTGCTCAACCACCTGCTGGCCGTCATGAGCCCGGGCCTCATCTCCTTGCTCCTGCTGCTCGAGGTGCCCGGCGCGGCTCTGCTGGCCGGGATCTTCCTCGACCAGACGCCGCCGTGGGGCGTGTACGCCGGTCTCGCCCTGATCCTGGCTGGTCTCGTGGTCGTCGTGACGGGTCGCCCGACCCCCGAGGCGATGGTCGCCGACTGACACGTGGTCCGCGTCACGTCGAGTCCCGTTAGCGATCACTAACCGATACAGTCGACAGGTCATCCCCACTGCACCACGGAGGAGCCCCATCATGGGTCGTCTTGTCAGTACCGAAGGTCTCACTGAAGAACAGACCGAGATCCTGAAGCTTGTTCGTCAGTTCGTCGACAACGAGATCCTTCCGGTTGCGACGGAGCTGGAGCACAAGGACGAGTACCCGACCGACATCATCGAGGGCCTCAAAGAGCTCGGCATCTTCGGCCTAACGATCCCTGAGGAGTTTGGTGGACTTGGAGAGTCGCTGCTGACGTACGCGCTGGTCGTCGAGGAGATCGCTCGCGGCTGGATGAGCGTGTCGGGTGTCATCAACACCCACTTCATCGTGGCGTACCTGCTGATGCAGCACGGCACCGATGCGCAAAAAGCCAAGTACCTGCCCAAGATGGCGACCGGCGAGGTCCGCGGGGCATTCTCGATGTCCGAGCCGTCGCTGGGCTCAGACGTCTCGGCGATCTCGACGAAGGCCACCAAGACAGGTGACGATTCGTACGAGATCACCGGCCAGAAGATGTGGCTGACCAACGGTGGTTCGTCGAACCTGGTTGCGGTTCTGGTCAAGACTGACGAGGGCGAAGACAGTGTCTACAAGAACTTGACGACGTTCTTGATCGAGAAGGAAGTCGGCTTCGGCGAGACGGCCCAGGGCATCACGATCCCGGGCAAGATCGACAAGATGGGCTACAAGGGCATCGACACGACCGAGATGATTCTTGACAAGCACCAGACCAACGTCGACCAGATCCTCGGCGGCGTGTCCGGCAAAGGCTTCTACCAGATGATGGACGGCGTCGAGGTCGGTCGCGTCAACGTCGGCGCCCGTGCCGTCGGCATCGCCAACCGCGCCTTCGAGCTCGGCGTGGCCTACGCGCAGCAGCGCGAGACTTTTGGCAAACCGATCGCTCAGCACCAGGCGATCTTGTTCCGCATCGCCGAGATGGCCACCAAGGTCGAGACCGCGCACGCGATGGTCGTCAAGGCCGCCCGCCTCAAGGACGCAGGCAAGCGCAACGACGTCGAGGCCGGCATGGCCAAGATGCTGGCGTCGGAGTACTGCAACGAGGTCGTGCAGGACTCGTTCCGCATTCACGGCGGCTACGGTTACTCCAAGGAGTACGAGATCGAGCGCCTCTACCGCGAGGCGGCGTTCATGCTCATCGGTGAAGGGACCTCCGACATCCAGAAGATGATCATCGGTCGGGCACTCCTCAAGGAATACAAGCTCTGAGACTCCATCACCACTCACCCTCCAAGGGGCACAACATGGCCGAGATCTTCTCGCTCGAATACCCGCAGTCACTCGGTGTGTACGACCAGTACTCCGACGCCCAGAAGGCGGTCGACTACCTGTCCGACCACGAGTTCCCGGTGCAGAACGTGCTGATCGTCGGCACCGAGCTCAAGCAGGTCGAACGGGTCACCGGACGCCTGACCTGGGGTCGGGTGCTGTCGGCCGGAGCCGCGTCGGGTGCCTGGCTAGGTCTGTTCATCGGCCTGATCCTGAGCATCTTCGCCGAGGGCGAGTCGGTGCTCGTGACGGTGCTCGGCGGTCTCGCCTTCGGCATCGTGTTCGGCGTCATCTCCGGTGCCCTCGGCTACGGTGCGACCCGCGGGCAGCGCGACTTCAGCTCGGTGCAGAAGGTCGTCGCCACCAAGTACGAGGTCCTGGTCGAGCACAAGTTCCTGGCCGATGGTCAGGCGCTGCTCGCCAAGCAGCCGGGCGCTGCCTCCAACCCGTTCGCCTGATCTCCATTCCTGAAGGACCCACTGCATGACCAAGACCAATGCCGGCAACTTCTTCGAGGACTTCACGATCGGGCAGGTGCTCCAGCACGCCACCCCCCGCACCGTGACAGAAGGAGATCGGGCGCTCTACGGCGGGCTGTACCCATCGCGATTCGCGCTGTCGTCATCGGCGGAGTTCGCGGCGTCGGTCGGACTCAGCCCGGCACCGGTCGACGAGCTCATCGCCTTCCACATCGGATTCGGCAAGACCGTCCCCGACGTGTCGCTCGAACGCCGTGGCCAATCTCGGCTATGCCGAGTGCCGGTTCCACCAGCCAGTCGTCCCGGGCGACACGTTGCGCACGTCGTCGGAGGTCATCGGCCTCAAGGAGAACTCCAACGGCAAGACCGGTGTCGTGTACGTCCGTTCGACGGCCACCAACCAGCACGGCGAGGTGGCGCTCGACTGGTGCCGCTGGGTCATGGTGCACAAGCGTGACCACGCGGCGCCTGCCCCCGAGACGGTCGTCCCCGAGCTGGCCTCGGTGGTCGCGGCGGGTGACCTGCTGATCCCCGACGGGCTCGACTTCACGTCGTACGACTTCGCTGCGGCGGGGGAGCCGCACCGGTTCGGCGACTACGAGGTGGGCGAGAAGATCGACCATGTCGACGGTGTCACGCTGACCGATCCCGAGCACATGCTCGCGACGCGGCTGTGGCAGAACACCGCCAAGGTGCACTTCAACACCGAGGTGCGACCTGACGGCACTCGGCTCATCTACGGCGGGCACATCATCTCGATGGCCCGGGCACTGTCGTTCAACGGCCTGGCCAATGCTCAGCTGGTCGTCGCGATCAACGCGGGTGCCCACACGGCACCGGCGCTTGCCGGCGACACGGTCTACGCCTGGTCGGAGGTGCTCGACAAGGCCGACGACGTCGCCCCGGGCGTCGGTGCGTTGCGGCTGCGGCTCGTCGCCACGAAGGGCCGCGACGAGTCGATGACGTTGCGCGGCGCCGATGGCAAGTACGCCCCGGGCGTGCTGCTCGACCTCGACTACTGGGCGCTCGTCCCGCAATGACCGACTCGCCGCTTCACGAGGACCAGCTGTGGCTGGTCCGTCACGGCGAGACCGAGTGGAGCGCGAGCGGTCGTCACACCTCGACGACCGACCTCCCGCTCACCGAGGCCGGCGAGGCTGGCGCACGTGCGCTGGTGGGTGCGCTGGCGGGGGTGGAGTTCGCGCAGGTGCTGACGAGCCCCAGGCAGCGGGCGCGGCGGACCGCCGAGCTTGCCGGATTCGGCCATGCCCAGACCGATGGCGACCTGGCCGAGTGGGACTACGGCGACTACGAAGGACTCACCACGCCGCAGATCCAGGAGACCGTTCCCGGCTGGACGATCTGGTCCCATCCCAGCCCGGGCGGCGAGTCGGCGACCGAGGTGGCAGCCCGCCTCGACCGGATCGTCGCCAAGGCGCGAGCCGTCGACGGCAAGACGTTGGTGTTCGCGCACGGCCACTCGCTGCGCGCCCTGACAGCGCGCTGGCTCGGGCTCGACGTCTCCGAAGGTCGGTTGTTCGTGCTCGACACCTCGACTCTCTCCGTGCTGGGCGTCGACCGTGGGGCGCAGGTCGTCCGGCGCTGGAACGTCATGCCCTAGCCTGATTCTGTGCGCATCGACCTTCACACCCATTCGAATCGTTCGGACGGCACCGACACCCCGACTGCGCTCGTGGAGAAGGCCAAGGCGGCCGGCCTCGACATCGTCGCTATCACCGACCACGACTCGACGGCTGGTTGGGACGAGGCCGAGGCCGCTGCTCAGCGGGTCGGCATCGAGCTGGTCAAGGGCATCGAGATCTCGACGATGCGCGGCGGCGTCAGCATCCATCTGCTCGGATACGGTTTCGACCCCCACGACGAGGCGCTGCTCGCCGGCTTGACCGCATCCTCGGCGGCCGCGACGAACGCCTGCCGGCGCTGCTGGCCCAGCTCGAGCAGCACGGCATGCCGTTGACGGTCGACGACGTCGTCGCCCAGTCGGGCAGCGCTGCGGCGTCGGGACGCCCGCACGTGGCCGACGCGATGGCGGCAGCAGGCTATGTCGCCGATCGTGACGAGGCCTTCCGGCACTGGCTCTACGACCACGGGCCGGTCTACGTCGAACGGTACGGCGCTCCGCTCGTCGAGGCGATCGAGCCGTGCGGGATGCTGGCGGCGTGACGGTGCTGGCGCACCCCTGGGCGCGGCGCGGGCGCGACGTCCTGACCCCCGACGTGCTGGGCGAGCTCGCCGCCGCAGGGCTGGCCGGCGTCGAGGTCGACCACAACAACCACGCTGCGTCGGTGCGCGCCGAGCTCCGATCGCTGGCCCATGAGCTCGACCTGGTCGTCACAGGATCGAGCGACTATCACGGCACCGGCAAGGACGAGACCTTCCACCTGGGGGCCAACACGACCGATCCGGCACAGTTCGACCAGCTGTTCGGCCGCTGACTCAGCTGCCGGTAGGTCCGAACTGCTCGACCCTGACAGTGTCGGCCCGCACGCCGGCCTCGCCGAGCGACCGGCCGACGAAGCCGCACGAAGCCGACCGAGCCGCACACGTACGCGCGTTCGATGCCGTCAGCGAGCGCCGCGATCTCGTCGGGGTAGATGTGGGCGGCGACTCGTTCAGTCCCGTCGGGCTGCGGCTGGTTCTCGCGGGTCAGCGCGATCAAGGCGCCGTGAGCCTCCAGCTCTTCGACGTACGGCAGACGGTCGCGGGTCTGCGCCGAGGCGATGATCTTAAGCTTCGACTCGGCGCCGGTGCGATGCGCGAACCGCAGCATCGACACGAAGGGCACGACCCCCGAGCCGCCCGCGATGCACAGCGACGGCGTCGTCCCGCCCCACACGAACCACCTGCCGATGGGCCCGCGCAGCCGAGCTCGTCGCCGACCTCGGCGATCTCGTGCAGGAACGACGACACCTCGCCGCGAGGCAGGCACTCGATCATGAGCTCGACCAACGGGTCGTCCGGATCGGACGCGATCGAGTACGACCGCTGGGCCGTGTAGCCGTCAGGCGCGCGCAGCCGCAGGACGTAGTGCTGGCCCGGAACGTGGTCGACCCGGCCGGCGACGTCGAGCCGCAGCTTGACGAACGCATCGCCGAACCGCTCGATCTCCTTCACGACGCCCGTGGTCCAGGCCGTGCCGACCGGAGCCTCCGTCATGCGTCTCCCTGGTAGCGCTGCTCGAGCCACGGGTCGCCCCGGTCGTGATAGCCGTTGCGTTCCCAGAAGCCGGGCTCGTCACGGTCGCGCAGCTCGATACGGGTGATCCACTTCGCGGACTTCCAGAAGTACAGGTGCGGGACGAGGAGGCGCACGGGTCCGCCGTGCTCGGGCGTCAGTGGACGCCCGTCGACCTCCCAGACGATCCAGGCCTTGCCGCCGCGGACGTCGTCGAGCGGGAGATTGGTCGTGTAGCCCGTCGTCGCCGTGGCAAGCACGTGCGTGGCCTCGTCGTTGACCCCGGTGATCGCGAGGAGGTCGTCGAGGCTGACACCGGTGAACGTCATGTCGAACTTCGACCACGTCGTGACGCAGTGGATGTCGCCGAAGTACGACGAGCCGGGAAGTGCGTGGATGCCGCGCCAGTCCCATGTCGTCGGACGGTCGACGAGCCCGTCGACGGTCAACGACCAGCGCTCGACGTCGACCTCGGGGGTCAGCTCGGCCGACAGCACCGGCCAGCCCTCACCGGTGTCGTACTGACCTGGAGGTAGTCGCTGGTCACCGCCGCGACGATCACGGCCCGTGAAGCCTCGGGTGACACCCATCAGTGGGCCTCGAGGAACGGTAGCCAGACGTCGAGCAGGCCGGCGGGATTCTCGATCGCGGGGGAGTGGGCCGAGTCGGCGATGACGTGCATCGGCACCCCCAGTCGCTGGGCCATCTGCGCCTGGATGTCGTGCGGCCAGGCATCGTCGTCGGCACCGCGACCCACCCATGTGGCGACCCCGGTTGCCACGACGTCGTCGACGACGTCGGGCGCGTCGATCAGGTGCTGGGTCATCGCCTTCAGGGAGGCAGGTGCGTTCGAGGTGAACCGCCTGGCCAGGAACGCGGTGATCTGCGCGGGCCGCTTGATGCCGTTCTCACGCAGCTGCGTGCAGGTCGAGCAACGGCACCTTGCCGATCGCGGCGGCCGGCTTCTTGAGCGGCCGGCGGCTGGACTCGCCGAGCGCTCCGGGACCCGTGCACAACAGGCTGAGGCTGAGCCAGGCATCGGGCTGGAGCGTCGTCGCGTGCTGGGCGACCAGGCCGCCGAAGGAGTGCCCCATCACGTGGGACGCCGGCCGTCCACTGGTCGCCCGGACCGCCACCGCATCGGCCGCGAGACCGGGCAGGGAGTAGTCGTCATGGGGACGTCCGACCGTCTCGAACTGGCCGCGCTGGTCGTAGGTCGTCACGTCGAACCCGGCGGCGGCCAGCAACGGCAGGACCGGTGTGAAGTCTTCCTTGCTGCCCGTCCAGCCGGGAATCAGCAGGACGTGGCCGACGGGCTCGTCGGCGAAGGCGGTGTGCGCTGCGAACTCTCCTCGCGGTGTCTGCAACGTCGTGGCGGTGACGCCCTCGGGCAGCTCCAGCGACTTCGGGACGCTCATGTCGTGGCCATGTCTCAGCGTCCGCGCTTGGCGGCGCGGGCCACGATCGACTTCGGCATGTACTGCGCCAACGTCGCGAGCACCTTGTAGCGGGCCGTCGGGATCGACAACGTCTTGTCACGGTCGAGATCTCGCAGCGACGCCGCGACGACCTTGTCGGCCTTGAGCCACATCCAGCGGGGAACCCCCGAGATGTCCATCTGTCCACGTTGGTGGAACTCGGTGCGCACGAAGCCCGGACACAGAGCCTGCACCGAGATGTTGACGTCGTCGTAGTGCAGGTCGGCCCAGCGGGAGAAGTTGACGAGCCAGGCCTTGTGCGCGGAGTACGCGCCACGCGGGGTGAACGCCGCGACGCTTGCGACGTTGATGATCTGCCCGCCGCCACGGCCCGCCATCGTCTTGAAAGCGGCGTCCATGAGGTGCATGGGTGCCCGGACGAGCAGGTTGCAGCTGAGCGTCCTCGTCGGCGATGTCGGTCGTGCCGAACCAGCCCGCCAGCGAGGCGCCCGCATTGTTGACCAGCAGGTCGACAGGACGCGTCGTGTCGGTCAGCTCGTTGGCCGCCGACTGCATGCCTTCGAGGGTCGCCAGGTCGGCGGTGACGACGTCGACCTGGACACCGTGCTTGGCCCGCAGCTCGGCGGCAACCGCCTCGAGACGGTCAGTCGTCCGGGCCACGATCACGAGGTCGTGACCGCGGCGAGCGAGCTCCTTGGCGAAGGCCAGACCGATACCTGAGGTAGCCCCTGTCACCAGCGCACGGCGTGTCATGGACCAAGCATGCCAAACCCCTCACGGAACGGGGGCTCGCCCCACCCGTATCGGTGACACAATGGCGAACGTGACGACGACGATCGCTGTGGCCAACCAAAAAGGTGGGGTCGCCAAGACCACCACGGTGGTGTCCTTGGGTGCCGCCCTCGTCGAGCCAAGCAGCGCGCTGCTGCTGGTTGACGTCGACCCGCAGGGCAGCCTGACGTTCTCGCTCGGCATCGACCCCGAAGACCTCGACGTGACGGTCGCCGAGGTGCTGCTGGGCACCAAGCAGGCCGATGACGCGATCGTCGTGACCGATGACGGATGCATCTGCTGCCCGCCAACATCACGCTGACGCAGGCCGAGGAGAGCCTGGTGGGTCGCACGGGTCGTGAGCAGCGCCTGCGCGTGGCGCTCGACAAGGTCATCGACGACTACGACTGGATCCTCGTCGACTGCCCGCCGACGCTCGGCATCCTGACCGTCGGCGCACTGTCGGCGGCACAGCGGGTGCTGATCCCGTTGCAGGCCGAGACGTTGTCGCACCGCGGGGTGGGCCAGCTCCTCGACACGATCCACGACGTCCGCAAGTTCATCAATCCCAAGCTCGAGATCCTGGGCGTCCTGCCGACGATGTACGACGGGCGGACCAAGCACGCCCAGAACGTCCTCGACGCGATCCACGAGACGTACGACCTGCCGGTCCTGATGCCGCCCATCCCCAAGACGATCCGGTTCGCCGAGGCTCCGGCGATCGGACGGTCGGTGCTGTCGACGGCGCGCACGAGCAAGGGCGCCGACGCCTACCGGCAGATCGCTGCGGGGCTCGTGGCCGCCTCGTCGAAGCGGGCCCGCTCCGACATAGGATGAGCGCGTGTCCAAGCACCGCGCCTCCCGCTCCGCCCGCCAAGGACGGATCGGCGCACTCGGCATCGCGTTGGGCCTGACACTGATCGCAGCCGGTGCGGCCGTCGGGGTGGTCCCGGCGACGGGCCGACGCCGACCAGAGCGTGCGGGTTGCTCCAGCTCCCGAAGGCGTCACCGGTGGAGGCGCCCCCCGTGGCGACGACCGAGCCTCCTGTCGCCGTTGTTGCTCCGGTAGCCGATCCGGCCCCGCCGCAGAACTCGGGCGAAGGACGCCGGATCGTGTTCGACCAGGGCGACCAGCGGGTCTGGCTGATCCGTGACGACGAGACCGTCGAGCGCACCTACCCGGTCTCCGGCAGCCGGTTCGAGAACCTCGACCCCGGCGCCTACGAGGTGCTGTCGAAGACCCGGCACGCGACGGCGTTCGACGCCAGCGGCACGATGGAGTACTTCGTGCGCTTCGCCACGGGATTCAGCGAGCCGATCGGGTTCCACTCGTCCCGCGCGACAACCAGGGCAAGCTGCAGCAGACCAAGGCCCAGCTGGGTCAGCGGCTGTCAGCCGGGTGCGTGCGGCAGTGGAAGAACGATGCGATCGCGCTGTGGGAGTTCGCGCCCGTCGGCACCAAGGTGCACGTCACCGCCTGACCTGCCGTGGCTTCCCCAGGCCAACCTGGGGAAGCCACAGCCGAAGTCAGTCGGACGAGGTCGCCGGAGCTTCCGTTGCGGCGACGGGCTTGCCTCCGCGCGAGCGGTTGCGGTTGCGCTTGCGCGGAGTGCGCGGTGCGCCCTCGGTGGCGACGCTGTCGCCCGAGGTCTGCTGCTTGTCGCCGGTGCTCTGCGTGCCGCCGGAGCGCGAGCCCGAACGGCCGCCGCTGCGACCACCGGAGCGTCCGCCACGGTCGGAGTCCTTCTTCGGCTCCTTGGGGGCCGGCGGCTTCAGGCGTCCCTTGGCCTCGCGGCTGATGCCGAGGTCGTGGAACAGGTGATCGGACGTCGAGTACGTCTCGACCGGCTCGTCGAACGGCAGGTCGAGCGCGGTGTTGATCATCTTCCAGCGTGCCAGGTCGGCCCAGTCGACGAACGTGACGGCGATGCCCGTGGCGCCGGCGCGGCCGGTGCGGCCGATCCGGTGGACATACGTCTTGTCGTCCTCGGGGCAGTTGTAGTTGATGACGTGCGTGATGCCCGCGACGTCGATGCCGCGCGCTGCGACGTCGGTCGCGACCAGCGTGTTGACCTTGCCCTCACGGAACCGGGTCAGCGCCTTCTCGCGGGCGACCTGCGCCATGTCGCCGTGCAACGGCGAGGCCGGGAAGCCGCGGTCGATCAGGTCTTCGGCGACCCGCTGCGCGGTGCGCTTGGTGCGGGTGAAGATGATGACCCGGTTGACGTCATCGGCCTGCAGGATGCGGGCGACGACCTCGGGCTTGTCCATGTCGTGGGCCTGCCACACGAACTGCGCCGTGGCGGGAACCGTCTGGTTGGAGTCCTGGCTCTCGGCACGGATGTTCATGGGGTGGCGCATGTGCTTGCGAGCCAGTCCGACGATCGCGCCAGGCATCGTCGCCGAGAACAGCATCGTCTGCCGGGTCTCGGGAGTGCGCGCCATGAGCGACTCGACGTCGGGCAGGAAGCCCAGGTCGAGCATCTCGTCGGCCTCGTCGAGGACGAGCGACTTGATGTGCGACAGGTCGAGCGCGCCGCGGTTGGCGAGGTCGAGCAGACGTCCGGGCGTGCCGATCACGATGTCGACGCCCGAGGTGAGCGCGTCGAGCTTGCGTCTCGTAGGGGACACCGCCGTAGATCGTCAGGTTGCGGGGTGCCGCGTCGCTTGGAGGCGACCGCGATGTCGCTGGCGACCTGGATCGCGAGCTCGCGGGTCGGCGCGACGATGAGGGCCTGCGGCTTGCCGGCGGCGACCTGGTCGTAGTCGGCGTCGTGGGGAGCGACGGTGCGCTGGATGACGGGGATGCCGAAGGCGAGGGTCTTGCCGGTACCGGTGCGCGCCTGGCCGATCAGGTCGGTGCCCATGAGAGCGACGCCGAGCGTCATCTCTTGGATGGGAAAGGCTTCGATGATGCCGACGTCTTCAAGCGCGTCGGCGATCTCGGGCATGACGCCCAGATCTTTGAACGTAGTCAGGGTCTTCTCGAATTCTTCAGATTCGTGGGATTTCCTCGATCAGTCTAACGTCTCCGACGGCTTTGGTTCCTGAGCCTGTCGAAGGGGCGAGGCGCTACGCTGCACTGTCATGGCCACCAAGGACGTTCCTACCCCCTCGACGATCGACGATCCGGTCTACCGGACCGGTGCGCTGGAGCTGCTCGGCCTGCTCGCCTACGGCGAGATCAGCGCCTGCGAGCGGCTCGCCGAGGACGCCAAGATGGCCCCTGATCTGCGCACGAAGGTCGAGATCGCGGCCATGGCGACCGCCGAGTTCGGTCATTTCGAGAAGCTGCGCGAGCGTCTGGTCGAGCTGGGGAGGACCCGTTTGACGCGATGATGCCGTTCGCGGCGACGTTCGAGCGCTTCCACCGGCAGACGACGCCGTCGGACTGGCTCGAGGGTCTCGTCAAGGCCTATGTGGGTGACGGTCTGGCCGCCGATTTCTACCGGGAGATCGCGGCCTTCCTCGACACCGAGACACGCGAGCTCGTGCTCGAGACCCTGAGCGGCACGGGGCACTCGGAGTTCGTCGTCGACGCCATCCGGGGTGCGATCGAGGCCGATCACCGGGTCGGCGGACGGCTCGCGCTGTGGGGTCGACGTCTGATGGGCGAGGCGTTGAGCCAGGCGCAGATGGTCGTGGCCGAACGCGATGCGCTCAGCGCGGTGCTCGTCGGCGGCGTCGACCACCCGGGCATGGACCTGGCCGGGATTGGTCGGATGTTCACCCGGCTGACCGAGGCGCACGCCGCCCGCATGGAGAAGCTCGGCCTCGCCAGCTAACCCCCGCTGAGGAGGTGGTTGTTGCCCCTCGGCGAGGTAGTTATGGCCCTGCGGCGAGGGCAGCAAGCGCCTCGTCGCAGGGCGATAACCACCTCGTCAGCGAGAGGGGGTCAGACGGTGGCGGTGACGGCTTCGCTGGCCGCCAGCCCGAAGCCGACCTTGCGGCCGACGTCGGAGGTGAAGTCGAGGTACGCGATGCGGCTGGCGGGGACAGCGACCGTGCGGCCCTTGTCATCGGTCAGCGTGAACACGGCATCGTTCTTGAGCGCCTCGTCGAGCAGCGCGAGCACTGCCTTGGGGTCTTCCTCGGTGGACACGGACAGCTCGCGGGGCGCGTACTGCACGCCGATCTTGACCTCCACGGTCACTCATCTCCTTGGGTTGTTCCGAATTGGATCGTGCCGTCGTCGTTGCGGGGGAATCCACCGATGCCGCGCCACGCGAGGGCGGCGACGAGCTGGACGGCTTCGTTGCGGGTGAGGGTCGAGTCTTGGGACAGCCAGTTGCGGGCGCCGACGTGGCCCATGCCGACCAGGCTGACGGCCAGCAGGTGCGAGGCCGCCTCGGGCAGGCCGGTGTCGTCGCGGATGACCTCGGCGACCAGCGCAGCCGACTCCTCGATGACCCGATCGACCTGCTGGCGGACCGACGGGTCGCTGGTGAGGTCGGACTCGAACACCAGCCGGAACGCTGCGCCCTGATCGGCGACGTAGTCGTACCAGAGCTCCATCGTGGCCTGGACGCGCTTGCGGTTGTCGTGCGTGGACGCCAGCGCACCCTTGACGCCGTCGATCACGGTGTCGCACGACGTCTCGAGCAGGGCGAGGTACAGGTCGAGCTTGCCGGGGAAGTGCTGGTAGAGCACCGGCTTGGACACGCCGGCGCGCTCGGCGATCTCGTCCATCGAGGCTGAGTGATAGCCCTGGTCGACGAACACCTGCAGGGCGACCTCGAGCAGCTGGGCGCGGCGCGCGGTACGCGGCAGGCGGCTGGTGCGCGGGCGCAGGGGGATCGCTTCAGTCACGACCTCAGACTACTGCCCCGCCCATCATGCGGACGCGCGGAGCGGCTACCTGGCACGACCGGGAACAATAGGATGCGCTGCCGGCGTTATGCCGACCAGACTGATGTGCAAGAACCGTTGTCTCTGCACCGCCCGCATAGAGGAGAACGCCGTGGTCGCCCCACTCGTGGAACCCGCTGACGAACTGACCATCGACGAGGTGCGCCGCTACAGCCGCCACCTCATCATCCCCGACGTCGGGATGACAGGTCAGAAGCGGCTCAAGAACGCCAAGGTGCTGGTCATCGGCGCCGGCGGCCTCGGCAGCCCCGCGCTGCTGTACCTCGCGGCTGCTGGTGTCGGAACTCTCGGCATCATCGACGACGACGTCGTCGACGAGTCCAACCTGCAGCGTCAGGTGATCCACGGCCAGTCCGACATCGACAAGCCCAAGGCCGAGTCGGCCGCCGCGTCGGTCGCCGAGATCAACCCGTACGTCAAGACGATCGTGCACAACACGCGCCTCGACAACGACAACGTCCTGGAGATCTTCAGCCAGTACGACCTGATCGTCGACGGCACCGACAACTTCGCGACCCGCTACCTCGTCAACGACGCTGCCGTGATCCTCGGCAAGCCGTACGTGTGGGGCTCGATCTACCGCTTCGAGGGCCAGGTGTCGGTGTTCTGGGCGCAGGAAGGCCCGCAGTACCGCGACTTGTACCCCGAGCCGCCGCCGGCCGGCATGGTCCCGTCGTGCGCCGAGGGCGGCGTGCTGGGCGTCCTGTGCGCCTCGATCGGCTCGATCATGGTGACCGAGGCCATCAAGCTGATCACCGGCATCGGCGATCCACTGATCGGCCGTCTGATGGTCTATGACGCGCTCGAGATGAGGTACCAGACCCTGAAGATCAGGCGTGATCCGAATGGAGTTCTTCCAACAGCACTCATGGATGACTACGAGGCGTTCTGTGGCGCGATCAGCGAGGAGGCAGCCGATGCGGCCGCCGACTCGACGATCTCGGTCACGACGCTCGACGGCTGGCTCAAGGAGCGCAACGACGGTTCGCGCGACTTCGTGCTGGTCGACGTGCGCGAGCCCAACGAGTACGAGATCAACAAGATCCCCGGCTCGATCCTGATCCCCAAGGGCGAGTTCCTCAACGGCAAGGCGCTCGAGCAGCTGCCCGGCGACAAGCAGATCGTGCTGCACTGCAAGTCGGGCGTGCGTTCGGCCGAGGCGCTGGCCGTGCTCAAGGGCGCGGGCTACGCCGACTCGGTCCACGTCGGCGGCGGCGTCGTCGCCTGGGTCAACCAGATCGATCCGAGCCAGCCGACGTACTGACCCGTGCACGAGGACTTCACCGAGAACGTCCTGGACCTGGTCGAGCGGATTCCGCCCGGCCAGGTCCTGTCGTACGGCCGGATCGCCGAGATCCTGCAGGACGGCGGACCTCGCCAGGTCGGACGCGTCATGGCGCTCGAAGGCGGCGCGGTGCCGTGGTGGCGGGTCGTCCGGGCCGATGGGTCCCTGCCCGCGTCCCATGCGATCGACGCGCAGGTGCACTACCGCGAGGAGGGGACGCCGATGCGGGGCGAATGGCTCCGCGGTGGATATGTCCGAGGCTCTGTGGCGTTTCCACCCGTGACTGTCTGACCTGTCTGGTGGGATGGAGTCATGCCAGTCGAGTACGTGTTGGGTGCCCCAGACGGTGCACCTCGTTCGGCCCCGCTGCTCGACCCTGAGCAGCGGGCCGTCGTCGAGCACGCCGGCGGCCCGCTGCTGGTGCTGGCTGGCCCTGGTGCCGGCAAGACGTCCACGCTCGTCGAGGTCGTCGCCGATCGGGTCGACCGCGGCTGTGCGCCCGAGCAGATCCTCGTCCTGACGTTCAGCCGCAAGGCTGCCGACGAGCTCAAGTCGCGCATCGCCCGGCGGCTCGACCGCACGACCGCGACGACACCGGCGATGACGTTCCACTCCTTCTGCTACGCGCTCGTGCGTCAGTTCCAGACCGAGAGCGAGTTCGCCCGCCCCCTGCAGCTGCTCAGCGCACCCGAGCAGGACGCGATCATCCAGCGGCTGCTCAGCGAGGGAGATCCCGAGCAGTGGCCTGTCGTGCTGCGACCGTCGCTACGCACCCGTGGCCTGGCCGCCGAGCTGCAGCGGTTCATGGCCACGGCACGGTCGCTGAACCTCGACGACGTCGACGTGCTGCAGCTCGGCCAGAAGGCTCAGCGCGACGAGTGGAAGGCGGCGGCCCGGTTCTTCGACGACTACACCGGGGTCGCGGCCCTGCAGAACACGATCGACTACTCCGACCTGGTGTTCCAGGCGGTGCAGCTGTTGCGCGATCCGGTCAAGCGCGACCAGATCAGGGCCAGCTATGCGATGGTCGTCGTCGACGAGTACCAAGACACCGATCCGCTGCAGGTCGAGCTGTTGCAGGCGCTGGCCGGCGACGCCCGCGACCTGATCGTGGTGGGCGATCCCTACCAGTCGATCTACGGGTTCCGCGGTGCAGACGTGCGCGGCATCCTCGGCTTCCGCCACCAGTTCCTGCAAGCCGATGGCTCGCCGGCCGATCAGGTCGTGCTGACGCGCACGAGCCGCTACGGCGCGAAGATCTCGGCGGCGGTGGGTTCGATCGTGTCCAACCGGGGCGTGCTGGGCGCGGTCGACGGACGCGGTTTCGAGGCCTTGCGGCACCTGACGCCCCGGCGCCCCCGCGACGGTGACGTCCACGTCGAGACGTTCGCGACGCCGACCGCCGAGGCCGAGCACATCGCGCTGCTGCTGCGTGAGCAGCACCTGTCGCGTGACGTGCCGTGGGAGCAGATGGCCGTGCTGGTGCGCTCAGGTGCTGACATCGCGAGGTTCCAACGATCGCTCAGCGCAGCCGGTGTCCCGGTCGTGATCGCCGGCGACGAGGTCCCGCTGCGCTCGGAGCCTGCGGTTCGTTCGCTGCTGGTCGCGCTGCGGGCCGCCGATGCCGTCGCGCGCGACGAGCCGCTGGCGCCTGAGGCCGCCGATGCTCTGCTGTCCGGTCCCTTGTGCGGGCTCGATGCCCCGGCCCTGCGCCGGGTCGGACGCGCTCTGCGTGATGCCGACCGCACGGCCGAGCGGGGCCCGCGTGCTTCGCGGTTGCTGCTGGCCGAGGCGTTGTCGCAACCGGCGATGCTGCTGAACCTCGACCGGCCCGACACCCCCGTCGGCCACGCCGCCGCGCGGGCCTCGCGTCTCGCGTCCCTGCTGCGCCGGGCCGCCGAGCAGATCCTGGCGGGCGACTCGGTCGAGCTCGTGCTGTGGACCTTGTGGTCGGGCACGCCGTGGCGTCAGCGTCTGCAGGCCGAGGCCCTCGGAGACGGCGAAGGGGCGGCCCGGCCGATCACGATCTCGACGTGCTCGTGGCCCTGTTCTCACAGGCTGCGCGCGCCGAGGAGCAGCAGCAACGCCGGGGCCTGGCCGAGTTCGTCAACGAGCTGGAGTCCCAAGAGATTCCTGCCGACACGCTTGCGCAGGGCTCCATCGCGCCTGAGGCCGTCCAGCTCATGACTGCTCACCGGTCGAAGGGGCTCGAGTGGCGCACCGTCGTGGTCGCCGGGGTGCAAGACGGCGCCTGGCCCGACGTCCGTCACCGGGGCAGCTTCCTGCGCACCGAACGCCTCGGCGCCGAGGCCGAGGTCGCACCGCCGACGGCTCGTGAGGCCCTGCGTGAAGAGCGGCGGCTGTTCTACGTCGCCTGCACGCGTGCTCAGGAGCACCTCATCGTGACCGCCGTCGAGAGCGGACGCGAAGACGGTGACCAGCCGTCGATGTTCGTCTCCGAGCTGTGGGACCACCTGCACGGCGATGGTGCCGGTCGCACAGTCAGACAGCGTCAGCCCCGACGCCGGCCAGATCGACCGCTGTCGCTGCGAGGCTCGATCGCGGCACTGCGCAGGCTGGGCGAAACCACCGAGAGCGACGTCGTGCGCGACCGGGTGGCTCGGCAGCTGGCCAAGCTCGCCGAGCGCCCCGGTGCCGCGACCCGCCCGGCCCGACCCGAACGCTGGTGGGGGATGGCCGCGATCACCGAGGCCGCCGAGCCGATGCGCGCCGACGACGCCACGATCCGGTTGTCCGGCAGCTCGGTCAGCGCGATCACCGAGTGCCCGCTCAAGTGGTTCTACGACCACGAGGTCAAGGCCTCGACGGGCACCACGACGGCTCAGGGCTTCGGCTCGGTCATCCATGCGGTTGCCGCCGAGGTCGCCGAGCAGCGGTTGCCAGCCGACGTCGAGGCACTGGGGGTCTACATCGACCAGGTCTGGGACCAGCTGGCCTTCGCCGCCGAGTGGATCGGCGGTCGCGAACGCGCCGAGGCCCGCGACGCCCTGATCCGGTTCGTCAGCTGGCACCTGCAGCACGGGCGTACGACGTTGGCGGCCGAGCACGAGTTCCTGGTCGAGACCACGATCGCCGGCCGCACCGTGGCGCTGGGCGGGTCCATGGACCGTGTCGAGCCGCAGCGACGACGGTGTGCACGTCATCGACCTCAAGACCAGCAAGTCCGTGGCCGACAAGAAAGACCTGGCCCAGCACCCGCAGCCGGCTTCTACCAGCTCGCAGTCGACCTCGGCGCCACGGACGATCTGGCCGAGGGCATCCGCGCGGCCGGAGCAGAGCCGGTCCAGCTGCGCAACGGCGAGAAGAAGCTGCCCGACTACCCGGTCGTGCAGCCGCAGGATGCCCCGCCGGCAGACCAGCCCTTCTTCGCGCTCGAGCAGCTGACCAGGTCGGTCCACGTCATCGCCGACGAGCAGTTCACCGCGACACCGAGCGAGAAGGCATGTCGGTGGTGCGAGTTCCAGCGGGCCTGCCCCGGTCAGCCCGCTGGAGCGACGATCCTCGGAGGGTCTGGCGAATGACCCAGCACTCTGCCGTCCAATTGCGTACGACCGACGACCTCGACCGGGTGTTCCAGGGCATCTTCCCGGCGCCGGCCGGTCGCGATCCGTTCCGGTTCTCACCGCCTCAGCTGGCTGCGATCACCGCGCCGCTCGACGCGCCCGGCGTCATCATCGCAGGAGCGGGTTCCGGCAAGACCACCGTCATGGCTGCCCGGGTCGTGTGGCTGGTCGGTCATCACGGCGTCGCCCCCGAGCGCATCCTCGGCCTGACCTTCACCAACAAGGCCGCCGCCGAGCTGGGCGTGCGCATCCGTCGTTCGCTGCTCGGACTCGACCTCGACGCCGATGGCGAACCGACCACGTCGACGTACCACGCCTTCGCCGGCACGCTGATCGCCGAGCACGGACTGCGCCTGGGCATCGAGCCCGATCTACGCATCCTGTCCGATGCTTCCCGGTTCCAGCGGGTGGCGCAGGCGATCGAGTCCTACACCGGCGAGCTGGTCGAGGTCACGACCAACGTCCCGCGTCTCGTCGGCGACGTGATGGCGCTCGATGGCGAGCTGTCCGAGCACCTGGTGACGACCGACGAGCTACGGGCGTTCGACGGCCAGCTCATTGCGACGCTGCAAGGTGCCGAGAAGCACTACGCGATGCAGGACAAGGCGATCGAGGCAGCGCGCAAGCGCATCGAGCTGTCCCGGCTCGTCGATCGCTATCGGCGGGCCAAGGCGATCGCGGGCGTCATGGACTTCTCTGACCAGATGGCCTGGGGGGCCGAGCTCTCGGCCGTCTCCGAGGTTGCCGAGTCGCTGCGTGAGCGGTTCGACGTCGTCCTGCTCGACGAGTACCAAGACACCTCGGTCGCCCAGCGAGATCTGCTCAAGAACCTGTTCTCCGGTGCCGACGAGTCGTCGGGGCGCGGTCACAGCGTCACGGCCGTCGGCGATCCGGCGCAGGGCATCTACGGCTGGCGGGGTGCTGCGGCGGGCAACCTGTCCGAGTTCCTCGACCACTTCCCAGCTGCCGACGGAAGCCGTGGGCAGCAGTACTCGCTCGTCGAGACGCGGCGCTGCGGCAAGAGCATCATCGGGGCGGCCAACGAGCTCGCCGCCGACTTCTACGCGACGTCCGACGTCGTGCAACCGCTCCAGGCCCATCCCAGCAACGCAGTCGGAACCGTCACCGTCTCCTTGCACGAGACGGTCGCCGACGAGGTCGACGCCGTGATCGACGGAGTGCAGGCGGCCATCGCGGCCGGACGAGCCCGTTCAGAGATCGCGATCCTGGTGCGGGTCGGCGGCGAGAACGGTGAGATCGTCGCGGGGCTGCGCTCGGCCGGTATCCCGTTCGAGGTCGTCGGCCTGACCGGTCTGCTCTCCCAGCCCGAGGTCCAAGACCTGGTCTCGGTGCTCGAGGTCATCGAAGACGTGACGGCCAATCCGGCGATGCTGCGCCTGCTGACCGGACCGCGCTGGAACATCGGTCCGCGCGATCTCGCGCTGCTCGGACGGCGAGCGGCCACGCTGAGCGGACGCCGGTTCGACCGTGAGGGCGATCTGACCCTCGACCAGCAGCTGGCCAAGGCCGTCGAGGGCACCGACCCCACCGAGATCGTCTCTTTGGCCGATGCAGTCGAAGATCCAGGCGACCTGCCGTACTCGCCCGATGCCCGCGTCCGGTTCCAGTCCCTGTCGGGGCTGCTGGCCGGACTCCGCTCCCACGTGGGCGAGCCGTTGTACGACTTCGCCCGGCGAGCGATGCACGCGCTCGACCTCGACGTCGAGCTGGAGGCCAGTGGAGCTCCTTCGGGGCTCGACAACATCGCTGCGTTGCTCGACGCGATCGCGTCCTACTCGGCCGACGACTCCTTCGCCTCGTTGTCCGGCCTCCTGGCCTATCTTGCTGCCGAAGACCGCTACAACGACGGCATGGAGGTCTCGACGCCGTCCGATGCTGACTCGGTCAGCTTGCTCACGGCCCACAAGGCCAAGGGGCTGGAGTGGGAGGTCGTGTTCGTCCCGTTCATGGCCAAGGGGGTGTTCCCGCACTCGCGCGGCCGCTCGCGCTGGACCAGCAGTGCGACCACGATCCCGGTCACCTTGCGCGGCGACGCCAATCAGCTCCCCGACATCGAGGAGTGGACCTACGCGGGCGACAAGGAGTACCGCGCACTCAACTCCGCCGATGCCCTCAACGAAGAGCGTCGACTCGGATATGTCGCCTACACCCGGGCCAAGCACGAGCTGCACGTGTCGGGTCACTGGTGGGGGCGGACGGCGACCCGGCCGCGTGGGCCGTCTCCCTTCCTCGAGAACACGCGCGCCTGGCTCGGCGAGCAGGGCATCAAGCCGCTGCTGTGGGCCGACGAGCCCGCAGACGACGAGCGCAATCCGCTGGCCGAGCAGCGTCTGAGCGTGGCGTGGCCGGCGTCGCCGGGCGACCTAACGGCACGGTATCGCCTGGCCGAGCTCGTCGACGCGCACATCGACGACCCTGATCGCCCGGCCCTGCCAGAGTTCGCCACCCCGCAGGAGGTTGCCGAGCCAGCGGTCGTGGCCGAGATCGAGGCTGAGCTCGAGCTGCTGGTGGCCGAGGCCGACCGTGCTGCTGAGCCCGTCCGGACCATCTACCTGCCGCCGAGCCTGTCGGCGACGACGGCGCTGCGCCTGGCCGAAGGGCGCGACGAGCTTGCTCGCCGAGCTGGCTCGGCCCATGCCACGCCAGCCTGTGCCGGGGGCCCGGTTCGGCACCCGCTTCCACGCCTGGGTCGAGGCTCAGTTCGAGCTGGGCCAGCAGACCTTGCTCGATCCGAGCGATCTGCCGGGTCGCGGCGACCCCGACATCAGCAGCGACGCCGAGCTCGACGCCATGACGCAGGCCTTCCAGGAGGGGCCGTACGGCGGATCGACGCCGTACGCGATCGAAGCCCCGTTCTCGATCGTCCTCGGCGGGCAGCAGATCATCGGCCGGATCGATGCGATCTACCAGACCGACACCGGCTTCGACGTCGTCGACTGGAAGACCAACAAGCAGGCGACGTCAGATCCGCTGCAGCTGGCGATCTACCGGTTGGCCTGGGCTGAGCTCCAGGGGATCGATCCATCGCTGGTCGAGGGTGTCTTCTACTACGTACGACTGGGCGACGTTCGTCGCTACGACGATCTGCCCGGCCGCGCCGAGCTCGAGGAACAGCTCGGTCTAACCTGACAGACGTGGACTTCGCCTTCGAACACGCCCAGCACGATCGAGCCGCGCATCTGCGCAAGAACGACGCCTGGCGCGGGCCAGACGTGCAGGTTCTGGTCATCGGCGGCGAGCACGTCCCGACGATCGACGGTTCAGGACTGCGGTGGGTCTCGATGGACGAGGCGCCGGAGGGGGAGTGGATCTTCCTCGGCACGCGCGGCGACACCCGCTATGCCGCTGTCATGGTCGACCGGGTGCCACCAGAGCTGGAGCCGGCGAGCCTGCGGCTGATCGGCCCGACGGTCGCCGCAGAGGAAGCCTCCTTGGCCGTCCACGCTGTCGGTATCGCGCGGTGGCACCAGAACCACAGGTTCTGCGCCAAGTGCGGTGCGCCGACCGAGATCTCCGAGGGCGGCCACACGCGGGTGTGCCCGGCCTGCGGAGCGCACCACTTCCCGCGCACCGACCCGGCCGTCATCATGCTGATCACCGACGACCAGGATCGTGCGTTGCTGGGGCGTCAGCCGATCTGGCCCGAGGGACGGTTCTCGACCTTGGCCGGCTTTGTCGAGCCTGGTGAGACCTTGGGTGATGCGGTGCGCCGTGAGGTCATGGAAGAGGTCGGCATCGAGGTCGGCGACGTGACCTATGCGGCCAGCCAGCCGTGGCCGTTTCCGTCGAGCCTGATGCTCGGCTTCTTCGGTCGTGCGCTGAGCACCGAGATCCGGGTCGACCAGGACGAGATCGAAGAAGCCCGCTGGTTCACGAGAGACGAGGTCACCGAGATGACGGCGAGCTCGGACCTGCTGCTCCCACCCAATGTGTCGATCTCCAGGTGGCTGCTCCAGGAATGGCACCAGGGGACGCTGACGGGTGGCTGGTGAGGCCACCTACGTCTGGGAGAAGCCCGTCAGCGTCACGCGCTCGTGCCTCGCGCTCATCCGCGCTCCGCGCGGCCTGCTCGGCTCGCTGACGCTCGCCGCATGGTCGGGCTAGGAGGCGAGCTGGGCCTTGATCTGAGCCAGCGACGGGTTGGTGAGAGCCGTGCCGTCGGTGAAGACCAGGGTCGGGACGGTCTGGTTGCCGCCATTGGCCTGCTCGACCAGGAGCGCTGCGTCGGGCTGCTGCTCGATGTCGACCTCGTCGAAGGCGATGCCCTCGCGCTTGAGCTGGCCCTTGAGCCGGTGGCAGTAGCCGCACCAGGGGGTGCTGTACATGACGAACTGGGGATCTGACATGTGGCGAACCTACTCTGCTGCCGAAGGACGTGTTCATGGTGTGTCAACGTGTGGGCGGTGCGCGCCATTCCCGCACGAACTACCCTCGGGAGGGTGAGCCGCATCTTCACGACCAGCTTCGCGTCGGTCTACCCCCACTACGTGGCCAAGGTCGAGCGCAAGGGCCGCACGAAGGCCGAGCTCGATCAGGTCATCGAATGGCTGACGGGATTCGACGACGCGGCACTGTCTGCGCACCTGGGCGCAGACACGACGTTCGAGGACTTCTTCGCCGCCGCGCAGCTCAATCCGAACGTCAGCCTGATCACTGGAGTCGTGTGCGGCGTGCGGGTCGAGGAGGTCGAGGACCCCCTGATGCAGAAGATTCGCTACCTCGACAAGCTGGTCGACGAGATCGCCAAGGGCAAGGCGATGGACAAGATCCTGAGAGGCTGACGGTCGCCCCTTCGACTGTCCGGACCGGCGACTAGGCTGGAACTTCCACCCGGTTTCTTGGAGGTTCGTGCGTGCCTGATGCTGACGACTTGTTGACCGGGCTCGACCCCGAGCAGCGAGAGGTCGCGCTGGCGCTGCGCGGTCCGGTGAGCGTCATCGCCGGTGCCGGCACCGGTAAGACCCGGGCCATCACGCACCGCATGGCCTACGGTGTCGCGACCGGCATCTACAAGCCGACCGAGGTGCTGGCCGTGACGTTCACGACCAAGGCTGCCAACGAGATGCGCGTTCGGCTGCGCGATCTGGGCGCTGACGGGGTGCAGGCCCGCACCTTCCACTCGGCGGCCCTGCGGCAGGCACGCTACTTCTGGCCGCAGGTCTACGGCGGCGAGTTCCCCCGAGATCACCCAGTCCAAGTTCCCGCTCGTGGCCGAGGCGATGCGCCGTCTCAACAAGCGCGCCGACACGCCGCTGCTGCGTGACCTGTCGGCCGAGATCGAATGGGCCAAGGTCTCCAACATCACCCCAACGGCCTATGCGGCCGCAGCGGGTCCGGCGCGCCGCGAGGTCGCCGACCTGTCGCCCGGCGACGTGGCCAACCTGTTGGCGAGCTACGAAGAGGTCAAGCGCGATCGCGGACGCATCGACATGGAAGACATCCTTCTGGTCACGGCGGCGATCCTGGCCGATGACGAGCGCATTGCCGCGCGCGTACGTCAGCAGTACCGCTGGTTCGTCGTCGACGAGTTCCAGGACGTCAACCCCTTGCAGTCGACGTTGCTCGATCTGTGGCTTGGTGGCCGTGACGACATCTGTGTCGTGGGCGACCCGAGACAGACGATCTACTCGTTCGCCGGGGCCTCGCCCCAGATCCTGGCGAGCTTCGGCCGCCGCCACGAAGGCGCACAGCGCATCGAGCTGGTGCGCAACTACCGCTCGACCCCGCAGATCGTAGCTGCGGCCAATGCCGTCTTCGCGCGGTCGACGGCCGTCGACGGTGTCCGTCTGGTGTCGCAGCAGGAGCCCGGAGATCCGGTCAGCTACATGGGCTATCCCGACGAGCTGGCCGAGGCCAATGCGGTAGCCAGCGAGATCGCGATGCTGCATCGCCGTGGGACCCCCTACCGCGAGATGGCGATCCTCTATCGCATCAACGCGCAGTCCGAGGCCTTCGAAGAGGCGTTGGGCGAGCACGGCATTCCCTACACGATGCGCGGTGCAACTGGCTTCTTCAACCGTCCAGAGGTGCGTCAGGCGGTGACGTTGCTGCGCGGCTCGGCCCGCGGCGGCGAGGCGGCCGGCCAGCTGGTCGACGACGTGCGCGCGATCTTCGGGGCGATGGGCCACACCGATGAGCCGCCGTCAGGAGCAGGCGCGGTGCGCGATCGCTGGGAGTCGTTGCACGCGATCGTGTCGATGGCGACCGATCTGGCCGAGGCGAACCCCGGCGCCGACATGACGGCGCTGGTGGCCGATCTTGATCGCCGCATCGAGCAGGCGCATGCACCGGCCGCCGATGGCGTCACGTTGGCGACCCTGCACTCGGCCAAGGGCCTGGAGTGGGATGCGGTCTTCTGCGTGGGAATGCACGAGGGGATGATGCCCAGCGTCCACGCTGACACCCCGGTCCTGGTCGAAGAAGAACGTCGTCTGTTCTACGTCGGCGTGACGCGTGCGCGTCACGACCTGACGATCTCGTGGGCTGCCTCCCGCAAGCAGGGCGGACGTGGCACCCGTCAGCCGACGAGATTCCTCGACACCTTGCTGCCTGCAGGTCACCAGGCTCGGCAGGTGTCCTCGCAGGTGCGCCAGCGCAAGGTGGCCAAGTGCCGGGTCTGCAACACCGTGCTGGCGGTGGCCGACCGCAAGCTGGGCCGTTGTGCCGACTGTCCCTCGACGTATGACGAAGAGCTGTTCGAGACGTTGCGCGCCTGGCGCAAGGAGCAGGCCACCGAGCAGGGCAAACCGGCCTATGTCATCTTCACCGATGCGACGCTGCAGGCGATCGCCGAGGCGAAGCCCACCGATCGGGTGGGGCTCGAACGGGTTCCGGGCATCGGCCCGGCCAAGATCGAGCAGTATGCCGAAGCGGTGCTAGCCCTGGTCAGAGAACCCGGGTAGCGACTCTTCGAGAATCGCCCTGAACGGGGCCGTGGCACCGAGCCGGCTCAGCACCCCGATGCCGCCGATCCACACCCGGTGGATCAGCAGGTACTGCGGTGGGAGGTTGATCTTCATGGCAGTGCCCATGCCGTCGGCCGTCGGAGCGCTGACCCGCAGCGTCTCGGGCACGCATCCACTCGCGGCTGAACGCGAATCGCTCGACCTGGGCGGGTTCCACGAAAGGGCCGATGTAGCGCGCGATGGTCTCGGCGTCTAGATCGGTCTTCGACTTCAAGAACCCCTCTTCACGCAGCCCTTCGAGCACGCCGTCGTAGTCGTCGTCGACGGCTCGCCGGAGCAGTCGTCCCATGGCCAGGGGCAGGCCATCGGGGAGCCGGGCCACGGCACCGAAGTCGACGACTCCCAGTCGTCCGTCTGGCATGATCCGGAAGTTGCCGGGATGGGGGTCGGCGTGAAGCATGCCGGCGCGGCTTGGCCCTGCGAACAGGAACCGGACGTACGCCTCGCCGTAGCGATCGCGTTCAGCCTGGGTGCCGTCGGTGATGATCTGGGCCAACGACGAGTCGCTCTCGAGCCACGTCGTGACCAGGGCGCGCTCGGTGTGGGCCAGCGGGCGGGGGACCACGATCTCGGGATCGTCGGCGAAGGCGGTGGCGAAGACGTCCTGCGCGGCGGCTTCGAGGCTGTAGTCGAGTCTTCCGGCGACGCGGTCCTGCAGCCTCCTTGACGAGCGGCTTGACGTCGAGGCCTGGTGCGATGACGCCGAAGAGCCGAGCGAGCCGGCTGATCTGGCGCAGGTCGGAGATCAGCGCCTTGGCAGCGCCCGGGTACTGCAGCTTGACTGCGACCTGGGTGCCGTCGTGCCAAGTCGCCCGGTGCACCTGTCCGATCGAGGCTGAGGCGGCTGGCTTGTCGTCGAACGAGGTCAGCGTGTCGCGCCAGTCGGCGCCGAACTCCTGGGCCAGCACCCGGTGGACGGTGGCAGGCGGCATCGGTGGGGCGGAGTCCTGGAGCTTGACCAAGGTCTCGCGGTAGGGGCCGATCAGCTCTTCTGGCAGGGCCGCCTCGAAGATGCTCATGGCTTGCCCGAACTTCATGGCGCCGCCCTCGCTGTCCGAGGACGCTGAAGATCTGGTCGGCTGTGCGGCGTTGCACCTCGTCGAGCACGAGATTGGCCGGGGTGCCGACGATCCGCTTGCCGAAGCCGAGGGTCGTCCGGCCGGCGAAGCCGACAGGGAGTGCGGCCAGGCGTGCCGTGCGGGCGAAGGCGCTGCCAGATATCGGTCGTGCGCTGTCGGGGTCCTTCTTGGGAGTGTCAGGCACGTGGTCAGGATAGTCCGCTGTGCCTGATCATGCTGCCGCAAGCAGATCGCAGGAGCAGCCCGGGTGGAAGGGCACGCTCCAGGTCATGCGCTCGTCGTGCTGTGGGCCGACCAGCAGGCAGTGTCCGGTCGTCCGGGGGCGTTGCCCGTCGACCACGGCGAGGATGTCGACCGCGATCTCGACTGCTGCGGCATGGGCGGTCGGCGCTGCCAGTGCCGTGGGGCCGACGGCGACCGAGGAGCGGCCGAACTGGTGCAGGAGGGCAGGCCAAGCCGGTTCCCAGGCTGTGCGGTGCAGGTCGTGGCAGCCGACGCAGGGGGTGAGGCCGGGGCGGACGAAGGGTCCCGTCCGCACGCGGTCCTCGTCGATCACGACGGCCAGGTGGGGCGTGCCGAAGAGGGAGGGACGTTCGAACCGGGAGCGGGCTGCCTCTCCGCGGGAGCAGACGACGAGCAGGTCTGGCTCGCTCGATCGGAGCCGAGTCAGCCCCGCTGTCGACAGGATATGTCTGGTCGCGTCGACGATCGGCCGACAGCCGGGGTCGGCGTCGAAGCCGATCGACCACGTCGACCGGTGCAGGTGCTCGACGCTCGAGGCGTCGACGACGGCACCGCGTGCGGCGAGCCTCGGTGAGGATCGGTCCCGGGTCCTGTCCCAGCTCGGGTATCGACTCGTGGACGAGGCGCGCAAGTCGGGGCACGTCCCGGACCCCGTCGAGCAGCCGAAGCAGGTGCAGCAGACCGGGCTGATCGGCGATCACGATCCCGGGGGACGTGCCGATCTGGAGGTGCGTGGCGTCTCGCCGAAGCAGCTGCGCACCGGGTCGAAGGACAGGGCGAAAGGTCATGGCGACAGCCTGACCCCGACCGGCGCGAGGACGCCACGTGCTCGTCCACAGCCGAGGCGTCGCGTGAACGCCCTGAAACGCCAGTGTTGGCCGGCTGCGACTCGCCGGGAAGAAATAGGCGTGACTGAGCGTGAAATCGCCGACTCACGCGTACTCTGGCAGTGATCAGCACCACATCGGCAAGGAGGCCGTAATGTCGGAAACATGGAGTGGCGAGTTCTACTGCGTCAAGTGCAAGGAAAAGCGCGAGACGTCGGGAGAGGTCCACGTCAGTGACAAGGGCACTCGCATGGCCAAGGGCATCTGCCCGGTCTGTGGCACCAGCTGAACCGGATTCTCGGCAAGGCCTGAATCCACCGGCGGGGACTGAGGTCCCGCTCTTCCCCCACATCTTGCGGAGGGTCCGACATCGTCGGGTCCTCCGCAGCTTTGTGTCGGGACCCGGGTCTGGGTCAAGGCCTCGGCAGAGCTTGCCTTCCCCTTGCGCAGCTCTGCCGATGCCTCGAATGGCGTTGAGGCTAGGGGGTTGACCGGCTCGGCGTCAACACTCCGGAAGCGCCTGTTGTCCACGCTTGTGGATAACGTTGGGGACAAGTTGTGGGGATCGCCGCGCTGACATGTGGACGACTGGTGCACAACCTGTGTGCAGTCGGGCGAACCGCCGGGTGAGTGCCGCCATGACCTGCGTTTTCGCCTCTGGCAGGTTGTGGAAAAAAGATCGTGGTGACCGGCGGGTAGGTTCGACCCATGAGCGAGGTCGAGATCCGTCGAAGTGCCCGACGCAAGCGGACGGTGCGGGCCTATCGCGAGGGTGACAAGACCATCGTCCTGATGCCGGCCAATCTGCCCGCGGCTGTCGAGCAGGAGCACGTGCGGTCGCTCCTCGAGCGCCTCGATCGTCGCGAGCAGCGGGGTCAAGCCCAGTGACGAGCAGCTGCTGGGCCGGGCTGTCGAGCTGTCCTGTTCGTGGTTCGGGGGACGGGCCGTGCCGTCGTCGGTGCGTTGGGTCACCAACATGGACAAGCGCTGGGGCTCGTGCTCGTCGACCGATCGCAGCATCCGACTGTCACACCGGCTCCAAGGCATGCCGCCTTACGTCGTCGACTACGTGTTGATCCATGAGCTGGCGCACCTCATCGAGCCCAATCACAGCAGCGCGTTCTGGAAGCTGGTCGAGGCCTATCCGCACAGCGAGAAGGCTAAGGGCTTTTCTTGAAGGCGTCTCGTGGCAGCAGCCATGAGGTCGCGCACCGACTGATCGGTCTGCGGTGGTGGCGAGGTCGTGTCGAACCAGGCCAGGTCGGCCGACTCGTCGCTGATCGTGAACTCGTCGTGCGGTGCTGTCGCGACGAACTGCACGTCGAGATGGTGCGAGGGACGGATCGGCCCGCAGCCGGGCACCTCGTGCAGCGACAGCAGCACCGGGACGGGGGTCGATCTGCAGCCCGTCGATGCCGCTCTCCTCGCGGCCTTCGCGCAGCGCCGCAAGCACGAGCGTCGCATCATCGGCCTTGCAGTGCCCGCCGGTCTGGCAGCCAGCGACCGATCCGCTTGTGCAGCGTCAGCAGCACCCGTCGGTGATCGGACGACACGATCAGCACGCTGGCCGTCAGGTGGTCGGGATGGCAGCTTCGCGACATCGCGTCGGGGTGGGTCGCCAGGTGGTCGAGGTAGGCCCGTCGAGCTCGTCCTGCTGCGGGTCGGGTGCAGTCCAGGCGTCGAGCACGCGACGGGCGTCGTCGTGCAACGCCCGCTGGTCGAGCAGGGTCACTCGGTGGTGCCGCTGCCGTCGCCGTCGAGCAGCTCGCCGAGTGCGGCGTCGAAGTCGGCGTCGCTCTGGGTCCGGGTCTCGCCTTGGGCGAAGGCGAGCGGATCGTCGAGGTCGGCCGCCGTCGGCATCAGGTCGGGGCGGCTCCACACTGCGTCGCGAGCATCGGGTCCTTGGCGGTCGCGGAGAGCGGCCCACACGGTCGTGGCCTCGCGCAGCTCGCGAGGACGCAGCTCGAGCCCGACGAGGGCGGCGAACGTCTGCTCGGCCGGACCCCCGGTGGCTCGGCGACGCCGCATGGCCTCGGCGAGAGATGCTGCCGCCGGCATGCGGTCCTTGGTGGCTTCGGAGATGACCTCGTCGACCCAGCCTTCGATGAAGGCCAGAAGTGTTCGAGCCGGTCGAGGGCGCGCTGCTGCTCGGGGTCCGTTCGGGCTCGAACAGGCCACCGGCCAGAGCATCTTGGATGTCTTCGGGGCGGGACGGTTCGAGGTCACGCATCTGCGCCTCGATGGCGGCGACGTCGATGCGGGTGCCGCGTCCGTACTCCTGATCGCACCGACCAGCGCCGACCGGAGCCAGGGGGAGTGGTGGAACAGACGGTGGTGGGCGCACTCACGCAGCACGACGTAGAGCAGGACGTCGGATGCCGGGTGCTCGAGTCCTTCGCCGAAGGCCTCGATGCCGGACGGGAGGATCGCCGCGATGCGTTCGGTGCCGAGGGGCAGGCCGATGTCGGTGGATGACACGACCTCGCTGGCGAGTCCGCCGAGGGCCTGGCCGACCTGCTGGCCGAACATCGCACCGCCAGCCTGCGTCAGCATGCCCATCAGCGGCCCGGCCACGGCCTTGGCCTCCTCGGGCAGGGCGGCGCCCATGGCCTTGACGACGTGCTCGGCGATCGGCTCGACGGCTGCCGCCAGGTCTCGGAGGTCGCCTCGATCCATTCAGCCTTGCTCCAGGCCGTGGACGTGAGGGCGCCGGCGGGGATCGACGTGGCACTGTCGAGCCACAGCTCGGCGAGCCGGACGGCGTCGTCGACGGCACCGCGCTGGGCGGCGTTCGGGGTCAGATCGGGGACCGGCCGCGGCCACTGTGTGCCGTGCGACGTCCTTGGCGAGTTCGAAGTTGACGCCGCCTTCGTGGGGGGCGAACATCCGTTGCATCTGGCTCATGATCTGGCTCATGTCCATCTCGCCGCCGGGAGCCGCCGCCCATGAAGCTGCCGAAGCCGCTCCATCGGGGTTCCGGCGAAGGGGTTCTGAGGCTCTTCTTTGTCGTCATCGGCCATGGGTCAACAGTAGCGACTGCTTCCCCGAGACCCCGCATGTTCTGTGTTCGCCTACGATGAACTCACCATGGACAGCGTTCGCCTCATCGACATCCGCGAGACGCCCCTGAGCATCGACGAGGTCTTCGCGGCGGTCGCCGATCCTGCGGCCGGCGGCACCTGCCGTTCGTCGGGACGGTGCGCGACCACGACCGGGGACAGGGTGTCGAGGGCCTCGGGTACTCGTCCCACCCGAGTGCAGCGGCCCGCTTGCGAGACGTGGCTCAACGTATCGCCGAGCAGAGCGACGTCATCGCGCTGGCAGGCGTCCACCGGGTCGGCGATCTGGCGATCGGCGACCTCGCCGTCGTCGTGGCAGCCTCGGCGGCACATCGCGTCCAGGCATTCGATGCGTGTCGTCGGCTGATCGACGAGCTCAAGACCGACGTCCCGGTGTGGAAGCACCAGATGTTCACGACCGGTGACTCCGAGTGGGTCGACCACGCGTAGGTTGTGGTGACTCACTAGGCTGCTCGTGTGTCGGACCCCACTTCCATCAGCCGTCGCTACCTGACCTTGGTCGTGGCGACAGTCTCGTTGATCGTGCTGACCTGCATCGCATTCCTGCCGCCAGTTCCGTACGTGACGCAGCGTCCCGGCCCCGTTTTCGACACCCTGGGCACGCCATTCGACGACAAGCCGTTGCTGACGTTCGGTGATGACGTCAAGACGTTCGAGACGAGCGGTTCCCTCAACTTCACGACGGTCTCCGTCACGCGGGCCGATGCGCGGATGTCGTTGGTCGATGCGATCAGCGGCTATTTCGATCCCGACATCGCGGTGGTGCCGAAGTCGCTGGCTGATCCCGACAACGAGACGGCCAGCAGTCGACGGCGCAGTCTGCGGCCCAGCTGAGCAGCTCGAGGATGACTCGCGGGTCGCGGCGTTGCGGGCTGCGGGCTACACGGTCGACGAGCGCCCCGAGGTCGCGTTCGTGGCCGAGGACGGCGCATCGGTCGGCAAGCTGAAGGTCGGCGACCTCGTTGAAGCGGTCGACGGCAAGGCGGTCAGCGACAAGGACGCGACGGTGGCGGCGATCGGCAAGGTCTCGCCAGGCGACACCGTCACCCTGACCGTGAAGCGGTCGGGCAAGTCCCGCGACGTCGCGATCGTCACCAAGCCCGACTCGAAGGACCCGAAGATCCCGCGCATCGGCATCTCGGTCGGCACGAAGTTCATCTTCCCGATCCAGGTCGACAACAACGTGGGCGACCAGATCGGTGGACCGAGCGCCGGCACGATGTTCGCCCTCGCGATCTACGACATGCTGACCCCCGGCGAGCTGACGGGTGGCAAGAACATCGCCGGCACGGGCGAGATCACGCCCGACGGTGTCGTCGGCCCGATCGGCGGCGTCCGGCAGAAGATGGCCGGTGCTGAGCGAGCCGGAGCGACGATCTTCCTGGTGCCGGCGGCCAACTGTGCCGAGGCGCTCAACGGTGACGACGACGGGCTCCAGCTCGTCAAGATCACGAAACTCGACGATGCGATCTCGTCCCTCCGGACGATCGCCAAAGACCCGAAGGCCAAGGTGCCGTCATGCCTGATGCCAGATTCCCCGCTCCGCCAGGCAGCCCTGGAGGTCGAGACCTATGTCGGGGCCGATGGATGGGACCAGGCGCCGCGACTGTTCGCGCTGGTGCGTACCGCCGACCTGGTCGCGGCCGAGCCCGGACTGCTCGAGCAGGTCAACCTCGTGCCCGACGGCATCACCTCGATCGAGCAGGAGCTGCCGAGAGGCCGTGAGCTCGAAGACCTGCTGACCGAGATCGAGTGGCCTGCGTCGGTCGACGGCTGCGCTGCCGTCATCGAGCGCATCATGCTGCCGCCAGAGGCGGAGGAGTCCCTGCCCGACGATCCCGAGGCGCTCGTCGAGGCCGCCGCTGCCCACCCTGA
Source organism: Aeromicrobium sp. UC242_57 (assembly GCF_044452305.1). Lineage (NCBI taxonomy): Bacteria > Bacillati > Actinomycetota > Actinomycetes > Propionibacteriales > Nocardioidaceae > Aeromicrobium > Aeromicrobium sp. UC242_57. Next base: position 19,877 of record NZ_JBIOAM010000002.1, on the reverse strand, counting down.
CCGCCGCGAGGCGCGTCTGGTGGCAGCCGTCATGCGCGACGGCCAGGCGCACAGCACCGTCCGGGCCAAAGAACCTGCTGATGCGACGCTGTTGGAGGGTCCCGATCTCGTCCCCGGACTGATCGAGCATCTCCGTCGCACCCTGACATAACATCTTGTCACCCCGTTACCCAGGAGACCCGTGAGCGACATCTTCGGAACACCCCAACCGAGACAACCCCGACCACCGAGCTCCGGACGGCGGCAGAAGGCTCTCGTCCCGACCTTGATCACGGTCGCCGTGCTGCTCCTGCTCGGCTCGATCTTCGTGAGCGTGTGGACCGAGCGGCTGTGGTTCAAGTCGGTTGACTACAGCGACGTCTTCCGTGGCGTGCTGGTCTCGCGGGTGACGTTGTTCATCGCACTGGGCCTGCTGTTCGGCATCTTCGTCATCGGCAACCTGTACCTCGCGTACCGCACCAGGCCCGCAACGGTGCCGCTTCGCCGGGACGATCCGGCGTACCGCTACCGCTTGGCCCTGACCCCGATCCTCAAGCCGGTCGGCATCGGGCTGTTCGTGGTCGTCACGGCCTTCGCCGGATCGGTCGGCGCGAGCCACTGGGACACGTACAAGATGTGGCGCAACGGCACGCCGTTCGGCACCAAGGACGCCCACTTCGGCAAGGACCTCGGCTTCTACGTCTTCGACTACCCGTGGTGGCGCTTCCTGACGTCGTTCTCGTTCGCGATGATCGTGATCGCGGTGCTCGCGGTGCTGTTCATCAACTACGTGTACGGCGGCATTCGCATCGCCGGCCGCGGCCCGAAGCTGACCCGTGCTGCCCAGATCCACCTGTCGGTGCTGGTCGGCCTCGGCGTGCTGCTGCGCGCCGTCTCGTACTACCTCGACCGGTTCGGGCTCGTGATCGGCAACTCCGACCTGTTCGACGGCATCGGGTACACCGACGCCAATGCGCGCATCCCCGGCAAGAACATCTTGATCGGTGTCGCGATCGTGTGCGCCCTGCTGTTCTTCGCCGTGGTCTTCATCCGGTCGTGGACGCTTCCGGCGATCGGCCTGGGGCTGCTGGCACTGACGTCGATCCTGATCGGCGTCATCTGGCCTGCGGTCATGCAGGGCTTCCAGGTCAACCCCTCCGAGCCGGACAAGGAGGGGCCGTTCATCGCCAAGAACATCGCGGCGACACGAGAGGCCTATGACGTCGCGGACACCGAGGTGCAGACGTACTCGGCGAAGACCGATCTGACGCCTGCGGCGCTGGCGGCCTCTGCGGAGTCGCGGGTCAGCACCCGACTGCTCGACCCGACGTTGATCTCGGACGCCTTCGAGCAGCTGCAGCAGGTGCGTGGCTACTACACCGTCCCGACGACGCTCGACGTCGATCGGTAGAAGCTGGAGGGTGAGACCGTCCCGCAGGACACCATCATCGCGGCGCGTGAGCTCAACCTCGAGGGTCTGCAGAGCACCCAGCGCAACTGGGCCAACGACCACACGGTCTACACCCACGGCTACGGCATCATCGCGGCGCGCGGCAACCAGCGTGGACCCAACGGTGAGCCCGTGTTCATCGCCAAGGACATCCCGCCGACGGGTCTGATCAAGACGACGACCCCGCCGCGCATCTACTTCGGTGAGAAGTCGCCGTCGTACTCGATCGTGGGTCGCCCCAAGGGCGCGGCGCCGATCGAGGTCGACGTCCCGCGCGGCGGTTCGTCCGACGACGACGGCAAGGCGAGCGTCACGCAGAACACGTACGACGGCAAGGGTGGCGTCCCGGTCGGCAACCTGTTCAACAAGGCGCTGTACGCGTTCAAGTTCGCCGAGCCGAACATCGTGCTGTCGGGTCGAGTCAACTCAGAGTCGAAGATCTTGTACGACCGCGAGCCGCGCAAGCGGGTCCAGAAGGTCGCCCCGTGGCTGACGGTCGACGGCGATCCGTACCCGGCTGTCGTCGACGGCAAGGTCGTGTGGATCGTCGACGGCTACACGACGAGCAACTCGTACCCGTACTCCGAGCACCGCTCGCTGCGGGAGGCCACGGCCGACACGTTGACCAACAGCGACGCCCAGGCGGCGTTGCCGACCGATCAGGTCAACTACATGCGCAACTCGGTCAAGGCCGTCGTCGATGCGTACGACGGCTCGGTCAAGCTCTACCGAGTGGGACACCAAGGACCCCGTCCTCAAGACCTGGATGAAGGTCTTCCCGGGTGCCGTGGAGAGCAAGAGCAAGATCAGCGATGCGCTGCTCGAGCACCTGCGCTACCCGGTCGACCTGTTCAAGGTGCAGCGCGACGTGCTGCAGCGGTACCACGTAACCGATGCGCAGACGTTCTACGAGGACGGCGAGCGTTGGAAGGTGCCGGAGGATCCGACGGCGCCGACCAACTCCGGTGCCCTGCAGCCGCCGTACTACCTGTCGATGGCCCGCCCCGGCGAAGACACGCCGAAGTTCAGCGTCACGAGCGTCTACCTGCCCAACAAGCGGCAGAACCTCGAGGCGTTCGTGTCGGTCAACTCCGAGGCCACCGACACCGAGAACTACGGCAAGATGCAGATCCTGCAGCTGTCGAGCAGCACGCAGATCGACGGCCCGAGCCAGATCGCCAACAAGCTGCAGACCGACAACGGCGTCACCCAGGCGCTGCTGCCGTTCAAGCAGTCGGGCACCGAGATCCAGTACGGCAACTTGCTGACCTTGCCGGTCGGCGGAGGTCTGCTGTACGTCCAGCCGGTCTACATCAAGCGTCAGGCCAGTGAGGGCACGTACCCGGTGCTGCAGTACGTCATCGCGTCGTTCGGCAAGGACGTCGGCTTCGGCCAGACGTTGGACGAGGCCCTGCGTGTTGCCCTCGGTCTCGAACCGGGCTCGACGACCGATCCGGAGTCCGAGAGCGAGGAGCCACCGGTCGACCCCGGAACGAAGCGAACGGCTTCAGAGCTGCTCGACCGGGCATCGGGCTACTACGACGATGCACAGGACGCGCTGAAGGACGGCGACCTGGCCCTGTACCAGCGACGTATCGACCAGATGAACGATGCGATCACCCAGGCCAAGAAGCTCGTCGACGCGGCGGCCGCGGAAAAGAAGTAAAAGCTGCCTGCAAAGCCGGGGGCCACGGATTTGATCCGGGGCCCCCGGCTCTGTAAACTGGTACTACCGACGCGGGGTGGAGCAGCTCGGTACTCGCTGGGCTCATAACCCAGAGGTCACAGGTTCAAATCCTGTCCCCGCTACCAACGTAGTCAGAAGAAACCCAGGACCTTTCAGGTCCTGGGTTTCTTCTTTGCGCTGGGGGTGCGTCAGCCGAGGGTCGGGTAGTCGATGTAGCCCTCTGCGCCGCCGCCGTAGAACGTGTCGGGGTTCGGTTCGTTGAGCGCAGCTCCGGCGCGCCAGCGCTCGACGAGATCGGGGTTGGCGAGGAACGGACGGCCCACGGCGACGAGGTCGGCGAGGCCGCCGTCGACGATCTGCTTGACCTCGTCGAGGTCGGTGACCTGCGCAAAGCCCGTGTTGGCGATCACCACGCCGCCGAAGCGGCTGCGAAGGTCCTTGACCAGCTCGGTCGTGGGGTCGGCCAGGACGCTGAGGTATGCGAGTCCGAGCGGCGCGAGGCCGTCGACGAGGTGTCCGTACGTCGCGGCGACGTCGGCCGGATCCTCCTCGAGCACGCCTTGGATGTTGTGGGCCGGTGAGATGCGGATTCCGACGCGGTCACCGCCGATCGCATCGGCGACGGCAGCAGCGATCTCAAGGGTCAGGCGGGCTCGGTTCTCGGGCGATCCGCCGTACTGGTCGGAACGCTGGTTCGTCGACGGCGCGAGGAACTGGTGCAGCAGGTAGCCGTTGGCGGCGTGCAGCTCGACACCGTCGAGCCCGGCCTCGACGGCGCTGCGGGCGGCGTGGACGAACTCGTCGACCACTCCGGCGACCTCGTCGGTCTCCAAGGCCCGCGGCACGACGTGGTCGACCTGGCCGTCGGCGGTGACGATCTTGCCTGGTGCGGCGATGGCGCTCGGCGCGACAGTCTCGCGGCCGTCCTTGTTGTCGGGGTGGGCGATGCGGCCGACGTGCATGAGCTGGACGACGATCCGGCCGCCGTCTGCGTGGACGGCGTCGGCTACGGCTCGCCAGCCGACGATCTGCTCGGGGGAGTGGATGCCGGGGGTGTCGAGGTAGCCCTGCCCCGTGGCGCTGGGCTGCGTGCCCTCGCTGATGATCAGACCGGCGCTGGCCCTCTGGCCGTAGTAGGTCGCGGCGATGTCGCGCGGAACCTGCTGCTCCCCGGCGCGGTTGCGCGTGAGGGGCGCCATCACGAAGCGCTGCGGAAGATCCCAGATGCCGACCTTGATCGGCTCGAACACATCAGTCATGGAGTGACTCCTGAAACGTTGCGGAAGCGCAGCCGTCGGGCGTGCGCCAGTGGTGTCAACGTCAGTCATCACAGGGCATTCCCGGTCGGAGACGTGGCGAACCAGACACGGGTCTCAGGTTGCGGCGACGCGGTTCGTGAGCGTCCGGTACAGTGCTCTGTGCAGGTCGCCTGATGCAGGTGACCACGGCGCGGGGTGGAGCAGCTCGGTCAGCTCGCTGGGCTCATAACCCAGAGGTCACAGGTTCAAATCCTGTCCCCGCTACCAGATCGAAGGCCCTCACAGTCTGACTGTGAGGGCCTTCGTCATGTGCACAGGTGATGCGTCCTGTCAGCTGACCTGGTAGCCGGCTCCGGTGATGGCATGGCGAACGGCAGTCTCGTCGAGAGCCGAACCGGCCACGGTCAATGTCCCGGAAGCGACGTCGACGTCTGTGCCGGTCACGCCGGCGACCTGGTTGACGGCATTGCTGACCTTGGTGGCGCAGCTTCCGCAGGTCATGCCCTGCACGGTGTAGGTGCTGATGGTGCTCATGGCGGTGATTCCTTTCATGGGGTTGCGGCGCCCGGCTGGCGGCCACAGGGTGTGCTCTGCCGGAGGCAGAGTGGTTCAGGTGCGGCGGAGGAACACCGCTGCCACTGCCGCACCGACCGCGGCGATAAGCGCGGCACCGATGAATGCGGCGGAGTATCCCTCGGTGAGCGCCACGGGATGGCCGATCTTGTCGGCGCCGTGGGCGGTGGCGATGGCCGTCATGACAGCAAGTCCCAGGGCAGAGCCGATCTGGTAGCCGTGTTCACGATGCCCGAGGCAAGACCGCCCTCTTCGGGGCGAGCCGCAGAGATCGCGGTGCCCAGGGTCGGGATGAACGCGAGCGACATTCCGAGGGCTGCGATGAGCGAGGCGGGGAGCACGTCGACGACGAACGATCCGGCGGGATCGACGAGGGACAGCCAGCCCATGCCTGCTGCGAGGAGCAGCAGTCCTGCCACGGTTGTCGCCTTGGGCCCGAACGCGGCGATGACACGAGGTGCCAGGACGATCATCGCGAGCATCGTCATGCCGGTCATCGGCAGCAATGCTGCTCCCGAGGGGAAGGCCGAGTAGCCGAGGACCTGCTGCAGATACAGGTTCAGGAAGAACCACATGGGGATCCAGGCGGCTCCGAGCAGCACCTGGGCGAGGTTGGCCGCTGCCAGATTGGGAGCCCGGAAGATCCCGAGCCTGAGCAGCGGATCGCGTCCCTTGGCCTGGAGCGAGATGAAAGCGGTCAGCAGCACGGCGGCGATGCCGAGGAACAGCCAGGTGCTGCCGGAGCTCCAGCCGACGTCGGGAGCCTTGACGATGGCGTAGACGGCGGCGGCGAGTCCGCCGGTGACGGTCAGGGCGCCGAGCAGATCGATCCGTGACTTCGTGGCTGGTCCTCCTGCAGGCATGACCGAGGGAACCAGGACCAGGATCACGACGGCGATGGGGATGTTGATGAAGAAGACCCACGGCCAGCTGAGGTACTCGGTGATGACTCCACCGAGGAAGACGCCCGCGGTCCCGCCCGCCGGTGCGGCTGCGCCGTAGAAGGCCAGTGCCTTGGTGAGCTCCTTCGGGCTGGACCCGAAGAGCATGAACAGCAGGCTCAGCGCGGACGGTGCGATGAGGGCAGATCCGGCACCCTGGATCGCTCGACCGGTCAGCTCGGCTGACGGGCTGGTGGCGAGCCCGGCGAGCAGCGAGCCCGCGATGAGGACCAGCCATCCGGTGCTGAAGACCCGTCGGGCGCCGAAGACGTCCGACAGCTTGCCGCCCAACAGGAGCAGACCGCCCAGGGCGATGACGTAGGCGTTGAACACCCAGGACAGGTTCTCGGGGGAGAAGCCGAGATCGTCCTGCATCTTCGGCAGGGCGACTCCGATGATCGAAGTGTCCATGATGACCATGAACTGCGCGGCGGCAATGACCGCCAGACCAAGCCAGCGCCGTGATGCCGCTGGTCGTGATTGCTGAGACATCGTTCTCATTCCTTTGTCGTGGTGTCCCGCAGGGCGGGAGCTGAGGTGGCTTGACTTTATACCCTAGGGGGGTATCGTATAAATCAGGAAGAGAACGTACCACGAAATACCGGAGGGGGGTATCCTGAGGGTGAACGATCCAACCGAGAGCCTGAAAGGCATCGCGATGACCGAGTCTCAGCCGGCCGCGGAGCAGACGCCCGCGCACCAGCACAGCTACATCCACAACAACAACAAGAGCGACTACCTCAAGCGGCTGCGCCGTATCGAGGGCCAGGCGCGCGGCCTTCAGCGGATGGTCGAGGAGGAGCAGTACTGCATCGACATCCTCACCCAGGTATCGGCCATGACGAAGGCCCTCCAGTCGGTGTCGCTCGGCCTGCTCGATGAGCACATGGCCCACTGCGTGGTCGGCGCCGTTCGTGAAGGAGGCGCCGAGGCTGACATCAAGCCAGGGAAGCCTCCGACGCGATCGCCCGCCTCGTCCGGTCCTGATGAACCCAGCCTGCACGATGGGGCACAACCAAGAGGAATGAGAAACATGAGTCAGAGCAGCACCTACACCGTCACCGGCATGACCTGCGGACACTGCGTATCCTCGGTCACCGAAGAGGTCCAGGAGATCCCCGGCGTCGAAGGTGTCGACGTGGTCCTCGAGACCGGCGCCCTCACCATCACGAGCGCCGAGCCGGTCGATGACGCGGCTGTGAGGTCGGCTGTCGAAGAAGCCGGCTACCAGCTCACATGAACACCCCCACCAAGGTCGGCGGATTCGTCGCTGGGCTGGCCGCCGTCTTCGCACTCGCACTCATCGTCGGCAACGTCGTCGGACCCGACGTGGAGCCGGCCGCAGCCCACGACACCCACAGCAGCGACGAGGCCGCAGCGGCTTCGACCGACGCTGACATTCCAGGAGGGATCATGATCTCCCAAGACGGGTACACCCTCGCGCTGAAGAAGCCCGAGGCCCCGGCAGGCAGCAAGATCCCGATCACGTTCACGATCACCGGCCCAGATGGCAAGTCGGTCACTGCCTACGACGTCGAGCACGAGAAGAAGCTGCACCTCATCGCGGTGCGCCGTGACTTCACGGGCTTCCAGCACGTCCACCCCCTGCTCGCCTCTGACGGCACGTGGTCGATAGCAGTGGACCTCACGCCCGGCCAGTGGCGGCTGTTCGCCGACTTCAGGGCGACCGGCGCGGACGCGCTGACCCTCGGCGCAGATCTCGCAGTGCCGGGGGCCTTCGAGCCGGCCGAGCTGTCGGAGGAGACACGCACGGCCGAGGTCGACGGTTACACGGTCACCCTTGACGGAGACCTCGCGGCCGGTGCTGATGCCAAGCTGACGCTGGCAGTCGAACGCGAGGGCGAACCGGTCACGGACCTCGAGCCCTATCTCGGTGCCTATGGTCACCTGGTCGCGCTGCGGTCCGGCGACCTGGCCTACCTCCACGTCCACCCCGATGGTGCACCCGGTGATGGCAAGACGCAGCCGGGCCCCGACGTCGTGTTCCACACCGCCGTCCCAAGCACCGGGACGTATCACCTCTACCTCGACTTCAAGCATCGGGGAGTGGTCCGCACCGCGACCTTCACCGTCGCCAGTCACGCCCCTCACTGACCACACCCATCCTCGAAGGAGGCACAGATGAGCTCCACGTCCCACACGTCCGCGACGCCCCACGCGTCAGCCACGTCGAACACGTCCACCGAGAGCATCGAGAGCACAGAAAGCATCGAGCTGCAGATCAGCGGAATGACGTGCGCCTCGTGCGCCAACCGCATCGAGCGCAAGCTCAACGAGCTCGACGGCGTCACCGCCACCGTCAACTACGCGACCGAGAAGGCCAAGGTCAGCTTTCCCGAGGCCGTGAGCCCCGAAGAACTCGTCGCCACGGTCGAGTCGGCTGGCTACTCGGCAACGCTTCCCCAGCCGAAGGGGGCTGAAGCACGAACAACCAGCGACGAGGCCGACCCGACCCGTGAGCTCCGCCAGCGACTGTTGATCTCAGCCGTGCTCTCGATCCCGGTCATCGCGATGGCGATGGTCCCGGCGCTGCAGTTCGAGTACTGGCAGTGGCTGTCGTTGACCCTCGCCGCCCCCGTCGTGGTCTGGGGTGCCTGGCCGTTCCACCGAGCCGCCTGGGTCAACCTGCGTCACGGCACCTCCACGATGGACACCCTGATCTCGCTCGGCACCCTCGCTGCGCTCGGCTGGTCGGTGTACGCCCTGTTCTGGGGCACCGCGGGAACACCGGGCATGACCCACCCGTTCGAGCTGACCGTCGAACGGACCGACGGCGCGGGCAACATCTACCTCGAAGCGGCCGCGGGCGTCACGACGTTCATCCTCGCCGGTCGCTACTTCGAGTCACGCTCCAAGCGCCGCGCCGGCGCCGCCCTGCGTGCTCTGCTCGAGCTCGGGGCCAAGGAGGTCGCGGTCCTGCGGGAAGGGCCAGACGGTCGTGTCGAGGAACGTGTGCCCACCGAGCAGCTGGCCGTCGGCATGCTGTTCGTGGTGCGGCCGGGCGAGAAGATCGCCACGGACGGCGTCGTCGAAGAGGGCTCGTCAGCCGTCGACGCGTCGATGCTCACCGGCGAGTCCGTCCCGGTCGAGGTCCGCCCCGGAGATGCGGTGGTGGGCGCCACGGTCAACGCTGGCGGCCGCCTCCTCGTGCGGGCCACGCGAGTCGGCGGTGACACCCAGCTGGCCCAGATGGCGCACCTGGTCGAGGACGCCCAGAACGGCAAGGCCGAGGTGCAGCGCCTGGCCGACCGGGTCTCGGGAATCTTCGTCCCGATCGTGATCGCGCTGGCTGTCGGCACCCTCGGCTTCTGGATCGGCAGCGGAGCAGGGCTCGCCACGGCATTCACCGCAGCGGTCGCCGTGCTGATCATCGCGTGCCCGTGCGCTCTCGGGCTGGCCACTCCGACCGCATTGATGGTCGGAACCGGTCGCGGGGCGCAGCTCGGCATCCTCATCAAGGGCCCCGAGGTGCTCGAGTCGACCCGCAAGGTCGACACGATCGTCCTCGACAAGACCGGCACCGTCACGACCGGGCAGATGTCTCTCGTCGACGTCATCGCGGCACCCGGGTGAGGACGCCGACGTGGTCCTGCGGTTCGCCGGCGCGCTGGAGGACGCCTCCGAGCACCCCATCGCCCAGGCCATCGCAGACGGTGCGCGTGACCGGGTCGGCGTGCTGCCTGTCGTGGAGGACTTCGCGAACCTCGAAGGACTCGGCGTGCAGGGCATCATCAACGACGGCGACGACAGCCACGCCGTCCTGGTGGGCCGACCCCAGCTGCTTGCCGACTGGTCCCAGCACCTGCCCGCCGAGCTCGAGGCAGCGATGAAGGCTGCCCAGGCGACGGGCGGAACCGCCGTCGCGGTCGGCTGGGACGGGGCTGCTCGCGGGGTGGTCGTGGTGGCCGACGCGGTCAAGCCGACCTCGGCACAGGCCATCGCCGAGCTCCGGGCACTGGGGCTGCGGCCCTACTTGCTCACGGGTGACAACGAGGCTGTCGCCCGGACGGTCGCCGAGCAGGTCGGCATCGCGCCGGCCGACGTGACCGCTGACGTGCTCCCGGCCGACAAGGTCGACGTCATCAAGCGGCTGCAGTCCGAGGGACGGGGTCGTCGCGATGGTCGGTGACGGCGTGAACGACGCCGCGGCCCTGGCCCAGGCCGATCTCGGTCTGGCGATGGGCACCGGCACCGATGTCGCGATCGAGGCCAGCGACCTGACGTTGGTCCGCGGCGACCTGCGGGTCGCTGCCGATGCGATCCGGCTCTCGCGCCGCACGCTCGGCACCATCAAGGGCAATCTGTTCTGGGCCTTCGCCTACAACGTGGCAGCCTTGCCGTTGGCGGCCGCCGGGCTGCTCAACCCGATGCTGGCCGGAGCAGCGATGGCGTTCTCGTCGGTGTTCGTGGTCAGCAACAGCCTGCGGCTACGTGGCTTCAAGCCCCTGACCAGGTAGTGGATTCGTCAGGCCGGGGGAGGCTCCCACAGCTCGATCGCGTTGCCCTCTGGATCATGTGTCCGGGCGAAGCGGCCGATCTCTGGGGAGTCCCACTCCGGCTTGACGATGACCTCGATCCCGCTCGCGGTGAGCTGGTCGATCAGCCCGTGAGATCGCTGACACGAAGGTTGAGCATGAACTGCTTGTCAGTCGACCAGTAGTCGGTCCCGGTCTCGAACGGAGCGAACACCACAGGACCGCCCTGCACCTTCCACGACCACTCGTCGGGCGGGCCCGTGTCGGCGGCAGCACAGCCGGCCCCGACGCCCAGGTGCTCGCGGTACCAGGTGCTGAGCGCCTCAGGATCATGCGCTCGGAAGAAGATTCCACCAATTCCCAGAACAGGCATCTCGTGCTCCTTGCGTCGTCGCCACACATCGACATCCGCTTCGGAGCAACGATGCTATCCCCGTCCGGCGGCTGGTCGGACGCTCTTCACGCAGGTGAGGCCAGGTCTGCCGCGACGCCGCCAGGTGCCCGCCCCGTGCGCCGGGCGGACGTCGTGACGGTGCCTGGGTGCTCCCACGCGATGACCGCGTCGGCCTTCGACGCCCGGTGGATCAGGTCGACGTCCTCACCACTGTCCAAGGGACGGAATCCACCGAGGTCGACGTAGGTCTCCGCCCGGATCCCGAGGCTCGCGCCGTGCACATGGCCATGGTGCACCCACCGCCGGGCGTCGGCGGCATACCGGGAGACCCAGTCACCGAACTCCGCCTGGTCGGTCCTGGCGAGCCGGACCGTGCCGAGGAAGAGGTCGTGCCCCTCGGCTGCGGTGGCCAGCTGGGCCTGGATCCAGTCGGACGGCACCTGGCTGTCGGCATCGGTCGTGGCGAGCCAGAGGCGTTCGCGACCGTTGGCATGTCGAGCGAGGGCCGCCGAGCATCCCGCCGCGCGGGCTGCGCCGACGTTGCCGGCGTCGGTCGAGATCACGATCGCACCGTGCGAGGCCGCCAGCTCCGCGGTCTGGTCGGTGCATCGATCTGCCACGACCGTGATGTCGACGCGGATGTGCCGAACCCGGTCACGCGCGGCATCCAGGGCGCGGAGCGCGGAAGGGAGCAGGTCTTGCTCGTCGCGGGCCGGCACCACGACGCAGACCTGCGTCACCTCAGGCAGCATCACGTCGGAACACCTCCACCAGGAAGTCCTCCTCCACGTGCTCGACGACGCGGGTCCAGCCCGGCCGTGCGCGCATCTCGCGGTGCACCTGGTCGCCATTGCAGGCTGCGGCCTCGAAGTCGTGACGCCAGTGGACGGAGACCAGGTGCCCGTCGGGCTCGAGCGACGCTCGTACGCGGTCGCAGGGTCGTGCGCCGGTCCTCAGCCGAGAGGTAGTACATGACCTCGGAGAGCACGATCAGGTCAAAGGTGCCGCTCGGCCAGTCGTGCGGGATGGCGCCTTGGGCGAAGGTGGCGTCGGGGGCGCGCAGCTTCGCGTCGACCAGCGGGCTCGTCACCGGGTCGATCGCCACGACGTCGTCGCAGCGCGCCATCAGCCGTGCGGTCAGCAGCCCGATCGAGCACCCTGGCTCGAAGGCGCGGCGGTAGGTCTGGCGAGGAAGACTCGCCATGGTCACGTCGTACTTGCGCCGTTCGTAGACGCGTTCGGCGAGCGCCCACGGATCGCGGGACGACTCGTACATCTGCTCGAAGTACTCAGGCTGGGTCACGTGACAATCGCTTCCGGGGAGTGCTGATGCGTGGTCGAGAAGTGCCGCGTCGATCACGGCGAGATCAGCGGGGTGACCGCTCAGAGGTCGTACCTGGGTGTCGAAGGCAGCGATGGCCGCGAAGCTTGCGGCGGCGGGCCTCTGGTGTGCACTCGAGGCGCTGGATCCGGTCCAGCCAGTGCTGTTCCCGGGGCTCGGTCCACGACCACGTCCAGATCGGGAAGCGCCACAGAGGCGTGTGGTCGCCGCACGAGGCGACGGCCACGGAACCCAGCGAGTCGTGATCGGGGTGACCATCCTCCTCGAACGGGGCGAGGACCAGGTCGGCCTGGGCGACCAGAGGGACGATCGCCGCCTGCAACGCAGCGTGCTCCCGGGCCAGCCCACCGTCCGGCAGCCCCAGTCGTCGTACCTGGGGCGAGGAGAAGCCGAGCGCCTTCAACGCGCGGAGCAGCTCGTCGGGACGTCGGTCCGCAAGCCGTCCGGCGTGATGCTCGGGCTGCCCGGATGGGACGCTTCGCCGTCGGTCGCGGTCACGAACGTGACGTCACGCGACGTACGGTCGGCGAGCCACCCACCGACGGCGAGCACCTCGTCGTCAGGGTGGGCCGACAGCACCAGGATGCGGCCACCAGGATCGGGGGCCGTTGCTGCCGGAGATGGTCGATGCTGGTGCCAGGGGTTAGGCATGAGCACTTCCCAGCGACCCGAGCCGAGCGAGATCTCGTGCGCCGTGATGCTGACGCACGAACACCCGAAGATCGGCGACCCGTGTGCTGTGCTCGACGTCGAAGGCCAGCGGGCCGGGCCCAGAGCGCGCGGTCGCTGCTGAGGATGACGTCGTCGGCCACCTGTGCTGCCCGCGCTCTGAGCGACTGGGCAAGACGTTCGATCTCCGCCGGCGCCAGCTCGTGCCCGTCCGCGCGGGCGGCGGCCGCCTCCAGCGCGAGCTCCATGGTGTCGAGATCGGCGCGGACAGCACCCAGAGCTGTTAGACCCGCGCGGATCGAGACGCTCCACGGCGCACTCCAGCTGTTCGGCCACGCCTCGTGCGCGCGCCGAACCAGGCCACCGCGATGCCGATCGCACCCCACCAGAAACCGGGCCGGTCGATGTAGTCCCCGGGGGCACCGACGGGCGTCGCCGGCACGTCGGTCAGCACGAGGGTCTCGGTGCCGGCTCGCTTCATGCCCTCACCCACCCAGGGGTGATCGTCAGGATCGACCGTCGTGCCGGGCGATGACAGGGCGATGGCGAACAGCCGCGGCCCGTCGGGTGAGGCAGCGGTCACCAGGGCGTGGGTCACGACGCGCGCGCCAGAGCAGAACGCCTTGCGCCCTGACAGCGTCCATCGTCCGCCGAACTTGTCGCGCCTCGAGAACCGCGAAGGGCGGGTCGAGCCGCCCACACGGCCCAGATGTCGTCGGGCTGGATCTCGGCGCCACCGAGGTCGGCCAGGATTGCCGCAGCGTCGTGGTGAGGCTCGACGAGCTTGATGACCGCGAGATCTGCCTGGGCCAGCGCGGCGATCCGTCGCCAGCGTTCGGCCGTCCCGCCCGATGCGGGAGAGGCCACGCGAGTCGTGTGTGGGGGAGCAGCTCTGAGCGGGTCGGGATGTCCGGGGGATCACTCCGAGACAAGTACCCCCTGCGCGACGTTCCAAGCAGCGCAAGGTCTGCAGTGACCGGGAATAGCGAGGCCTCTGCCGGGTACGTCACCGTAGATCGAACGAGGAGAGATGAGATGCCGACGAAGAAGAATCCGAGCTTGAAGAATCCGTCGATGTACGAAGACCTGCGCGATGACGGCGCATCGAAGGAGAAGGCCGCCCGCATCTCGACCACCGCTCGCACAGAAGGGCCGATCGGCCTCGTCACTGGCGGCCAGGCGGACGGGCAGGCTCGTACGACGACTGGACAGTTGGCAGCCGGGCCCGCGCCAAGGAGCTGGGACTGACCGGCTACTCGACCAAGAAGAAGGCCGAGCTCGCTCGAGGCGCTGCGCGAGCACTGACGAAATCGCTGCAATCGCCGGGCGTCGTGCAGGCGTACGTACGCCCAGGGGTACCCCGGTTTGACGACCGAATTGCAGGTGTGTAAGTTTATCCATGCAAGCGAGCGAGAGCCGCTAGCGAGTGTGGCTGAGACACAGTGACCGACCCGGGTTTGACCGGTGAAAACGAGCCGTGTAGGTTTATCCAGCAGCCACAAGAACGAACAGCTAGTTTTCTGGCTGCATCACGGTGACCGACCCCGTTGTCTAGGGTGAAAACGAGCCGTGTAAGTTTGACCAGCAGCCCCAGGCCGGATGTCCTTTTGGATTGATGGGTGGTGAGCGTCTGATCCTTGAGAACTCAACAGTGTGCCAAAAGTCGACGAGATTAATTAGTAGTACCCCGTCGGATGTCTGGTGGATCCCTTTGGGGGTTTGCTGGTTTTTGATGGATATCAATTCGGACAATTTATTTGTCAGCAAATAGTTTGTCAGGTTGGACCTTTGTTGGCAGCGTCTTGAGATGCTGTTTCAATGGAGAGTTTGATCCTGGCTCAGGACGAACGCTGGCGGCGTGCTTAACACATGCAAGTCGAGCGGTAAGGCCCTTTCGGGGGTACACGAGCGGCGAACGGGTGAGTAACACGTGAGCAATCTGCCCTTCTCTTTGGAATAACCATTGGAAACGATGGCTAATGCCGAATATGACCCCCCTTCGCATGTTGGGGGGTGGAAAGCTCTGGCGGAGAAGGATGAGCTCGCGGCCTATCAGCTTGTTGGTGAGGTAATGGCTCACCAAGGCATTGACGGGTAGCCGGCCTGAGAGGGTGACCGGCCACACTGGGACTGAGACACGGCCCAGACTCCTACGGGAGGCAGCAGTGGGGAATATTGGACAATGGGCGAAAGCCTGATCCAGCAACGCCGCGTGAGGGATGACGGCCTTCGGGTTGTAAACCTCTTTCAGCAGGGACGAAGCGAGAGTGACGGTACCTGCAGAAGAAGGACCGGCCAACTACGTGCCAGCAGCCGCGGTAATACGTAGGGTCCGAGCGTTGTCCGGAATTATTGGGCGTAAAGGGCTCGTAGGCGGTTTGTCGCGTCGGGAGTGAAAACTCAGGGCTCAACCCTGAGCGTGCTTCCGATACGGGCAGACTAGAGGTATGCAGGGGAGAACGGAATTCCTGGTGTAGCGGTGGAATGCGCAGATATCAGGAGGAACACCGGTGGCGAAGGCGGTTCTCTGGGCATTACCTGACGCTGAGGAGCGAAAGCATGGGGAGCGAACAGGATTAGATACCCTGGTAGTCCATGCCGTAAACGTTGGGCGCTAGGTGTGGGGACCTTCCACGGTTTCCGTGCCGCAGCTAACGCATTAAGCGCCCCGCCTGGGGAGTACGGCCGCAAGGCTAAAACTCAAAGGAATTGACGGGGGCCCGCACAAGCGGCGGAGCATGCTGATTAATTCGATGCAACGCGAAGAACCTTACCTGGGTTTGACATATGCCGGAAAGCCGTAGAGATACGGCCCCCCTTGTGGTCGGTTTACAGGTGGTGCATGGCTGTCGTCAGCTCGTGTCGTGAGATGTTGGGTTAAGTCCCGCAACGAGCGCAACCCTCGTTCTATGTTGCCAGCACGTGATGGTGGGGACTCATAGGAGACTGCCGGGGTCAACTCGGAGGAAGGTGGGGATGACGTCAAGTCTTCATGCCCCTTATGTCCAGGGCTTCAAGCATGCTACAATGGCCGGTACAAAGGGCTGCGAAACTGTAAGGTGGAGCGAATCCCAAAAAGCCGGTCTCAGTTCGGATTGGGGTCTGCAACTCGACCCCATGAAGTCGGAGTCGCTAGTAATCGCAGATCAGCAACGCTGCGGTGAATACGTTCCCGGGCCTTGTACACACCGCCCGTCACGTCATGAAAGTCGGCAACACCCGAAGCCAGTGGCCTAACCCCTTGTGGGAGGAGCTGTCGAAGGTGGGGCTGGCGATTGGGACGAAGTCGTAACAAGGTAGCCGTACCGGAAGGTGCGGCTGGATCACCTCCTTTCTAAGGAGCACTTGGCAGTCGCCCATCGTGGTGGTTGTCCATATGGGTTCTGTTTGGTCACCGAATGTGTGGCCGCAGTCCCGCTCACTAGTGGATCGTCGATTATTTGGCTTAATGACTGCCTACCAGGGGCTAGTACTGCAGCATGGTGTGTAAGACGCGTGGAACGTTGTTGGTGAAGGTCATTATTTCAGGCACACTGTTGGGTCCTGAGGGATCAGCCCGTTTGGGTTGGTTTCCTTGGACCACATACCCCCCGCATACCGTTCGACCTTTGGGTTGGGTTGGTGTGGGATCAGGTGGTGGGACCGTTTGTGTTTTGAGAACTTCACAGTGGACGCGAGCATCTTTGTAGTAACAACAAGCTTACTAAGTGCACATGGTGGATGCCTTGGCATCGAGAGCCGATGAAGGACGTTGGAGTCTGCGAAAAGCCCCGGGAAGGTGACAACCGACCTGTGATCCGGGGATGTCCGAATGGGGAAACCCACCCAGAGTAAAGTCTGGGTACCTGCGCCTGAACACATAGGGCGTGTGGAGGGAACGTGGGGAAGTGAAACATCTCAGTACCCACAGGAAGAGAAAACAAAAGTGATTCCGGTAGTAGTGGCGAGCGAAACTGGATCAGGCTAAACCGCATGTATGTGATAGCCGGTAGGCGTTGTATGTGCGGTGTTGTGGGACCACATGGTCTGTTCTACCGGACAGGCAAAGAGTGATAAACCATGAGTGAAGTTGAAGCCGACTGGAAAGTCGTACCGTAGAGGGTGATAGTCCCGTACACGTAAGCTCATGGCTCTTTTGTGGTATCCCAAGTAACACCGAACCCCTGAAATTCGGTGTGAATCTAGCGGGACCACCCGTTAAGCCTAAATACTCCTCGATGACCGATAGCGGACTAGTACCGTGAGGGAAAGGTGAAAAGTACCCCGGGAGGGGAGTGAAATAGTACCTGAAACCATGTGCATACAATCCGTTGGAGCGCATCCTTGTGATGTGTGACAGCGTGCCTTTTGAAGAATGAGCCTGCGAGTTAGCGTTCTGTAGCGAGGTTAAGACGTGAGTCGTAGCCGTAGCGAAAGCGAGTCCGAATAGGGCGTTCATAGTTGCAGGATCTAGACCCGAAGCGGAGTGATCTATCCATGGGCAGGTTGAAGCGCGGGTAAGACCGCGTGGAGGACCGAACCCACCTAGGTTAAAAACTGGGGGGATGACCTGTGGATAGGGGTGAAAGGCCAATCAAACTCCGTGATAGCTGGTTCTCCCCGAAATGCATTTAGGTGCAGCGTTGCGTGTTTCTTGCCGGAGGTAGAGCACTGGATGGGCTAGGGGGCCTACAAGCTTACTGAACCCAGCCAAACTCCGAATGCCGGTAAGTGAGAGCGCAGCAGTGAGACAGTGGGGGATAAGCTCCATTGTCGAGAGGGAAACAGCCCAGACCATCAGCTAAGGTCCCTAAGCGATAACTAAGTGGAAAAGGATGTGGAGTCGCCCAGACAACCAGGAGGTTGGCTTAGAAGCAGCCACCCTTGAAAGAGTGCGTAATAGCTCACTGGTCAAGTAATTCCGCGCCGACAATTTAGCGGGGCTCAAGTTATCCACCGAAGCTATGGGATTCATACACGTGCTAGGCCTTTGTGGTCCAGGCGTATGGATCGGTAGGGGAGCGTCGTGTGGCCAGTGAAGCGGCGGAGTGATCCAGCCGTGGAGGCTACACGAGTGAGAATGCAGGCATGAGTAGCGAATGAGGAGTGAGAAACTCCTCCACCGAATGACCAAGGGTTCCAGGGTCAAGCTAATCTTCCCTGGGTAAGTCGGGACCTAAGGCGAGGCCGACAGGCGTAGTCGATGGACAACGGGCTGATATTCCCGTACCGGCGCATAATCGCCCATGCTGAATCCAGTGATGCTAAGTGCCCAAAAGCGGCGGGACTCTTCGGAGCGATGCTGTGGCTGCGCATGACCCGATCTGGTAGTAGGCAAGCAATGGTGTGACGCAGGAAGGAGCTCATCCCGGGCGATGGTTGTCCCGGGCTAAGGATGTAGGGCGAGTCATAGGCAAATCCGTGACTCACATAGCCTGAGATCTGATGGGGAGACGTTTTAGTCGAAGTGAGTGATCCTATGCTGCCGAGAAAAGCATCTAGCGAGATTATGAGCCGCCCGTACCCCAAACCGACTCAGGTGGTCAGGTAGAGAATACTAAGGTGATCGAGTGAACCATGGTTAAGGAACTCGGCAAAATGCCCCCGTAACTTCGGGAGAAGGGGGGCCCGATTCGTTAGCACACTTGCTGTGCGAAGCGTTGAGGGCCGCAGAGACCAGGCCCAAGCGACTGTTTACTAAAAACACAGGTCCGTGCTAAGTCGAAAGACGCCGTATACGGACTGACTCCTGCCCGGTGCTGGAAGGTTAAGGGGACGTGTCAGCGCAAGCGAAGCACAGAACTTAAGCCCCAGTAAACGGCGGTGGTAACTATAACCATCCTAAGGTAGCGAAATTCCTTGTCGGGTAAGTTCCGACCTGCACGAATGGAGTAACGACTTGGGCGCTGTCTCAACCATGGACTCGGCGAAATTGCACTACGAGTAAAGATGCTCGTTACGCGCGGCAGGACGGAAAGACCCCGGGACCTTTACTATAGTTTGGTATTGGTGTTTGGTTCAGTTTGTGTAGGATAGGTGGGAGACTGTGAAGCTTGGACGCCAGTTCAGGTGGAGTCAACGTTGAAATACCACTCTGGCTGTACGAGATATCTAACCTAGGTCCATTATCTGGATCAGGGACAGTGCCTGATGGGTAGTTTAACTGGGGCGGTTGCCTCCTAAAATGTAACGGAGGCGCTCAAAGGTTCCCTCAGCCTGGTTGGCAATCAGGTTTCGAGTGTAAGTGCACAAGGGAGCTTGACCGTGAGAGTGACAGCTCGAGCAGGGACGAAAGTCGGAACTAGTGATCCGGCGCTGGCAAGTGGAAGCGGCGTCGCTCAACGGATAAAAGGTACCCCGGGGATAACAGGCTGATCTTCCCCAAGAGTCCATATCGACGGGATGGTTTGGCACCTCGATGTCGGCTCGTCGCATCCTGGGGCCGTAGCAGGTCCCAGGGTTGGGCTGTTCGCCCATTAAAGCGGCACGCGAGCTGGGTTTAGAACGTCGTGAGACAGTTCGGTCCCTATCCGCCGCGCGCGTAGGAAACTTGAGAAAATCTGTCCCTAGTACGAGAGGACCGGGATGGACGAACCTCTGGTGTGCCAGTTGTTCTGCCAAGAGCACCGCTGGTTAGTACGTTCGGAAGCGATAACCGCTGAAAGCATCTAAGCGGGAAGCGTGTTTCAAGATGAGGTTTCCCACTGGTTTACCAGGTAAGGCCCCCAGCAGACCACTGGGTTGATAGGCCGGAAGTAGAAGCACAGCAATGTGTGGAGCTGACCGGTACTAATAGGCCGAGGGCTTGTTTCTTACAAAGATACTGCGCCTTCAAAAGCACATCCGCGTTCACTGTGAGGTTCCCGAGATACAACCGGCAACCATTCCACACCACCACCAACACACCTAGAGTGTGCTGGCTGGCGGGTGTGAAGACAATGGTTTTGATATCTCCATAGAGTTACGGCGACCATAGCGAAAGGGAAACCCCGGCAACATTCCGAACCCGGAAGTTAAGCCTTTCAGCGCCGATGGCACTGCACCGGAGACTGGTGTGGGAGAGAGGACGTCGCCGGACAAACATTACGGGAGGCCGCCCCCAACACGG
>NZ_JBIOAM010000001.1:0-645451 GCF_044452305.1 Aeromicrobium sp. UC242_57 | reverse complement strand
GACAAACTATTTTGCTGACAAATAAATTGTCCGAATTGATATCCATCAAAAACCAGCAAACCCCCAAAGGGATCCACCAGACATCCGACGGGGTACTACTAATTAATCTCGTCGACTTTTGGCACACTGTTGAGTTCTCAAGGATCAGACGCTCACCGAAACCTTCGACCATGATCTGGTCTCAGCCTCGGGGCTGCTGGTCAAACATCTCATCTACTCGCAGTCCGTCTCCGGGCGCATACGCACCCGTGCCGTTGACTGCTTCGATGAGACCTGGCTGGAAGCCCCGAGCGACCGACCCGTAGGTGTCTTTCGCTCCGCCGTGCTGTCCAACAAGAAGAACGTTACGGGGGTGTTCCCCCCCCGTCAAATCGCGTTCATATGGCCCACATCACACGTTCAAGATTGGTTGAAATCTCGGTGAGCGCGGCTCAAGGTGGCACGGCGGACCCCCCGACTGATGGTATGCGTCCCGAGCCGTGTCACGAGGAGGCTAAGAAGCGACTGAGAGCGGAATCCTTGCGGGGGCCGTGCGTTGGAACGTGTACAAGCAGATACAGCGGGAGGCGCATCGTGAGCACCAGGATCGGCAACACCAACGTCGAGGGCAAGGACAGCGTGGGCATGTACCTCGCTGAGATCGCACGCACCCCCCTGCTCGACGCCGCGCAGGAAGTCGAGCTCAGCAAGACCGTCGAAGTAGGTCTGTTCGCCCAGCACCTCCTCGACGAAGGACGCGTAGGTCGCAAGAAGGGCGGCGCACCCAAGTGGGCCACTGAAGAAGAGCTCACCTGGCTCGTCGAAGAGGGCGAACGTGCCGTGCAGACATTTATCCAGGCCAACCTGCGACTCGTCGTCTCGATCGCCCGCGAGTACGGACGCTCCGCGATGCCGATGCTCGACCTGGTGCAGGAAGGCAACACCGGCCTGATCCGGGCCGTGGAGAAGTTCGGACTACGCCAAGGGCTTCAAGTTCTCGACCTATGCCACCTGGTGGGTACGTCAGGCCATCACCCGCGGCATCGCGCAGCAGGCTCGGGTCGTCCGCCTCCCCGTGCACGTCGTCGAGGAGCTCGACCAGGTCACGGCCGCACGCCGCAACCTCGAGCGCCAGCTGGGCTACGACCCCGAGCCGGCGGAGATCGCACTGGAGCTCGGGATGGACGTCGACCGGGTCATCGACCTGATGGCGTGGGGACGCGATCACGTCAGCCTCGACTCCCCCGTCGACGAAGACGGTGACACCTCACTGGGCGACCTGATCGCGCGCGAGACCCAGCCGGGTCCCGACCTCGCGATGCTGAGCCACGAGTCGCGTCACCTGATCGCCGAGCTGGTCGACCACCTCGGCGAGCGCGAGGCCGACATCGTCCGCGCTCGTTACGGGCTGCTCGACGGTCGCCAGCAGAAGCTCGCCGACATCGGCAAGCGTCACGGCATCTCAGCAGAACGCGTCCGCCAGCCGAGCGCGAGGCACTCGCGACACTGCGCCGGATCGCAGATCCGGACCTCGCTGCCTAGCCTGCCAGCGCGGAGGCCCTGACCAGGAGCTCGTCCCAGAGACCCCCGACGATGCGGATGAGCTGCCTCTGGAGAGCCGGTGTTGTCGATCACCAGATCGGCGGCACCGGTTCTTTGTGCGCGTGATGCCTGCGCCGCGATACGCGCCCGCGCATCGGCCTCTGTCATTCCTCTGACCGTCGTCAGCCTGTCGACCTGGACCTCGACGGGAAGGTCGACCACGACCACGACATCGCAGAAGGCGTCAGCTCCCATCTCGACCAGCAGCGGATTGTCGTGGACGACGATCGCGTCGGGTGCTGCTGCGGCTTCGCGCCTCTCACCGAGGCGCCGGATCGCCGGGTGGGTGATGGCGTTGAGGTCCGCCAGTGCGTCAGGGTCGGCGAACACGATGGCACCGAGGGCGGGACGGTCCAAGGTTCCGTCGCTGCCGACGAGGTGCTCGCCGAAACGTCGAGCGATGTCGAGCAGCGCCGGGCTTCCGGGCTCGACGATCTCGCGCGCCAGCTGGTCGTAGTCGATCACGACAGCTCCGCGTTCGGCGAGCAGTGCACTGACCGTGCTCTTGCCCGATCCGATTCCGCCTGTGAGGCCGACCTTCAGCATGCGGTCAATCTAGCGGGTGGCTGCAGCTGCCGTACGTCGTGACGTGGACGTGGTCCATGTGATTGGCCGTAGCGCCGCCTCGGCTGCTCATGCCGCGCCAGCTCGCCGAGGTCGCCGGACGCCAGATGCGCTGACGCCAGATGAGGTACTCGATGCCGAGCTCGGCTCGATTCTCTTGCAGGAACGCGGCGATCTCGTTGCCGAGATCGCTGGAGACGATGATGTCGAGCGAGTGACCGGTGGCGTGCTCACCGCGTCCTGCGACGCCGCCGTAGCTGACGATCGAGGGGAACTTGGCACACACAGCCCGGTGGACCTTGATCGTGTCGGGCAGCAGACCACTTTCGGGTCCCGAGCCAGAAGCGCAGGGCGAGGTTCCGAGCGGCATCTCCTTGGCCAGGCCGTCGGCCTTGACCCAGCGCGGCAGGCCCTTGTGCATGATCTGCGCCCAGTCGCCCTTGTTCTTGCCAGTGATGTCGACGGTGTCACCCGAGGCGACCTTGGCCAGCACGGGCGAGGACTTCTTGGCAGCCGCATGGATCTCGAGGGCGACCACGGCATAGCGCAGGCCCTCGATCTGCTCCTCGACGTCGGCGACGTTGGGCAACGGTGGCCGTTCGGCGCTGCGGCTGACCTTGGCTGGCACAGTGCCGGTCATGACGGAGGCGGAGGCGGCGAAGCGATCTTTGCTGACGGCGGCCGTGCGGTCACCAGCACCGGGGTCCTGCACGACGACTCCGGCGACGACTCCACCGAGTGCGAGCAGCCCGGCTGCAGGCAGGATGACCCTGGTCGGACGGGTGCGACGGGTGCGTGCTTTCGGTGCGGCGTGCTTGTGGCGTGAATCTGCCACGGATGACCACCTTGTGCATAGGCAAAATCTGGCTCAGCGTCCGAGTCAAGCATACTGTGACGACCAGATCACGCCGGGGCGTCATTTTCAGCGTATCGACGTGACCCAGATCTCATCATTTCAAGGATTTCACGGTGTCCACGATCTTGACGGCCGAGCAGAGCCACGACCAGCAGCAACGGTTCGCCGGCTCCCTCGCTGCACGTGGCATCGTTGCCGGTGACCGGGTCGTCCTCTCGCTGGCAGGCAGCACGCAGTACGTCAGCGCTGTGCTGGGTGCGACCCGGTCAGGAGTCGTCCCCGTCCCGCTCGACCCACGGCTGACACCGCATGAGCGTGACGCGATCATCGGCGACGTGTCGCCTGCCTTGGTGATCGATGACGACACCCAGCTGAGCGCCTTGCTCGCTGGTCCGGAGCACGCCCTGGCGCCCTTTCCACGATGCCGACCCATGCACTTCACCTCAGGCACCACGGGACGTCCCAAAGGGGTGTGGTCCGGGCTGCTGGACGAGTCCGACGCGCAGTCGCTGGCCCTGGAAGAACGTCGCTTGTGGAGCTTCGCCCCGACCGATCTGAACCTCATTGTCTCGCCGATCTACCACTCCGCTCCCCTGCGATTCGCGATGGGGACACTCCTGGCCGGAGGATCGGTCACCGCCCTGCCCTCCTTCGATCCCGCCGCGCTGGCCGCTGCCATCGACAGCCTGCGACCGACCACGATGTTCTGCGTGCCGGTGCACCTGCAGCGCCTGTTCGCCTGGCTCGACGAGACCGGGACGCAGCTCGACTCGTCGTCGCTCCGGCTCCTTGCCCACGCCGGTGCAGCCTGCCCGGAGCCTGTGCGGCGACGCACGCACGACACCTTTGGCATCGAGACGGTCTGGAGTTCTACGGATCTACAGAAGGCCAGTTCACGGCCTGTCCGGCTGCCGAGTGGGTCGAGCGTCCCGGGACGCTCGGCCGGGGCTCGGGACGGCCGAGTCATGACGGCGGACGACGACGGTCAGCTGTGGTGTGCGGTGCCGCCGTGGGCGCGGTTCACGTACTGGAACGCTCCGGAGAAGACCACTGCGGCGTGGAAGAGACCGCCGACGGCCCAGCCTTCACCGTCGGGGACCTCGGTCATCTCGAGGACGGACACGTCTACCTGAGCTCGCGCCGCGAGGACCTCATCATCAGCGGCGGCGTCAACGTCTATCCCGCCGAGGTCGAGGCTGCTCTGCAGGACGCCGAGGGGCTGCGCGACCTGGCCGTGTTCGGCCGCACCGACGCCCAGTGGGGCCAGCGTGTCTGTGCTGCCTATGTCGGCGACGTCGACGAAGCAGTCCTGCGTGCGCTGGCTGCTGAGCGACTGGCGCCGCCCAAGCGGCCCAAGACCTACCAACGTCATCAACTGCTCCCCGCACTGCGACCGGCAAGGTCCGCAGGACCGAGCTGCTCTAGCCCACGGCGTCGACGCAGGCGAACGTCTTGCGGTACTGCAGGGGCGTCGTGCCGCGTGCGGCCGAGAAGTGGTGCCGCAGTGCTGCCGCGCTGCCGAACCCGACGCGTACGGCGATCTGCTCGACCGAGAGCATCGAGTTCTCCAGCATCTCCTCGGCCAGTGCGAGCCGCTGGTTGGTGACCCATTGCAAGGGCGTCGTGCCGGTCTCGTCGCGGAAGCGCCGCGCAAAGGTGCGCGCCGACATGTGTGCCTCTCGTGCCATGCGCTCGACAGGCAGGGACTCGTCGAGCCGGTCGGAGGCCCAGGCGAGCAAGGGAGCCAACGTGTCGGCCTCGGTCTGCCCCATGGGCGTGCGCACGAACTGCGCCTGGCCGCCGTCGCGGTGTGGCGGGACGACGATGCGGCGCGCTGTCGTCGTGGCGACCTTCGAACCGAACTGTTGGCGCATGAGGTGCAGCGATGCGTCGATGCTGGCTGCCGAGCCGGCGCCGGTCACGATGTTGTCGGCCTGGACGTACAGCACGTCGGGACGCACGATCACCCGCGGATACCTCGCCGCCAGCTTGGCGCCGTAGCGCCAGTGCGTCGTGCACTCTCGACCGTCGAGAAGGCCGGCCTCGGCCAGCATGAACGTCCCGGAGCAGTGCGTGTAGACCATCGCGCCACGCTCGTAGGCCGATCTGGCGGCGTCGAGGACCATCGGGTCGAACACGTCGTACTCGCGCCGCGGCGAGAAGCACACCAGGTCGGCGTCGTCGATCGCGTCGAGCCCGAGGTCGACGTGCAGGTCGAACCCTGACGAGCCGCGCACCCGACCGGGGCGAGGCGTGCACACGCGGAAGTCGAAGACCGGATTGTCGTCATCGGGGTGGTACGGCTCGCCCCACACCTCGACGAGGGAACCCAGGCCGAAGGGTTCGGCCCCGTCCTGCACGACCACCGCGACAGTCTTCATCGGTTCATCATGACAGCCAGATGGCAGTAACTCAATGCCTTGTGGCCTTTCTGCCACTGGTGGCAGGATCTCGATAGGAGAAGAATTCAAGCCATGATGATTCTGCTGATCGCCGCGATCGGGCTCCTGATCACTGCCACCACGATCGTCCTCGCCCGGACGATCCTCCGCGACGGCTACGGCACCTTGCCCGCGCCTCGCAGCCACGTCGGCTACACCGACCACCGCCAGCTGCGGTGAACCCGCAGCACGACGACAGAACCCCCGGCCCACAAGGGACCGGGGGTTCTGTACGTCAAGACGATGCTTACGCGTCGCCGCCCGTGAGCTTCTCACGCAGCGCCTGCAGCGCCTCGTCGGAGGCCAGCGAGCCCTCGACCGGTGCGTCGGTGTCAGCTGCGGTGTCCGACGAGTAGTTGGACGCCTCAGCAGCCTCGATGCCAGCCTTCTCGGCCTCTTCGATCTGCTTCTTGTGGGCTTCCCAGCGCTCGTGCGCCTCGGCGTACTGCTTCTCCCACGTGGTGCGGGCTTCGTCGAAGCCTTCCTGCCACTCGCCGGTCTCGGGATCGAAACCTTCGGGTAGATGTAGTTGCCCTGCTCGTCGTACGACGACGTCATGCCGTACAGCGTCGGGTCGAAGTCGTCCGTGGCCGAAGCCTCGGTCTCGTTGGCCTGCTTGAGCGACAGCGAGATACGACGACGCTCGAGGTCGATGTCGATGATCTTGACCATGACCGAGTCGCCGATCTGGACGACCTGCTCGGGGATCTCGACGTGACGCTGGGCGAGCTCGGAGATGTGGACCAGGCCCTCGATGCCCTCTTCGACGCGAACGAACGCACCGAACGGAACGAGCTTGGTTGCCTTGCCCGGCACGATCTGACCGATCTGGTGCGTACGAGCGAAGTGCTGCCAGGGATCTTCCTGCGTGGCCTTGAGCGACAGCGAGACGCGCTCGCGGTCCATGTCGACGTCGAGAACCTCGACCGTGACCTCGTCGCCGACCTGAACGACTTCGTTCGGGTGGTCGATGTGCTTCCAGGACAGCTCGGAGACGTGGACGAGTCCGTCGACGCCGCCAAGATCGACGAAGGCGCCGAAGTTGACGATCGAGGAGATGACGCCCTTGCGGACCTGCCCCTTCTGGAGCTCGGTGAGGAAGTTCTGGCGAACGGCCGACTGAGTCTGCTCGAGCCAGGCACGGCGCGACAGGACCACGTTGTTGCGGTTCTTGTCGAGCTCGATGATCTTGGCTTCGATCTTCTGGCCGATGTAGGGATCGAGGTCGCGCACACGACGCATCTCGACCAGCGACGCCGGCAGGAAGCCGCGAAGACCGATGTCCATGATGAGGCCGCCCTTGACGACCTCGATGACGGTGCCCTCGACGACGCCGTCCTCGGCCTTGATCTTCTCGATGTCGCCCCAAGCGCGCTCGTACTGTGCGCGCTTCTTCGACAGGATCAGACGGCCTTCCTTGTCCTCCTTCTGGAGAACAAGTGCTTCGACGCTGTCACCGACGGAAACGACCTCGTTGGGGTCGACGTCGTGCTTGATGGACAGCTCGCGCGAGGGGATGACACCTTCGGTCTTGTAGCCGATGTCGAGGAGAACCTCGTCACGATCGACCTTGACGATGATGCCTTCGACGATGTCGCCGTCGTTGAAGTACTTGATGGTCAGATCGATGGCGGCGAGGAAGTCTGCCTCAGAGCCGATGTCATTGATCGCGACCTGGGGTGCCACGTGGGCGATACTGCTAGTCATATAGGAGTTGCTCCGATGGATGGGTGGAATTGTCGGGCACGCCAGACAGCCCTTTGATCATGAGAATGTCGGGGAGATTCGCCCGACATGACACGAGTGCGGGCCTGCTACGTCCGAGGTACGCACAGGCAGCCAGCGCAGCAACTATGCTACGCGACTCCCCGTGATGCGGTAGAGCGGGGTCACGCCGGAGCGAAGAAGGCCGAGAGAGCGCGCGCGTACGGATCGACGTCGGCCGCAGCCATGACTTCACGCGCCGAGTGCATCGCCAGCTGGGGCGCTCCGACGTCGACGGTCAGCATGCCGGTGCGAGCGGCGCTCAACGGGCCGATCGTCGAGCCGCACGGCAGGTCGGCTCGATGCTCGTAGCGCTGCAACGGGACACCGGCCTGCTCGCAGGCCCGCTCGAAGTGCGCAGTGCCGGTCGCGTCGGTGGCGTATCGGAGGTTGGGGTGCAGCTTCAGGACCGGGCCACCGCCCAGGACGATGTGGTGCAAGGGCTCGTGCCGGTCTGGATGATTCGGGTGGGTCGCGTGTGCCATGTCGCCGGATGCGCACACCGAGGCCGCGATGGCCCGGTGGTAGTCGTCGCGCGTGCCACCTGCGGCCAAGACGATGCGTTCGAGGACCGTCGCGAGCAGATCTGACTGCGCACCACGCTCGGACGTGCTGCCGACCTCTTCGTGATCGAACAGCGCCAGGACGGGGCGCGTGCCTGCCACCGGCGAAGCGTTGACCAGGGCTCGGGTGCCGGCGAAGCAGGTCACCTGGTTGTCGAGGCGCGGCGCGCTGACGAGCTCGCGGTGCGCGCCCGTGAGCGCGCTCGGGGCCGTGTCGTGGGTCATCAGCTCGAAGCCGAGGATGTCACCGGCCCGGACGCCGGCGCGATCGGCCACGAGGTCGAGGAAGGCGCCCGACGACGTCGACCAGATCGCGTTGAGGTGGCGCTGCGGATCTACGTCGAGCTTGCGCTCTGCCGACAGGTGGATCGCGAGCTGCGGGACCCTCAGCACCGGCTCGTCGACGTGGACCAGGACGTCGGTCCCGTCGCGCAGAGCCAGCCGCCCGGCGATGCCGAGATCGCGATCCAGCCAGGAGTTCAACCACGCCCCGCCGTACGGTTCGAGCGCGACGACGCCGAGGCCCTCGGGCGAGATGTCGTGATGCTGCTTGAGCCGCAGGTTGGGGCTGTCGGTGTGACCGCCGACGACACGGAAGGCATCGGCAGCAGCGGTGCTGGTCTCGCTCGACCAGGCGACCAGGGATCCACCGCGGACGACGTAGTACCGACCCGGCTCGGCCGGCCAGCTGGCGCGCTCGTCGACCCGCTCGTAGCCGACCGCCTCCAGCTCGGCCGCCACGGTGCGGCAGACGTGGAACGGCGTCGGGGAAGCGTCGATGAAGGCGCACAGCGCCTCAGCCGCAGCAATCGTCATGCGGCTCATCCTACGGACACGCCACTGGCGCCGCCCCTGGATGGGCGACGCCAGTGAGCGTGTCGAGAACTAGCGCGATCCGGCCAGCGCTGGATCGTCCTTGACGTCCTTGCGGTGCCCCTGCGATCCGCCGCTACCGCCACGACGGGTCAGCAGACCTGCACCGATCAGGAGGAGGCCCAGGACCAGGCCGCCGATCGGGATCCACGTCTTGATCAAGGTCAGCAGCTTGGCCTTGCCCTTGTAGTCGTCGACCGTCTGGGCGATGTTGGCGTCGGTGTAGCCGAGCGTCGCCTTGGTCGTCGTCAGCACGCGTTCGCCGTCGAGCTCCAAGAAGCTGTCCTGCGCCGTCTCGCCCTTGATCACGACACCTGTGACCGGCTCGACGTTGTAGTTGGTGACGCTGGAGTAGATGCGATCTGCCGTCACGGTGTCTTCGTCGGACCCGACCAGGTCACCGGGAACGTCGATCGTGCCGGTCTTGATCGGCTCGATCGTCTGGCGGTACTTGTACACCTTCAGGCCCTTGATCTTGCCCTCGCCGATGTACGTCGCCGGAGTCGCCTTGCGCAGCGTGCCGTCCCAGTACTGGTAGGTCTTCTTCTTGGAGTCGAAGGGGAACTTGAAGTACAGGCCCTCGAAGTCGCCCGGCTCGATCGTCTCGCCGTCTCCGGTGGACTGGGTGCCCTTCCAGGCGACCGCCTCACCGGTGTTGCGGTCGAACGCCACCGTGTCGTCGGTGGCCGACAGCGCCGTCTCGCCGCTGGAGAAGTCGAAGTCGGTCGTGTCGGTGGCGTCGTAGATGTTCCAGACCGCGATGTCCTTGTCGAGATCGTCGCTCGCCTGCTTGCTCGCCTCGATGTCGCCACGGACGACCTTGACGTTCTTGAGGGGCCCGTTGGCGATCTTCAGTCCGGCCGCGACGTCGAGATACTCAGCGTCCGCTCCCGGGGCCGTCTGAGAAATGCTCGTCGTGTCCTGGTTCAGTGGCACGACGGCCAGTCGGTCGTACATGTAGAACTTCGACAAAGCGGCCAGTGCCACCAAGAATGCGCCGAGGAACAGCGCAACTGTCCCCAATTTTCTTCCCACTGTGGGCTCCCCTCCAGGAATTAATTACTTGAAAGTAGCATCGCCGGGGCTCATTTGGCGTGCTACATCACATTGCAACGTTTGGGCGCGTTCGACACCGCTGCCTTGGTCCCTATCGGCCCCGGGGTGTGGCAGCATCAAACCCCGTGACATCCAACCCAACGCCCCAGGTGCGCAAGCGCGTCGTGGCCCGGCTCCGCGCTGTCCCCCTCACGCGGTGGGTGACAGGTGTTGCGATGCTGATGATCGTTGCCCAGCTGGTGCTGCGAGGCGTGTGGGTATCGCAGAGCTGGTTCTTGCTCGACGACTTCAGATTCCTTCAGGACATTGCGCTGGGCAAGGACGACTGGGAGTGGTACACCCGCATCCATCAGGGGCACTTCATGCCCTTGTCCTTCCTCCTGGTGAAGATCGCGAGCTTGTTCGGAGCGTTCAACTGGACCGCGGTTGCGATTCAGATCATGGTCTTGCAGGCGGCGGCAAGCTTGACCTTCTGGTGGATGCTGCGCACGATCTTCGGACGATCGTGGCGCGTGCTTCCGTTCCTCGCGTTCTACCTGTTCTCAGCACTGACGATGCCGTCGATCATGTGGTGGGCCGTCGCCATCAACCAGCTGCCTCATCAGATCGCCTTGTGCGGTGCGCTCGGCGCACACGTGCTCTACCTGCGATCTGGCAGCTGGCGACATGTCGCACTGACGACTCTCTTCCTATGCCTGGGATATGCCACCTACGCAAAGACGCTGCTCGTCCCCGTCCTCCTGGTGGTCATGACCCTTGCCTGGTTCGGCCGTGGGCACGGTGTCCAGCGCGCCTTGGCGAGCCTGCGCGACCACCTGGGTGCCTGGCTCGCCTACGGTGCCGTCACTGTGGTTTTCATCGCTGGATACGTCGCCGCTGCGCCCTCGACTTCGGCTTCATCCCTGTCAGCACTGCCACCTCTCACCGAGCGAACTGTGCTGGAAACTTTCGGCACGGCTCTCGTCGGGGGTCCGTGGCAGTGGCGTCTGTTCGGTCGTGGCCCGATCAGCTACACCAACACGTCAGACCTATTGATCGTGCTGGCCTGGCTATTGATCGTCGCCACCGTCGTCTGGCTTTGGGTAACCCGCGTCCGCACCTTGCGTGCACTGTGGCTCCCCGGCATATACATCGCCGCCTCGATCGCCCTGGTGTGGTCAGGTCGCGCATTTGCCTTGGGGCTGCTCGGAGGCAGACAGGTCGCACAGCACCTCCAGTACATCTCCGACGCAGCCCCCGTCATCGCTGTGGCAACGGGAGCCATGTTCTTGGCGATTCCCGGCGCCACCGGATCCTCTGAACCGCGCACCACGCCTCTGGTCACCGTCAGGCTTCCACATCTACTCGTCGGGGGGATCGCCCTTGCTGTGCTGATCGGCGGAATTTTCTCCTCGTCGGGATACGCCTCTCCATGGAGCAACGACTTCGTCGAACGTGCCTTCACCACAAACGCCATCAATCAGATACGTCAGGTCAAGCCTGTCCTGGCTGACGGAATCGTCCCCGAAGATGCCTTCAACCCAATTCTTGCTCCGGAGAACCGCATCGCCAACTACTTTGCGCCACTTGGAGACGAGCTCGACATCCGTGACGTCGGCACCGACCTGCAAGTGCTCAACATCCGCGGAGATATCGTCGCGGCGGATGTTGATGCTGGTCCCCGCACACGAGCCGACCCGACCAAGCCGTGCCCCATCCGGGTAGCAGACAAGGTCAAGACCATCAGGTTCGTCCCGGTCCTCAACGTCCCGCTCTGGATGGCGATCGACTACTCGGCTACCTTCTCAGGCGATGTCGTGCTCACGGTCGCCGGCGAGCAAAGATCGGTGCCTATCGAGCAAGGCGAGCACCGCCTGCTGGTCGCCACAAACGGTGCGTACGACCGGCTCCAGATCCGCCCCCTCGTCGAGCAAGCGATCTGTGTGAAGTCGGTGCGTATCGGCGTCCTCAAGAATCCGGACTCGCCATGAGCACCGCTCTGCAGCCCGACGGCAGCTCTCCGCGAGGGCGGCACCGAGCAACCCCCTGACCCGATCGCCTTGCTCGCGCGCAGGGCTGCGGGAACCGTGCGTCGGCGTTTGTCAGGCCCGCAACGCATCACGCTGATCGCCTTCGGCCTGATCCTTGGTCAGCTGGCTTTCCGCGCCTGGGCGACGGCTGGCAGCTCGTTCATGTGGGACGACTACATCTTCCTGTCCAACGTCGCATTGGGAGAAGATGATGTGGCCTGGCTGTTTCACAGCCACTTCAGCCTATTCATGCCGGTCTCGTTCCTGCTGGTCAAAATCGTCGGCGGTGCGGGCTTCTCATGGGGCCTCATCGCAACCCAGATGCTCGGGCTCCAGCTGGTGGCCAGCATCTCGTGCTGGTGGATGCTGCGTACGCTGTTCGGCGATCGCCGGCTGATCCTGGTTCCGTTGGTGTTCTACCTGGCCAGCCCACTAACGATGCCCTCCTCGGTGTGGTGGTCAGTGGCGATCAACCAGCTGCCGCACCACATCGCGATCTTTGGCGCCGTTGCCGCCCACGTGACCTACCTGCGGACTGGCCGTTGGCGCCATCTCGTCCTGGCCTGGACCTTCCTGGTCCTTGGGCTGGGCAGCTACATCAAGGCGCCCCTGATCGTTCTCATCCTGGCCGTCTTGACCCTCATGTGGTTCACAAGCGGCCGCTTGACGACGCGGCTACGTTCGCTGGTGGCATGGTGGCCCGCGTGGCTCCTGTACACCTGCACGCTCGTCGGCTACCTGCTCATTTGGCGGAGCCAGCAGACCGCCTCGGCCCCGCGTCAGTCGTGTGAGCTTCCCGAAGCGCTCAAGACCTCGATCCTCGAGAGTGTCGGCACCGGCATAGCCGGCGGGCCCTGGAACTGGAAGCTCTGGTCCGGCGGAATCGACCCGTTCATCGCCGCATCGCGGTGTGTCCCGCAGGTGTATCGGGGCGATCCGAACCTCGTCGTGGGCGGGGCGCCGCAATCGCTGCTGTCGCCGCCGTTGATCGGGATCGTCGTCGCGTGGATCCTGCTCGTGAGTCTTGCGACCTACCGTTGGAGCCGCCACCGCAACGCGCTCATGGCGTGGTGGTTCGTCGTACCGTATGTCGTGTTGTCCGCAGGTCTGATCTACATCGGTCGAGCCGGGACGTTCGGCAGTCAGGTGAGCGCACGCGAAATCCGCTACTTCTCAGACCTCGCTGCGATCGGTGCACTCGCGCTGGCAACAGCTCTCATGCCGGTGGCGGGGGCCAGAACGTTCGTGCAAGTCGAGAACGGCCATACCTTCTGGTACGTGTGCCCCGACGTGCTCTTGCGATCGTCTGCAGCCTCTATCTCGTCGGATCGTTGTGGTCCAGCATCGGCTATGTCTCGCCGTGGCACGAGACCCGCGATGCCACCCGTTTCCCCGAACGCGTCTTCGTCAAGGAAGTCATGACACAGGTCACCGAGGCCCGTGATCTGCCGGTGCAGATCGCCGACGTCCCATTGCCGATCGTGGTGGCGAACCCGGTCATCTATCCGTACAACCTCCCGTCGCGCAAGCTGGCACCGCTCGCCCAGAGCTGCAGGCTGTACGAGCCGGCACCGACCTGTCGATACTCGACGACGCAGGACGGATCAAGGCCGCCTGGGTACCAGAAGAGCTCCTCGCGCCGATCCTGGGCCGGTCGAAGGATGCGGCTACCTCGTCCAGGACCGTACGTCGCGCATCCCCATCGCGCCTGTGGCCGACGCCCCGTGGTGGGTCCGCATCGACTATCTCGCCGGAGACGACGGCACGGTGTTCGTCCGGGCCGGCAACGACGTCCAGAAGATCGCGGTGGAGAAGGGCCTGCACTCGATGTTCTTGGCAACCACCGGAGCCTACGACGAAGTTCTGCTCCGCACGAGCAGCGAAATCTCACTGTGCGTGGACAATGTCCACGTGGGCGGCATCGAGCCGAAGGTCAAGGACAGGACACCATGAACGACTCGCGACGCTTCACTCCGGCAGAACGCCTTGCCCTGATCGCACTCGGCCTCATCGTGGCGCAGCTGGTCCTGCGCGGCTGGGCCACGGCCGGCAGCTGGTTCTACTCCGACGACTTCATCTTCATCGGGACGACGGCTAGCGGACAGGCCGACCTCGACTGGCTGTTCGCTCCGCACAACATCCACCTGATGCCGCTCGGACTGTGGTTGTCGACGTGGGTCGGGAACATCGGCACGTTCAGCTGGCTCCTCGCAGCGACGCAGATCCTGCTCCTGCAGGCCTTGGCGAGCCTGAGCTGCTGGTGGATGCTGCGCACGCTGTTCGGCAACCGACGCGGAGTCCTGGTGGCA
This sequence comes from Aeromicrobium sp. UC242_57, assembly GCF_044452305.1. Classification (NCBI taxonomy): domain Bacteria; kingdom Bacillati; phylum Actinomycetota; class Actinomycetes; order Propionibacteriales; family Nocardioidaceae; genus Aeromicrobium; species Aeromicrobium sp. UC242_57. The sequence goes on along the minus strand of NZ_JBIOAM010000001.1, from coordinate 631,435 downwards.
CTGGCGTTCTACCTGTTCGCACCCATGTCGTTCCCGTCCGTCGTCTGGTGGTCGGCCTCCCTCAACCAGCTGCCACACCAGATCGCACTGTTCGGGGCCGTAGCAGCGCACGTGACCTATCTGCGCACCCGCCACCCCAGTCGCGCAGTGCTGGCCGGGCTGTTCCTGCTGCTCGGCTATGCGAGCGTACACCAAGACGCTGCTGCTCCCGGTTCTGCTCGTGACGCTGACGCTCGTCTACTTCGCCGGTGGCAAGCTTGCTGCCCCGTCTCCGCACGGCCGCCGTGCAGTTCTGGCACGCCTGGGCCGTCTACGGCGTGCTGACGATCGGATACCTCGCGATCTACCTCTCGACCGTCCCACGATCGTCCTGGCCCGGTTGGCAGAGCCTGACCGACACCCTTGACCTGAGCGTCGTGAAGTCCTTCGGGCCCGCCCTGCTCGGGGGCCCCTGGAACTGGGACGCGCTGGGCCAGCCCGGAGGTGTCGGCCCACGACTCTTCGTGGCTACTCCCCTGGCGCTGATCGCTGCAGCCTGGATCGTGATCGCACTGCTGCTGGCCTACCAGTGCCTGCGCTATCGCCGTGCGTGGTGGGCCGTGTTGGTCCTCGCCCCCTACCTGCTGCTGAGCGGCTACCTCGTCTCGTCGGGACGATCGGAGGCCTTCGGCGTGGGACCGGCCGCCCTCGAGCTGCGCTACCTGGCAGATCTCTCCGGAGTCGTCGCCCTGTGCCTCGGCCTGGCCACGATGCCGGTCATCGGAGCCGTGCGCAGCATCGAGCCGCGCGATCCCGCCGTCCTGACCGTGGCACTTCCCCGCCGCGCGCTGGTCGCAGGGGCGGTGGTGTTCCTGGTCGGTTCCTTGGTGTCATCAGTCAGCTACGCACGTCCGTGGCACGATGCCGACAAGATGCCGCAGCAGGCGTACGTCGACAATGCCCGCGATGCGCTGAGCAAGCAGCGCATGGTCCTGGCCGACACCACGGTCCCCGACAACGTCCTGTGGTCGGCGGCGTTCCCCGCCAACCTGGTGTCCCGTCTCCTGTCGCCCTTGGGTGACCGGTTCACGACGGTGACGGCCGGCAACGACCTCAAGATCATCGGCCCCGACGGTCGGCCAGTCGCTGCGGCGATCCCGGGAGAGCCGCGGTCCGAGCCCGGACCCGAAGAAGGATGCGGCTATGCCGTGTCGGGCCGCCCTCGCTCGATCGACATCGTGCCGGTCATCAACTTCTCGTTCTGGTTGAGCATCAACTACCTCAGCGGCAGCGACGGAACGGCAACGATCACCGCAGGCGAGACGACGGTCGAGGTACCGGTCGAGCAAGGTCTGCACACCTTGCTGATCCAGACCACCGGCGCGTACGACTCGGTCACGATCGCTCCAGGCGCGGGCGTCAGCCTGTGCGTCGACCACGTCAACGTCGGACAGCTGGAGCCGGTGTCCCTGTCGTGACCGAGCTGACGACCGATCACGAGACCTATCCGGGGCTCGACTCGCTGCGCGGTATCGCGGCCATCATGGTCGTCGGCACCCATGTCGCGTTCTGGGCCGGGCACTACACCCACGGAATCCTCGGCGCCATGACGTCGCGGCTCGACCTCGGTGTGGCGTTCTTCTTCGTGCTGTCCGGGTTCTTGCTCGGCCACCCCTTCTTGCTGGCCATGGCCGAGCAGCGCCAGCTTCCAGCGACAGGTCGCTACCTGTGGAAGCGCGCACTCCGCATCGTGCCGTTGGCCGTCATCGTGACCGTCGCAGCACTAGCCCTGCTCGACGACAATGCTGGCGCCACGCTCGGAACCTGGGTGCGCAACCTGACGCTCACCGCGCTCTACATCGACGGCACCCTGCCGGCCGGGCTGACCCACATGTGGAGCCTGGCCACCGAGATCGCGTTCTACCTCGTGCTGCCGATCCTGATGTGGGCCTTCGCGCGGCTGCTCTGCCGCCGGGGCTGGAATCCTCGCGGGATCTACCTCGCGCTCGCAGCGCTGTGCGTGGTCAACGTCGTGTGGCTCGTCGAGGTCGCTCCGCACCGCATCGGCGCCGGCCAGTGGCTGCCGGCGTACCTGTCGTGGTTCAGCGTCGGCCTTGCCTATGCCGTCATGACGATCGAACGTCGGCGACCCGGCGGTCGCGACCGCTACCAGTTCTGGACGACCTTGGCAGCCATGCCCGGTACATGCTGGGTGCTCGCGCTGGCCCTCTTCGCGATCGCCGCCACCCCGATCGGAGGCCCGATCCTGCTGCAGGCACCGACCCACACCGAGGCCGTCAGCAAGAACCTGCTCTACGCGGTCATCGCGGGCCTCATCGTGCTGCCTTCCGTGCTCGGTCCGACCACCGGAACCCGCTACGCCAGGCTCATGGGCAACCGGGTGCTGCGGCACGTGGGGCACATCTCGTACGGGATCTTCTGCCTGCACCTGATCGTCTTGCACGCAGTGTCGAGCCAGCTCGACCTGCCGGTGTTCCAGGGCAACGGCTGGCAGCTGTTCGGCGCGACCCTCGCCGTGACCCTGGTGCTGTCGGAGATCGCCTACCGGGTCGTCGAACGCCCGAGCATGCGGTTGAAGAACCTGCGGATCTCACGGTCGAAGACACACGCGGCGGCAGCGGCCACCGACGCCACGACGCACCACTGAACCCAGTCCTGCGATCCGGCCCAGCCAGCTGGGCTCGTCCAAGGACGTAGGAGGTAGGCCACGCCGGCGACGAGGATGCCGACCGAGGCGAGCCACGAGACGTCCCAGCGGCGACCGAGCACGACGCCGGCCAGCACGGCCGCGACCGCGACGACAGCCCCACGGGCCCACCGACCAGCACGGTCGTCACCGTTGCTAGCGCGACGCCGACGAGGGCGCGAAGATGAGTGCGGGGCGCCCGTGACACGTCGGCGTCCGGTGCCGCGCGACGCAGACGCACCACGGCCACCAGCAGGCCGGCGGCTGCGAGCAGCCCGATCAGCAGCATGCCGAGGTAGATCCGTCCTGGACCGAACGAGGCGACCAGCTCGTCACCTGACGTCACCCAGCCCTGCTGCCAGCCGTTGACCGTCTGCGGCTGCGCTCCCGACGCAGTCCAGCCGCGATTGACGTTCTGCGGCAGGGTGACGAGTCGCTCCCCCGATCCGGGGAGCCCGGGCACGACGATCTCGTTGCGACCTTCGCGCGTCGTGGGAACCGAGACGCCCTCGGCGAACGTCGCACCCGGACGGCTGAGTCGCACGCTGCTGGGACGGAAGGCCTCGCTTGCTCGCACCGTGACGCGGTGCTCACCGGCATCGAGCTTGCGCACCAGGAAGATCGCAGACCGTGCTGCTGATGGTCCGACGCGACAGCACGGCAATGCGGCTGGTCCGCAGCGAGGTCTCGAACTGCGCGCCGTCGATCTCGACGCGAGGACCCGAACCGCATGGAAGGTCGACCACTCTGCTCGCGCTGGCCGACAGCTTCGGTCCGCCCCGGCACCTCGATCTCGCTGATGCCCAGCGGGAGACCGCTACCGGTGCCGTCGAACGAGAGGCTCGATCGGACGTAGGCTGCGGTGATCTCGACGCTGAGCCGCGACGACGTCACGGCGGGCAGCTTGCCCCGGCCATCGGCGTCGAACCGTACCTCGAACGTCTTGCCAGTATCGGTGGTCACCCGGGCCCGACGCGGCGCGGACGCCGCCAACGTCGGATCGGTCCGCAGCACCAGCTCGTCGACCTCGCGATCAGCGCCGAAGTCGATCGTGACCGTGGGGGTCACGTCGCGCAGGGCAGCGATCCACCCGGTCTGCGGGTCGCCGTCGATCGTGGCCAGCAGTCCCGCCGTCGCCTGGCTGCTGCCGGTCGAGGAAGCCCTGAGCCGGACATCCCCGCTCAAGTAGTCGGTGAGCTCGCGCGAGTCCTGGGCCCGCACGCTCACCCCCATCGCGTACGCAGCGTCCTGCGGCAAGGCGAACAGGCGATCGATCGTGCGGCCGTCCTCGCCCAGCCCGTCACGACCGGCGGCGCAGCGCGTCACCGTCTCCACGGTGCGGCACACGGCCGGGCCGTCCTCGGCAGTCAGCACGATGTCGTCGGGCGCATCCCAGCTGGCCGGCAGAGCGGGCAGCCGCAACGGTCTGGAGAGGTCGACCCCGGGGATCTCGATCTCGTCGATCGCGAGGGGCTCGAGCCCCGTCGAAGGACCAGAGATCCTGACGGTGCGGGTCAGGCCGACAGGCGTCGCGAGCGAGGTCACGGCACCGGGGCGGGCGGAGGTCGACTTCGAGCCGCTGTCGGTCGTGACCCGCAGGTCGCGTCTGGGCTGCCCTTTCGACAGCCGCACGTCGAGTCCAGCGACCGACGTCGGTTCGTCGAGCTCGACCTCCAGCCAAGCCGTGTCGGCTGACGACCCGGCGACCCATCGGGTCGTGCGATCACCGTCGAACGCCGACCACGGCTGCCTGGACGGCTCGATCCTCGCCTCCGTGACGTCGGACGCCGAGGAGGAGGCTGAGATCTGGCGGGCACCGACGAGCTCTGCCACGGTCTTCCAGCGGTCACCACCGGCCGTGACGTAGTCGTGCACCGGTCGGTCGATGCGGAACGGATCGACCCTCGTCAACGTGGCCGTCCGGTTGGCCACCACCCGTCCGAAGGCGACCTCCTGCAGCCGGTCGGTGTCGGTCAGCACGACGGGGCCGTTCGGCGGCGACTCACCGTGGTCTGCGACCAGCACGGTGTCGGTCGACGGGCCGAACAGGTCGTCCTGGACCAGCAGGGCCTGCGGCGATCCGATCACGACCGGAGTCTCGACCCCAGGGCTGAGCTGTCGCCTGAGAGGAGTCGACGCCGTCCACCTCGAATATCTCGACCGCGTGGTGCCGGGACTGACGACCCGCGTTGACGAAGATGACTTCTCCGTCATCGGTCTCCTGCGAGGGCGGGTTGCCGACCAACGGGCCGAAGGTCTGGGCCAGGACGACGCCGGGTGTCGTCAGGAGCGTCGAGTGGACGGCTCGGGGTCGTGCGTCGCATCGTTGGCCAGGTCGTGCCGCACCACCAGGTAGCGAATTCCCGATCGGATCAGCTGGTCCCGCAGCGCCGGAGAGCCCAGCCCAGAGCCGAAGGCCGACTCGAGCGAGTCCAACGTCCTGATCGAGCCCGCAGGTGCCAGCGGTACAGCGTTGCGTACCGACCAGGGCGCCCGCAGGTACGGCTGGACGACCTCGTCACGAGGACTGCCCCACAGGTACTCGCCGAACGGTGCCCCCGGCAGCAGCAGGCTGTTCTGGTCTGCGGCGTTCGCGTTCAACCACGTCGTCGTGTCGGTCCAGTAGGCCGGGACAGCCGTGTAGGTGCCCCGGTTGGCCAGATCGGCGGTCCACGCCGGAACTGTCGAACCCAGGACGGCCGCTGCGGCGAGGATCAAGGCGCCGGAGGTGGCCAGCGCAGATCGCTTCTTGACCGTGCTGCCCTCGACCGGTCGGCGAGACAGCGCCGTCATCAGGTGCACGAGGCCCAGGACCATCGGGATCCGGATCAGCGGGTCGAACTTGTGGGTGTTGCGCAACGGCGACAGCACGCCGTCGAGCAGGCCCTGGGCCGTCGCGGACCCCGATTGGTGCCCGCGTGCCCGAGAGTCACCAGCACCAGCCCCAGCGCCACGGACGTGATGAGGAATCGTCCCACGGGATTGTCTCGTCGCGCGATGCCCCACAGCCCGAGGACCAGCAGGACCGTGCTGTTGATGATGATCGTCGGATTGGAGATCAGCGCATGACCGCTGACCATCGTGCCGTCGAGGTACGGGATCCAGTTGGTCGTGCCGCGCAGCGCGTCGAAGGCCGTCGCGGCAAAGGTCGTGGTGCTCGCACTCTCGATGAAGTCGAGGAACGGCGGACTGTACTGCCCCAGAAGGGCCAAGGGGCCGAGCCACCACACCGTCCCCAAGGCCACGAAGACCGGCCACCAGATCATCAAGGAACGACGGCGGCTGCTCGGCGCGGCCAGCAGCAGCCAGACGGCGCCCAGAGGAATCACGGCGAAGGTCGCGGCCGCGTTCACCCCGCCGACGCAGGCGACGGCCAGTGCGCTGAGCGCCGCAAGATACCGGGTGCTGCCCCGAGTCAGCCCGATGACGAGCGGCACCAGGACCCAGGGCGCGAGCGCCGAAGGCCACACCTCGACCGAGCTCGCGCCCAGCAGGCTCAGGATGCGGGGCGACAGCGCATAGGCGATGCCGCCGATCAGACGCGCGGCCGGCGACCCCAGGCCCAGCGCCCCACACAGCTTGACCATTCCCAGGAACGCCACGACCAGCAGCACCGACCACCACAGCCGCTGGATGATCCAGGGGTCGATCGAGGCCAGGTTGCCGAGCCAGAAGAAGGGACCCATCGGGAACAGGTAGCCGTAGGCCTGGTTCTGCACCTGGCCGAAGGCGCCAGCGGGGTCCCACAGGTGCAGCGCACGCTCGAGGAACGAACCGGGTGCCAGCACCAGGTCGGCCTTGGTGTCGCCGACGATCTGGCCCGGCTTGGCGATGAACGTCAGCGCGGCCAATGCGAGGCTGGCAGCCGCCAGTCGCAGTCTCCACGCCAAGGTCGCGCGCGCCTGCGTCACCGCTTCCTCAGGACGATCGCGAGATTCCATGTCACCACCTCGCGCAGCCCCGGCACCCGAAGCACCCACCAGGCCCATCGCGGCAGGTAGCGAGGAATCACCGCCACCACGTCTGCGGTGTCCTGGCTCCTGGCCCAGTCGATCCCGGCAGCAGCCGTCACCGCGAACAGCGACGTGCCGAAGACGTTCTTGGGTGGATGACCATGCTTCTTCTCGTAGCGCCGGGCCGCGCGGTGCCCGCCCAGGAAGTGCCAGGGTGCCGTCTCGTGGCCACCCCAGGGTCCGAACCACAACGTGTACGAGATGAAGACGAGTCCACCGGGTCTGGTCACCCGGACCATCTCGTCGGCCATCGTCCACGGTGCACTGACATGTTCGAGGACGTTGGACGAGTAGGTGACACCGAAGCTGTCGTCGGCGAACGGCAGCTGCATCCCGCTGCCGAGGACGGTGCCCGGCATCGGGTCGCCCAGCCCCGACAGCTCTCCGAGGTCGGCGTCGAGAGCCGTGTACGTCGCACCGGCAGCCCGGAAAGCATCGGCGAAGTAGCCTGGTCCGCCGCCCACGTCGAGCGTCCACTGGCCATCGAGCGAGCCGTACGTGCTGATCTGGGCGACCGAGTCACGTGCCAACGTCCCGTAGAAGTGGTCGGGATCGGTCTGCTCGACTCCGAACGCCCGAAACAGCTTCCAGGATCGCCGCAGCGTCGGACGAAAGGCGGTCTCAGGCACCCGTGCACGATACCCGAGTAACGCCCCAGTTCCCTGTTACTCTGCGATTGTCGGGTTGAGGGACCCGGTACCGCGCATTGAGGGATGTGTCGGTGTGAGCAACCGGGGTACGTGACCGGTGACAAAGGGGGCTCCGGCACCAGCCGGGCATCACCATGAACATTCTTTTCTGCAACTGGCGGGACACCCAGAATCCAGAGGGTGGCGGCTCGGAGCGCTATGTCGAGAACATGGCACGCGGGCTGGTCGCCGACGGCCACCAGGTGACGATCGCCTGCGCGAGCTACCCAGGGGCTTGCCGCGAGGAGACCATCGACGGAGTCCGGTTCGTGCGCCGCGGCACCAAGCTCGACGTGTACCTGCGCACCTTCCTGGCCATCGTGCTCGGCCGGTTCGGCACCGTCGACGTCGTGGTCGACGTCCAGAACGGACTGCCGTTCTTCACCCGGCTCGCCACCCGTGCCCCGGTCGTCGTTCTGGTGCACCACGTCCATCGTGAGCAGTGGCCGGTCGTCTACCCCGGCCTGGTCGGTCGGGTCGGGTGGTGGATCGAGAGCGTCCTGGCACCTCGGATGTACCGACGTAGCCGCTACGTCGCGGTGTCGATGTCCACGAAGCTCGAGCTGATCGAGCTCGGTGTCGCCCGCGAGCGGATCACCGTCGTGCACAACGGCAACGCTCCGGCCCCGTTTGTGACGTCGAAGCGGTCAGCGTCACCGCGCATCATCGTGCTCGGCCGGCTCGTGCCGCACAAGCAGGTCGAGCACGCGATCGACGCCGTCGCCCGGCTGCTGCCCGATCGCCCCGACCTGGTGCTCGACGTCGTGGGTGAGGGCTGGTGGAGGACGAGCTGCGCGCGCACGCCGCACGGGCGGGGATCGCCGACCGGGTCGTCTTCCACGGCTTCGTCGACGACACCGCCAAGCACGAGCTGCTCGCCCAGTCCTGGATCATGGCGCTCCCCTCGCTCAAGGAGGGCTGGGGCCTGGTCATCGGCGAGGCCGGAAGCCATGTCGTCCCGACCGTGGCGTATCGCTCGGCCGGCGGCACCGCCGAGTCGATCGACCACAAGAGCTCTGGCGTGCTGGCCGAGAGCCACGACGACTTCACGTCTGCTCTGCGCGAGCTCCTCGACGATCAGGAGTGGCGGGCCTTCCTCGGCCGAGGAGCGTTGGCCAAGTCGCACACGTTCACGTGGGAGACCTCCCAGCAGGCGTTCGCCCGCGTCCTCAAGGCCGCCTACCTGCACCTCCCGGCCGAAGGTGTCGAGCTGTCGACAGCCGACTCGCACCCGACGTCACGTGTCGTCCCCGGACCGTAGACCCGCACCGGACACGCAGCAGGGCGGCCTCCCGAGGGAGACCGCCCTGCTGTCGAAGCCGGCGCTGGAGTGCCGAACGTCAGTTGTTCGAGCCGTAGCTCACATTGGAAGTCTTGATCGGCGAGGTCCCAGCATTCTGCTGCGACTGCACGACACCGACGACGGTGGCACCGGCCAAGGCCAGACCAGCAATGAAAGCGACGATTCCGCCTGTGATTGTTCCCACGTTGAGTCCCTCCCTCAATCTGCTGGAATCGTAGCAGTGAAACTGTCGCGGTGCCCACATTCAACCGTGTTACGAGTTGGAATACCCGCGCGACCTGCGGCACGGTTACCCTGATGACCATCATGACCAGCCCTGCGCGAACGGCTCGCGCCGTCATCACGACGATGCGTCCGAGGCAGTGGACCAAGAACGTGCTGGTGCTGGCGGCTCCCCTGGCGGCCGGCGTGGTGTGGACTCGCGGCACGATTCTCGACGTCGTCGGGACGTTCATCGCGTTCACCCTCGCCGCTTCAGCGATCTACCTGCTGAACGACGTCATCGACGCCGAGGCCGACCGCAAGCACCCCCGCAAGCGCACCCGCCCGGTCGCTGCCGGACTGCTGGCTGCCCCGACTGCCCTGTTCTGCTCAGGGATGTGCGTCGGCTTGGGCGTCGGCATCGGCTACGTCATCGCGCCGAGGCTCGCAGCGACCCTCGGCATCTACGTCGTCCTGCAGATCACGTACGCCCTGTGGCTCAAGCGCCAGGCCGTGATCGACCTGGCCATCGTGGCTTCAGGGTTCCTCCTGCGTGCGATTGCCGGCGGCGTGGCCGTCGACGTCCCGCTGTCTCAGTGGTTCCTGCTCGTGGCCTCGTTCGGCTCACTGTTCATGGTCGCCGGCAAGCGCTACTCCGAGCTGCGCAGCATCGGCGCGGCGGCGGGCACCCGCAAGACGCTCGAGGCCTACTCTGAGTCGTACCTGCGCTTCGTCTGGAGCCTCGCGGCCGCCATCACGATCACCGCCTACAGCTTGTGGGCCTTCGAGATCACCAGCGCGGGCGACGTCAACTGGCAGGCCGTGTCGATCGCGCCCTTCGTCATCGGATTGCTGCGCTACGCCGTCGACGTCGACCGCGGGCTCGCCGGAGAGCCCGAAGAGGCCGTGCTGCGCGACCCGATCCTGCAGATCATCGGCGTCACCTGGCTCGTCGTCTTCGCGATCGGGGTGTACTCCTCATGACTCGCACCGTCCTGTCAGGCTGGGGCAGCACGAGCCCGAGCGCCGCCGACGTGTCGAGACCGGCCGACCTCGACGCCCTGAGACGCACGCTCTCGGCGGCCGGTCCGCGCGGGCTGATCGCCCGAGGTCTCGGCCGCAGCTACGGTGATCCCGCCCAGAACGCTGGCGGAACCGTCGTCGACCTGACTGCCTGGGACAAGGTCCTCGACCTCGACCTGCAGGCGCCCACGGTCCGGGTGCAGGCCGGATCAGCCTCGACCGGCTGCTGCGGGCCCTGCTGCCGTTCGGCCTGTGGCTCCCGGTCGTCCCCGGCACCCGGCAGGTGACCGTCGGAGGAGCAGTCGCCGCCGACGTGCACGGCAAGAACCACCACCTCGACGGCAGCTTCGGGCAGCACCTCGCTTCGATGGACCTCCTGCTCGCCAGCGGTGACGTCCTGACCGTGACGCCCGACGGCGACGAGTCCGACTGTTCTGGGCGACGGTCGGGTCGATGGGACTGACCGGCATCGTCGTGGAGGCCACGATCCGGCTCAAGCGGGTCGAGACCTCGTACTTCCTCGTCGACACCGAACGCACCCCCGATCTCGCGTCCTTGCTGGATCGTCTCTCCTCCGGGGACGATGCCTATCCCTACTCCGTCGCATGGTTCGACACCGCGACAACCGGCGCGTCGCTGGGACGCTCGGTCATCACGCGTGGCCGTTCTGCTCTCCTCAGCGACCTCGACCCGAGCCTCCAGGCGCGGGCACTCGACTTCGCCGCACCACAACGTGGACGAGTTCCCGTCGACCTGCCGCTCAGCATGGTCAATCGCTGGACCGCACGGGCCTTCAACGCCCTCTGGTACGCCAAGGCCCCCCAGCAGCGGATCGGCGAGGTGCAGGACATCACCCAGTTCTTCCACCCGCTCGACATCATCGGCGACTGGAACCGGCTCTACGGCCCGCACGGCTTCTGCCAGTACCAGTTCGTCGTGCCCGAGACCGCACGCGAGGCCTTCACCCTGGCCGTCGAGCAGATCGCGGCGTCTGGTCACATCTCGTCCCTCAACGTGCTCAAGCGCTTCGGCGACGCGAGCCCCGCGCCGATGTCGTTCCCGATGCCGGGGTGGACCCTCGCGGTCGACCTGCCCGTCAAGGCCGGGCTCAGCGAGTTGCTGTCGCGCCTCGACGCCCTGGTCGCCGAGGCCGGCGGCCGCATCTACCTGGCCAAGGACTCCCGCGCCTCGTCCGAGACGATCCACCAGATGTACCCCCGGCTCGCGGAGCTTGCAGTCCATCCGTCGACAGGTCGATCCCGGCGGATTGTTCCATTCTGATCTTTCCCGACGACTCGACCTGTGAGGTCTGCTGCATGATCAACTCCGTAGGAATCCCCCAGCACGTCCTGCTGCTCGGCGGCACGTCCGACATCGCGCTGTCCATCGCGCAGGCCTATGCGACGCAGGCTCCCGGCCTGCGCGTCACCCTCGCCGCACGGCCCGGTGAGCGCCGCGACGCCGCTGTGACCCGTCTTGGCGCCCAGGGCTGCCTCGTCGACGTGCGCGACTTCGACGCCCTCGACACCTCATCCCACGGCGCGCTGGTCGAGGGCGTGGACGGAGACATCGACGTCGCGGTCGTGGCGTTCGGCCTGCTGGGCGACCCTGAGCAGGCCTGGACCGATCTCGAGGTCGCCCGCGAGCTGGCTGCCGTCAACTACGTCGGGGCCGTCACCACCGGCGTGGCACTCGGCGCGCGCATCCGAGCGCAGGGCCATGGTGTCATCGTGGCCCTGTCGAGCGTGGCCGGCGAACGCCCGCGTCGGTCCAACTTCGTGTACGGCTCGACCAAGGCAGGCATGGACGCGTTCTACACGGGCCTCGGTGAGGCCGTGCGCGAGCTCGGCGGCCGAGTGCTCGTGGTCCGACCAGGATTCGTCCGGTCCAAGATGACCGACGGTCTCGAGGCCGCTCCCCTGGCGACGACGCCGGAGGCCGTGGCGTCGGCGGTCGTCGACGCGGTGCGCGACGGCAAGGAGCAGATCTGGGTGCCCCGGGACGATGCGAGTCGTCATGTCAGGGTTGCGGCATGTCCCGCGCGCCTTGTTTCGTCGACTTCCGGTGTAGTCGCAGTCGCGGCGCTGCCGAGCGCACGACGCCCACAGTGCCAGCAGGATCGTCAGCGCGCTGACCGCCCAGGCGGCCGTCATGACGGAGCGGTCGGCCTGCTGGGTGACCACAGGGGTGGCGCCGGCGAGCGCGAAGACCCGCAGGCCGTCGCCCGCCAGCTCGTACTCACGGACTCCGCGAACGGTGTGACAGCCCGGTCTGCCCCGGGGAGCGCCCGTGCGACCACAACGATCCCGATGCCCTCGTCGGCGAGCCGCTGCGGGACGTCGTCGCCACCAGCCAGGATGCGGCCGACACGGGCAGCCCGCGGATCCTCGCCAGCGATCTCGGTGCCGGACACGATGAGCGCGTCGTTGGTGACGGTCGTGCGGCCGAAGAACCGGCCGGCCGGATCGAGCACCGGCCTGATCGCCGTTCCACTCCGGCGCACGGTACGACGAGAAGGGCAGCACCACGATGTCGCCAGCGACCGTCGTCTTGTCGATGACCCGGCGGGCGTCGGCCGCACACGGCCGGGCGCTCGCCGGCACGACCCGACCCGCGACTCCCCACGTGAGATCCGGCAGGGCGGCGATCGGCACGAGCATCGCCAGCACCACGGTGGGTCCGGCCACGAGGTGAGCGTGGCCCGCTCGTGCACCACACCGACACCGACACCGAACGCGACGGCCTCCAGCGGCAGCAGCAGAGCCAGCCAGCGGGTGCCGTCGCGCACCATGCCGCCGGCCGGCACGTCCTGCACGACACGCGCGACCAGATCGGGGCGCCAGCCAGCCCGCCAGGGCGATGAGCAGCCCCACGCCACCGGTGACGGCGAGCCGCGACCAGGAGGTCACGGTCCTTCGCGCCGCAAGCGGACGAGCCCGAGCAGCATGACCGCCGCCATCGCGACGGCGAACACCAGTGCCAGCACCAGGGTGCGGGACGTCGGAACCACCTCGGTGTTCCAGATCCCGCCCAGTGTCAACGCCGACCCGAGACGACCGAACGCCCCCTCGCCCTGGAGCTCGAAGAAGCTGACAGCCGTGGGATCGGTCTTGGCGATCGATGCATGCAGCAGGCCTGAGACAATCCATGGCGCGTTGACGAGGCCAGCGAGCAGGATCAGTCGCATTGCGCCCGAGCGCCAACCCACGCACAAGGCGAGCACCAGACCCATGATCCCGGTGACTGGTGACAACGCCGTGGCAGCGAGCGTCAACGTCACGACCGCCCACCGCGGGTCTCGATCCGAGCACAGTGCTCCGACGAGCCAGGGGAAGGCTGCTATCGCCACCAGGACGGGCCACTGCCCCAGGACGAGCCGCTCGGCGACGTACGGGTTCCACACCGCGAAGGTCGCAGCCGCGAGCTGCGCCGGCAGCGTGCGGGAGCGAAGCAGCCTCGCTACCCCCAGCGGCAGCAGGAACAAGGCTCCCAGCAGGACGATGCGCTGCACCACGGCTGCGGGCAGGACGCTTCCCGCCAGAGCCACGACAGCATCCGACGGGACCGCACGGGGCAGGCCGGAGCCGAGTCCCCACAGCTCCGGTCGGGAGAGGTCGAGCAGCGGCACCCAGACCATGTCGTACGACAGCAGGTAACCGCCGCCGAGCCACGGCGCGCCGATCAGCAGCACCAGGAAGGCGGACCAGGCAGGCACCGCGAATCGACGCAGATCGATCTGTGCCCACCGCCTGATGTTCGCCCCCTGATCGTGTCGGACCTTGCTCCCGGCTATTGTGCCGTGGTGAGGACCGCACGTACGACCATGACCGGCGGAACCCTCGTGGCGGCCGGCATGATGGGCACCAACATCGCCATCTACGGCTTCAACGTCCTGGCGGCCCGGATGCTCGTGCCGAAGGAGTTCGGCGCCCTCACCGCGTTGTTCGGCATCATCTTGGTCGGCACCGTGACCGCCTTGGGCCTCCAGGCCGTCACCGCCAGACGCCTCGCCGTCGATCCCGAGCACGCCGACGAGATCATCAGTGCGACCGTACGGGTCACCGTCATGGTGGCTGTCGCCGTCGGCCTCGCCGTCGCGGCCTCGACGGTCGTGCTGACCCCGGCTCTCAAGCTCGGCTCCTACTGGCCCGTGGTCCTGTGCGGCGCTGCGCTGGTGCCGCTGACGATCATGGGAGCGCAGTGCGGCATAGCCCAAGGACAAGAACGCTGGGGCTCCCTCACGGCGATCTACCTCGGCAACGGCTTCGGACGCCTGATCGGCGGCACCACGGCGCTCGCGATCTCCGCCACCCCGACCTCGGCCATGATCGGGCTGGCCATCGGGTCGTGGCTGCCCGTTCTCGCCGGTGCCAAGCTGCTCGTGGACACACGCACGGCGAGCACCCGGTCAGCCGACGTCCACTGCTGCGCGAGGCGCTGCTGTCGACCCACGCCCTTCTTGCCTACTTCGTGCTGAGCAACATGGACTCGCTGATCGCCCGCAACCGGTTCGACGAGCATGACAGCGGCCTGTACGCCTCCGGCCTGATCCTGGCCAAGGCGGCGCTGTTCTTCCCCCAGTTCGTCAGCGTCGTGCTGTTCCCCCATCTCGCTCGGGCCACGACTCACCACGCCAGGCTGCGCGCGGTGTCGCTCGTGGCTGCCTTCGGCGCACTCGCCGTAGCTGCCACAGCGGCCCTCCCGGCAGCTTGCGCTGATCCTGGTCGGAGGCGACGACTACGCCGAGATCACCGACCGGCTGTGGCTCTTCGCCGTGGCTGGGTCAGCGCTGGCCATCGTGCACCTGCTCGTGTTCGACGCGCTGGCCCGTCATGCCCACGGCATCGTCGTGATGATCTGGGCGGCCGTCGTGGCGGTCGCCGCGTCGGCCTACGGCCTCGGCGTGGGGATCACCGGCTTGGTCGTGACCGTGGCGATCGTCGCCGCCGTGCTGGCCATCGTCGTCTACCTGGCCCCTCGGCCGTCGACCGAACCCACCTGACCGACGAGCCGTGCTGCTAGTGGCCGGCCTCGTGCCACGTGCGACCGACGCCGACAGAGACGTCGAGAGGAACCGACAGATCGGCCGCACGGGCCATCTCGGTCTTCAGCAGCTCGATGACCTGCTCCTTCTCGCCAGCCGTCACTTCGAGCACGAGCTCGTCGTGCACCTGCAGCAGCATGCGTGAGCCGAGTCCGGCCTCGTCGACTGCTCGCTCGACACCCAGCATCGCGACCTTGATGATGTCGGCTGCCGAGCCCTGGATCGGCGCATTGAGAGCCATCCGCTCGGCCATCTCGCGGCGCTGACGGTTGTCGCTCTGCAGATCGGGCAGATAGCGTCGGCGGCCCAGGATCGTCTCGGTGAAGCCCGTCTGGCGAGCTTCGTCGACGAGCCCGCGCAGGTAGTCGCGCACCCCGCCGAAGCGCTGGAAGTAGTCGTCCATGAGCACCTGCGCCTCGCCCGGCGAGATGTTGAGCTGCTGGCCCAGACCGTACGGCGACAGGCCGTACGCCAGGCCGTAGTTCATGGCCTTGATCTTGGCTCGCAGCTCACCGGTGATCTCGTCGGGAGCCTTGGCGAAGACCTTCGCCGCCATGACGGTGTGGAAGTCTTCGCCCCGAGTTGAAGGCCGCGATCAGGTCGGCGTCTTCGGACATGTGCGCCATGATGCGCATCTCGATCTGGCTGTAGTCGGCGGTCACGAGGGTCTCGAAGCCCTCGCCGACGCAGAAGGCCTCGCGGATGCGACGACCCGATGCGGTACGGATCGGGATGTTCTGCAGGTTCGGATCGGCCGAGCTGAGTCGGCCCGTGGCTGCGATGGTCTGCGCGTATGTCGTGTGGATGCGGCCATCGGGCTGCACGGTCTTCTGCAGGCCCTCGACGGTCTGGCGCAGCCGGGTGACGTCGCGGTGAGCCAGCAGCGCCGCGAGGAAGGGGTGCTCGGTCTTGGCGAACAGCTGTTGCAGGGCTTCGGCGTCGGTCGTGTACCCGGTCTTGGTCTTCTTGGTCTTGGGCATCTCGAGCTGGTCGAACAGCACTTCTTGCAGCTGCTTGGGCGAACCGAGGTTGACCTCACGGCCAATCGCGTCGTAGGCCTCCTGCGCAGCCGCCAGCATCCGCTCGGTGAACTCGGCGTGCAAGGCGTCGAGGTGCTCGCCGTCGACGGCGATGCCCCGAGCCTCCATGCGGGCCAGCACGTCGATGAGCGGAAGCTCGAGGTCGCGCATCAGGTCGAGCGACTCCAGCTGGGTCAGCTCACCCTCGAGCACGGCCCACAGGTCGAGCGTCGCGCGTGCTCGTTGAGCGGCGCCCTCGGCACCCGCGGAGTCGTCGTCGAAGGCCAGCTGTCCGGAGCTGTCGGTGACCGCGATCTCGCGCTTGAGGTACCGCATCGCCAGATCGCCCAGGTCGTAGGAACGCTGATCGGGCTTGAGCAAGTAGGTCGCGAGCGCGGTGTCGGCGACGACACCGGCCAGGGTCCACCCGTGGGCTGCCAAGGCGTGCGACTGCCCCTTGGAGTCGTGCAGCACCTTCGGCCGGTCGGTGTCGCTCAGCCAGCTCGCCAGAGCCGCGTCATCGGCTGCGCTCAGGCCCTCGACGCTGATGTAGGCCGCCGGGCCTGCCGCCGTCGCGATCGTGATCTCGTCGGCCCGGGCGTTGACCGGGGAGGTGACGCCCGTGACCTCGAGACCCACCAGATCGGTGCCGGCGACGTCGGCCAACCAGGCCGCCAGCCCGTCGTGGGGAACCAGCGCGATCTCGACGGCCACGCCCGCTCCAGCCTCGATGTGCTCGTCACCGCCGCCGAGGTACTCGAACAGCCGAGTGCGCAGTGCCGCGAACTCCAGCGCGTCGAACACCGAGTGGATCGCATCGCGGTCCCACTCGGTGCTGAAGGCCAGGTCGGTCGGACCTGCGGGCAGGTCGAGGTCGCGGATCAGCGCGTTGATGCTGCGGTTGCGGATGACGTCATCGAGGTGGGCTCGCATCGACTCGCCGGCCTTGCCGGGAATCTGGTCGACCTTGGCGATGATCTCGTCGAGCGAGCCGAACTGGCCCAGCCACTTGGCAGCGGTCTTGGGGCCGACGCCCGGCACGCCCGGCAAGTTGTCGCTGGTCTCGCCGACCATCGCGGCGATGTCGGGATAGTTGACCGGCATCACGCCGTACTTGTCGTGCACCGCGGTGGGGGTCATGCGCGCCAGGTCGGACACGCCCTTGCGCGGGTACAGCACCGTGGTCGTCTCGGTCACGAGCCGCAGGGCGTCACGATCGCCTGTGCAGATCAGGACCTCCATGCCCGCCGCCTCGGCCTGTGTCGCCAAGGTGCCGATGATGTCGTCGGCCTCGAAGCCGTCCTTCTCGAACGTCTGGATGTTGAGGGCGTCGAGCACCTGCTTGATCAACGGGATCTGACCCGTGAACTCGGCCGGAGACTTGGACCGGTTGCCCTTGTACTCGGGGTACTGGTCGAGCCGGAACGTCTGCCGTGAGACGTCGAAGGCCACCGCGACGTGGGTCGGCTGCTCGTCGCGCAGCACGTTGATGAGCATCGACGTGAAGCCGAACACAGCGTTCGTGTGCTGTCCGGTGGTCGTCGCGAAGTTGTCGACGGGCAGGGCGAGAAGGCGCGATAGGCCACAGAATGGCCATCGATCAGCAAGAGGCGGTCCACGGGTACGACTCTAGTCGGCGAGTCGGACCGAATCGTCAGGACCAGATGCTCAGGGCCGCAGGGCGCGCGGGTCGGCCTGGCGACGTCGCAAGGTGCGGCGCACCGCGATGAGCTTGCCGGTGTCGCGCGAGTTGGTCGCCTTGGTCGTCAGGCGGGCCCGCAGCTTGCTGGACTGGATGGCCCGCAGCACCGCGATCTGGTTGAACCCGATCTTCGTCAGGTAGCGATGAGGCTCTTTCGAGTGCACCGGGATGGCAGCGACGACGATCTCGCAGTTGTGGTCCTCGCCATGGCTGGCGGCCGCCGACAACAACGTGGACGCGACCGACTTGCGGCGGAACCTCGGCGACACCTGGATCTCGGTGACGAGCAGGATGCGGGTCAGGTTGATCGGGGTGATGGTGCTGATGTCGCACACCGTCGCTCCGACGATCTCGTCATCGACGACAGCGACGATGACCCGGCGGTCGGGACGGCTCAAGGTCGGCTCGAGCGCGGACTCCGCCTCGGCCAGTCCGGGCTCGCGCCACAGCGACTGCTGCGTGAAGGCCTCGGAGCCTTCGTCCTTGCTCGCACCGGCGCACTCGGCCCACAGCACCACGAGGGCCGCTGCGTCCTCGCGGGTGGCGTCCCGGAGGGTGACGTGGGGTCGGGCTGACATGCCGGTCCTGCTCTCTGGTACGGGATGCCCCGCAGAACCGGGAGAATCCAGATGACACACTACGCGCTGGGCCCGAGTCTAGAGTCCAGTTGAACGGTCAATCGTCCAAGGAGACTTTACATGTTCGTCGGTATCGGCACTGTCACCAACGTGCTGACCGTGGTCGTCGGCTCAGGTCTCGGCCTGCTGATCGGACATCGTCTGGCCCTGAACGTGCGCACCACCGTGACCGCGGCCCTGGGGCTCGTGACCCTGCTGATCGCCGCCCAAGGCGCGATGGCGGTCTCCGACGACACCCTGAGTGCCGCGGTCGGCGACAGTGCACCCATGCTGATCGTGCTGGGTGCGCTGGTCCTGGGCGGAATCATCGGATCGCTGCTGCACCTCGAGCAGCGGATCGAGACGTTCGGCGGCTGGCTCCAGAGCCGGCTGACCCGCGGCGACAGTGCAGACGTCAGCCGCGACCGGTTCATCGAAGGGTTCGTCATCAGCCGCTGGTGTTCTGCGTCGGCCCCCTGACGATCCTCGGGTCGATCAACGAAGGTCTCGGCAACGGCGCCGACCAGCTGCTCCTGAAAGCCACGCTGGACGGGTTCGCCGCACTCGCGTTCGCCGCCTCGTTCGGCATCGGCGTCATGGCCTCCGCCGTCTCGGTGGGCGTCATCCAAGGCTCCCTGACACTGCTCGGCGCGCTGCTCGGCTCCTTCCTGCCCGAGGCGCACCTGCTCGCGCTGACCGCGACGGGCGGACTCATCCTGGTCGGCGTGGCCCTGCGGTTGCTGGACCTGAAGGTCGTCGCGGTGGCCGACCTCCTGCCGGCGCTGATCCTCGCGCCGCTGCTGTGCCAGCTCGCCATCGCGATCCACTGACCCCCACGCGGCCGAAACCCAACTGTTACCTGATGAGGGTTCGTCGAGCGCGCACAACGAACCTTCCTGTGGCTATAGTCCGAAGACCACCTAGCGGTATGCCGACAGGAGTACATGCGTGCGATTGCGAATCGCGGCCCTACTTGCCGTGGCGCTGGGGACACTGGTCCTCATCGCCCCAGGCACAGCAACGGCCCAGACCACTCCAACCCCCACTCCCGCCACGGGTAGCACGGCCCCAGCAGAGAATCCGTTGGTCGACGGACCGAACATCACGGTCCCCCTGAACGACCTCAAAGGCGGCAAGGGCAAGCGGCTCCGGTCCCCGGGGTCAAGCCGACGGTGCTCCAGGACAGCAAGACCGGCACCGGCTCGGCAGCCAGGTCACCGACGCCAATGGTCGGGTCAGCATCGGCATCCCCGGCAACGGCACCTTCGTCGTCGAGCCTCGACCCCGACACGTTGCCCGACGGCGTCAAGCTGAGCGGCGGCGCCGAGACGACCAAGACCGTCCAGGTCAAGATCGCCGGCCCCACGTTCGTGCAGTTCCAGATCGGCGCGGTCGTGGTGCAGGAGGCGTCCCTTGCGAGCAAGGTCATCGACGGCACCCGCGACGGCCTCAAGTACGGCCTCATCATCGCGCTCGCCGCGTTGGGCCTGTCGCTGATCTTCGGCACGACGGGCCTGACCAACTTCGCGCACGGCGAGCTGATCACGTTCGGCGGCATCGCGACCTACGTCTTCAACCAGACCTTCGGCCTTCCCGTCGTCGTCGCCGGCATCCTGGCGGTCATCGCCGCAGCGATCTTCGGCTGGGGTGCAGGACCGTGGGCTGTGGCGGCCTCTGCGGCACCGCGGCACCGGCCTGATCGCGATGATGATCGTCTCGATCGGCTTCGCCCTGCTGCTGCGCAGCATCTTCCAGTACTTCTTCGGCGGCTCGACCAAGACCCTGTCCCGAGTACGTCGCCCCAAGCGCGTCACAGCTACGGGCCGGTCGACCTGTCGAACAAGGAGATCGCGATCTTCGTGATCTCGATCCTCACGATCGCCATCACCTGCATCGCCCTGATGCGCACCAGGCTCGGCAAGGCGATGCGCGCCGTGTCCGACAACCCCGCACTGTCGGCATCGTCCGGCATGCGCGTCGACGGCGTCATCTCGTCGGTCTGGATCCTCGGCACCGCGTTGACCGGCCTGGCCGGTGTCCTGCTGGCCCTCCAAGACCAAGTGAACTTCCAGATGGGCTTCAAGCTTGCTGCTGCTCGTGTTCGCCGGTGTGACCCTCGGCGGCCTCGGCACGATCTGGGGCGCACTGCTCGGCTCACTCGTCATCGGCCTGATGGTCGAGCTCGGTCCCGTCTTCGGCGTTCCCGCCTCGATCAAGGAGGTCGGTGCTCTCATCGTGCTGATCCTGATCCTGCTCATCAGACCGCAAGGCCTGCTCGGCCGAGCCCAACGGATCGGTTAAGGGGGAATCATGGACTTCGGAACAGTCATCGACGCCGCGCTCTCAGCGGCCCTCGGCCCCCAGGCCATCGTGTTCGCGCTCGCCGCGATCGGACTCAACGTCCACTTCGGCTACACCGGGCTGCTCGAACTTCGGCCAGGCCGGATTCATGTCGATCGCAGCCTTCGGGCTCGCGGTCAGCGTCGTCACCTGGGACCTGCCGTTCTGGGCCGGACTGGTCATCTCGATGCTCGCGGCGGTGCTGCTCGCGCTCGTGCTCGGCGTCCCGACGCTACGTCTGCGCGCCGACTACCTGGCCATCGCGACGATCGCGACCTCAGAGATCCTGCGCCTCGTCTTCGGCGCCGTCGAGTTCAAGGACACCTTCGGCGGATCCAACGGTCTGACCGGCTTCGCCCGGCCCTACCAGGACCTCAACCCGTTCAACAGCGGCCTCGACCTCGGCGTCGTCTCGTTCAGCCGCAACGACCTGTGGTCGATCACCGTCGGATGGACGCTCGTCGCACTCAGCTGCCTGCTGGTGTGGGCGCTGATGCGCAGCCCCTGGGGACGCGTGCTGCGCTCGATCCGTGAGGACGAGGACGCCGTCCGCTCGCTGGGCAAGAACGTCTTCGCCTACAAGATGCAGGCACTCGTCCTGGGTGGCATCTTCGGCGGTCTGGCCGGCGTCTTCCACATCCTCAAGCAGGCATCAGCCGTGCCGTCCGACTTCAACACGACGTTCACGTTCTACGCCTACGCCGCACTGCTGATCGGTGGAGCCGCACGAGTCCTCGGACCCGTCGTCGGCTCGATGATCTTCTGGTTCCTCATCGCCGGAATCGGATCGTTCTTCGGCGAGGCGACCAAGGGAACCGATCCGCTGATCCCCGACTGGATCATGACCCAGACCCAGTCCAGCCTGGTGCGCCTGATCCTGCTCGGACTCGGGCTCATGCTGCTGATGATCTTCAGACCACAAGGAATCTTCGGAGACCGAAGGGAGATTGCAATCGATGGCCGCTGAACTCAGTGACGCCCGCGCAGCACTCGCAGGAGTCTCCAACGAACCAGGTGCCGCCAAGCCCGACCCGATCGTCAAGGGAAGCAACATCACCCGGACCTTCGGCGGACTCAAGGCCGTCGATGTCGAGCACATCGAGATCCAGCGTGGTGTCATCACCGCGCTGATCGGTCCCGACGGCGCCGGCAAGACGACGCTGTTCAACCTGCTGACCGGATTCGACGAGCCCGATGAAGGCGACTGGTCCTTCAACGGCAAGTCGCTCGGCAAGGTGCCGGCCTACAAGGTCGCCCGCCTCGGCATGGTCCGCACGTTCCAGCTCACCAAGGTGCTGTCCAAGCTCACGGTGATCGAGAACATGCGCCTCGGCGCCACAGGCCAGAAGGGCGAGAAGTTCTGGTCAGCGATCTTCAAGTCGTTGTGGAAGTCGCAGGAGGACGCCAACACGGCCCGCGCCGACGAGCTGCTGGCCCGGTTCAAGCTCGACGCCAAGCGCGAGGACTTCGCCGGCACGATGTCAGGCGGCCAGCGCAAGCTGCTCGAGATGGCACGCGCCCTGATGGTCGACCCCGAGCTGATCATGCTCGACGAGCCCATGGCAGGCGTCAACCCGGCGCTCAAGCAGTCACTGCTCGGGCACGTCAAGTCGCTGCGAGACGAGGGACGCACCGTCCTGTTCGTCGAGCACGACATGGACATGGTGCGCGACATCTCCGACTGGGTCATCGTCATGGCCCAAGGACAGATCGTCGCCGAAGGCACGCCCCAGTCGGTCATGGCCGACCAGCGGGTCATCGACGCCTATCTCGGCGCGCACCACGACGAGGACATCAGCGAGATCGATCTCGAACAGCTCGAGCAGGCCGCCGAGGCCGAGCTCGACGCCGAGGCTGAGGAGACACAGTCATGACCGAGACGCCGATCCAGTCCGAGCGCGAGAAGCATCTCGCCAACGCCGACGGGGCTGTGCTGAGGGCCGACAGCCTGATCGCGGGCTACCTGCCCGGGGTCAACATCCTCAACGGCGCCGACCTGTACTGCCAGCCAGGTGAGCTCGTCGGGATCATCGGGCCCAACGGCGCCGGCAAGTCGACGCTGCTCAAGTCGCTGTTCGGCCTGGTCAAGATCCACGAGGGCACCGTGCGGCTCAAAGGTGACGAGATCACCAACCAGCGAGCCGATCAGCCGTCTGTCGAAGGGCATCGGGTTCGTTCCGCAGACCGAGAACGTCTTCCCGAGCCTGACGATCGAGGAGAACCTCGAGATCGGGCTGCTACCAAGACCCCAAGCGGTTCGCCGAGCGGTTCCAGTTCGTCACCGACCTGTTCCCGCGTCTCGGCGAACGGCGCAAGCGGGCCGGACAGCTGTCCGGTGGTGAGCGGCAGATGGTCGCGATGGGCCGGGCACTCATGATGGACCCGTCGGTGCTGCTGCTCGACGAGCCGTCCGCCGGCCTGTCCCCGTCCTGCAGGACGAGGTCTTCGTGCAGACCCGCAACATCAACAAGGCCGGCGTCTCGGTCATCATGGTCGAGCAGAACGCTCGCCGCTGCCTGCAGATCTGTGATCGTGGCTACGTGCTCGACCACGGCACGACGGCCTACTCCGGCACCGGTCGCTCGCTGTCGAACGATCCCAAGGTCATCGAGCTCTACCTCGGCACCTTGGGCCAGAACACCGACTGACACCAGGTCCCCCAGCGGGACCAACCACGAAGGCTCCGGGCTGCACCAGCAGCCGGAGCCTTCGTGGTCCGTGCCGCGCCCACAGGCCTTGCGGGCTGCCGCACGCTTTCCGCATCGCGGCGACTTTCGGCGACCTGCGGCGTTAGTTTCGCCGAGGGGGAGGAAAGAGGACGATCACTTCGAGCACGTGAAAGGCACTGTCATGAATCGAACTCCGAAGCTACTCGTCGCCGCAGCAGCAACTTTGCTGATCGGCGGCGTCGTCACGTCGGGTCCCGCCACCGCAGGTGGCGAGGATCCGTCTCCGCGACACCGCGAACGCTCGCCGACGGCTTGTTCACTCCGTTGAGCCTGTCGATCGACGACCACGGACGCGCACTGGTCTCGCAGAACTTCCTGGGGCGAGTTGCTCCGTATCGGACCCGACGGCACGAGGACCACGCTCGTGACCTCACCGGGCCAGGAGGTCGGGGCGGTGTCCAACCGCGGCAAGACGATCTACTGGGCCACGACAGGCCAGGATCCCGCGGCGCCAGCGGCTGCGCTGTGGTCGCAACGCAAGGGAGGACAGCCTCGGCAGATCGCGGACCTGCGGGCATTCGAGGAGGCCAAGAACCCCGACCAGCGCACGACCTACGGATTCAAGAACCTGCCGCAGTCGTGCGCCGACCAGTTCCCGGCCGACAACCCAGCCTCGTACACGGGTCTCGTCGACAGCCACCCGTATGCCTCGTACGCGGCACGGAACAAGGTGTTCGTGGCCGATGCGGGCGCGAACGCGATCTTGTCGGTGCGCACCGACAAGCGTCACGCCAAGCCCAAGGTCGTGGCGACGCTGCCAGCAGTCAGCACCACGGTCAGCGCCGAGGCGCTCGCCGCACAGGGACTGCCGGCGTGCGCGGCGGGCTACAAGTACCGCTTCGAGTTCGTGCCGACCGACGTCGAGAAGGGCGGTGACGGGAAGCTGTACGTCACGTCATTGCCCGGCGGTCCCGAGGACGCGAGCCTGGGGCGCACGCGGTGCCGTCTACAAGATCAACCCTGACAGCGGCAAGGTGCGGCTCGTCGCAGGCGGGTTCGTGGGTGCCACCAACCTGGCGCTGGGCCCGGACGGGACGATCGCCGTCGCCGAGATGTTCGGCGGAGCGACCGGAGCCGGCCAGGTGACGCTGATCAAGCCGTGGTCGTCGTACCGCAAGTCACTGGCGCTGACGTCGCCGGGCGCACTCGAGTGGGTGGGTTCGCGGCATCACAGCAAGCTGTACGTCACGACGGATGCGTTCGTGCTCGGCGCAGAAGGACCGCAGCCGATCGGCAGCTGCAGGTGCTGAAGCTCGGTTCGCACCGCCACTAGGCAGGGCCACCGACAGACGGCGACGCCCCCGGCCAGCTGGCCGGGGGCGTCGTCATGTGGAGCTGTCAGATGTTGCCGGCGATGAACTCGATCGGCGAGATCTTGTTGTCCTTGTCGTACTCGTAGATACCGATCGACGCGGCCGTCGGGCTGCCAAGGTCGCTCAGCTCGATCGGACCGGAGACACCGTCGTAGTCGATGTCGGCCTTGGGATCAGCCTTGAGCAGCTCGGCGCACTTCTCGAACGAGTCGCACTTCTCGCCACCACGGGTGACGTCGGGCAGTGCCTTGGCGATAGCCGCTCCCGAGTCGTCCGCAGCGACGATCGCTGCGAGCGCCGAGGTGACCACTGCGTCGTAGGACTCAGCCGAGTAGGTGTAGTCCTTCAGCTCGGGATCGACCTCGAGCAGACGCTTCTTGAACGCGTCGCCGGCGTCAGCACCCGGGATCGTGCCCTTGGTGCCGGTCAGGCTGCCTGCCGGCAGGGACGCGGTGGCGTCCTTGTCGTAGTTGGCCGTGTTGCCGTCGACGAAGTACGTCGGGACGTCGGTCGGGCCGGCGCCAGCCTGGATCAGCTTGGGAACGATCGTCGTGGTCTCTTCGAACGCGATCAGGACCACGGCGTCGGCCTTGGCGTTGGCGATCTCGGTGATCTGCGAGTCGCCCGGTCCGGCCTTCTCGCTGTACAGCACCGAGGCGGCAACCTTCGAACCGGCGTTCTCGAGGTTCTTGGTCACCTCCTTGGCCAGCGTCTCGCCGTAAGCATCCTGGCGGGCCAGGATCGCGACGTTCTGACGTCCGTCCTTGACCAGCAGGTTGGCGAGCACCGCGCCCTGCAGGATGTCGGACGGTGCCGTGCGGAAGTAGAGATCGGGCTTGTCGTACGGCGCCTTCAGGTCGAAGTCGGTCGACGTGTTGGCCGGCGAGTACATGACCGTGCCAGCCGACATGATCTTGTCGATGACGGTGAACGAGACACCCGAGGACGCTGCACCGACGATGACGTCGGCCTTGGCCTTGAGCAGCTTGTCGGTCTCGGCCGGGGCGATGCCCGAGTCGGTGTCACCCGAGTCGGCCTTGACGCCGACGACGTCCTTGCCGTTGACGCCACCAGCGGCGTTGATGTCCTTGATGGCCAGGTCGACACCTGCGAACTCCGGCGGGCCGAGGAAGGCGAGGCTGCCGGTGGCCGGCAGGAGTGAACCGATGGTCAGCGTGCCGTCACCCTTGGCTGCGGGCGGGGCGTCCGAGTCCTTGTCGCCGCCGCCGTCGCTGTCGCTACCACCACAGGCAGCGAGAACGAGTGCACTCGCGGCCGCGACAGCGGCCAGGCGAATCGTTGTGGAACTGCGTTTCATCAATCCTCCGGATGGGTCGAGAGACTGTGGCTCAGGCCACAGTTCTTGCGTAGGACCGAACTTAGTCTTTTGCGGCGTCAAATGGGTCAAGGTTCTGTGGCGGACTGGTTAAGTAGCCGTTTTGTAACCCAGTTGACGCGCCCCAGCCACGATGGTGGCGTTATTCGCCCTGTTTTCCGAGCGCCGGACCATGATCTATGACGGCCTGGGCGACCTGCTGCATCGTGAGCCGCAGGTCCATGGCCGTGCGCTGGATCCAGCCGAACGCCTCGGCCTCGTTGATGTCGAGCGCCTCCTGGAGCAGTCCCTTGGCCCGCTCGATGACCTTGCGGGTGGCCGCTGCCCCGTCAGGTCGCCGACCTCCTGCTCGAGCGCGACGATCTCGGCGAAGCGGCTTCGCGCCATCTCGATCGCCGGCACCAGGTCGGACTGGGAGAACGGCTTGACGAGGTAGGCCATCGCTCCGGCCTCTCGGGCTCGTTCGACCAGGTCGCGCTGGCTGAACGCCGTGAGCATCACCACGGGTGCGATGCGTGCCTGCGCGATCTGTGCGGCGGCGGCGATCCCGTCAAGCTTGGGCATCTTGATGTCCATCACGACCAGGTCGGGGCGGTGCTTCATGACGGCTCGACAGCAGCCTGCCCGTCGGAGGCCTGGGCCACGACGTCATAGCCCTCGTCCTGGAGCATCTCGGCGAGATCCAGTCGGATCAACGCCTCGTCCTCGGCGATCACGACACGCGGTGCTGGACGGGATCCCGATGACGACTCCACAACATTCACATGAGAAGGTTATACGGCTCGCTTTGAGCATGCCGAGTTGGCGGAATGGTAGACGCGATGGTCTCAAAAACCATTGTCCGAAAGGGCGTGCGGGTTCGAGTCCCGCACTCGGCACCCAGATTTGACCGTGATTCCAAGGGTGAAACACGAGGAGTGACACCGTTTACACACGGTGTACACCAATGTCTCGCTTAGACTGATGTCATGCCCACGCCTAAGCCGCACGTCGCCAAAGATGGAACGACCACCTGGCGAGTGCGTTTTCGCATCGGAACCGCAGGCACTACCGAGACTTTCGCTACGAAGCGCGACGCAGACCGCTTCTGCAAGATGATCGAAGCCGCACGGGGGCGGCAAGGCGCGCGCGATCATGAACGAAACAGAGGCATCCGCCGTCACCGACATCCTCCTCCGCGACGTGGCCGCCAAGTGGCTCGCGTGGAAGGGTGCGACGAGACCGGATGGCACCCCCCTGCGCCACTCGTCCACGTACACGACCGACAGGTACGGCCAGCTCGTCCGCAACCAGATCCTTCCACATCTCGGCAAGCATCCACTGAACCTCATCAGCCACAGCGACGTGCAGGAATGGGTTGACCTTCTCTCCGACACGCTCGCTGCCAAGACCGTCGCCGATGCTCACTCCGTTCTCCACGGCATCTACAAGTGGGCTGGCATGAAAGCGCAAGGGCTCGCGATCACGGATCCTTGCACCGAGACGGTGCTACCGAAGCGAAAGAAGAACGTCGCCAAAGGTTTGCGCCCTTCCGAATGGAAGATCCTGCATCAAGCCGCCACCGAGGTGAGCTCCAACGCCGCCGACCTATTGCTGTTCTTCGTCTCGTCTGGATGGCGTTGGTCCGAAGCCGCTGCCGTTCGTTCAATCGACGTCGATGACTACGGTGATGCAGGCGTCTGGGTCACGATGGGACGTGTCATGCGACGTGGAGCCGGCGGGCGCTTTGAGATAGTCGAAGACGAGGCCAAATCGATCGCCGGAATGCGACGGATCAAGATGCCGTCCGACGCAGCCGCAATGATCCGCAGACGCCGCGCCAACCTCTCCCCCCGACGATCTACTGTTCACCAACGACGCGGGGCGCAAGTGGTACTACACCGGCTTCCTCTCGCGCTACTGGTCTCGCCCCGTCAATGGCCGAGATGCGGCACCCAATCGCGAGCGGATTCCCGAGGTCGCCAAGCGACTCGGCCTGGCGCGTGACGTCGAGCTCCACATGCTGCGACATACACACGCGGTCCTCATGCTCTTGTCCGGCGAGACCATGGCAGCCGTGCAGAAGCGCATGGGGCACGAAGACATCACTACTACGATCCGCGTCTACGGCTCACTGATCGCCGACGTCTCCGACAAAGGGCTTGAGTCCTTCGAGGGCCTGCTTGCTGGCGACGACATGGGCGGCCTGGCGATCGCGCCCCAACCGAGCGACTAGGCCCACTCGTCGTCAGCGCCGACAACCTGAGATCCAGTCTCGATCGCATCCTGGGCGGCCGTCACCGGGTCGGGCTCGTAGCGCCCACAGGCTCTCATTCTGAAGTTGCCGTCAGCGTCGACCCCGATCCAGGAATCGACTCCTGGGACTTTCGTGAAGGTCAGGTCGGGGTGCTGCTCGGAAAGTCCTGCCAGGATCTCGTCATCGTCAGCCATGCTGAGAATCTCCTTCTAGTGCGGGTGGTCGGGTCACTGCGAATCGTCGCCGAGATGCGCGAGCCGCTGCTTCAGGTAGGCGCGCTCGGCAGGATGCAGCGCAGCCAGGCGGGTCATCAGTGTCGGTACGTCCACCCAGAGCTCGTCAGCGGCTTCCTCGTGGCTGCCAGCCCATGCCAACGTCTCGCCGAGCTTGCGGATGTCGATGAGCCGACGCGCGGCCTCGCGATCCACGATCAACTCTTCGCGATCCTCAGATCCCGGCGAGCACGGTCCGCGCTCGTGGTGGATCAACTCGTGCGTGAGTGTCGACCGTCGCTCGGCCTGGGTCATGCCTGTCGTGATCGTGACTCGCTGGCAAGCGAAGTCGTAGCATCCCATCTCCTCGTCGGAGTCCTGCCACTGCAGATCAATCTGCGGGAGGCTGCGCAACAAGCGCCAGGGGTGGAATGACATGATCCCGCGACGCTAGCGGGGCGGGCTGACAGAATCCCCAGGATCGGTGACACGTGCAGGCTTAGGCAGGCCTGTTGGATCGGCAGGTGTGTGTCGCTCCAGGATCTCGTCCAATTGCTCCGGCGTGATTCCACTGCCGGGATCAATGGTGGTGATGATGCCGAAGATCACGGTAGCCGCAAGCCCCGCGACGCTAATCCCTGTCGCCATTCCAGCACTGGGGTCATCCCGGATCTGTCGGGCTAAGCGAGATAGCCAGGGCGCGCGCCTCTCGATTTCGTCGGCAACCTCGGAGGCCGTCATACCCGAAGATGCCGCTATCTCGTTAGCGAGCTCGATCGCGGCCTCTCGCTCGTAGGGGCTGATCCCAAAGACTGTGACGGCACCCACCGCGTTCGGAACGTCGAACGCGTTGATCACCGGGACGATAACCCCGCAGCCCGCACACTCTAGGGCCGCCTCCTGGACCGGCACCGCGACCTTCGACTTCTCGCCCGTCTCGATATCGGCGTACTCGAGTTGCAGTACTGCGGCCGTCCAGGGTGCCGAGGATATGAGGTTGCATGTCGCACAGTAGGCCGCCATGCTTGCAGGCTCACCTCTCTGGCGGTACTTTTCCTCGCGCTTGCGACGCAGCCTGCCACCCTTGCCCATCAGTGCGCCTGTCGTATTCGTCGACTATGCCCGATACGAGGGCGGCGATGGCGCCCGCCATGTACAGCGGGGCGAGCGGCGGCGTCGCGATGGCGAACAGTCCCATCGCGATCATCCATGCCGGCTGCCACTTCATGCCCAAAGGGTATCTGAGGATTCCC
Source organism: Aeromicrobium sp. UC242_57 (assembly GCF_044452305.1). Classification (NCBI taxonomy): domain Bacteria; kingdom Bacillati; phylum Actinomycetota; class Actinomycetes; order Propionibacteriales; family Nocardioidaceae; genus Aeromicrobium; species Aeromicrobium sp. UC242_57. The sequence goes on along the minus strand of NZ_JBIOAM010000001.1, from coordinate 601,719 downwards.
CCTAGGCATAAGGCTCATGCCCCACCCGGATCCGCGTTGGGATGCTCCTGGGACTCTTCGCCGACCTTGTCGAGCTCCTTGCGAAGCGCGCGACCCTGGGACTTGCCCTTGCGGGCGGCCTTCTTGGTTGAGGCTGGGGCGGTGGGGGGCGTCGCCTCCCTCGGCTTCAGTTCGGTGACCGAGCCACCCTCCCCATCGTCGGGACTCTTCTCAGCTGGCGGTTGACCATGCGCCTGACCTTCTTCCGGTAGGTATCCAAAATCCAGAAGAGCTGCATCAAGAACGCTGCGATACGGAGTCCTTGTGACTCGCGCCATCGCTCGCAAGAGGTCGGAGGATGGCGCCGAGGTTCGGCCCCGAGTCCACCACCCATTGAGGGCCGAACGAGAGATTCCCATCTCCCTTGCCACCCACGCCTCTGGGCGATCGTCAGCAGCCATGAAGGCCCTGACGATCTTCTTGAGTTCACTCACATGGACAACCTTCCCGAGGCGGCTCGGGGCAGGCAACCACCCCGTAAACCCTGTCGTCTATCAGCCGCAGACGTTCTGTCAGAAGAAATCGTCTACCAGAAAGTTACTGCAATCCCCCGATTCCCCCGAATAGGTGAGCGGCAATTCCATTTTGGGGGTTGACAGTCGTCTACCATGCGCGGCATTGTTGTCCGCAGATGGTTGACACCAAGACGTCTACCAACAAAGATAGGAGAACCAGAAATGGCCGCTCGCCGCAAGCGCTGGCCCCAAGGAGCCTGGATGAAACTCACGTCGCCCGACACACTCAAGGCGCTGATGGATCAGAAGAACTTCAGCTACGAGCGCATGGCCCGATACGCCGGATGCTCTAAATCGTTCATCAGCCACCTCACCTCAGGGCGGAAGGCGAGCTGCTCGCCCTTGCTCGCCGAGAACATCGCGGAGGCACTCGAGGTCCCCTTGTCGATTCTTTTCGTCGAGTCGCCGTCCGCAGTTCGCGTACAGTCCGTCAGCGAAACGCGGAGGATGTCAGCATGAGCGTCACCGACGCTGATCTGTTCTGGCCGCAGGTCCAGAAGACCGCATCCTGTTGGCTCTGGACCGGAACCGGGAGCGGGCGAGCAAAGCGGTACGGCCTATTCGCTCGGCGCGGTCAACGGGTGCTAGCGCACCGATGGGCATGGGAGGCGCTTCATGGCCCCATCCCAGATGAACTGACAATCGACCACCTGTGCCGAGTCACGCGATGCGTCAATCCGGAACATCTTGAGGCCGTCACCCGCGAAGAGAACAGTTCGCGCGGCTGCCGCTTTACGGGGATCTCGCACTGCGTAAAATGGCCACGAGTTCACGCCGGAGAACACGTACATCCGAAAGCGCCGACAGGGCGGGCGCGATTGCCGGACCTGCCACCGCGAGCAAGTCGCTGCCGCAAGGACAAGGAGAGCCGCATGAACAAGCTGCACACCATCGAGGACGTTGCGGAGCATTTCGGCCTCACTCGTGAGCAAGTCGTCAGAAAATGCTCCAGCTCGATCTCGCCGTGGCCGCACATGAGACCTGTCAGCCGCAAGGCCGACACTTGGCGCTTTTCTGACGAGGACATCGAGACCATCGAGCAGCGCATCCGCGTCCGTCAGATGGCCCAGGACTCGTGGGGTCGCACGACGAGGCGGTCGGCATGAGCGTCAACCTCGCAACTGGCGAGATTCTGGACGCCGAGTTCGACGAGAGCCTGAGCGCCGAGGATGCCCGCATCCTGACCGATCAGATCCGTCAGACACTTCGAGTCGGCCACGACCTGATCATCCGAGCCTTCCAGGGTAGGGCTTGGTCCGCTCTCGGCTACGCGACATGGGACGCCTATTGCGCTGGCGAGTTCAACGAAGCCCGCATGGTGCGCCTCGACCGCGAACAGCGACTGGAGATCGTCGCCGAGATGCGGCAGGCGGGAATGAGTACGACGACCATCGCGTCGGGGATCGGCGTCTCCAAGAGCACGGTCCACAACGACCTTCCAGTTTTGGAAGCTCGGGGCTACGACCTTCCGGACCAGATCATCGAAACGGGCGGCAGGTCGCGCACAGCGACAAGCGCCGGTTCCGGCGACTACCGCAAGGAGCCAGCGCCCCAGCGCGCCACCCGACGCGCACCGCTGACGGACTTCGCGTTCGACGCCAGCACCGACCTACTCAAGGTCGCCGAGCGGCTGTCACGCGTACTCGCCGACGACCGCTTCAAGGACAACCGCACCGCCATCTCGCAACAGGCGGGCGGACAGATCAACCGGTCTATGGAGTTGATCGCGCAATTCAGCACGGCCCTCAAAAGCGAAGCGACGCCCTAGTCACCAAACCAGACGTCGCTTCACAACTCACAAGGAGAATACCAATGGCTACCCCGATCACGAAGAACGCCAAGAAGACGATCGACACGCAGATGGTCAAGATCGACGCCAAGACCGCTCAGGCGTGGCTCGACGAGTTCAACACCCACAACCGCAACATCCGCGCCCCGCACGTCACCTCCCTTGCTCGCGACATGGCGGCTGGTCGGTGGACGTTCAATGGAGCGCCGATCGTGTTCGCAGCAGACGGAACTCTTCTGGACGGGCAGCACCGTCTCGCTGCGATCGCGAAGGCGAAGTGCGCGATCCCGTTCCTCGTCATCCGAGGAGTGTCTGCCGAGTCGCAGCACACGATGGACACCGGCTCTCGCAGATCGGCGGCAGATGCCTACTCGCTCGCGGGTCGCGGCAACCATGCTGGCCGAGCAACCGCCGTTGCTCGCTTCGCCCTCATCATCGAAGACAAGGTCGACAACGAGAAGGTCTCGACCGCTGAGCTGTTCGAGTACCTCGACAAGAATCCGTTGATCCTCAAGTGCGTCGAGTCCAACGGCGCTCGGTGGAACGGCACGGGGATGACGCCGCGCGTCTACGACTACTGCACCTGGCGCCTGACTGAGATCGACGAGGCCGACGCCACGCAGTTCTTCACCTCGCTCAAGGAATTGACCGCGCTCCCCGAAGGCTCGCCGATCATGGCGCTGCACAAGCGGTTGCTGGTGCGATCGGGCAACGGCACTTTGCGCAAGCAAGCTCGACGCAGAGGCTCAGGTGTCGCTCGTCTTCCGGGCATGGAACGCGTGGCGTGAGGGTCGCGACCTGATCCGACTCCCCGCAGTCTCCCGTGCTGGCGGTCACATCAGAATCCCGATCCCAGCATGACCCGCCGCCTCAACTCCTTCAACCATCCGTGCGGCTGTCGTGTCTGGCGTTATCGCAGCAGGTGGCTCCCGTCGTCGACCTGCACATCCCACGCCGACAAGCCCGTCCCTACAGCCCTCGACTATCTCCGTCGCCTCACCCAGAAAGCGATCGCATCATGAGTCTGATCATCCATGCCGTCTCCCCTGATCACCACAGCATCCGTTCCATCTGTGGCGTCCTAATCGATGGCGTGTCGGCAACCGGTCATCACCCGCCGATCGAACCTCGTGGCGACATGCCGGCGTGCGGCGAGTGCATCGCATTGACGGAGGATGCGCCCCGCACGCGCACCCCCGACTACCCCTACCTCTTTGGTCGCGCCGAATCGTTGGCCGAGCTCGCCATCAACGAAGCGGCCGACGCGGGAACACTGCCAGCCACTATCCGCTTCATGCGCGAACGGCTGGACGAGATCCGATCGCAGGCCACTGCATGATCACCGTCGCAACCTTCGTCAACACCTACGCGGACGGCATCGCGGCAGTCGCCATCGTCGCGGTCCTGGCTGTCACATGGCTCGTCGATCGTCGTCGGGAGGTGTCGGCATGACCTTAGTCGTCGTCGCCATCAACCGCCCGCTTGTCACCTGCGCGAACATCGAGGATCAACGCCGTGCCGAGATCGAGGAGGGGAAACAGTACTCCCGCTGCAACGAAGAGAGCTTCGCCTTCAGCAAGCCCGCCGTCAATTCCCACTATCGCGACGAACATCCCGGCGATTGCGACGAGCATCGTGAGCGCGAGCGACGCCCCGGCAATGGTCGCATCTTCTCGAACAAACAAGCGCCTTTCCACAAGGACGGCAAGCAGGAGCACGGGAATTATCTGCGCAAGGGCAGCGCATTGATCAGAAGTCAGGTCCATAGTCCCGAATCCTCCCAGAGCGGAGGCTCGTCATGACCCACGTCTTCCCACCGCCACCAAGTACGACCGCAACATCGGAGCCGCTGCCGGGCATAAACGGGCTTGAGGATGACACCGCACCCTCAAACAGCAAGGCGAAGGCCATGCTCATCGCGAGTGGCTGCGACCAGATGACGGCTCGTCGGCTCGTCGTCGAGTACCGCGCTGAGGTTGAGCGTGGCATCTCGTGGCGCGAATCCCTCGATCGGATGATGCGCGAGTTACCGCTGGGCAATCGTCGCGCTCGCAAGGTTCAGACTCGCGGCTGGCGGGTGGCGTCGTGAGGATCAACTTCTGGCTCGTCTTCTATTTCGCCGGATTCGCGCTGTCGATCGGCTCCTATCTCGATAGCCGCAGTTCACTCGATGCTGCTTTCGCGATCTTCTTCGGCCTTCTGATCGCCGCCCGCTTCTTCTCGCGCCGCTAACCCTCCCCCACCCCACCGCCCGACGTCACCCGACGCTCGGTCGAATCGCTCTGCCCGAAAGGAATGCACATGACACGCACACCGATTGCCTACGACAGAATCCAGGTCGGCGACACCGTAGAGGCCGAGTCGAACGGAATGACCACGCGATTCGCCATCCGCCGGGTCGACGGAAATCGCGTATATGCGGATACCGACGACGCGTTCTTGTACGCCGACCTCAATGCGTGGTTCCTCATCAACCGCCCAACCCTGCCCGTCACCCTCCCGACCGAGCCGACGTTGGGCTGGGTCACCTGTGCGCCGCTCATTACCGGCCCGCCGCAGCGGCATCTGGGGGTGACTTTCGATGCCGGGTCATGCGTGCGCCTGGCTCGATGCGACAGCACGATCAAGGCCGACCGCGTCACCGCCTTCACTCCCGCAAGCGCCGTGCCAACCGAGGCCCTGGGCGAGTTGCGGAAGTACCGAGACTCTCTCGACCCCGAACCCATGACTCCCGCCGTCCGCCGCATCGACAAGTTCCTCACCGCCGTCACCGAGGCCAACTCATGAGCCGCCCGACAATCACGGCGCAACTGATCGCAGCGGCCATCGTCGCGGCGCATCAGGTTGCCATCGCCAATCTGGCCGTGCGGTATCGGACCGAGAGGGGGCAGGGATGAGCACGGGAACTGCACTCCGCGATGAGGCATTCACTCATCTCGACCTGTCCGACACGAATGACGAGAACGCGCTACTGCGTGAAGCAATCGTCAAGCCGGCCAACTCCGCGACACCTTCTCGGCCAACGACCTGCCGCAGTTCGTCCGCGATCGCACCGAGTCCAACCGTCGCGGACGCATGTTCCATCAACTTCTCGATGAGTCCGTGATCGAGGAAGTCGGCATGGTCCGGTCATCCAATCCCAGAGCGCACGGCAAGCGCGTTCTCACCTACCGGCTTAGAAGGGTCGCGCCATGAGGATCTGGATCGCTGGACGAGACAAGCCGCACCGCTGCCCGAACTGCTGGGGCTGCTCATGGGCCGACTCGCGGATCCGTTCTCGTACCTGGCGCATCTCGAAGTGGCTCCCCCGGCGCTGCGGTCGTTGCCACCACCTGACCGTCACCACCTTCCCGAGCCGCATTCACGAGAAGCGGCTCACTCTCAGAAAGGCCACCTCGTGAGCGCACCACTCAACCTCACCCCGACCCAGGTTGCCCATCTCGCCGAGTTCATGAAAGTCGCCAGCCGGGCAACGGCAGGGACCGGCGTTCGCATCGAGGGCTACGGGGCCGAGAGTCTCACGGTCGGCGATGTCACTGTCGGCATCCGATGGGACGACGACGCGTGCGAGTACACCCTCAACGATCGGATCGGCTCGTGACCACGCTCAACGACGCTGCGGTTGAGGCTGCGGCGGATGTTCTGCTCGTCGTGGCAGTCGCTCTCGCGGTGCGCACGGCGATCCTTGCCGCACTGCTGATTGCCGCACAGGCAGCCAGCGTCCGTCGGATCGTTCCGTGGCAGACCTCGCTCTGGATGACAGCGGTGGCATTCACCGGATGGGTGATCCTGCGATGACCCCCCAAGCCGCCATCACCTACCTCGCCATCACCACCGCCTTCATCGCCGCAATGGCCGGTTTCCGCATCCCCGACTGGCACATCGTCGCCGAATGCGCGGTGGCTGTGACCGAGGTGCCGTTCGTCTGGTTTGTCGCGCTGCCGGTGGTCGTGGTCATCGGCTTGGACTCGTTGGCGGGGAGGCGGTCGGCGTGAGTGCGTTCGACCACGGAATGCTCAACCTCCCACTCGGCCATCGTGGACGCGGCAAGTCCATCGAACGAACCATCGACGACGCCGTGAAGGAAATCGCCGCCGAGAAGCGCGCCGAGAATGAGCGGATCAAGCTCGCGCGTCGCGAGGCACTGAGGGCCGAGAAGTTGCGGAAGAAGTTCACTGCCGAAGATCTCGCTACTGCACGCATCGTCAGCGACGGATTCGGGTGGCATCGAGTCGTCCGGGTCAATGCGAAGTCCGTGACCATCACCGGGATGCACTCGCCAACGGAGCGCATCCCCATCAGCCAGATCACCAAGTGGCGCTAACCGATCGCCCACCCCAACCAATCATCAGGCCGTCCATCCGGGCGGCCTTTGTCGTATCCCCAAGCACAGGAATGAGTTTCTCATGAAGACCCACAAAGCCACCTTCTATGCGCAGGTCAAGGCCAAGCGCGGCTACGGCACTCGCAATCCTGATACCGGGCTGCGCCCTGTCAGCGAAATCCGCCTCGCAAAGACCACGCAGTCATATCCGGGCACCCGCGACACCGACACGGTCATCGTGAAGTTGACCGTCGAGGTGCCGGACACGGCGTTCGATCCGCTGCTGCCAAACGCGGTCGTCACAATCCCGGAGGGCATGACGGTTCACCCGATTGCAGTCGAGGCCGATGACGCGAACGAGGTCTCCGAATGACCACCGTCACCATCACCCTCGAAGCGCCGAAGTTCAGCAGATCCCCCGGCTGGACTCCTAGCGCCGTCGTCAAGCTGATCGAAGCGTCACTCGCCGACAACTGCGACCTGCCTGGACTCGCCATCACCGGGATCGAGGTCGACCAGTGAACGCGGCGGTTGGTCGGCACTCGCGCGAGTACTCGATCGGCGAAGAGGCGTTCGTTGCAGACCTGGACTACCGACCCAAGCATCGCGGACACGTTCACACCATCGTCCGCGCCGAGTCCATCAACCGACTCCGCGCGCACCTCTCGTCGGCGCTTCCATGCCCGATCGTGCGATCAGTGCTGGCCGAGTTCGATCAGGTGGCCGCAGCATGATCGCACTCGAAATCGCAATGGCAGTCGTCCCCATCGCGCTCGCCCTGACCGTTGTCGTCGCCGCGTTCGTCGTGGTGGTCCGCATCTCCGACCGCCAAGTGTCCGGCAAGGGATTCGCCGACATGTACCTGCGACACCGGGACCCACATGCCGACGACGACCGCGATGCCATGCGGAAAGCGAGAGGTCTATGAGAGCGCTCCTGGTGATCAGCGGACTCGTTGCGATCGGGATCTGGATTGGGGAGGTGTGGCCGGGATGAGCAACCTGACCCTGACCGACCTGTTCTGCGGTGCTGGCGGATCGTCGACTGGCGCCCTCAGCGTTCCTGGCGTGTCTGTTCGACTCGCTGCCAATCATTGGGATCTCGCCATCGAGACCCATAACGCCAACCATCCCAACACTGATCACCTGCAGGCCGACATCTCGCAGACCGACCCCCGATACATCCCGACGACCGACATGCTCTGGGCGTCACCAGAGTGCACTAACCACTCGCGCGCCAAGGGTAAGAAGAAGCCAACCAATCAGCCTGACCTGTTCGGCGACATCTTGCCGGACGCCGCGGCCGAACGATCCAGGGCAACCATGTGGGACGTCGTTCGCTTCACCGAGGTGCACAAGTACCGCGGCATCATGGTTGAGAACGTCGTCGAGGTTGTCGACTGGCTCCTCTGGGATGCCTGGATTACCTCGATGCACGCGCTCGGCTACGACCACCGCGTCGTGTCGATGTCTTCGATGCACGCTCAGTCCCGCGGCCTTCCAGCCCCACAGGCTCGCGACCGCGTGTACGTCGTGTTCTGGCTCAAGGGCGAGCGCGCACCCGATCTTGATCGGATGCAGCGCCCGAAGGCTTGGTGCCCATCGTGCGACGAGCTCGTGGATTCCATGCAGACATGGAAGCGCGCGAACGCGATCACGGGCCGCTATCGACAGCAGTATGTCTACCGCTGCCCCAAGCACTGGTGCCGCGGCCAGATCGTCGAACCGGGATGGCTTCCGGCACTCTCGTTCATCGACCTGTCGAACACCGGAACGCGGCTTGGCGATCGCGCCAAGCCGCTGGCCGAGAAGACGATGCGACGGATCAAGCATGGTGTCGAGAAGTTCTGGGCGCCACTGCTGATCGAGACGGCGAACGGCTACGACGCCGCCGACCCAAAGCACCCGCGCCACATGGACCCCGCGTCCTACTGGCGAGCATGGGCCGCATCAGATCCGGTTCGCACGATGCATACGAGCGAGTCGAAAGGGCTCGTTCTGCCGCCGCTGGCCGTTCCAGTCGAGGGTCGCGAGGGCAAGATGCCGTGGTCGACGGACGCAGCGATGCGGACGATGACAACGCGATCCGAGACGGCGCTGATGATGCCGCCGCTGATCGGTGAACTGAGGGGCGGCGGCTCGACTGCGCGCCTCGCTTCCGATGCGCTGGCAACCGTCACGGCATCGGGTAACCACCACGCGCTGATTACGTCCTACTACGGCAGTACTGAGGGCGCGACATCGTCCGATAGTGCGTTGCCGACCGTCACCACTCATGAGCGACACGCGCTGGTGATGCGCATGAACAACAACCCCGGCGCCGATCAGTCGTCTATGACGACCGATGCCAGAGAGCCAGTACGCACCGTCACCACGACCGGGCATCAGGCGGTCATGACTGGCCGAACGATCAACCTCGACGACATCCGATTTCGGATGCTCGAACCGTCCGAGATCAAGCAAGCGATGGCATTTCCAGCCGACTACGAGATGCGCGGCAACCGTCGCGAGCAAGTGAAGCTCTCGGGCAATGCCGTCACACCGCCAGCCGCACGCGACCTCATCGCCTGTGTCGCCGAAGCAATCACAGGAGAAGCCGCATGACCACGACCAGAGAAGGACGAGATGAGTGATGTCGATATCTCACCGGGGATCTACGACGGGATCAGCAACGCCGAGTACCACCAGTCCCAAGCACTATCGGCGTCCGGGATGAAGTTGCTGCTCGAAGCGCCGGCCAAGTTCGACCACGCTCGCAAGAATCCCGTCTTCAAGGACGTGTTCGACTTCGGAAGCCTGTGGCACAAGCTCGTCTTCCGCGACGACGTCGAGCGGTTCGTCATCATCCAGAAGAAGGATAAGACGGGTGCGATCGTCGACTCCGACAGCCGCGACACTGTCTACGCCAAGGCGCACATAGCCGAGATCCGGGAGTCGGGTGCGATACCAGTCCTGGCGGCCGAATTGACCAAGGCGCAAGCGATGGTCGAGGCGTTCTGGGCCAACCCGCGCGCCAAGGAGTATGTCGACCTCGCTGGCGGGGCGGTCGAACAATCTGCGTTCTGGGTCGACGAGCGGAGCGGTGTTCAAACTGCGGGCGCGCTTCGATCTTCTGCCCAACCCGGTCGAAGGCAAGCCGTTCCGGATCGTTGATGGCAAGACCGCTGCGTCATCGGAGCCGCGCACATGGCTGCGAAGCGCCGCCGACTACGGGATGCACATCCAAGAGGCGCTGTACCGCCGAGCCGTCCGCGAGTTCGGCCTCAACCCAAGACCGGAATTCATCTTTCGCGATCCAAGAGAAGACGGCGCCCTATCTCGTGTCGTTCGTCCGACTCGCACCACGCACGCAAGAGATCGGCGACCACCTTGTCGAGAAGGCGATCGCCACCTTCAAGCACTGCGCCGAAACCGGCGACTGGTCTGGCGGATACGTCGATGACGTGTTCGTGGATGACCTTCCCGCCTACTACACCAACAGATTCGAGGGAGTTGCATGAGCAAGCTCGTCACCAGAAAGCCCACAGGCAAACCGTCCTGGCCGATCCTCCTGCTCGCAGGCGGTGAGAAGTGCGGCAAGTCCTACTCGGCAGCTGCGCTATCGGCCTCCGACCTGATCGACCGGACCTTCTACCTCGAAGTTGGCGAAGGGTCCGCAGATCAGTACGGCGCGCTTCCTGGCGCCCGCTACGAGATCGTCCAGCACGACGGCACGTACAACTCGTTGCTCACTGCTGCTCAGGCGATGGTCGCCGAACCTCGTCGCGGCGCGAAGCCGAACGCGATCATTGTCGACTCGATCACCGAACTGTGGGACTTGCTTGGTAATGAGCAAGCCGCGATCGCCAAGGGGCGTGGCAAGACTGTCATCACGATGGATCAGTGGAACGCCGCCAAGAAGAAGTGGCGCGTGTTCTTCGACGCGCTACGGGCGCACAACGGCCCCGTCATCCTGACCGCTCGCTACGAACTCGTCACCGTCATGGATGAGGCCGGCAAGCCCACCAAGGAGAAGGAGTGGAAGGTCCGGGCCGAGAAGAACACCGCCTACGAGGTTGACGGCATCATCCAGATCCCGAAGCCGCGTGAGTTCTATATCGCCGGGATGCGGACGCTGAAGTTCGAGGTGCCGATCGGTGGCAACCTGCGACTCCCTCCGAACTTCTCCCTCGACTGGTTCCTCCGCGAGCTCGGCATCGCTGGCAACGAAGGCGTCCGCGAGTATGTCGCGCCCACACTCGACCAAGCCGAGATCGACGCTGCCGCCAATGACCACTGGGACTCCCCCGCGAACGAAGGGCAGGCGTCATGAGAACCAAGCGCAAGTACGCACACGAGCTTACCCGCATCCGGATGAAGGCGAGGTTCGTCGCTCGCCGTTGAGGTGCCGTACCTGTATGCGATGGCGACTGGGCACGCAGTCTTCGGCACCGACTGGTTCGAGCTCTGGTCGCCCGAGCTAAGAAGACCGACCCGGACCGGGCCGCGCTGACCATCAGGCTCACCACCGCCAGGACGATGGAGATGATCTACCTTCGCCAGCGGGCACTACTCGCCGACGCGCTCTTGCAAGGCATGGGCGGGCAAGAGGCGTGGGAGTGGGCCGAATCCCGCATGGATGAGTCGGGCGAATGGATCTACGAGCGAGCCGAGCATTACGGCGTCCCGATCGAGCAGATCAAGCCCTACCCGGTCGTCGCTGAACGCGATCGCCACGACCACCACGACGCACCTGATGAACGGGGCTGGCAAACCTCGCACCGAGTCGAGGGCAAGGAATCCGAGTGCCTCGAATGCTGCGAGCCGGAAGCCGAGGCCACCTCATGACCTGGATCAACGACATCCACACCACCTGCGGACTCAACGCCGACGAGCACGACTGGTCCGAAGAGACCAAGCGCCACGTCTGCCCGGCATGGCTCACAGAAAGGAGTGCCGCATGAGTCACATCGTTGACGTCCAGTCCTTCATTGGCGCCGGACAGCGCAACCATCGACCCGCGTGCAGCACTTGCCCCTGGGTCGGCCCGACAACGTCAGATAGACAGTCGGCCCGGGATGCGGCGGCGGCCCATAGCCTGACGGGGCGACGACCATGAGAATCCTCGCCATAGACCCAGGCTCAACAGAATCCGGATGGGTGCTGATCGACTCCGATCGGCGCCCATTGTCGTTCGGGAAGACGCGCAATGACGAGTTGGCTGCGATGCTGCGAGTTCCCGAGCACGAGGTCGAAGCGGACCTTGTAGTCATCGAGATGGTCGCCTCCTATGGCATGCCCGTTGGTGCCGACGTCTTTTGAGACCTGCGTGTGGATCGGACGCTTCCTCGAGAAGGCGACGGAATGGATTAGTCCTGACGTCGACCTCATCAAGCGCAACCCGGTGAAGGTTCACCATTGCCACAGCGCGAGGGCCAAGGACTCGAACATCATCCAGGCCCTCGTCGACCGATTCGCACCCGGCCAGAAGAACCACGGCAAGGGCACTAAAGCCGAGCCGGGATTCTTCTACGGCTTCAAGGCTGACATCTGGCAGGCGATGGCACTGGCTGTGTACGCGGCTGACATGGCGGACGGGGTGACCGATGCCACCACGTAGGTATCCCGAAGCCGAGACGGTCCTCACCGGTGGCGAGTGGGTGACGCGAGGACTCATTCGAGTCTGGGTGCCAGCCGAAGAGGTTGAGTCACCAGAAGATTTCGAGGCCATCTCTGAGCCCGAGGTCAAGAAGCCGAAGGATCGCACCAGCCCATGCCCGACATGCGACGGACTCAAGAGTAAGGCGTCAAAGGTGTGCAGCAAGTGCTACACCGCCAAGCAGGTCAAGGCGATCAGACACGGCACAGTCAGCGGCTATCAGGCTCACCGACGGCGAGGGAAACGACCCTGCCAGAAGTGCATGCGAGCCAGCCGCATCGCCAGCGCAAAGCACCGCAAGAAGAAGGCGGAAGCGCTAGCAGCCGTCGACAACACACCTATCGAAATCACAGAAACGAGAGCAGCATGACACTCCCCGCCATCACGGGTGAATTCCGAGTAGTCGGAGATCCCGTCCTCAAGTTCGTCGGACCAGAGAACAAGGCTGTTGTCACCGTCCGGGTCGTCGCCTCCCGATCAATCAAGAACCAGTCCGGCGAATGGGAGAAGAAGGCCGAGATCTGGGCCAACGCCGAAGCGTGGGAGGACCACGCTGCAGGCCGTCGCGGCGATCGTGAAAGACAAGGACATCATCTCCGTCACCGGCCAGCGAGACGCGCGAGTACGACCGCAAGGACGGCGGCAAGGGGTCGTCGAACGAGATCAGGTACGCGAAGATCGCCGTCGTTCCGCCGCGCCTCCAGCAGGGTCAGCAGCAGCCCCAGACCCAGCAGTCGAACGGCTGGGGTCAGCAGAGTCAGGCGTCGGCGGATCCTTGGTCGACTCAGCCTGCGACGAATCAGGAAGCGCCGTTTTGAGCGCCGAGATCCGCAAGGCTGAACGCCTTGCATGGCGCGAACGACTCAAGGAGGATTTCGCGAGCATCCTTGAGCGCGGCATCCACACCGTCGAGTCATCCGAAGACGGTGGACCACTGGGCAATGCAGCCTGGTGCGATCACATCCACGACACGATCCGCGCGGCCACTGGGAAGCCGATTCCTTGGCTAGCGATCGAGTTGGCCATCCTACTCGATCGCATGGTTCGCGAGGCCGAACTACTCGAGTCACCAAATGACTAACCACCCACCACCACACCACACCAACCCCCGAGGGCGCTGCGATTCGTCGCCGCGCCCTTTGTTGCTTCTCGGGGCAGACGAGAGAGGACGAGGGGATGAGTGCAGAACGATTGAGGGAAGCCGCACGGGTGCTGCGGGAAGGCGCTGAAGGTGCCATCGAGAGCCTGCATGGGTCGCGCGACTGGCACGGGATCGGCACTGGATACAGGACGCCGATCGAGGGCCACATCCAGAACATGTCACCGACTGTCGCGCTCGCAGTGGCCGACCTACTGGAAGAGGTTGGAGCGTGGCGCGAGGAGGGGCTCGGACTGATCCCTGAGGGCAATCTCGGCGACGCGTGGCTTGAGGTCGAGAAGCGCGGCAAGCAGACCGCCGACATCATCCTTGGACCTCCCGCATGACCACCCAGCGCCCAACCTGGCCGCGCGACAGGGCCGACATCCTCGCCGACTACCGAGAACTCATTGGCTACGGGGTCACGCACGAGCAAGCCGCCGTGAGAGCCGGATCGACGGTCGAGGAGGTCGATCGGATCTTGCAGGCCGAGGAGCGTCGGAAGTGGTATCGGAGCGCGAAGACTAGGGAGGTGGTGGCGGGATGAGTGAGCAATTCACGAAGGTTCACGACGGTCGTTCGCGCGGCTACTCCTGGACAGGTCCGAAGTGGGCGTGCGACACCTGTGGGCGAAGTGGCTACAGCGATCCAAGTCGGTCGCACGGCTACAACCAATGGTTCACGGCCTGCGAGCGCGGACACTCTCCGTGCGAGTGGTGTGGTCGCCAATTGACGCTGCGGCTCGACGGGACACCCCGAGTCCACAGCCGCTGCAAAGAGCGTCCGGACGAGGCCGAGCTACTGCGACTCCTCGCGGCCGAGGTGGTTGCGGATGTCCGACTCGGCGTTCGCGGCCCACTCACATCCACGTCGATGGCGGTCCTGGATCGGCTGACGAGATCAATGCCAAGCGAGGTCGTGACACATGGCTAGAGACCACGCACGCATCCAAGTGAGGCGGTGGCACGACCCCGATTTCCGGAGTCTGGCAGCCGATGCGCAGCACATGTACGACACGATCCTGAGCCAGCCAGGACTGTCATACGCGGGCGTCCTGGACTACATTCCGGGCCGCCTTGCGAGCCTCGCGAAGGGCAATTCTGCGAAGAAAGTTGAGGCTTCTGTCGAAAAACTCGTTGTAGCACGCTTTGTAGTAGTCGACGAGGCGACGGCAGAGCTTCTGATCCGGTCCTTTGTTCGTCACGATGGCGTACTTGCGAGGGCCAATATGGGCAAGGCGGTGGCACGCGCTTACGGCAAAGTGCTCTCGCCAAAGGTGCGCAACGCGGTGCTCGATGAACTGGCGCGAGCATACAACGAGGGCGAAAGTCACTCTGGTCTCAGCGGTTTTGCTGACATCGAGCCTGATGCGATGGCCGATGTCATCGAACGTGCAGAACGGATCGCATCGTGAATGGGATCCCGATGCCATTGGGGATCCCATTGCCAATGGCATCGGGGATCGGATCAGGGGTCGCATTGGGGGTCCGGTACCCAACTCCCCTACCCCATACCCCCTACTCCCTTCCCCGCTCCCCGTTTCGAGTCCAAGACCTGCACCTGCAGCGTCCAGTTACTAGAGCGGCTGGGAGCGAAACGGCAGGGGCAGGCGGATGAACGAAATCGAAGCCAAACGCATCGCCGCTGTCGTCTCGATCATCCGGCCCGAATGGCGTCAAGGACTCGTCATGACAGTGCTTGGTGACGAACGGCTACGACATCGCGTCTACGAAGACGTTCTCGTTGCCGCCGTCGCTTGCTACTCCGACACGACCACCGTCAAGCCCGGGCGCATTCACGAACCGGGGCGATGGTGGCTGACGAGGTCGGCATCAGCGGCGGTCCCCACGGTCCGCACCATCACCGACGACGACTGCGACATCTGCACGCGGCCCGAACACGCTCACCCCATCGAGCCGTTCGAGCCTCACGAGTACGTCAGACGCAACAGCAGCGGTCTGGGGACGCCGCCAACCCCTGAGCAACGTGCAGCCATCGACGAGGCGGTTGCACGAGCCCAGGCCGCAACCACCGCCGCGCGAGAAACGGAGGATCATGACCGCCCAAGTCGACCTGTTCGGCATCGAACCCAGGGTCGAGCCAGAGCCACCCCGCGAGACGGAGCGAACGATGCTCGATCGACTCAACGCCCGATACGACAAGCGCATCACCAACGGCAACTGGTCGGGGCCGAAGTTCTTCGAGCGAGCATGTGTCGATCGGGCTGGGATGGGATCGAACTCGAATCTGCGACTTCATGGCAGTCGACATGCACTCGGCGAGTCATGGTTCATGGCAAGACCCCGATCGCTGGTGGATCAAGGCCCCGATCTTCCACGGTCACGAGGTCAAGGTCTCGCGGTCGGACTGGCTGACCGAACTGCGCGACCCGACCAAGGCCGAGACATTCCCGCCGGCACATGCACTTCTGGTGGCTCGTCGTCTCGGACAAGTCGATCGTTCGCGATGACCTACCCGAGGGCTGGGGACTGATGGTCAAGTCCGGCGACAAGTTGCGGGCGCTGGTCAAGCCGACGCCGAACCTCGAACCGGAGCCGATGCCCAACGGCCTGATCGGGTCACTGCTGCGAGCGACGCACGCGACCGAGCAAGCCATCACCGCCGCGAAGGAAGCGGCAACCCGCGCGCGAGACCCCGTCAGAGGGGCTGGCACGAGAGCGGAGGAGCTTGTGAGCATCAGCGGATCGATCGAAGTCAACGGCCAAGAGGTCGGCCACTGGGAGGCGTCTCGCGTTGAGACGGGGGCTGTGAACACCTACGCCTGCGTCGTCGACTGGACGCCCAAGGACTGGGTGCGATGGAACGGCCAGCGCTACCCGTTCTGGTCGGGCGGAAGGCGTGCCAACGGCGGTAAGGAGATAACCCACGCCCACCGGCACGCCTTCGTACTGAGCACCGCGAGGAAGACGGGGCCGTAGCCCTGGCGGCCAAAGTACTCGCCAACTCGATGGCCGACCCGTCCCCCACCAGCCGAGCCACCAACCGATCGAGGAGGCGAAGGCATGAGTGAGTTGACCCAAGCCGACATCGACGCGGCCGAGAAGCGTGGTCGAGCGATCGGGACAGCCAACGCGTCGCGGCGATTCTCGGAGTCGCTACCCGAAGCGATCCGGCAACAGAAGAAGGAGATCGCGTCGGCCGAGGGTGTCGCCTGGGCTGGCTACACCTACGACGACGCCGAGACCGCAAACCCGTACCGCACCACCACTACCAAGGAGACGACGCCATGACGACACCGACCACACCGCTGGACTTGGATGCGATCGCCGCCGTGACTCCGTGCGCGTGTAGCGCCCAGCGGGACCGCGCCCAGCGAGCCGAGGCCGAACGTGACGCCGCGATCGCTCGGGCCGAAGAGGCTGAGGCGAAGGTGGCGGACGCCTACGAATCGGATGGCTCGATGGACACGAGGCTGCGGACGGAATTCACGAATACGACGAATCATCGAATCCCTTCCTCGCCGCACTCACCGAGGTGCAGGCAGGCGCTGGGGAGGGGGTGCACGATCTGTCCACACCTCCTGATTGCTGGATGCGATCACGACAGCCCATCCGCGCCCGTCGATGACCGCGAGGCGCTGGACAAGGCGCTGGACGCATATGCAGACCTCGCCGTCGAGACGATCGAGTTCCAGGCCCGCAGGCCGGACAAGACCGCGATCCATGCCGCCATTGATGAGTACGCCAAGGCGGTGCAGGCATGAGCGCGCGGGAGGACGTGATCGAGGCCGTGGCTCGTCGGCTCTGCCGTCTCGATGGAGCGACGGATGAAGACGAGCCGATGACTTGGCAGTCCGGTGAGGAGCGCGAGCCTGCGTGGAAGGACTACACCGGACCTGCTCACGAGGTGTTGGAGGAGGTCGAGGGCTCCGACTGGCTCGCCAAGCATGACGCCGAGGTCTACGGGCGAGTCCACTTCCCGGTGCGACTGTGTCCCAACGTTGGGACCACCTCACTGCCACGCCTGCGAGATCGGGACGCCCGTCGAGTGGGCCGACTGTGTGACGGTCGCCGAGGTCGGGGCTAAGGCGCTGCGGGATGCGGCTGAGGCCTACGGCCACTACGCCCAGGCCAACGGAGCCGAGATCGTCAACTGGCTCCGCCGACGCGCCGCCCGCGCCACCACGACGGCGGAGGTGGGGACGGATGGCGAACTGTAAGCCGGGTTGCGACTCGACCACGCGCCATGTAGTCGAAATCGCTGGCTTGAGGCCGCTGAGGCGATCCGACCACCTACCACCGAGACCAACGAAGGAGCGAGAAATGGCTAGGACGCCAGGAACGATCAAGGTCAAGATCGACACCACAGGTTTAGCCCGGTTTGTCGAGGCGATGAAGGAGGCCCGCATCGGGATCGGCATCAGAGCGCGACAGTCGGGACGAGCGGTCACTCGCGAGATTCACCAGGCGCAGCGCAATATGCTGACCGGGCCGGTATCCGACGGACGCCGTGAGATCTAGGCGATCGGTCGACGCGAGATGGCTGCGGCGATCGCGGAGTTCAAGGCGCGGCAGTCGGACGATCGATACCCCAGCAGCTCAAGACACCGCCGATCATTGACGGCCAGGTCGTCATCGGCAGCGCGAATCCATACCGACGAGACCATGAATGGAGTTGGGGATGAGCGGCGCCTACGAGGATCTGCGGACCGCGATAGGCAAATGCGACGACGGCGGCGCGATCGTGACGCACTTCATCACAGTTGCCGAAGTCATCCAGTCAGACGGATCAGCGACGATCCAAACCATCAGCGACGTCGACCACGCATGGCAGGTGCTCGGGATGCTGCACCACGCCTTGCTGATCGCAGAGCGCGACAAATACGGGGACAGCGAATGACCATCACCTACTGCGCGAACTGCCAGATCCACATCGCCGGACCAGGTGGACTCTGCGGAGTCTGCGCGCCACGACCACGATCGACAAGCGGCAACACGACGGAGGTTCGCGAATGAGACGCATGCGGGGAAATCGGGAGGGTCTTGCCATGACGGCGAGGCCCTTTGTTGGTTCTGGGGACGGGGAGAACGCATGACGAACGACTGGAATACCAAAGACGCCAAAGTGTCAATCGCGCGAAGACTCAGAGAGATCCAATCACTACACCTCGACCTATGGGCCGAAGCTCTCTACCGACACTCAGACCGAGACATGCCAGGCGGCGACGCCATGAACATGCTCGGACCAATCGCCAACGTCGAAGCATGGCAACACAGGTACGAAGCAGCCGAAGCCAAAGCCAAAGACGGCGACGCAGAACTACCCGCCTACATCCAAGACCAACTCGACGTCGAAACACACCCACTACTCGTCCTGTCGTCATGGGAAGACCTCGTGCGCGAAGAACGAGGACAACCATCCGACCTCAACGCAACAGTCCCTCGCGCAGTCGGCTACCTACGCGACTCGCTCGACTGGATGTGCCGTGTCGACACCTACGACCGAATGGAATGGCTCGGAGTCGACGCCATCGCCACCGACCTGGCAAGGGTGCAATCGGCTGTCGAGAACGTCCTACACGCCGGCATGCGTGTCGACCGAGGAGCAGACTGCCTCACCTGCCACCAGCCACTCATCCACGAATGGGCCGGCAACCACCACAACCCGAAGACGCTCGAGGACGATCGTTGGACCTGCAAGCCATGCGGGGGAAAGCTCGACCTACGCGCAGTACCTCAAAGCGCTGGAGACCGAGTACCTCTCACGTGCCACATGGCTCTCAGCGGACTACATGCTGCTTCGGTACGACATCCCAGTCGGCACACTGCAAGGCTGGGCTTCCAAGGGCCACGTCCGCAAACGGCTCAACATCCACACCAGTCGCATGACCTACCACGTCGCCGAAGCCGTGACGAGAAGGGACGAACGAGCAACGGCGGCCTGACACCCGTCGAGATTCTTGACATCAAGAATCTTTTGCTGGAAGATTGAAGCACGGCCACCCATCCCTGGATGAGGTGGCCTTTGTCGTTCCAGGACGGGGCCGATCGAAACGCGGCCTCGCTCTGGATGACGGATGCCCGTACGCTCAACTGGCAGAGCACCGGTCTCCAAAACCGGAGCGTCGAGGTTCGACTCCTCGCGGGTATGCCAACGACTCGGAGGTGACCCTGATGGCCGCAATCGTCAGGGTCGCCGATGGCGTGCGCACTGACCTCGCTGAGATGGTTGAGATCGCACGATCCATCACACTGATGCTGGGCGAAGGCGGGCTGAGTAGATCGCAGCGCGCCCGGTTGGCAGCCGACTATGCCGACGCCCATGCCGAGATCAACGAACTCCTCGGCTGTGAGTAAGCGCGTCTGCCTCGAGCCCGGCTGTCCGACACTGATTGAAGCAGGGCGAGGGCGCTGCGTTGACCATGCTCGCGCGAAGGAGAAGGCGCGAGGGTCGAGCACTGAACGTGGTTACGGGTCACGACATCAACGCGACCGAGAGTCATGGCGACCAAGCGTCGAGGCCGGTTACGTCAGGTGCAGACGTTGTGACCAGTTGATACCCGCTGGAGCGCCGTGGGATCTCGGGCACCCAGACCGCGACTGCGCCAAGCCGACAGCGCCCGAGCATCGGCACTGCAACCGAGCGACGAGCGGGCGCTAACTAACTGAACAGAATCCAATGCTGAGCCCCGTGTCGCGCTAACGACCGGGGCTCTGGTCATTCCCAGGAAGGGGAACGACATGCCCAAGGGTAGCTCAGACTCGCGCACCAAGATCTGCGCGCAAGATGATTGCGGCCGATTCGTTAGAGCCCGAGGCTTGTGCTCGACGCACTACAACCGGATCGTGATGGCTGAGCGTCGGCACATCAAGGTCGAGGTCGCCTGCGTCATCTGCGGCACTACCGTCATCCGCACTAGCGACAAGCGATATCAACCCACATGCTCGGGCGAGTGCAGGGCTGCCGTCCAGTACGGCGCGGCATCGCGGGACATCGCGCCATATGACTGGCGCACCGACGCCATGCAGCGCGCACGCAAACATGGGTGCTCGGTCATCGAAGACTTCGACCGCTACGAGATCTTCGAGCGGGACGACTGGACATGCCAGCTCTGCGGTGTCCGCTGCGGTCAGCCTGACGCCTATGACAAGGGTGCCGCGACCATCGACCACGTGATCGCCTATGCCAATGGTGGTCAGCACACGCGCGCGAACACGCAGACCGCATGCCTGTCGTGCAACTCATCGAAGCAGGCGAACCCGGTCGAAAAGCGGGCCGCCTGACCTCCCGATGAGGGACCGTCTGACCTGTGGACCACCCTGTGGACAACCCCCAGGGGGGCGGGGTTGGACCGGTCTCTACCTAGACCGTGGGTGAGGGCTGAAAAACCTGCGGAGGGTTCAAAACTTTCTGAGCCGGCCCCAAAACCACCCTGTTGAGCGCGATGCTCGGCGGTTCCCAGACGCGGCGCGATGCCACCGAGGAGTGATCAGCATGGGCTCTGGTGGAGCACGCAACCGCAGTGGACCGCAGACGGATCCGACCTCTGGCCGCAGTGATCGGCGCGGATACACCCTCACAGCCTTGCCGTCCGAGGGCTACCAGGGCGATGTCCCCGGCTTCCCGCTCCAGCCCATCGTCCTATTCAACGAGTACTTCGACGGCCTGGGCAAGGACCGCGTCAAGGTCAAGGAGCGCGACGACGGCGAGACTGAGTCGTTCCGAGAGCGCGAGACCGACGTGTGGAACGAAGCGTGGTCCACACCCCAGGCGTGCGCGTGGTCGATGCAGTCGTGGCGCTGGCCCATCATTGGCGAGTACTGCCGACTGAAGACGGTCATCGAGTTTGATCCTGCCGCGTCGGCTGCGCTGGTCGGTCAGCTTCACCGGTACCGCGATCAGATCGGCTTGACGCCAGCCG
This sequence comes from Aeromicrobium sp. UC242_57, assembly GCF_044452305.1. NCBI lineage: Bacteria > Bacillati > Actinomycetota > Actinomycetes > Propionibacteriales > Nocardioidaceae > Aeromicrobium > Aeromicrobium sp. UC242_57. The sequence continues at coordinate 580,395 of NZ_JBIOAM010000001.1, read as the reverse complement.
GACTCAAGGACAACGGCTGGGCAATCGCCGTTGACGAGGTCGCCGCGAAGGCTGCATCGAAGTCCTCGGGCGGTTCAGCCAGACCCGAATCTCAATCGTCGTCGCGCAGTCGCATGGCGATGGTGAAGACGAATGGAGCCTGACGCTCTAGCCCTCGACTTCGATCCGCTCCACACGCTCGGCTTCCTGGCGACGGACTGGATCGAGCGGCACTGCAAGGTGCCTGGTGGCGTATATGAGGGTGAGTCCCTGGTCTTCAATGGCTGGCAGCTCTACTGCACCGCGAATCACTACCGCATTGCCGTCAAGGCGATCGTTGATTCGCGTCGCCTACTCGCCCCGTTCGTCTACCGTCGCTCAGTCGTAGTCGGCCCCCAGAAGTGCGGAAAGTCGCCATGGGGCGCTGGCATGGTCCTGTTCGACACAGTCGGCCCTTCACTCTTCGCGGGCTGGGCGACTGGCGGCGAGGCGTACCGGTGCTCAGATCATGGCTGCGGTTGCGGCTGGGAGTACGAGTACCAGCCTGGCGAAGTGATGGGTATCCCCCGTCGCAAGTCACTGTTCGGACTCGTGGCGTTCGCTGAGGATCAGGTACAGAACGTCTACGAGCCGCTGCAGACGATGATCCAATCGGGGCCACTCGAAGATTTCGTGAAGGTGCGCGAGGGCTTCATCCGGCTTCCCAATCGCGGGATGATCCTGCCGATGACGGCGGCCGCCAAATCGAAGCTCGGCAAGCCGCTGACCGGCGCCCTTGGTGATGAGTCCGGCCTGTATACGAAGTCGAACAAGGTTCTCGACACGTGGCAGACGCTCCGTCGCGGCGTGGCTGGAATGCAGGGTCGCACCATCGGCTCACGAACCCATGGGATCCGATGGAGAACTCGGCCGCCCAGCAGGCGTTCGAGTCCAAGCAGAAGGACATCTTCCGCTACTACCGCAAGCCGCCGGTCGAGTTGGACTACAAGAAGAAGCGCGACCGGGCGAAGATCCACCTCCACGTCTACGCCGACTCCCCCTGGGTCGACACCACGTCGGCGATTGACCCCGAGGCGGAAGAACTCGTCGAGACCGACCCGACACAGGCCGAACGCTTCTTCGGCAACCGCCTCGTCCAGGGCCTCGGCTCCTTCCTGACCGAGAAGCTCTGGCTCGACCGTCAAGTGATGATCAAGTCTCCGAAGCCCAGCGTTTCGATGGGCTTCGATGGCTCCAAGTCGGGTGACTGGACGGCGCTACGAGTCGAGACGATCGACGGATACCGCTACACACCCACATACGGCCCAGATGATCGTCCGACGTTCTGGAATCCGTCCGAGTGGAACGGCCAAGTCCCTCGCTCCGAGGTCGATACCGCAGTCCGCGAGATGTTCGACAAGTTGCAGGTCGAGCGGTTCTACCCAGACCAAGATCCGATCTGGTCGACACAGACCGACGAGTGGATCCTCGACTTCACCGACGACATCGTCATCCCATACCCGACGCGTTCGATCACCCGCATGTACCCGGCACTGGATCGGTACTTGAACGACCTTGTCGAGGGCGTGACAACTCACTCCGACGACATCGTCGCGCGAACTCACGCGCTCAATGCTCGCAAGGTCGCCAAGCCGGGTGACAAGTACCTGCTGGGCAAGCCGTCCGAGCACCAGAAGATCGACCTTCTCATGGCCGACGTGCTCGCCCATGAGGCCGCCTGCGATGCCCGCGTCGACGGTTGGACCGGCGAACCAACCGGCCCGACCTACTTCCGACTTCCCCGCTAGTCCTCAGGAGGATCCGTGGCGCTTTCCTCCGAAGACATCGACCTGATCAAGAAGCTGCGCTGGCAACTGAACAAGACGCAGCGCCAGGACGAGTTGCTGTTGCGCTACTACTTGGGTCGACAGCGCATCGAGCAGCTTGGCATGGCGATCCCGCCCGAGATGCGCCGCTTCCTGGTCATCGCGAACTGGATTCGGTCGTACATCGACACGATCAACGACCGCCAGCAGGTCCGCTCGCTCATCCTGCCTGGTGAGGAAACTGCCGACCCGATGCTGCGGGCGATCTGGGACGCGAAACAACATGATGTCGCAGCTTCTCGATGTTCAACCGGGACCGGATGATCTACGGTCGCTCGTTCATCTCGGTGGGGACAAACGAGGCGAATGAAGAACTCCCATTGGTCCGGGTCGAGTCCCCTCGGCAGATGTCGGCCATTGTCGACGTCCGCACAGAGACCATGAAAGCTGCTGGTCGGTTCTATCGGTCCGAAAGCCCTGGCCCTCGGGTATCACAGGTGACGCTCCTCAAGCCAAATGAGACCAAGTTCGCGGAGATGTCGGGCGGCAAATGGGTTGAGGCTGACGAGCCTGATGAGCACGGTCTCGGCGCGGTCCCAGTGGTCATGCACCTGAACCGGCGCATGTCTGGCGCATGGGTCGGCGAATCGCAGATGACCGACCTGATCCCTCCTGTCGATTCTGCGGTTCGTGCGCTGACAAACCTTCAGTTCGCCCAAGAGGCGCACGGCATCCCGCGCATGTTTATGACGGGTGTCGCTTCGGGCGACTTTGTGGACGAGAACGGTAAGCCGATCCCCCCAGTTCGAGGCGTACTTCGACGCGATCCACATGTTGTCGAAGGAGAACGCGAAGGTCGGGCAGTTGACGGCAGCGGACCTGAAAAACTTCGAGACCGCGCTCAACGCGTACCGGACAGAGGCGGCCAACGTCACCGGATTGCCGCCCCGATTCTTCGGACTACTGTCCTCGCAGCCCCCGCAGGAGGGCGGCATCAAGGCCGACGAGGCGCGACTCGTCCGATCGATCGAGGCGCAGAATACGGAAGCTTGGCACGTCGATCGGCTGGCTCGGTGGCCTCGCGCTTCGTTTCGCAACTGGCGAGTGGGTCGAGGGCAATCGTGTCGGCGTGGACTTCTTCGACCCGTCAACTCCGACGGTCTCGCAGCGCGAGGACGCATTGTCCAAGCGCCTCGCCGCTGGCGCACTGTCTCGCGAGGGCTACTGGGATGAATTGAACTGGTCCGAGGCTCGCAAGGCCAAGGAGCGCGAGTACCTCCGCAAGGAACGCGCCGAGGCAGCCGCCGATCCCAATCTCGCGCTCATCGCCCAAAGCCTGAACCTAGACCCCGCCAATGGCGATTCCTGAGGCGGCGCAAGACCACTACCGCACGATGCTCACCCTGCAGACTCTCGCCGTCAAGGCCGGTCAGCAGGCGTGGTCACGAGTCGATCCCGCCAATGTCGCCGCGTCGTGGATCCCCGCACTGGCAAGCCTCCTACCCGTCATCGAGACCGCTCAGCGTCGTGCCGCATTCGAAGGCGCTTCCTACTCAGCGATGACGTTGGCCCAGCAGAACGGCTACGAAGCCCCATCTGCGTTCGTCGATGTCGATGCGTTCGCTGGATTCGCTTCCGATGGTCGCCCGCTCGACTCGCTGCTGGCTCGTCCGGCGCTCGGCACTCAGGCGCTCATCGACGGTGGCATGACTCGGGATCTTGCGTTGCAGTCAGGTCTTGGCGCACTGGGCCGGATGCTGACGACTCAGGTCGCTGACGTTGGTCGTCAGGCTGGCGGTATCGATGTCGCCACTCGCGCAAATGTCGGGTACGTCCGCATGGTCCGTCCCGGCGCTTGCCCTCGCTGCTCGATCCTGGCTGGCAAGTGGTTCCGCTGGAATGCTGGATTCCTTCGCCACCCTCGCTGCTCGTGCGTCCATGTCGCGAATCGTGCCGGATCCACGCAGGCCGCTCTCGATGAGGGTCTGGTCAAGGACCCCTACGAGGTGTTCAAGGGCTTGCCGCCTGCCGAACAGGATCGGCTCTACGGTGTCGCGAATGCTCAGGCGCTTCGTGATGGCGCCGATATCAGCCAGGTCGTGAACTCGCGTCGCGGGATGACCGCGAACGGCAACTTCACGACGGAGGGTACGACGAAGCGCGGCAATGCTGCGGGCCGTCTGGCGCCGGGTCAACGGCGCATGACTCCCGAGCTGATCTACAAGCAGGCCAAGACCCGCGAGGAAGCGCTCCAGTTACTCGAACACCACGGCTACGTCTTGCCGGGTGGCCAGATCCCGACAGGTGCTCTTCGTGGCCAGCGTGAGGGCTTCGGACAACTCGGCGGTGGCGGTGCTCGCAAGGGCGCGGTCGCGGATATCACCAAGGCGCGAGAGACCGGCGTCCGGGATCCGCGCAACCGCAACACAATGACCGCCGCGGAACGCCGCCTGTACGACGCGGAGCAGAACTACCTCACCGCACTGTCTGGTCGCAGCCCGTACACCTCCCCCGGGTTCGGCAACACGCCCGATCCGTACCGCCAGGGCCTGAACAAGGTCGGCAGGGGTCAGCGCCCAGTCACACAGACCGAGATGGCGACAGCCGAGCGCGAGTACCGCCGAATGCTCGCGACCAACGGCCAGAAGTTCGCCACGTAACCACCAATCAAGGGCGGAAATCATGGCTGAAATAACCGAGCGCCGTCACGTCAAGACCCACGTCTCGCTACGCCTTCTCTCGGCACTCCTAGATGTGCCGGAAGACGTTCGGGTTGTTCGACTGATCCCGAGTCAGGATCCGGACGGAATCGAACTGGTCCTTGAGTCTGACCGCTTCGAGCCGGTCAACGAGAACGCCGAGTCTCCGTATGTCCATGGCCTGCAAACAGTCGTGGCTACCGACGACGACACCGGGGCGCAGTTCTTCCGCCTGAAGCTCGACATCTGACGAACCACCACATTCTTCCCGACGACGCGAGGTTGTCGGGCTGGCAGCGATCCCGCGATGGGTGAGCGCCGACCGAAGGGAATCCCCATGAAGCGATCCATCCTCAACCCGTCGCAGGCCGCATGGCTCGAGGCGACCATCGACCGCAACCGCAAGTACGCGGGGCTGCGAATGATGGCCGACGGCGACCCCGATCCCGCCGAAGATCCGAAGCCGGGCGACGACCCGAAGGATGAACCGAAGAACGAGGATCCCGAAAAGCTCGGCGAGGGTGGCAAGAAGGCACTCGAGGCTGAGCGCACTCGCGCCAAGGCTGCCGAGGATGCCGCCAAGGCCACGAAGACCGAATTCGACACGCTCAAGGCAGCACTTCTCGAAGGCCTCGGCATCAAGTCCGACGACGCCGAAAAGGGCGATGACGTCCTCAAGACCGTTCAGGACCAACTCGCAGCCATGCAGCGCGAGTCCGCAGTCCTGAAGCTGGCGAACACCCACAAGATCACCGACGAAGGCGATCTCAAGATTTCTCGCGTCCGCGACGGACGCAGAGCAGATGAAGGCACTGGCCGAGCGACTCGCGCCAGTCGAAGGCGAGCCCGACGCGAAGTCGCGCAAGCCGAAGCCGGACCGCACCCAAGGTGGCGGATCCGGTGGCAACGCAGACACCTCAGGGGTCTCGCACGGGCGAGACCTCTTCAAGGCGTCACGCAAGGCCTCCTAACCAGAGGTGCAGCACGTGGCAGCGAGTCACAGACCAACCAACATCTAGGAGAAAACATGCCTCGCATGAAGACCGAAACATTCGGTGGCGGCGACATGTCCTGGCTCGGTTCGACACATGGCATTGCCAACGGTCGTACCGAGATCATCGACATCAGCACATTCACCGCGAACACCCACTACCCGGACGGCTACATCCCGTCCGGCGCCCCCGTCGCGAAAGTGAGCGGCGTCCTCGTTCCCTACGACGCAACCGAGGGCACCACGACCGGCGCGGGGATCCTCGCCGGCTTCATCCTCACCGATCAGCGCGTCGTCGGCACCGCCGACTTCGGCGCACCGCTGATCGATCACGGACGAGTCAAGGTGGCCAAGCTGCCCGTCTCGTTCACCGCCCCGGCAGCCGCTGCGAAGCGCGCCGCCACGACCATCGTCTTCGTCTGAGAGGGGCCGAATTATGGCACTGTGGACTGACATCATCGACCCGGCAACACTGACCGGGTATGTCCGTGAAGCACTCGCGGACATCGAGTCGCGCAAGGGATCTCTGGCGCGCTACCTGCCCAACCGCGAGGTCCCGGACATCTCTGTCCGGTTCGTTGCTGGTCAGGCTGGTCTCGTGGCGGAGGCGTCGTACCGCGCCTACGACGCCGAGCCCGAGGTCGGCAAGAAGCCGGGCGGCAAGCGGGTCGTTCTCGAGACTCCCCGCCGTGGGCCAGAACATCCCGGTCAGCGAGTATGACCAGCTTCGCACTCGTGGCGCGTCGGAAGATGTGATTCTGACGCAGATCCTCAGCACGGCCCGCCAGGTCGCTCAGGCGGTCAGTGACCGCGTTGAGCGCGTGCGCGCCGTGACCCTGCGGACGGGTGTCGCGACGATCGCCGAGATCGGCGGGGCTGACGACTTTGGTCGCTCCGGCACCCATACCGTTACTGCGTCCTCGCTGTGGTCTTCGGCCACGAGTGTTTCGCGCCTGACGGACCTGCAGACATGGTGTGACACCTACGAGGCCACGAACGGCGTCACGCCCGGGTCGATCGTGATGTCTCGCAACGTGTTCCGGCTGCTCCAGACCGGCGATGAGTTCAAGACCTCTCTGATCGGCGGCGGCTCGCGTCGCGCGACGTCGGATCAGGTCAACGACGTCATCGAGGGCGAAGGGCTGCCTCCGATCGAGGTGTACACCCGGCGTACCGCTGCTGGCGTGCTCGATCCCGACCAACGGTGCTTCTACTCCCTGAGCCGGTCGACCCGAATGCATGGGAAAGCACTCAGCTCGGTGCAACGTTCTGGGGCCAGACGCTCACCTCGACTGAGGCCGACTGGGACATCGCTGATGTCGACCAGCCGGGTGTCGTGGCGGGCGTGTACCGCAACGAGAAGCCCCCGATGATCGCTGAGGTCATTTCGGATGCGATCTCGCTGCCGGTCCTGGCCAACGCGAACCTCTCGTTCAAGGCGACGGTGGCCTGACATGGCAACTATTCGCGATGACCTTGAGGGGGTCGTGACGGCCTACGACCAGGGCGGCTTGCCGGTTGTTCTCGCAGCTGGCGACGTGGTGCCGGATGGGGTGGCCGTGGGCGACCACGTGCTTGCCGCCGACGCTAAGGCTCCGGCGAAGAAGGCCGCAGCCAGCAAGTCCGAGAAGTAGAGGAGATGGGGCGGCGATGACTTACGCGATCCCGGATGACGTGGCCGTGCAGCTTGGCCGCCCCATCGACTCAATCACTGAAACCGAGCGCGCGCAGTGGCAGGCGTGGCTCGACAAGGTGGAACGCTCGATCCGCCGAGCGTTCAAGAAGGCCGGCCTCGAGCTCGACGAACAGATCAACCTAGGCGAGGTCATCGCTGCCGACGTCGCTGATGTCGAAATCTCCGCCGTCATTCGCAAGATCCAGAATCCCACCTGGGGCGAGACGTCGTACACGAAGTCCGTCGATGATGCGTCGGTCACGCGACGCCGTGAAGGTGCCGGCGAGTCCGACCCGCTAGCCCTGCTCGACGGCGAGATCGACAACCTGCTCCCCGAGATCCAGTCGGCCGCATTCTCGACACGGCCCAGATTCCAGCCCGATCGGTGCTGGGCGTGACTGAGCCCCTCATCACCGCAGCCGACATGGCCGAGTTCCGTGCAATGGCGGAGGGGCGCATGTCTCTCAAGGGTGAGTTCCAGTACGAGACCGGCACGACCCCTGACCCCGACACCGACACCGATGTCCCGACCTACGAGACCGCGTTCGAGTCGAAGGCGCGCATCAAGGCTGGCGATCGAGTCATAACGCTCGCCGAGGTGGGTGGTCGCACATCCGGCGAGTCAACGCGCGAGCTGCACATCCCGATCGCATCAGCGGATCCGTGGGATGACCCGCGTTCGGCAAATGGCGTCACCTTCTTGGTCACCGAGGTCTCGACTCTCGACGACCCCACGCTTCTTGGCGCCAGGTTGACCCTTTCTGGTCCCGCGCCCGGTTCGCAGACCACTGCCCGACGCCTGCAGATCACGGAGGTCGTCACATGATCACCTTCGATTCCCACGAACTCGCTGCACTCTCTGTCGACATCGGCAAGGTCGGTCGCACTTCCACCAAGGCGATGATCGAAGGCCTCGAGGAAGGCGCCGAGTCGCTCGCGAACGCCTGGGCCCACAATGCCCGCGCAACGTCTGGCGTTCACGGCAAGCACTACCCGAACTCGATCGACTGGGAGATGCAGCTCTCGACGGACATCGTCTTCGAGGTCGGCCCGAATCCCGCAAAACCTCAGGGTCGAATGTCATTCGAGAACGGCTCAGTGAACCAGCCGCCCCACCTCGACGGCCAGCGCGCCGCAGACTACGAGATTCCGCTGATCCAAAAGCGAGTTGATCGTCGCCTCGACGCGATCCTTGGAGCGCTGAACCTCTAGTGCTCGCCGAAGATCAAGCCGCCCTCAACATGCTCCGGGCGGCATACAAGCCTGCCCAGATTCACGAGCAGGGCAAGGTTCCCACCTCGCCGATCACGCCCTACGCGATCCCATCGGTCTCATCCGGGGCTGCCGGCACCTACCGGAACTCAGGCCAGCACGGATCCAAGTCGTACCGGATCGCCGTCCAGTGCATCGGCAAGACAAAGTCCGAGATCGCCAAGGTCGCCGACGTCACCGATGCCGCATTCCTCGACCAGCAAGTCGCGATCGACGGATTCGACACGACGCCATGCCAGGCCGAGATCACCGCGAATGTCACCCGCGACCCGGACGGCGGCGGGCTTCTCTACTGCCTCCTGACCTACACCTTCACCGCATTCCCTATCGCCATCAACGAGGAGACGCCATGACCGACTACGTCCGCGTGACTGACGAGGTCAAGCCTCGCCGGGAGTACACGATCACCCGCCGCCAGTTCGATGCGCGACCGGGGATCTTCACCGAGCTCGACAAGCCAGCTACCACGGTCTCTGGCGAGCCGATTCCCCCGAAGTACTTGACGACCGTCAACGAGGCGGCTGACAAGAACAAGGCCACAAGCCAGGCCAGCAAGACGCCCGCCGCAAAAGCGCCGGTCGAGAAGGCCGGTCCTGCGGCCAAGGAAGAGGAGAACTAACCATGGTTGCACCGACTCTCGCCCCGCTCGTTCGAGCGCAGGCCAACGACTCCTGGCTCTGGGTCCCGGCGATTGCCGACATCAGCGAGCCCGTCGTCACCGAAATCGAGGCTGCGGGCGGATTCAACCTGTCCTGCGCGATCCCGTCCGATCAGGAGGGCTTCACCGGCACGACCGAGAAGTTGACCCTCCCGATGCGTAACTGCGAGACGGTCACCTTCGAGGTCAACGGCTCGACGAACTACTCGGCGCCCGACTTCCAGGTCTTCTTCTCCCCCCAGGCCGCGTCAGGCGCCGAGGGCAAGAAGGCGTGGGAGGCCATGGACGACATGTCCAATGGCTTCCTCGTCCGTCGCCAGGGCAAGGACGCCAAGACGGTCATCGCGACCGGCGACTTCGTCGATGTCGTTCCTGCCCAGCTCGGCGTGAAGATCCCGACCAAGACCGGCACCGACGCCGCAGCGGTCTACTCCTTCACTGTCTCCGCGTCGATCACCTCCACGCCCGCGTGGAACGTCGCCGTCGTCGCTGCCTGACGCCCACGAGCGCGGGCGGCGATCGGCTTGGGTCGCCGCCCGCTTCACCACCCACCAAGCCGCACCAAGCCACCAAGCCGAAGGAATGACCATGAGCGCAATCAAGCCCCGCACCGCAGTAGTCGACATCTACCAGGGTGACTACCTGGCCCGACTCCGTGACTTGGAGCAGCGGCACAAGGCGGCACTCATCGCCGAGAAGTCCGGCACGACGCTGCGCAACGACGAGATCCCCGAGTCTCAGGTCATCGCTGACGAGCACGCCGCTGTGAAGCTCGAGGCCGAAAGAGGGCAAAGTCGCCGTGACGCTCGGGGCGCTTGGCCGCAAGGGGTGGCGCGCACTCGTCGCTGAACACCCGCCGCGCAAGGACAACGATGACGACGCCGGAATGGGCGTCAACGAGGAGACTTTCAAGGACGCCCTCGTTCCGCTCTCCGTCCTATCGATTGAGCCCGCCACCGTCACGGTCGAGGATCTCGACGACATCTCTGACATCGACTGGGACCGGCTCTACTACTCCGCCTTCGCTCTGAACCGCGCGCCGGCTGCAGCCCCAAAAGCACTGGCTCCCCCCGCCTCGCAGGAGAACACGACGAGCGACGAGACCTAGAACTCGCCGAACGTCTCGGCGTCTCGCTGCGTAGGTTCACGGGCTGGGAGCCGGTCGAGACTCACCAGCACTATGACGCTGACGGGAACCTGGCAGGCACGACGGTGGTCACCCGCACGCCAGAGTTCGACGTCAACGAACGAGACAACTGGTACGCGCTGCTGGAGTACGAAGAGGCGATGTGCCCGCAGTGCAATCAGCTTCGGTCGGTGTGCGAAGACCCGAACCAAGAGTGGTCGCCGCAACTCCACGAATGCCGCGCGTCCGCTGTGATGATGGCCGCGAATCGTCGGTGGTCACGAATGCACGAGAAGGCCAAGCCCGACCTGTACGACCGGCTCGCTACGGACGGCACTCGGGTTTGGGTAGCGCCTGCGGATGCTGCGCCGGACGAGACCGACTTTCTGGGGCTGGCCGATGTTGAGGTTACGGAACCTTCGGTCGATCTTCCTTGATGGCGATTGCTGCGATAAGAGCGATCGCCGCAAGGCCAAACCCGCCATAGACGAACGGCTTCCGGGCATCAACTTTGTCGGCGCACGCCCCCGGCTCCCCGAAGACATCGGGGTTGGAGTCGCCGCCCCCTCGAAGGACCGATCCACAACTCGCGGTCGGAGTGCTCGCTTCCGAAAGCCCGAATATGAGCGCGCCCGCGAAAAGAAGCGCTGCAAGGGCGACTAGCGCGGTCTTCCGGTCCATGCCCCCATCTTGCCTCAACGCGCTGACTAGCCGCGTCCAAACCGAAATATCTAAGGCGGCGGCGCATGTCCAATCGCATTGTCTCGATCGTCCTCCGGGGCGATGTCAAGGGATTTATCGGCCCGATGACGGCGGCGGAGGCATCGGCTTCCAACCTTCACAAGCGAATGATCGCGAACACGAAGGAGGCGGAAAGCTATCGGCAGAACCTGACGGCGCTTGGTAACACGGCTGGCAAGTTCGGTCTTGTAGCCGCTGCTGGCGTCGGTCTAGCGGTTCGGGCCTTTGCGAATTTCGACGAGGCGATGTCGGCTGTCGCCGCTACTGGCGATGACGCGAAGCAGAGCATCGATGGCTTGAGGGATGCTGCCATCGATGCTGGCGCTCGAACCAAGTTCAGCGCCACCGAGGCCGCCGAGGCAATCGAGAATCTCGCCAAGGCGGGGGTTTCGGCTTCGGACATCCTCGGTGGCGGGCTTGATGGTGCGCTCGATCTGGCCGCTGCTGGCGGCCTTGGTGTGGCGGAGGCCGCAGAGATTGCAGCCACCGCGATGAACCAGTTCAAGCTCTCCGGCGAAGACGTCCCTCACATCGCCGACCTCTTGGCTGCTGCCGCCGGCAAGGCGATGGGCGAGGTGTCCGACATGGGCGCGGCCTTCAAGTATGTCGGCCCCGTCGCCCAGCAGTTGGGCATTTCGATTGAGGAGACTGCCGGAACTATCGCACTTCTTGCGCAGAATGGCGTGCTCGGCGACCAGGCTGGCACCTCCCTGCGCGGCATGCTGACCTCGCTGACTTCCCCGTCGAAGATCGCGGCAACGACGATGGAAGGCTCGGCATCAGCATGTATGACGCTCAGGGCGAGTTTATTGGCCTTGAGGGACTTGCTGGACAGCTGCAGGCTCGGATGGGCGGCCTTGGTGAGGCCGAGAGGAACGCGGCACTGGGTCGCATGTTTGGCAATGAGCAGATCACTGCGGCTCGCATTCTTTATGCGGGCGGTGCCGATGCGGTCCGGGGGTGGACCCGTGAAGTCAATGACCAGGGATTCGCCACCGACATGGCCGCCCAGAAAATGGACAACCTCAAGGGCGACCTTGAGCAGCCGGCGGCGCGCTCGAAACAGCGCTCATCGGGACGGGCGAAGGAGCCAATGGCCCGTTGCGTGAAATGGTTCAACTGCTATCGGTCTTGGTTGACGGGTACAACGCGCTGCCGGGCCCAATCAAGAACTTGATGCTGGCTGGCGCTGGCCTCACGGCGGTCGTGGGTGGGACCGCCTTCGCAGGACGCGAGCCATCAGTGCGTATTCAGACCTGCGTGGCAACCTCACCGAGGTCGGGGCGAAGTTCGACAAGACCAAGGCGCAAGCACTCGGCCTCCGTGCTGGTGCAGCAGTTGCGGGCGCTGGGCTCACCGCGCTCTCCGGACCCGCCCACAAGGCGGACGAGGCTCTTGGGGATCTTGTCGACACGGCTGCGGCTGTGGCGTTCGGCTTCGCTCTTGGCGGGCCCTGGGGTGCTGCGATTGGCGGAGCCGTCGCAGTCCTCAGCAGTTTTGGTGGACAGTCGGCGGCAGCGGCGGCGGCACAGAAAGAGCTCGACTCTGCTGGCAAGCGCGTCGCCGACACCCTTGACGCCCAGACTGGCGCACTGACTGACCTGACTCGCGCAACAGCGGCCAAGGAATTGGCTGATGCTGGAGTCTTGCGCGCTGCGAAGGATATGGGCATTTCGCTCGAGTCCACCCTTGATGCCGCGCTCGGCAACGAAGACGCGCTCAAGAAGGTCACTACGGCTTCCGAGGCATGGGCTGACGCGAGGGCCAGGTCTGGCGACTACACGGAGAAGGAAGAGGGGGCGCTCAAACTCTTCCGCAACGGCATCGGCGCTACAACCGAAGCAATCGAGGAGCAGCGCAAGAAGACGGGTGAGGTCAAGGAAGCGACTGGCGGGCTGGGTGACGAGTTCGATGGCGTCGGTGCGTCGGCCAAGGAGGCCGCCGACGAGGTCAAAGGCCTGACCGACGCCCTCGACCTCATGCTCGATCCACTCCTCTCGCAAGATGCCGCGATGGTCGAGTGGAAGCGTTCGATTCAGTCGCTGACAACCGATTTGCGCGAAAATGGCGGCGGTCTTGACTCAAACACGAAGCAGGGTCAGAGAACCGCGATGCCATTCGTGATCGCATTCAGGCGCTTAAGGACTCCGCACAGGCAGACCTTGACGCGGGCGGCAGTCAAGACAAGTTCGCCTCTAAGTTGAAGCGTGGCGCCGAGCAGATAGTTGCTGCCGGGCGGGCGGCGAACATCTCCGAAAAGGAGATGCGTGGCTACCTGAAGCAGTTGAACCTCACACCCGATCAGATCGACACACTGATTGAGGCCCAGGACAACGCTTCAACGACCGTCGACGGCGTTCAAAATAAACTCAACGACCTGTCCGGGGTCTACACAGCGATCATCAACGTCGCTCAGACTGGCGCGAACATCGGCAACTTGCTCGGCCAGCTTCGTGAGGCTCGGAAGGGTGGCGGCGCTTTCACCGGCCTGCGCGTCCCCGAAGGCTATGCATCCGGCGGCAAGGTCCCCGGCACTCCCCCAGCCGACCCGACCCGCGACAACGTTCTGGCGATGGGTGCGACGTCTGGCCGCTTCTTGAAGGTCCGTTCGGGTGAGTGGATCATCAATCAGCAGCAGTCGGAGAAGAACGACAAGTGGCTGGCTGCGATCAATGCTGGCCTGAATATCGACGACATCATCACCGGCTATGCGTCTGGTGGTCGCGTGTCCAGGCTCGACATTCTCCGGCAGCAGCAGACGGTCCGCGATATCGAACGATCGTTGGTTGAGCGCGAGGAGTACGGCAAGAAGCGCAAGGGCAAGAAGCGTCCGACCCGCCTGGTTCTGAAGAAGGGCAGCCTGGACCGTCGCGTCGCCTTGGAGGAACTTGCTGCGGCGAAGAAGGAGTTGCGGGATCTCCGCTCGGGCAAGGCCGCGAAGGATGAAGCTCGCGAGGAGTTGGCCTCGCAGCGCGAGGAGCGGGAGTCGACTCGACTGTCGGCGAAGTCGGACTTCAGTAACAACTTCAGCATCTCGGGTCTTGGGTCAACCGCTGCTGTGGATCGCAAGCTGGAGCGGATGATCGCGGACTCGACGACGTTCGTGGCGTTGCTGAGCGATCTGAAGCGCAAGGGCGCGAGTCCGTGGTTGCTGGCTCAACTGGTCGAGGCTGGACCGACTCCTGGCGCTATTCGTCTGGCTCGCCAGTACTCGACGGATTCGGCCGCGCTCGCGAGGGTCAATGCTCAGGCAGCGCAGATCGACTCGATCTCGAACTCGTACTCGCGGCTCGTGACCAACCCTGCGTTCTCGGCCCCGCGTGCGTGGAACTCGGGCATCGCGCCCGCCGCCCCTGCTGCTCCGATGACGGCGTCACTTGTTGGCGCTGAGATCGGTGTCGGCACTGATGGACTGATGCGTTTCGTGAAGGGACAGATCGTGATGGCTCAGGACTCGCAGCAGATCGATTTCAGGATGTCGACCGCATGACGTTCAGCGTGACGCCACAGCCGGACAACGTTCCGCCTCGTGTTCGGATCGACATTGACAGCGACGACCCGGCGAAGTCCTTCACGTCGCTGACCATCTATCGCGATGGGAAGAAGATTCGCGAGCAACCATATATCGGCGGGTCGTCCGCCTTAGCGTTCGACTACGAGATGCCGTTCGGTGTGCCGGTCACCTACTCGGCCACAGGGCGCACATCAGGCTATCCGCCCGTATATAGCACCGCATGGAGCGATCTCTCTGGCTGGACAACCGTCAGCGGCGCACCAGCCGTGGCAGGTGGGCGGTTCTATGCGGCGGATGGCTGGTACGCCGAGGTTAGTCGGCCAGTGCCGCTGTTGGCGGCCGGGCGTCTAACCATTAGCCCCGGGCTGGTTTACAACGCCAGCATCGAACTACCTACAGCCGACAACCGGCTCTTGCAGGTGTGGACTGATCCGGGAGGCGCGACGGCGCTTGTCGCTTACGGGCAGGAAGGCCGCTCTGTAAGTGCGGGAACTGGTCCGCTGGTTCTCGTGTTTGACTCGACCGGAGTCACTGTTAAATCGACAGCTGGGACTGAGTTCATTGAACGAGCGGCGACTACTTCGCCGATAACCGACCTCAATGTCTCAGTATTCGGATCGACTGCACGAGCCACTGGGATCGCCCTGGACGAGGTTGCGGACGAGGAGGCCTTCTCTGCCTCTGCGCTGACAACCCTGCACGTCGATGCGGCATGGCTGATCCACCCCTCGCAGCCGTCGCTGTCGATCCCGATCGACTTCGGCATCGGCGGCGATCGAAGTCTGCGTTTCATTGAGGCGTCGTCCGGTGATTCGCGGACGTCGAATGCGCAGTCCACAATTCATCGTCCGGTCGGTCGCCGTCGTGCGATTGTCATCACGTCGGGCCCTCGGCAGGCCGATGAATGGACGCTCGTCATCGGTGCGCCGACCGTCGAGGCGAAGAATGCGGTGCGCGCGATCGTTGATGATCAGACCCCATTGCTGCTGCGATTCCCCGCAGGTAAGAGCCAGGATCTGCCGGACGACTGGTACTCGGTGGGCGACGTCGAGATCTCGCGGATCGCCCCTCATGCGATTATCCCGATGACGCTGATCACCTTGCCACTCATTCCTGTCGACGAGCCGATCGTGCGGCAGGGTGCGCTGTGGACTTGGGGTGACGTGCTGCTCAAGTATTCGACGTGGGCTGATGTCATCGCTGACAATGACACTTGGATCGACGTTGTCGCGGGTCCGTCGTGAGGCCAATCAGTGCGCGGTTCGCCGCAGCGCTCGGTGTTTCTCACAAGCGCGCGACGAGGATTACCTGCACGCCACCCGGTGGGGATCCGGTCATCATCGGCCAGGCCAAGCGCGGCGCAAACGGCGCCTATGGTCCGGGTGGACGTCCGGGGTCGGTGTCATCTTCTAACTCGACTGGCGCTCGGTATCAAGCGAGCTTGACGATCTCGCCTGAGCCGGGCGCCGACACCTTCGGGTTGCTCTCGACTCCAGGCGCGATCTTCTCGATTAGTCATGGCATTGACTACGGCGCCGACGATGTCGAGCTGATCGACTGCGGCGTCTACGAGGCCGCCAAGGGTGCAGTAAATCTGGGCGAAGGTGGCATCGGGATCTCGTTGGTGGATCTGTGGCAGCGGGTCGAGCGGTGCCGCTTCCTGTCTGCCTACTACCCGGCTTCGGGGACGCGCGCAGCGAAGATTGCGGAGGCGGTCGCGGGCGCATTCGACACGGTCGACGTGCTGATCCTGAGCCAGGGTGGCGTGTACGAACAGGGCGACAACCTCTGGGAACGCGACCGCACACAGTTCATCGCTGACATGGCAAAGGACGGCGCACTCGAGGCTGCATTCGACGCATCGGGCACCTTCCGCATCCGGACCCCGCCGGCCCTTGACGGCAGTGCGCCGGTCTGGACCTTCCGTACCGGCGAGGCGTCGAACATCGTGACCGCCGACCGTGAGCGACCTCTCGATCGGCTGTACAACACGGTCGTCATGCAGCCGATGGATGACTCTCAGTCGTGGGATCAGCAGACGATTGTGCTCGCCGACATCGACCACCCTCGGCACCCGTCGAAGATCGGCGTCGTCCCGTTCTTCTACAAGTCGGCCACGCTCAACACGCCCGCCGAAGTCACTGCCGCTGGAATCGCGATCATGCAGCGCGTCCTCGGAACGACCGAGACCGTGAGCATCACCTCGGTAGGAAACCCGGCGCTTGAGGTCGGTGACGTCGTGTCTGTCGTTCACGCCGCCACCGACACGGATCCCGGCTTCCAGGCGACACACCTGATCGATTCGTTCCAGATGGATCTCGACACAGGTGCGATGTCGTTGGCGACCCGGTCATCGACGCTGGCCGACTTGGAGGAGTCCTGATGAGTTTCGCAAGCGAAGTCTTGGCGCGAATCCCCCAGCGGCCCATGCGCCGGGTCACGGTCACATGCGTCACAACATCCCCAATGACGGTCTACCTCGACGGCGATTCGTCTGTCGCTGTTCGAGCTCGCGTGCAGGCCGGATCGACCTTCAGTTCTGGTGAGTCCGGTCTTGCGTACTGGGCCGCGCCATCCCTCCCTATCTGCTTCAAGACCAACTAGGAGTCTCATGGCCACGACACCGGAGTACGGATTCAGGTCCCCCGACCTCGGCGCTGACCCGAATGGTCCGGCTCAGATCGGCGCGCTCGCTATCGACGTCGAGAACCGCATCAGGACCAGAATGGCTCCGTCGCGAACGCCGCAGCCCTCCCAGGCTCAGGCGATTTCGTCGGTCAACGCAAGCTACTGCTCGACACGGTCGAGTTTGCGACATGGACGGGCACCTCGTGGGAGGGCTACTGGAAGTCCTACACCCCGACCGTCACAGGCACCGCAGGTCCCACGCTGACGGCGTTCTATCTGCTGACCGGCAAGGTCATCCAGGTCGAATTCGACATCGTCCTTACGGCGGCGCTGACAGCGAATCCGACCCTGTCCCTCCCTGGCTCGATGACGTTCGCGGGCGCTGGTGGTCGGGCGATCGGGCCAGTCCAGTTGACTGACGCTTCGCCTGCCTCGTCGCGACTCGCCACCATCAGCGTGTCGACCTCGTCAGCGGTGTCATTCTCCTACGAGCAGTCCAATACTCGGACCGGGTTGGGTGCGTCTGCGCCGTGGACGTGGGCCGCTGGCGATTCGATCCGGGGCGAGCTCTCCCGCGCGGATCGCATGACCGACGATCCCACCCCCGGCGAACTCAAGCGCCGTCAACGCCACCCTCCCATATGCGGCGGCGCTGTGAGCGGGCCGCTGACCCGCACGAGAGCGGCCTGACATGGACCTGACCAACATCCCGATCGGCGACTACACGCCTGAGGGTCTACTCGGCCTCGTTGTGTTGTTCATCTTCATCGGCTGGCTGGTCCCGTACCGCGTGGTGAAGCAACTGCACGAGCGGATCGCGTTCTTGGAGTCGGCTCTGAGCAAGGAGCAGGCGGCGCTGTCTGAGGAGCAGGAGACCGGCAAGGTCATCCGGCACTTCATTGATGGCCTGAGTCGGGGGTTGGACCGGTGAGGTTCATGCGGTTGCGTCGAGACCCTGAGGCGCTGGAGCGTGCCAAGCAGGCTGATGCGCAGGCCGATGTTCGCCTGGATGCTGCGAAGGAAACCGCCGCTTGGGCTCGCCGAACGCTCGCTGTTAACCATTTGACTGAACGGTTCCTCGCGGACCTGCGCCACGGAGGACGCCCATGAAGATCGCTGCTGGCACTGTTCCGGTGATCGTGTTGTACGTCCTGTTGATCTGGGTGCCGTTGGAGACGTTGCAGCTTTGGGTTGCGGCGGCGACGTTGCCGGTCGTGCTGGCGTTCATCGCCTTCTATATCCCCGAGCGTCCGTGGCGTCAGTGGTTCGGCACATCGTTGCTGCTGATTGCGGTCGCGGTCTTGTCGTGGTGTTTGACGATCGTGTTGTTCCGCATTTTCGGTGACGCGTATCCCGGTCGCGCACTACTGGTCACGTCGTCGGCTGGCCTGACGTTCACGGCGATGGTCATGCGGACTGCTGTTCTCCGCACGGCTCAGCGCGCCGACCGCAAGTAACCCCCACCTCCCCCATCCCGCTATCTCAGCGGGCATTCTCGCGACCCAGGAGCATTCATGGCTGACCTCGATTACGTCATCATCGTTGGACGTTTCGGCATTCCGATTGCTGATGGGGATGATGTTGATGACGACCCGGACATGATCTGGTGTGACGCTGGCGAGATTTCGTTGGAGCCGCTGGTGGCTGAGACGAAGGTTGTTGGCGGTCTGCCGGTGCCGTGGACTGGCGGTCAGTCGACGTTCACGCCGACGATTGATGCCGAGGGGTATTCGACGTGGCGTGGTCAGCATTTCATCAAGACGATCGATCTGACGTCGACGAAGGTAAATCCGCGCATCGTTGATGGCAAGGCGACGCATCGCGTGACGTTCCGGAATGTGAAGGCTGGCGCGCTCGACGTCAAGTTCGAGCAGCGTTCGGTGCGCCTGGCTGCTGACATGGCCGAGGCGCTGGATGCAACGGCAGCCGCAGCGTATGGCCTTCCGACCGGCACCCTGGTCTGCGATCTGACGAAGCTGCTCCCGGTCCCGGTCGCGAACTGGGTCCCCATCGTCGTCGGCCCTCAAGGTCCTCCCGGTGATCCGACGCTGACCGACGAGGTGACGGCGACGAACATCGAGACCGGCGATCTGACGAAGGCTGCTCTTGGCTCCGAGATCGCCACCACGGGCACGCCTGCCGAGGTCGCTGTTGCTGCCAACATTGCTACACGCATCCGCGCGGGCCTGGGCATCGTCAACGCGCTCGACCCGCTCTACGGCATCAAGGGCGACGGCACGACGGACGACACCGTCGCGATCAACACGCTCCTTGCTGCGTGCCCCCGAGGTACGCACGTCCTTTTCCCCCGCGCCGAGTACCGGATCACCGACTACATCCTGATGAAGCGCGACGTTCACATCCATGGCGCAGGCGTGTCCGCGAACATCGGTGACGTGGCCGAGCTCGAAGGCGGCGAGGCGACCTTCATCGGCGTCCCTCGCAACGCGCCTACCTCGTCGGGACTGTGTTCCGACAGGACGGTGCAGGCAAGGACGGATTCCGCTTCACCGGACCAGGCACCCCGAACGTCACCGACATCGGCCTTCGCTTCGGCCCAGACATCATGCTCAGCAACACTGGCCACGGATTCGTCTG
The DNA here is from genome assembly GCF_044452305.1 of Aeromicrobium sp. UC242_57. Lineage (NCBI taxonomy): Bacteria > Bacillati > Actinomycetota > Actinomycetes > Propionibacteriales > Nocardioidaceae > Aeromicrobium > Aeromicrobium sp. UC242_57. The sequence continues at coordinate 560,709 of NZ_JBIOAM010000001.1, read as the reverse complement.
CACGCCCGTCGCGACATCAGGGCACTACGGCAACGGCCTCTGGGGCTCGACCTGGAAGGACGTCATGGTCTTCGGCCACGACGGCAACCATTACGCCTTCAAGGTCACCAACGGCATCTACAACAACTGGACCAACCTCAGTTCCTTCGGTGGTGGTGGGCTTCACCTCATCAACGACGGCATCGGTTCAGCCTCCTGACGGCAACTGGGTCTTCCCGAATATCTGCGTACAGTTGTTCGCCACGGGCACCGCGCACGGCGTCCTGGTCAACAACGTCACCGCGCAGTTCAACTTTCTGCTGTTCGGTCGGTTGCAGATCATGATCTACGACCGGTCGTCGGTCTTCGCTGCGGCAGGCGTGCCCAACGCCGCAGTCCAGAAGCACATCGAGGGCCTCGGCGTCGGCATGATCGAAAACCTGCGCATCGAGCAGCCCGACTTCGAGTCGAACGTTGGAGCCGGGCCGGCTTCAGCGCTGTCTTCCGGGCGCTTACGTGGGGCCCCGGCTTCTTCAATGGGCTCGGGACGGGCAACGCGGACTTCTGGCGCGGCCGAACGCGCAACACACCGATGGTTATCCGCTCGCCACGCAACGACGTCTCCACGCTGGTCGGGTACACATCGACGGGCGTCGGCACGGGCGGCTCTGCCACCGCTGAGCGGCTGAACGATGCGAAGGGGACCATCGTCATCGCCACCGGGACCGGTCCCGTGGCGGGCAAGGTTGCCACCGTGACATTCTCGAAGCCGTGGCCGGACAACACTGAGCCGGACGTGCTGCTGACACCCAATGGCCCCGGATGGAGCAGCAAGGGTGCCTACGTCACGAACGTCACCGCGACGAGCTTCGATCTGTACGTCGAGACGGCACTCACGGCGTCGACCACCTACCGGATGAACTTCTTCGCGGTCGGCTAGTGAGGACGCCGGTACGTCTCCCAGCCGTCGACCGTCCCCGCGACGGTCGCGGCTGGGCCAACAACAATCGAGCCGGGCGGCACATCCTTCGTGACGATCGCCTGCGACCCGATCACCGAGCCTTTGCCGATCGTGACACCGGGGAGCACAAGCGCGCCGCGTCCGATCCACACGTCATCCTCGATCACGACAGGAGCCGTGCGGAACGCCCTCCCCGGGCCGGACTTCGTGGGCGTTCGTGTCGTAAATCGTGGATAGGTTGCCCATCAGTACGCGGTCGCCGATCGTGACCGACTCGCTGGCCCAGATCGTCGCACCCTCGTTCAGGAACACGTCATCACCGAGGGTGAGCGTTGCGCCCCTGTCGACCGCGATGCGAGGCCGCAGCTGCACCGTGCGGAAGTGGGCGCGGGCACCGATCTTCACGTCGCCCTTGATCTTCAGGATCGGCGGACGGCCCACCGATGTCGCGCGGGGCGCTTTCACGCCAGCACGGCTGAACGCGATCCACGGGCGGACCATTGCGAGTAGGCGGACGATCTTGGCTCTCATGCGGGGAGCCTATCGGCGGGCAGTTTCACCAGTCCCCGAAACGGCGACCGACTGCATCACATAGGTAGCGCAATCCGCTCCATAATCACCACCTACGCGCGCAATTCCGCCCGACTGGTCACGTGCCCGTTCGCGCACTCGCCCTCCCAGACATCGCCCTTGGTGAACGCGCGCTGGGTCAACTCGACCGACTCTGAGCAGTGATCGCACGCCTGGGTCCTCGTAGCCACACCCGCGACCGTAGCGACCGCCACGACCACGCGCCCACCATTTCCGCGAAAACAGGTGACCCGCCTGGACGCGCACCCCACCACAGCCCCGTCAACTGGCGGGGCTCTTCGCATGCCAGGAGGCAAACATGGCTACCAGTCGCTACGACATGATCACCTGGCGCGGCATCCCCGTGGACCGATGGACCGCCCAGGCCGCCGAGCGAGCGCTGAGGCGCCTGCCCGCCGGCCTTCGAGCCCGCATCCGGTTCACCCAGGGATCTCCGTCCGGCGCTGCAGCATCAGCCGGAACTCACTCCGGCCGGGCCGCCCTCGACCTCATCATCACCAACGGCACCGTGGCCGAGTACCGCCGCGTCGAACGCGCATTCCGCGACGAGATGTTCGCGTTCTGGTTCCGCCCCTTCCTGGCGGGCGTGTGGCCGGCGCATGGGCACGGCATCCTCATCGGGCACCCGAAGGCCCACCCCGCCGCCAAGGCGCAGGTCGGCTCGTACAAGCGCGGCCGCAACGGCCTCAAGGGTGACGGCCGCGACGCCAACGCCTACCGGCCTGCGAAGATCCGCACCGCGGCCTACATCAGCCCGACGAAGCTGCGCGTCGTGCAGTACAACCTGCCCGCCGGCGACAAGATCGGCAACACCGCGGCCCGCATCAAGGCCGCCGTCAAGCTCGCGAAGAAGCCAAACCCGCACATCATCGGCTGGAACGAGCTCGAGCCCATCCGCGGCCCGGGCCGGGCGTCACAGTTCGCGTGGGATGTCGACGCAGCGCTGGGCAAGAAGTGGAAGATGATCAAGCCCACCCGCGCCCACAACGAGAACTACCTCTCGTACCGCGGTGACGTCCTGACCCTGGTGAAGCAGTACGACGACTCGATCCTCGAGTCAGCCACAGGCGGCCGGCACATCACCCGAGTCGTGTTCCGCTACAAGAACGGGTTCGAGTTCGCCGTCGGCCAGCTGCACCTGGTCAACGACGGCGGCAAGCAAGGCGAACGTGACCGACAGGCCCAGGCCGCCGACGCGCTGACGTCGATGCTCGCAGTCACCGCCAAGCACGACGACTGCCCGTTCATCATCCAAGGCGACCGCAACACCCCCGCCGAGCTGGCCGCACTGGTCAAGGCCGGGATGAAGAGCACCCGCCGCTACGCCGACAAGTCCTCAACCCGCAACGACGCGACCTACACCAACATCGCGAAGGACACCCCGTCGACGAACACCGCCTGGATCATCGACGCCACCTACGTCAGCACCCAGTTCTGGGTCCTCACGTACAACGTCCTGCGCGACCTGATCCGGGGCAAGTACCGCAAGCCCCGACCGTCCGACCACGACCCCATCGTTTCCGAAATCCAGATCTAGGAGCCGCATCATGACCCGACTCACCATGTTCATCCGCGACCTCATCGACGGATACGAACCGGCCCTCGCCCGCTCGATCGCCGTCGCCGTCTTCGTCCTGCTCGCCGCCTTCGGCATCGGCACCGGCGACCTCCCCAAGCAGGTCGACGCCCTGCTGATCTTCCTGACGTTCATCGTCCCGATCGTCGGAGGATGGCTCACCCGCCGCAAGGTCATGCCAGTCAAGTCAGCAGCCGAGCTGCTTCCCGACAACCCGTACCCGGACGACGAGCCCGCTACTGCCGACCAGGACTTCAACCCCTGCGACGCATGCGACCGGCCCGCCACCCACACATCCGCAGGAGGTGGCCGATGGTGCGACGACCACGGGCACAACGTCTTCAGCGTCGGCAACTGACCGTGATCCCGTCCTGGCGCACGGCCTGCGCGGTCCTGGTCGCATGGTCTGGTGTCATCGCCGGCGCCGTCTTCGTCAGCTGGCGCAGCATGCAGGCCACGGCTAGGTCGCGACGCTGCAACTCCAACCCAACTCCAAATTGCTCCCAGACTTGAAGTTGGCGCAAACGAAAGCCCCTCGTCATCTACGGATGGCGAGGGGCTTTTCGTCGTCTGGGGTCAGGCGTCGACGAGCTCCGCCTCGCGAATCAGGGTCTGCGTCTTCTTGAAGTGCGCTTCCCAGCCTGGAGTGCAGCCCTCGGCGGCGTGGATCGCAGCTCGCATTGCGACGAGGGCAGAGGTAAACGCATGGGAGTCGTCATCGGCTTCGACTGTGAGGCTGAATTCCGCGCGACCTTCGGTCAGCGTGGCCGCGTAGTCGGGATCGCTGACACTCGTGTCTTCGTAGAGAGCGTCCAGAACGCAATCAAGATGCGCATCTAGGTCGTCAGTAGTTCCGTAGTCGGTGATCTTGAAGCCGATTTCGACGTAGAACGTATTCACGGCGCTTCCTTCCAACAAGTTGTTCGGAGCAGTTGTCCGAGCAGATTCTTCAGATATTTGGGTCTGACGGCGACAGGTGCACCGTCTTGCTGTGCTTGGTCTCGCAAGGGCATCTGAGCTCTAAGTACTTCTTACCCTTGAGCACTGTCCACTTCTGGTGTTCTGCATCGCGCAGAACCTTCTCTAGGTGCGGCTTGGGGTGTTTTGGTCGGGACATCGCGCCCCTCCCGGGCAGCCGCTATCTACAGGATGCCACGAAACCTATCGCAACCTGGAATCACGTGTTTGTGATTTGACGAATCTTAAGGATAATGACCCTCGAAAGGCTTAACCGCGACTTCCTTGCCGAGATCGATCCTTTCGCGCTGCGCCGGCCTACCACGACCGCCAACCCTTTGGATCGGCATGGGCCTTTCGTCGTTGCATCACAGGAACGAGTTCGCTTCCGTCGTGAGGATCTCCCCGTCGGCCGAGAAGACCGCGATGATCATCCCCAGGCTGCAGCCGTCGACAACGGTCCAGTAGCTTCCGTCGTCCGGCAAGATCGGCGGGATGATCCACCGGTCGCCTGGGCAGTCGTTGCACACGCCCTCACCCTGTCGTAGGCGCGGGTCACCCCTCGTGCTTCATGACCTCGTAGACGCGGTTGCGGCTGATGCCGAGCTCTCTTGCCGCGGCCGTGGCTCCGACCTCGGCCACATACTCGCGCATCACTGACGAATAGACGGCCGCCGTCATCTGCTGCAGTTCCAACGTCTCCGCACTGATGCGCTGTATGTCGGCTAGGCGCGATCGCGGATCTGGCGGTCCCTCTTGCAACGACTCGACGATGCGAAGGGCGGCGGCGATGGGTTTCGAATTGCTCATGCAGAAACTGTAATCCCCCTGTTGACAATTGTAAAGGGGGGGATTACACTAGAGGTGACAACTACAGAGAGGAGAAACCCGAATGGACATTTTGGTCCTGGCGCTGATGGTCACACAGACCGTCCTGATGGTCATCACGATCAGACAGAACAGGCGCTAAGAGGAAGCCCCCGGATAGATCAATTATCCGGGGGCGACCCTCTCAGGGTATCTCTCCACTCGGAAAGGAACCAAGGATGAAGATCCTCAAGCACAGATCAGTGCAGGTAGCGATCGGTGGACTCGGCGTCATTGCCGCTGGGCTCTACCTGACTAGCGGCACCCCGATCGCGTGGGCTGTCGCGGCGGTCTGGGCGGCGCTCGTCGCAGTCGCGATCACCCAAGCGGCTCGAAGCTGAGCGGCACACGAACGCCCGGCCTCACCTCGAGGCCGGGCGTTCCGCCGTCTCAGTCGGGGCGAGTGATCGCTCCGCAATCGCAGACCGCCTTTCGGTCGGGCTCACCTTGTTCAAACGAGTAGGTAATCAGTTCAACCTTGTTGCCACACCCGTGACAGTCAATGAATTCTGGCATTCCGACACAGTAGTTTTACCACCCGCTCCGCAGGGGCAAATTGAACCAAAGGGCTCAAATTGGCGTCCTACATGACCACACACCTACCCTTGACCGAGTGATCCTGAAAGCCACCATCCGCACACGACCCGAGACCGGCGCCAAGAATCTTGATGGCCTGACTATGGACGTCATCACCGCCGAAGCCGACGACTACGACACCGCGAAAGCCGAGCTTGAGTCCAAGACGCCCGACGGGTGGCAGATGCTGAGCATCCGGCGAACCTGATGCCCGACATCCCTGACCGTGGCTCAGGGCGCTACGAGAACGGCAAGCCAGTCACGCACACGTCACGCGAGCAGAAGATTGCCAACGAATCTTGGCCGCTGCGAGACAAGGCCGGGCAGCCTCACGCGAATGGCATCGACGACCAGCCGGCGGACAACCAGCGGCCATGCTGGGTCAGGCTCGTGTTCGAGGTCGATGGTGAAGTCGTGCTGCCAGGACGTGCGCAGAGATGGAACCGGTCGCACGTCTATGTCTCGGTCAGTGATCCACGCGTTGCGAACATGGCTGTCTGGGTGCGGGCTGGGGACTGTCGGCGGCGGGACGATGTTGGCGATTCTTCGGACTAGGGTCTGGCGGCGCTGGCAAGATGACCGAGTGCTCATTGCCTACGTTGATGAATCTGGCGACACCGGAGACCCCTCGCTAACTGGCGCATCGGCCTGCTACGCCCTCGGCTGCGTCTTGACCAAGATCTCCGAATGGCCCCAGTCGCACGATGCAGCGATCGCCTTCCGACGACGCATGAGGGATACATATGGCGTGCGGGTCCGAGACGAACTCAAGGCCAACTACCTAATTCGCGGCTCTGGGCCTTTGGGGCGATACAACCTCGCCCCGGATGCCCGCCGCCGCATCTATCGCTCGCAACTATCCGTGCTGCAATACATGCCAGCGCGAGCCTTTGCCATCGTCACAGACAAGTCCGCGTCCGGGCTTCATGGACAAGAGTGCTTCGACGAGACGTGGACTATGTTGCTCCAACGCTTGGAGCGCACCAGCCACTACCGCAAAGACGAGCCGGTCATGATCATCCACGACGAAGGCGAAGATGCGAATGTGCGCAAACTTGTGCGAAAGGCACGCCGACACCTGACGGCGGGCAGCGCCTTTGGCAGCGGCACACTTCTTCGCTCAATGGCCCACCTCATAGATGACCCGTCCCGCGCGATTCCGCGTCCTCCTACTTCATTCAAGCTGCCGATTTGGTCGCCTACGCGGGGTGGCGTTCTTACATGCCGCCCGGAGCCGGGGCCGCACGAGTCTGCCCGCCCGACATGTGGTCCGCGCTCGGCGAAGCCGTTCACGCAGACGTGAACAAGTACTCTGGCGGCACTCCCGGCGTCGTGGTCCGGAAAAAGTAAGGCCCCCGGCACCAGGGCACGGGGGCGGCAAGCGCCTACCCCGGCCAGAGGGCACGGATCAGCACTTACATCGAGTCTACTTAGACCTTTCCCATTTCGTGGGAGGATGAGAAAACCCGTGTTGCCTACCCTGCCAGCCCCAGCCGTCTAGCCGACCGCGACCGCTGGCGACTCGCACGCACCTCGCGAACCCGCCGGACCGTGATCGGATCATGCGCAGAGCCGCCTCCGTGTCGATCAGGCGGCCCAGCTTCAAGTAGTACGCCTCCGCAGACATGCCCGTGCGCTCACGGATCACCTGCTCCTTCACGCCCGCATACCGCCACCACATCGACTCGATCGAGAGGATGGCGAGCTCGGTATCGGTGAGGGCGGGAGTGGGCATGCTTCGACGGTAGGTGGCGGGGGTGACAGAAAGTGGTGGCTACTTCCTGATCGTCTTGCTCGTGCCCGACCATGTGTCCTTGCCCGAGACTGTCACGACCCTGTACGTCGCCCTCTTCGAGCGCGAGATGACGATCTTGAAACCCTTCTTGCCGACGCGCCCCGCCTTCACCGTGGACCACGAGCCACCCGACGACTGACGCTGAAGTTTGAACTTCCAGCCCTTCGGGTCGCGCAACCACCGCGACGCCGAGACGCTGTACCACGACGACTTGCCAGTGAAAGTGACCTTCTTGCCCTTGCGCTTCGCCTTGACGCCAGTCACCCGCGCATCCTGCAGGATCTTGAATCGCCCCGTCGTCGAATCGGTGAAGTCGCCCGAGTCTGAATAGTCATAGTTGGACCATGAAATCTCAGACGGTCCTGCCCTGAAATTGCCGAACCCGTCCAGGAATGGGCAGTAGTAGTACGAATCTCGAAGCGACCCCGAACCGCCCGAGTACAGGTACTCGCTGTCGACGTATCGACTGCCACGCCAAATCTCAACGTTCGCGGTGATGTCATCGATGTGCTGTCGGCATCGTGATAGAGGGTGATGGGGATGTTCTTGCACGCCCCCGACTTCACTCGCAGATCGCCAGCCTTGATCGAGTAGACGTCGAACGGGCCGCCGGAGTCGGCGCTGGCCGGGGCGTTGCTCGCCACCACCAAGGTGGACGACACGAGGGCGAGGACTGATGCGGCGGCGATGTGGCGAAGGTTCACCCTGTGACAATAGTGCGGCAGATGCGGTCATGGCCGGGGAATGCGGGAGATTGATCTGTCGGTTGATCGGGCATGTGCGCACGAAGTGCGTGTGTACATTTACACAAGCCGGATCAAATCGTGGTCGTTTCGGCGCTGTGGGGCAACGCCAGATGCGCCAGAATCACGTGAAATTGCAGCGTGCAGCCGTAGGAGTAGGCGCTTTCGAGTCCCGCACTCGGCACCACCACACGTCATCCCCTACGTGGTTTCGTTGCCACGTCGGGGATGACGTCCTCGGCCTCATCGCGGCAGAGCCGCTACGTGATCTTCACTCTGTAGGTCTTGCTGACGCTTTCGGTGTGCTTGTTGCCCGAATAAGTTGCCACGATCTCCTGGCTACCCTGCGGCAGTCCCTTCACGGTGACTGTGGCCTTGCCCTTGACCAGTGCCACCTTCCGGGAGACGCCGCCCGACACGAGCGTGACGGTGCCGCCGGCTGCCCCGCCAGTTGCCTTGCGCGTGATGGTCAACGCGACCTTGACCTTCCCCTTGCCGGGGGTCGTCTTGGCCTTGATCTTGGCCCTGGACTTGAGCCGAACATTGATGTTGGCCAAGTTCGCGCCACTGATGACGCGGTAGACCTTCGCCGTCGACTTGTCCTTGGCACCGACGGCATACTGCGCCGCCCAGACTCCGTCGAGGTCACGCGCGCGCACGACGTAAGCTGCCGGTGCGCGCATAGGTGAGCGCGTAACGGCCGCTCGAGCGGGTTCGCACTGGCTGCGACAGATGCCCGCCGACCACCGCCTGATACTCCACTGTGATCCCCTTCAGCGGATGACCGGACGTGTCTGTCACCTTGCCGGTCAAGGCAGAGATCAGATCAGTGACCACCACGGGCGCCAGAGAGAGGTGCTGCTTGGCGACGAGCCGAAACCCGCGTTGCGTCGAGCTCCCCGAGCACGGTCCCAAGGCAGACGTAGCGAAGTCGTAGCACTGAGCGCCGTACCGCCCACCTGAGAATGACAGACCCTCATAGGACCCGCGCTGCAGACCAGCGAGCCTGAACGTGCCGTCGGCCTTGACCGTTGTCGTGAGGTTGGGCCGCAGCTGCGGGTTGAAGCCACGGTCTGGGGGCATGTAGTCATCCTCCGCAGTCACCACAAGCCCTTCGGGCGATCGCCCATCCGAGCGGGTGACCGTGCCCGTGACGACCGCCGCGGGCTGCAGCCTGAAGTTCTTGGTGACGACCTTGCGCTTCTTGACCGCGATCGGCGCACTCTTGCGAACGGTCTTGCCAGAGCGATCGGTCACCAGCACGAAGTAGTGATAGGTCTCCAGACCGTACTTGCGGTCCTTCTTGGACGTGAGACCGGTCAAGGTGTACTTGCCGTACTTGTCGGAGCTGACGGTCTTGAGCAGCCGAGCGACACCGTCATCCCCGTCCCCACCGGGGTCGCTGTCGATATTGCGGTACAGCTGCACTGTGACCGACTTCAACGGCTCGCCAGCGACGGTGATCACTCCTGTGACGCCAGTCGACGATCCCGCTTGAGCAGGCGCGGGAACTGTCGCCACGACGAGCGCGGTGAACAACACAGCAGCTTAGTGAGCGAGGCAACCGATTCGTGGTCACGATCTTCCTCCGGGTCTGAGACCCGAGGTGGCCTCCCGGCCACGATAACGTCACGCCCGCTCACTGCTGCCGAAAGCGTCTAGTTGTCCGGGTCGTACGCCGGGGAGACCCGGTTGATCGCATCGCCCATGTTGTGGATGCGCAGCGCGTTGGTCGAACCGGGGATTCCCGGAGGGCTCCCGGCGACGATCACGACCTGGTTGCCCGGAGCACAACGATCGATCTCCAAGAGCGCTCGGTCAACCTGCAGGACCATGTCGTCAGTGCTCTTGACCTCAGGGACCAGGAACGTCTCGATCCCCCCAGCTCAGCGCGAGCTGGCGGCGGACCAAGTCTGACGGCGTGAACGCGATGACTGGGACCCGGGAGCGGTACCGCGTCATGCGTCGAGCCGAGTCACCGCTCGTGGTGAATGCGACGACGAACCGAGCGTCGACGGCTTCGGCGCAGTCAGCTGCGGCCCGGCAGATGATTCCGCTCTTGGTCTTGGCCTTCCAGCTGAACGCTGCCATCCGCGGCAGGCCGTGGTCCTCGGTCGACTCCACGATCCGTGCCATCGTGCGGACCGTGAGGATCGGGTACTCCCCCACGCTGGTCTCGCCGGACAGCATGACGGCGTCGGCGCCGTCGAGCACCGCGTTGGCGACGTCGGACGCCTCGGCGCGGGTCGGCCGGGGAGCCGAGATCATCGACTCGAGCATCTGCGTCGCCACGATGACCGGCTTGGCGTTGCGGCGGGCCTTCTCGACGATGAGCTTCTGGACGATCGGGACATCCTCGAGCGGCAGCTCGACGCCCAGGTCGCCGCGGGCCACCATGACGCCGTCGAAGGCGTCCATGATGCCGTCGAGGTTGTCGACGGCCTGCGGCTTCTCGATCTTGGCGATGACGGGGCGCACGATGCCCTCTTCGTCCATGATCTTGCGGACGTCGTCGTAGTCGTCGGCCGACCGGACGAACGACAGGGCGATGAAGTCGACACCGAGCTGCAGCGCGAACCGCAGGTCGTCGACGTCCTTCTCGCTCATGGCCGGGACACTGACCATGACGCCGGGAAGGTTGATGCCCTTGTTGTTGCTGACCGGGCCGTTGGTCTCGACGACGCACGTCACGTCGGTGTCGGTGACCGCTGTCGCGCGCAGCCGCATGCGACCGTCGTCGATCAGGATCTCGTCGCCGGGCTTGACGTCGCCCGGGAGGCCCTTGTAGGTCGTGCCGCACCGGGTCTGGTCACCCAAGATGTCGTCGATCGTGATCGTGAAGGTGTCGCCTACTGCGAGCTGGATCGGGCCGTCGGCGAACCTGCCGAGACGGATCTTGGGGCCCTGCAGGTCGGCAAGGACCGCGATGGCCTTGCCTGACTTCGCAGCGGCCGCACGGACCCACTCGAAGTTCTGTCGGTGATCGGACTGGTCGCCGTGGCTCATGTTGAGCCGCGCTACGTCCATGCCGGCCTCGGCCAGCTGCTCGATCTTGGTGGCGTCGCCCACTGCTGGGCCGAGAGTACAAACGATCTTGGCTCTTCTCACACATCCACCTTAGTCAGGACAAACGGTTACCCGCGAGTCAGGTTTGTCGTTTCACGCAACAAACTCAGAAAGAGGCGGCGGATCGGCAACCCCACGACCAAAAGCGGTGGCTTTTCAACCTCGAATCGTCGAATGAGGTTGAAAAGCCACCGCTCTAGAGGGGCTTGGATCGGCCTGTTTTCAGACCGTCAGGGGACGCGCGTTCGGCAGGATCGGCGCCGGCAGGGTCGTCGAACCACTCAGATAGGCATCGACGCCGGCGGCCGCGGAACGGCCCTCGGCGATCGCCCACACGATGAGCGACTGACCGCGGCCCGCATCGCCGGCGACGAAGACACCGTCAACGCTCGACATGTACTGCTTGTCGCGCTTGACGTTGCCCCGCTCGTCGAGCTCGACCCCCAGCTGGGAGACCAGTCCTTCGGTCTCGGGACCCGTGAAGCCCATCGCGAACAGCACGAGCTGCGCCGGAAGATCGCGCTCGGTGCCCTCGATCTCGGTCAGCTTGCCGTCGACGAACTCGACCTCGACGAGGCGCAGTGCGCTGACGTTGCCGTTCTCGTCGCCGACGAACTCCTTCGTCGAGACCGAGTAGACGCGGTCGCCGCCCTCCTCATGAGCCGAAGACACCCGGTAGATCATGGGATAGGTCGGCCAAGGCTGCCCGCCGGGACGCTCCTCGCCCGGGTTGGGCATGATCTCCAGCTGCGTGATCGACCGCGCACCCTGACGCACCGAGGTACCGAGGCAGTCGGCACCGGTGTCGCCGCCGCCGATGATGACGACGTCCTTGTCGGTCGCCAGGATCTGGCCTTCGACCTCTTCGCCGAGCGCCACCCGGTTGGCCTGGGGCAGGAACTCCATGGCCTGGTGGATTCCGCCGAGCTCGCGACCCGGGACGGGCAGCTCACGACGCACCGTCGAGCCGATCGCCAGCACGACGGCGTCGTAGCGATCGCGCAGCTGCGAACCGGTCAGCGTGTCGCCGATCTGGACGCCAGTGCGGAACACCGTGCCCTCGCGCTCCATCTGGTTGATGCGGCGATCGACGATGGACTTCTCCATCTTGAACTCGGGGATGCCGTAGCGCAGCAGTCCCCCGGGCTTGTCGTCACGCTCGTAGACAGCAACGGTGTGACCCGCGCGGGTCAGCTGCTGGGCCACCGTCAGACCGGCCGGACCAGAGCCCACGACCGCGACGGTCTTGCCCGTCAGCCATTCGGGCGCCTCGGGGCGGACCCGACGGTCATCCCACGCCTTGTCGATGATCGAGACCTCGACGTTCTTGATCGTGACGGCGTCACGGTTGATGCCGACGACGCACGCCGTCTCGCACGGCGCCGGGCACAGGCGTCCGGTGAACTCCGGGAAGTTGTTGGTCGCGTGCAGCCGGTCGAGCGCCTCGTCCCAGTCGTCGCGCCAGACCAGGTCGTTCCACTCGGGGATCAGGTTGCCCAGCGGGCAGCCGGAGTGGCAGAACGGGATGCCGCAGTCCATGCAGCGCCCGGCCTGCTCGGTGATGATCGGCAGCAAGGCCTTGCCCGGACCTCCGGGTAGACCTCGTTCCAGTCGTTGACCCGCTCGGCCACAGGACGCCGTTCGGCGACCTGGCGGGGCGTGTTGATGAATCCTCTGGGATCAGCCACGAGCGGCCACCTCCATCATGCGTGCAGTGGTGTCTTCTTCGGACAGGCCTTCGGCCTCGGCGGCGTCACGCGCCTCGAGGACCAGCCGGTAGTTGACCGGCATGATCTCGGTGAATCGCGCGAGCGACTGCTCCCAGTGGGCGAGCAGCTGCTCGGCGACGACCGAGCCAGTCTCGTGCAGGTGCTTCTCGACCAGACCGCGCAGCTCATCGGCCGTGGCCTCGGGTACCGGTCGGGTCTCGACCATGTCGGTGTTGACCAGCGAGAGGTCGAGATCGAGGATGTACGCCGATCCGCCACTCATGCCGGCCGCGACGTTGCGACCCGTCGGGCCGAGGATCACGACCCGACCACCGGTCATGTACTCCAGGGCATGGTCACCCACGCCCTCGACGACCGCGCTGGCACCGGAGTTGCGGACGCAGAAGCGTTCGCCGACCTTGCCGCGCAGGAAGATCTCTCCCCCGGTCGCGCCGAAGCCGATGACGTTGCCGGCGACGATCTGCGCCTCGGCGGTGTACTGGGCCTCGCGCGGAGGACGCACCACGATGCGTCCGCCCGACAGACCCTTGCCGACGTAGTCGTTGCCATCGCCCTCGAGGCGCAGCGTGATCCCCTTCGGCACGAACGCGCCGAAGGACTGACCGGCCGAGCCCAGGAAGGTCAGGTCGATCGTGTTCTCGGGCAGGCCCGCACCGCGGTACCGCTTGGTCACCTCGTGACCCAGCATCGTGCCGACCGTGCGGTTGACGTTGCGGATGTCGAGCTGGGCCCGCACGGGCTCGCCGCGTTCGAGCGCATCGGCGCTGATCGCGATGAGCTCGACGTCGAGCGCCTTGTCGAGGCTGTGGTCCTGAGTCGTCGTGTTGTGCAGCGAGGCGCCCTCGGCCAGCTCGGGCACGTAGAGGATCGGCGACAGGTCGAGACCGTCGGCCTTCCAGTGCCCGATGGCCCGCTCGACGTCGATGAACTCGGCGTGGCCGACAGCTTCCTCGATCGACCGGAAGCCCAGGCTCGCGAGGTACTCGCGCACCTCCTCGGCGATGAACGTGAAGAAGTTGACGACGTACTCGGCCTTGCCCGAGTACTTCTCGCGCAGCGTCTTGTTCTGCGTCGCCACGCCCACAGGGCAGGTGTCGAGGTGGCACACGCGCATCATGATGCAGCCGCTGACGACCAGGGGCGCGGTCGCGAAACCGAACTCCTCGGCGCCCAGCAGAGCCGCGATGATGACGTCACGGCCGGTCTTGGCTGGCCGTCGGCCTGCACCACGATGCGGTCGCGCAGACCGTTGAGCAGCAGCGTCTGCTGGGTCTCGGCCAGGCCGAGCTCCCCACGGACCGCCCGCATGCTTGAGCGACGTCAGCGGTGAAGCACCGGTGCCGCCGTCGTGGCCCGAGATCAGGACCACGTCGGCCTTGGCCTTGGACACACCTGCCGCGACCGTGCCGACGCCGACCTCGGAGACGAGCTTGACGTGCACGCGCGCCGACGGGTTGGCGTTCTTCAGGTCGTGGATCGGCTGCTTGAGGTCTTCGATCGAGTAGATGTCGTGGTGCGGGGGCGGGCTGATGAGGCCCACGCCTGGCGTCGAGTGACGGGTCTTGGCCACCCACGGGTAGACCTTGGGGCCGGGCAGCTGGCCACCCTCGCCGGGCTTGGCACCCTGCGCCATCTTGATCTGGATGTCGTCGGAGTTGGTGAGGTACTCCGAGGTGACGCCGAACCGGCCCGAGGCGACCTGCTTGATCGACGAACGGCGTTCGGGGTCGTACAGCCGCTCGGGGTCTTCGCCACCTTCGCCGGTGTTGGACTTGCCGCCGAGGCGGTTCATCGCGATCGCGAGCGTCTCGTGAGCTTCTTGGCTGATCGAGCCGTACGACATCGCACCGGTCGAGAACCGCTTGACGATCTCGGAGGCCGGCTCGACCTCGTCGATCGAGATCGGCGCGCGCAGGCCCTCCTTGAAGCTGAACAGTCCGCGCAGCGTCAGCAGACGCTCGGACTGGTCGTCGACCCGTGACGTGTACTGCTTGAAGATGTCGTACGAGCCGGTTCGGGTGGAGTGCTGCAGACGGAACACCGTCTCGGGGTCGAACAGGTGCTCGGGGCCTTCACGGCGCCACTGGTACTCGCCGCCGACATCGAGCTGACGGCGCGGACCGTTGATCCCGCTGGTCGGGTACGCCTTGACGTGGCGGGCGCGGACCTCTTCGGCGATGACGTCGAGCCCGGCGCCGCCGACTTGGACGACGTGCCGGTGAAGTAGGCGTCGACGACGTCGTGCGACAGTCCGATCGCCTCGAAGATCTGCGCACCGGTGTAGGACGCGACAGTCGAGACACCGATCTTGCTCATGACCTTCAGGACGCCCTTGCCCAGGCCGTAGGCGACGTTGCGCAGCGCCTTGGACGGTTCGACGTCGGTGACGAAGACCTTCTCGCGGGCCAGGTCCTCAGCCGACTCCAGCACGAGGTACGGGTTGACCGCGGTGGCACCGTAGCCGATCAGCAGCGCGACGTGGTGCACCTCACGGACGTCACCGGCCTCGATGATCAGGCCTGCCTGGGTGCGCAGCTTCTCGCGCACCATGTGGTGGTGCACCGCACCGGTCAGCAGCAGCGACGGGATCGGCGCCAGGTCGGAGTTGGAGTGCCGGTCGGACAGTACGATGATGCGGGCGCCCTTGTTGACGATGGCATCGGTGACATCGGCGCAGATCTCGTCGAGCTTGGCCGGAGCGCCTCGCCACCGCCGTCGACGTCGTACAGACCGCGCACGACGTGGACGCTGAAGCCCGGCATGTCGCCGTCCTTGTTCATGTGCCGGATCTTGGCGAGCTCGTCGTTGTCGAGCACCGGGAACGGCAGCTGCAGCATGCGGCACGAGGCCGAGCTGGGAGCGAGCAGGTTGCGCTCGGGGCCGATCGTGCCAGCCAGCGACGTGACGACCTCTTCGCGGATCGCGTCGAGCGGCGGGTTGGTGACCTGGGCGAACAGCTGGCTGAAGTAGTCGAACAGCTGGCGAGGACGGTCGGAGATCGCGGCGATCGGCGTGTCGGTGCCCATCGAGCCGATGGCCTCGGCGCCCGTGCGGGCGATCGGCGCGATCAGGATGCGCAGCTCTTCCTCGGTGTAGCCGAAGACCTGCTGGCGACGGGTCACCGAGGCATGCGTGTGCACGATGTGCTCGAGGTCGGGCAGGTCCTCGAAGCGGACCAGACCCGAGTAGAGCCATTCGTCGTACGGGTGCTCGGCCGCGAGGGTGTTCTTGATCTCGTGGTCCTCGATGATGCGGTGCTCGTCGAGGTCGAGCAGGAACATCTTTCCGGGCTCGAGACGACCCTTGCGGATGATCGTCTTCTGGTCGATGTCGAGGACACCGGCCTCGGAGGCCAGGACGACGAGTCCGTCCTCGGTGACCCAGAAGCGTCCGGGGCGCAGGCCGTTGCGGTCGAGCACGGCACCAATCTGGGTGCCGTCGGTGAAGCACACCGCGGCCGGGCCGTCCCAGGCCTCCATGACCGAGGAGTGGAACTCGTAGAACGCCCGGCGGGCCGGGTCCATGTCGGTGTCGTTCTCCCACGCCTCGGGGATCATCATCATGACGGCGTGCGGGAGCGTGCGACCGCCGAGGTGCAGGAGCTCGAGCACCTCGTCGAAGGACGCCGTGTCGCTGCCGTGCGGATCGCAGATCGGGAACAGCCGCTGCATGTCGCCGGGGATCAGGTCGCTCTCGAGCAACGCCTCGCGGGCGCGCATCCAGTTGCGGTTGCCGCGGGCGGTGTTGATCTCGCCGTTGTGCGCGACGAAGCGGAACGGGTGCGCGAGCGGCCAGCTCGGGAACGTGTTGGTCGAGAACCGGCTGTGCACGATGGCCAGCGCCGACTCCATGCGCTCGTCGCGCAGGTCGGGGAAGAAGTTCTCCAGCTGGTCGGTGGTCAGCATGCCCTTGTAGACCAGGGTGCGGCTCGACAGCGACGGGAAGTACACCGCGAGCTCGTGCTCGGAGCGCTTGCGTAGACCGAAGGCCGCGCGGTCGAGCGCGATGCCAGACAGCGGCTCGCCGGCCGAGGCGAGGAACATCAGCGCGAACGACGGCATCGCGCCGCGCGACATGTTGCCGAGGATCTCGGGGTTGACCGGGACGTCGCGCCAGCCGAGGACCGTCAGGCCCTCTTCGACTGCCATGGCCTCGATCGCCGCGCGCGCCTCGGCGGCGGCTTCAGCATCGAGCGGCAGGAAGGCCATGCCGGCCGCGTAGGAGCCGACCTCGGGCAGATCGACGCCGCCGACCTCACGCAGGAAGCGGTCGGGGATCTGGATCAGGATGCCTGCGCCGTCGCCGGTCGTGGGCTCCCCGCCCACGGCGCCGCGGTGATCGAGGTTGCGCAGGGCGGTGAGGCCCTTGGCGACGATGTCATTGCTCGCGATACCGGTCAGGGTGGCGACGAAGGCCACACCACAGGCGTCGTGCTCGTTGGCCGGGTCGTACAGACCCTGGGCCGCGGGCATCGACGACATCGACTCAAACGGTGAACGGGGCTGGGCGCGCATGCTGGGCCCTCTCTTACGTCATCAAATGGTCACGAATAGCTCGTGCCGGGGACGACGTTGGCCTCGGACAGCGTCATGAGTTTACACGGTCTTGACGACATAGACATCGCAGGGCGCGTGATGTGCGACATCCGTGGCGACGCTGCCCAAGATGCGTCCGATGCCCTGGACCCCGGCGGTTGCCGACCACGATCAGATCGGCCCCGATGTCCTTGGCCACCGTGACCAGCGCCTCGGCGGGCCGCCCATGGGCCGGGCTGGGGTGGACGTTGGGGGTGATGCCACTCAGCGAGTCGGCGATCTCGGTCGCGATGACCTCGGCCTCGGACTGCAGCCGCACGTCGCCGAGATACTCCGGCTCGGTCGGACGGTCCTTGTCGTCGGCCGCCATCAGGACGTGCAGCGCGGCCCCGGTGCTGGCGGCCAGCGCGGCGGCGACGGTGGCCGCCCGGCGGGAGCTGTCACTGCCGTCGACACCGACGAGAATGGTCTGGGGCATGAGGTTCTCCGAATCGCAGGCTTGAGGATGTAACCAAAAGTTACACCCTCAAGCGCCTCATGAGTAGCGATTCAGACGGTCTTGACGATGTACACGTCGCATGGCGCGTGATGAGCCACGTCGGTGGCGACGCTGCCCAGGATGCGGCTGATTCCTTGCACCCGGCGGTTGCCGACCACGATCAGGTCAGCGCCGATCTCCTTGGCGGCCGACACGAGCGCATCCGCGGGCTTGCCCTGCACGGGGCTCGGGTGGATGTTCGCCGTGATGCCGGTCAACGAGTTGGCGATCTCGGTGGCGATGGCCTCGGCCTGCTCGCCGGGTGTCAGCACGCGCACGTCGCGCAGGTTGGAGTCGTAGGTCGTCGTGGGCTTGTCCTCGACGGCCATCAGCACGTGGAGCTGCGGCTCCCAGCGACGCAGCCAGCTCAGCGGCCACGCGGGCTGCCTTGCGCGAGCTGTCGCTGCCGTCGACACCGACGAGAATTTTCTGGGGCATGCAGTACTCCTGACGTTGGGACCTCCAGGCTAGCGACTCAGAGGCCGAGCAGCGAGGACGTCCGCTCCGAACCGGCCGCTTCATATTCTGTTAGTTTGCTGTGCACGTGATCCACACGAGAGGGAACACATGTCAGCACCACGCAACCTTCGCCAGATAGCAGTGCTCGGCTGCGCGTTGGCCTTGGGAGGATCGCTTCTCGTGGGGAATGCCGCGGCCTCGGAACGACCAAGCCATCGGTTCTCGATGGTTCCGGCCGACGCCACCGGCACCGGCGGCACCGCGAAGTCTGCTGGCCAGGTGACGGCCCAGACCACCTATGCACAAGGCGCGACCCGCCGCGACGGCACGATCAGCACGCCGACCGGAAGCTCAGGGTGGAGCCGCCTCCCAGCAGATCAGCGCGGCGCGGGTCAGGCAGGACCTGGTGGCCCAGCGGGTGTCGGTGGTCGCCAGCTATCGCGCGACCCCCTCGACCGGGTCCAACTCAGTGCTCTACGTCTGGTTCGGCCGCTGGAGTGGCAACACGTGCCATGCCAAGGCGGTCGTGGCGGCCAGTGCCGTGGGCGCCAGCACGGACGGTGTCGGGTACTTCCTCGACGACAGCGGGGCCACCAGCAGCAGCTTCGGCGTGAGCCGTTCCCTGCAGGGCCAGGAGCTGACCATCCAGTCGTCGGCTCACGCGGGGATACGCGCGGCCGACTGGGACTGCGCCTTCGCGAAGGTCCGCAACCTCCAGGGGACCGAGGACTACCAGGGCTTCTTCGCTGTCGACCTGACCACGACCTACGTCCCACAGCTGGCGATCAGCACGATCAGCCCGATCCAGGGCAGCTACCGGGGACGATGGACCACCGTGAAGCTCGACGCCGCGAACCGCGGCCGGGTCGACGCTCGCGGCACGACCGTGACAGCCAGCGGCGCCGGCCTGAAGTTCAACCGCAAGAAGATCAGCCTCGGCACCGTGGGCGACCGCCGCACCAAGTACGGCATCACGTTCAAGGTCAAGCCACCGGCAAGAAGGCCCGCCAGGCCACCTTCACGATCAGGTCAGCCGGCGCGGCTCCCACCGGGTCAGGGTCACGATCGCCCACAAGCCCCGACCGACTCGGTTGCCATCGCTGTCCGGACGCTACTTCTGGGGCAATGACGCTCGAGACCGGGCCAAGGGCTGGAACCCGCGGGCAGTGCTGTTCGTCAACAAGAAGTGGGCCTACGTCGGAATTCCCCCGCGAGGGGTTCCTTCGTGCCGCAAGACCACCAAGCAGTGCAAGCGCTACACCTATCGCGGCGGCCGCCTCAAGATCGCGGGGTCAGCTCGGGTCAAGGTCACCTCTGAGGGATTCACCCGAGGTCGCATTCGGTATGCACCCTTGTCCCTGCCAGGCAAGAACACCACGATGTCACTGACCCTGCATCACCAGGACTTCCGTGGTTGCGGCGTCTATCCCTACTGCACCACCTGGACCGAGACGCTGTCGATGAGCAAGAACCGCCGGTTCGTCCTGACCCGCACCAGCATCTCGAGCATCGGCTATCCGGGCACCGGAACCATCAGCCACGCGTCGGACCCGATGAGCGCGGTCGTTACACCGTTCCGTCCCGAGGACGGGTCAGGTTGCTGTTCGACAACGGCCGACAGGTCACCAAGACCATCGGCATCGAGCACGACGTCCGCAACAAGCCCAATGCCAGCGGTGCCGGAGTCGTGATCGGCGACGTCAACTACTACCGGCCGCGCTCGTAGCAGCCATCAGCCCAGCGAGGCGCCGACTGCCTCGCCGACGAAGTACGTCAGGGTCGCCGCGGCCCCGCCCAGCACCAGCTGACGGATGCCGCCGAACCACCACGACTTCGCGGTGACCCGGGTGACGACGGCACCACACGCGAAGAGCCCGACGAGGGACAGCACGATCGCCGGCCAGGCCGACTCGATGCCCACCAGGTACGACAGCAGCGGGATGAGCGCGCCGAGCCCGAACGAGATGAAGGACGAGCCGGCGGCGAGCAGCGGCGAGGCGAGGTCGTCGGGGTCGACGCCGAGCTCCTCGCGGGCGTGCACCTTCAGGGCCTGCTC
Organism: Aeromicrobium sp. UC242_57; assembly: GCF_044452305.1. Classification (NCBI taxonomy): domain Bacteria; kingdom Bacillati; phylum Actinomycetota; class Actinomycetes; order Propionibacteriales; family Nocardioidaceae; genus Aeromicrobium; species Aeromicrobium sp. UC242_57. Next base: position 540,280 of record NZ_JBIOAM010000001.1, on the reverse strand, counting down.
GGGATCGCGATGGATCTCGTGGGCTATCTCGCGCGCCAGCCTTCGTCGACGCCCTTCTCGACGAACATCTCGGCCAGCTCAGCCTCTTCGGCGGTCTTGTTGTGCAAGATCTCGTCACGCTCGATGTCGACCTGCGCGAGGGCGAACTCCCGCTGGCTGGCCACTGAGGTGTACTCCCCCGCCGCCATCGAGAACGCTCCGGCTGCCAGACCGGCGAGCCCGGCCAGGACCACCGGCTTGGTGTCGGAGGCGTTGCTGCCGCCGACGACACCCATCATCAGGGCGAAGTTGGACACCAGCCCGTCCATCGCACCGAAGACGGCCGGTCGCAACCAGCCGCCGTTGACGTCGGGATGCGTGTGGGTGACTTCTTCGGTCATCCCTCGTCCTGGACGGACGATGACGTCTCCGCCTCGTCCGAGGCGCTCGGCTCGGGCTCCTGACGGCGTGACCGGCGCGTGACGACGACGAAGTAGACCAGCGCCAGCGTGAACACGATGATCGAGGTCCACACGTTGAGGCGGAACGGGCCGAGGTGGTTGGCGGTGTCGATGCGCAACGACTCGATCCAGCCGCGTCCCAAGGTGTAGAGCATCGCGTAGAGCGCGAACGCCCGCCCACCGGTCGGCTTGTACTTGCGGTCGATCGCGATGATAGCGCCGCCGCGCCGAGGTTCCACAGCAAGCGTACAGGAAGGTCGGGTGGAACGTCGCGAAGTCGAGATAGCCCGCAGGACGGTTGTCCCGTGCGATCTCGAGCGCCCACGGGACATCTGTCGGCTTGCCGAACAGCTCTGGTTGAAGTAGTTGCCGAGGCGGCCGATCGCCTGCGCGACCAGCAACCCGGGCGCCAGCGCATCGGCGACTGCCGAGAACGACACGCCGTAGCGACGGCACGCGATGTAGGCGCCGAGCGCACCACCGGCGATCGCGCCCCAGATGCCCAGGCCGCCCTTCCAGATCAGGAAGACGTCGGTGACGTTGCGTCCCTCACCGAAGTACAGCGGGATCGGTGACGACGTGGTAGATGCGGGCGCCGATGATGCCGAACGGGATCGCCCAGATCGCGACGTCGCCGATGACTCCGGACCGACCGCCCCGTGCCTGGAAGCGGCGCTCGCCGATCCAGATCGCGACGAGCGCACCGATGATGATGCCGAGCGCATAGGCCCGCAGCGGGAACGGCCCCAGGTGCCAGACCCCCGTGGACGGACTCGGGATGTACTCCAGCACGTCAGCCTCCTCTCGACGCCGGCGCGCAGGTCGCGCGCCAACGAGCGGATCGCGTCGAGCCCGGCCGACTCGGTAGGCGCGTCCAGCAGACAGCGTACGAGGGCAGACCCCACGATCACGGCATCTGCGTAGGCGGCGATCTCGCGCGCCTGGGCACCGTTGGAGACGCCGAGACCCACACCAGCGGGCTTGTCGGTGACCTTGCGGACCCGCGCCACGCCTTCGCCGAGCGAGCTGGTCTGGTCGCGCGCGCCGGTGACCCCCATGACTGCGGTCGCGTAGACGAAATCCGCTCGCCGCTTCGACCGTCATGGCAAGGCGCTCGTCGGTCGATGACGGTGCGACCAGGAAGATGCGGTCGAGACCGTGCTCGTGCGAGGCCGTGATCCACTCCTGCGCCTCGTCGGGGATCAGGTCGGGGGTGATCAGACCGGAACCGCCGGCGGCTGCGAGGTCGGCGGCGAATCGGTCGACGCCGTAGCGCTCGACCGGGTTCCAGTACGTCATCACGACGGTCGGCGCCCCGGTGGCCGCGCTGGCCCGCACGACGTCGAACACGTCGCGCGTGCGCGCACCGGCGAGCAGCGCCTGCTCGGCGGCAGCCTGGATGACCCGGACCGTCCATGACCGGGTCGCTGTACGGGAGGCCGACCTCGACGAGGTCGACCCCACCCTCGACCATGGCCTCGACGGCCTTGATCGACAGCTCCTTGGTCGGGAAGCCTGCCGGCAGGTAGCCGACCAGTGCAGCCCGGTTCGCGGCGCGGGTGCGCTCGAACAGCTCGTCAACGGCGCTGTTCTGTCGGGCTCCGCCCTGGTTGCTGATTCTTCGACTCCCTGCTCCAGGACGACCGGCTCGTCGATCAGGCCGAAGTACTCGGCCGCGGTGTGCACGTCCTTGTCGCCGCGACCCGACAGGTTGACCAGGATCGTGGAGTCAGGTCCGAGCTCCTTGGCCAGGTCGAGGGCACCGGCCAGGGCGTGCGCAGACTCGATCGCCGGGATGATGCCCTCGGTCTTGCACAGCAGGTCGAAGGCCGACATCGCGGCGGCGTCGGTCGCCGGGACGTACTGCGCCCGGCCGATCGACGCCAGGTAGGAGTGCTCTGGCCCGACGCCCGGGTAGTCGAGCCCCGCCGAGATCGAGTGCGACTCGATCGTCTGACCGTCCTCGTCCTGCAGCAGGTACGACCGCGCCCCGTGCAGCACCCCGACCTCACCGCCTGTGATGGTCGCGGCATGGCGGCCGGTCTCGACACCGTCGCCGCCGGCCTCGATGCCGACGAGCCGGACATCGGCATCGTCGACGAATGCGGTGAACAGGCCGATCGCATTGGATCCACCACCGACACAGGCCACTGCGGCGTCAGGCAGCTTGCCGTCGAGCGCGAGTGCCTGCGCGCGGGCCTCGTCACCGATGCCTCGGGTCAGGTCACGCACCATGGTCGGGAAGGGGTGGGGGCCAGCGGCGGTGCCGAACAGGTACGACGTCGTCTCGACGCTGGCGACCCAGTCGCGCAGCGCGTCGTTGATCGCATCCTTCAGGGTGCGGCTGCCGCTCTTGACGGCGATGACCTCGGCGCCGAGCATCCGCATACGGGCCACGTTGAGCGCCTGACGCTCGGTGTCGACCTCGCCCATGTAGACGGTGCACTCGAGGTCGAGATAGGCACACGCCGTCGCAGAGGCGACTCCGTGCTGGCCCGCGCCGGTCTCGGCGATCGCTCGCGGCTTGCCGATCCGCTTGGCCAGGAGTGCCTGCCCGATCACGTTGCGGATCTTGTGCGCGCCGGTGTGGTTGAGGTCTTCGCGCTTGAGCAGGATGCGGGCGCCAGCGGCCTCGGAGAAGCGGTGCGCCTCGTACAGCGGGCTCGGGATGTTGGCGTACTCGCGCAGCATCCGGTCGAGCTCGGCCATGAAGACCGGATCGGCCTTGGCCTCGGTCCAGGCCCGGTCGAGCTCGTCGAGCGGCGCGACCAGCGCCTCTGGCATGAACCGGCCGCCGAATCGGCCGAAGTGTCCGGTGCTGTCTGGTTGTGCGTACGTCATGGGTCCTCAGATGTCAGGTGTCGCTGCGGGTCAGGCGCTCGGGCGGACGAAGGCGCGTCACTGCCTCGGCAGTGACGCCACTACCAGCGGTGCTGCAGCGCAGGATGCGTTCCGGCCGCGACCAGGTTGGCGACTGCGGTGCGGGGTCGTCGCCGCGCACGAGCGTCTCGCCGACCAGGACGACGTGAGCGCCCAGCTTGGCGTACTCGATGACGTCGTGGGGGCCCCGAACACCGGACTCGGCGACCTTGACCGCCGTGTCAGGGATCAGCGGCGACAGGCGCTCGAACGTGCCGCGATCGACCTCGAGGGTCTTGAGGTTGCGGGCGTTGACGCCGATCAGGTCGGCACCGGCATCGGCGGCACGAGTGACTTCTTCTTCGTCGTGCACCTCGACCAGGGGGGTCAGGCCGATCGACCTGGCCCGCTCGATGAGGCTCTCGAGCGCATTCTGCTCGAGCGCCGCGACGATCAGCAGCGCCATGTCGGCGCCGGCCGCACGGGCCTCCCGACAGCCGGTAGGAGGTCGTGATGAAGTCTTTGCGCAAGACGGGGATGTCGACGGTGCCGGCGCACCGAGCGCAGGTCTTCGAGCGTTCCGCCAAAACGACGCTCTTCGGTCAGCACGCTGATCGCAGCGGCTCCCCCGGCTTCGTAGTCGGCAGCCAGGGCGGCGGGATCCTTGATCGTGGCGGCTCACCCTTGCTGGGGCTGGAGCGCTTGACCTCGGCGATGACCGAGACCCCGTCGGCACGGAATGCCGGCATCGGGTCGAGCGCCGGGTGCTGCCGGGCTGCCTGGGCCTTGAGCTCGTCGAGGGTCGTCTTGGCCATGCGTGCTTCAAGGTCTTCGGCTGCGCCGGCCAAGATCTCGTCCAGAACTGACATGGCCCCTCCTCGGTACCTTCGATGGCCTGGCTTCACAGACTAGCGCCGTGCGGGTCCGGCTCGTTTCGGCGGCTGCACTTCTGCGACGTGACTATGCTCTCGCCATGACGTGGGACGAGGAATCAGAGGGGGTCGTACCCGGCGACCTCGAGCCCCCGTCGACACACCGCTTCGCGGTCTACAGCGTCGTGCTCGGCATCGGGGCCTTCGCGTGCCTGTACGTGTTCCCGTTCGGCTGCCTCGCGCTGGGCGTCCCGTCGATCACGACCGGGGTGCATGCGCGTCGGGAGATCGCGGCCTCGCGTGGCCGGCTGATCGGCGACCAGCTCGCCGTGACCGGTCTGATCATCGGTGGCGGCGCGCTCTTCACGGGCCTCGCGGCCTATCTGATGGGCGCTCTCGGCTGAGCCTGCGAGCTGACCCCGTGGGTCAGGGCCCGAGCCAGGATCCCCACGGCGTCATCCGCACGACTCCGAAGACCGCGATGACGCCCAGGACAGCGACACCCACGCGTCGGTCGAGCACGATCATCGGGTCGATGCGCCCGCGAGCGCGCCGCACGAGCCACAGCACCCAGGCCACGGCCAGGACAGCGACGAGCACCACGGCCAGGACGTTGCTGCCTGCTGCCGCGACCAGCTGGCCGTGAGCCAGGTCGTTGACGGCCCGCAGGCCGCCACAGCCCGGACACGGCTGCCCGGTCACGGCCAGGAAGGGGCACAGCCCGTAGGCGCCCGACTCGTGCGGATCGCGCAGGCGCAGCAACACGACAGCGGCCGCGCCCGAGACTCCCACCAGGGCGGGCGCCCGGAACGCGGCCAGCTGCACGGTCGTGGGTGCGGCCGTACTCAGACGCGGATCGCGACGGAGCTGACGACCTTGTCGTGCAGGGTCTGCTTGCGGTCGTCCCACAAGGGCCACAGCACGTCGATCAGACCCAGGCAGGAGATGCCGTTGAAGATCGTGGCGATCAGCCAGCGCAGGAATCCGCCACCGCCGCCCAGCAGGGCGCCCGTGTCGGCCTTGACGACGCTGATGCCGACGATCTTCTTGCCGAGGCTCTGGCCGGTCTTGCCGACGCGGACACCGCGGTTCCAGATGTCGAAGGCGAAGTAGCCGATGACGGTCAGCACCAAGATGACGACACCGATCGGCTCGATGCCCGTCAGCTCGTCGGTGACCTCGTTGACCTCAGCGTTCTGCAACATCAGCACCAGGCCGACGATCAGCGGGATCAAGAAGATGCCGAACGTGATGAGGCCGTCGAGCAGGTAGGCGCCGACACGCGAGCCCCAGCTGGCGTAGTTGGGCGGCTGCTGGCCGTATCCCTGCGGCGTCTGGCCGTATGCGGGAGGAACCTGACCGTAGGCCGGCGGGACCTGCCCATAGCCGGGAGGCGGCGGCTGGTAGCCCGGAGGCGGCGGCGTCTGGCCGTAGCCGGGGGGCGGCGGCTGGTAGCCGGGAGGGTTTCCGCCCGGGTTCTCGTCGCCGGGATAGCTCGGGTACTGCGGCTGATCAGACACGTGATGCCCCTTGTGAGGTCGGATGAGCAGAAGGGTGAGGCTCAGATAGTAGTGGCCTCAGCGACCCTAAGCCCCGGGAAGGCCCGGGACGCCCCGGGAGACTAGTGCTGCTCGGCGCGGTCGACACCGAGTCCGGCGGCGGCCATGATCCAACCGACCGGGCCGGCTGCGACGGCCAGCACCGAACCGATGATGAACAGCAGCCAGTTCGGGTCGGGAATCAACGCGACGCCACCGATCGTGATGCCGACAAGGCACATGATGACGGCGGTCCAGGCGGCTGGCGATGATCCGTGCATGGGTATCTGACTCTCCTCGTCGTGGCGTAACTCGGCCCCAGACTACTCGGTGGGATCGCGCCCCTCGTCCATCGCCTTCCACAAGTCGGTTCCGGAGGTCGGTTCTGCTGCCCTCGGAGCCGCTCCTGGCGCGTCGTACCGGCTGCTCATGGTCGGCCAGCTCGGCGCCCACCGCACGATGGCGGCTCCGAGCAGCACCGCCAGCACGAAGGCCAGCACAGCGACGAAGTACCACGGAGTCGACGAGATCGCGCCGATCGACTCAGGCCCCGTGAAGGCCGGGGACTCTTCGGCCGCCGAGGAGACGGCCCGATCGATGCCGCCGCTTCCGGGACGCGGGGCGACCACGATCGCGAGCCCGGCGACGAGGATCAGCAACACGCCGACGACCCGCCGCAGCCGCGGTCCTGCGGCCAGGACGGCCAGGGCTGCCGTCACGACGACGAGCGCCAGGGCCGAGACGAGTGGTTCGGCGTCGGTTCCGGTGACCTGCAGATCAGTCGGCGGCAGCCCGTCGGAGGACAGCGTCGTCGTGGCCCAGGCACGGGACGCGGCGAAGAACGCCAGCCCGCCGACCGCGAGGGTCGCCAGGACGACAGGTCCGTACAGCCGCCGGGGGCTCACAACAGCCGGTCCGCGTCGAAACAGGTCTGGTCGCCGGTGTGGCACGCCGGTCCGGTCTGATCGACCAGCACGAGCAAGGTGTCGCCGTCGCAGTCGAGGCGCACCTCACGGACCGCCTGGGTGTGCCCCGAGGTCTCGCCCTTGACCCAGTACGACTGGCGACTGCGGCTCCAGTAGGTGCCGCGTCCGGTCGTGAGCGTGCGGTGCAGCGCCTCGTCGTCCATCCAGCCGACCATGAGCACGTCGCGGCTCTGGGCATCTTGGATCACGGCGGGCACGAGGCCGTCGGCATCCCGCTTGAGACGAGCGGCGATGGCGGGGTCGAGAGAAGTCACGAGGTCCAGTGTCTCAGGCGCGTCCCGGCGCCTACTGGGCCGCCGTCGTCTCGGGGTGCGAGGTCATCAAGGAGGCCTGAGCGACCCAGGAGGCGTGCAGGCGGGCATAGACGCCGTCCTGCTCGACGAGCTGGGCGTGCGTGCCGTCCTCCACGATGCGGCCGGCGTCGAAGACCAGCACCCGGTCGGCGTTCTCGGCCGTCGAGAGCCGGTGCGCGATCGTGACGCTGGACCGGCCGTCGAGCAGCTTGTCGAGCGCACGGGTCGCTCGCAGCTCGGTCTGCGGGTCGACGGCACTGGTGGCCTCGTCGAGCACGATGAGCTCTGGATCGGCCAGGGCCGAGCGGATCAGCGCGACGAGCTGGCGTTCGCCGGCCGACAGCGACTCTCCGCGCTGGCCCACGGCACTGTCGAGCCCCTGGGGCAGTGCAGCGAACCAGTCGGTGAGCCGAGGTCGTCGACGACGGCGAGCAGCTCGGCGTCGGTGGCGTCCTTGCGGCCGTACAGCAGGTTGTCGCGCAGCGTCGCGTCGAACAGGAAGCCCTCCTGCGGAACCATCAGCACGTGCTGGCGCAGATCGGCGAAGGCGACGGTCCGGATGTCGGTCGTGCCGAGGCGGACGACTCCGGCGGTCGGGTCCATGAGACGGGTCAGCAGCTTCGCGAACGTCGTCTTGCCCGATCCGGTCTCCCCCACGACCGCGACCCGTTGCCGCGGCGAGATCTCGACGTCGATGTCGGTCAGCACGTCGGGGCCGTCGGGATACGCGAACGAGACGGACTCGAATCGGGCGCCGAGGGTCTCGTCGGGCAGCGAGAGACCTGATGCGCCCGGGTCGACGACGTCGGCCGGGGTGTCGAGCAGGTCGATGACCCGCCGCCACGACGCGATCGCGTTCTGGGCGTCGGTCAGCACCTGGGTCGCTGTCTGCACCGGGCCCACGAACAGGCCCACCAGGAAGGCGAAGGCGATGACGGTGCCCATCGACAGGTCGCCGGCGACACCGAGGATCACGCCGAAGGCCAGGACCGCGCCGTTCGCCAGACCGCCGGCGACGCCGGAGGACGCGAAGGTCACCGCCACGAGCTTCTGCGCCTTGACGTTGGCGTCGAGATTGCCCTTGATGCCTGCATCGACTCGTTCTTGCGTGCGACGCTCGATGGCGTAGGCCCGCACGACCGAGGCACCGACGACCGGTTCGGCGATGACCGCGATCATCTCGCCCACCGTGCGGCGGACGATGTCGTAGGCATCGCTGAGGCGTGTGGCGAACCACTTGAGGCTCAGCGCCAGCGGCAGGAAGCAGACCAGGACCACGATCGTGAGTTGCCACGAGTAGAACGACATGATGATCGTCGCGACCAGGATCTGCCCGAGGCTCACGACGATCTGGATGCCGGTGAACTGCAGGAACTGCGACACCTGGTCGATGTCGGAGGTCACCCGCGAGACCAGGACACCTCGACGTTCGGCGTTCTGGGTCAGCATCGACAGGTCGTGCACGTGCCGGAAGGCGTCGACGCGCATCTGCGCCAGACCGGTCTCGCTCGCGATGAACAGCCGGATGCGCATCCAGTAGGCGATGGCGCCGGTCAGCAGGATCAGCACCGTGGCGATCGCGAGGAAGCCACCGATGTCGCTGACGCTGGACTCGCCCTCGCTCAGGCCCGAGTCGACGGTCTTCTGGATCAGGATCGGGATGACCGAACCACCGACGGTGCTCAGCACGGCCAGCACGATCGTCAGGCCGAGGCCGTCCTTGATCGCCGGCGAGAGCGCGAGGCCACGCTTGATGATCTGGGTCCCGGACTGCCGGGTGGGCTGCTGGATCGTCATGACAGCTCCTCGCGTGCCTGGTCGTAGGCGTTGACGAGATCGCGGTACGCGGCCGAGGACGCGACGAGCTCGTCGTGGCTGCCGCGAGCGGCGATCGCGCCGTCGTCGAGGAACACGACCTCGTCCGCCAGCGCGATCGTCGCCTTGCGGTAGGCCACCACCAGGACCGTCGGCCCCTCGCTGTCGGACGTGTGCGCCGCCAGCGCCTTGAGGATGCGCTGCTCGACCTCAGGATCGACCGCGCTCGTGGCGTCGTCCATGACCAGGAGTCGCGGACGTCTGACGAGCGCTCGCGCCAGCGAGAGCCGCTGGCGCTGTCCACCTGACAGGGTCGTGCCGCGCTCTCCCAGCTCGGAGTCGAGCCCCCGCGGCAGCGACGCCACGAAGTCGGCGGCCTGGACCGTGCGCAGCGCCGACCAGACCTCGTCGTCGGAGAAGTCGCCGCCGAGGGTCACGTTCTCGCGGACGCTGTCGTCGAACAGGAACGTGCCTTGCGGAACCACGGCGATGGCGCGGGCCAGCTCGTCGTGGCTGAGCTCGCGGATATCGGTGCCGTCGACCAGGATCGCCCCGTCTCGCGGATCGACCAGTCGGGTCAGCAACGAGGTCAAGGTGCTCTTGCCGCTGCCGGTCGCGCCGACGACCGCCACGACCTTCCCGGGCTCGACCTGCAGGTCGATGTGGCGCAGCACGTCGCGCGCGGAGTCGGCGAAGCCGAACGTCAGGTCGTCGACGTCGAGCGAGACCGGCCCCGACCCGGGCAGGGACGCCGTGCCGTACGGCATCGAGCCCTGTTCCTGGAGGACCGCGTCGACCCGTTCCCAGCTCACGACGCTGCGTGGCAGCTCGCCGAGCACCCAGCCGATCGCCCGCACCGGGAAGGCGACGACGGTGAACAGGTAGGCGACCGAGACGACGTCGCCAGGATCGGCCGCACCGCTGGCGACCCGGCCCACACCGAGGATCACGACGAGCAGGATGCCGATGTTGGGCAGCGCCTCGAGCAGCGGGTCGAACATGCTCCTGATGCGGCCCACCGCGATGTTGGCGTCGCGGAGCGTCGGGAGACCTCGCGGAAGCGGTCGGTCTCGTCGGTCTCGCGGCCGAGCGACTTGACGACGAGCGCACCGTCGAACGACTCGTGCGCCACGGCGCTGACCGAGCCGCGCAGCGACTGCGCGTGGGCGACCCGCGGCGACAGCCAGCGCTGGTAGAAGACGTTGATGATGAACAGCGCCGGGAACACCACGAGGCCGACGAGGGTCAGCACCAGGTCGGCGCGCACCATCTCGACGATCGCAGCGACGAGCATCGCGATGACGCCGATCGCCATCGGCAACGGCATGAACACCGACCAGGCGCCCTCGACGTCGGCATTCGCATTCGACAGCAGCTGTCCGGTCGGATGGCGGTGGTGCCACGACATCGGCAGCGCCAGGTACTTGCGGGTGACCCTGCGGCGGTAGTCGGCGACCAACCGGTAGTAGACGATGCCGCCGATGAGCCGGCGGGCCACGATGCCGAGCGCCCGCAGGATCGCCACGGCCATGAACAGCGCGATCGCGGTGAACAGCGCACCCTCGGGTGACGTCACCGGCCTCGAACGAGGGGCGGATGACGTGATCGGTGGCCCAGCCCAGCACGCGCGCGTCGGCGACTGTCATGAACCCGAACAGCACGCTGCCGATGACCGACACCCAGAACAGGAAACGCTGCTCCTTGATGCCGCGTCCGAGCAGGGCGAAGCCGCGCCGGGTGATCTGGTCAGTCCGGGCAGCCCCGAGGTCTCGCGACATCGGGTCGTCGGGGTCGGTCTCGCCGTCCCTCAGTGGTTCGGTACTAACGGACACAGTGTCCAGCAAGCCTCGCAAGGTCTCTTTCACCTGTCCGATGGTCAGGTCGCCGAAGTGGAACACACTCGCGGCGAGCACGGCGTCGGCGCCGGCTTGGATGGCTGCAGGGAAGTGCTCCAGCCGTCCGGCACCACCACTGGCAATCAGTGGCACCTGTGTAACGTCACGGACCGCCCGAATCATTTCCAGGTCGAAGCCATCTTTCGTGCCGTCGGCGTCCATCGAGTTGAGCAGCACCTCTCCGACGCCCAGCTCGGTGGCCTGCCTGGCCCACTCCACGGCATCGAGTCCGGCCGACTGACGACCGCCGTGCGTGGTGACCTCGAAGCCGCTCGGCTGCTCGGCGGAACGTCGTGCGTCGACGCTCAGCACCAGCACCTGGCTGCCGAAGCGTTGCGTGATCTCGGCGATGACCTCAGGCCGGTTGATCGCGGCGGTGTTGATGCCGACCTTGTCGGCGCCGGCGCGCAGCAGCCGGTCGACGTCGTCGACGGTGCGCACTCCCCGCCGACCGTCAGCGGGATGAAGACCTGGTCGGCGGTGCGTCCGACGACGTCGAACGTCGTGCTGCGGCTGTCGGACGACGCCGTGATGTCGAGGAAGGTGAGCTCGTCGGCGCCCTCGGCGTCGTAGACCTTCGCCATCTCGACCGGGTCGCCGGCATCGCGCAGATCGACGAAGTTGACGCCCTTGACGACCCGTCCGTTGTCGACGTCGAGGCAGGGAATGACACGCACGGCAAGGCTCACCGGACGAGCCTATCTGCCCCGCGCCGAGGAGAGACGTCACGTCTCTCCTCGGCGCGCGGCTACTTGCCTACTTGCCGATCTTGACCGTCACGGCGGTCCCGCGCTTGACCTGGATCTTGGCCGGGACGTTCTGGCTCAGGACCTTCTTGCGCTTGGACTTGGACGACTTCTGCTTGCTCACCTTGCCGAGCTTGCAACCGGCCTTGGTCAAGGCCGTCCGTGCCTGCGTCACCGTCTTGCCCGTGAGCTTGGGCACCGAGCAGTACGTGACAGGTGCGGGCGGCGGCGGAGCGACCCCGGTACAGCGCCAGTCGTCGGTGAACGTGCTGGCCGTGGCGTTGCCCGCGATCGAGTTGTTGCACAGCGAGTGAGCACGGGCACCGCCGGTACGCTCGATCGCCTGGTTGTTGAGGAAGAACCGGGACCCGCTGACCCAGGCCTCGGCACCAGCGGCCACGCTCAGCGCGATGTTCGAGCCCGTCACGGTCGTGCCGTCGATCGTGGCCCGCCCGTGATGACCAGCATCCGGCGCCAGCCGCAGACCGTACGTGCAGTTGTTCGAGATGTCGAGGTCGTTGAACGCCATGTCGACGAAGATGTCCGACGAGCTGGAGGTCAATGGCGCCTCGATTGCCTGCTTGAAGCCCGAGATGGCCACGTGGTCGATCCGCACCGACCGCGCTCCCAGGATCTTGACGCCGCTCACCGAGGTGCAGGCTTCGGGATCGGAGTCGACCCCTGTCACGTCGATGTTGCGCAGCACGACGTCGCTGGTCGCCGGAGCGTTGATGATGATTCCGTTCGTGCCGGAGACCAGCGAGGACACCGTGTTTCCGCCGCCGTCGATCGTGATGGCCTTCGTGATGGTCACCCCACCGAAGCCACCGGAGTCGATCGCGTTGATGACGCCGCCGGCGGCGGTCTTGCTGATGGCGCCGGCGAAGGTCTTGCACGGCGCGGTGCGGGAGCACGGATTGACGTCGTCGCCGACGCCTGACACCCAGGTCCGGGTGGCCTGGGCCTGCGCCGGTGCGCTGAGCAGAGCGGTCATGACTGCGGCAGCGCCACCGACAGCCAGGGTTCGTCGAAGGAGGTTCATGATCTGATCTTGTCTGAGACTGCAATGAAAAATCAGCCAAACTGAAGAATGAGATCACTCCGGTCGCGTGCCGAACGTCCCTGCCTCACCATAGGACGCCTTGCGTGATGCGCGACGTAACGTCGCAAGCAAGGCAGGTCCCACCACCAGGATCGCGATGGTGTTGGTGATGGCTCGTCCGGTGTCCCAGCCGGCGGTCGAGGTCAGCAACGTGAACACCACGAACCGATGCAGGTTCTCGAGCACCGGAGCGCCAGCCACGTACGAGATGCCACCATCGTGGTACGGCACTTCTGCGCCCGTGACGAACGGCCAGAACCACAGGTTCATCAAGAAGCCGAAGACGTAGGCGACCGCGATCCCGTAGCCGACCAGCATGGCGATCTCACGCTTGCCGGTGACCCGCCGAGGCAGCAGACCGGCCCCCATGCCGATCCAGGCCGCGCACATCATCTGGAACGGCAGCCACGGGCCCACCCCAGCCGTCAGCAAGGCTGATGCGAACAACGACGTACATCCCAGCACGAAGCCGAAGCCGGCGCCGAACACCCGGCCGGCCAGCACCAGCACGAAGAACACCGTCTCGATCCCTGCCGTGCCCGCGCCCAACGGCCGTAGCGCCGCATTGACCGCCGACAGCACGCCCAGCATCGCCAGGGCCTTGGAGTCCATGCCGCCCTCGGACAGCTCGGCCAGCACGACGATATCACGACCGGCAGGATCACGATGAAGATGAAGGGCGCATCGTTCCCGTGCTGCATGTTCTGCGGCGAGACCCGCACCAGCAGCGGCCAGATGAACATCATCAGGCCGGCGATCGACGCCACCGTCAGCACCACGGCCGAACGCGGCCCCACCCGCACGGCCTGGTCGGCACGGCCCCAGGCACGAGTCGGCGACGTCATCGGTCCTCCCCGACGAGGGCGAGCTCGACGTCGGCGACCCGCAGCCATGGCTCCCCCATGATCTTGGCGACCTGCGGCGCGAATGCCGGCGACCCGCCCAGCACGTCCTGCGTGGCCCCGTCCGAGACGATCTCGCCCTCGGCCATGACCACGACACGATCGGCGACCGTGGCCACGAACTCGACGTCGTGCGTCGCCACCACGACAGCGCGGCCCTCGTCGGTCAGCGTGGCGATCATCCGCGCCAGGGCTGCTTTGGCCGCATAGTCCAACCCGCGGGTCGGCTCGTCGAGCAGCATGATCTGCGGAGCCGCCGACAGCTGCACCGCCAGCACCAGCGCCAACCGCTGTCCCTCGGAGAGGTCACGCGGATGCTTGTCACCGTCGATGCCCGGTGCCAGCCGGTCCAGCAGCGCGCGAGCGGTGCCTGGGGCGGCCTCCGCCTCGACGTCGGCGGCAGCACACTCGCCGTCGACGGACTCGAGGTACAGCAGATCGCTCGCCGTCTGCGGCACCAGCCCGACCAGCGTGCGCGCCAGGCTGCTCGGCAGCTCCTGCGGGATCGCGTTCCTTCGACGCTCACCTCGCCACCTTGCCGCTGCCCCGTGCCCTGCAGCGCCCACAGCAACGACGACTTGCCCGAGCCGTTGCGCCCCATCATCGCCAGCACCTTGCCGGCGTGCAGATCGAGGTCGACTCCTCCACCGCGACCTTGGGCCCGTAGCGCACCACGACCCCGGTGCTCCTGAGCAGCGGGGCCGTCTCCGACCGGGGTGCGGCACGCTCGGTGGCCTGGCCGTGGCGAGCTGCGCGCGCAACGACGTGGCAGACCGACGCGCATCTCGCACCGTCATCGGCAACGGGTCCCAGCCGGCGAGGCGCCCAGCTGGACGACGGGCGGGGCGATCGGGATGTCGCGCAGGACCTGCGAGGGCAGCCCGTCGATGATGCTGCCATCGCCTGTCACGTAGACCATCCGGTCGGCGAACGGGATGACCCGTTCCATGCGGTGCTCGGCCATCAGCACGGTGGTGCCTAGATCCTGCACCAACCTCGCCAGCGTAGCCAGCACGTCTTCGGCGCCGATCGGGTCGAGCGCCGACGTCGGCTCGTCGAGCACCAGCACTTGCGGGTGCATCGTCAGCACCAAGCCGATCGCGACTCGCTGCTGCTGCCCTCCCGACAACGTCCGGAGCGGGCGGCGGCGCAGCTCGGCGATGCCGAGCAGGTCGAAAGTCTCCTCGACCCGTCGTCGCATGACCTGGGGCGCGAGGCCGAGCTGTTCCATCCCGTAGGCCAGCTCGTCCTCGACCGTGTCGGTGACGAATCCGGCCAGCGGATCCTGGCCGATGACGCCGACGAGGTGCGAGAACTCACGCGGCGGACGTGACGCCGTCGACACTCCGTCGACCGTCACCCGTCCCTCGAGGTGACCGCCGGTGAAGTGCGGGACCAGCCCGTTGAACGTGCCGAGCAACGTCGACTTGCCCGAACCCGTGCGTCCGGCGAACAAGACGAGCCCGCCCTCGCCGATCGACAAGCTGATGTCGTGCAGGATCGCCTGCTCCACGCCGTGATACCACAGGCTCACGTGCTCCAGCTCGATCATGCGATCTGCTCCTCGACGGTCTCGAACGACTCCGCGTCGAACGCGGCGTACGGCGGCTCGGGCGGCGGCGTCAGGAAGGACGGGACGAGCCCGATCAACACACCGCCGAGGGGCAGCCAGGCCAGCTGCGGCCACGACAACGTGATCAACGACGGGTTCAGGTTGGTCGGTCGACGCTCGAGGATGCGAACAGCACGCATGCCACGGCGATACCGCTGACCGCCACCACGACCTCGGCCGACTGCCAACGGTCGGGACGGTACTTCGTCCGATGCACCCGCTGGCCAGCCGCCCTGAACCCGACCAGAGCCACCACCAGCCCGCCCAGCAGCACCGGACCGGCCAGGAATCGCGGCGTCGAGCCGTCGAGCGTCGCGTAGACGCCGACGCACACGCCCACCAGGCCGGCGATCATGAGCAGGCCCGTGAAGAATCGGGCCCGCGGCTGCACGACTCCGGCGCGCCCGTACCCCCGCGAGTCCATCGACGACGCGACTGCAACGACCGGTCGAGGGCATCTTCGAGCACCGGAATGATGATCGCCCGCAGGGCATGGAACCGTTTGCCCCCGTCGCCGCCTCGCAGCCTGCGCGCCCTGCGCACCCGCACGACGCTCTCGGCGAGCTGAGGGAACACCGACAGCGCCACGATGACCGCCGTCCCGACCTCGTAGAGCGCCGGGGGCATCGCCTTGAGCAGGCGTTTGGGATTGGCCAGGGCATTGGCGGCACCCAGGCAGATGACCATCGTCGCCAGGCGCAGGCCGTCGTACAGCCCACCGAGCACCGACTCGGCCGACACGTCGCCGAACAGTCGGATACCCGCCGCCCAGGCCGGCAACGGGATCTCCGGCAGCGACAGGATGATCGTGTCGCCTTCGGCCCCGCCGAACACGAACCGGAAGAAGACCCGCATCAGCACGATGAACGCACCCAGGTACAGATACATCCGAAATGCCATCGCCCAGGGCGCATCGGAACGTCGTGAGATCACGACGTGACAGGTCACCGCGATGATCGTCAGCAGCAACCAGGGGTTCGTCGTCCTGCTCGCTGCCGTCGCCAGACCCAGCGCCCACACCCACCAGGCGGCGGGGTGCAGGTCGCGCGGCAGGAAGTAGGTGTTCCAGACCCGCTGCACTAGGCGTTCCTCGCCGCTCGTCGACGTCGCGACGTCAGCCACATCGTGGCCAGCAGGACGACCAGCACCGCACCGGCCACCCACGGCGCGTACCGGCTGGCACGCGACTGTTCCTTGAGCGTCTCGTTGACGTCGGGGGCATCTTCGCCACCACTGAACGGCACCTCCTCGCTGGAAGGAGCCGTCGTGACCGTGGTGGATCGCGGCTTCGGCGCGGGCAGGTCGCCATCGGCCGAGTTGGTGTCCTCAGCAGCCGGATCGCCACCGGCGGCTGCCGAGTCGGGCTGCTTCTCGTCGAGGTCGGTGGTGGTCGGACCCGCTTCGACCTTCGTCGTGCAGCCCTGTCCGGACGTGCCGGGCCGGCTGGCGGCGATCGCGGGCTTCGGCGCGTCATCGGCCCGGGAGTTCAGGGCGAACGTCCAGCCCTCGAAGCCCCCCGGCACGAAGTCGCGGTTCTTGACACCCCACTGGCTGTACGTCCAGTCGCAGTTGTTGCCGGCATGCCAGTACGACCAGTACCCGGCTGCGGGCGGCGTGTCGATGCACTTCTCCTGGTAGCCCGAGTCGCCCTCGATCGCGCTGTCCACCGCCGAGGGACGATTCTCGATCCTGCAGATGAACGACTCGCCCCAGCGCTGCACGCCAGCGACCTGGAAGCCAGCGCCCTTGAGCGCGTCGAGTCCGGTGCCGCGGGCCGAAGCCGGGTGGCAGCGCACCAGTGCCTTGCCCCCGAGCTTGCCGAAGTCGATGACGACTGTCACACCGGTTCGCGTCCTTGCAGTACCCGGCTTGTCCCTTGCCCTGGTCGACTGCCGTCGCCGGTGTGCTGCTCTGCCAGACGCCGACGCCGAGCAGCAGGCCCAGCAGACCGAGAGATGCCGCGACGTTGCGCAGTGGTGGACGTGAGCTCATGAGGTGCTGCCTTTCGAACGAGGACGCCGGGGCACGAACCGGGACAGCGCCCACCCCAGCAAGGTCAGGAGGACGAGACCGCCGAGGACCCACGTGATCTTCTGGGACGTGTGGCGAGGGAGTTCACCGGCTGCCACGGCACGCGGTGCGCTCTGCTCGGCCAACGGCAGTCGCACCGCAGGAGCCACCGGCGACCGGGCTGCTCCGGTCCACGACTTGCCAGCGATCGCGTACCCGGCCGCCAGGGTGGTCTCGAAGTCGCCCTGCCTGCCGCCGGCGCGCCTGGGCAGGCCACCGTCCGCGACTTGTTGCTCTGCCAGGGCGTTGGCACCGTTGCTGGCGTCGAGGCCCACGAACTGTCGACCGGCCGCCAACGCTCCGACGACCGATCGATCGCGGACCTCCACCGGCAGGCCGGAGCTGTCGGTACGAGTCAGCAAGGCAACGGCGGCGTCCTGCACGGCTTTCGCCCGAGCCTTGCTCCAGGCCGCCGGGGGGACGTTGACCGGGCGGATCGTGCGTGGCAATGCCGAGCCGGCCGTGACTGCGTCGGCGACCGGCATCATCGGAGCCTGTCCCGTGAGCGCCTGCAGCGCGAGCGACGTCGCGGCCACGTCGCCGGACCCGCATGGGCCTGCGCCCAGCACCGCAGCGAAAGTGCCGTCCGTGCACTGCACCGCAAGCAGCTCGTCCGTTGCCGAGTCCAATACTTCACCATCGCCATCGGCCGCTGCGGTGGCCAGGACGGCCCAGCTGTGCCGGGTCGTGCTGCTCGAGCGATCCGCGTGCTCTCCAGTGTCGGCGAAACGACCGTCGCTCGATGCCAGCCCCGCCAGGGTGCTGTCGAGGCGTGAGAGCGTCTTGTCGATCGTGCGCGGCGCATGGCCGCCAGCGCGCCAGAACCGCGCGACCAACGCCAACCGGGCGAGCGGTTCGCGCAGCCTGGCAGCGGAGGTCTCGTAGGGCTTGCCGTGGGCGTAGGCCGCCACTGACCTGGGATGCAGCAGGAAGGCGGAGATCTTGCGGATCGCCCTGGGCTGCTCACCCAGAGCCCGGAGGGCGAACAGCACGTCGCTGGTCGCGTCGTAGTCGACGTAGCGGGTGCCATCCACCTCGACCTCGATGTGGTCGCCGTCGATCAGCTGGGCGGCCAAGAACTCCCCCGCCCTCGCCATGGACGTCTTCGCCGACGACTTGTTCGACCGTGTGGTCACCGGCGTCCCCCACCGATCCAGGAGGAGCGGACGCTCCCCCACCTCCCGGGGACTCGTCGACACTGTCGGGGCGGTTCTGGTCGACCGGATCACCGACGGGATCGCTCTTGCCGAGGTCGGCGAACGACACGGGCGCCAGCGCGAAGATCGCCTGAGCCGTGGCACGCCGCCACTGGTCGCGCATGCCCACATCGATCCCTGACGCCTTGGCCGCGGCGAATGCACGCTTCTCGTACGCGATCGCACCGTACTCGCGGTCGGTGTCGAGGACCGTCCTGGCTGCGGTCTGCGCCCGGGCGTGGACGGCCAGCACCCACCGCTTGGCCTTGGCGTGGGCGGCCTTCAGCTTCGTCGGCACGCGGACCTGAGGTGTCTGCGGCCCCGGCCCACAACGCCTGAGCCAGCAGCCCGGTGCTGTTGGTGTTGGGGACCGCGGCACCCACCCCGCCGCCGATCGAGCCGTCCTTGCCCTGAGCGCCGAGCAGCCAGTCCAGGGCACGATCGATCGAGCCGTCGAGGCCGTCGACGCCCGCATCACGAGCCGTCATCAAGGCCTGCACAGCCAGGGCCGTGCCGTCTGGATCGGGTGCGCCCTGGCCTGCATCGCACGACAGACCGTCCTGGTAGAACATCCTGAAGTACCCGGTCGAGCACTGCTGCCGACGCAGGAACGACACGACGTCGGTCGGCACACCGCCCGAGCGCGCGAGGCCGATGACGGCCAGCGACTGGGCAAACACGTTGGTGTGCTCGCTGCCCGTGCCGCGATTGACCAGGCGACCCTTGAGGACACCAGTCTTCTGGATCAGGTCGAGCGTCTCCTGGCGCATGTCGTACGTGGCGCCGCGCTGGAGGAATTTTCCGGTGCCGAAGGCCTCCGGATCTCGACCCGCAACGACAGCCGCGACCAGCAGCTTTGCGGTGGACCCGCCGATCCGGGCATCAGGGTCGCCGAACAGGTCAGCACCCAGGTACACGCCGGCGTGGCGGGCCACCTGGGCGGTGATGTCCTTGACGGCGCTCGCGCCGGTGCCTGCGGCATACAACGCGAACAACGTGTCGATCGTCAGCCCCCAGTCGGTGCCGACGTCAGGTCCCGGCATGTGACCGACCGGCGACAGCTCGTTGACGAGCCAGCCCGCCGTCGAACGGGCTTGCGCCGACTGGCTCTCGTCCGGTCCCCCGGCCGGTGGCGCCTCGGAGTCGTCGTCGAGCACCGTGATCGTGATCTGACGACTGGCAGGGCGCTCGGCACCGACCGTGTCGAGCCGGTAGATATATGTGCCGGCCCGGTGCGGCGTGACCGTCTCGGTGCCGGACAACAGCCGCTCGCCGTTCCACGCCCCGCTCGCCCGGAGGTGGTCGCCGGCGTCGGCGTCCCAGCTGAGCACGGCGCTCTGTCCGACCAGCACCTCGGACCGGTCGACCGTCATCGACAGCGCAGTGTCCACGACGACCGGGTCGACGCGCGGGGGGGATCGCCGTCGCCACCGCCACCTGCATCGATGTTCTGCGAGAACGACCAGCCCTCGAAACCACCCGGGATGACGTGGCGGGACATGATCCCGTAGTTGCTGTACGTCCAGGGGCCGCCCTGACCGTCGGCATGCCAGTACGACCAGTAGGCCGCCGCGGGAGGCGTGTCACCGCACGGCTCGTGATACGTCGTTCCGGATGCGGCGAGGTAGAGCGGTTCGTCGGGAGCCGGGCGTCCTTCGATCCGGCACACGAAGCCCAGCTGCGTCGGATAGCTGTCGCCCCACCGGGACGGTGCCGCGCGCTGCGATGCCAGCGTCGACCATGGCCTGCAGCCCGGTCCGTCTGATCGAGGCGTCATTGCCGCGCACCGGCGAGCAGCGGACGATGGTCTCGGCCTCACGACCGTCATTGCCATCGAGGCCCTGGAAGTCGATCACGAACGTCACGCCGTTGCTGTCCTTGGGCAGACAGACGCCGTCGTAGCCGGCACGCTCCTCGGCGACGACCGAGACCGCCATCACCGACAGCAGCAGGGCGACGACGAGTGCGACGACCGCGACGATGCTGGCGCGGGTCGGAGGTGTCACGGTCATGAGGAGGTGCCTTCCTGCTGTGACGACAGCACGGAGAGAAGTCGGGCTGAGGCCAGGGCCCGGGGTCACGCGTTCGAATCGATCACGTGACCCGAGCCCTGGCCGATTGGCTCAGCCGATCACTTGGTCACGTGAGTGACGGCCTTGCGAGCCTTCGCGGAACCGACGTAGGTGTCACCGCGGTAGGTGACGGCCACAGTCTTCTTGCCGGGCCTGGTGCCCTTGGCGATCGTGACCTTCACGATCGCCTTGCCCTTGGCGTTCAACCTGACTGTCTTCGACTTCCCGGCGATCTTCACCGTGACCTTGCCGGTCGCCCGCACACCGGGCGCAGCGACCGTGACGGTGTAGGTCGCGGCCTTGCCCCGCTTGACCTTCTTCGGCCCCTTGACCTTCACGGAGGGCTTGGCCTTGGCGACCTTCACCGTGACCTTCTGGGAGGAAGGGTCGAACGCGCCGTCGACACCGGCATATGACACCGACAGCGACCTGACTCCGGGCTTCAACGACGTGCCGGGCAGCTTGAGCGTCGCCTTGCCGTTGGCCAGGGTGGCGGTGACCGTAGCAGGACCGACCTTCGTCGAGACCTTGCCCGTCGGCTTCGCGGTGCCCTTCGTGGCTGCCACGGTGACCGTCACAGATCCTGCCTTGCCGTAGGTCATCTGACCTGCGGTGGCAGACACCTTCGTGCCCGTGGACGGAGTCGAGCAGCTCGGCTGAGGCGTCTTGGCGTCGGCGCCCTCCGCCGAGATGAAGCCGAGCGACTCCGCCCCCAGGCCGAGGACGGCCTGAGCGGACGCGCGCCGCCACTGATCCCGGTTGGTCGAGCCGATTCCGTCCTGCATGGCCGTGGCCCAGCCGTCCGCGTTGTAGGCAATTGCGCCCCGTTCAGCCGAGATCGGGCCGACCGTCGAGCAGCCGATCTGCAGACCCTGGACGAAGCTCGCCGCCTGCTGCCCCGGTGTGTCCTTGCCCGCCGCGAACAGCGCCTGGGCGGCCAGACCGCTCGTGTTGGTGTTGCCCGCACCGAACTGCGACGGGAAACCTTCGGCCGGATTCTGCGTCAGCATCCAGTCCGTCGCACGCGCAACAGCCGGATCGGTCTTGCTCACGCCCGAGGCCAGCAGAGCCTGCACGGCCATTGCGGTGGTGTCGACGTCGGCCGAGCAGCCGCCGCCGAACCCGAACGCGCCGTAGTTGACGTGAGTCGGGACCGAACAGGCCATCTTCTCGAACTTGTCGACCGCTGCGGCAGGAACGCCGTCCTCCGTGCGCGCGAGGGCAAGAATGCCGATCGACGTCTTGAAGGAGTCGGAGGTGTTCTGCCACGATCCATCTGCCTTGACGGCCGAGCGCAGGTCAGCGACCAGGTCGCGCGTCCCGCCTTCGGCCGGGAACTTCGACGCGTCGAGACCGGCAATCTGGAGAGCGAGCACCGTCTTGGCCAAGAAGGGCCATCTGCTCGCCAGGTTCGCCGAGGTGCCGGTGTAGGCGGTTCCCGAGTGATAGATCGCATCAGCCGTCTCGGCGATCTGATCGCCGGCCACGCCAGCGCCTGCGAGGGCGAACACCGCGTCGGCCGTCAGGCCCCAGTCGGTGTTGGCACCATTGCCCAGCACGTCATCATTGGCCGCCAGCTCGCGAGCCAGCCAGGCCGCACCGGCCTTTCTCGCCTGGGCCGTCGACGCTGACACGCTCGGCGCCGCAGGTGCCGCACCCTTGCGGTGCAGCGAGGCCACTGCCGCGTGGAGCGCCTGGGTTGCCTCAACGACAGCGATCTCGGTCGCCTCGACATCGGCGACCGTGGCCTGTGCACCGGCCAGTGCCAGGACGACCTGCGCCCAGCTTGCGGTCGTGTAGTCGCCCGGTTCCTTGGCCTGGGCAGCTGCGATGGCCTGCGTGAGCTCCGGACTTGTCGAGTCCGGCCTTGACGGTCTCGGTGCCCGTGAAGGTGCCGGTGCCTTCAGCATTGACCGCAGCCACCTGGACGTCATAGGACGTGCCATCGGTCAGCCCCGTCAGTGTCCGCGACGTCGCGGTGCCGACGTCCTGTGTCGTCCAGCTCTCGCCGGCATCCTCGGAGATTCGCACGCGGTAGCCCGTGATGGCTGAGCCGCCATCGGCCGGTGCCGTCCACGACGCCTTGATCGAGTTGTGGAGCGGCTTCAGGGCAAGTCCGGTCGGAGCTCCCGGAACGGTTCGCGGCGTGACCTTCTCGCTCGCCGTGTACGCACCGATCGCCGAGCTGTTGAATGCCGCAACCTGCACCTCGTACTCGGTCCCGTTGGTCAGGCCCGTCAGCGTCCGACTCGTCGCAGTACCGAGCTTCTTGGTCGTCCAGCTCGTGCCACCGTCGCTGGAGTAGCGGACGTTGTACCCGACGACAGGCAGACCACCTGTCGACGTCGGTGCAGTCCACGACAGCTCCGCCGAAGCATTGCCGTGCGTCACCTGGAGGCCAGTCGGCGCACTCGGCGCGTCAGGAATCGTCGTGACCTTGTCGCCATGCACGTAGATCGTCGGCAGACCGCCGAAGTGGTACGGACCGATGGCAACAGCAGCCAGGTTGGCCGGCTTGCCCTCCAGGGGAATCTGGCGGTGGAACGGCCATTCGGCGCCGAGGCCACCGATGAACATGTCGCCGTTGAGCGCCTTGTCGCCGGTACCCGTGTAGGTGTAGTTGACGTTGAAGGTCGTGATGGCCGTCTGGTACTGCGTCGCCTCGTTGCTGACCAATGGCGTCGCACCGTCGTAGTACGTCAGCTTGCCCTTGGTGCCGGAGTTGAAGGCCGGGTTGTAGATGCCCGCGAGCTTCTCGACGCCACCTTCGATACCGCTGATCGCGATCCGCGCGTTGTCGCCCGCAACGAACGACTGGCCTGGATTCGTCGTGTTGGTGATCGTCACGTCGACGCCCTTGGCCCGCACGACCCGGTACTGGACCTTGCCGCCCTTCTTCAGCTCGACGATGTTGCGGCCACCCTTGCTTGACCGTGAAGCCACCGTCCGGCGCAGCCTCGTACGTGTTCCAGCCTTCACCCCAGTCACTGACGTTCAGCGGATCGTGAACCCGTACCGTCGTGCCTTCTGCCGGGGTGAACGTGAAGTCGCGTTCTTCGGCGGTCTTGTCGAAGTAGTAGGTGTCGAGCTCGTTCTTGACGTTGATGCCGGTCTCGAACGTTCCGACGTTGTCGCCGACGTTGACGACGGCGACGCCGGTGTTCTGCGGATCGATGCCGTTGAACGACCAGTTGGTGTTGCCGGGCGTGCCGTTGTCGTTGGCCGCCAGGTAGTGCAGCGGGCCGTACGTGATCTTGACGACGCTGACGCCAGGGCTCTCGGCCTTGATACGCAGCTGACGACGGCCGTCCTGACCGATACGTCGGGTCGTGACGCTGTCGCCTGCCACCTCGAACGTGTACTCGGGCTCGATGAAGAGGTTGTTGATCTGATCGAGCTGGGCCTGCTGGGTCCGGATCGTGTCGAGATCGAAACGCTCGCCGACGTCCAGGTTGAGCACCCCGGTGTCGTCCAGATTGGTGTAGAGACCTCGGTTGTCCCCTGCGCCCAGGCCCGGGATCAACGAGGCAGACTCCTGGCGCCCGGCCAACGGGGTGAGATCCAGTGTGTACTGGGCGCCCGCCGTCGCCGCAGCGACCGTGAAGATCTTGGCGACCTTGTCGGTCTGGCCCGGAATCACGGCCGAGGCGATGTGCTGGGTCGTGTACGCGATTGTCGTGGTCGGGACATAGACGTCGTAGTCGTTGTTCGACAGCGCGTCGACCTTCGCCAGGGGGTGCACCGTGTGCTCCGCGAAGTGCTGGGCTGTGCCGTTCTTCCACGACAGTGTGACGTCGGCCCCGTGCGTGACCTTCAGCGAGAGACCGAGGTCGGCGACACCGATCCGGCTGATCGCCGTCTGCAGAGCCAGCCGTGCACCGTAGACCGCCGCAGCGGACGCATCTGCGTCATCATGGACCGTGGTGGCCTTGGTGATCGCGTCCTGCAGCAGGGTCCAACGGAACTCGGCCGCCGCAGCGCCATGGCCGATCGCCTTGGCCTCGTCGGTGACGGTCTCCAGCTCGCCCAGATCCGCGGCGCTGGCCTTTTCGGTGACGCTGGCGAAGTACTGCGAGAACGAGGCTTTGTCGTAGTCGCCCCGGTCTTGGTTCGGAACGACAGCCTTGACGACACGATTGGCCGAGTCGGCATTGTTCGAACCGTTGAACGTCGAGGCGTTGAGCGATGGCTTCGTGGTGTGCAGGAACGTGATGCGCTCGAGCGTCGTGATGCCGTTGAACGTCGTGGGGGAGCCGAAGGTGTACGTCTCGGCAGCGACCACGACGTTGCGAAGCGAGACATTGCCCTGGAACGGATTCGCCACGGTGTAGTTCGCGACGGGAGGCAGGCTGACATCGGTCAGCGCAGTCATGCCGTTGAGGGCGTAGGTCGTCGCGTCCACCGCACCCGACAGGTCGAGCTCTTCGATCGATGTCCCCGCGTACGACGCGTTGCGCAGATCCGCATAGTCCTGAGCGTTCAACGTCCCGGTGATGCTGAGCTTCTTGACGACGCTGTAGTCGTAGTCGCCCACGGTCTGACCGAAGTCGCTCACCAGCTTCTCGCGCAGCTTGGTCAGGGCTGACCCTGCGCAGTCGTCGTGAGGCGAACCCACGCAGACGTCGGCTCTGCGGTGTTCAGCGCTGTGAGCGCAGCGGTGACCTGCTGCTGGGTCGCAGCAGGATTGACGGCGGTCGTCCTGGCCGTTGCAAGTTCTGCGTCAGTTGCCGTAGCGGTCTTGCCCTTGCCGATGCCCCTGATCAGATCGGTCTTGTCGACCTGGGAGAAGTAGGACTCACTCTCCCAGCAAGAATCTGCCAGGCCGAGGTCGCAGCCATAGCCGTACAGGGTGAACTGCCACCGCATGACGTCACCATCGTGCAGAGTCAGTGCACCCGCACCGACCTGGGCCGTCACGTTGTTGACCGTGTACATCCAGCCCGACATCGAGTTGTAGTCGGGCGTGCCGAGGTACGCGTCTCCGTCGGTGCCGGTCAGCCGATCCCGGCTGACTCGTGATGTACGACGGAACGTTCGCGGTTCCCTTGTCGAAGCCCTTGACGCCCGACAGGTACCAGCCGGCGCTGCTGGTCTCTCCAGCGTCCAACGCGGTGAACTGGTGCGATGTCTCGTCCAGGACGCTCTCGGTGACGGCCGCGGCCGTCGAGCCCTCCGGGACCGTCACCTTGACCGGCTCGACGTAGTAGCCCTGTCCGATGTTGTAGCCCTCGAAGGTCACGTAGACCGATATGTCGCTTGCTGCCTGGGCGGCCGGAGCCAGCCCCAGCACGAGGGCAAGTGTGGTGAACGCGCTGATCAGCGCTGCTCCCACTCGGCTGCGACGCCGTCTTTCGATGATGGACCGGGATCCCATGAATTCTCTCCTTGCTCGGACCCCGCAGAGGTAAGGCATGGCAGAGAAAACGTCCCGATCGACGCAAAACTCCGCGTCAGAGAATCTGGCGCGGAGCTGTGATCGAATCGCAGAACGATTCGGCCATGTCCCGCTTTCCGCGGCAGGACTTGGCCAGACACCCTCGTGACAGGTACTCCGACTCGTGGCGCGATCGCTCACGCCACACACGGTTGCGGGACAGCGCCGGATTCTCACCGACTTCCCCCAGCACGAGTGCAACTGGTTACAGCAAGTCACGATCTCCGTGACTCAAGAACGGACCTTAACGCATTCGCGCGTAGTCAGGTCTCAATGTGACCGACGTCCTATTCCAGCCCGCGCCGACGACGACGCTTGGCGGCGATCTTGTCCTCGATCGCCTCGATCCGCGACTCGCGGTTCAGCTGCATCGAGAAGTAGCCGATCCCGACCCCGAGGCTGGGGAAGATCGGCCAGAAGAACAACAGCCCGCCGCTCGCGATGCTCGTGGCACCCCAGATCGCCACGCACAGCCCGGACACGAAGATCCACCCGTTGCGGGCGTCGCGCAAATCGCGCTGGTACTGGGTCACGGCCTGGACCTGCAGGCTGGAGCGGTTGGCCGCCTGCCTCACGACCGGGGCAGGGGTCGCCACGACCAGGTCGGTCAGCAACGCTGCAAGCCCGCCCACGAGGCGGGTGCCCAGGACTTCGGCACTCCGGGCCTCGAACTCGTCGCGGGTCAGCCTGCCGTCGGCATAGGCGTCGCGCAGCACCGTGACAGCATGATCGCGGTCGGCATCGGTCGCCCTGAGCAGCGCAGCGTCCGGCTCGCGAGGATCGGCCGAGAAGCCCGACCAGATCTCCGCGCCCGACGCCATGGGTTCAGACCTCGCGTACCGCGGCGAGGGCTTCGGGCAGGGTGAACGCACCGGCGTACAACGCCTTGCCGATGATGGATCCTTCGACGCCGAGGTCGGCAAGCGTCGCGATGTCACGCAGGTCCTGAAGACTCGACACGCCGCCCGAGGCGACGACGGGCTTGTCGGTCACGGCGCACACCTGACGGAGCAGGTCGAGGTTGGGCCCGGTCAGCGTGCCGTCCTTGGTCACGTCGGTGACGACGTAGCGGGCGCAGCCGTCGCGATCCAGGCGCGCCAGGGTCTCGAACAGGTCACCGCCGTCCTCGGTCCAGCCACGGGCGGCCAGCGTCGTGCCGCGGACGTCGAGGCCGACCGCGATCTGGTCGCCGTACTGGCCGACGACCTTGGCGCACCAGTCGGGGTTCTCGATCGCCGCGGTGCCGAGGTTGACGCGGGTGCAGCCGGTCGCCAGAGCAGCTTCCGAGCGAAGCATCGTCGCGGATACCACCAGAGAGTTCGACCTTGACGTCGAGCCGGCCGATGACGTCGGCCAGCAGCTCGCGGTTGGAGCCCTTGCCGAACGCTGCGTCGAGATCGACCAGGTGGATCCACTCGGCACCATCGGTCTGCCACTGCAGCGCAGCATCGAGCGGGGATCCGTAGGACGTCTCGCTGCCGAGCGCTCCTTGGACGAGGCGCACGGCCTGTCCATCGGCGACATCGACAGCGGGCAGGAGTTCAAGAGTCACGACGTGATGTTATCTGTCGGCGGCTGCACCTACCGTGGCCGGTATGAAACTCATCCTCGTTCCCGGCTTCTGGCTCGGCGACTGGTCCTGGCAGCAGGTGACGCCTGCGCTCGTGGCTGCTGGTCACGACGTCACATCCGTCACGCTGCCAGGGCTCGAGTCGGTCGAGTCCGACCGGTCCGGCATCGGGCTCGCCCAGCACGTCGCGGCGGTGACCGCGCTGATCGACGACGCCGACGACGAGGTGGTCCTGGTGGGCCACAGCGGAGGCGGCACCGTGATCCACGCCGCAGTCGACCAACGTCCTGGCCGGGTCAGCCGCGCGATCTACGTCGACAGTGCGCCGCTCCCCCACGGCATGGCGACCAATCCCGACCTACCGGTCGACGGACCCGACCTGCCCCTGCCGCCATGGGACGTCTTCCGCGGCGACGGCTCGCGCGACCTCGACGGCTTCGACCAAGCCCAGCTCGATGACTTCCGCGCCCGGGCCATCCCACATCCCGCTGCGGCCGCACGTGATCGGCAACAGCCAGCGACGCCCCACGCCGGTTCGACGTGCCCATCACGCTGATCTCGACGACGTTCACCCGCGAGCAGATCGACTCATACCTGCAGGCCGATGAGTCCTACTTCGCCGAGCTGACACAGATCAGCGATGTCACGATCGTCGAGCTGCCGACCGGCCACTGGCCCCGAGCTGACCGAGCCCGACGCCCTCGCGGCCGCGATTCTTGCTGCCCTCTGATGTGACCTCAACCGGTTTTCGATCAATCCCCAGAAAATACCCGGTCGTCCAGTTACAGTCTGTCGCATGCGTACCATCACCCACCTGCTCGTCGGAGGGCTCGCCACCACGGCCATCCTGACCGGCACCGCCGTCACTGCGACGGCCCAGTCCGACAAGATCACCGACAAGCGTGCTGACGTCGTCCAGTACGACGACTTCGAAGAAGACGAAGCCGGAACGATCCTCGATCGTGCCGACAGCCTCGCGAGCGGCATCGAAGCCACCAGCGCGACGGTCAAGCACAGCAAGAAGAGCATCAAGGTCACGATCCGCTTCGCCGACCTGACCCGCCAGGAGGTCCAGGCCGGTGCCGTGGTGCGGGTCAAGGGCTCCAAGCAGCCTCGATACCTCATCTCCAGCATCAGCCGCAAGAAGGTCGCGGTCTACGACCTGAAGGGCGACGAGATGAAGCAGCTGTGCACCGGTAAGCAGACCAAGAAGGCTGGCAAGAAGGGCACCATCACGTTCAGCGTGAAGCGGACGTGCCTCAAGAAGCCCAAGGCCATCAAGGTGCAGACGGGCGTGTCGCGGTTCATCAACTTCGACAACGAGAGCTTCACGATCTACCAAGAGGTCATCTCGTCGTCCCGGGTACGTACGCCTGAGTCGACCAAGTGGCTGAAGGCGAGCTGATCGGCGATGCGCACCCTCACTCATCTGATCGTCGGCGGTCTCGCAGCGACGACGCTGCTCGCCACGACCGCGGTGACCGCCTCGGCCCAGTCAGACACCATCAAGGACAAGCGGGCCGACGTCGTGCAGTACGACGGCTATGGCGATGACAGCGGCACGGTGCTCGACCGGGCCGACAGCATCGCCACCGGAATCGATGCCACCAGCGCGACCGTCAAGTACGGCAAGAAGACCTTGCGCGTCACGATGAAGTTCGCCGAGCTCGGCAAGGGCTCGATCCAGGTCTATGGCGGCATCCGGGTCAAGGGCAGCAAGAGCTGGCCGACCTACCAGATCATCAGCGACGGCTCCAAGCGGCGAGTCGCGGTCTACAACCGCAACTACTCCAAGTTCTTGTGCACCGGCAAGCTGACCCGCAAGAACGGCACGCGGGGGCAGCATCACCTACCGGATCGCCAACTCCTGCTTCAACAAGCCCAAGGGCATCAAGGTGCAGACCGGCCTGTACGGCTTCGTCGGCGACCGCGAGAACGCTGACGTCACGATCTACGACGAGTCGATCTCGTCGAACAAGGTCCGCTCGACCAGCAACACCAAGTGGCTCAAGGCCAGCTGAGCCCTCTCGCGGCGCTCTGATCGGCTCGGACCTGGTCAGATCAGAGCGTTGCGATCCAGTTCTGCAGCAACCGGCGACCGGCGTCACCCGACTTCTCAGGGTGGAACTGCGTTGCCCACAACGGGCCGTCCTCGACTGCCGACACGAACCGGTCGCCGCCGTACTCAGTCCAGGTGACCTGCGCCTCCGGCAGAGCCGGCGGTCGGCTGAGCACCCAGTCCCGCAGCCCGTAGGAGTGCACGAAGTAGAACCGTTCGTCCTCGATGCCGGCGAACATCCGCGAGCCCTTGGCAGCACCGCCCGGTACGACGGTGTTCCAGCCCATGTGCGGGACGATCGGCGCCTGCAGCCGCTCGATGACGCCAGGCCACTCGCCGCAGCCCTGCGTCTGCACGCCGTGCTCGATGCCCTCACCGAACAGGATCTGCATGCCCACGCAGATGCCCAGCACCGGCTTGGACGCGATGAGACGCCGTTCGATCAACCGCACACCATCGACGGCCTCAAGCCCGCGCATGCACGCCTCGAAGGCGCCCACACCAGGAACCAGCAGGCCATCGGCCTCGGCGACCTTGCGCGGATCGCTGGTCAGCTCGACCTGCGCGCCAGCCCGCTCGACCGCGCGGACGGCCGAGCGGACATTGCCCGAGCCATAGTCGAGAACCGCGACGAGGGGCAAGGTCACAGAGCGCCCTTGGTGCTGGGGATGCCGGACTCACGCGGATCGATCGCGATCGCCTCGCGCAGCGCACGGGCGACAGCCTTGAACTGGGCCTCGGCGATGTGGTGCGGATCGCGTCCGTCGATCAACCGCACGTGCATCGTCATGGCCGCGTGGTGAGCGATCGACTCCAGGACGTGCGCGGTCAGCGAGCCGGAGTACTGGCCGCCGATGATCGCGGTGATCTGACGTTCGGGTTCGCCGCTGTGCACGAAGTAGGGACGTCCGGAGACGTCGACGACTGCCTGCGCGATCGACTCGTCGAGCGGCACCAGAGCATCGCCGTAGCGCTTGATGCCGATCTTGTCGCCGAGCGCCTCACGGATCGCCTGTCCGAGACAGATCGCGGTGTCCTCGACCGTGTGGTGCGCGTCGATGTGCAGATCGCCCTCGGTCTTGACCGTCAGGTCGATCAGCGAGTGCCGCGAGAACGCGGTCAGCATGTGGTCGTAGAAGCCGACACCGGTCGAGATGTCGTTGGCACCGGTGCCATCGAGGTCGACCTCGACCACGACATGAGACTCAGAGGTCTTCCGCTCGATGCGTGACGTACGGCTCATGTCGCGACTACCTCTTTCAAAGCGCCATAGAAGGCTTGCATGTCGGCCGGCGTGCCCACAGACACCCGCAGCCATTGATCGGGACCAGTCTCCCGTATGAGCACTCCGCGGTCGACAAGGCCCTGCCAGACGGCGTGGCGATCGGCGAACTTGCCGAACAGCACGAAGTTGGCGTCGGACTCGGCCACCTCGTAGCCCTGTCCGCGAAGCCACACGGCGAGCTCGTCGCGAGTCGTGCGCAGCTCGTCGACGCGGGCCAGGAGCTCGTCGGCGTGGCGCAGCGCGGCGCTCGCAGCGGCCTGTGTCACCGCCGACAGGTGATAGGGCAGACGCACGATGCGCAACGCGTCGACGATCGCCGCATCGGCGGCGAGATAGCCCAGCCGGCCGCCCGCCAGCGCGAACGCCTTGCTCATGGTGCGGGTCACCAGCAGGCGCGGGTACTCCCCCAGCACGTCGAGCGCGCTCGGAGTGCCCTCACGCCGGAACTCCGCATAGGCCTCGTCGACGACGACGACACCTGGCGCGGCCTCGGCGATCGCCCGGATCGTGTCGAGCGGCAACGCCGTGCCGGTCGGGTTGTTGGGCGAGGTCAGCAGCACGACGTCGGGCTTCTCGGTGGCGATGAGTGTCAGCGCCCGATCGAGGTCGACCGTGAAGTCCTCCTCACGCTGCCCGGCCACCCAGCGCGTGTGGGTGTCACGGGCGTACTCGGGTACATCGAGTACGTCGGTGCGAACGACACGGCCGTGCGTCCCGGACCGCCGAAGGCCTGGAGGATGTGCAGCATGACCTCGTTGGAGCCGTTGCCGGCCCACACCTGGTCACTGGTCAGCCCGTGGCCCAGGTAGGTCGCCAGATCGGCACGCAGCTGCGTCGCATCGCGGTCGGGATAGCGGTTCAGGCCGAGTGCGGCGACGCGCACCGACTCGGCGATGTCAGCGGCCACCGCAGCGCTCGGCGCATACGGGTTCTCGTTGACGTTGAGGCTGATGACGTCGGGGATCTGCGGGGCGCCGTACGGCTCGAAGCCTCGCAGGTCCTCGCGAATCGGGACCCAGGCAGGAAGTGGCATCAGCGCGACGTCCTGATCGACACGGCGGCGCCGTGCGAGGGCAGATTCTCGGCCTCCGCCAGCGTCACGACGTGATCTCCGACCTCTCGCAGTGCAGCCTCGTCATAGGTCACGACGTGCATGTTCTTGCAGAAGGCACGCACCGACAGACCTGACGAGTGACATGCGCACCCGGCCGTGGGCAGCACGTGATTGGAACCGGCGGCATAGTCGCCGAGCGAGACCGGGGTGAACGATCCCACGAAGACCGCACCGGCGTTGACGATGCGTGCGGCGACCGCGCCGGCGTCGGCGGTGTGGATCTCGAGGTGCTCGGCCGCGTAGCCGTTCGCGACGTCGATCGCCTGGTCGACGTCACGCACCAGCACGGTCGCGGACTGGGTGCCCTCCAGCGCGATCGTGATGCGTTCGGCGTGCTTGGCAGCCGCGACCTGCGTCGTCAGCTCGGCCTCGACCGCCGTCGCCAGTGCTTCGTCGTCGGTGATCAGGACGCTGGCCGCCATGGGGTCGTGCTCGGCCTGGCTGATCAGGTCGGCTGCCACGAACGCCGCGTCGGCCGTGCCGTCGGCGATGATCGCGATCTCGGTCGGCCCAGCTTCGGCGTCGATGCTGACAGTTCCCTGCAGATAGCGCTTGGCCGCTGCGACGTAGATGTTGCCCGGGCCCGTGATCAGGTTGACGGGCCGGCAGTCGACGCCAGCATCGGACGACGCGCCGTAGGCGAACATCGCCAGCGCCTGGGCGCCGCCGGCGGCGTACACCTCGTCGATGCCGAGCAGCGCGCACGCAGCAAGGATCGTGGGGTGCGGGGAGACCGCCGAACTCCACCTGCGGCGGGCTGGCCAGAGCGATGCCCGGCACGCCGGCGACCTGCGCGGGGACAGCGTTCATGATGACGGTGCTGACCAGCGGCGCCAGCCCGCCGGGGACGTACAGGCCGACCCGTTGCATCGGCACGATGCGGCGTTCGACAACAGCCCCTGGGGCGACGGTGGTCGTCAGGGACTCCTCGAGCTCGGCCTCGCACGTCTGACGCAGGCGCCGGATCGACTCTTCGAGACCAGCGCGGATGTCGTCGGGGAGGTCAGCCAGCGCCGAGGCCAGCGCGTCGGCCGGAACTCGCAGCTGGGTCGGACGCACCTGGTCGAACCGCTCCCCCGCATCCAGCACGGCTGCGGTGCCACGCGCACGCACGTCCTCGCAGATGGGACGCACCGCCGCCAGCGCATGCTCGACATCGACCTCGGCACGCGGCACGGCCGCACCGTAGACAGCCGCAGCTTCGGCGGCCACCGGGTCAAGTTCACGCAGGTCGATTCGTCTCATCACGACGCCAAGTCTACGGACCCATTACGGTGGGCTTGTGGCCGCCAACAAGAAGCCCACCGACGCAACCCCGGCATTCATCGCGCTCCATCGGGCGAATGTCCCTTTCACGCCGCACTCGTACGTCCACGACCCTCGTGCGGAGTCCTTCGGGATGGAGGCTGCCCGAGCGCTCGGCGTCGAGCCCGGACGGGTCTTCAAGACCTTGATGGCGCTGATCGACGGCGAGCTGTGCGTCGGTGTCGTGCCGGTCATGGGCTCGCTCGACCTCAAGGCGCTGGCCGATGCGCTCGGCGGCAAGCGGGCACAGATGGCCGACACCGGCCAGGCTCAACGGGCCACCGGCTACGTCATCGGCGGGATCTCCCCCATCGGGCAGAAGAAGGCCCACCGGACCGTGATCGACAAGTCGGCTGCCCAGTGGCCGACGATCTTCGTCTCCGGCGGGCGACGCGGCCTGGAGGCCGAACTTCAGCCCGCCGACCTGGTGCACATGACCCGAGCCGTCGTGGCACGGATCGCGCGCTAGATCTCGCGACGGTCGGCGCTGATAGCCAGCACCACGCCCAGCAGCGCCGCGATCGGCCACACCAGGAACGGCACGACGGTGTCGATCGCCAGCTGGGCAGGAACCTTGTCGCCCACCGCGCTGACCGACACGGAGGACGGATCGGGAGGGCCGAGCTCGACGCCGACCCGCCAGGCGATGACAGCTGCCACCAGCGCCAAGACGACGACGAACGGCGTGACGGCCCAGCCGAGCCCCGAACACGACCGACCTGCCACGGCTCCGAGCAGCAGCGAGCCGATCGCGCCGACGATCACGAAGGTCACGATGACCGAGAACTGCCCTTGGGCTCCCGCCTCGGTGAGCACGAGGCCGTTGCTGCGGGCCTCCCACTGTGCCGGGCTGGCCAGCCACAGCCAGGCCAGGCCACCGACGAGTCCAAGGCCCAGGAACGCCCACGTGGTCAAGAGCAGCCTGCGCCGAGACGGTCGCTCGACGGACTGGGCTATGACAGACACTGCACTACTGCAAACAATGGGGTCCCAGCAATTCTTTGAGATCGGCGATCAGTGAGGACGACTGTGCCACACGTCGCTTGTCGTCGAGACGCATGACCTTGGTCGAGCCGTTGCCGACCAGCCGCAGGTGCACCTCGGACATGCCCGGATGGGTCGACAGGACCTGCTTGAACGTGCCGATCGTGTCGCTCGTGCACCGCGCGACCGGCAACGTCACGACCAAGGGGCGGTCGGGGCCGCCCGATCCCATCGCAGGCATCGTGACCTCGAGCGCGTTGAGCTCGAGACCGTCGTCCTTGCGACGCACTCGGCCCTTGACCACGACGATCGTGTCGGGATTGAGCACCGGCATCGCGAGCTGGTAGGCGCCGGGGAACACCATGACCTCGATACCGCCCTCGAGGTCCTCGATCGTGATCGAGGCCCAGGGGTCGCCCTTCTTGCTCATCCGGCGCTGCACCCCCGTGATGAGGCCGCAGATGCGGATCGTGCTGCCGTCGGGCAGCTCGGAGTTGGTCAGCAAGCCACCGACCGTGCAGTCGCTGCTGGCCCGCAGCACATGCTCGAGGCCCTGCAGCGGGTGGTCGGAGACGTAGAGGCCGAGCATGTCGCGCTCGAAGGCCAGCAGCTGGGTCTTCTCCCACTCCGGCAGCGACTCGGGCACCTCGACGCTGTCGCCGGTGAACGCATCGTCCATGCCGCCGAACAAGGAGTCCTGGCCGATCGCGGCCTGCCGCTTGAGGTCGATGTACTTGTCGACGGCTTCTTCGGCCACCGTCGTCAGGGCACGCCGACGATGCCCCATCGAGTCGAAGGCACCGGCCTTGATCAGCGAGTCGAGGACGCGCTTGTTGCAGACCTGGGTCGGCACCTTGTCGAGGAAGTCGTTGAAGTCGGTGTACGGGCCGTTGTCGGTGCGGCCCTCGACGATGCCAGCCACGACGTTCTCGCCGATGTTGCGGATCGCTCCGAGCCCGAAGCGGATGTCGGCACCGACCGACGCGAAGTTGGACACCGACTCGTTGACGTCGGGCGGCAGCACCTTGATCCCCATGCGACGGCACTCGTTGAGGTAGATCGCCGACTTGTCCTTGTCGACGCGCGTGCTGGTCAGCAGCGCGGCCATGTACTCGGCCGGGAAGTTGGCCTTGAGGTACGCGGTCCAGTAGGAGATGACGCCGTAGGCCGCGGAGTGGGCCTTGTTGAAGGCGTAGTCGGAGAACGGGAGCAGGATGTCCCACAACGTGGTGATCGACTTCTGCGAGTAGCCGCGATCGATCATGCCCTGCTGGAAGCCCGCGTACTGCTTGTCGAGCTCGGACTTCTTCTTCTTGCCCATCGCGCGCCGCAGGTTGTCGGCTTGTCCGAGCGAGAATCCCGCGAGCACCTGAGCGATCTCCATGACCTGCTCTTGGTAGACGATCAACCCGTAGGTCTCACCCAGCACCGGCTCGAGCGCCTCGGCCAGATCGGGGTGGATCGGGTCGATCGGCTCGCGGCCGTTCTTGCGTCGGGCGTACTTGTTGTGCGAGTCAGCGCCCATGGGGCCGGGACGATAGAGCGCACCGACAGCCGAGATGTCCTCGAACTTGTCGGGCTTCATGCTGCGCAGCAGCGCGCGCATCGGCCCGCCGTCGAGCTGGAAGACGCCGAGCGTCTCACCGGCGGCCAGCAGGTCGTAGGTCGCCGGATCTTCGAAGTCGAGGTCTTCGAGCACCAGGTCGATGTCGCGGTTGCGCTTGATGTTCTCGATCGCGTCGTCGAGCACCGTGAGGTTGCGCAGGCCCAGGAAGTCCATCTTGACCAGCCCGAGCGACTCGCACATCGGGTAGTCGAACTGGGTGATGATCGCGCCGTCTTGCTCGCGCTTCATGATCGGGACGATGTCGATCAGCGGATCGCTCGACATGATGACGCCGGCGGCGTGCACGCCCCACTGACGGATCTGTCCTTCGAGGCCCAGCGCGGTCTGGTAGATCTTGCGGACGTCGGCGTCGTCGTCGTGCAGCTTGCGGAAGTCGGCAGCATCGCCGTAGCGCTTGTGCTCCTTGTCGAACAATCCCTTGAGCGGCACGCCCTTGCCCATGATGTCGGCGGGCAGCGCCTTGGTGATGCGCTCGCCGTGCGAGAAGGGATAGTCCATGACGCGGGCGGCGTCCTTGATCGCAGCCTTGGACTTGAGCCGGCCGAACGTCGCGATCATCGCGACGCGCTCTTCGCCGTACTTGTTGCTGACGTAGCGAATGACCTCGGCGCGACGACGCTCGTCGAAGTCGATGTCGAAGTCGGGCATCGAGGGGCGCTCGGGGTTGAGGAACCGCTCGAAGATCAGGCCGTGGGTCAGAGGGCAGATGTCGGTGATCCGCAGCGCGTACGCCGCGATCGAGCCGGCGCCCGAGCCACGGCCGGGGCCCACCCGGATGCCGTTGTCCTTGGCCCAGTTGATGAAGTCGGCCACCACCAGGTAGTAGCCGCAGTAGCCCTTGGTACGGACGACGTCGAGCTCCATGTTCGTGCGCGCCCGCACCTCGTCGGTCATCTTGTCGCCGGGATAGCGGCTCTCGACGCCGCGCCAGACCTCCTTGACGAACCAGGACTCCTCGGTCTCGCCCTCGGGGACGTCGGCGCGCGCCATGTAGCCGCCGTTGGACTCGGTGAACTCGACGTTGCAGCGCTCGGCGATCAGCAGCGTGTTGTCGCACGCCTCCTTGAGGTCGAACCGGTCTTCCCACAGGTCGCGCATCTCGGCGGCGGACTTGATGTAGAAGTCGTTGGAGTCGAACTTGAACCGGTTGGGATCGGTCAGCGTCGAGCCCGACTGGACGCACAGCAGGGCTGAGTGGGCCTCGGCGTCTTCAGGGCTCGTGTAGTGCGAGTCGTTCGTCGCGATGGGCGGCAGGCCGAGATCGTCCTTGAGCCGCAGCAGCCCGTCGCGCACGGTGCGCTCGATCTCGAGCCCGTGGTCCATCAGCTCGAGGAAGAAGTTCTCCTTGCCGAAGATGTCTTGGAACTCGGCGGCCGAGGCACGGGCCTTCTCGTAGTTGCCGATGCGCAGCCAGGTCTGGATCTCTCCGGACGGGCAGCCGGTCGTCGCGATCAGGCCCTTGCCATAGCGCTGCAACAGGTCGCGGTCGGCGCGCGGCTTGCGGTACTGGCCTTCGAGACTTGCATACGAGCCGATGCGGAACAGGTTGTGCATGCCCTCGGTGGTCTCGGACAGCAGCGTCATGTGGGTGTAGGCGCCACGACCCGCGACGTCGGCGTCACGAGCTCCCTTGTTCCACAGCACAGCCTTCTTCTCGCTGCGCGGGATGTTGGGCGTGAGGTAGGCCTCCATGCCGATGATCGGCTTGACGCCGTGGGCCTTGGCCTTGCTCCAGAAGTCGTAGGCGCCGTGCAGGTTGCCGTGATCGGTCATGGCGATCGCCGGCATCTGGAGCTCTGCGGTGCGCTCGAACAGGCCGTCGAGCAGGGCTGCGCCGTCGAGCATCGAGTACTCCGTGTGGACGTGCAGGTGCACGAAAGACGAGTCACTCGACATCGAACAAAGGCCTCCTCGGCGCGGCGTGGGGGGAAGGTCTACAGCCTAGTCGAGGCCTCCGACGAGAACTGCCACCACGCCGGTGTCGTCCCGCCGTCCGGGCCAAAACCGGTTCGCGGATACTTGAGGGATGACCGGCCACGCAGAAGACGACAAGCGCACGTTCACCACCGTCGACGAGTTCATCGAGGCCTCGACCTATGACGTGGAGCCTCGGCTGGTCGAGATGCGCCGGGTCATCCGGGCTGCCCTGCCCGATGCCGACGAGACCATCAGCTACAACATCCCGGCCTACAAGCAGCACGGCGTCGTGGTCGTCCAGTTCTCGGGCTACACCGAGCACACGTCGCTCAACTTCTTCCCCACCGCCGGCGCGTTCGCCGCATTCGACGACGAGCTGGCCGCCTACAAGACGTCAAAGTCGGCCATCCGGTTCCCGCTCGACGAGCCCCTGCCGGTCGACCTGATCGGACGCATCGCCACGTTCCGCCTCGCCGAGGCCGAGGCCTTCGCCGCCCGCAAGAAGTCCGGCAAGTAGCCGTTCGACACAACCAGATTCTTCCGTCAGAAGCCGAGCGCCTAGACCTGCTCGTAGGTGCTCAGGAAGTTGCCGAGCCGCTGGATCGCGTCGGAGAGGTCGCGCGCCCACGGCAGCATCACGATGCGCAGGTGATCGGGGTCGGGCCAGTTGAAACCGGTCCCCTGGGTCAGCAGGATCTTCTCCTGCAGCAGCAGGTCCAGCGCCAGCTGCTGATCGTCCTTGATCGGGTAGACCTCCGGATCGAGCTTCGGGAACGCGTACAAGCCACCCTTGGGCCTGACCACCGAGACGCCGGGGATCTTCTCGCTCCCACACGACGGTGTCGCGCTGCTCCAGCAGGCGCCCGCCGGGCAGGATCAGCTCGTTGATCGACTGATACCCGCCCAGGGCGACCTGGATCGCATTCTGCGCCGGGACGTTGGGGCACAGTCGCATCGAGGCGAGCAACGTGATGCCCTCGAGGTAGTCGCGCGCCTTCTCCAGGGGGCCGGTCGCCACCATCCAGCCGGACCGGAATCCGCACACCCGGTAAGCCTTGGACAGGCCGTTGAACGTCAGCGTCAGCAGATCGGGGGCGATCGACGCCATCGGGATGTGCACGGCGTCGTCGTAGAGGATCTTGTCGTAGATCTCGTCGGCCATCAGCACGAGGTTGTGCTTGCGCGCCAGGTCCGCGATGCCGACAAGGGTCGAGCGCGAGTAGACGGCACCCGACGGGTTGTTGGGGTTGATCACCACGAGGACCCTCGTGCGGTCGGTGATCTTGGACTCCAGGTCGGCCAGATCGGGGTTCCAGTCGTTCTCCTCGTCGCACAGGTAGTGCACGGGCACGCCGCCGGCGAGGTTGGTCACCGCGGTCCACAACGGGTAGTCGGGGATCGGGATCAGCACTTCGTCGCCGTTGTTGAGCAGTGCCTGCAGCGCCACCTGGATCAGCTCGGAGACCCCGTTGCCGATCCAGACGTCGTCGATGTCGATCGTCGGAAAGCCCTCTTGCAGCTGGTAGTGGTGCACCACCGCGCGTCGAGCCGGCAGGATGCCACGCGAGTCGGAGTAGCCCGCCGAGGTCGGCAAGGCCGCGATGACGTCCTGCAAGATCTCGTCGGGTGCCATGAAGCCGAACGACTGCGGATCGCCGATGTTGGCTTCAGGATGCGGTGCCCTTCCGCCTCCAGGGCGGCTGCTCGGGCGCTGACGGGTCCACGGATGTCGTAGAGGACATCCCTCGACTTCTCGGACTGGCGCACGGCAGGACTCATGCGCGCCATTGTTCCATCCCCCGGGTTCCCGCCAGCGAGCGGATCAGCGCCGCATGACCTTGCGCGCGAGGGCGTTTCCGACCAGCTGTCCGATCTGGACGATGATGATGACAAGCAGGATCGCGACCGCGACCACGGTCCAGTTGAACTGCTTGAGCCCGTACGTCAAGGCGACCTTGCCCAGGCTGTCGGCACCGATGATGCCCACGATCGCGGTCATGTCGACGATCGCCACGAGCGCGAAGGTGAAGCCGAGGATCAGCGGGCCGAGGGCCTCTGGCAGCAGCACCGACGTCACGACCTTGAACCTGCTGGCCCCCATGGCACGCGCCGCTTCGAGCACGCCGGGGTCGACGCTCACCAGGTTCTGCTCGACGATGCGCGCGATGCCGAACGTCGAGGCGAACACGATCGTGACAAGTGCGTACCCGTTGCCGATGCCGGGGATCCCGAAGTGCCGGACGACCGGCTGCAGTGCCATCGCGAGCAGCACGAACGGGATCGGCCGCAGGAAGTTGACCAGGAAGTTGAGCACCACGTTGACCGGCCTGCTCGCCAGGATCCCCCCACCGCGGCTCACGTACAGCCCCGTGCCGATCGCCAGACCGAGCAGGCCACCGATCACGAGCCCGGCGCCCGCGAGCCAGATCGTGGTCCACAGACCATCGAGGAATCGAGCCGCGGCTCCCCACACGCGATCCATCAGGCCACCTCCGTCGTCTCGACGAGGGCGCTGACCGCCCTCACCGCCTCGTCGACCGCAGGCGGGTCACCTGGCGCAGCTCGAGGGTCAGATGGCCGAACGCCCGTCCGCGCACGTCCTCGACGCCGCCGAAGACCAGCTCGAACTCGACTCCACGGCCGATGATCTCGGCGAAGACAGCTGACTGACTCACCGACTCGTCGCGGAACGACAACGTCACGAGCCGACCGGGGTGCCGCCGTCGCAGCGCGGCGACCGAGGCCTCGTCGGGCACGTCGTCGACCAGCGTCGAGACGAAGCGCTGGGTCGCGGCGTGCTGGGGCCTGGAGAAGATGTCGAAGACCGGTCCCTGCTCGACGATGCGGCCTTCCTCCATCACGACGACGCGGTCGGCGATCGTCTTGACGACGTCCATCTCGTGCGTGATGACCACGATCGTGATCCCGAGGTCGGTGTTGACCTTCTTGAGCAGACGCAGCACCTCGACGGTCGTCTCCGGGTCGAGCGCACTGGTGGCCTCGTCGGCGAGCAGGATCTTCGGCGATGTCGCCAGTGCGCGGGCGATGCCGACCCGCTGCTTCTGCCCACCGGACAGCTGTTCGGGCCAGGCGTGGGCCTTGTCGGCCAGACCGACGAAGTGCAGCAGGTCGGAGATGCGCTTCTGCTGCTCGGCCTTCGGCACCTTCGCGACCTCGAGCGGGTACGCGATGTTGCCCCAGACCGTTCGCGAGCCGAACAGGTTGAACTGCTGAAAGATCATGCCGATGTCGAGCCGGACCTTCTGCAGCTGGCGCTCGCGCAGTTGTGTCAGGTCGGTGCCGTCGACCAGCAAGGAGCCGGACGTCGCTGGCTCCAGCGCGTTGACGAGCCGTACCAGCGTCGACTTGCCGGCACCGGAGTAGCCGACGATGCCGACGATCTCGCCGGCGTCGATCGACAGGTCGACGTCGCGCACCGCCTCGACGGGCGAGGCACCCCGGCGGGCCGGTGGAAAGGTCTTCGAGATTCCTCGAAGCTCGATGATGGGCATGAAATATTCCTCCCGAAGCAGCAGCGAAGTCCCGGGCGAGGGGATCCCTCGCCCGGGACTCACGACCGCTGAGTCACTTGGTGGCAGCCGTGTCCTTCTCGACCTTGGCCAGCGAGGTCTCGAGGTCGGCGACTGGCGTCTTCACCAGCTGGGCCGTGCCGCCCGAGACCTCCTGCAGACCGTCGGTCACGGCCTTGGTGTCCTGGAAGATCTTGACGGCTTCAGGTACGTCGCGTTGTCCTTGTCCTCGGCGCGAGCCGCGAAGATGCTTGACGTACGGCAGGGCGTTCGGATCGGCCGGGTCGTCCTGCGCGATCGCGTCGGCGAACTTGAGGCCGGCCTTCTCGACGAAGTCGTTGTTGATGATCGCGCCGGCCAGGTCGTCGAGGCTCGTGGCGGTGATGTCTGCCGAGAGGTCCTTGACCTTGACGCGGGAGGCGTCCTTGTCGACGTCGGACAGGTCGGAGAAGATCGTGCCGCCGTCCTTCAGCGTGATCAGGCCAGCCGACTGCAGGATCAGCAGTCCGCGCGCCTGGTTGCTGGCGTCGTCGGGACTGCGACGGTCGAGCCGTCGGGGATGTCCTGCGCCGAGTCGTACTTCTTGGAGTACAGGCCCAGCGGGTAGATCGCGGTCGAGCCGATCGGCACGAGGTTCTTGTCGTTCGAGACGTTGTAGTCGGCCAGGTAGACGATGTGCTGGAACTGGTTGAGGTCGAGCTCACCTGCGTCGACGGCCGGGTTGGGCTGCGTGTACTCGGTGAAGTCGACGATGTCGACCTTGATGCCGGCCTTCGCCGCAGCGTCCTTGTAGACGGCCCAGTACGGGTCGCTGGCGCCGACGACGCCGATCTTGACGGTCTTGCCTTCGGCGGCCGAGGCGTCGTCGTCACCGCGGGTCAGGAAGAAGATGAGGGCCGCGACGACCGCGAGCACGATGACGGCGATGACCGCGATGAGCCCGCGGTTCTTCTTCGGTGCCTCGATGAGGTTCTCGGACATCGGGAGTTCCTTTCGTACCGGCTGGTGGCCGGGCTGTGATCCCGCAGAGGGTGCTCCGCGGCGACTCACACGTTAGGAAACTTCGCTGTACCGTCCGGACGGTTCTCACGATGTGGGATTCGGCCGGTGTCGTGCCTCACAGAGGCTATTCGGCGGCGCGGACGACCTCGAGTGCATGGACCAGGTCGTCGGGGTACTCCGAGCTGAACTCGACCCACTCGCCGCTGCGCGGGTGCGTGAAGGCCAGGCCCTTGGCGTGCAGCCACTGGCGGTCGAGGTCGACCCGCTTGGCGAGCGTCGGATCGGCTCCGTACATCAGGTCGCCGACGCACGGGTGATGAATCGCACTCATGTGGACGCGGATCTGGTGTGTCCGGCCGGTCTCCAGCTTGATCGTCAGCAGGCTCGCGAAACGGTGCGCCTCGAGCGTGTCGTAGTGCGTGATGCTGTCGCGGCCGCCGTCCTTGACCGTGAACTTGAAGTCGTGCTTGGGGTGCCGAGCGATGGGGGCGTCGATCGTGCCGGTGTGCGGATCGGGGTGTCCCTGCACCAGCGCGTGATAGGTCTTCTCGACCGTGCGATCGCGGAACGCCTGCTTGAGCACGGTGTACGCGTGCTCGGACTTGGCGACCGCCATCAGCCCGCTCGTGCCGACGTCGAGCCGGTGCACGATGCCCTGACGCTCAGGAGCGCCCGAGGTGGAGATCCGGATGCCGACGCCGGCCAGGTGATCGAGCACCGTGGGACCGGTCCAGCCGACGCTCGGGTGGGCCGCGACACCGATGGGCTTGTCGACCACGACGATGTCGTCGTCCTGGAACACGATCTGCATGCCCTCGACCTCGGTCGCCACGACGACGGCGCGCCGCGGCGCCGGGATCGACGCCTCGAGCAGTGCACCGGGCATGACGCGGTCGGACTTGGCCGGAGCCTGCCCGTCGACCGTCACGAGCCCGGCTGCGACGAGCTCGCTGGCGCGGGTGCGCGACAGGCCGAGCAGTCGAGCCAACGCGCTGTCGACCCGTTCGCCGGCCAGGCCCTCGGGAACGTGGATGACCCTGTGCTCGAGCTCGGCGGGGTCCAGCCAGTGGGGTCCAGCGAGACGTCATGACTTCTTCTTCCCAGGTGCTTTCTCTTCGCGCGTGCCGTCGAGGCCGACTCCGCGCCAGGCGCGCCACACGATGATGACGGCCGCAAACGTCAGGGCGATGTCGGCGACGTTGCCGACGAAGACCCCGTAGTCGATGAAGTCGACCACATGACCTTTCAGCGGCGACGGCTCCCGGAAGATCCGGTCCATCAAGTTGCCGAGGGCGCCGGCGAGCAGCAGCCCAAGACCGATGGCCCAGCCCTTGTCGCGCAACCGTGTCGCGGCCCGGATGACTCCGACACAGACGGCGATCGCCACCAGGCTCAGCAGCAGGGTGAAGCCGGCGCCGGCGCTCAGCGCCGCCCCGGGGTTGCGCAGAAATGTCAGCGACAACACACCAGGAATTAGCTCGATCGACTCACGGCCCTGCAGCTTCTCGACCGCGATGACCTTGGTCACCTGGTCGAGGACGAACACCAGCACCGTGACGACTGCAAACAGTCGTACGTATGTCCGTGTGGTCGCGCCGTGGTCGTCGCCAGGGCTCAGCGACGCTCCTCGCGCTGCTTGCATGTCATGCACAGTGTGGCACGTGGGAACGCGATCAGACGATTCTTGCCGATCGCCTCTCCGCAGACCTCGCACTGTCCGTAGCTGCCCTTGTCGAGACGATCGAGCGCCTTCTCGGTCTGCAGCAGCAGCTCTCGCTGGTTGGCCGCAAGCGACATCTCGGCATCCCGCTCGAGGCCCTTGGAGCCCACATCGGCCTGGTCGTTGCCCGCGCCGTCGACGCCGTCGCGGAGCAGGTCCTGCAGCCGCACGAGCGGACTGGTCGAGCTCTCCTCGCAGGCGGATGAGGTCGGCTTCCAGCTCGGCCCGCACTTCCTTGGCCTCTGCGGCGGTCCATGGCGTCTCATCGGCTCGCACGGCGAGCTTGGTGTTTGGCATGCGTGGAGATTAGACCTCAGAATCGCCAAGAGCAACTCGCACCGCCGCAGAGTCGTCGTCGCTCACCCGTAGAATCGTGCGGGTGACTTCGCACGCGTCCTATCGCCCCGTTCCCGCCCACATCGATCTGCCGGTGCTGGAGCGCGAGATTCTCGACCTCTGGGCCGATCAGGGCACCTTCGCCGCCAGCCTCGACACCCCGCCCGACGCACCCCGGTGGACGTTCTACGAAGGCCCTCCGACGGCTAACGGGACGCCCGGAACCCACCACGTCGAGGCGCGTGTCTTCAAG
Source organism: Aeromicrobium sp. UC242_57 (assembly GCF_044452305.1). Classification (NCBI taxonomy): domain Bacteria; kingdom Bacillati; phylum Actinomycetota; class Actinomycetes; order Propionibacteriales; family Nocardioidaceae; genus Aeromicrobium; species Aeromicrobium sp. UC242_57. The sequence goes on along the minus strand of NZ_JBIOAM010000001.1, from coordinate 495,746 downwards.
GACGTGTTCCCGCGGTTCAAGACGATGCAGGGCTACCACGTCGACCGCAAGGCCGGCTGGGACTGCCACGGTCTCCCGGTCGAGATCGCGGTCGAGAAAGAGCCGGCTTCAACGGCAAGCTCGACATCGAGGCGTTCGGCATCGCCGAGTTCAACGCCAAGTGCCGTGAGGCCGTCGTGCGCAACACCGATCTCTTCGAAGAGATGACCGACCGCATGGGCTACTGGGTCGACATGGCCAATCCGTACCGCACGATGGAGCCCGCGTACGTCGAGAGCGTCTGGTGGGCGCTGTCGACGATCTTCAAGAAGGGCCTGCTGTCCGAGGACTACCGGGTCGCGCCCTACTGCCCGCGCTGCGGCACCACGCTGTCCGACCACGAGCTGGCGCAGGGCTACGAGACCATCACCGATCCGTCGGTGTACGTCCGCTTCCCGCTCACGTCGGGGCCGTTCGCAGGCCAGGCCTCGCTGCTGGTGTGGACCACCACACCGTGGACCCTCGTGTCCAACACCGCGGTCGCCGTCAACCCCGAGTTCACCTACGTCCTGGCCACCGACGGCAACGAAACGCTCCTCGTCGCGGAGTCCCTGGTGGGCAAGGCCCTCGGCGAGGGCTGGACGCTCACCGGCGAGACGATCAGCGGCCGCGACATGGAGCGGTGGACGTACCAGCGTCCGTTCGAGCTGGTCCAGTTCCCAGAAGAGGCGCACTTCATCGTGCTGGCCGACTACGTCACGGCCGAGGACGGCACGGGTCTCGTGCACCAGTCCCCTGCCTTCGGCGCCGACGACATGGCGGTCTGCAAGGCCTACGACCTGCCCGTCGTCAACCCGATCCGGCCCGACGGGCACTTCGAGGACGACGTCCCGCTGGTCGGCGGGATGTTCTTCAAGACCGCAGACCGCACGCTCGCCGACGATCTGACCGCGCGCGGGCTGATGTTCCGCGAGCTGGCCTACGAGCACTCCTACCCCCACTGCTGGCGCTGCCACACGCCGTTGATGTACTACGCGCTGCCCGCCTGGTACATCCGCACCACCGCGGTCAAAGATCGCTTGCTGGCCGAGAACGCCAACACCAACTGGTTCCCCGAGACGATCAAGAACGGCCGGTACGGCGACTGGCTGACCAACAACATCGACTGGTCGCTGTCGCGCAGCCGCTACTGGGGCACTCCCCTGCCGATCTGGCGCAATGACCAAGACCCGACCAAGCTCGTGTGCATCGAGTCTCTGGCCGAGCTGTCGACGCTGACCGGCCGCGACCTGTCGGGCCTCGACCCGCACCGCCCGTTCATCGACGACGTGACCTTCGAGATCGACGGCGAGGCCGGCACCTACCGGCGCGTCCCCGACGTCATCGACGCCTGGTTCGACTCCGGCTCGATGCCGTTCGCGCAGCATGGCTATCCCCACGTGCCCGGATCGGCCGAGAAGTTCGAGCAGGCCTACCCCGCCCAGTACATCTGCGAGGCGATCGACCAGACCCGCGGCTGGTTCTACTCGCTCATGGCCGTCGGCACCCTGGTCTTCGACCAGAGCTCGTACGAGAACGTCGTGTGCCTCGGCCACATCCTCGCCGAGGACGGCAAGAAGATGAGCAAGCACCTGGGCAACATCTTGTTGCCCATGCCGTTGATGGACGAGCACGGCGCCGACGCGCTGCGCTGGTTCATGGCCTGCTCCGGCTCACCGTGGGCCCCGCGCCGCATCGGCCACAACGCGCTGTCCGAGATCGTCCGCAAGGTGCTGCTGACCTACTGGAACACCACGGCGTTCCACGTGCTGTACGCCGGCGCGAACGACTGGACGCCTGCGGCTGAGGCTCCGGCCTTCGCCGACCGTCCGGCGATGGACCGCTGGATCCTCGGCGAGGCGCACCGGCTGACCCAGCAGGTCACCGATGCGCTCGAGGAGTTCGACACGCAGCGTGCCGGCACCCTGATCGCGTCCTACGTCGACCTGCTGTCCAACTGGTACGTGCGCCGTTCACGGCGTCGTTTCTGGGCCGGTGACACCTCAGCCCTCGCGACGCTGCACGAGACCCTGCACCTGGTGACCCTGGTGATGGCTCCATTGACCCCGTTCATCACCGAACGGGTCTGGCAAGACCTCTTCGCCGCAACCTCCGACGAGCTGCCCCGCTCGGTCCACCTCGCGACGTGGCCCAAGGCCGACTCCTCCTTGGTCGACGACAACCTCGATGCGCAGATGCGTCTGGCGCGCCGGGTCGTCGAGCTCGGGCGTGCGGCCCGCGCTGAGGCCAAGGCCAAGACCCGTCAGCCGTTGCGGCGTGCAGTCGTCGGCTCGCAGGCCTACGCCCTGTTGAGCGCCGAGCTGCGCGCCGAGATCGCCGAAGAGCTGAACGTCCGTTCGCTCGAGTCGTTCGAGACCACGGGCGACCTGGTCGACCACTCGGCCAAGGGCAACTTCCGCAACCTCGGCAAGCGCTTCGGCAAGCAGACCCCGCAGGTCGCCGGTGCCATCGCCGCCGCCGATGCCGGACGTCTGGCCGCCGAGCTGTCAGCCACCGGCACCACGACAGTCGAGCTCGACGGCGAGACCATCGACGTCGGTCCCGATGACGTCATCATCGCCGAGCACCCGCGCGAAGGTCGGTCGGTCGTCAACGACCAGGGCGAGACCGTCGCACTCGATCTCGAGCTCGACGACGACCTGCGCCGCGCTGGCCTGGCCCGCGAGGCCATCCGGATCATCCAGGAGGCACGCAAGTCCTCAGGTCTCGACGTCAGCGACCGCATCACGGTCACCTGGAACGCCGAGACCGCGATGGCCGACGCGCTGACGGCCCATCAGGGCCTGATCGCCGACGAGGTGCTGGCAACCGAGATCTCACAGTCGGCGGACGATCACTCGTTCACCGATGCCGACCTCGGACTCGCCTTCACGATCGCGAAGGCCTGAGAACGGCTGTCAGCGGATCGTGACGCTGCGACTGCCCAAGGTCCTGGTCTTCTTGCCAGCACTCGCCAGCACCGTGACCTTGGCCTTGCCGCGCGGCATCGACTGCGCCGAGACCGTCGACCGGAAGTAGAACCCAGCCGCCTTCCTCTTGACGGGCAGGATCAGCGTCCTGCCTGCGCGCACGATCTTGACCCGTAGCGCGACGCGTGTCGTGCCGGGTGCCGAGACGTAGCCGCTGACGGTCACGGACCGCGCCTTGCTCGATGTCATCGCCGTCGCGGCACCGGCGGGACTGCCGTTCGACGTCTTGAAAGCCAGGAAGCTGCGCGGGAAGGCACTGCCGCTGTACTTGACGACGCGGAAGCCCGTCGACCGCCGGTACTCCGAGACCAGCACAGCGTCGCGGTCAGGATAGACCTTCTCGACGTATGCAACGTGTCCCTTGCGATCACCGGGAAGGTTGGGGATCGTGCGGCCACCACGCCAACGAGCCGACCTTGGGCACGCCGGTGACCTTCACGCCCGTCTCTAGGGCCCCGACGCGCCACTCCAGCGCGCTCGTGCCAGGCAGTCTCGGGGTGCGGCGGCCGCCGTGGGTCAGACGGTAGGCCGCATAGTTGGTGCTCGAGGACACCGCCTGACCCCAGTACCGATGACGACCGGCATTCGCAGCTGACGGCCCGACGAACGCCTGGGCGGACCGACAAGCCGATGTCCCCGCACATCTCACCTCGACCGGCTCAGACGTAGGCACGGCGACGCCAAAACGCTGAGGGAGCGTCGAGCTGGCGAGAATCAGGTCTGCGAGCTTGCGCACTCCCGCTTGAGTCGGGTGCGTGCCGTCAGAGGTGAACTTGTCAGCCAGGCTCGGCGGCTGGATCCAGGAGAATCCCTGGGCGGTGGCGTACTTCTCGATGTCATGCTGAATGCCGTCACGGTACTGGTCGAAAGCCGTCCCCCACGGGCTCGTGACGTACACATCTGCGGGACGCACCCCGATGCTCTTCGTCGACGCGCGAAGCTCACGCATGAACTGCCGGATGCCGTCACGTTGCTCCGTGGGCGTGGCGAGCTCTGGATCTCCCCACGCCGGCACTTCTTGAAGTCGTTGCGACCGCCGGCCACAATCACCACATCAGGATCGGCTCGGACGAGTTCCTTGAGTCGCTGACCGAATGTCGAGCCATTGCACCGGGCACTGAGCTTGTCCACGCCTTCGAGCGTCACAGGGGGCTTGTTGTTTCCGCGGTTGACCATCCCGCTGCCTACTTGAGCCGAAAGGATCACCGGTGATGCAGCGTCCAGCACATCGGCGACGTGCCGCCACCACGGCGTGATCTTGGTGTCTCCGTATCGGCTGTTCGCCGAGATCGAGTCACCTAGAATCATGAGCGTCGGACGTTGAGCCGTGGGCTCCTGCGGATTCGTGGCCTCGGGGCCTTCCTCGGCCAGCGCAGGGCCAGACCCCAGCACTCCGATCACGAGGGCTCCGACGAGTCCGAGCACAGCGGTCCCGGATCGGGTGATGAACGACACGTGCACGAACTCCTTGATGACGGCAACCTCGACGAGATTACCTGAGGCTCGATCCAGTTGTCCGTCTTTTGCAACAACGTGTCCGCAATCACCGCGGGCGACAGCAAAGCCTCCCGCACCAGTCATGGTGCAGGAGGCCTTGTCGTTGGAAGCTCGGCGCTAGCTCTCGCTCAGAAGCTCTCGTCGTCGCCCAGGAGCGAGCGGAGGCGGCGAGGAGCCGCATCTGCTGGCGTCTGGACGGGCTCTGACGTCGTCGTGCTCTCGTTGGCTGCGGCTGGTCGAGCTGGCTCTGGAAGTAGTTCTTGAGCCGTGCCCGGTACTCGCGCTCATAGGCCCGCAGGTGCTCGACCTCGCGCTGGATCTCGTAACGATCACGTTCGATCGTCGCGACAGCCTGAGTGCGACGCTCGTTGGTCTCCTCGTCGAGCTTCTGCGCGCGGATGCGAGCGTCGGTCTCGAGTCGGTCGGCCTTGCCACGTGCTTCGTTGGTCAGACGCTCAGCCTTGGCCTTCGCCTCGCCGACGATGCGATCGGCTTCTTCCTTCGCCGCGTCCATCGGCTGGTTCGGCGTTGTTGGAGGCGATCTCGAGCAGTCGAGCGGCCGCCGAGGAGGCGTCGCCCATCGTCGGGCGCGGACGCTCGGGGGCGGGTGCAGCCGCGACGACCGGGGCCTGTGTCGGCTCAGGCTCGGGAGTCGGCTCAGGTGCCGGTGTCGGCACAACAGCCTTCACGGGCTCCTGGACGGCCGGAGCCGGCGGTGTCTGCTGGGCGGGGGTCGACGACGAAAGGGCCGGGATCAGTCCGGTCGGTTCGCCGGTCGATGCGGCGGCTACCTTGGCGCGAAGTTCCTCGTTCTCGACCGTCAGACGCTCGAGTTCGGCCTCGACCTCGTCAAGAAACTGGTCGACTTCGCCCATGTCATAGCCTTCGCGAAGACGGACAGGCGTAAAGCGCTTGTTACGCACATCCTCTGGCGTCAGTGGCATGAGTACACCTCGGGGTTGGGAATTAGTCCTGGGGACTCGGAGTCTCCACCGTACTCGGTCATCCTGAAGTTCTGCCACAGGCATCCCGATGCTGACACGTGGTCATCACCACGTCGGGCTGGGACGCCGGTCAGAAGAAGACGCTGCGAACGATCGCCTGGAGGATGTAGATGCCAATGATCAGAATCATCGGCGAGAGATCGAGCATGACCTGCCCCAGACGCAGCGGCGGAAGCAGCTTGCGCACAGCGCGCAACGGCGGGTCGGTGACGGAGTACAGCACTTCGCAGATGATCAGGACGAAGCCGCGTGGCCGCCAGTTGCGGGCGAACAGCTGGACCCAGTCGAGGATGAACCGGGCGATCAGGACGATGAGCGCGACGTACAGGATCAGGTTCAGCACCTGACCGATATCGGCAGAGGTCATGCGTCAGCTCTGGTTGTAGAAGCCGCCGGCAGCGATGCGCTGCTTGTCCTCGTCTGTGACCTCGATGTTCTCGGGCGACAGGAGGAAGACCTTGGCGGTGACGCGGTTGATCGATCCGTGCACCGCGAACACGAGGCCTGCAGCGAAGTCGACCAGGCGCTTGGCGTCGTCGTCGTCGATCTCGGACAGGTTCATGATGACCGGCACACCGGAGCGGTAGTGCTCACCGACCGTGCGGGCGTCGTTGTAGGTGCGGGGAGTCACGGTCTCGATGCGTGCGAGATCGGACGCGGTCGAGGCGCGGCGCTCGGGGCGCGGCTCGCTGCGACGGCGTTCATCGATGTTGGCGACCGGAGCAGGACGCACGACAGCCGGCTGGCGGCTCTGACGAGGAGCCGGCTCGGGCGTCTCGAAGTCTTCGTCGAACTCGTCGTCGAAGTCGGCCTGCTCGACGAGGCCGAGGTATTCGCCGACTTTACGCATTGCGCCAGCCATGATTGCTCCGTGTGTCTGAGTCGGTTGTAACAGTCTTGAGGTTACCGGTTGGAAGGCCGTGCACCGAGTATCGAACGCCCGATGCGAAGGTGTGTCGCGCCAGAGCTGATCGCGTCCTCGAAGTCGCCCGCTCATGCCGGCCGAGATGATCGACGCCTCGGGATGGTCACGGCGCAGATCAGCCGACAGCCGAGCGAGGTGCTCGAAGTGAGGCTTCGGGTCGTCGCCGAGCGGCGCGACCGTCATCAGGCCACCGAGCACGAGCCCCGGCGCGGACGCGATGGCGTCGGCCACTGGGCCGATATCGGCCGGAACAGCACCCGCTCGGCCTGGATCGGTGGCGTCGAAGTCGACCTGGACGAGACAGGTCAGCCGACGTTGTGCCGCTTCGGCTCCGCGTGACAGCGCGTTGACGAGCTTGATCCGGTCGACGCTGTGGACGACGTCGGCGTAGCGAGCCACAGCGCCGGCCTTGTTGGTCTGCAAGCCGCCGAGGAAGTGCCAGCGCACGCTCGCCTCGACCGCGTGAGCCTTCTCACCTGCCTCGGGATGACGGTTCTCCCCCACGTCGGTGACGCCCAGGTCGGCCAGCAGGTCGACGTCGGAGGCCGGGTAGGTCTTGGTGACGGCGACGAGCGTGAGGTCGCTGCGCACCCGGCCCGCTGCTGCGCAGGCGGCAGCGATCCGCTCCTGCGTCTCGGCCAGGCCTGCGGCGAGCCGTCGCGACGACTCGGCGCGTTCATCGGATCACCGCCACGGCTCCGAAGCGTCCTGAGTCCTGGCCCTGCCGACGGTAGGAGAACCAGCGTTCGTCCTCGATCGTGCACTCGTCGGCGGCCAGATCGGTGGTCTGCACGTCGAGCGCAGCGAGCCGGCTGAGGACGCCGGCGCCGACGTCGACCGCCGGGGTGCCCCAGCTGGTCGTCGACCGTGCGTCGGGAAACGTCTGGGCGACGTCGTCGACCATCTCCTGCGGCAGCTCGTAGCACCGACCGCAGGCGCGAGGTCCGACCCATGCCTGCAGAGCCGTTGCGCCATGGGCACGCAGCTCATCGACAGCAGCGGGCACCACCCCGGCCAGCAGGCCTGCGCGGCCACAGTGCACCACGGCGACCAAGGACTCGTCGGTCGCAGCGATCACGACCGGCGTGCAGTCGGCAACCCGGACCAGCAGCCCGACGCCTGGCGTGCGCGAGAGCAGCACGTCGGCCTCGGGGATCTCACCGGGCGCGACGTCCTCGACCCAGGCCGCAGATGCACCGTGCACCTGGGTCATCCGCACGAGACGCCGGACGCCGAGGGCTTCGGCGACCCGGGCGAGGTTGCTGTCGACCAGAGCCGGATCGTCGCCATTGGACGTGCCGAGGTTCAACGAGCCCCATGGACCGTGGCTGACCCCGCCTTCTCGGTCGGTGAAGGCGAGGTCGACCTTTCCTGAGGTCTGCGAGTTCCAGAACAACGCCGTAGCTGCTAGCGCAGGAAGTCGGGCACGTCGAGGTCGTCGCCGTACGTCGTGGGCAGCGGCTCGGCAGGAATCGTCGAGTTGCCGGCACCATCTTCGGGCGGCGGGTTCTGGCCGTCGAGGAAGGGATCGGGCGGCAGGTAGGTCGTCGCCGTGGGCGGAGCCGCGGCCGGGGGTGCAGCCGGGGTAGGTGCTGCGGACGCGGCCGCAGGTGCCTGCCCGTCCCTCAGCAACGCCGGACGAGTGGCGTCGCGCAGCATGGGCTCGCCACCGTCGAAGCCGGCAGCGATCACGGTGACCCTGACCTCGTCGCCGAGTGCATCGTCGATCACGGCACCGAAGATGATGTTGGCCTCGGGGTGCACCGCGTCGGCGACGAGGCCGGCAGCCTCGTTGATCTCGAACAGGCCGAGGTCGGAGCCACCGGCGATCGACAGCAGGACGCCGCGGGCACCCTCGATCGACGCCTCGAGCAGCGGGCTGGACACGGCGCTCTCGGCCGCGACAGCAGCCCGGTGCTCTCCGCGCGCCGAGCCGATGCCCATGAGCGCTGAGCCAGCATCGGACATGACCGACTTGACGTCGGCGAAGTCGAGGTTGATCAGACCCGGGGTCGTGATCAGGTCGGTGATGCCCGACACGCCTTGGTGCAGGACCTGGTCGGCCTGGCGGAAGGAGTCGAGCAGACTGACGTTGGGATCGCTGATTGACAGCAGTCGGTCGTTCGGGATCACGATGAGCGTGTCGACCTCGTCGCGCAGCGCCTGGATGCCGTGATCGGCCTGGTTGGACCGGTTACGTCCCTCGAACTTGAACGGACGCGTGACGACACCGATCGTCAGGGCGCCCAGCGAGCGGGCGATCCGGGCCACGACGGGTGCTCCACCGGTGCCGGTGCCGCCACCCTCGCCAGCGGTGACGAAGACCATGTCGGCGCCCTTGATGGCAGCCTCGATCTCCTCGGCGTGGTCCTCGGCGGCCTGCTTGCCGATCTCGGGGTTCGCGCCGGCACCGAGCCCGCGGGTGGAGTCACGGCCGACGTCGAGCTTGACGTCGGCGTCGCTCATGAGCAGCGCCTGGGCGTCGGTGTTGATCGCGATGAACTCGACTCCCTTGAGCCCCACCTCGATCATGCGGTTGACGGCGTTGACGCCGCCTCCGCCGATGCCGACGACCTTGATCACGGCGAGGTAGTTCTGGACCGCCATCGTGTGTCCCTTCCGAGGATGCTTGAAGAATGTGGAGAACCGAGGTGCGAAACCCTAACCGTCAAGTGGAGGGTTATAGTTATGTCAACCTCTGACCTAAGAAGAACGGTACGCGTGGGACTCGTGGGAGTCGGCGCGACACGCCGCTGGCTACTGCCGGGTCGTCGGCTGGGAGTCGGCGCGACACGCCGCTGGCTACTGCCGGGTCGTCGGCTGGTCGGCGCACTGACGTCGTACCGCGCCGCCTTGATGTCCAGCAGCGAACGCAGCACCGCGAAGCTTGCGCTCGCCGTCGGCTGCGCTCCCCCAGACCACCGTGCGTCCCTTGGTCAGACCGATCTCGATCGAGTCCTTGGTGCTCGCCCCGATGGTCCGCACCTGCTCGCGCAGAGCCCGGTCCTTGCGCGTCACGAGATCGACGACCGACGCCACCGACTGCGTCGTCTCGAGCCGCTGGTCGGCATCGGTGATCGAGATCGTGGCCTCGACCAGGTCGTCGGGCCCCTTGCGGTACGAGCGGAAATCGATCCCGTCGCGATCGATGCCGCGCACCCGTCCGCCGATCGTCGACCACATGACGGCCTTGCGCTCGACGACCTCGATCGAGATCGCGCGGGGCCACGAGCGCGAGACCGACACCTCGCTGACCCGTTCGAGGGAGGCGACCCGCTCCTCGATCTGCGTCAGGTCGACGCGTGCCAACGGCTCACCTTCGGGCACCTGCGCGACGGTCAGGATGCGCGATTCTGTAAGCGTCGTCAGGCCGCCGACCTTGACCTCGCTCACGGCCAGGACCGACGAGAACCAGACGAGCCAGCCAAGTGCGCCAGCCGCTGTGACGATCAGCACGCCGAGGCCGATGCGCTTGAGCTTGCGGCGGCGGTCCTGGCGGGCCCGCTCGATGAAACGCTGGTCGGTCACGCCCGTGCCTCGAGCGCCGCGAGGACCTCCGGCCCGACCTTGGTGATGTCGCCCGCGCCGAGGGTCAGCAACAGGTCGCCGGGGTGCAGCTCGGGCAGCAGCGCAGCAGCCAAGGTCGCCACCGGCCCGGCCACCGTGACCTCCGGCCCCGTCACGGCGTCGGCGATGAGGCGCGGCGTCACGGCCGGATCGGCCACCTCACGAGCCAGGTAGATGTCGGCCAGGAAGACCCGGTCGGCCGCCGACAGCTCGCGGCCCATCTCGGCACCGTAGATCTTGGTGCGGCTGACCAGGTGGGACTGATAGGCCACCACGAGCCGGTCGGTGCCGGCGATGGCGCGGGCAGCCGCCAGGTCGGCACGGATCTCGGTCGGATGGTGGGCATAGGAGTCGTAGACCCGGACTCCCCCGGCCGCGCCGAGCAGCTGCATCCTGCGGTCTGCTCCGGTGTAGGCAGCGAGCCCCGCGATCAACAGGTCGACGTTCTGGCCCAGGACGATGCCGGCCCCCAGGGCGAGCAGCGCATCGACCGCGTAGTGCGCCCCCGGGACCGCAAGTCGCACCTGGCCCAGGTCGACACCGTGGTGCGAGACCGTGAAGGTCGTGACGCTGCCCTCGACCACAAGCGCGTGGCCACGCAAGCCGGCGTCCTCGCCGAAGCCGGCCAGGACCACGTCGAGCCCGCGCTGTCGCGCTCTGGCCGCGAGCGCCGCTGCGCCGTCGTCATCGCTGTTGAGCACCACGAAGTCGCCGATGTTGCCGATGAACTCGTCGAATGCCGCGGCGTAGGCCTCGGCAGTTCCGTAGTTGTCGAGATGATCGGCCTCGACGTTGGTCACGATCGCGCCTTCGGGCTCGTAGACCAGGAAGGCCCCGTCGCTCTCGTCGGCCTCCGCCACCAGCAGGTCACCTGCACCGAGCCTGGCGTTGGCTCCCAGGCTCGCGACCTCGGCACCGATCGCGTACGAGGGCGCGGCGCCGGCCGCAATCAGCGCGCACGACAACATCGCCGACGTCGTGGTCTTGCCGTGCGTGCCGGCCACCGCGATCGTCCGACGTCCCTGCATGACCGATCGTAGTCCGGCCGAGCGCGGCCACAGCCGCAGGCCGCGACGGACCGCCTCCACGATCTCGGGATTGTCGTCGTGCACCGCGGTGGACGCGATGACGGTGTCGACCCCGGCCAGGTGCGCCGCATCATGTCCGACGTGGCACGTGATGCCCTCGGCGCGCAGCGCGGCGAGCACGGCCGAGTCGGCAGCATCGCTGCCGGCGACCGTGATGCCCTGCTGCACCATGAGCCTGGCGATCGCGGAGAGACCTGCACCGCCGACGCCGATGAAGAACACGCTGCCCAGATCAGCGGCCGGCGGAATCTCAGAAGGTATCGGAATCCTCATGCGTCCGCAGCCCGCCAGATCATCTCGGCCAGACGCACGTCGGCATCGCGCGGGACGATGTCGGAGGCGGCAGCCGACATCGCGGCGAGCCGTCCCGGGTGGGAGATCAACGGGATGACGACGTTGTCGATCCATGCCGGCGTCAGTGCCGCGTCGTCGATCAGCAGCGCTCCCCCGGCCTGCACCACGGAATGGGCGTTGTGGGCCTGCTCGCCGTTGCCGATGGGCAGCGGGACGAACGCCGCGGGCAGACCGATCGCCGCTGCCTCGGTGACGGTGTTGGCCCCGGCCCGGCACACGATGAGATCGGCTGCCGCATAGGCCAGATCCATGCGGTCGATGAACGGCACCGTGACGTACGGCGGATCTCCCTCGCGCGGATGCACCGTGACCTCTTCGGGGCGACCCGCGGCATGCAGCACCTGGATGCCGGCATCGGCCAGGTCACGCGAGGCCGCCGAGACGGCGTGGTTGATGCGGCGGGCACCCTGCGAGCCACCCGTCACGAGCAGTGTCGGACGGTCGGCGTCGAGGCCGAAGAACTCCCTGGCCTCGGCGCGACGTGCTGCCCGGTCGAGCGTCGAGATCTCGCGACGGATCGGCAGGCCCATGTAGTGGCCGTGACGCAGCTCGGGTGTCGGGAAAAGCCGTCGCGACGTGCTTGGTGAACCGGGCGCCGAGCTTGTTGGCGACTCCGGCGATCGCGTTGCCTTCGTGCACGACCAACGGGATCTTGCGGCTGCGCGCCACCAGGTAGGCCGGCACCGAGACGTATCCGCCGAATCCGACGATGACGTCGGGCTGCACCCGGTCGACGACCTCGCGGGTCGCCTTGACCGCAGCCCGCAGGCGCGACGGCACCTGCAGCATGGCCTTGCCGGGCTTGCGCGGAAGCGGCACGGGCGGCACGAGCTCGAGCGGGTAGCCGGCCTGCGGGATCAAGGTGACCTCGAGCCCGCGTGCTGTGCCGAGGCAGGTGATCTCGACGCCACGTTCGGCCAGCACGGCCGCGGTAGCCAGGAGCGGCGACGTGTGGCCGGCGGTACCGCCGCCGGCGAGCAGGACGCGCATGTTCTACTTCCTCCCTCGTCTGCGATTGGCCCGGCCTGCCGCGAGGGCGCGTTGGGCCCCGGGCTCGGTGGTCGCACAGTTGATCAGGATGCCCAGGGCAACCAGGGTGACGAGCAAGCTGGATCCTCCGTAGGAGATCAGGGGAAGAGGCACACCGATGACGGGCAGCAGCCCGAGCACCATGCCGATGTTGATGACGGCCTGGATCATGAGCCAGATCGTGATCCCTGCCGCCGCGTAGCGGACGAACGGCTCGCGGGTGCGGGTCGCGACCCGGATGCCGGCGAAGCCCAGCAGCACGAACAGCGCCAGCACGACGAACGTACCGACCAGGCCAAGCTCCTCGCCGATCACGGCGAGGATGAAGTCGGTGTGCGCCTCGGGCAGGGAGCCCCACTTCTGCCGGCTTCCGCCGAGCCCCACGCCCCAGAAGCCACCGGTGGCGAACGCCATCATGCCGTGGATCGCCTGGTAGCCCGCACTGTCGGCATCGGCCTGGGGATTGGTGAAGTTGAGCAGTCGTTCGACCCGGTGCGGTGACTGGGCCACGGCAACCAGCAGGCCGAGGAACAGCGCGGCCAGGATCGCGCCCATGTGCCGTCCCGGCAGGCCAGCGACCCACAGCATGCCGACGGTCAGCGCGAAGATCACGAGCGCCGTGCCGAGGTCGCGCTGCGCCACGACGAGCAGGGCCACGGCCCCGGCGACCGGCACCATCGGCGTCAGGATGTAGCGCGGGATGTCGAGGGATTTTTGCCGACGGGCGTAAAGATCGGCGATCCACAGCACCAGGGCCAGCTTGGCGAACTCGGACGGCTGTAGCCTGAACCCGCCGAACAGCGGCAGCCAGTTGCGGTTGCCGTTGACCGTGATCCCGACCCCCGGGATCAGGGTCACGGCGACCAGGAGCACCGAGCCGATCAGGGCAGGCAGGATCAGCTTGCGCAACGTCGTCAGGGGCATCCGGACCATGACGTAGGCGCCCGTCAGGCCGAGGACGGCGAAGATCAGCGACGGATGATGATCGCGAACGAGCTGCCTTGGTTGATCAGCGCGAACACCGAGCTGGCGCTCAGCACCATGATCAGCCCGATGCCCAGCAGCAGCGCCGTCGTCCCGAGCAGGATCTGGTACGACGCGAGCGGACGTTCGAGGATGGAGCGGACCGCGACGATGATCGCGGGTGGTCGTCGCTCGACGTCGGGAGCTCATCGCCGCCTGCACCGCCTCATGATCGTCGTCTTGCTCAGATGTGGACTACCCTCACGGGGCCATCAGGGCTGGTCACGCAGCTGCTGGACCGCAGCGGTGAAGCTCTCGCCACGTGCGGTGTAGTTGCGGAACTGGTCCATGGACGCGCAGCCCGGAGCCAGCAGCACCGTGTCGCCCTCGCGGGCGAGCGATGCAGCAGCCTCCACGACACGTTCCATGGGATCAGTCTCGCCGCTGTCGACCTCGACCACGGGGACGTCGGGCGCGTGTCGCCGCAACGCGTCGGCGATCACGTGACGGTCGGCGCCGATCAGCACCGCTGCGCGCAGGTGCGTGCGCGCGGCCTTGACGAGCTCGTCGAACTCTGCTCCCTTGGCCAGTCCCCCGGCGATCCAGACGACATCGTCGAATCCCCGGAGCGAGGCCAGCGCGGCATGGGCATTGGTCGCCTTGGAGTCGTCGACGTAACGGACCCCGGCGACGGTCGCGACGTCGGCGATGCGATGGGCGTCGAGCGTGAACCGGCGCAGGCCGTCGCGCACCGCCCGCGGCTCGACACCGTGCGCCCGGGCCAGAGCCGAAGCTGCCAGCGCATTCGCCACGACGTGCGGCGGCGGGACACGATCGGCGTCGCCGTGCGCGTCGAGACCGATGTCGCGGATGCTACCGAGCTCGGCGGCGTTCGAGACCCGACCGGCGATGAACGCCCGGTCGGCGATCGCGTCGTCGACCAAGCCGATCATGCCTGCGGCCGGGATGCCGAGGGTGAAGCCGATCGCGCGGCACCCCTCGATGACGTCGGCCTCTTCGACGAGGCGTTCGGTCGCCGGGTCCTGGACGTTGTAGACGCAGGCGACCTGGGTGTTCTCGTAGATGCGGCCCTTGTCGGCGCTGTACGCGTCGAGCCCGCCGTGCCAGTCGAGGTGATCGGGCGCGATGTTGAGCACCGCGCTGGCCTGCGCCGACACCGACGAGCTCCAGTGCAGCTGATAGCTCGACAGCTCGACCGCCAGGACGTCGAAGCGATCGGGGTTCATGACCGCCTCGAGCACCGGTGTTCCGACATTGCCGACCGCGAGTGCGTTGAGTCCTTGTGCGCGCAGGATCGACTCCAGCATCTGCACCGTCGTGGTCTTGCCGTTGGTGCCGGTGACGGTCAGCCACGGGGTCGGGTCGTCGCCGCGCAGCCGCCAGGCCAGCTCGACCTCGCCCCAGACCGGGATCCCCCTGGCGTGCGCCTGGACGATCAGCGGCGTCGTCGGCGACCAGCCCGGTGACGTCACGAAGAGGTCGAGGTCGTCGGGCAGGACCCGGGTCGAGCCCGGACCGACACGGACGTCGACGCCGAGGATCTCCAGCAGCGTCGCCTTCTCGCGCAGCCAGCACTGTCGCCGTCGTCCATCACCACGACGTGCGCGCCGAGGTGCTGCAGGGTGTCGGCCGCCGCGAAGCCGCTGACGCCGAGACCGCCGACAGCAGCGCGGACGCCCTCCCACGACGACTCCCGACCCAACGAACCCAGATCAGGAACCGTCATACTCCGGTGACCCACTCGCTGTAGAAGATGCCCAGACCGGTGGCGACGCACAGCCCGCTGATGATCCAGAACCTGACCACGATCGTGATCTCCGCCCAGCCCAACAGCTCGAAATGATGTTGCAGCGGTGCCATGCGGAAGATGCGTTTGCCGCCCGACAGCTTAACCAGCCGACCTGCAGGATGACCGACATCGTGATCGCGACGAACAGCCCGCCGAGGATCACGAGCAGCGAGCCGGTGCGGGTCATGAGGGCGAAGCCAGCCATCGCGCCGCCGAGGGACAGCGAACCGGTGTCGCCCATGAAGATCTTCGCCGGTGAGGCGTTCCACCACAGGAAGCCGAAGCACGCACCGGTCAGGGCCGACGCCACGACGGCGAGATCGAGCGGATCGCGCACCTCGTAGCACTTGATGCCGGGGCTGGTCGCACAGTTCTGGTTGAACTGCCAGATGTTGATCACGACGTACGCACCGAAGACCATCATCGCCGCGCCGGTCGCCAGGCCGTCGAGACCGTCGGTCAGGTTGACGCCGTTGCTGGAGCCGGCGACCAGCACCAGCACCCAGATGACCAGCAGCACGGTCGGCAAGCTCCCAGCCGGCCAGGTCGCGCGTGAAGGAGATGCCATGGGTGATCGGCGTGCGGCCGGTCTCGTCCTCCCAGCCGATCGCCAGGACCGCGAAGATGAGTCCCACGGTCGTCTGGCCGATCAGCTTGGCCTTGCTGCGCAGCCCCAGGTTGCGCTGCTTGGAGACCTTGATGAAGTCGTCGAGGAAGCCGATGGCGCCGAGCCCGACGAACAGGAAGAGCAGCAGCAGCGCCGAGGCGCTGGGTGTCGTCTGGGTCGCCAGCTTGGCGGCGAAGTAGCCGATCACCACCGCGACGATGATGACCAGGCCACCCATCGTCGGAGTGCCGCGCTTGGTGTGGTGGGACGTCGGACCATCGTCGCGGATGGCTGCCCGTAGCCCTGCTTCACGAGGACGGAGATCGC
This sequence comes from Aeromicrobium sp. UC242_57, assembly GCF_044452305.1. NCBI lineage: Bacteria > Bacillati > Actinomycetota > Actinomycetes > Propionibacteriales > Nocardioidaceae > Aeromicrobium > Aeromicrobium sp. UC242_57. Next base: position 479,567 of record NZ_JBIOAM010000001.1, on the reverse strand, counting down.
GAATCTGGTCCCTATGAGGGTCACCAGCAGCGCCAACGCTCCCGCGATCAGGATTGCCTTCATCGCGTCGTGATTCCTTTCCGTACTCGCGCACGTCTCACTCGAGACGTCCGCTACCTGATGCTTTCACAACCGGCACCGCCCTCGGGGGCAGGCGCGCGGGCGGTGTGCCAGTTGCCACACCGATTCAGCTGCCGCGTTGCTCGCCGATCAGCTCGACCAGCACGTCGCGGTCGTCGAACGGGTGGACGACGCCGTCGATCTCCTGGCCACGTTCGTGGCCCTTTCCGGCCACGACGAGGCTGTCGCCCACGTGCGCCATGGCCACGGCGTGAGCGATGGCCTCCCGTCGTCCGGGGACCTCGACGACCACGGCCGGACCGGCTGCTGCGCCTTCCAGCACGGCGGCCCTGATCGCGGCGGCGCTCTCGCTGCGCGGATTGTCGTCGGTGACGATCACGACGTCGGCATGCTGTGCGGCGATCTGCCCCATCAAGGGGCGCTTGCCGTGATCACGGTCACCGCCGGCACCGATCACGACGATGAGGCGACCGGCCGTCACGGGTCGCAGCGCGCTCAGGACTGCTGAGACGGCATCGGGCTTGTGCGCGTAGTCGACGATCGCGGTGTAGGGCTGGCCTGCGTCGACGCGTTCCATCCGTCCGGGGACCCCGGTGCTCGCGGCGATCCCGGCGGCGAGCTTCGACGGGGTCGTGCCCGGCGGTGGTCAGCGCTGCCATGACGGCGAGCGCGTTGGACACGTTGAAGACGCCCGGCAGCGGGACCGACAGGTCGACGGCCAGCCCCTCGGGACCCAGCACCTCGAGATCTGTTCCGAGGCGGTGCGGCCGGATGTTGGCTGCGCGCCAGTCGGCCGGGTTGCCGTCGGTCGAGAAGGTCGTGACGGGCAGCGGGGTCAGCTCGACCAGACGGCGCCCGTGCTCGTCATCGATGTTGATGACGGCGTGGCGAGAGTGCTCAGGGGTGAACAGTGCTGCCTTGGCCAGGAAGTACTCGTCGATGCTGTGGTGGAAGTCGAGGTGGTCGCGGCCCAGGTTGAGGAACACCGAGACGTCGAAGGAGAAGCCGTCGACCCGGCCCTGCACGAGCGCATGGCTGGAGACCTCCATCGCGCACAGCTCGACCTGCTCCTCGCGCATCACCGCGAACAGCGCCTGCAGCTGCGGCGCCTCGGGGGTGGTCAGGCTCGACGGGGCGGGAACCTTGCCGATGCGGGTGCCGATCGTGCCGACGACTGCTGAGCGTCGATCGCCCAGTGCGGCTTCCGCGAGGTACGTCGTGGTCGTCTTTCCTTGCGTGCCGGTGATCCCGACGGTCGTGAACGCGGACGTTGGGCTGCCGTAGAACGCAGCGCTCAGATCGGCGATGACACTCCGTGGGGCGTCCACGACGATGACAGGCACGTCGCGGTCTCCGATCAGCGCAGCGCCGTCGGGGTCGGTCAGCAGCGGCGACTGCGCCAGCGCTCAGGGCCGCGTCGACGTAGGACGCTCCGTCGTCCGGCACCCGGGAGCGCGGCGTACAGATCGCCGGGAACCAGTGCTGCGGTGTTGAGCGCCAGACCGGTGACCACGACCTCGGCCGAGGCGGTCGAGCCCACCAGGGCGGCCAGCTCACCGAGCCCCCATCGCGGACTGTCGAACGGCCGCACCCGCATCTGCTCACTCACCCCGAAACCCTACCCAACTCGTCGTCGTCCATCACGTCCGCAGTCTCGCCCCCCGCCTACCCATCGGTCGAGCGAAGCGAGACAAGCACACACCGCCTACCAGGTCTGTTCCACCTTCGGCACCTTCGAGCCGCTGGGTGCGACACCGAACCGTTCGAGGGCCATCGACATGATGTCGTGGAAGACCGGTGCGGCGGTGGAGCCGCCTCCGGCGTTGCTGTAGGGCTTGTCGAGCACGATGTAGGTCAGGAAGCGTGGGTTGTCGGCGGGGGCGAAGCCCATGAACGAGACGGTGTTCTGGCCGCGGATGTACCCGGCCGGTGCTGGGGTCGACTCGCCAGGCGGTGCCGGTCTTGCCGGCGACGCGGTAGCCCTTGATGGCTGCTGCAGGAGCGGTGCCGTCAGGTGCTGTCACGGCTTCCATCATGCGGGTGACGTTGCCGGCGGCGTCCTTGGAGATGATCCGCTTGCTGGCACCGGTCGACACGGGCGTCTTGTCGCCGTTGGCGTCGATCGTGTCGGTCACGACGGTGGGTTCGCGCAAGCTTGCCGGCGTTGGCGATCGCGCCGACGGCACGCACCATCTGCAGCGCGGTGACCGAGATGCCTTGACCGAACGAGATCGTGGCCTTGTTGGCCTTGGTCCAGCCGTCACTGTTGGTCAGGATGCCTTTGGACTCGCCTGGCAGGCCGACTCCGGACTTCTCGCCGAAGCCGAACTTCTTGAGGTAGCTGTGCATCGTCTGGTTGCTCATCTGCTCGGCGGCGACGATCGTGCCGAGGTTGGACGACAGCGCGATGACACCGGCGGCGGTGGCTCGAGCGTCCCGTGCTCCCGGTAGTCACCGATCGGGAACTTGTCGATCGTCATCTTGGACGGCACGACGATCGGGGTCTTGGCGGTGACCTTGCCCTGGTCGGCGAGCGCGGCCATCGTCACGGTCTTGAGGACGCTGCCCGGCTCGTACACGGTCTGCATGGATCGCGAGACGGTGTTGCTCTCGCTCATCCCCGTCCGGTCGTCGGCGTTGAACGTGGGCGCTTGGGACATCTGCACGATCTGGCACGTCTTGACGTCCATCGTGATCGCGAGACCCCAGTCAGAGCTCGACGCCTTGACTGCGTCGGCGAGCCGCTGGTCGGCGTACCACTGCAGGTCGCGGTCGATCGTGGTCTGGACGTCCTGGCCGGGCACCATCTCGGTGACGGTGCTGTCGGCCATGGGGATGCGCTGGCCAGTCGGCGACACCTCGAAGGTGCTGGAGCCGTTGGTGCCGGTCAGCGAGCTTGTCCGTACTGCTGCTCGAGCCCGGCGACGCCCTTGCCTTCTCCGTCGACGTAGCCGAGGAGGTTGGCCGCGAGCCGTCCGCCGGGTAGGTCCGCAGGGTCTCCTTCTCGCTGAAGACTCCCGGCAGCTCGGACTTCTCCAGTGCGGCGAGCGCCTTGTCGGCCGTCCACTTGGGGACGTCACGAGCCAGGACGACGTACTGGGTCTTGGGCTTGCGGAGCTTGTCGATCGTGTCGAAGTAGTCGATCTCGTCGCCGAGCGTCTCGCGCAGGATCCGCGCGATCTGCGGAGCGAAGTCGACTGTCATGGTCGGGTCTGCGGTCAGCGTCAGGCCGTCGACGCTGCTCGCGAGTGCGACGCCGTTGCGGTCGAGGATCTGACCTCGCGGTGCCGGGATCTCCCTGGTCGCTGTGCCGTCCTTGACGGCCTTCGCGGCGTAGGCGCTCGCGTCGAGGCCCTGGATCTGGAACAGCCGGGCACCGAAGATCCCGAAGATGCACATCACGAGCACCAGGCAGGCCCGCAGACGACGACGCGTCAGCTTCTGCCTGGTCACGGCGTGACTGCCTTGATGTTGCTGCCCCGGCTTGGCTGCCTCGGGCTTGCCGAGCACCTTGCCGTCCGAGAGCCGCAGGAAGGCCGGGTTGGCGTTGGGAACCATGCCGATCGCGATGGCTTCACGGGCGACGTTGGCCGGGCTCTGCAGGCGTTCGACGTCGCGGGTCAGTGCCTGCTGCTGGGTCGTCAAGGTGCGGGCTTCGCGCTGGAGCCTCGAGGACTCGAAGGCCTGTGCCTGCAGCACGGTGCTCATGATGATGAGTCCGACGAGCCCGACCGACACCACGGTGAGCACGACGACGACGAAGGGCGCCTTGCGGGCCCGGCTCCGGACGGGACGGACGAGCCGCAGCCCGGCGGCCTTGGCCTCGTCGAGGCGGCCCGGTACGGGTGCGAAGGCGCGTGCCACGGGGGTGCTCATGGGGCCACCAGCCGTTCTGCGACGCGCAGGCGGACTGATCGCGCGCGTGGGTTCTCATCGATCTCGTCGTCGGTCGCCATCTCCGCCCCCCGTGTCACGAGTCGGTACTTCGCCTCGTGCCCGGCTGGCACGAACGGCAGGTCGCGCGGCACGTCGGTCGTGGTGACCTCGGTGAACGCGCGCTTGGTGATGCGGTCCTCGAGCGAGTGATACGACAGCACGATGACCCGTCCGCCGGGCGCCAGCGCTTCGAGCGCGTCCGGCAGCGCCCGCCGGTAGACGCCCAGCCGTCGTTGACCTCGATGCGCAATGCCTGGAACGTCCGCTTCGCGGGATTGCCGCCGGTGCGGCGCGCGGCCTGCGGGATCGACTCGCGAATCAGGTCGACGAGTCGTGCGCTGTTGCTGAACGGCTCCTTGTCGCGCTCGGCGACGACCCGGTCGGCGATGCGCTTGGCGAACTTCTCCTCGCCGTACTCGCGCAGGATGCCCGCCAGGTCACGCGCGGTGTAGGTGTTGAGGATGCCCGCGGCGGTCAGCCGTCCCCGGGGTTCATCCGCATGTCGAGCGGAGCGTCCTGTGCGTAGGCGAAGCCGCGGTCGGCCACGTCGAGCTGCATGGAGGAGACCCCGAGGTCGAACAGCACGCCGGAGACCGTGTCGAAGCCGGCCTCGCGCACGACGTCGGTGATCTCGTCGTAGACCGCGTGGGCGAACGTCACCCGGTCGCCGAAGGGAGCCAGGCGGGCCTGCGCTCGGGCCAGCGCATCGGGGTCGCGGTCGATCCCGATGACGTGCAGCTCGGGGTATCGGGTCAGCATCGCCTCGGTGTGGCCACCGAGGCCCAGCGTGGCGTCGACGACGACAGCCGTTCGTCCGCGACAGAAGGTTCGAGCAGGTCGAGCACCCGCTCGAGGAGAACCGGCACGTGACGCGGTGACGCTGCTCCGTCAGGTGCCGAGCGCAGCAGCCCCAGGCCTGCCGCGATGAGCACTGCGAGGACGACCGAGGAACCCAGGGAGAACAGCATGAGCCGGACGCCGTCCGCCACCTCGTGGCGTACTCGTCTCGGACTCGTGTCGATCTGCATGGCTGCGGTTCCCCCACCTGTCGTGTTGCTGGATGTTGTTACGTCGTGCTCGGCCTGCTCTGCTGCGGAGTGTCGTGTGGCCAGATCCGCGACCGCCGGGTCTGGCACCGGGGAAGTGGTGTCAGAACCGTGCGGGCGCAGATCTCGCCGCACGAGCGTCAGAAGATGCCGGGCATCACTTCTTCCGACATGTCCGCGAACGGACCTTCTTGGGAGGACTCGAACTCGGCCCAGCGACCCGAGTCCCAGATCTCGATGCGATCCATCGCACCGACGACCGTGCATTCCTTGTCGAGCTGCGCCCAGGTGCGGAGCACCGCCGGCACCGAGATGCGTCCTTGCTTGTCTGGCACCTCGGACGAGGCGCCGGAGAAGAACATGCGGTTGAAGTTGCGGGCCGCCTGGTTCGTGAACGGGGTGTTGCGGATGCGATCGGTGAAGGCGTTGAACGCTTCGGTCGTCCAGCCGTAGATGCAGTTCTCCTGCCCACGGGTGAGCACGATGCCGGTCTCGAGACGAGGACGGAACTTCGCCGGAAGGAACAGCCGCCCCTTGTCGTCGAGGCGAGGGGTGTAGGTGCCGAAAAAGTTCGAGACATCCGGGTTCACCTCGCTCCTCCTCTTCGACGGCCATTTGCTCCATTCTCCACCACTGTACTCCACGATCCCCCACTTTGGGGGTCCGTGTCGCGCCCTTTTGCGGGAAAGCACGAAGCGCTCCCCCACCGGGTGGAGAGCGCTGGAAAGGCCGTCAGGGCAAAGAAAAACCGCCCCCGAAGGGGCGGTGGGTGTGGAGGTGGCAGCAAAGTGGGGCGTCAGACGCCCCACCTCGCCACGATCGGCGAGGTCTACCGCTCATCGTCGCGACGACGCTGCCAACGCTCTTCCATGCGATCGACGAACGAGCCAGAGGGCTTGGGCTGTCCGCTGCTGCGACCCTTGCGCGACGACGGATGGCTCGCGCCCTCCTCGCGACCACCGATACCGCGCTTCCAGGCAGTCGTGAACAGATAGGCGAAGACCAGCATGGCGAGGAAGCCCACAACCCCGAGCCACGTCATCTTGCTGACCGTGCCGCTGAACATCACGACGAGTCCGCCGATGAATCCCAGAGCAGCCAGCACCGCGACGCGACGGTTGCGCGCCATGAACTTCGAACCCCGCAACGTCGACGCGAAGTCGGGATCTTCTGCGGCCAGCGACTGTTCAAGCTGATGGAGCAGTCGAGCCTCTTTCGTCAGAGAGTGGCACTCTCGCCTCCTGATGTGGGTGATGCTACTGACAAGTCTAGGCGCGCTATCGATTGCAGACCAGCGGAAAGGCCTGAGAAATCAGATGAGGTCCGCAACACCTGCTCCAGCGCGTACAAAGCATCGCGTGATCCAGGCTCGGTATCGACGATCGCACTAGGCACCAGATCGGCGAACACCCGCAGTCCGTGAGCCGCCGTGACCGAGAATCCGAGCCCGTCCAGCAGGGCCTCGACCTCGGCCTGGACGAATCGACGGGGACCCATCGTCCGGACGTCCCACGTCGCCGCCGACCGGTCGAGAAGAGTCTGCGCGGTGACGAAGTCGCCGGCCAGCGCACGGGCGACGACCGCCGCATTGCGTCCGGCCACCACCAGGCTGACGGACCCGCCAGGTCTCAGGACCGTGGCAACGGCTGCCAGCGCGGCAGCCGGATCGTCGACGTGCTCCAGGACGCCGTGGCACAGCACCAGATCGAATGAGGCGGCCTGCACGTGGTCGAGCAGGTCGGCGGTGTCGCCCTGGACTCCCGTGACCGGACGAGCCAGCCCGGCCTCCGCGCTGCGGCGGTGCAAGGATGCGAGCGCATCAGGGCTCGGATCGACGACGGTCACCCGATGCCCGAGCTGGGCCAGGCGCACGGCGTCGCCGCCGGTGCCACCACCGAGATCGAGCACGTCGAGAAGTGCACCTGCACCGGCGAGGTCGGTCGCATCAACGACTGCCTGCCACATCAGCTCTGAGCGGACCGGACCCATGCCCACACTGTGCCACAGCCATGGAACCGCCCATCGCCGTGGGCCACCTGATCGACCACGTAGTCTTCGCGCATGGCGAACGTCGTGGTCGTAGGTGGCGGATTCGCCGGATTGTCAGCTGCTGCCCGGATCGGCCAAAGCTTGCGGCACCAGGTGACCTTGCTCGAGGCTGGCGACCGGCTCGGCGGGCGCTTGCACGGCCACACCATCGACGGCGAGACGTGGCAGCTGCAGCTCGACACCGTGACGCTGCCGGGGGTGTTCCGCGACCTGTTCCGCAAGTCGGGGCGGCCCATGGACAAGACCCTCGACTTCACCAAGACCCACGGGCGCCGGCACCTCTTCCGCGACGGCACGGTCCTCGACCTGCCCCTCGGCAACCGCGGCGACCAGCACGAGGCGATCAGCGAGACCTTCGGCGAGGACCTGTGGTCGCCGTGGGTCGACCAGTACGCCGATCAGTGGGCCCTGCTGCGACGCACCGCACTCGACCAGGTCTTCGCCGGCAAGCCCGTCATAGACCGCGGGCTCCGCAAGGCCCTGCGACCGCGTCGCGCCGCGCGCTCGCTCGACAAGGACTTCGCCGACGAACGGCTCGCCAAGATGGCGCTGGACCCGTTACGACTCGCCGGGCAGGACTGGCGCACGACACCCTCGTTCGTGGCGATCGGCCACTACCTCGAGCGCTCCTTCGGACGCTGGCGCTTCGACGGCGGCCTCCCGGCCTCGCGGCAGCCTTGGAGAAGCGGCTGCAAGAACGCCGGGTCACCGTCGAGCTCGGCGAGTCGGCCCACGAGATCGTGCGCGACGGCAGCCAGGTCACCGGTGTCGTGACCAACCGTCGGACCGTGCCGGCCGACGTCGTGGTGTGGGCCGCGCCCACCTGGCCCGCTCCCCTGCCGCAGCCGCGTGCCCTGCCGGTGATCCCGGCGTCGCGAACCCTGGTCACGCTGTCGACCCAGGCACCCGAGCTGCCGCACGAGCTGCTGGTGCACACCAATCCGCCCATCCGCCTGTGGACCACCGACGGCAGCCACTGGACGATCGAGCACCGCAGCGGGGAGGACCCGCTGGACGCACTCGTCCGCGGTGGACTCGACCTGCGCCCCTTCGTCACGACGCGGCACGACCTGTCGCCCAGCGAGCTCGTGGCCATGGGGCACTGGGGCTGGGCATGGAACACCTGGACCACGGCGCTCGAGCTGCCAGGAGTCGCCCCGACCGGGGGCCTCTACTTCGCCGGCGCCCACGCCCATCCTGGCGGAACGCTCGAGGCGATCGGCATGGCCACCGCAGCCATCGCCGAGGACCTGCGACCCGACTCCCAGCGCTGACCGCGAAGGTCAGACGAGACCTTCGGACCGCAGGGCCTCGAAGATCTCTCGGGTCGCCTTCGACCGGTTCAGGGTGATGAAGTGCAGGCCCGGTGCACCACCGGCGAGGAGATCGCGACACAGCTGCGTCGCAAGCTCGATGCCCTTGGCCCGGACCGCCGCCTTGTCGTCCTGGATCGGCAGGATCTGCTCCAGCACCTCGGCCGGCATCTCCGCCCCGGACAGCTCGGCCATGCGCGAGACCTGCGCGAAGTTGAGGATCGGCATGATGCCCGGAACGATCGGGATGTCGTTGCCGAGCGCTCGCACCCGTTCGACGAGCGAGAAGTAGTCGTCGGCGCGGAAGAACAGCTGCGTGATCGCATACTCCGCTGCCGGCCTCGGCCTTCGCGACGAGCAGCTCGGCGTCATGGTCGAGGCTGACCCCGTCGGGGTGTCCTTCGGGGAAGGCTGCGACGCCGATGTTGAAACCGCCGAGACCCGCAGCGGCTCGACGAGGTCGATCGCATAGGTCAGGCCGTCGGGGTGCAGCTCCCACGGCGCTCGAGGACCACCCTTCGGATCGCCGCGCAGCGCAGACGTTGTCGACACCGGCCGACGCATACTGCTTGAGGACCGACTCGATCTCGCCACGCGTTCTGCGACACCAGGGTCAGGTGGCCCACGGGCCGCATCGAGGTCTGCTCGGCGATACGTGCGGTGATGCGGACGGTACGTTCTTGGCTCGTGCCACCGGCGCCGTACGTCACCGACACGAACGTCGGCTCCAACGACTCGAGCTCGGCGATCGTCTGCCACAGCACCGCCTCGCCCTCGTCGTCCTTGGGCGGGAAGAACTCGAACGAGCAGCTCGGCGTGGGTGCGCGCAGCGCTGCTACGAGGGAGGTGTCTTCGAGCCATGCCCCAACGGTACCGTTCACGATGTGACTGCCCGTGCAGATGATCTCGAGTTCCGGACACAGGTCGACGCCAGCCTCGCAGCCTTCGTCGACCGCAAGGCCGCCGACCTGCGAACGCTCGGATCCGGGATCGACCACATGGTCGCCGTCTCCGGCGAGTTCATCGCCGGCGGAAAGCGACTGAGGCCGCAGTTCAGCTATGCGGGCTGGCTCGTCGCCGGCGGCGCTCCGGGCGACCCCGGCATGGTGGCCGCCGCGGCGGCGCTGGAGTGGCTGCAGGCCAGCGCGCTGGTGCACGACGACCTCATGGACGGCTCCGACACCCGCCCGCGGACGCCCCAGCATCCACCGGGCCTTCGAGACGATCCACCGCAACCAGCAGCGCCACGGGCGATCCGGAGGCGTTCGGGCTGTCGGCCGCAGTCCTGATCGGCGACCTGATGCTGTCGTGGTGCGACGAGATGCTGACCACGGCGATCCTCGACTCCCCCTCGATGTCCGAGCACATCGGCCGCGCTCGCACCTACTTCGACCTGTGCAAGACCGAGGTCGTGGCCGGACAGTTCCTCGACGTCGTCGGGCAGACCCGGCAGACCGTCTCGTGGGACGAGGCCATGACCGTGGTGCGCTACAAGTCGGCCAAGTACACCGTCGAACGTCCGCTGCACATCGGTGCCGCGCTCGCGGGCGCCGACGACCAGCCCATCGACGCCCTGAGCGCCGTCGCACTGCCCCTGGGCGAGGCATTCCAGCTGCGCGACGACGTCCTGGGCGTCTTCGGCGATCCGGCCGTCACCGGGAAGCCCGCTGGCGACGACCTGCGCGAGGGCAAGCGCACGGTGCTGATCGCCCGCGCCCACGAGCCGACCGACGACGCCGGACGTCAGCTGTTGCGCGACTCGCTCGGCACCGCAGAGGGCGTCCCTGCGGTCGCCGACCTGATCAGGTCGTGCGGTGCACTCGAGGCGGTCGAGCACGACATCAGCGCGCTCGAAGCCGCCGCCGATGCGGCGATCGACGCGCTCGGCCCAGCGGCCCGAGACGTGCTCGGACCGCTCGCGCTCACCGCAACGCGTCGAAGCCGCTGACCCCCAGGTCGTCGAGCACGATCACCGACAGCAAGCGGTCTTCTCGACGGCGTCGCGCAGCACGTCCACGATGGCCGCGGTCCTGATCGGGTCGAGCTCGACCAGATCGCGCATGCCGTCCCAGATCACGACGGTCGGCGCCGCGGCGAGGTCGACGAGCACGTCGAACAGCGCGTCGAGGTTGCAGCCGAACCAGTCAGGCAGTCCCCACGCAGCAGCGATGCCGGAGTAGAAGTCGGGGATCGACCCGATGCCGCGGGTGTCGATCGACAGCGCCTGCCAGCCGGCCGCCTCCGCCTCGCTGGCCAGGTCACGGTCGGACCGCCCCCGCCAGCTGAACAGGCCCTGGCCGACGGTGCCTGCCAGCAGCGCTTCATAGGACGTCGTCATCCGCTCCCCCGATCGAGACGCGTGAACGTCCGGTAGTGGTCGCCGGTGTAGTACACCTCGCCGGCTTCGCCCCGCACGATCCGGCGTGCGCCTCGGTCTGACGCGCCGGGGGTGGGCACGGTGTACTCGCGCCAGTAGCCGCGCGGCCGCGCCGGCAGTCGACCCTCCCGGTTCATGAACACCGAGTCGTCACGCGTGTACGGATAAGGGCCGCCGTCGCCGATCAGCGTCAGGGTCTCGGCGACCTCCGCAGGCAAGCCGGTCGTCGAGACGGCAGAGGTCTCCGGTCGACCGCTGTCCGGTGAATTGCTCGTCGTCACGGTCCAGATGACGAAGCCCACGGCCACGACCGCCAGCAGGACCCGCCATCCCGTGTTCGCCCGCATGGGTCCATGGTCCCGCACTTTCCGCCGCACAGCACCACTCGTGACGTGCACGACACCACGTCGGCGAAACACCGCGTGTCCGTGCTGCCCGCGTTCCTGTGTGGGAGAGTCACTAGACTGCGATGAGGACCCAGGAGGGTTCCAGGCATGACGAGGGAGGGTTGACGTGCCACTGACCAGCGACGAAGCACTCGTCGGGCGTGTCCTCCACGACCGCTACCTGATCGGCGAACGCATCGCCCGCGGCGGCATGGCCAGCGTCTTCAAGGCCACCGACCAGCGCCTCGATCGTGAGGTCGCGATCAAGGTCATGCACCAGGGGCTCGGCGACGACCAGCAGTTCACCCAGCGCTTCGTCCGCGAGGCCAAGTCGGCCGCCAAGCTCAATCACCGCAACGTCGTGTCGGTCTTCGACCAAGGCACCGACGGCGAGGTCACGTACCTCGTCATGGAGTACGTCCCCGGCCACACGTTGCGCGACGTCATGCGTGACGAGGCCCCCATGCCCCGTACCGCGCCCTCGAGCTGCTCGAGCAGATCCTGATCGCCCTGTCGGCCGCTCATGCCGCGAAGATCATCCACCGCGACGTGAAGCCCGAGAACGTCTTGATCACGCCTGACGGCGAGGTCAGGGTCGCTGACTTCGGCCTGGCCCGCGCGGTCAGCGCGGCGACCACGGCAACCGGCGGCACGCTGATCGGCACGGTGTCGTACCTCGCACCCGAGATCGTGACGAATGACGGCACCGATGCCCGTTCCGACGTCTACGCCTGCGGCGCGATGCTGTACGAGATGCTGACCGGCACCAAGCCCCAGCTCGGGTGAGTCACCCCATCCAGATCGCGTACAAGCACGTGCACGAAGACATCGGCCCGCCGTCCGAGCTGCAGCCGGGCATCCCGCCGTACGTTGACGCGCTCGTCGCCCGGGCCACGGTGCGCGATCGTGACCAGCGCTCGACCGACGCTCGGGTCATGCTGCAGCAGCCCGTTCGGTCCAGCGAGCCCTCCAGGCCGGTCTGGCCGACGATCCCGATCTGGTCGCCGACCTGCTGCCCGGCGCTCGTCCGGGCCACGACGATCCCGACGCCCCGACCGTCGCCGTCCCTCGCTCAGCCATGGGCCTGCCCCCGACGGCGTCGGCCGACGGCAGCACCGCAGCGACCGAGAAGCTTCGCCAGCACCTCCGAGCACACGATGCAGTGGGCTCCCAGGCCGCAGCGGCACCACGACCCAGCGACGCCGCGAGGCCCGCTGGGCTGCACCCGAGATGACCCGCGAGCAGTACGGCCAGAGCGCCAAGAAGCGGCACAGCCGACGCGGTCGGGTGCTGCTGATCCTCGCGGTCCTCGTCGCCGTCGCAGCCGGCCTGCTCACGTGGTACATCACCGATCTCCGCTACGTCGACACGCCCGTGCTCACCAGCAGCTCGGTCGCCGATGCCAAGAAGGAAGCCGAGGCCGAGGGCTTCGAGTTCAAGCAGGTCCGCAAAGACTTCTCCGAGACGTTCCTGGCCGGCACCGTGATGAGCACCGATCCCAAGCCGGGCGAGAAGATCCTGCCCGGCAGCACGATCGAGGCCATCGTGTCGAAGGGCCCTGACCGGGTCTACATCCCCGAGGGCAACTTCAGGGACTCAAGATCAGCGAGACCCGTCAGCTGCTCGAGGCCCAAGATCTCGTGCTGGGCAAGCGCAGCAACGTCTACGACGAGAGCATCGCCAAGGGGCGAGTCATCCGCGCCGACGGCGTGACGTCCAAGGATGCGCTCAAGCGCGGCGACACGGTCGACATCATCGTGAGCCGTGGTCGCAAGCCCATCGAGGTCAACAACTACGTCGGCAGATCGCTCGACGAGGCCCGCAACGCCTTGCAGGACGCCGGTTTCAAGGTGGCGACCAACGAGGCATTCAGCGATGACGTCGACCGCGGCAACGTCATCGCGCAGACCCCTGACGGCGGCAACCTGTTCAAGGACGACACCGTCACGCTGACGATCTCCAAGGGCGCCGAGCAGATCGCGATTCCCAATGTCGTCGGCAAGCCTCGCGCCGAGGCCGTGCAGATCCTGCGCGACGCCGGCTTCCGGGTCCGGGTGTTCGGCGGCAACGGCACGGTGCTGCTGCAGCCTGACAAGAAGGCTGCGCGTGGCAGCCGGGTCACGATCTACACCGCGCCCTGACTTCTCGACTCAAGCGGTACAGACGTACCAGTTCGCGTAGAGTCCTCGCATGGACGAACCCCGTATCGCACCTGGCGGTCTCAAGGAGCTGGGGCTGATCAACTTCGGCGTCAGCACCCTGGCCGGAAAGGTCATCGGCGGACCGCGACCGCACGTCTTCACGACCTTGGGACGTCAGCGGCGGCTGTTCCGGGCCTGGTTGCACTTCAGCGGCCGGCTGATGCCCGGCGGATCGCTGCCACGTCGGGAGACCGAGCTGATCATCTTGCGTATCGCGACTCTGCGCGCGTGCGAGTACGAGCGTCGTCACCACCTCCGGCTCGGCCGCAAGGCAGGCGTCACGCCTGCGCAGATCGAGCACCTCGACGACCTGTCGTGGCCAGGATGGTCGGTGCGCGAGCCGCGCTGCTCACCGCAGCGACCCAGCTCGTCGAGACGAAGTACGTCGACGACCCTGCCTGGGCCGCGCTACGAACTCATCTCGACGAAGCAGAGTCGATGAAGCTCCTGCTGCTGTGCGGCCAGTACGACTCGCTGGCCACGACGCTGCTCACCCTGAAGGTGCAGCCCGAACCCAGCCCACCCCCACGCTGACGAGGTAGTTATCGCCCCCTCCGCGAGGTGGCTACGGCCCTCCCTGAGGGCAGCAACAACCTCGTCAGGGGGCGGTAACTACCTCCTCAGCGGGGTGGGAGGGGTGGTTAGTCGCGACCGGCGAGCATCTCGGCCACGAGGAACGCCAGCTCGAGGCTCTGCGCCCGGTTGAGACGCGGATCGCACAGCGTCTCGTACCGGTGGGTCAGGTCTTCGGCCGAGAGCCGAGCGCCGCCGCCGACGCACTCGGTGACGTCGTCACCAGTGAGCTCGACGTGCAGGCCACCGGGCCACGTGCCGAGAGCACGGTGCACCTCGAAGAAGCCGCGGACCTCGTCGATGACGTCGTCGAACTCGCGCGTCTTGTACCCGTTGCTGGTCTCGAAGGTGTTGCCGTGCATCGGATCGCACACCCAGGCCACCTCGATACCCGCAGCAGTGACCTTCTCCACCAGATTCGGCAGACCCTCGCGGGATCTTCTTGGCGCCGAATCGGGTGATGAAGGTGATCTTGCCGGGATACGGTCAAGGATCGCTTCTCGTACAACGCGATCGCGTCGTCGGCGGTCGTCGTCGGGCCGAGCTTGACCCCGATGGGGTTGGCGATGCGGCTCAGCCAGCGACGTGAGCGCCGTCGAGCTGACGGGTGCGCTCACCGATCCACACCGAAGTGGCTCGACACGTCGTAGGGCTGATCGGTGCGCGAGTCGATGCGCGTCAGCGCGTGCTCGTACTCCATGATCAAGGCTTCGTGCGACGAGAAGAAGTCGACGGTGTGGAACTCGTCGGGGTCGACGCCGATCGCGTCCATGAACGCCAGAGCACGGTCGATGTCGGCACCGATGCGCTCGTAGCGTTCGCCGACGGGGCTGCTCTTGACGAAGTCGGTGTTCCAGGCGTGCATCTGCCGAAGATCGGCGTAGCCACCGGTCGTGAAGGCACGGGCGAGGTTGAGGGTCGCCGACGACGCGTTGTACACGTCGACGAGACGCTGCGGATCGTGGGCACGCGACTCGGGGGTGAAGTCGAAGCCGTTGACGGCATCGCCACGGTAGGCCGGCAACGTCACGCCGTCGCGGGTCTCGGTGTCGCTCGAGCGAGGCTTGGCGTACTGACCTGCCAGGCGTCCGACCTTGACGACCGGGACGCTCGCGGCGTAGGTCAGGACGACTGCCATCGACAGCAGGACCCGCAGCTTGTTGCGGACGTTCTCGGCCGTGACGCCCTCGAACGTCTCGGCGCAGTCACCGCCCTGCAGCAAGAAGGCCTTGCCCTGGGCGACCTCGGCCAGACGATCGCGCAGCGCATCGCACTCGCCTGCAAAAACGAGAGGTGGCATCCGGCGCAACGTCTGCACCGCGGCGTCGCGGGCAGCAGGGTCGACATACGTGGGCTGCTGGGCAGCACCGATCGCATGGAGTTCGTCAAGGCTAGGAATGCTCACCACCCCAGTCTACGGCGCGCCCTAACCGAAGAGGACTTCGGCTTCTTCGTAGAGGTCTGGTCTCACGGTCTTGAGCACGGCGGTGCCCTCGGCGAGCGGAACCCGTGCGATCTCGGTGCCCCGCAACGCCATCATGGTCCCGAAGTCGCCGTCGTGGACTGCCGTGATCGCGTGCAGCCCGAACCGTGTCGCGAGCCAGCGGTCGAACGCCGTGGGTGATCCGCCGCGCTGGACGTGTCCCAGCACGACGGTGCGGGCTTCTTTGCCGGTGCGCCGCTCGATCTCGCTGGCGAGCCGGTCGCCGATCCCACCGAGCCGTACGTGCCCGAAGGCGTCCTTGTCGCCGCTGACGAGCGACATCGTGCCACCCTCGGCGGGCACCGCTCCCTCGGAGACCACGATGATCGGCGCGTAGTGCGTCGCGAACCGGCTCTCGACCTGCGCGCACACCTTGTCGATGTCGAACGGGCGCTCGGGGATCAAGATGATGTTGGCTCCGCCCGCCAGTCCGCTGTGCAGGGCGATCCAGCCGGCGTGCCGGCCCATGACCCTCGACCACCAGGACCCGGTGGTGCGACTCCGCCGTCGTGTGGAGCCGGTCGATCGCCTCGGTCGCGATGTTGACCGCAGTGTCGAAGCCGAACGTGAAGTCGGTGCCAGACAGGTCGTTGTCGATCGTCTTGGGCACCCCGACGACCGCGACGCCGAGCTCGGCGAGCTTGGTGGCCACGCCCAGCGTGTCCTCTCCCCCGATGGCGATCAGGGCGTCGCAGCCGTGCGCCGCGAGGTTCTCCTTGATGCGCTCGACGCCCTGGTCGACCGCGAACGGATTGGTGCGCGACGAGCCGAGGATCGTCCCGCCGCGCGGCAGGATGCCCCGCACAGCCTCGACGTCGAGCGTCATGGTGTCGTTCTCGAGCGGCCCTCGCCAGCCGTCGCGGAAGCCGACGAACTCGTCGCCGTAGGTCGCGACCCCTTTGCGCACGGCGCCCCGGATGACCGCATTGAGCCCGGGGCAGTCGCCTCCCCCGGTAAGCATGCCAACGCGCATCAGACCTCCCAAGTCGTCGTCAAGACGACCCTAGGCCATGTCGACCGGCACCGGCTCGAACTGCGTCCATCCGGACCAGCCCCGTTCCTTCAGCAACCGGACGAGGGTGGCGCCGGCCGGAACCGAGCTGCAGGAAGTACTGGTCGAGCAAGCTCGATCAGCTCGGCGGGGATCGTCAGCTCACCGTCCTGCTGATCGAGGTCGGTTGCAGCGATGTTCGCGGCAAGACGATCGGCCAGCGCGGGCAGCCGGGGGTCGTCGGGTGCCCACTCGACCAGGTCCTCGAACGTGCGGTAGAGCGCGATGACCTCGGGATCCTTCAGCTGCTGGAACTTGGACTCCATCCACAGCGCCATCTGGTCGGGTGAGTGCGCGGCCAGCAGGATCCACCCGTCTCGCTCTCCCTCGATCATGCGCTCTGACACTCCCAGCGACCTGAGCTGCTCCAGGTAGGCCACCGCCTCCGGTGGCAGGGCGAGGCTGTCGCCGGCAGCCAGCTTGGCGATGCGCCCACGGTGCTCCTGCCGCTCCCCGGATCTCGGCCCGCAGCCGGATGTCGATCTGCGCGACGGCGGCAGAGAACTCCGTGTCATCGGCGTGCAACAGCTCCTCGACCCGAGCCAGCGGCACCCCGGCATCGGCCAGCGTCCGGATCTTGATCAGGTCGACGACCGCCTTGGCATCGTAGCGTCGATATCCCGAGGGATCCCGTTCTGGCTCGGGCAGCAGGCCCTTGGCGTGGTAGTGGCGCACCGCTCGAACCGTGACACCGGCATGTGCGGCGATCTGACCGATCGTGAGCATGTCAGGAGCCTGCCCTTCTAGTGTGTCGGGACCCTGGTGAACAGCTTGCGCGACAACACGTAGCCGAGCACGCCGATCAGGATGCACCATCCCATCGCGAGCCACACGCCCTGACCGGCACCTGCGCCGCTGGTCAGGGCTCGGAGGCTGTCGATCATCGGTGTGAACGGCTGGTGCTCCGCGAACTGCCGCAGCCCCCAGGGCATCGCATTTGTCGGCACGAACCCACTGCTGAGGAACGGCAGCAGCACCAGGAACATCGGCGTGTTGCTGGCTGCCTCGACGCTGTCGGCCGCCAGCCCCATCGCCACGGTCAGCCAGGTGAAGGCACTGCTCATCATGAGGAGCAGAACCCCGACCAGCAGCCAGCTGCCGACTCCTGCGCTGGAGCGATAGCCCAGGAGGATCGCCACGGCCAGCGTCACGGCGACCGCGAGCATCGTCTTGAGCACGGCGCCCAGCACGTGCCCGGTGAGCACCGAGGACCGGGCGATGTCCATCGTCCTGAAGCGCGCGATGATCCCGCCGGTCATGTCGAGTGCCACCTCGACAGCGGTGCCGAGAGCGACACTCGCGACGGCGATCACCATGACGCCCGGAGTGACGTAGGTGAGGTAGTCGCCACGGTCACCACCTGCGACACCGGGCAGCCCGGCGCCCATGGTGGCGCCGAACACGTAGACGAACAGCAGCAGGAACACGATCGGTTGCGCCACCAGCATGATCGCGAGCGAGGGATAACGGATCCAGTGCAGCAGGTTGCGCCGCAACATCGTCACCGAGTCGCGGATCATCACGCTGCCTCCGTCTGGTGCGGGTGGCCGGTCAGGGCCAGGAAGACGTCGTCCAGGTCAGGATCGTGGATGCTCAACGCAGCCACGTCGGCATCGTCGAGCAGCGCGAGAAGACGGCGCAAGGAGGCCACCCCGTCATGCGCCATCCGCAGCGTGAGGGACTCGCTGCTCGCGGTGGCGTGAGGAACCTGTGCTGCCACGGCCGCCAGGGCCGCCGCATCGGTGAACTGCACGTCGACGTGACCGCCGGGAACCTGGCTCTTCAGCTCGGCCGGTGTTCCCTCGGCGACGATCCTGCCGCCGTCGAGCACCCCCACCCGATCGGCCAGCTGGTCGGCCTCGTCGAGGTACTGCGTCGTCAGCAGCACCGTGACCCCCTCCGCAACCTGCTCCCGGACGATCTGCCAGAGCTCACGGCGGCTACGAGGATCCAGCCCCGTCGTGGGCTCGTCGAGGAAGATGACTCGCGGTGAGCCGAGCAAGGTCATGGCCAGGTCGAGGCGGCGCTTCATCCCGCCCGAGTAGGTCTGGGCCCGACGGCCGGCTGCGTCGACCAGGTCGAGCCGTTCGAGCAGCTCGTTGATCGCAGCCTGGCCCCGGCTCCGGTCGAGATGGAACAGATCGGCCATCAGCTGCAAGTTCTCCCGGCCCGTGTGGAACTCGTCGATCGCCGAGAACTGCCCCGTCACCCCGATGGAGCGGCGCACCTGGTCGGCTGCGGTTCGTACATCATGTCCGGCGACACGGACCTGGCCCGCATCAGCGGTCAGCAGCGTCGAGCAGATGTTGACCGTCGTGGTCTTGCCTGATCCGTTCGGCCCCAGCAGCGCGTACACGCTGCCTTCGGGAACGACCAGGTCGACGCCGTCGAGGACGACGTGATCACCGAAGGCCTTGGTCAGGCCGGCGACTGAGATCGCATGAGATGTGTCCATGCACAGCATCGTCACGGGTTGACCCTGCGTCAGGGTCAAGTCGCTGTCTCAGCCAGGTCGGACTACTCGGGCTTGATCTCTTCCCACACCTCGTCGGCCTCGGCACGAGCCGCCTCCTTGGCAGCTTCCTTCTCACGCGCCTGGTCGCGCTTCTTGGCGTCCTGGGCGTACAGGTCGACGTACTCCTGCCCCGACAGCCGCATGATCTCGTACATGATCTCGTCGGTGATCGCGCGCAAGATGTAGCGGTCGTCCTCCATGCCCTCGTAGCGGCTGAAGTCGAGCGGCTTGCCGAACCGGACGCCGGGGCGGGCGAACTCGCCGAAGATCTTGCCGGGCGGCGCGACGACATCGGTGCCGATGACCGCCAACGGGATGACCGGCACCCCGGCCTCGAGCGCCAACCGGGCCACGCCGGTGCGTCCGCGGTACAGCAGGCCGTCGTGCGACCGGGTGCCCTCGGGGTAGATGCCGCAGACCTCGCCATCGGCGAGCAGTCGCAGCTGTGTCTTGATCGCACCAGCCGCAGCCGATCCGCTCGTGCGGTCGATCGGCACCTGACCTGCCCCGGAGAAGAACGTCTTCTGCAGCCAGCCCTTGATGCCGACGCCTTCGAAGTACTCGGCCTTCGCCACGAACGTGACCCGCCGCGGGATGACCAGCGGCATGAACAGCCAGTCGCTGTACGACAGGTGGTTGCTCGCGAGGATCGCGGCGCCTTCCTTGGGGACGTTCTCGGTGCCTTCGGCCCACGGTCGGAAGATCAGCTTCAGCAACGGACCCAGCGCGAGGAACTTCAAGAACCAATAGAACACGGACCGACACTACTCTGACCGGCGCACGTTTTGTACAACACTACGCACGAGGCTGCACATCGTGCCGCGCGATGATGGATGATGGCGGCATGACTTCCACCGTGATGCCGGGGGCTGAGCCCTTCGCCGCCCCTGGCGGACGTGTCGGCGTTCTGCTGAGCCACGGGTTCACCGGCTCGCCGGCCTCGATGACACCCTGGGCCAGGCACCTGGCCGACCAGGGCCATGCCGTCGCCGTGCCGCGACTGCCAGGCCACGGCACGACCTGGCAGGACATGAACCGCACCCGCTGGCACGACTGGTACGGAGAGCTCGACACCGCCTTGACGCAGCTGCGCGCCAGCTGCGATCACGTCGTGGTCGCCGGCCTCTCGATGGGCGGCTGCCTCGCCCTGCGTCTGGCCCAGCAACGCCCCGACGACGTCGACGCCCTCGTGCTGGTCAACCCTGCCGTCAACGTCAAGCGTCTCGACATCAAGCTCGTGCCCCTGCTGCAGTGGATCGTCCCGGCGATGCCCGGCATCGGCAACGACATCAAGAAGCCCGGCCAGGACGAGATCGGCTACGACAAGACCCCGTTGAAGGCGCTCGCGTCCCAGGTGACGATGTGGAAGGAGGTCCGGGCGGGGCTCGGCAAGGTCACCCAGCCGCTGCTGTTCTTCCGGTCGACCGACGACCACGTCGTCGACGAGACGTCTCAGGCGATCATCCTCGGCGGGGTCTCCTCGCAGGTCACCGAGCTCGTCGAGCCCACCGACAGCTTCCACGTCGCGACGCTCGACCACGACGCCGAGCTGATCTTCGAACGCACCGACGCGTTCATCGCCCAGCACGTGGGGTCCGCTCGTGGCTGAACGCGACGAGTTCGACAAGATCGTCGAGGGCCTCGACCTCGACCTGTCGTTTCCCGACGAGCCCGCCGACCCGGTCGTGCCCGACCCGGTCCCCCAGGCCGAGGTCGACGACCCGATCGAGGACGAGGAGCCGTTCTACCGTCGCGTCGACCCGACACCGCTGATCCCCCGTCGCCGGGGCATCCTGCTGGCCTGGGCCGGAGTCGTCGGCGCGCCGTTGTCGCTGGTGCTCGCGACGGTCGCGCACATCTACCTCGACCGTCCCGTCCTGGCCGCGGCCGCGCTCATCTTCGTGGCTTCGGCGACATACCTTTTTTTGCAGCTGCCCGAACACGGGCCCTCGCGGAGGGATTGGCCGGACGACGGCGCCGTGCTGTGAGTCGGGCCATGTCGGCAGCACCGATCAGACCGGCCTCGGGGCCCAGGTGCGCGCGGACGATGCGCGCCTCGGCGCGGTAGCCTCGCCCGGTCAACGTGCGTGAGAACGCCGCCCGTGCCGGACCGATCAGCAACTCGTTGGCGTCGCTGACGCCGCCACCGATCACGAACATCCCCGGATCGAGTGCCGCTGCCAGGTTGGCGATGCCGACACCCAGCCAGTCACCGACGTCGGCGATCCACTCGATGGGCTCGGCCAGACCGGCCTGAGCATGCTTGGTGACCAGGTGTCCCTCGATGCGCTCGACGACGCCATCGGCCTCGGCCAGCAATATCTTGCCGAACTCGGTTCCTTCGGTCGCGGCCGCGCGGGCACGACGGGTCAGCACCCGTCCGCTCGCGTACTGCTCCCAGCACCCGCTGTTGCCGCACTCGCACTGGTTGCCGTTCGGCACGACCTGCATGTGACCGAACTCGCCGGCGATGCCGAACTGTCCGCGGTAGGGCTGACCG
The DNA here is from genome assembly GCF_044452305.1 of Aeromicrobium sp. UC242_57. NCBI lineage: Bacteria > Bacillati > Actinomycetota > Actinomycetes > Propionibacteriales > Nocardioidaceae > Aeromicrobium > Aeromicrobium sp. UC242_57. The sequence goes on along the minus strand of NZ_JBIOAM010000001.1, from coordinate 458,056 downwards.
TCGATCACGATCGCTCCGCCGATTCCGGTGCCCAGCGTGATCAGGACCAGATCGGCTTCGTTCTGGGCCGCTCCGAACCGCCACTCGGCCCAGCCTGCCGCATTCGCGTCGTTGTCGACCAGGACCGGCAGCCCGGTGCGCCGGGCCACCGAGTCGCGCAACGGCTCGTGCCGCCAGGCCAGGTGCGGGGCGAACAGGACGGTCGACTGCGTCGCGTCGACGAATCCGGCCGCGCCCACGCCGATCGCCCGGATGTGGTGCTCGCGGCGGAACTCCTCGGTGATGCTGGCGATCGCGTCGATGACCTCCAACGGGTCGGTCGTCGGCGTCTCCCGCTTGAGCCGGGCCAGGACGTGTCCGTCCTCGTCGACGACTCCTGCAGCGATCTTGGTGCCACCGATGTCGATTCCGACGGCTGAGCTGTCTGCCACTACAAAGGCTCCACTCTGGCGAGATCGGCGGCACCGATGATGCCGGCCGAGTTGCCGAGGGCGGCCAGTCGCACTGCCGCCGCCGGTCGATGGGATCGTGCAGGAACATGTGCCTCGTAGGCGGCGACGAGAGGCTCGAGCAGCAGATCGCCCGCCGCCGACACACCTCCGCCGATCGCGATGACGCTGGGATCGAGGATCGTGGCCAGCACCGCCGCACCCTCTCCGATCCAGCGGCCGAGCTCACCGAGCAGCTCGATCGCCAGCGGGTCGCCGTCCTTCGCGCAGCTGGGTCACCGCCGGGCCGGTGATCTGTTCGGGATCGCCAGCGGCGAGCGCCGCCAGCGCGGCGGCACCGGGATCTTCGCTCGCCAGCCGGGCGCGGGCCTCCCGCACGAGTGCGCTGCCGCTGCCGTACTGCTCGTAGCATCCGTGCTGGCCGCAGCCGCACAAGATGCCATCGGGCACGATCCGCATGTGACCGATCTCGGCGGCCACGCCGAAACCACCCCGGAACAGCTGGCCCTGGTGGACGATCCCGCCGCCGATGCCGGTGCCGACAGTGATCAGCAGCAGGTCGTCGGTGTCTTCGCCGGCGCCGAACCTGAACTCGCCCCACGCGGCGGCATTCGCGTCGTTCTCGACGACGACCGGTAGATCGACGAGCTCTCGCACGTGTGCGCCCAGCGGCTCACTGACCCAGTCGATGTTGGGTGCGAACCGTACCGTCGAGCGATCCTCGCCGACGAATCCCGCCGCGCCGATCCCGACTCCCACAGGCTCGTGATCACGGGCCAGCCGATCGACGAGGTCGGCGACGATCGCAGGAATCCGCGACGAGTCGTCGGGGGTCGGCTCGGCGTCGGAGGCCAGGATCTGGCCTGTCTCCGACACCAGTCCGGCAGCGATCTTGGTCCCGCCGATGTCGACGCCGATCGCAGGGCTCACTGATCCTCCTGGGGAGACAGGGCCACGTCGGCCAGATCACGCAAAGACTTGGCGAAGGCGGCGGCGGAGTGGGTCACCGCTGTCACGGCTTCGGGGTTCTGGCGCACGAAGCCGACGACCTGGCAGACCGGGCACCAGCCCGTGCTGCACACGTGCTCGGTCGATTCCGCAGAATCTCCGGACGTGACGGCACGAAACAGCCGAAAGGCCTCCTCGGCCATCGATCCGACAGCCTCGGAGTCGTCCGGTCGGCCAGCGCCGAAGTCTGCGGAGTCTGCGTCGGGTGGGGTCACAGACCCTCGACCCGCTTCTTCAACCCCTTGAGGGCGGCGTCGATGATGACCTTCTCGGCCTTGCGCTTCAACATCCCGAGCAACGGGATGGAGACGTCGACGGCCAGCTGGTACGTCACCCGCGTCTGCTCGGCGCCCAAGGGGTCGAGGACGTAGGCACCGTCGGTCGAGGTCAGCATCGCCCCCGGCTTGGCCAGGGTCCAGGAGACCGAGCGGTCGCCCTCCCAGGTGTAGCCGAGGACGTACTCGTCGCGGATCGGAGCTGCGTCGAGGACGAAGTGCACCTGCTCAGCGCGGCCGCCTGCACCGGGCACGAGGACATCGGCGACCTTGACCCCCGTCGCCCACACCGGATACGACTCGAAGTCGGCGATGACGTCCATGATCTGAGCGGCTGGGGCGTCAATGACGATGTCGCTGGTGGTACGCGCCATCACCCCTCCTTGTCCGGCCGACCGTGTTGCACCCATGCTAGTGGCTCTGCGGCCCTGAAGCCGCGCCGGGAGTCCGGCCCCTGACACGCTGACGGCCACATGGCCCACGGCAGCCGCGTGATAGTAGCCTCAGCATGTGACGCAGCCTCTTAGACAGATCTGGGAAACCTCAGCCTCGACGTCCTCGACCGCCTCGAAGCGCATGCCGATGACGTCGCCCTGGCCCGGATGCACGGCGAGTCGTGGGTCGACGTGACGCTTGGCGAGTTCCATGCCGATGTCATCTCCGTGGCCAAGGGCCTGATCGGTGCTGGTATCGCCGCCGGCGACCGGGTCGCCCTGCTGTCGAAGACCCGTTACGAGTGGACTGTCACCGACTACGCCATCTGGTGGGTCGGAGCCGTGACGGTCCCCATCTACGAGACGTCGTCGGCGTCCCAGATCGCCTGGATCCTGTCCGACTCCGGATCCGTCGTCGCCATCGTCGAGAACGACGGACATGCGGCCCGCGTGGCCGAGAAGCGTGCCGACTCCCCCGACCTGCGCGAGGTCTGGACGATCGACGGCGGAGGGCTCGACCAGATCCGTGCTCTGGGCGCCGATGTCACCGACGAGGCCGTCGAGGCCCGCCGTGCGGCTCTGACCAGCGAGACGCTCGCCACCTTGATCTACACGTCGGGCACCACAGGGCGTCCCAAGGGATGCATGCTGACCCACGGCAACTTCCGCTACGGCTCAGCAGCGCGCTGAACGAGCTGCCCGAGCTGTTTGCCTCCAAGGGCGCCTCGACCCTGCTGTTCCTGCCCCTCGCCCACGTCTTCGCCCGCATCATCCAGGTCGGCGCGATCCGCGGTGGTTCCAAGCTGGGGCACACCGCGGACGTCAAGGATCTCGTGACCCACCTCGGGACGTTCCAGCCGACCTTCGTCCTGGGCGTGCCGCGGGTCTTCGAGAAGGTGTTCAACACCGCGAGCGGCAAGGCGTACGCCGACGGCAAGGGCAAGATCTTCGACCGCGCCGCGCAGACCGCGATGGCCTACAGCCGCGCACTCGACACCGGCAAGCCCGGTCTCGCGCTACGCGCCAGGCACGCGCTGTTCGACAAGCCGTCTACGGCAAGCTGCGCGACGCACTGGGCGGCCACACCGAGTACGCGATCTCCGGAGGCGCGCCGCTGGGTGAACGTCTGGCGCACTTCTACCGTGGCATCGGCGTGACGATCATCGAAGGCTACGGACTCACCGAGACGACTGCCGCCCTGTGCGCCAATCGCCCCACCGACATCCGCATCGGCACAGTCGGCAAGCCGTTCGCCGGCACCGAGGTACGCGTCGGCGACGATGGTGAGCTCAGCTTCCGCGGACCTCAGGTCTTCACCGGCTACTGGCGCAACGAGGCCGCCACGGCTGAGGCGATCGACGCCGACGGCTGGTTCGCGACCGGCGACCTGGGCGAGATCGACGACGACGGCTACATCCGCATCACGGGTCGCAAGAAGGAGATCATCGTGACCGCGGGCGGCAAGAACGTCGCCCCCGCGATCCTCGAGGACCGGGTCCGTGCCAGCGCCTATGTCAGCCAGTGCCTCGTCGTCGGCGACGGCAAGCCGTTCATCGCCGCGCTCATCACGATCGACACCGAGACGTGGACCGGCAGCCTCGACGATCCCGATCTGCTGGTCGAGGTGCAGAAGGCCGTCGACGATGCCAACACGCAGGTCTCGAAGGCCGAGTCGATCCGCAAGTTCAAGATCCTCACCGAGGACTGGACCGAGGAGAACGGGTACCTGACGCCGTCGTTCAAGGTCAAGCGCACCGCGGTGCTGCGCGATCTTCACGACACGGTCGAGGCGCTCTTCGTCAGGTAGTCGCGCCACTGGGCGGTGGCTTGCTGCTCGGTCAGGTCGAACGTCTCGCGCAGAGCCGTGCGAATGTCGGTGCCCGACAGGACGGACTCGTAGAACGTCACGAGGTCTGACTCGGGGTGCTGCTCGGCGAGCATCCGAAAGATCAGCCAGGTCGACTCGTAGACCGCGCCGAGCCCCCGACCCGCCGCGTCGAAGTCGCTGGGGCGCGGCAGACGTATCGGAACCTGGCCGGCCGTGACCTCGGCGAGGATCTGGCCCGCGCTGACCGACAGCGGCGCGGTGTCGTCCCGCAGCGCCACGTAGTCGGCGAATCCCTCGACGACCCAGGTCTCAGAGCTCGTGCCGACCGCGGCGGTCAGCTGGTGGACGGCCTCGTGGCTCAGCACGACCTGGGCGGCCCGCTCGTCCATCGTGGCGAACACCTCGGGGTTCAGCACGATCACGGCGTCCTGGGCCGCAGCGTCGGCCACGTCGAGGCGGGTCGTGACGGCGGCGATCTGCTGCACCGCGTCGACCGGCTGGCCGATGGCCCACGCCATCTGCTGCGAGGTGCGAGCCGCCACCACGACGACGTCTGTGCGTGCTGACTTCGGCAGCACCCGGGCCACGGTCTTGTGGGCGCGCGCGGCGAGCTCACCGACCGGGTGATCTGCCCGTCCGCCGTCGATCGAGATCACGACCGCGCTGTCGACCTGCTCGACCGTGACGTCGCCGATCAACCAGATCGGCAGCAAGCCGGTGCGGGGAGCGGCGTCGACGATCGCGAACGTCCCGTCGCGATGCGGCACGACCCGGAACGCGACGGACGCCCGGTGCAGCGTGCCGGGGTACAGGCCGCTGGCAGCGCCCGGCCGCCAGCTCACCTCTGCAACGGCCTGAGCCGAGCCGTCGTCGCGATCGGCGACGTCGCCGCCGCTGATGTACCGCAGCTCGACGTCGCTCGCATCGAGAGCCGACAACGAGCTCCAGGCCGTCCGGGCGAAGGACCGGGCACGGCGGTCGTCACCGAACGCCTCGACGAATGACGCCTCGTCCTGGGCGGATGAGGCAGCCCGCAGCTGGGCGGTCAGCCGAGAGGAAGCGTCGGCCGGGATCACGACCCTGTCGGCCGGCTCTACCGGGCCGGGACCAGGGTCGCTGCCAGAGCACGACGCCAGCGGCCAGGAGCGCCAGCACCAGCAGCGCCACCACATTGGGCGACAGCCACGGACGGCGCTCCTCAGCCAAGCTGGGGTCAGCCGACCCGCGCAGCGACCGAGAAGCCGCTCAGGCTCGTGATCTCGACGCTCTTGCCAGGACGCGGCGCGTGGACGACCTTGCCGTTGCCCAGGTAGATGCCGATGTGCGACATGCTCGCGTACGCGACCAGGTCACCGGGCTGGAGCGCGCTGAACGGAACGCTCTTGCCGGCCGACATCTGCGGACCGACGACCCGCGGCAGGCTGACGCCGGCAGCCGCGTAAGCCTTCATGACGAGTCCGGAGCAGTCCCAGCTGTTGGGGCCGGTTCCGCCGTAGACGTAGGGATCGCCCAGCTGGGCCAGCGCGAAGTTGATCGCGGTCTTGGCCCGGCCCGATGCCTTCGGGTCGAAGTCGAGGTCGACGTCGCTGTCGTTGAACTTCTTCTGCTCGAGCGCATCCAGTCGCGCGAGCTGGGCCTTGGCGGCCTCGTACTTCTTGCGGATCTGCGCACGCTTGGCGTCGGCGTCCTGCTTCGCCTCGTCGAGCGCGTCCTTGCGGTCCTTGAGCTGCGCGCGGCGGTTCTTCAGCTCTTTGCTGGTCTCGCCGAACTCGGCAAGCGCATCGGCGCGGGTGCTGTTGAGCGCCTGGACGGCACCGAGGCCCTCGATGAACTCGTCGGGGTCGTTGCTGCCGAGCAGGCTGGCCGTCGTGCCGAGCGGCGCGTCGAGCTGCTGCTGGACGATCGCGTCGCCGAGCTGCTGCTTCTGCCGGTTGTACGACGCCATGTGCCGCTTGATGTCGACCGTCAGGTCGTCGATCTCGGACTGGGTCTTCTTGGCGTCGGAGCCGGCGCGTTGACCTGCTCGTTCATCGCCTCGACGTCATGGAAGGCGGCTTCGACGTCCTTGACGGTGACGGCAGGCTCTGCCTGGGCGGACGGGAACGCGAACATCGCGGCCGTGATGGACAAGGTTGCTACTGCGATCGCTCCGCGACGGGGCGACCAAGCACCTGGCATCTGCACGTAGTACTCCTACATCCTCGACGTCTACCGGGTAAGCTGACGGGTTCGGGCCTCGGATTGCCCTACGGCGAGCACTGGATCCTTCGAACGACAAGGACCGGCGCACACCGATTCACCCCACCTACGTGGTTCCCCGGTTCGTCCCAGACATCTTCCCCATGACTGCGGCGACTCGACGATGCGTCCGACACTGGCCTGGAGGGTCGGTGTTCACCGGACGCACAAGTCACCACTGTAGGTGCCTGCAGGGGCAGATCAACTTTGAACCGCCGCTTCACCCTGCCTGAATCTCAGGTCCGGCAACCGGGGTCACGAGACGCAGCGGCGGAGTGAGGCCGGCCTCGGACAGCACGTCGAGCGCGGCCATCTCTTCGGCGTCGATCTCGATACCGGCTGGCGGCGCACCGAGAAGGAAGGTGACGACGCAGTCACCGCACGCGCTGGCTGAGCGGACGAGGCAGCTGTCGCAGTCGACGACGACCGAGTCAGCGGGATGGGACTGATGCATGTGGCACCTCCTGTGAGGATGGCGATCCCGTCGATCGGGAACGTGTTTCACGCTAGGAGTCACCTCCGACAGAAACGCCGCAGAACTCAGGAAGCGGGTCGTCCCGGCGCGTCGACGAGCGGCCTTGTCGGTGCCGCCGCCTAGCCTGAGCGACGTGGAAGCAGTCCAAGGAACTTTCGACGAAGCTCGGCCGCCAGCTGGCCGACGTGACGTTCTGCGTCGTCGACCTCGAGACCACCGGTGGGTCGGCCGCCAAGGGCTCCAAGATCACCGAGTTCGGTGCGGTCAAGGTGCGTGGCGGCGTCGTGCTCGGCGAGTTCCAGTCGCTCGTCAACCCCGACGAGATCATCCCCGCCTACATCACGGTGCTGACCGGCATCACCGACCGGATGGTCGTCGACGCGCCGCGCATCGCCGAGGTGCTGCCGAGCTTCCTCGAGTTCGCCCGCGGCTCGGTCCTGGTAGCCCACAACGTGCCCTTCGACGTCGGCTTCCTCAAGCACGCGAGCCGAGAGCTGGGCATCCCGTGGCCGGGCTTCGAGACGCTCGACACCGCCGTCATCGCCCGGCGGGTCCTGAGCCGCGAAGAAGTGCCCAACTGCAAGCTTCTCGACCTTGGCCGCGGCGTTCTCGGCGACCACGACGCCCAACCACCGCGCGCTGTCCGACGCTCGCGCCACGGTCGACGTCCTGCACGGCCTCTTCGAGCGCCTCGGCCCATTGGGCGTCACGACGCTCGAAGAAGTCTCGAGCTACACGTCCAAGGTCAAGCCCGAGCAGCGCAAGAAGCGCCATCTCGCCGAGCACCTGCCCGAGAAGCCCGGGGTCTACCTGTTCCGCGACGCCAACGACGACATCCTCTACGTCGGCACCTCGCGCAACCTCCGCACCCGCACCCGCTCCTACTTCACCAAGGCCGAGACGCGCACCCGCATGGGCGAGATGATCATGCTCTCCCAGCGCATCGAGGGCATCGTCTGCGCGACGGCGCTCGAGGCGCAGGTGCGCGAGCTGCGACTCATCGGCAAGCATCGACCGCCGTACAACCGCCGGTCGCGCTTCCCCGAACGCCTCAGCTGGCTCGAGCCGACCCGAGAGCCGTGGCCCCGACTGTCGATCGTCCGCACCGTCCTCGACGACGAGGCCGACTACATCGGGCCGTTCCGCGGCCGCTCCGATGCCGAAGGGGCGCTGACCGCGCTGCACGACTCGTTCCGCATCCGGCAGTGCACGCCGCGTCTGGCCCAGAAGTCACGCAAGTCAGCGTGTGCGCTCGCCGAGATGGGCCACTGCCTGTCGCCGTGCGATGGCGCGGCAGATCCCGACGAGTACGCCGCCGAGGTGTCCCGGGTGCGCCGGGCCATGACCGGCGATCCGGCCGAGCCGTCTCCACGGTCCGTGCGCACATGCTCGACCTCGCCCGGTCCGAGCGGTTCGAGGACGCAGCGATGTGGCGCGACCGGTTGGCGTCCTTCCTGCGCGGTGTCGTGCGCACCCAGCAGCTGCGCCAGCGACCGAGCTGCCCGAGCTCGTGGCCGCCGCACCGCACCCTGACGGCTGGGAGATCCACGTCATCCGCCACGGACGCCTCGCTGCGGCCGGCATCCTGCCGCGTGGCACCCACCCCGCAGCCTGGGTCGACACCCTGACGGCTGCTGCCGAGACAGTGCCCGGCGGCTTCGGGCCGGCTCCTTCGGCGACGGTCGAGGAGACCGAGACTGTCCGGCGCTGGCTCGACTCCGGCGCGGTCCGCATGGTGCGCGGCGCGTGGCACACGCCGCTGGCCAGCGCGGCCCGGCACCTGCAGCCCTTCGAGCAGGCCAGCTCGTCCTGGCAGCAGCTCCAGCAGCCGGGCTGATCGGGTTCGCGCCGCTAAGGTGGGCACATGATCACCGCCATCGTCTTCATCCAGGCCGAGGTCGCGCAGCTGTCCGACATCGCCGAGCAGATCGCCGACATCGAAGGTGTCAGCGAGGTCTACTCGGTCACCGGCGAGCTCGACCTGATCGCCATGGTCCGGGTCCGCGACATCGACGACGTCGCCAAGGTCGTCGCCGATCAGCTCGAACAAGGTAGAAGGCGTGGTAACAACGCAAACCCAAATCGCGTACCGGGCCTACAGCCACCACGACCTCGAAGACGCCTTCAGCATCGGCCTCTAACCCCCTCTGCCCCCCGCTGAGGAGGTCCTTGTCGCCCCTTGAGGAGGCACTTGCTGCCCTGACCTCCGGGCAACAACCACCTCGTCGGAGGGCGATAACTACCTCGTCAGCGGGGGGCGAGGGATTGGGTGGCCGACGCCCACTTGTCGAGCGTCGCGGCGGCGGCGCCGGAGTCGATCGACTCCCGGGCGCGCTCGATTCCGGCAGCCAGCCGCTCGTACAACGTCCCGGGTTCAGCGGCGTGGGCAGCGATCGCGGCACCCGCGTTGAGCAGCACCGCATCGCGCACCGCCGACACCTCGCCGCCGACGATGCGCCGGAACACATCGGCGTTGTAGGTCGGATCACCGCCGAGCAACGCATCGGCCGACGACAACGTGAAGCCGAGCTCGCGCGGGTCGAGCAACCCTTCGGTCACCGAGCCACCCGAGACCTCCCAGACGCGCGTCGTGGTGGTCGTCGTGATCTCGTCGAGGCCGTCGTCACCGCGGAACACGAAAGCGTCCGCGCCGCGAGCGGCAAAGACCCGGCCATCAGCGGGGCCATCTGCACATCGGCACAGCCGATCGCCGAAGCACCGGGCAGCGCCGGGTTGACCAGAGGGCCCAGGAAGTTGAACGTCGTGGGGATGCCGGCTCACGGCGCACCGGCCCCGTGTGCCGGAACGACGGGTGGAAGACCGGTGCGAAGCAGAACGTGATGCCGGCCCGGTCGAACACCCTCGACGATCTGGTCGGCGGCCACGTCGAGCCGCACCCCCAGCACCTCGAAGACATCGGCCGTGCCACTGGCGCTCGACGCCGCCCGGTTGCCGTGCTTGACGACACCGATACCGGCGCCGGCCGTCACGACCGCCGACATGCTGGAGATGTTGACGGTCTTGGCCATGTCTCCGCCGGTGCCGACGATGTCGACGACCCGGCCGGGCACCGACAGCTTCGTGGCGTGCTGCAGCATCGAGTCGACCAGACCCTGCAGCTTGGCCAGCGTCTCGCCCTTGCTGCGCAACGCCGTCGCGAAGCCCGCGATCTGGGCCGCCGTGGCGTTGCCCGACAAGATCTCGTCCATCGCCCACGACGTCGACGAGGCGTCGAGATCGGATCGGGCCACCAGCCCTGTCAGGACCTGAGGCCAGGAGTGCGTCACCTGATCGCCGCTCAACTGGGCTGCAGGACACACCACGCGCGAGGTCGATGACGACCTCCGCGAGGCGAATGGGCTCGATCGGGTGCGTCAGCGCCGCTTCGGCACGCGACCACGTGGCGAGCCACGCATCCTGCGGCGTCCGGTCAGCACCAGCACCGGAGGTGCCTGGAAGATCTCGTCCTTGATCTGGCGCGCGATCCCGAGCCCGCCCGCGGGCACAGCCTCGCCGTCGAGGATCACGACATCGATGCCGCCCGCGTCGAGATGCTGGAACACGACCGGCTCGGTCGCGCACTCGACATATTCGAAGGCAGGCAGATCGGGGTGAGGACGGGCGCCGAGCGCCGACAACACCGCAGCGCGGACACTAAGATCATCGCTGTAGACCAGGACACGCAGGGGCTTGTGCTCGCTCACAAGGTGATCGTACATAATGAACCCGTGGCGACTACATCTGTGATTCCTGCTTCCCGACTTCACGGCCAGGAAGGCCGTCCCTCGATGGTGACGGTCGGGACCATCGTTTGGCTCGCGAGCGAGCCATGTTCTTCGCGGCGTTGTTCGCCGCCTACTTCACGATCCGGAACATTTCTCCGGGAGCTTGTGGGCGCAGGAGACCGAGAAGCTCAACATCCCGTTCGCCACCGCCAACACCACGATCCTCGTGCTGTCGTCGGTCACCTGCCAGTTCGGCGTCTTCGCCGCTGAGCGGGCAAGCCCGGCCGCACCGGCCGCGTCTGGCAGTTCAGCCAGTGGGGCATGCGCGAGTGGTTCATCCTGACCTACATCATGGGCGCGATCTTCATCGGCGGCCAGGCGCTGGAGTACGCCGAGCGTGCACGAGAACGTCACGATCGCCGGCTCCCCCTACGGCAGCCTCTTCTACCTCGCCACCGGCTTCCACGGAATCCACGTCATCGGTGGTCTGCTGGCCTTCCTCCTCGTGATCGGCCGTACGTTCGCCGCCCGAAAGTTCACCCACGAGCAAGCCATCTCGGCCATCGTCGTGTCGTACTACTGGCACTTCGTCGACATCGTGTGGGTCGGCCTGTTCGCCACGGTCTACCTCATCCGTTAAGGCTTGCCTCAGTTCAGCTCTCCAGTGTGCCGAAAGGTACGCTCGCACTACTTTCAGGAATGGAGTTCTCGGTGCGGAAATTGTCCACCAGACGCCGGCATCCACTAGCTGGCTTCGTCGTCCTCTTTCTGGGGCTCGTCGTTGCCGGAGGGCTGTATGCGGCATTCGCGCCGAAGCCGGCCACGGCCGCCGAAGCCACTGCCAATGATGTCGAGGCCGGCCGTGGCTCGTCCCTCGTCGGCTGCGCCAGCTGCCACGGCGTCAACGCCACCGGCATCGAAACTCGAAAAGGGCGGCAACTACGGTCCCAGCCTGATCGGTGTCGGAGCTGCGGCCGTCGACTTCCAGGTCGGCACCGGTCGTATGCCCATGGCACAGACCGCGCCCCAGGCACCGTCCAAGACCCCCGAGTACGACGAGGAAGAAACTCGTCAGCCGCGGCCTTCGTCGCCTCGTTGGCACCCGGCCCGGCCATCCCGGGCGAGGAGTACACCAACATCGAGGACGCCACGATCGAAGACATCCGTGAGGGCGGCGAGCTGTTCCGCTCCAACTGCACGGCATGTCACAACTCGGTTGGCGCCGGCGGAGCCATGCCCGGCGGCAAGTACGCACCGTCGTTGAAGGGCGTCAGCGCCCAGCACATCGCGGGCGCCATGATCACCGGTCCCCAGCAGATGCCCGTCTTCTCCGACGACGTCATCACGCCTGAGGACAAGCGCAACATCATCGCCTACATCAAGCGCGTGCAGGACGAGCCCAACTGGGGCGGAATCGGTGGCGGTGGCCACGGCCCCGTCGTCGACGGCATGTTCATCTGGATCATCGGCATCGGTGGACTGGTCATCGCCTCCATCTGGATCGGCGCACACGGAGCAAGGGTGAAGAAGCGATGAGCGACGAGTTGGAGCCGGTGGCCGAGACCGAGCCGATCAGGGATCCGGGTCTTCCCGAGCACCAGTACCGCCCGCAGGACGTCGACGAGTCGGCGGCACGCCGCACCGAGCGTCACATCTCCGGCATGTTCGTCGCGGCCACGCTGCTCGCGGTCGGCTTCTGCGTCGCCTACTTCACGATCGACAAGGACCAGACCTTCCTCGGCTGGTCTGCGCAGAACTTCACGTTCGGCGCGACCCTCGGTGGCGCCATGATGCTGATCGGCATCGGCATCATCCAGTGGGCCAAGAAGCTCATGAGCGATCACGAGATGGTCGAGATGCGCCACCCGTCGGCGTCCTCTCCCGAAGATCGCGCCGCAGTGCTCAAGGACATCAGCGACGGCGCTGCCGAAGCTGGCATCGGACGTCGTCCGATGATCCGCAACACGCTGCTGGGCGCCGTGGGTGCCCTCGGCCTGCCCGCCATCGTGCTGCTGCGCGATCTCGGTCCGCTTCCGCACAGCCAGCGCGAGACCGTCTGGGCCAAGGGCATGCGCCTGGTCAACGACGTCACCGGAACCCCGATCAAGCCGTCCGACCTCCAGGTCGGCCAGCTGGTCAACGGCCAGCCCGCGATCGTCTACGAAGTGGATGAAGACGGACACCGCGTGCTGCACGGCACCCCGCTGCTGCAGGCCAAGTCGAAGGCCTCGATCATCGTGGTGCGCATGCGCCCCGAAGACATCACGCCGTCGAAGGGCCGCGAGAACTGGGGCATCGACGGAATCTTGTGCTACTCCAAGATCTGCACGCACGTCGGTTGCCCGATCAGCCTGTGGGAGCAGCAGACCCATCACCTGCTGTGCCCCTGCCACCAGTCGACCTTCGACCTCGGTGACAACGGCAAGGTCGTCTTCGGTCCCGCTGCTCGCCCGCTCCCCCAGCTTCCTCTGGGAGTCGATGACGAGGGATACCTGATCGCGATGAGCGATTTCCCCGAGATCGTCGCTCCGAGCTACCCAGAACTGGCCCGTGACCAGAAGAAGTTGGATGATAAGTCATGAGCACGACTGAGCAGAGCGCTCCGCAGAAGCCGGAGAGCACCCCTATCCAGGACACTCCGTTCGGCAAGAAGGCCGCCGGACCTGTGGGCTGGCTCGACGATCGCCTCGGCCTGGCCGGCGTCGCCAAGAAGAATCTCCGCAAGGTCTTTCCTGAGCACTGGTCCTTCATGCTGGGCGAGATTGCCCTCTGGAGCTTCGTCGTCCTGTTGCTGACCGGCGTCTTCCTGACGTTCTGGTACCAGCCCAGCATGGTCGAGGTCCCGTACCACGGCTCCTACACCCCGTTCCAGGGCTTGGAGATGTCGGCGGCCTACAAGTCGACGCTCGACATCTCGTTCGACATCCGCGGTGGTCTGCTCATGCGGCAGATCCACCACTGGGCCGCAGCGCTGTTCGTCGCCGCCATGATCGTGCACATGCTGCGCGTCATGTTCACCGGCGCCTACCGCAAGCCGCGCGAGATCAACTGGCTGATCGGTCTGACCCTGCTGCTGCTCGGTCTGGTCGAAGGCTTCGCCGGCTACTCGCTGCCCGATGACCTGCTGTCCGGCACGGGCCTGCGCTTCGTCGACGGACTGATCCGCTCGATCCCGATCGTCGGTTCGTACGCCGAGTTCTTCATCTTCGGTGGCGAGTTCCCCGGCGACGTCATCATCCCGCGCCTCTACATGGCTCACATCTTGTTGATCCCGGCGCTGCTGCTCGGTCTGATCGGCGCTCACATGCTGCTGCTGATCTACCACAAGCACACGCAGTGGCCCGGCGCCGGTCGTACCGAGAAGAACGTCGTCGGCTACCCGATGCTCCCGGTCTACGCGGCCAAGGCCGGTGGATTCTTCTTCATCGTGTTCGGCTTCCTGGCGATCATCGGTGCCGTCATCCAGATCAACCCGATCTGGGCCTACGGTCCGTACAACCCCTCCGAGGTCACGGCCGGTTCGCAGCCCGACTGGTACATGGGCTTCGTCGAGGGCGCGGTGCGCATCATGCCGCCGTTCGAGACTGACATCTTCGGCTGGACGTTCAGCTGGAGCGTGTTCCTGCCCGGCATGATCCTGCCTGGTCTGTTCCTGACGGCCGGCATGTTCTGGCCGTTCATCGAGCAGTGGATCACCGGCGACAAGCGTGATCACCACCTGCTCGAGCGTCCGCGCAACGCGCCGTTCCGCACCGGTTTCATCGTCGCGGGCATGTCGGCCTACGGCGTCCTGTGGATCGCTGGCGGCAACGACATCATCGCGACGCAGTACCGCCTGAGCCTCAACACGATCACGTGGTTCTGCCGAGTCGGCCTGTTCGTCGTGCCGGTCCTGGCGTTCATGATCACCAAGCGGATCTGCATCGGACTGCAGCGCGCAGATGCCAACCGCATCCTGCACGGCTACGAGACAGGTGTCATCGAGCGTTCGCCCGATGGCGGTTTCTCCGAGCGGCACGCCCCGCTGCCGGTCAGCAACCAGTACTCGCTGACGGCTCACGAGCGCCTGCCGGTGCTCGAGGCTCCGGCCGAGACCGACGCCAACGGCGTGGCTGCACCTCACGGCCGCATGGCCAAGGTGCGCGCCAAGCCCCGCACGCTGTACTACGACGGAGCTCTCGACAAGCCCACCGTCGATGACGTGCACCACGCTGAGGAGCACCTGGCTGGCCATGACGGTCACCCGGTCGAGCTCGGCGAGGACTTCCAGGGAGTCTCCGAGACCGGAGTCCCGAAGGTCCACTGATACATCCGTCGAAGCCCCCGTCAGCAGCAGCTGGCGGGGGCTTCGTGCACAGTTGTCACAAGAGACGAGAAGACGTGTCCCCCACCCCCATCGCCGTGCACGAGCGGGAGATCACCGCGCCGGTGTCGCTGACCCTGCCGGACGGCCGCCTCAACCCAGCAGCTGTGGGGTGGACCAGGACCCCGCTGATCACGACCGACGGCGTGGGAGCAGGCCGCCGAGGCAAGGGCCGCAACAAGCGCTGGGAGTACTGGGCCGTCACGACACCGACGCACGTCGTGGCGCTGGTCGTGTCCAGCCTCGACTATGCAGCCGTGCACAGCATCTGGCTGCTCGACCGGACGACGGGCGAGACGATCGCACATGACGCGATCGGTCTGCTCGGCGGCAGTGCGAGCCTGCCCGGCACGCTCGGAGCGGGCCCGGTCCGCTCGCGCACCAAGCAGGTGACGGTCGACATCGATGAGGTCGACGGGGAACTCGGCTGCGCGCACACGGCTCGCGGGTCCGGATCGACATCGTGGCCCACCGGCCAGCGAGGCATGAGTGCCTGGGTGTCGTGGTGCCCTGGACCGACCGGCTGTTCCAGTACACCGTCAAGGACGTCGCCAGACCCGCAACGGGCACGATCTGGATCGATGGCGTGGCCGTCGAGGTGAGGGAGGGTGACTCGTGGGCCACTCTCGACCACGGGCGAGGACGCTGGCCGTACTCGGTCTGTTGGAACTGGGGTGCCGGATCCGGCCGCGTGGGTGACCGGGTCATCGGCATCCAGGTCGGCGGCCAGTGGACCGATGGCACCGGTTCGGTGGAGAACTCGCTTCTGGTCGACGGGCACCTGACCAAGATCAGCGAGGAGCTCGTCTGGGACTACTCCCCCTGACGACTGGATGGCGCCGTGGCGGGTCACGGGGTCAACGGTGGAGCTCACGTTCACGCCCTTCCACCTCAAGGCGTCCACGGTCGATTTCGTGGTCTTCGCCTCCAAGACGCACCAGTGCTTCGGCACGTGGGCCGGCCGAGTACAGGACGACGAAGGCCACTGGGTCGAGCTCGCCGACGTCACTGGCTGGGCCGAGGACGTCCACAACCGGTGGTGACGGGCCTGGGGCCCGCTCAGGACGTCTGCAGGGCTGAGCCGGCCACCCAGTCACGCCACGAGACATTCCAGTCGGTCCAGCCGTTGCGATCTTCGAGCGTGCGGGGACTGTTGACGTACTTGATCACGTCACCGCGACGTGAGCGGTCGTAGAGCCACTTGGCGTCGGCGGTGCTCATGCCGGTGCAGCCGTGGCTCACATTGGCGACGCCCTGCGAGCCGACCGACCAGGGTGCTGCGTGCAGGAACTCCCCCGAGTTGGTGACCCGCATCGCCCACCGGACGTCGGCGATGTTGTAGTAGCCGGGATCTTCTGAGTCGACTCCGGTGGTCGCGGCATCCATGTCGATCGACGAGAACTTCTCCATGATGACCTTGATGCCCTCGCGGGTGCGGTGGCCGTCGTCCCCGGTCGTGACGGGGATGCGGCGGATCGTCTTGCCGTCGACGGTGTACCGCAGTCGGTGCTTGGCGACGTCGACGACGGTCACGGCCTTCCTGCCGACCTTGAAGCTGACGTCTTGGTCCTGCTGGCCGTAGACGCCGCCGCCGGCCGGGAGGCTGTTGAGGCGTAGCCGCACGTTGACCTTGGTGTTCGCCGGCCAGTACTGCTTGGGGCGGTAGTGCGCCTCGCTGTCGCTCAACCACGTCCACGAGCCCTCGACGTCCTTGTCGGTCGTGACGGCCATGTGTCGCTCGTACAGCGCGCGATTCTTGACCGGTAGGTCGAACCGCACGATGACCGGCATGCCGACCCCGACCGTCTCTCCGGCCAATGGAGCGACAGACGGGTAGGTCTGCTGGTCGAGCGTCAGCTGCTGGGTCGTGAAGGACCGGGTCACCGTGTCGTCCTTGCCGTCGTCACCGGTTCCGGTCACCTTCAGCTTGTACGACGTGCCGGGCTCGAGTCGCTCGCGCGCCGTCCAGCCGTGGTCGTCGATCCGACTGGCGATGCTGGTCGCGCCATCAGCGGTCTGCAGGCTCCCCGAAGTCACCTTGCCGTCCTCGGCAATCACCTTGACCCGGGTGCTGACCGCGATGTCGGTCTCTCCGGGCTGCACATTGGGCGTCAGCGCAATCGGCTCGTCGGCCGACTCAGGAGCGCCGGCATCCTTGGTGGCTCCGGCTGTGCAGGCCGACGCCGCCAGCAGACCACAGACGGCCCATCCTGCCCATACTGACCGGCCCAGAAACTGACGATTCCCCATCTCCACAGTCTAGGTGGGGATGGGGAATCATCGAAAATCGTTGCCGATCAGTGAGCGTGGATACCTCGGTAGTACTCGAAGATCCAGCCGCAGACCATGACTGCGCCGATGCCGCAGCCGATGATGAACAGCCACCAACCGATGACGACACCCAGCACGACGACGGCCAGCGCCAGGGCGCAGAACAGCGGCCACCAGCTGTAGGGCGGGAAGAAGCCCTGCTCGCCAGCGCCTTCAGCGATCTCGCCGTCGCTGCGGTCCTCGGGACGGTCGGGGATCTGCTTGGCCACGACGGCCAGGTAGAAGCCCAGCAGCACGCACAGCAGCGTCGTCATGACGAGCGCCGTGGTACCGGTCGGATCCTTGGTCAGCACCCAGTAGATCGGAGCAATCAGTGCGAAGAAGATTCCGCACGACAGGATTGTCCAAGTTTCGGCCTTCATGGATCAGTGCTCGCCCTTCGCATCGCCGATGGCTTCTTGCTTGCCGTCGACATCTGGTGCGTCGGCAAACTTGGATGTCTCTCCCGGGTTGTGGGCGAGCGAGAGCAGCCACCTCCGGGTGGTGCAGGTCGAAAGCGGGGCTCTCGGACCTGATGCGCGGCAGCGACACGAAGTTGTGACGCGGCGGCGGTGAGCTCGTCGCCCACTCGAGCGAACGTCCCCAGCCCACGGGTCGTTCAGGCCGACCAGAGGTGCCTTGCGCGACTTCCAGATGTTGTAGAAGAACGGCAGGGTCGACGCGCCCAGCAGGAAGGCACCCACCGACGAGATCTCGTTGAGCGTCGTGAAGCCGTCGCCCGGACCGTAGTCGGCGTAGCGGCGAGGGAAGCCCTCGACGCCGAGCCAGTGCTGGACCAGGAACGTCAGGTGGAAGCCGATGAACAGCAGCCAGAAGTGGATCTTGCCGAGCTTCTCGATCGAGCATCCGGCCGGTCAGCTTGGGCCACCAGTAGTAGAAGCCCGCGAACATCGCGAACACCACGGTGCCGAACACGACGTAGTGGAAGTGCGCCACGACGAAGTAGCTGTCGGACAAGCTGGAAGTCGAGGGTCGGCGACGCCAGGATGACACCGGTCAGACCGCCGAAGAGGAAGGTCGTCAGGAAGCCCAGCGAGAAGATCAGCGGCGTGTCGAAGGACAGAGATCCGCCCCATAGCGTGCCGATCCAGTTGAAGAACTTCACGCCGGTAGGCACCGCGATGAGGAACGTCATGAAGGAGAAGAACGCCAGGTCGACCGAGCCGGTGACGAACATGTGGTGAGCCCACACCGCGACCGACAGGGCAGCGATCATCAGCGTTGCCGCGACGAGTCCGACGTAGCCGAAGATCGGCTTGCGGGCGAAGACCGGCAGGATCTCGCTGATGATGCCGAAGAACGGCAGGGCGATGATGTAGACCTCGGGTGACCGAAGAACCAGAACAGGTGCTGCCACAGGATCGGTCCGCCGTTGGCGGGGTCGAACACGTGGGCGCCGAGGCGACGATCGGCCTCGAGCGAGAGCAGCGCTGCGGCGAAGATCGGGAACGCGATGAGGACCAGCATGCTGGTGACCAAGGTGTTCCAGACGAAGATCGGCATGCGGAACATCGTCATGCCGGGCGCACGCATCGTGAAGATCGTGGTGATGAAGTTGACCGCACCCAGGATCGTGCCGAGTCCTGACATCCACAGACCCATGACCCAGAGGTCACCGCCGACCCCTGGCGAGTTGACCGCATCACTCAACGGGGCATACGCGAACCAGCCGAGCTTGCGGCACCGCCGGGCACGAAGAAACCGGAGACCACGATGAGGCTGCCGAACAGGTACAGCCAGTAACTGAACATGTTGAGTCGCGGGAAGGCGACGTCGGGAGCACCGATCTGCAGCGGCATGATCGCGTTGGAGAAGCCGAAGAACAGCGGCGTCGCGAACATCAGCAGCATGATCGTGCCGTGCATCGTGAACAGCTGGTTGTACGTCTCGTCGTCGACGATCTGCGTGCCGGGCTGAGCCAGCTGCAGCGCGGATCAGCAGCGCCAGGACGCCGCCGATGATGAAGAAGGCGAACGACGTGATGAGGTACATGTTGCCGATCACCTTGTGATCGGTCGTCGTCAGAACTGTGGACGATCTTCTGGCCGAGGGTGCGCTCGCGCGTCACCGCCCGGTCTGAAGCGTCGTCGAATGCTGCTGTTGCGTCGCTAGTCATCAGGACACTGACCCATCTCCCTGAACGCCGCGTGACGTTCCCAGTCTTGACGTCGCCTTCGAGACCTGCGATCTCGCTGGCCTTCTTGGAGCCCTCGGGGGCTCCGATCTGGCCGGCCTTCTTGAGCTCGGCGAGGTGCTTATCGTAGTCGGCGCGCGAGACGACGTTCACCTTGAAGATCATGCGTGAGTGGTAGAGGCCGCAACAACTCGCGCAGCGTCCGACGAACTCACCTTCGCGTGTCGGAGACAGGTCGAAGGAGTTGATCTTGCCGGGAACGACGTCCATCTTGAAGTAGAACTCGGGGATCCAGAACGAGTGGATCACGTCGGGCGACTTGAGCACGAAGCGAATCGACTCGTCGACCGGGAGCCAGAGCTCGGTGGGATCTTGCGGCGTGCCGATGTCGTAGACGTCTTCGCCGTTCGTGGCGTCCTCGTCGAGGTAGTTGAACGCCCACTGCCACTTGCTGCCGACGACCTCGATCGTGTGATCGGGGTTGTCGACCTTCTCGAGCACGTTGTTCTGCGACGTGACGGTGTGGAAGAAGAACACCGCGACGATGATGACCGGTGCGAAGGTGTACAGCGCCTGGATCGGCAGGTTGTCGCGGATCTGCGCCGGCACCTCGTCGTCGCTGCGGCGACGGTAGCGGATCGCGGCGTAGACGATCAGGCCGAAGACGACCAGGAAGATGACCAGCACGGCGATCCAGGCGCCCAGCCGAAGCTCCCAGATGTCTTGGGTGCGGTCTGTGCTGCCGATCGGCAGGCCCAGTCGCTGCA
The DNA here is from genome assembly GCF_044452305.1 of Aeromicrobium sp. UC242_57. Taxonomy (NCBI): domain Bacteria; kingdom Bacillati; phylum Actinomycetota; class Actinomycetes; order Propionibacteriales; family Nocardioidaceae; genus Aeromicrobium; species Aeromicrobium sp. UC242_57. The sequence continues at coordinate 438,029 of NZ_JBIOAM010000001.1, read as the reverse complement.
AGTCATTATCAGCGTCTGGTGAACAGCCGCTCAGTACGACGGCGGCCACGAGTAGAACCGCCCATTTCATCCGACCCACGAGGCGCCTTTCTAGACCATGACTGTCACGAGATGACTTCAAGAACCTTAACGCAGACCTATGCCGCCGAGATGGTGAGGTAAGCCTGTGTTGATTTTGGGATCTGCTATGAGTGTTCATGCGATCAGAGGGCCGCATCGACGTCGGCACGGGCCGTTTCGCCGTAGGTCGTGCCGATCCGCTTGAGGAAGCTGTCGCGGTCGAGCGCGTACTCCTGCGTGCCCTTCGTCTCGACGACGCTCGCGGCGATCGTGCAACCGATCTGCGCGGAGCGTTCGAAGTGAGTCCGGCCGCGATGCCGGCCAGGAATCCGGCGCGGAAGCTGTCACCGACCCCGGTGGGGTCGACGGCGACGACGCCTTCGATGGCGCCGACCTCGATCGGTGCGGCGTCGCCTGCGGGATAGACCGTGACGCCGTCCTTGCCGCGGGTGACGATCTGGGTGCCGACGTGCGCGCGCACCTCGTCGGCCGTCCAGCCGGTCTTCTGCTGGATCAGTGCCGACTCGTAGTCGTTGCTGAACAGGTAGGTCGCACCGTCGATGAGGTCGCGGATGACGTCACCTTCGGCCCACGCGAGCTGCTGCGAGGGGTCGGCGGCGAACGGGATGCCGTTGTCGCGGCATGCCCGGGTGTGCCGGAGCATGCCCTCGGGGTCGTCGGGGCCGACGAGCACGAGGTCGAAGTCGGAGCCGACCGACGTGATGTCGATGTCGCGGGCCTCGGCCATCGCACCGGCGTAGAACGTCGCGATCTGCGCCATGTCGGAGTGGTGGTGCACACGAAGCAGCGAGCGGTGTGGCGGGTCTCGGAGACCTGTACTCCACTGGTGTCGACGCCAGCGGCATCAAGCCAGCCGCGGTACTCGACGTCGAAGTCGTGACCGACGGCGCCGACCAGGAGCGGCCGGTGGCCGAGCTTGCGCGAGGGCGAAGGCGATGTTGGCGGCACCGCCCCCGCGGCGGACGTCGAGGTCGTTGACCAGGAGACGAGAGGGAGATCTTGTCGAGCTGGTCCGGCACGAGCGGGTCGGCGAACTTCCCGTCGAAAGTCATGAGGTGGTCGATGGGCAATCGATCCAGCGATGGCAAGGTGCACCATCACACAATAGTCGACGCCCTCCTGCTGGTGCAGGAGGGCGTTGGTGTGACCTTGACTGATGCTGGTCAGTTGAAGGAGTCACCGCAGGCGCAGGAGCCGGTCGCGGCGGGGTTGTCGATCGTGAAACCCTGCTTCTCGATCGTGTCGACGAAGTCGATCGTCGCGCCGCCGAGGTACGGCAGGCTCATCCGGTCGACGACGACGCTGACGTCGCCGAAGGGGAACATCTGGTCGCCGTCGAGCGAGCGCTCGTCGAAGAAGAGCTGGTAGCGCAGTCCGGAACAACCGCCCGGCTGCACGGCGATGCGAAGCGAGAGGTCGTCGCGGCCTTCTTGGGCGAGCAGGCTCGCGACCTTGGATGCGGCGCCTTCGGTGAGGCTGACGCCCGTGGCCGCCTCAGTGATCGGTTCCGCGACACTGGACTGGTCGGTCTCAACTGTCATGTGTAACTCCCATGGTCTGGTCTTGAGGACTCGTCACGTTGCACCCTCGTCATTCCACAACGCGTGCCGCAGCGATTCCATTCCATCGTACGCCGTCAATCCTGATGCTGGGGCGACCACGTCCGTGCGACGCGTTCGGCGAGATCGCTCAGGTGCTGTGCGGGTGCGGCCATCGACGCCTCGAGGCTGATGTAGCTGGTGACGCCGTAGGCGGCTTCGACACCCATGGCCCGCATCTCTCGGGAGCCGACCTCGACCTGGCCGGCCAGGACGATGCAGGGGCGGGCGGCGGCTGCGGCGACGGCCGCGACGCCGTAGACGACCTTGCCGGCCCGCGAGGAGAAGTCGTACGTGCCCTCCCCCGTGACGACGAGGTCGTGCTGGGCGGACTGAGCCGTCAGCCCGACCAGGTCGGCGACCAGGTCGATGCCGGACACCCGCGTGCCGCCGAGCAGCATGAGCGCGAAGCCGAGACCGCCGGCGGCTCCCGCACCCTTGGCGTCGGCGAGACGGCGTTCGGCCGGGGTGGAGCCGCACGTCGCTGCGACGAACCGGTCGAGGACGCCGTCGACCGAGATGATCTGGTCGTCGGTCAGCCCCTTCTGGGGCCCGAAGGTCTTGGTGGCTCCGAACATGCCGAGCAGCGGGACGTCGACGTCGGACGCGATGACGAGCTCGACACCTTGCACCCGGGCCAGTGCCCGTGCCAGGTCGACCCGGGTCACGCCCGCCAGTCCCGTGGGGCCGGCGTCGAGGGGGACGTCAGCCGTCGCGCCGAGTGCCGCGAGCAGGCCGGCTCCCCCGTCGTTGGTCGCGCTGCCGCCGAGGCCGACGACGATGCGCCGGGCGCCCACGTCGATGGACCGGGCGATGACGTCGCCGACCCCGAAGGTCGTGGCGTGGAGCGGATCGCGGACGTCGTCCAGGTGCAGCCCGCACGCCTGAGCGCTCTCGACATAGGTCGTGTCTCCCACCGCCAGCACCGTGACCGGCACCGCGGCGCTCAGGGGCCCGCGCACGACCTCGACGACGAGCTCTCCGCCGAGCGCGGCGTGCAGGACGTCGACGAAGCCCGGTCCGCCGTCGGACATCGCGGCGGTCGTCAGGACATCGTCAGGTGCATGGCGCTGCCAGCCCTCGGCGATCGCACGAGCGGCCTCGGGAGCCGACAACGTCCCGCCGAACGAGTCCGGCGCGACGAGGACCCTCAGGCGAGGGCCTGTTCTGCGGCCGCGATCAGGACGCAGGTCACGAGCACCTCGATCGCCAGCTCCAGGTCTTCGGGCGACGGGTAGGACGGTGCGATGCGGACGTTGCGGTCGCGCGGGTCGTCGCCGTACGGGAAGGCCGCACCGGCGCCCGTCATGACGACACCGGCCTCACCGGCCAGCTCGATGACGCGGGTCGCCGTGCCGTCGAGCACGTCGAGGCTGACGAAGTAGCCACCGGTCGGCTCGGTCCAGGACGCGACGCCGTACTCGCCGAGGCCCGCACGCAGCAGCTTCACGACAGTCTCGAACTTCGGGGCCAGGATCGCGCGGTGCTGGTCCATCAGCGCGTGCACGCCCTCGGTGTTCTTGAGGTAGCGAGCATGACGCAGGTGGTTGACCTTGTCGGGACCGATGGTCCGCTTGCTCAGGTGGCGCAGGTACCACTCGACGTTGGCGGTCGAGCTGCCGAAGAAGCCACTCCCGAACCGGCGAAGGTGATCTTGGACGTCGAGGCGAAGACCACGGCGCGGTCGGGGTGACCGGCCGCAGTGCACAGCCCCAGGATGTCGGCGGTCTTGGTCTGCTCGTCGGTGAGGTGGTGCACCGCATAAGCGTTGTCCCAGAAGATGCGGAAGTCGGGGGCGGCGGTCTGCAGCGACGCCAGCTCGGCGGCGATCTCGGTGCTGACGACCGCGCCGGTCGGGTTGCTGTAGGTCGGGACGAGCCACATGCCCTTGACCGCAGGGTCCTTGACGATCTCGCGCAGCGCGTCGATGTCGGGGCCGTCTTCGTTGAGCGTCACCGGGATCATCTCGATGCCGTACTCCTCGAGCAGCGCGAAGTGGCGGTCGTAGCCGGGAACCGGGCAGACGAACTTGACCTCTTCCTCGGCACCCCACGGCTGCTCGGAGCCGGGTACGCCGTGGAACAGCGCGAAGACCAGGTTGTCGTGCATCACCGCGAGGCTCGCGTTGTCGCCGGCGACGATCTGGTCGACCGGAACCTGCATGATCGGGGCGAAGATCTCGCGGATCTCGGCAAGCCCGTTCAGGCCGCCGTAGTTGCGGGTGTCGGTGCCGTTGGCCGAGGCGAAGTCGTCGCCCGGCAGGTTCAACAAGCTCGCTGGACAGGTCGAGCTGTTCTGGCGAGGGCTTGCCGCGCGTCAGGTCGAGCTTGAGTCCACGGTTCTGCAGCGCACGATATGCCGTGGTCTGCTCGTCGAAGAGGGCCTGGATCTGGTCACGGGAGAAGGCGTCGAAGCTCACGCGGCCAATCTATCGTCCGTCGCCCATCACGACAGACCGGGCGCACCCCAGATCGCGAGCCACTTCGTCAGATCGGCCTCGACCGGCACGTCGCCGGCGACGACACCGCGCGCCTGCAGCTCCAGCGCATTGTCGCGTCGGCTCTCGCCATCGGGGGCGAACGGGTAGAACGTGCCCTGCTTGAAGAGGTACACCAGACCGAACGGCTTGCCGGCCGCGGTCGTGAACGTGACCGTCGAGCACAGCAAGGACGGCCCGAAGCCAGCGTCGACCAGCGAGGTGTTGACGGCGTGCAGATCGGTGACGAGCCCGGAGACGTCGCCGTCGGCGCGGGTCACCGTCAGCCAGTGGAAGCCGAACCGGTCGTCGCTGCGGGTCACGGTCGATCCGGGCGACGAGGTGATCAGTCGCTCGGCATCGGCCATGACCAGGTCGTCGGCATTGCCCTCGGTGTCACGGAAGCACACCGAGCCCGAGCCCGTCGCGGTGAAACCCTCGACCTGCAACGAGATCGCGGCCTGGGGCACGGCGAACAACACGTCGAGGTCTGCCTCCGGCGGTTTGCTGCGGCCGAGGATCGAGTCGAAGAAGCCCATCGCTCGAGACTATCTGCCCGGTCTACTCCGAGAGCTCGGCGCTGACCTTGGCCAGCTGGTCGAGCCGCTGCTGCAGCGGCGGGTGGGTCGCGAACATCGCGCCGATCGACTCCCGGTTGATCGCCGGGGCGAAGAAGAAGGCGCTGATCGCCTGTCCCTCGCGCAGGTCGCGGTTGGGGATGCTGGCCATGTCGCCGGAGATCTTGACCAGCGCGGAGGCCAGCTTGGACGGACGTCCCGTGAGGTAGGCACCGCTGCGGTCAGCGCTGAGCTCGCGGTAGCGCGACAACGAGCGGGTCAGGACGAAGCTGACGGCGTACACGACCATGCTGACCAGGAAGACGACCAGGAAAACGGCACCGTTGTTCTTGTTGCGGCCGCCGAACATGTTGCTGGCGTACATGCCCCACCGGGTGATGAAGCCGGCGAGCAGGCCCAGCGACGAGGCCACCGTCATGACCGTGACGTCACGGTTGGCGACGTGCGCCAGCTCGTGCGACAGGACGCCTTCGAGCCGTCGGCGTCGAGGCGCTGCATGATGCCGGTCGTCACGCACACCGCCGAGTGCTTGGGCGAACGCCCAGTGGCGAAGGCGTTGGGCATGTCGGTCACCGCGATCGCGACCCGCGGCTTGGGCATGTCGGCGAGGGCACAGAGCCGGTCGATCATGGCGTGCAGCTCGGGCGCCTGGGCCGGCTCGACGACCTGCGCGTTCATCGACTTCAGGGCCAAGGTGTCGGAGAAGTACCACTGCCCCCACGCCATGGCCAGGACGATGACCAAGGCCAGCGAGCTCGTTGCCCATGACCGTGAACAGCACTGCGCCGAAGACGATGTAGAGGGCGCCGAGGCCGAAGCTGACGCCGCCCATGCGCAGCGACAGCCCGCGGTCAGTCTTGAATCTGCTGCGGGCCATGACCGTCCTTCTTCTGGGTCGAGATCTGCTCGAGCTGACGATCGACCTCGGCCCCGTCGAGGGCGGCGTCGAACTGCCGCGACCACAGCTCGTCGTCTGACACCCCGTGCTTGCCGACGACGCCGTCGGCGACGAGCTCGTCGACCGCGTCGGCGGTCGCCTCGAGCTCACGGGTGCGACGCTCGGCCGACTCCATCGCCTGTCCGACCTCGCTGACCGTCGAGCTGATGCCGCTCGTCGCGCTGTTGATCTCGGCACGGGCGGTCGCCGCGGTGTGGCGCGCCGACAGCGTGTCCTTGCGGACCCGGAAGCTCTCGACCTCCTGCTCGACCTTCATGGCGGCCAGCTCGAGCTTGGACTCCTCAGCCTTCAGGTCGGCGTGACGCTGCTGCAGATCTGCGCCGGACTTCTCCAACGTCACCTTGTGCATCAGCAGAGCGCGGGCTTCCTCGTCGTTGCCGTGCGCCACGGCCTGACGGGCCTGGTCGTCGAGCTGTGAGGCCTGCTGGGCGATCGTGGCCAGCTGGAGCTCGACCCGCTTGCGACTCGTCGCGACGTCGGCCACTCCCCTGCGCACCTGGCGGAGCAGCGCGGTCTGCTCGCGGTAGGTCTCGTCCAAGCGCTCTTTCAGCTTCTCCGGACTCGCACTGGCGGAGGAGCGCGATTCCCACCACTTGGCGATGCGCTTGCGGATGCTCATGCCCTCAAGCCTACGGGTAGGGTTGCGCCCGTGGCAGACGAGACAGAAGCAGGCAAGGGACGCGCGACCCCCAGTCGCAAAGAGGCCGAGGCTGCTCGCAAGAAGCAGATGAAGACGCCGACCAGCCGCAAGGAGCAGGCCAAGCGCGAACGGGCTGCCCGTGAGGCGCAGCGCGCCAAGCAGCGTGAGGCGCTCAAGAGCGGTGACGAGCGCTACCTGCCCGCCCGCGAGCAGGGTCCCGTGCGCCGTTTCTGCCGCGACTACGTCGACCGTCGGTTCAACGTCGCCGAGTTCTTGCTGCCGTTTCTGATCGTGCTGCTGATCTTGTTCATGGTCACCGGCAGCATCAGCAAAGACCTCAACACGATCCTCAGCTCGGTCGTCTACCCGATCGTGATCCTCGGCACCATCGTCGACGAGGTCATCATGGTGCGCGGGCTCAAGCGCGAGCTCAGGGCCCGGTTCGGTGACGACTCGCTCAAGGGCACGACGACGTACGCCGTGCTCCGCAGCACGCAGCTGCGTCGCTTCCGCCTGCCCAAGGTGCAGGTCAAGCGCGGCGAGACCCTCAGCGACACCTACCGCTGAGGTTTCCCCGCTCCTTGCGCCAGCGTCAGTTGTTCTCGGCGTGCAGCGACATCGGGCCGTAGACCTCGGTCTCGGCGTCGAACAGGCGAACCTGGTCGATGCCCTGGTCGAGCAGGTCGCCGAAGGCCTCGCCGACCCACGACTCGGCGTCGCCCCGGCTCTCGAACGTCTCCGAGCGTCCCACGACCTCGCCGGTCGAGCTTTCAAACGTCCAGGTCCAGCGTATGTCATGACTCCTTGGTCGAGGGTTCGACGAACGGGGGCTTGGTGACGGTGAACGCCTCGGAGCGGCCGCGCACGTCGACGATCACCGTGGCGCCATCTTGGGTGGAAGGCTCGATGAGTGCAAGCGCGATGCCTTGGCGCAGCGTCGGCGAGAACGTGCCGGACGTGACCTCGCCGATCTCGACGCCCTCGGCGTCGAGCACCGTCATGCCCGGCCGTGGGATGCCGCGGCCCTGAGCCGCAAGCCCACGCAACGTGCGGACCGTCTTCTCGGCCCGCTGGGTCTCGAGGGCGTCCTTGCCCCAGAACGTCGGCTTCTTCCAGCCGACGGCCCACCCGGCCCGGGCCATGACCGGGCTGATCTCGGGTGACAGCTCGTGCCCGTGCAGCGGGTAGCCCATCTCGGTACGTAGTGTGTCGCGGGCGCCGAGACCGCAGGCCCGGATGCCGAACGGCTCACCGGCAGCCACGACCGCGTCCCACACCTGGACGGCAGAGGCGCTCGGCACGACCAGCTCGTACCCGCGCTCGCCGGTGTAGCCGGTTCGGCAGACCGTGATGTCGCACCCGGCGATCGTCGCATCGGCGAACGACATGTACTGGTGATCGACCGGAAGGTCGAGGGCCTGCAGCACCTCGTCGCTCGACGGTCCCTGGATCGCCAGGATCGCGTACTCCCGGTGCAGATCGGTGACCTCCACGCCGGCCGGGGCGGCTGCCCGCAGGCGCTCCACGACGGCCGCGGTGTTGGCGGCGTTCGGGATCAGGAACACCTCGAAGTCGTTGCGCAGGTAGGCGATCAGGTCGTCGACCGTGCCGCCGTCGTCGTCGCAGCACAGCGTGTACTGAGCCTGACCGGGCTGGATGCGGGCCAGGTCGTTGGTGAAGCACGCGTTGACGAGCTCAGCGGCGCCGGACCCGCGGACCAGTGCCTTGCCCAGGTGGCTGACGTCGAACAGCCCGACACCCTCACGGACCGCCTTGTGCTCGGCCAGCACACCGCCGCCGGCGTACTCCAACGGCATCTCCCAGCCGCCGAACTCAGGCGAGCTTGGCACCTAGTTCGACATGGCGGTCGTGCAGCGGGGAATGAAGCAGGTCCATGACCACAACCTAGACGAGACTCGCATCGCCGCAGGCCGCGACCTAGAGTGGCAGACATGCCGACTGTCACCCTCAGCACTTCGAAGCCGACCACTGCCAGCGCCGATGTCCTGGTGCTCGGAATCCGCAGCACCGAGGACCGCGGTGAGCTCGCTCCCCTGCTCGAGCTGCTCGGTTTCACCGGCGACAAGGGCCAGTCGGTCCGATTCCCGTCCGGCGGACTGACCAAGGCTCCTGTCGTCGTCGCGCTCGCGCTGCCCGACGAGCCGACGGCCGAAGACCTGCGCCGCGCCGCAGCCAAAGGCCTGCGCGCAGCGACCAACGCCACCAGCATCGCCTTCGCGCTGCATCCTGCCGGGTCGACGAGGTCGAGGCGATCGCCGAGGGCATCGCGCTGGGCGCGTACTCCTACGACACGTACAAGACGAAGAAGAAGGACGACAAGAAGAAGCCCGAGCTCGAGAGCGCCGTCATCCTGACACCGTTCGCCCGACAGTCGACCGCCACGCAGGCCGCAGAGCGCGCCGCGACGGTGGCCGCCGCGGTCAACGTCGCCCGCGACTGGGTCAACACCCCTCCCGGAGACAAGCGTCCCGCCGACTTCGCCGAGGCCATCACGGCCCACGCAGGCAGCGACGTCAAGATCGCGGTCTGGGACGAGAAGCGGCTCGCGAAGGAGAAGTGCGGCGGCATCCTCGGCGTCGGCCAGGGATCGGACGCTCCCCCGCGCCTCGTCACGATGACCTACGAGCCCGAGAAGCCGGTGGCCCACCTGGCGCTGGTGGGCAAGGGCATCACGTTCGACTCGGGAGGACTATCGATCAAGCCGGGCGCGTCGATGCAGACCATGAAGTGCGACATGGCTGGCGCTGCGGCCGTGGCCGCCGCGACCGTCGCGATCGCACGCCTCGGCCTGCCGATCAAGATCACGACCTTCGCCTGCATCGCCGAGAACATGCCCAGCGGCGCCGCGACGCGCCCTGGTGACGTCCTGCACATGCGTAGCGGCGCGACGGTCGAGGTGCACAACACCGACGCCGAGGGACGCCTCGTGCTGGCCGACGGGCTCTCGCTGGCGGTCGACGCCAAGCCCGATCACATCGTCGACGTCGCGACCCTGACCGGCGCCTGCATGGTCGCGCTGGGGCAGAACACGTCCGGCGTCCTGGGCAATGACGAGGCACTCAGCGACACGATCATCGCGGCCGCCAAGACGGCCGGCGAGTCGATGTGGCCGCTGCCGATCACCGAGGAGATGAAGGGCATCGTGACGTCCTCCTCGATCGCCGACCTGCGCCAGCACAACCCGAAGTCTTACGGTGGCGCACTCTTCGCCGCCGCGTTCCTGCGGGAGTTCGTGGGCGACGTCTCGTGGGCGCACCTCGACATCGCCGGACCGGCATTCAACGAGGGCTCCGCGGTCGACTACACACCGGTCGGCGGAACCGGCACGAGCGTCCGCACCCTGGTCGCCCTGGCGACAGAGCTCGCCGCTGCTCGATGAGCTTGGACGCCTCGACGACGGCCGCCCTGCGCCAACGGCTCGCAGCAGAGCAATCTCGGCAGCGGCTGCCTTCGGTCGTGGCCGGGCTCGTCCGCGACGGTGAGCTGATCTGGTCGGGCGGCGCCGGGACGCTCGATGCCCGCGCCGACGGACCTGCACCGTCCGCCGACACGCAGTACCGGATCGGCTCGATCTCCAAGACGTTCGTCGCAGTCGAGGTCTTGCGGTTGCGTGATGCCGGCCAGCTCGACCTGGCCGACACGATCGGCACCCACCTTCCCGAGCTGCCGTTCGGGCACGTCACGATCGCCCAGCTGCTCAGCCACACCTCGGGCCTCCAGGCCGAGACCTCCGGTGGCTGGTGGGAGCGGACGGCCGGAGGCCCGTGGGACGAGCTGCTGGCCGGCGGGCTGAACCTGCGGTTCACGCCCGGCACGACGTACCACTACACGAACGTCGGCTACGGCGTGCTCGGCGAGCTGATCACCCGCCTGCGCGGAGTGCCCTGGCACCAAGCCGTCCAGACCGGCATCCTCGACCCGCTCGGCATGTCGCGCACGACGCTGCGACCTGTGGCTCCGGCGGCACCCGGACTGGCCGTCCATCCCCTGTCCGATCTCGTGCACGTCGAGCCCGAGCACGACGCAGCCTCGATGGCGCCGGCCGGTCAGCTCTGGTCGACCGTCCACGACCTGGCGACCTGGGCGGCGTTCGTCGCCGGACGCACCGAGGGGGGTGCTCGCGCCCGAGACCCTGGCCGAGATGCTGCATCCCATCGCGGTCAACGACGTCCCCGGCGCACCCTGGGGCGGCGCGCACGGTCTCGGCTGGCAGATGTGGAACGACGCCGGACGCCGCTACGGCGGTCACGGTGGATCGATGCCCGGCTTCCTGGCAGGCCTGCGGGTCGACCTCGAGACCGGTGACGGCGTCGTCGTGATGGCCAACGCCACCAGCGGCCTCGGTCCGCTCGGACCCGATCTGCTCACCCTGCTGCGCGAGCGCGAGCCCGTCGCCCCGACCCCGTGGAGCGCCGACAGCACCCAGAGCCATGAGCTCGACCTCGTCGGACCCTGGTACTGGGGCACGTACGCCTTCAACCTGTCGCTCGAAGCCGACGGCGGCCTGCGCCTCGGCGAGCCCGGGCGAGGGCCGAGGCGCTCGGTTCGAGCGCACCGCAGACGGCTGGACCGGGCTCGACGCCTACTACCGCGGCGAGCCGCTGGTCGTCGAGCGGGACGACGCCGGCACACCGTGCCGACTCGTGCTGGCGAGCTTCGTGTTCACCCGGACGCCCTACGACCCGACGGTCGAGATTCCTGGCGACGTCTCCCCCGACGGCTGGCACTGATCCGGCCGCACGTGGATCGTCAGTGATCGTCAGTCGGGCAGGCCGAGGCTGCGGGCCGCGTCCTCGACGGTGTCCCACTTGGTGCGATCGCCGCCGAGACGGTCGGGGTGCGCCTGCTTGCGCGCACTGCGGTAAGGCTTCATCAGCTGCTCGAACGACGGATCGGTCGGCAGTGGATCGACCTTGGCGATCGACTCCAACGTCATGATCGCGGCCAGCTCACGCGGAGTCTGCTGCTTGGGCGGAGCTGACGTCTGCGACGCGGCCGACGGCGAGGAGACCTTCGCCTTGCGCAGGTCGTACTCGCGCTTGCGCGCCGGGATCGGAACCAGGTTGGAGTCGTAGACCGGGATCTGCAGCTTCTTGCGAGCGAAGTCGTGACCGGCCTGCGCCGAGGCGACTCGTCGTCGGATCGACTCGCCGTCGTGGGCAACGAGAAGCAGCGTCGTCTGGGTCACCGAGGTCTGGGGCTCGATCCACGCCTCGACCCCCCGGCGCGACTCGGCGAACTCGCGCAAGGAGTCGAGGTCGGCCCGGCTGGAGTTGCGGTCGGATATGACCGCCCCGGCCTCGGTGCGAGCCTTTCGGCCACGGAAGATTCCCATGGCATAAGTGTGCCCGATCGACAAGGCGGCCACGATCAACCCCGGTGGCAGCGTCCTTGTCCTCAGTGACAAGATGAAGCCAAGAGAGATCCTCAGGAGGACACCGTGGCGGACGGCGCCGGCAACAACTTCGACATTGTGATTCTCGGCGGCGGAAGTGGCGGTTACGCCTGCGCACTCCGCGCCGTGCAGCTCGGCAAGTCAGTAGCACTGATCGAGAAGGCCAAGCTGGGAGGGACATGCCTGCACACAGGATGCATCCCCACCAAGGCCCTTCTCCATGCGGCCGAGGTCGCAGACAACACCCGTGAGAGCTCACACTTCGGTGTGAAGGCCACCTTCGACGGCATCGACATGCCCGCCGTCAATGGCTACAAGGACGGCGTCATCGACCGTCTCTACAAGGGCCTGCAGGGCCTCATCAAGTCCGGCGGCATCACTGTCGTCGAGGGTGAGGGCAAGCTCGTCGACGCCAAGACCGTCGAGGTCAACGGCGAGCGCTACACCGGCACCAACGTCGTGCTCGCGACCGGATCGGTCTCCCGCACGCTCGGTCTCGAGATCGGCGGACGGGTCATCACCTCCACCGAGGCGCTGACGATGAGCGAAGTTCCCGAGAAGGTCGTCATCATCGGCGGCAGCGTCATCGGCGTCGAGTTCGCCAGCGTCTGGAAGTCGTTCGGCGCCGACGTCACGATCATCGAGGGCCTGCCGAGTCTCATCCCGCTGGAGGACCCGTCGCTGAGCAAGCAGCTCGAGCGCGCGTTCCGCAAGCGCAAGATCAACTTCAAGACCGGCGTGAAGTTCCAGTCGGTCAACCAGACCGAGTCCGGTGTCACCGTGACGCTCGAGAACGGCGACACGATCGAGACCGATCTGGTGCTCGTCGCCGTCGGCCGCGGACCCAACTCCGCCGGCATGGGCTACGAAGAGGCAGGCATCACCGTCGACCGCGGCTGGGTGCCCACCAACGAGCGCCTGGCGACCAACGTCGACGGCGTCTTCGCGGTCGGCGACCTCGTTCCCGGCCTGCAGCTGGCCCACCGCGGCTTCGCCCACGGCATCTTCGTCGCCGAGGAGATCGCAGGCCTCAACCCGCAGCCCGTCATCGACTGGGCATCCCCCGCGTCACGTACTGCGATCCCGAGATCGCGTCGGTCGGCATCACCGAGCCCCAGGCCCGGGAGAAGTTCGGCGACGACGGTGTCGAGACGGTCGAGTACAACCTCGGCGGCAACGGCAAGTCGCAGATCCTCGGAACTGCTGGCAGCATCAAGCTCTGCGTGAAAAGAATGGTCCCATCGTCGGCGTCCACATGATCGGTGCGCGCTACGGCGAACAGGTCGGCGAGGCCTCCCTGATCGTCAACTGGGAGGCCTACCCCGAGGACGTCGCCCAGTTCATCCACGCCCATCCCACCCAGAACGAAGCGCTCGGAGAAGCTGCGCTCGCCCTTGCCGGCAAGCCGCTTCACTCGCACGCCTGAGACCGGAGACCATCATGGCCACGCAAGTCACACTTCCTGCTCTCGGCGAAAGCGTCACCGAAGGCACCGTCACCCAATGGCTCAAGCAGGTCGGCGACACGGTTGCCGTCGACGAGCCGCTCCTCGAGATCTCGACCGACAAGGTCGACACCGAGATCCCGTCCCCTGTCGCCGGAACTCTGCTCGAGATCCGCGCCGCCGAGGACGACACCGTCGAGGTCGGCGCCGTCCTGGCGATCATCGGTGAAGAGGGTGAGAGCGCCGGCGACGACGCTGCCCCCGCAGCCGAGGAGCCTGCAGCCGAAGAGGCACCTGCCGCAGAGCCCGAGCCCGAAGCGGTTGCCGAAGAGCGCTCGAACCAGCCCGACGACAGCGCCGAGGAAAAGCACGACGCTGCCGAGACCGCCCCGGCCCCGCAGGCCGACACCGCCCCCGCCTCGGGTGAGGGCACCGACGTGACGCTGCCCGCTCTGGGCGAGAGCGTCACCGAAGGCACCGTCACGCAGTGGCTCAAGCAGGTCGGCGACGAGGTTGCCGTCGACGAGCCGCTCCTGGAGATCTCGACCGACAAGGTCGACACCGAGATCCCGTCCCCGGTCGCCGGAACTCTGCTCGAGATCCGCGCTGCCGAGGACGAGACCGTCGAGGTCGGCGCTGTCCTGGCCGTCATCGGCGCCGCGGGTGGCGCTGCTTCCTCCGAGGCCCCGGCTCCCGAGCCAGAGCCCGAAGCAGCCCCGGCCGCAGAGGCCCAGCCTGAGGCAGCACCTGCCGAGCCGGCTCCCGAGCCGACCCCGGCACCGCCGCCCCCGCCGCCGGCTCCCGAGCCGACCCCGGCCGCAGAGCCTGAAGCTGCTGCTCCGGCACCCGCCGCCGCGGCACCGGCCGAGAGCAACGGCGACTCGTACGTCACCCCGATCGTGCGCAAGCCGCCAAGCAGCACGACGTCGACCTGTCGTCCGTCACGGGCACCGGAGTCGGCGGACGCATCCGCAAGCAGGACGTGCTCGACGCGGCCGCCAAGCCGGCCGAGGCAAGCTCCCGCTGCAGCGGCTCCGGCCGCCGCAGCACCCGCTGCCGAGGCTTCGGCCCTGCGCGGCAAGACCGAGAAGGTCACCCGACTGCGCAAGGTCATCGCCTCGCGCATGGTCGAGTCGCTGCAGGTCTCGGCCCAGCGCACGCAGGTCCACGAGGTCGACGTCACCGAGGTGGCCCGTCTGCGCGGTCGCCACAAGAACGCCTTCCTCGAGCGTGAGGGCGTCAAGCTGACGTACCTGCCGTTCTTCGCGAAGGCAGCCATCGAGGCACTCAAGTCGTACCCGCAGCTCAACTCGGCGCTCGATCTCGAGGCCGGGACGATCACCTACCCGGCGGGCGAGCACCTCGGCATCGCCGTCGACACCGAGCGCGGTCTGCTCGTGCCGACGATCAAGGATGCCGGCGACCTGTCGATCGCTGGTCTGGCGCGCAAGATCGCTGATGCGGCCGAGCGCACCCGGACCAACAAGATCACGCCCGACGAGCTGTCCGGCGCGACCTTCACGATCACCAACCTGGGCAGCAACGGCGCACTGTTCGACACGCCGATCATCAACCAGCCGCAGGTCGCGATCCTGGGTGTCGGTGCGGTCGTCAAGCGTCCTGTCGTCGTCACCGACTCGCAGGGCAATGACAGCATCTCGGTGCGCAGCATGGCCTATCTCGCGCTGACCTACGATCACCGCATCGTCGACGGTGCTGACGCCGGTCGCTTCCTGACCGCCGTCAAGCAGCGCCTCGAGGCCGGATCGTTCGAAGCAGAGCTCGGGTCCTGATCTCATGCATGTCGTCGTCGGTGGTGCGTCGGGGTTCCTCGGCGCAGCACTGACGACGTCCTTGCGTGAGCGAGGACATGAGGTCACCCGGCTGATCCGCTCGGGTCATCCTTCCGACGACGCATCGGCCTGGGATCCGCACGCCGGTCGTATCGACCAGGTGCTGATCGACCGGGCCGATGCCGTCGTCAACCTGTCCGGCTCCCCCATCTCGCAGTGGCCACGCACCTCGGCCCGCAAGAAGGAGATCCTGGCTTCGCGGGTCGACGCCACGGCGACTCTCGCCAAGGCGATCGCAGCATCGACGACCCGACCGTCTTCATCTCCGGCTCGGGGATGTCGTGGTACGGAACCGACCGGGGCGACGAGGTGCTGACCGAGCACAGCACTCCCGGCCAGGGATTTCTCGCCGACGTCAGCCACGCCTGGGAGGCCGCAGCAGCACCGGCCATCGCGGCCGGTGCACGCACCTGCTTCGTGCGCACGTCGCTCGTGCTCGACCCCCAGGGCGGCGTCCTCGAGCCATGCTGCCGGTGTGGAAGCTCGGCGGCGGGGCTCGGCTGGGCAACGGTCGTCAGCACATGTCGCTGATCTCACGCAATGACTGGGTCCGCGGCGTGACGTTCCTCCTCGAGGACGAGAACGCGTCCGGTGCCTTCAACTTCTCCATGCCCGAGACCGTCACGAACGCCGAGTTCACCCGGCAGCTTGGCGAGGCTGTTCGCCGTCCGACGTTCTTGGCCGTTCCGGGCTTCGCGGTCAGGGCGGCCCTCGGCGGGTATCGCCGACGACCTGCTCGGCTCGTTGCGAGTCTCGCCTGGCGCCCTGTCAGAGGCCGGATTCACCTTCTCCGAACCTGATCTTCGCGCAGCTCTGGCCACAGCACGCCCATGACCGGGTCGCTCCCCGAGCCCGGCTCGACGGTCACCGATCCGGTGGCGCGACTGGTCGAGTACCTCGACTTCTACCGCGCTGAGATCCGCCGCAAGGCGTCGGGGCTGACCGCCGCACAGCTCGAACGCTCGCTCGTCCCCTCTGGGTGGACGATCCCCCAGCCGTCGAGCACCTGGCCCACATGGAGCGCCGCTGGCTGGTGTGGGGCTTCTTGGCCGAGGACGTCTCCGACCCGCACGGCGACCGCGACGCGTCCGGCAGCTGGGTCACGGTCCGGCCGCTCGACGAGATCTTGCAGGCGCTCGACGAGGGAGGCCAGCACACCCGAGAGATCGTCGCGTCCCACGCCCCGACCGCAGCCGCAGCCGTCGGTGGACGGTTCGCACCCAGTGATGACCGTCCACGTTGCTGGCGATCTTGTTCCACGTCCTGCAGGAGCATGTCCGGCACGCCGGCCACCTCGACATCGCACGTGAGCTCACCGACGGGCTGACCGGCGAGGACTGACATCGCGCGAACCCGCGATCAACCACCCCACACGGGTCCGCACCAGCGTGACGACCCGCCGAGACGGCCGATCCTGCGGCAGCGCGCTGCTCGTCGTGTCGTTCCAGACCACCCGCGACGGGCCAAGCTCCTCGACGACGTCGAGCCGGACACGTCGCTCGGCGACCGACACGACCCGGCAGCTCAGGATGCGCAGCTGCGCACCGTGGACGCGGCCGCCCCGGCGCGCGTAGGCGCTGATGGTCGCCGCATCGGCGAGCTTCGCCGGGCTGCCTGCCGCATAGACCTCGTCGAGGTGACGCAGGTCGGCCTCGGCGAAGGCCCGGGCCCGGGTGGCGTCCAGCTGGGCCAGCGCGGCCGCCCACTGGTCGTCGGGGGGCCGGTGACAGCTGACGAATCGACATGATGACTGCCCAGAACAGGTCCATCCGGTCACTGTGGTCGGTGCCCGCTGATCCTGCACCTGGCCGTCCACAGGCCATCGGGAGCGAGAGATACGCTGGAAGACGTGACGACGCTCGAGATCCTCGAAGACTGGTACGGCGGCAACGCCATCGACTTCGAGGAGGCCTGGCAGCTGCAGCGAGACCTGCACGCCCGGCGCGCGCTCGACGAGATCGCCGACACCGCGCTGTTCCTCGAGCACCCCGCCGTCTACACGGCCGGCCGCCGTACCGAGCCGCACGAACGCCCCTTCGACGGCACGCCGGTCGTCGACGTCGACCGCGGCGGCAAGATCACGTTCACGGTCCCGGCCAGCTCGTCGGCTACCCCATCACGAAGCTGCCCTCCCACGTGCTCGTCGTCGACTACGTGCGTCGGGTCGAAGAGGCGATGATCCGTGCAGCAGCTGACCTCGGCGTGGCGACCGGTCGCGTGCAGGGACGCTCCGGAGTGTGGATCGCCGCGACGTCGGCCCGCGCTGAGCGCAAGGTCGGCGCCATCGGTATCCGGGTCTCGCGCGGCGTGACGATGCACGGCTTCTCGCTCAACACCGATGTCGACCTGTCGTACTACGACCGGTTCGTGCCGTGCGGCATCGCCGATGCCGGCGTGACGTCGCTGTCGGCCGAGCTGGGCCGCACCGTGAGGGTGCGGGAGGCTGCCGAGGCCATCAAGCCGCATCTGCGCGAGATGCTCGCCTGGAACCCGTACACACCGGCGCCCGACCTGCACGAGCCCGAGCCGACCGGCGTTGCTGTGCCGGTCGGCACGGTCGTCATTCGCTGAGTCGCATCGCTTCCCCGAAGCCGATCTTGCGTTCGGTCCGCATCAACGTGCGCTCGTAGAGTCGGGCCGCGAAACGCACGAGCAAGAACGCTCCGACGACGTTGACGCCCAGCGCGACGGCGATCTGCCAGGCCGGTACCGAGCCCTCGGCCATGCGCGACGGCATGATCATCGCCGAGACCACCGGAAGCATCGACACGACGGTCTTGACGCCCGCACCCGCGGTGACGGCGAGCATGTAGGGCGCGAACAGGATGATCTGTCCGGCATCGTCGTCGACCCCAGGTCTTCCTGGCGGGATGCCAGCGAGCCGGCCACAGCCCACAGCCCCGACAGGGCCACGAAGCCGAGCACGAAGAACGCGATGTACCAGGCCGCAGCCGGGCCGATCGCCGACAGCAGGTCCTTCTCTCCGGTCAGGGCCAGCGCAATGACTCCCGTCCCGACCATCACCACGATCTGGAACAGGGCCAGCACCGAGTTGCCGACGATCTTGCCCCACAGCAGCGCCCGGATGGGCACCGCAGCGGCGAGGATCTCGACGACGCGGCTCTCCTTCTCCTGCACGACGCTCTGCGCGATCGTCATGCCGAACATGACCGCTGTCAGGTAGAACAGCAGGACGAACACGAAAGCCGTGGCGCTACGCGCTCCCGCATCGTCGGCGTCCGGGTCGAGCAGACGCTCTGCCACCGCCGAGCCGGCCACGAGCTGCTCGAGGTCGACGTCCTGCGCCTGCGCATTGCGTTCGAGCGCCTGCTGCGAGGCGATCGTCGTCAGTGCGGTCGACAGCGTGCCGTCGATCTTGTTCTCGCCGATGACCTCGTAGCCGGCGTCAGTCCTGACGAGCGCCGCGTCGACGTCGCCATCGCGCACGGCCCGCTCAGCTGCGGCGGCCGAGTCGAAGTCACGAGCCTCGATCGTCGACCCCTCGTCAGCGCGATCGATCGCGGGCGCTGCCGCCTTGACGATGGCGGCGGTCTCCTGGTCGACGACGCCGACCTTGTAGTCGGTCGGACGACCGCCGAGCACCGAGGCCAGCACCACCATGGCGGCGATGCCGACGACCAGCGCCAGGATGCTGTACCGGAACGACTTCTGCTGGATCCGCGTCGTGATCTCCCGCTCGGCGACGACCCGCCAGGCCCCACGCACCGAGGCGTCGTCGGTCTGTGGCGTGGATGTCTGCGCGGTGGATGTCTGCGTGCTGATCGGATGACCTCCCGGAAGATCGAGGACAGGGGTTGGCGGACCTGCGCGAACTCCGCAACAGGTTCTCGGGCGACGATCTGGCCGAGGAGCGTCGAGGCCGTGACACCGTCGAGGTCGACCAGCGCCGTCGAGCCGTCGATGTCACGCACCACGATGCCCCGGAGGTCACGGATCCAGGCGGCATCCGCACCGTCGAGCACCACGCGGTAGCGGTCAGCGCCACGGCCACGGAGCTCCTCGACCGGACCTGCCGCGACGACCCGCCCGTTGGACAGGATCACCAGGTCGTCACACAACCGCTCGACCAGGTCGAGCTGATGGCTCGAGAACAGCAACGGCTTGTCGCCGGCCTCCTTGACCAGCAGCTCGGCCATCGCGTCGACGGCCATGGGGTCAAGACCGCTGAAGGGCTCGTCGAGCACCAGGGCGTCGGGATGGTGGATCACCGCAGCGGCGATCTGAACCCGCTGCTGATTGCCCAACGACAAGCTGTCGAGCACGTCGTCGGCCCGGTCGCCGAGATCGAAGTGCTCCAGCAGCGCCGTGGCCCTGGCCTCAGATGCCGATCGGCTCATCCCGTGCAGACGGGCGAGGAAGACCAGCTGTTCGCGGATCTTCATCCGCGGGTACAGGCCGCGCTCCTCCGGCATGTAGCCGAATCGGCGACGTTGCGCTGTGCTGATGGGTGCACCGTTCCACCGGACCTCACCCGAGCTCGGCGACAGGACCCCGAGGATCATGCGCATCGTGGTGGTCTTGCCGGCTCCGTTGGCACCGACGAAGCCCGTGACCCGTCCCGGCCGCACCTCGAAGCTGATGTCGTCCACGACAGTGCGTTGGTCGTAGACCCTGGTCAGTGAGCTGATCTCCAACATGAGTCCACGCTAGGCGGAGTCGGCCTCCGGGGCATCGGTCGCGGGGACGAGATAGCCCTCATCCGTTCGGGGGACGCGCTTGGACGAGCTACGAGTCCATCAACCCTGACTCGTGCACCAAGATCACGGCCTGCACCCGGTCGCGCACGCCGAGCTTCATGAGCACTCGCGACACGTGCGACTTGACCGTCGTCTCGCTGACGAACAGCTCGGTGGCGATCTCACCGTTGCTGAAACCTCGGCCCATAGCCGTCAGCACGTCGAGCTCACGCTCGGTCAGGTCGTCGAACCCGGGTGGTCGAGGTCCGCGCTCCCGCTCGGTCGACCGTGCGATGACCCGTTGGGTGACCTCCGGCGCGAGCAGCGAGTGTCCCTGCGCCACGACCCGGATCGCTGCGACCAGATCGGCGGGCGGACAGTTCTTGAGCATGAACCCGCTCGCGCCCGCCTGGAGCGCCGCGAACAGGTAGTCGTCATCGTCGAACGTCGTCAAGATCAGCACCCGGCATCCGGGGACCTGCTGCACGACCCGCCGGGTGGCCTCGATGCCGTCCATGCGCGGCATCTGGACGTCCATCAGCATCACGTCGGGCCCGAGCTCCACGGCCTTGGCTACCGCGATGTCGCCGTCCTCGGCCACACCGACGACGTCGATGTCGTCCTCGGCGCCCAGGATCATGCCGAAGCCAGTTCGCACCAGCTTCTGGTCGTCGGCGACCACGACCCTGATCGTCATACCGCCACCGGAATACGCACTCGCACCCTGAAACCTCCTTCGGGCCGTGGCCCGATCTCGCACGAACCTGCATGCATGACGGCACGTTCACGCACCCCAGCGAGCCCGAAGCCGCCTGAACCATCCTGTCCCACGGTCGAGCCGAGGGCTTTGCCGTCGTCGATCACCTCGACCTCGACGCTGGCAGGGCAGCTGTCACTGGCCGCGGCGTACCGGAGGACGACCTCTCCGTGGCCCGCATCGGCATGCCTGCGGAGGTTCGCCACGGCTTCTTGGGCGATGCGGAACAGCGACAGGGCCACTGTGGGAGGAACGTCGAAAGGCTCCCCCACCTGGCGGAACGTCACGACCGGACGGCCGTCGGGCGAGGCCAACGAGCCGAGGTCGGCGAGCCCCGGCTGCGGTCCGCGGTCGCTGCGCTCGTCGTCGGCGCGCAGCAGGCCGACCAGCCGGTGCATCTGCTGCACCGCCTGACGGGACGAGCGCTCGATGACCTCGAGCGCCAGCCCGGCGTCCTCCGGCCTCGAGCTGAGCACCCGGCTCGCACCAGCGGCCTGGATCCCGATGCCGCTGACGTGGTGCGCCACGACGTCGTGCAGGTCGCGGGCGATGCGCACGCGTTCGGCCTGGACGGCACGCTCGCGGTCGACGACCTGGGCGCGGCGTTCGTCGTCGACCCGTGCGGCAAGCTCGGCCCGTTGGCGCGCACTGCGCCACGCGCCGTGGCCCCAGGCCATCGCGCCGAAGAAGTAGACCACGTTGACCATCAGCGAGTATGTGATCGCCGCGGCGTACGGAGGGATCAGTCCCTCGTGGGGCATGCGTGGTGGAGTCGTCGTCGCGAACTCCCACGCCAGCCACCCGAACATCGCGAGGATCACCGCCACGCTGGTCGCGTAGAGCCGTCGTGGCGCACGCGACCAGGCCCACGCCGAGTACAGCGAGACGAACAGGATCATCTGGATCGTGAAGATGACGCCGAGCTCTTCCAGCCGGATGCCGATCGTGATGAACAGCGCCGACTCCCCCGCTAGCGTCAGGAGCGGCAGTCGTCTCCGCAGCGCCAGGAGCAGCCCGGCGACCGCGAACAGGAGGTAGCCCTCGACACCCTTCCAGCCGAGCGACGAGCCGTAGCCGCTGTGCCACACCTCGACCGATGCGACCGACAGGACGGCAGCGGCCACCCCGGCGATCGTGTCGTGCCGCACCTGGGCAGGCGTCG
The DNA here is from genome assembly GCF_044452305.1 of Aeromicrobium sp. UC242_57. NCBI lineage: Bacteria > Bacillati > Actinomycetota > Actinomycetes > Propionibacteriales > Nocardioidaceae > Aeromicrobium > Aeromicrobium sp. UC242_57. The sequence continues at coordinate 416,369 of NZ_JBIOAM010000001.1, read as the reverse complement.
GACCCGGACGAACCCACCGACGTTCGAGATCGAGCACCCGACCGAGCCTAAAGCACTTTTCCGGACGGGCGTACCCTTGCCTATGTGACTATCGCTCCTGAGGGCCGCAAGATGTTGCGCCTTGAAGTCCGTAATGCCGAGACCCCCATCGAGAAGAAGCCTGAGTGGATCAAGACCCGGGCCAAGATGGGGCCGGAGTACAACGAGCTGATGAAGCTCGTCAAGGGCGAGGGCCTTCACACGGGTCTGTCAGGAAGCCGGCTGCCCCAACATCTTCGAGTGCTGGGAAGACCGCGAGGCGACGTTCCTGATCGGTGGCGAGCAGTGCACCCGTCGGTGCGACTTCTGCCAGATCGACACCGGCAAGCCCGATCCGATCGACCGCGACGAGCCCCGCCGGGTCGCCGAGTCGGTGCAGAAGATGGAGCTTGCGGTACGCCACCATCACCGGCGTCGCCCGCGACGACCAGCCCGATGGCGGTGCCTGGCTGTACGCCGAGACGGTGCGCAAGATCCACGAGCTCAACCCCAACACGGGCGTCGAGAACCTGATCCCCGACTTCAATGGCGTCCCCGAGCTGCTGACCGAGGTGTTCGAGTCGCGTCCCGAGGTACTGGCCCACAACGTCGAGACGGTCCCCCGCATCTTCAAGCGCATCCGTCCGGCGTTCCGCTACGAGCGGTCGCTCGACGTCATCACGCAGGCCCGCGACTTCGGCCTGGTCACCAAGTCCAACTTGATCTTGGGAATGGGAGAAACCCGAGAGGAAGTTTCTCAAGCACTGACCGACTTGCATGAGGCCGGTTGCGACCTCATCACGATCACCCAGTACCTGCGCCCCTCCAAGCGTCACCACCCCGTCGAGCGGTGGGTCAAGCCCGAGGAGTTCGTCGAGCTCAAGGACGAGGCAGACGAGATCGGCTTCGCCGGTGTCATGTCCGGGCCGCTTGTCCGTTCCTCCTACCGGGCCGGCAACCTGTACAAGCAGGCCATCGCCTCCGGCCGCGGCATGGGCGCAGCAACTCGCGTTCTGTAGAACACGCTCTCTAGAACGCGCTTCGCCGCGCGCGGTATCGAGCCGTAGACTGTAGGACATGTCCAACACCGTTCCCACGCCCGCCAAGGGTCGCCTCGGCCAGATGCGCCAGGCTTACACCATCACCAAGCGCAGCGACCGCAAGATCGGTCTGATCCTGCTGCTGACCTTCCTCGTGGTGGGCGGTGCTTTCGGTGCCTTAGCTACCTGGTGTTCGGCAACGGTGTCATTGGCATCATCGCCACGGTCGTGTTCGCTCTGCTGACCGGCCTGCTGGCCGTGCTGATCGTCTTCGGACGTCGCGCCGAGAAGGCCGCGTACGCTCAGGTCGAGGGGCAGAAGGGTGCTGCTGCCGGCGCGCTGCAGATGCTGCGTCGCGGCTGGGAGGTCAAGCCGGCGATCGCGTTCAACAAGAACCAGGACGTCGTGCACCGCGTCGTCGGTCGCCCCGGCATCATCCTGGTCGGCGAGGGCAACCCGCACGCCGTCCGTGGCCTGATGGCGGCCGAGATCAAGAACCACGCGCGCATCGGCGGCGAAGAAGTTCCCGTCACCGGCATCGTCGTCGGCAAGGACGAGGGCCAGGTGCCGCTGACCAAGCTGATCAAGCACATCAACAAGCTGCCCAAGAAGATCAAGCCCGCCCAGATGACCGACGTCATCTACAAGCTCAAGGCGCTCGAGAAGGTCCGTCCTGCAGCGCCCATGCCCCGCGGCCCCGTGCCGACGAGCATGAAGGGCTCGCGCAAGGCGATGCGCGGCTAGTCAGGCACGCGCCGGGTCACGCACGACGCGCGACCCGGCGGCCAGGTCGTGCAGGCCACGCTTGTCGTCCGTCATGACGACCGCGGGCAGGAACAGGCACAGCAGCACCATGCGGATCACCGCACGCGGGATGCCGATCGGCCGTCCCTCGGGGTTCTCCAGGCGTAGACCCATCAGACGCTTGCCGATCGAGCTGCCCAGCAGTCCGTCGAGCAGGGCGACCTCCGCGATGAAGAAGCCGAGCACGATGAACGTCTGGCTCGGGTCCTTGGACAACGATGCCGGCGGGAACTCCACCCCGGCCAGCGCCACGGCGCTGAGCATCGCGATGACCCAGTCGATCATCAGGGCGGCAAGACGTCGTCCGAGCGAGGGGATTTCCACCCCGTGAGCCTATCGAGCGTCGCCCAGCGCCTCCCCGACCGGGGACTTGTAACATTCCTGAAACAATCCCGAGACCGACGGGAAACTGCACGGGCATACCGTCAGGGATACGGTGCAGTGACGCACTTACCTGCCGTATGACACATCGAGGCCGCACGAAGCGGTCAAGGAGGCCACATGTTTGGCAATGCCGACGAACTGTTCAAGTTCATCAAGGATGAGGGTGTCGAGTACATCGACGTCCGCTTCACCGACCTGCCGGGCATCCAGCAGCAGGTGACCCTGCCGGCCTTCACCTTCGACGCCGACATGATCGCCAACGGCGTGGCCTTCGACGGCTCGTCGATCCGCGGCTTCCAGACGATCGACCAGTCCGACATGGTGCTGTTCCCGGACATCAAGACCGCGTACGTCGACCCGTTCAAGCGCGCCAAGACGCTCGCGATGGACTTCTTCGTCCACGACCCGATCACCGGTGAGGCGTACTCCCGCGATCCCCGCAACATCGCCCGCAAGGCCGAGGCCTACCTCGCCACGACCGGCATCGGCGACACCGCTTTCTTCGCACCCGAGGCCGAGTTCTACATCTTCGACCGGGTCAACTTCTCGACGGCAGCCAACAAGTCGTTCTACGCTGCAGTCCAGCGAAGCTGCTTGGCAGACCAGCAACTCGATCGACGACAACCGCGGCTACCAGGTCCGCTACAAGGGTGGCTACTTCCCCGTCGCGCCGACCGACCAGACCGCTGACCTGCGCAACGACATGATGACCAACCTGACGAACGTCGGTCTGACGCTCGAGCGCGGTCACCACGAGGTCGGCACCGCCGGCCAGGCCGAGATCAACTACAAGTTCGACACGCTGCTCAAGGCCGCCGACGATGTCATGAAGTTCAAGTACATCGTGCGCAACACCGCATGGGCCAACGACAAGACCGTCACGTTCATGCCGAAGCCGATCTTCGGTGACAACGGCTCGGGCATGCACGTCCACCAGTCGATCTGGAACGACGGCAAGCCGTTGTTCTACGACGAGTCGGGCTACGGCGGACTGTCGGACATCGCGCGCCACTACATCGGCGGCATCCTGAAGCACGCCCCGTCGCTGCTGGCGTTCACCAACCCATCGACGAACTCGTTCCGTCGTCTGGTGCCGGGCTTCGAAGCGCCCATCGCGCTGGTCTACTCGGCCCGTAACCGTTCGGCTTGTGTCCGTATCCCGATCACGGGTTCGAACGCCAAGGCCAAGCGCATCGAGTTCCGTTGCCCCGACCCGTCGGCCAACCCGTACCTCGCCTTCTCGGCGCTGCTGCTGGCCGGCCTCGACGGCATCAAGAACAAGATCGAGCCGCCCGCTCCGATCGACAAGAACATCTACGAGCTCCCGCCGGAGGAGTACGAAGCCATCAACATGGTTCCGACCTCGCTCAACGCGGTGCTCGACTCGCTCGAGGACGACCACGAGTTCCTCACCGCCGGTGACGTGTTCACGCCCGACCTGATCGAGACGTGGATCGACTACAAGCGCAACGAGGAGATCCTGCCGGTGCAGCTGCGTCCGCACCCGCACGAGTTCGAGCTGTACTACGACATCTGATCTGAGGGTCTTCACCCTCTGCCAGTAGTTGCCGAAAACGGCGGCTGACCTGCGAAAACGTCTTTCAACGTCTTCCGCTCAGTCGCCGTTTTTCGTTGGCATGTGGCCCCAGCGTGGCCCTAGAAGTGCGTCGAGATGGGGCCTAGTCTTCGGGGGACAACTCCACGATTGGATACCGCAAGCCGGTCGCTCGTACCTCCGGCGGACGACCAATAGGCCCGTTGAAATAGAGCGCCGCAGTTGTCAGTTACTCCCGCGACTGGCCTGGCACCGTCGACGGTGCCGAAGTCTTGAACCTGCGACCCCCTGGAGCATTCTGGGGCCCTTGTCGACGCTTCTCAAGACTTGGAAAACCTAGGAAATCCTCGCCATATCAGGGATATTCACAACTCGTTGTTCTCCGGCATATCCGGCCCCCTTGGATAATCCCCCATCGCTCTTGATGAGTTTGTGATGACCTGTCGAGTCCAACACCAGACGAACCGTGGGCACCTGGACATGCTCCTGCGTGGCCTCACACGCCTTGGCCCGACCACCGCCGAGGCGCTTCCGTGACTTTGTACTACTCAGAGAGTCCAACGCGCCATGTTCTCCCCGTCAACCGAGTAGGTCGCCGAGGTCATCTTGGTGCTTTCCGGTAAGGCGAATGCCAACCAGCCCTTGTGGCATTGCCCCGTTCCAAGAACCTTGAATGTGTCGAGTTGGGGTTTCGGTGCGGGACTAGGGGTCATGTCTAGTTCGCCGTATGACCCGTCATCAGCGTCTGCCAACTGGATGTTCTCGAATGCAAGGATCGAGCCCAGATCCGAGTCGTTGGGATCATCATCGCTCGATACGTTGCAGACTTTGACCAGTAGGAGGTCAAGACGCTCGCCGTTCTCGACCGAATCATCGTCAGGCTGATCCTTCTTGTACTCGAGGAAGGTGACATTGAACTCACCATCGGCCGTGAAATCAACCTGATCACCCAACGCGTACGGCTTCGGAACTTCTGGCACCGGGCTTGTGGTCGCTGTGGTCTCGACGGCCGCTGGTTCGCTCGCAGGCTCAGACCCAGCGTCCGATCCGCCGCACGCCGTGGTCAAGGCGAGTACCATCGCGGCAACGACAGCTAAAGAACGAATGTGCATCATTGGACCCGTACAGACGGCGTGGTGGTCTTCGTGATCCTAGGCCCGTGTTGGCCAGCCGGTCCTGTGATTGGTCGAACACGTCTTCCATGTCATCATCTCCATACACGCTGCGCATTGGTGCTTCTGCCGCCGCGCAATTTCGACACCGTTGTCTGTCATGCTGACCAAGTTCTTCACTGAGTGGCGGCTGTCGCCGGCGCCCAAGCATGCACTGGTCGACGGATGATCAACCAGTGGCAGCCTTGTGAGCCATGGCGACGCCTGACCTTATCTGACCCAGCGACTCGAGGACGTTGATCCGGCAAGATCTTGGACACCGGTCATCTCACTGTCACAACCAGCACCGAAATGACAGTTTGATTTGTGACGGGGTTTTGACACATTCTCTTTGCTGTCTTTCCAGGGGCAGGATCGCAATTTCCGACTACTGTCACAACCGATCGTGTTTGTGAGAGTTGCGGCTACGCCAGCCCCGCTCGACCCTCGTGAATGCCTGCCGGCCAAGAAATGCTCAATCCCAGTCGATACCCAACACTGCGAGCCCTCACGGATCAGTCAAGGCTCAACAAGTTTAGGACCGTACTTGAGACGTTCGCGCTGCCGAATCACTACGCCGCCGAGGTACGTTCGGCTTTGGTCTTGCCGTTTGGCTTTGCCCGACGACAACAACCTGGTCTGGACTTGTCACCTGTATCTGCGCGACACGGTCGTATTGCTCTAGCTGACCGGACACGCATAATTCTTGCCCGTCTGCGAGTTCCTCAGGGCTGATGTCAAAGGCGGACCGGTCTTGACCGAAAACAACAACTGAGACGCGACGAGGTGACGGGTAGTCTGCCCCCAGCGAGATGAAGGTGGGCTGTCCGGTCACGTCTGGTCGGTACTCTGCCTGTTTCACTGAACCGTAAACGCTGACGTACTCACCGATGTGCTGGCCGACGTCTTTCCAACTGATCGAATCTGGGCAGTCGATGATTCGGTTGGCCTCGGCCCGAACCGCGGGGTCGGTGACGAGAGCACGCGGCGTCGCGTACATGGTCGCTTCTGTGAGTGGCTTGCCTTCCGGGAACTGGTTGTCAGCAGTTCTGGAAGTCTTGGCCTCGGTACACCCTGCGATGCAGAGCAGTAGAGCTGCGGCCGCGACGATCGGGGTTCGCTTCACCCGGCCGATGCTATCGGGGGCTGTCACTTCGTGAAGGTGTTTTGCTCCGAGGTACCGCCAAAGGACGGGCAAGGATGTGGACTTCTCCTGTGGCCATTTCGACCTGGTGACAGCCGTCGGCCGCCGATGTATGAGATGAGATCAGTAGTCGTAGTTGACTGTGCCCAGCCGAAGAGTGTCGTGCGAGTGCAAGTCCTCGTCGCTCTGGTAGAGGCCGGTAGCCGTCGTGACCTCGACTCGGTCACCGTCCCAGGGTGAGCACTTCTCGGGCACGTCCACCCACACCGTTCGGCCTTTGCGTTTCACCTTCAGGGAGCAATCGGTGCCCATTTCCGAGTCTGACGCATACGCCGCGATACTGTTTCGCACCCTGAAGCCAGCGTATGTAAACCTGCCCCGTTCATCCCTGGCCACGTAACTTTTGAAGAACACCATCTGGTCCCACTTCTTGGACTTGTGAATCTTCTTGATGCGCACCTTGTAACGAAATTTGCCGTTGTCAAGCTGGACAATGGATGCCTGGTCAATGTCGATGCTCTTCTTCTTACTCTTCGAGATCGCCTTGGTCTTGTAGATCTTGACGTCACCGCGCTTATCGTTCTTCTTCAGGATCGTGGTGTCAGCGGCGGCGGGGCCCATTGTGGCGGCGGTCAGGGCGAGCGCTGCGGCCAGCCCAAGAAGTGTTCGCATCCCGGCATTCTTACAGATCTAGCGACCCACGGTGTTTGGTTGGCATATCTGCCGGCGCCCCACAAACCGGAGAGCCAGCGGCTGCGTGTGCTTCACCTGCGTTCATCGAAATCACACCTGTCTTCTCGATGGGCGATGATCCTCAGCCCAGGTATGCGATCCCCGACGAAGTCATGGCAGAACTCAACGGGAAGCTCACCCAGTAGTAGCCCTGTACGAAATCCACCTCAGGTCCGGGCGACCCGGGCACCCCACAGAACAGGGCTTCATGAAAATCGAGCACGGGACAGTTCCAACTTGCACCAAGCGGCGTACTGCGTTGCGACGACTGGTCGTAGCTGAATCGCCCCGGGCCTGGTGGAGGCTCTGGCCTCCACGAAACCCGGGGCGATTCATTATGGGCTTGCTTCCATCCGTCCCGATGACGCTGAACAATCAGCAGCCGACCATGAAACGTCGTGCGAGCACTACCGTGGGACATGAGAACCTCCGTGGTGGATGTGGGCCTTCGATAAGCCACACCCCACCCGGAGGTTCTCCCCACGTCAAGCGATTCCCGCTACCCACGTCCCGGCCGGGTACACCTAGGCTGGGGCGCCGCCAAGTGGTTTCCGCCCCTGTGGGGGCGTTCTTTGATTCACCAGCAAGGCACTCCCACCCCACAACAGAATACGCTGTCGGAAGCCGACAATGATGAGGGAGTAGCGCGCTCTATCGGTCGGGTGGAATCATGAAGACACTCGGCGAAAGGCTCGCGGAGAGGCACTGTTCACAATGCGCTTTGCGCCCTATCCTATCTCTCCGGTGAGACGTTTTCCTCTCGGTACAAGTCATCAGTCGCGTGCAGATTCAGCCCATGACGGTAGCTCGAGTTCAGGCACATCCAACTTCGTTCCGAGTGATTCAACATCGGCGGGCCTGCTACGGGAACCCAGTGCGATTCGCTTAGCTCGGACTAACAAATTGAATCTGTGCTGTCCCTCTCCGAGCAAAAAGAGCGTAGCCAACCAAAAAAGCTTACACATGCGCACGCGAACCAAAGGCTTGCCGATCCCAGTCATAGAGCCTATTGGAACCAGACGTGACGACTTGGATCAGCACGAATGAAGCCAAGATCTGGGCGCCCAGGCGAAATTTCCGATCAAAGACGCTGATGCCAATGCCAAACCAAGGAGCGAGAGTGACCAAACCACGAGCGGCAAGAACATTGCCGTGCCCACGAACACGAAGCACACCAAAACCGGGGGAACCGCCGCAACGAGGGCGATGAGGGCCCGCATCTGCACAGTCCAGGTAACGGTTGAGCGCTCCAACTTGGAGATGCTAGTCGTCACTGAAGGAATCATAGAAAGTGATGTGATTGCGGGAACGACAACCCACAAAGGTAGGTTCTGCGTGCCAACAGGATCAGCTACACTGACATTGGCCCAGAACGGCACGATGATTGCGACCATCCCGCACACCAAAACACATGGAACTATCTGCATCCTACGAAGCCAGAAGCCGGCAACCGTCATGAACTCAACACTGGCAGTTTGAGGCCGTCGAACTTGCAAAACTGAAGCATGTTATATGTGGACTTAATCCAAGCGTTTTGGACTTCCTGATCCGCGGATAGCCATTGCTTCTCAAACGGATCAAGCAGGCTATCCGTACTAGATGCGTCAATACGTTGAATCAGCCAGAGTTTCAATAACTGCTTCGACTGGAAGTAGACATCCGGCGGAGGGTTAGCGCCAGACAATTGCGGACATTCGCGAGGAACCGACAGTATCTCCGCGATTCTCTCGATATCACCCGTCTCACGCTTCGGAGACCCAGACGACAAATGGATTCGACCTTCCGAAGCTTGCAGCGGACGTTCAGGGAGTGCCTGCCTGAATGTGGATGGAGGCCGAACACCGATTTCGGTCAAAGCCACGTAGCCCTTATGCACTTCCTGGGTCAACCAGCGAAGCGGAAGTGAGGTCTCACTCGCCAGGCAAATTCTCGGTTCGGTTCCCTTGCACTCATGAGTCGCGCTCGACGCCACCTCGAAGCGCTCGTCGCCATACGCATACAAGGCAGCCAACCCGCCAAAGAACACAAGACCTGGGATGAGGATCGAAACGCGAAGAGCAAGCCCCGAAACAACCGAATCCTTGACTAGAAAACCCAGACCTGCAGTGGCAATGAACGCGACTGAGACGATAAGCAGAAGGAATACAAGTGTCAGGTCAAGGTCAAGGCCAACGACACTTCCTGTGACCCCCCCTACTCGAAACACAGTCGGTACGGCTTCACTGCTCGCCAGATACGAACCGGCGAAGACCACCAACGCTGCAAGCGGCGCAGCAAACAGGGATCCCAGAACGCCCCCGACCAGCGCCCCCACCACACCCGCAACTGCCAGTTCCACAAAGGCCAAAGCTATTCCGCCTACAGCCGCAAGTGACGGGGAGGCTGGCGCGCCATTAAACAAGCAGATTGCTAATACGCTACCAAGCGCGGCGAGGTGGACACCCCACCCGACCAGCACATTTCCCGTCACTACTCGCGCAAGGTTCCAACGGCCTTGAGGGGTCGAGCGCGTCAAGGCCGTGACTTGATCTCTTCGCCAAATCGTCACGTCCGCTGCAACGCAACCAGCTAAGAGCGGACCGAGTAGCAACGTCGCCCCGTTCGCCCAGTCGATCGCCCAATCCCACTCATAGGCCCAAGGAAAGCCCCTCGAAAAAAGTGCGAAAAATTCAGCAGCAAAGAGTAGCGGCAGGATGTATGTGGCTGCCGCCCGACGCACGTAACTCATCTTGCCCGTTCTGTTATCAGGTTCAAAAATCCAGTCTCCAAGGCCGACCGCCCAGTGACAAGCTGATCTTCAGGAGCCTTTAGCTCCATCGTTGTACCCTCGTATCTGACCCGGCCTTCATGAATGACGACGAGCCGATCTGCGAGAAACTCGACGTCTTCAATGATGTGGCTCGCGAAAGAGAACACTTGTGTCACGCCCCAGGCGGCCAACCAGCTCCACAATTTCAGATCTCTGTACCGGGTCCAAGCCTGCTGTCGGTTCGTCCAATAAGAGGACTTTCGGCCTGGCCAAAAGCGCTTGGGCGACGGCGGCTCTCCGCAGCATTCCACCCGATAGCGCGGAAAGGCGACTTCCGAGGCGATCCCCCAAATTGACAGATTCGACAGCATCCAGTACGCGCTGCCGGCGCGCCAGTCGGGCGACGCCCCTCATCCAGCCCATATAGAAAAGAAACTCTTGTAGCGTGTAACGGCGGGGAAAGTCGAACTCCTGCGGGACAAACGCAACCATTCCCAGTGCATCACGACGCTCTGCCCCTCTGTACGGATCCAATCCGCCCACAGAAACCTCGCCGGCATCTGGCCGAAGAACGCCTGCAGCTATCTGCAAAGTGTCGACTTCCCCGCCCCGTTGATGCCCAGGATGCCCGTCACACCGACAGCGGCGCTGAGCGAGAAGTCGTCGAGTGCTCGGTGCTCCCCGTATCTGTGGGAGACGCCGCTCAAAGATAGTCTTGGTGACGATTCACCCTGATTCATCATGCCTCGTGCGTCTAGTAGCTAAATGTCGGGTAGGTCCATGCGGAGCACGGGATCGGAGGACAGCGTCTGGTCCTCGCAAACGTGAATCTGGCCACGCGACTGGCTGGCCGACCCGTTCAAACCCAGTTGGTATGTAGCTTCTTTCCAGCTCGCGTCAGTCCACCGGCCAGTCTGCTTTTCGGTACTACCAACCCAGGCACCCGAAACCCAGAACTTGTAACGGGTGGCGACAAAGATCCCATTTCCCGCCCGCCTTGCGGTCGATCCGAAACGACTTGCTGGCAGCGTAGGTGTTTGATTTGTTGTAGTAGTTGCCGTAGGCAGCCCCAACTGTCGTGCTTCCGCTCTCTGACATTGCAGCGGCGACCCGGCAGAGTACCAATTTGTGGCCATTGCCGGCTGAGCCAGAAAGCCCACCGCTACGACTCCTGCGAGCGTGGCACCAAACCTCTTGATTGATTGTTTCATTCACTGCCCCTATCTACTCGTCCAGTTCGGCCTAGCGCCGAAACCTTGTAGAGGAACATAGCGGACACCCTGTCCGCTGTCTGTGAAAATCATGAAACCGCTTTGAAAAGCTGGATGATCATCCCATCGAGTGATCACTCTTGCGCGGATTCACCCGTTCGCGTGGCGATACGGGCCCCTATCCGGGTACGGCCATTGGACATTTCGATGGACTACAAACGGTCGCGTGCCCACGGACAGAGCGACGACCCGCTGATGATGAGCTCGCACTGGGCGGGGCAGTGACTGCGCTCACCCTGACTCATTGGTCGACGGCGCCACACAAAAAGTGGTCACCGTGACCGCCGAGTTCGAAAGTACCCAAAACAAGATCTGAAACGCGATTCCAGTCAACGTGAATGTTGAGCCTACGAATCATCGAGCGAACTACTTATGTCAGCGAAGTGCACAGAGTCGCAGGTTAAGTAGCGGAACTGCTTGTCATGGGTCGGATTCGGGCCGACTACGGAAAGAACCCAAGCGGTAGGCAGAACGTAGGTTGAGACGAATCCATCGGCCCGGAAGGCGGACGGTCTCACGAGTCTCTACGTCACCCAATGATACGAATCTTCAACCTTCTCCAGAAACCTTGAGTCTGCGCAAGCTTCTCGCGCTGCTCAGCACGGTAACGGCCTTCAACCGCCAGCATATCGTTGTGAGCGCCACCCGTCGCGGTCAGAAGTGTGAGCTCGTGAAAACACGACGAACACACCCGGCGACCGGTTGGCGATGACTTTGTCGCTGGCTCCCGGCCACAATTAGCACAGACTGTCATTTCTCGACCTTATGTGTGCCGCATTCGTGGGTCAACTATCCCTTGTTGCACGGGGACTCCTCGATTTCGAACGAACCGCGGAATTCTGGCCTCTTCCAACCAAGATCAACGACCCCACGATGCGAAGTTGGTGGACATCTCACAAAGATCGTGCGACGAGAAACCCGCCTTCCTTGAGGAGCATCCCGTTGAGCATCAACTCACCACCCCCGAGCGCCGAACCTCCCGTAACGCTCAAGGTGATCAACTGATCGAAGTCATAGCACACAGAATCAAGGGTCCAATGAGGTCCCGAAGTTCAAAGCAGGTTCAAATCGCTGTCTCGTTGTCGTGCCCTCGTCTACTCAGCGTCCACGACGTCGGGGGTGCAGCTGATCACCCCGCTGGCTGACGAGATGGGCGGCCGGCGGAGCACGGCTCCCACATTGCTGGCACTGTAGACCGCATGGCGATAACGACTTCGGGTGGCTGGGCCGTCGGTGACGCTCGCGAGGATCTCGGCTCCTACCTGCAGGACTACGCGCGGTCCGTCGGTCAGAACATCACAGACCTGAGCTGATGCGCAGTGCGAACAGTGCGGGAGCCCCGTCTTCGCAGTCAAGATTGACGATGACGAGGGCGTGGCAGTGCGGACATGCGTCGAGGGCCATCCATCAGTGCCCATGTTCGACTCACAGGACTACCTCGAAGATGCCGAACTTGGCGAGGCAGCATATCCTTGCGGTCATGAGACCTTTGAGGTCGCTGGGGGTTGTGCGGTCGGTGCGGATGGTGAAGTTCGATGTGTCTTTGTTGGGCTGCGGTGTCATCGGGACGGCGTACTGGGTTTGCTACGTTGATTGGAAGATCGACTACGCGCCTTCGCGCCATCTGATTTCCGCCGTCTAACCAACAGGACCTCCCGAGCTGCCTCGTGATCGAGGCCACCAGGATCTCAGCCCGGTGAGCCGTAGAGTCCGGTGAGCTTGCCGTGCGGATCGAGCGTGGCTAGGAGCGCATCGCCGATCTGGTGCAGCTGCTGGACCTGCTCGGTCGTCAGCGCATCGAGCACCAGCCTTTTGACGGTCTCCACGTGCCCGGGCGCAGCGTCGACGACAACCTGCCAGCCCGCATCGGTGAGCCTGGCGCTGGTCGCCCGCTTGTCCTCCTTGCACGGGAAGCGATCGACCAATCCCCTGGCCTCCAGCCGCTTCACGACGTGTGACAGGCGTGGCAACGTGGCGTTTGACCGTTGCGCCAGCTCGGTCATGCGCAGCGTCCGGTCTGGGGCCTCAGACAGCATTGCGAGTGCGAAGTACTCGAAGTGTGTGAGGTCGGAGTCCGTACGTAAGCTGGGTGTCGAGCATGCCCGGCAGCAGCTCGACGACGGCGACCAGCCGCACCCATGCTGCACGTTCGTCCTCGGTCAGCCACTTCGTGTCCATGGTCACACCTTACCGATGATGGTTGTATCTACAAGCAAAGCGATCTACTATTTAGTTGAAGCAACAACTATCTCAGGAGTTCTCATGACAAGCATCTCGATCATCGGTACCGGCAACATGGGCCAGGCCATCGCGTCGGTCGCAGGCAAGGGCGGCGCGACCGTCCAGCTCATCGGCGAGGGCGACGCCGCCACGCAAGTCACCGGCGACGTCGTCGTCCTGGCCGTCCCCTATCCGGCACTGTCGGCCGTCATCGCCGAGCGCGGCGCGAGCCTCGCGGGCAAGATCGTCGTCGACATCACGAACCCGCTGAACTTCGAGACCTTCGACTCCCTGACCGTCCCGGCCGACAGCTCTGCTGCCGCCGAGGTCGCCGCCGCACTTCCTGACTCCCGCGTGCTCAAGGCCTTCAACACGACCTTCGCGGGCACCCTCGCCGCAGGCACGATCGGCGATCTGACCACCACGGTCCTCATCGCGGGCGACGACGCCGACGCCAAGTCAACCCTCGCCGGCATCGTCACCTCAGGCGGGCTCAGGGCCGTCGACGCTGGCTCGCTCAAGCGCGCCCGTGGCTCGAAGCCTTCGGCTTCCTGCAGCTGACGCTCGCTGCCAGCGAGAAGATCTCGTGGACGGGCGGCTTCGCGACCGTCGCCTGACGACGACTCGCGAACAGGGACATCCGATGACTGTCAACGCCGTCCGGCTCAACCATGCCGTGCTCTACGTGTCCGACCTCGACCGCAGCGTCGCCTTCTACGAGGCAGCCTTCGGAATGCAGGTCGCGGCACGGGAGCCGCGCGCCCGCGCTGCCTTCTTGCGGCTGCCGCGATCGGGCAACCACCACGACCTCGGCCTGTTCGAGGTCGGTGCCCAACCGCCGCGGCCGCGTGGGTCACTCGGCCTCTACCACCTCGCGTGGCAGGTCGACACGATCGACGAGCGAGCTGAGCCGGATGACGCTCGCGAACCTCGACGCCTACACGGGCGAGTCCAGCCACGGGGCCACCAAGAGCGTGTACGGCCACGACCCGGACGGCAACGAGTTCGAGGTCATGTGGATGCTCCCCCGCGCTGAGTGGGGCGCCTACGAGAACGCGGCACCTGTTGATCGGCTCGACCTGGCCACCGAGATCAAGCAGTGGAGCGGAGTCAGCACATCGGCCGAGCTCGTACCGCTGGAGGCAACCCAGTGAGCGCGCCGTTTGCAGCACCTGTCGTCGCGACCTACGGCGAGACGTCCCCCGACGCCCCTCTGGTCGTGCTGCTCCACGGCCGAGGATCGAACGAGCAGGACATCATCTCGCTGGCACCCCACCTGCCGACCGGCGTGGGCACTGCCGCCGTGCAGGCGCCGATCGCCGAGGGCGGCGGCTATGCCTGGTTCGCGAATCGCGGCATCGGACGCCCCGTTGCCGAGTCGCTCGCCGACACAATGGCCTGGTTCCGGAACTGGCTCGACACCGCTGCACCCGCAGGACGTCCGGTCATCGTGATCGGATTCAGCGGCGGTGGCGCCTTCGCCGGAGGTCTGGCGCTCAGCGAGCCAGCGCGGTTCAGCGGCGCCGGCATCTTGTTCGCGACACTCCCCTTCGACGCGGGCGTCCCAGTCGAACCGAGCCAGCTCGCGCACCTGCCAGTCTTCGTCGCCCAGGGCGACCAGGACCACGTCATCCCAGCCGAGCTGCTCAGCCGCACCTGGCAGTACCTCACCGAGGAGTCCGGCGCGCCGGTCGTCGCCCGCCGCTCCCCCGGCGGCCACGGCATCACCGCCCCGATCCTCGCCGAGCTCGGGGCTTGGATCTACGAACTATCGGCCGCGCCGAACAGCGGCCCTGGACGACCGTAGAAGCTGGCCCAGTTCTCGTCACCGAAGGAGAAGTGCCACCACTCCTGGGTGTAAGGCGCGAAGCCGACCTGAAGCAGCGCGTTGTAGAGGAGACGTCGCAGCAAGCAGTCGACGGACTGAGGCTCGTCCTCGAGCGCTGCCACGTGGCAGCGGCGCCCTCGGTTGAAGTCGTCGAAATCGGTGCCGAGGGCCAGAGCCTCTCCTTGGTAGAGCAGCGTCAGGTCGGCAGTTCCGCCCGTCACGTGGGGCGGGACCTTCACCGAGTCCACCGCAGCCACGAAACCCCTGTCGACGGTCAGCTGACCGTAGTAGTCGATCAATCGTTGCTGCACCTCCAGGGTTCGCCACCCGTCCACCACGACCAGGCGCAGTGCAGTCGGCAGAAGACTCTGGGCCTCGACGAGTCGATGAGCAACGGCCTCTCGAATCATCAGGGGCACAATTCCCTGAGGGAGCCTCTCGCCATCGTAGGCCGGCTTCGTGGCGACGTGCTCTGCCACAGGGACCAGTCGCGAGTCTCCGGCGTCAGGTAGCTGCCCGATGTTGTTCTCCGTCGCCGGCACCCGCGGGATCGGTCTGAGCAATCGATCGTCGACGGGGCCCAGGGAGCTTGTCGACCGTCGGCCGATCGATCAAGGAAGCCGTCGGAGCGAGGAACGCGTGAGAGGACACCTAACGACTCCGGACAAACCCGTCAGCAATGACTTCGATCGCTGCGCATCCCAGGTGGTGAATTCGTGCCCTACACCCCGGAATCGTCTGTACGATGCTCCTCATGTCGGCCATCCTGCCAGAAGTGCCTCACGAGTGACGAGGTCGTCACACGACCTCTCTGTCATCGGCGCGGCAAGGAGATTCGTCTACCGGGCCTGGCGACATCTCACCCGAACACAGGCGCGCGCGGGATGGACGATCGCGCTGATCTGCTTGGTCGTCTACGACCAGTACCCCGACAGCTGGGCTCGGGCGACCACGTTGCGCGAATCGGCCCTCATATTGTTCTCGGTCGCACTCGGCGCAATATTCCTGCCGGACATCTCGGGAAGCCTCTGGACATTGTCCAAGGACGACGTCCGTCACCTCATCCCTGAGAGCAAGGTGCGTTCACTGCAACGGACCCTCGTCGAGGGGCAGGTCGACGACCAGCACCTGGCGGATTGCGCCATCGAGTCTGCGCTGCTGCCGCTCATACGCGCCTCCCATCACCCCAGCTCCGTCTACGTCAACCTTCGCTACTCCGTCGATATCCACATCGATCAGGAGTTCTCCATCGGGACCAAGAACTACCGGGTCCACCGCGCCGAGGCACAGATCGGCGCCAAGCGTGTGCTCCCCGCTGGCCAGCTCTACTACTGGGTGTCGGTGGTGCGACGAGCCGAGCTCCTGAGAGGAGAGTTCGCCGAGCCCGGCTGCCTGAACCGTGAGGTGGTCGACGTCGACCCAGATATCTCCGACGATGACTGGCACAAGACCGTCGCCTCGTTGACGAACGCACGTATGGTCGTCGACGGCATGAGCCTCGAGGGAGCCCCGTCACCTCCGGGCCTAGGCACCGAGCCTCCGCATCCGCCAGGTGTCTTCCGTTGGTACTTCCCCGCACCTGAGATGACCTCCGAGGCCGACCTGCGACGCACCGTGGTCGTGTCGCAGGACTTCCCGCTCGTCGAGAGTCGTTTCCCGGTGGTCTTCGGCTCCTACTACGTCATCGGGTCGACGCAGATTCAGGTCAGGATCTACTCGCACGACGACGTCGTCGTAAAGCTGGACCCGTTCCTCGGCCGCGCGCTACACACCGGTGAGATTGCCACTGCGCGAGTGGCGAAGCCCGGGCTCGGCACAGAGATCAACGTGACGTCGTCAGAGGACACGTTAATCTGGCCAGGAAGCGGTCTGGCGATCTCATGGCGTTGCGACAACGAGTCGTAGCTCTCGCTGCCCTCGCTGTGGACAACTTTGTCTGGTCGAGTTGGGGTGTCTGTGGCGGCTCGTAGAGTGATGGAAACACTGCAATACGAGGGGTTTCCATGCTTCGGTACGAGGGTCGACGACCGGGAGACGATCGATCAGATCGTCCTACGTCGCCAAGCCCTCGCCTCGGTCGAAGCAGCCGAAGCCGCCGACCTGCTCGACTACGTCGACCGCGCCCGCACCACCGGCGAAGAACACGGCGGCCAAGCCCAGGGACGACGGCGCGCCGATGCCGCGGTCCACGGCTGTCCCTAGCACTGAAGCTCCCCCGTCCCGACCGTCGAACGCCAGGTCGCCCGCGCCCGCCGACTCCGCACCCACCTCCCAACGGTCTGGCAGGCCTGGCACGACGGACACCTGGCCACCACCAACATCGAAGCCATCGACCGGGCAGCCCGCCGCCTCACCCGGCCAGAATCCTTCGGACTGCTTGACGACATCGCCGTCGACCGGGTGGGCACCCTAACCCCCGGGCAGGCTGTCCGATGGCTCGACCGGTGGGTCGACCGCACCGAACCCGATGCCGCGGCCGAACGCCACAAGGCTGCCTTCGCTGACCGCAGCGTGACCCTGCGGCTGGCCGGGACTCGATGACCCGCCTCACCGCCGTCCTGTCTGCCGCTGACGCCGCAGCGATCATGCGATCACTCACCGGGACTGCCCACCAGCTCCCCTGCCGATGATCCGCGGACCATCGACCAGACCCGAGCCGACCTGCTGGCCGACACCCTCCTCGACCGCAAGACCGGTGGGCTGGGGTACCAGGCCGTCATCGGCATCACCGTCCCCCTGTCGTCCCTCATGGGATTCAGCAACGCACCCGGTGAGCTCACCGACCGGTCCGCGACCATCCCCGCCCACATCATCCGAGCCGCGATGGCCGACCCACAGTCCCTGCTCTACCGCCTCGTCACCGACGACATCGGCAACCTCATGACCATCACCTGGCTCGGCCGCTTCGCCCCCCACCCGCTTGAAGCAAGTCCTCGAATTCAGAGACGGAACCTCCGTGTTCCCGACCAGCTCGGTGCCGGCCAGGATGTGCGACACCGACCACACCGAACCCTGGCCCGCCGACACCAACGCCGCCAACACCGGCCCCCTCAACCGCAGAGCCCACAACCTCAAGACCGAAGGGCTCATCACCCTCCGACAACCCCAGCCCGGAACGTTCCAATGGACCACACACACCGGGCACACCTACACACAAACCCCAGACCCCGTACCCACCGCAGGATGGGACGCAGGATGGGAGAACGGCGAACACCCCGACAACTAGCTGGGGTGAATCAGCCGGTCACCTTCTCGACGTGACAGTTCGCTGAGGTCAGCGGAACACCTGAGGGCGCGGCGAGAACCAGCCTCGGTACTGGCGTGCCGTCAATGTCGTCGACGAGCGTGGAGTGGCTCTCGCCCGGTTCGAAGGCATGACGCTCCCCACTGGCGCAGCGCAACGATCGCGACGAGGAGGTCGTGCCCAGAATCGGTGAGCACGTACTCGCGACGCTTGCCCGACTCCGCTACTTGGTGGGCCAGCACGCCGCACTCGGTCAGCTTGCGGAGTCGTTCGGTCAGGATGTTCCTCGCCACGCCCAGGCGACGATGAAACTCGGTGAACGAGCGAGCACCATCGAAGGCATCACGGAGGATCAGCAGGCTCCACTTGTCACCTACCAGGTCGACAGCACGTGCGACCGGACACTGCGGGTCAGTCCACCTAAGGGATTCCATCACCCAGACCTCCATGAGTTTTGATTTGCAACCATTGTGCCCTACGCTCCAATTGGTCTCGATTTGCTACCGATTGGATTCTTGTGACCATGTCACCCTCCCTCCGCCTCACCCTGGCGGCGCTGTGCGCTGTATCGGTCGCGAACATCTACTACGCACAGCCGCTTCTCGAGGCCATCGGGACAGACCTGGCTATCCCTTCAGGACAGCTGGGATGGGTCGTGGCCACGGGACAGATCGCGTACTTGATCGGGTTGATGACGCTGGTCCCGCTCGGCGACTGGATGAACCGGCGCCTGCTCATCGCTCTGCACGTCGCTCTGGCGGCAGCAGGAACCCTGCTCATCGCAGTCTCCCCCAACACCCTCACCCTCCTGGCAGGCGTCGCGGTCGCTGGCCTGTTCTCGGTCGTCGTGCAGGTCATCGTGGCCTACACCGCAGCGGTCTCCGATCCGGCCGAGAGGGGTCGCAACATCGGATCAGTCACCTCCGGGGTCGTGATCGGCATCCTCCTGGCTCGCACGGCTGCAGGCCTGATCGCTGACGTCGCCGATTGGCGCACCGTCTACCTCACGTCGACGGTCGCGGCGCTGGTACTCGCATCGGTGGCAGTTGCGATCCTGCCCCGCGATGCCCGCCGCACATCTCCCACGACCTACCGGAAGTCAGTTGCCTCGGTCTTCGTGCTGACAGCAACCGACCGGCAGTTTCGCACCCGAGCCACGATCACTCTGTTCGTGTTCGCATCGTTCGGCGTGCTGTGGAGCGGCCTGGCGTTCCCGCTGAGCGAAGCACCTTGGCACCTTTCCACGACACAGATCGGCCTGTTCGCCATCGCCGGGCTGGCCGGAGCACTAGGCGCAACCCGTGCCGGCCGGTGGGCCGACAGCGGGCGCGCTGCACCGGCCACAGCCATCGCGCTCGCTTCGCTGATCGTGTCGTGGTGGTTCATCGGCCAGGCCACCACGTCGTTGTGGCTGCTGGTCCTCGGCGTCGTGATCCTGGACTGCGCCGTCCAAGTCGCCCACGTCACCAGCCAAAGCCTGATCGTCGCAGGCGACCCGAAGCTCGGCCGGACGGATCGTCGGCTCGTACATGGTGTTCTACTCGCTCGGATCCGCACTGGGAGCAGTCACGACGACCTGGGTGTATCACTCAGCAGGCTGGGGCTGGACCTCGCTGCTCGGTGCCGGCTACGCCTCGGTCGCGCTCATCGTGTGGGCAGTCGATCAAGCCACACCGGCTAGTCGGGCGCCACGAGGTACGTCCAGGTCTCCTCGGTCGTGAAGCCGACAGACCGGTAGAGGGCGAGCCCGTCTGCACTCGACTGCAGGACCGCTCGAGTCGCGCCGGCGCCCACGCCATCAGCCAGCATCCGCTGCAGCAGCGACGAGCGTGGCCACGTCCGCGCTCGCCGACCAGTGTCGACATGTTGAGAACTCCCAGCGTCGAGCCCGCCAGTGTCGTCATCCCCGTGGCGACGGCTCTTCCGCAGTCGCGGGCAAGGTAGGCACTGATCTTCGGATGGTCGAGCACCTGGGCCGACGAGATCGCGGCCAAAGACCCCTCAGGGGCACCCCGAGCCGTGAGTCAACGCCTGCTCGTACTCCGCGCTCGCCTCACCCCCGACGCATGTGACCTGAGCTGAGGGACGTTCCGGTGCCGAGGATGGAAGGAGCCGCACCGGCAGCACCATCAACGGTTCGCGGTGCCGCTCAGTCAACCCGTAGGACTGGGCCAACGCGAGAACCTCGTCCGTCGGATGACCTCGAAGCTGGATGCTCCATGGACGCGCGGATGCGCTGTACGACTCGGCCCACTTCCTCAGGTGCTCCACGCTGGGCCGCAACGTGCGGGTCACCACCCCGTTGAACTGCGTGAACGGAGTCGTCAGGTCGATCGACCCGACGCCGTGGGCGCCGAAGTCGCACTGGAAGCCCGGGATCGACTCTCCGAGCACCTGAAGCGAGTCGAACAGGGCGGCACTCGGATCCCACGCCGCCATCTGCGATTTCCGTCCTCTTCACGATCACGAGCAGCGGTCCCGCCTCGCGACCGAACCGACAGGCTACCGCGCCCTCCCCGCCGATCAGGCCCGTAGGATGGCGAAGATCCCCATGCCCTCCTCAGACAGCCGTTCCCGCAAGCTGTTGCTCGTGGTCGACGCCCCCTCCTTGCTGCACCGCAACCACCACGCGCGGGCGCACACGCAGATGACCGACCGATCGGGACGACCGGCGTGGGCACTTCACGGGATGCTGTCGCAGATCCTCGAGGCAATCGACGGATTCGCCCCCGATGCAGTGATCTTCGGGCTCGACGACCGCACGGCATCCCAACGCAGAGACTTCTACCCCGACTACAAGGCGGGCCGGTCCGAGAAGGACGCAGCGCTCGTCGACCAGCTCGACCGGGCGGGCGCACTGCTCGACGCCCTGGGGCTCGCGACGCTTACTCCCCCGGGCCTCGAAGCCGATGACGTCAGCGCAACCGGCGCCACGTGGGCCCGCGACAACGGCTGGAACTGCGTCATCATCACCTCCGACCGCGACGCATTCGCGCACATCAGCGAGCACACCCAGGTCCTCCGACTGATCAACGGAGGCATCAGCGGGTCACCCCTGCTCAATCCTGCGAGGCTCACCGCGATGTACGGCGTCGCTGCCGAGCACTACCTCGACTTCGCTGCTCTTCGAGGGGATGCCAGCGACAACCTGCCCGGAGTCTCCGGCATCGGCGAGAAGACGGCGGCGACGCTGCTGACCCCAGGCAGGTCCGATGCGTGGCGTCTGGGCAGACATCGACCAGAACCAAGGACGCGTCGTTGCCGCGACCCTCGACTCGTGGGCCGCTGAATCAGGAGCGCGCAGGATGGGCGCCACGGTCGTCCGCCGACTCTCGGCCCCCGAAGCCCGCGAACGCTACGACTTCAACGTGCAGATCATGTCGGGACGCGATGACCTCGACCTGGGCATCACCCCCGAAGTACCCGGCACACCGGGCCTCCTCCCGCTCGATCCGCACCGCGTGCACCAGGTCGTGAGCTTTCTGGGCGTCGAGACCACGACGTCCCTGGCGATTCGTGTGCTCAGCACCGATCCCGCCTCCGCCGCGATGGGCCAAGACCGGTAAATTCAACAGGTGTCCGACAAACGCCCCCGCCGCACCTTCGCAGTCATCAGCCACCCCGATGCCGGTAAGTCGACGCTGACCGAAGCACTCGCGCTGCACGCCCGAGTCATCACCGAAGCCGGTGCCGTGCACGGCAAGGGCGACCGGCGTGCCACCGTCTCGGACTGGATGGCGATGGAGAAGGCCCGCGGCATCTCGATCACATCGGCGGCCCTGCAGTTCGTCTACCGCGATCACGTGGTCAACCTGGTCGACACCCCCGGTCACAGCGACTTCTCCGAAGACACCTACCGCGTGCTGTCAGCGGTCGACTCGGCCGTGATGCTGGTCGACGCCGGCAAGGGACTCGAACCGCAGACTCTCAAGCTCTTCAAGGTGTGCGCGCTGCGCGGCATCCCCGTCATCACCGTCATCAACAAGTGGGACCGCCCGGGCATGTCACCACTGGGACTCATGGACGAGATCGAGAAGCAGATCAAGCTGCGTCCAACCCCGCTGACCTGGCCGGTCGGTGAGGCCGGAGACTTCCGAGGTGTGCTCGACCGTCGCACCGGAGAGTTCGTGAAGTACACCCGCACCGCAGGCGGAGCGACCCGGGCACCTGAGCGCCGGATGTCGGCCTCCGACGTCGACGAGGTCGACGCCTTGGCATGGTCCGCAGCAGTCGACGAGCACGAGCTCCTGACCCTCGACGATGCCGACCACAGCCAGGAACGGTTTCTCGCCGGAGAGACGACCCCGGTCATGTTCGCGTCCGCACTGCAGAACTTCGGCGTGGCCCAGCTGCTCGACCTGCTGCTCGACCTGGCCCCCGCCCCTAGCGCGACGGCCGGCATCGACGGCTCGATCCGCCAGGTCGACGACGACTTCAGCGCCTTCGTCTTCAAGGTGCAGTCCGGCATGAACACCTCGCACCGCGACCGCATGGCCTACGCCCGCGTGGTCTCGGGAACCTTCGAGCGCGGCATGGTCGTGACCCACGCCTCGACGGGTCGGCCCTTCGCCACGAAGTACGCACAAGCCCTGTTCGGCCGCGAGACCAGCTCGGTCGAGCACGCTTCACCAGGCGACATCATCGGATTCGTGAACGCTCAGGCGCTGCGGGTCGGCGACACCGTCTACGAGGGCGACCGGATCGACTACCCGCCGGTGCCGAGCTGTCGCTCCCGAGCACTTCATGACCTGCACTGCCCGCGACATCGGGCGGTACAAGCAGTTCCGTCGCGGTATCGAACAGCCCGACCAAGAAGGTGTCGTCCAGGTGCTCCGCTCCGACCTGCGCGGCGACCAGAGCCCGGTCCTCGCCGCCGTCGGCCCGCTGCAGTTCGAGGTCGTCGAAGAGCGGATGAAGAACGAGTTCACCTCGCCGATCCGGCTCACCCGTCTCGACTACCAGGTAGCGCGCCGCACTGACGCCGAAGGAGCGCTCGCTGAGCGGGTTCCGCGGTGCCGAGGTCCTGCAACGGACGGACGGCACTTACCTGGCCCTGTTCGTCGACAAGTGGCGTGCGAACAACGCTGCCCGCGAGAACCCGGACGTCCTGCTCGAAGAGCTTCCCGCCGGCGGGAACTGAGTCGAGCAGGAAGGAGGCTCACCATCTCGTGATCCGCAGGGCCCAGGCGTGCTGTGAGAACTTTTCGCCTTTGCCCACATGAGGGCACGCTGCCTTCTAGATTTGTCCCTATGAGCGAAGCGACGAGCAACGAATGCTCCTTCTGGTTGGTACCCGGATCCCACGATGACCAATACTCAACGCTATTGGGACGGGCAGTCGTGGACGGACAACGTCGCACCGACTGGCACGACACCGGCGCAACCTGTCACGCCCCCACAGCAGTCTCAACTGATCACCGTCGCGGTCCTGGCCGCGTCGGTCGTCGGAGTGGTCATGGCAATGCAGTCGGCTTCGTTGCTGAGTGGGACTGGCACCCAATGGACAGGCGCCGCCATCGCACTCGCGTCAAGCGTCGCGACCTACGTGCTGAGAAAGTCGATCCCGAGTTGGCTTCGCATCATCTCGGTCGTGGCGGCGTTGGCTGCACTGGGCAGCGTCTTCTATCTCGAGAACCAGCTTGACGAACGACGCGAGGAGTTCAGCCGGTTGGGCTACTGACGAATGTCAGTCAGGCGAAACCACTACCCTTCCCGATGCGGACCGGCCCGCGGGCTGTGCTGATGTCAACGACCTGGCCACGCTGAGTCACCACGACCTGATCGGCCTCGGCGAGCACGCCCGTGACCCGGCGCACGTCGTCCATGCGCGCTCGCCACTGCTCGCCACCGACAATCCTGGCGACGTCACTGGGACAGATCGTGGACGTGTCCCGGTGTCGCAAGAGCGCCTTGACCGTCGACTCGATCCGCGCGTCGAGCACATCAGGCGGGAGCCCTCCACCACGGATGGCCTCGCTCCCCGAGCGCGATCTTGGCGTCATTGACCCGTGGGCGTGAGTGCTCGGCTCCTGACTTGACCCCACGCCGTGCGTCCATCAGCTCGTCGACGAGCTCTTGCCGGAGCTTGTCGGGGATGCCCGGGTCGCTTGCGCGCCAACGACGTCCGCC
The DNA here is from genome assembly GCF_044452305.1 of Aeromicrobium sp. UC242_57. NCBI lineage: Bacteria > Bacillati > Actinomycetota > Actinomycetes > Propionibacteriales > Nocardioidaceae > Aeromicrobium > Aeromicrobium sp. UC242_57. Next base: position 392,100 of record NZ_JBIOAM010000001.1, on the reverse strand, counting down.
GATGATCAGGAAACGACCATCCGGCGTGCGCTCCGTCGATGGAGAAGTCGGGCACCAGCCCTGCTCAGCGGTTCTTGCGCCAGATCGCCGTGTTGAGCACCGTCGCGAAGCCAGTCCAGGCGGCATACGGTGCCAGCGACCAGCCAGCGCGACGAGACGACTCCCCGGCCGTCCGGGCCAGGTCGGCCGAGCTGGCGGCCAGGGCTCCGGCGACCGCGATGGAAGGAACCAGGCGATGTCCACGGAAGAACGACCAGCACCAGCCCGCGTTCAGGGCCATGTTGACTGCAAGCTTGCGGCGGTAGACACGAGCCTCGGCAGCCGTCATCTGCGACTGCGCGTCGATCGAGGCCAGCGCGGTCTGGGCGTAGAGCGTCGACCACACGACCGGAAACACCACGGCCGGCGGCTGGATGGCCGGCTTGGTCAAGGAGCGGTACCAACGGCTCTTCGTCCCACTGGCTGTCGCAACAGATCCAAGAGCTGCGGCAGCGACAGGCAGTCCGACACTGCTGACGATCGTTCGAGTCTCCATCCGGCCACAGTAGACAGCCTCTGGGTGCGCCGCCATTCGGCAGCAGACGCGAGACCTACTCCGACTTCGCCAACCGCCAGTGCTGCTTCTTCTTCACGTCCTTGACGACGACGCCGAAGGCTGCGAGCTCGAGCCCGAAGATCGCGCGCATCGTCCTTGTCGTTCTTGTCGAGCGCGTGCTGTCGGGCCTGCAGGTAGGCGTCAGCCCCCGCAGGAAGGCCGGGCATGCCGCTCACCCATCGGGTGTAGCGTCCCGCGAACGGATCGCCGTCGTGCCAGGGATATCCCATGGCCGTGAACGCCTGCTCGTACTTCTTCGGCCTCGAGGTCGCTGGTCTTCCGGGCGACCTCGGCGCCAGTCGGTCCGGTCAGGACCAGATCCTTGCCGTCCGTGAAACACTCCACCCACCGATGAGCGCTCGACCACCGTGACATCGTCGCCGCGGCTGATCGTGACGCGCTCGGGTCGATCTCGACCCGGATGATCTCGTCATAGGCCGTCAGCGCGACGACTGCTCCGACGAGGGCACCGACAGCGAGCAGGACGATGGTGCCGACCCGACCCGTCACCTGGTCCAGCAGCTCGATCGGCCCTTGGAACGGTATCCATGACAGACCGTCGACCCAGTCGGGCACTCGTGACAGCGTCCATCCGGCCAGCACCCCGAGCAGCGGAAGAACGGTCCACAAGAAGACGTGATAGCCCGCCGAGTGTCGGACGACGACAGCCCCCGGACGTTCAGTCATGTCCGCGATGCTAACGCCTCGACCCCGTCGATTCGGCCAGCAGAATGGGAGATCTGTCTCAATACCGAGCATCCGCAACAAAAAATCATCATGCCCTCTTGACACGCCTCGCCCCGACCGAAACACTGGGCGCGCACCTTAGGGTTACCTAACTTGGTGTGGAGGTCTGACGCCCGCCGGTCACGCACCGGAGGGCGGGGAACCGAGACGTCGACTTTGGACGGACAACGCCTCGGCCCACCCCACTGACCTCCGAACCGCATGCACAAGCATGCGGCCGACTCGGGCACGGCCGTGAGGCCAGGCCCCACCGTATAGGTAGGAGCCACTCTGAAAAACGATACGAGCAAGCGAACGCTACGTCGAGTCGGCGTCGGCGCTCTCCTGGCGGCCGGCGCAACGTTTGCCCTGTCGTCTGCACCGGCCACGGCACTCGATGCGCCGTACGCCGACTACGACAGCCTGACCGTCTCGGTGGCCGGTCCGTACAGCGACTCGCAGACCGTCACGGTCAGCGGCAGCGGACTGACGCCGGGCGACTATGACCTGTCGGCCTGCGAGTACACCTCGTACAACACGTTCTTCCCTGGCCCTCCGGTCCCGGTGAAGATCCCGGCGTGTGGCACCACGATCGTCCCCGTGACGGTCAGCGGCGCGGGCACCTTCAGCACGAGCTTCACTGTGGTCACGTCGGAGGCCAACGCTCACGCAGGTGTCGGAACCGGGCAGCCGGCCAACGTCGACTTCGACGCGAAGCTCGGCGAGTTCGTTCTCGTCCCGGGTCACGGCTCGGGCTTCGGCGGCGGACACGCAGCCGACAGCGTCGAGTTCAACGTCACCCCCTGACGTCGTAGACGAACGCGACGTGCCGGGTGCTCATCGAGCACCCGGCACGTCGTGTTCCAGGTCACATTCGACCGAAAGCCTCACACCTATGGATAGCCTGCCCTAAGTTAGGCCCGACGAATTCCCCTCAAGGATGGCCCGCACATGTCTGCCGCAAGCTCCCTCTGCTCCCCCCACCTGTCCCCTCCAGCGACGGCTGGGTGGTTTCTTCATCGCCCTCGCGATCGTGCTGAGCGGACTCGTCGCGGCACCTGCGCCACAGTCGATGGCTGCCGAGCACCAGATCACCGACGGCACCGTGACGTGGGGCATCAAGGCGAGCTGGCGAAACTACATCGGCTCGACCGGAACTCTCTTGGACGGCGGTGTGACCCGCAACAGCGACGGGACCTTCGACTGGCCGGTGGCATCGGGGTCGTTCGACGACATCTCCAACTCATTGCGGATCGATCTGGCCGGGAGCGTGCACTTCCGGTCGCATCAAGCACCAGACGGCAGCTACATCCTCGACTCGCTGTTCAAAGACCTCTACCTGACGATCTCGCCGACCGAGCAGACCATCCGGGGAACCTACTCGGGCAATCCCCGTGAAGGCGGCGATCGAGTCGAGACCGAGGACGCAGTCCTGGCAACCATAGACATCACCTCCGCCGACTTCGACGTGAGTGGCGGTGCCACCACCTGGGGAAGCGCCCGGACGTTCGGTGGCCCAGACAATGGTCTGTACAAGGAAGGCACGCCCTTCGATCCCGTCTCGATCGACTACACCGGACCTGGCGGAATACCCGAGCTGGGCGACAAGTTCGAGGACCAAGGTGCCCCGTCCTGACACCGGGAGCCACGTGGCTCGACGACGATGCCACCGAGGGGTCCCGTATCGTCTTCGCCTCCGAGCAGCACGACGTCATCCATGTCATCGAACGTTCGGGCTTCGGCACCGCTGCCGCCAAGTACATCCTGCGTGCACTCGACGCCACCACGATGCAGCAACTGGGATCGACTGACATCGAGGCCGCAGACGCACGCCAGTGGTTCAAGGCCGCCTTCGACCCGGCGACCGACTCGATCTTCTTGGCCGACGGCGACCCCGACTCGACCGGTGCACAAATCCGGCGGGCCACCTACGACCCGCAGACCCACAGCTACAGCAACCGGGTGATCGCCACCATCGCGCCGATCGACACTTCCGCGTCGAACAACGTCACCACCATGGTCTGGGATCCTGAGCGACACGACTCGCCGTGATGATGAACCGTATCGTCGCGGCTGATCGCCGCTATCAAGGCGAGCTCTCGTTCCTGTCCGCCCCTACGGCCGGCACGACGTGGCAAGCCGAGAAGCACAGCATCTCGTTGCCCGACGCGGCCCCGGTCACCGGAACGCTCACATCGGCCAATGCACCCAACACAGGCAAGACTGACCCCCTGAACCGCAGCCTTGCAGTGTTGCGCGACGGCTCGTACGTCATGCTGCACGCCAACTACCGTCAGGCGGGCAGCACCCAGCCGTACGCAACCCCGGCCATGCATCTGACCCGACACGACGGCACCATCAGCCTGACCTACATCGCGGGTACGAACCCATCCCCTATCAGCACGGATGTGGCCAACTACTTCCAGAGCGCGGCGACCGCCTCCGACGGCTCCGTTCTCCTGGCAGGCTACGGCGAGCGGTACATCGATATCGTCGACGGGGAAGCAGTCGTCGTCACTGATCATGTGCTGGACGAAGGGACCAATGGCTTCGGCTACACAGCAACCGATGAATCACGTGGAATCGACTACGTCATGCGTGGGCCCCTGACGCTTCTCACGGCGCGCACCCGTGACGCGGCGGTGACCTCCTTTCAGTTCCCGTCCGTGGCCCGACACAGTGCGTCGTCGAGCTATTACCCGATCTCGGTGCTGCCTGACGGCTCCGTGACCTTGCTGGTCAAGGATCCGGCGAGCGGCAACATCGGAATCAGGCGGTTCGACCTGCAAGGCGTCACGCCGACCGTGACGACGTCGCCGGAGTCGCAGTCGGTCGAGCTGGCGACGGGTGTCGCGAGCAAGAACGTCGAGCTCACCTCGATGTCTACCGGCGGTTCTGGCACGGTGACGCGTCAGTGGCAGTCGAAGGCCCCCGGCCAGTCGACGTTCTCCCCGGTCGTCGGTCAGACCGACGAGACGTTGACCGTGACTGCCAAGCCCGGCATGGACGGCACTGAGTACCGCGCGGTCTACACCAACGATGCAGGCAAGATCGTCTCGGACACCGCGAAGCTCTCGGTCGACTTCGCTCCGGTGATCGCCGCCGATGCCCGTGACCAGTCGGTCACCGAGGGTCAGGACGCCGTGTTCGTGACGAGCTTCGACGCCCACCCAGAGGCGAGCTTACCAATGGCAGCGTCGGGTCAACGGCTTCTGGACCGACATCGCGTCAGGCGACGACCTGACCGTCAACGGCCCGTCCCTGACCATCGAGGACACCCAGACCGACCAGTCCGGCACCCAGTTCAGGGTCAAGGCCAGCAACGACATCGCCACGACCGTCAGCCGCGCTGCACGTCTGCACCGTCAACCCGAAGGTGACCGTCCCTGAGAACGGCCTCGACCTCGACGGCGTCACGATGCAGTGGGACGGATCGTCCCAGCTGCAGAAGGCACCGCCGTACGGTGGCAGCAACTTCTTCTCCGCAGGTGTCTCCGACGGAAAGGAGCCCACGTACAAGTCTGTCGACGGCAACGTCTCGGTCGTGCACGTCTCCCCTGACGGCGACGACTCCCCCGCGACCTGGGCGACCAAGGCAGCCCAAGACCTCCGGCGACGTGATCCAGCAGATCCGGCTCGCAGCAGGGCAGGCGCACCTCGACCGTGACGGCAGCGCCACCGTCAGGTGGAAGGGTTCGTGGTCAGTCAACTTCTACGGCGGCCTGGTCCCGTTCACCGTGACCGATCCCGACCTCGAGATCGACGAGGACGGCACCGGGACGTTGACGGCCGACCTGTCGGGCTACGCGTCGTCCCAGGAAGATCCGAACACGCGCACCCCGCTGCCGCCTGTCTCGGACGTGACAGTCGCGACGTTCCGGGACGTCGACCTCGACCCGGCCGGCACGATCACCATCAACCCCGACTACGCCGGTGTCGACATCGACGTCCCGTCCGATCGCGCCGCGCAGGACACGACGTCCGCCGGCTGGGGTTCGTGGCCGCAGGCATTCGTCGACTTCCACTTCGACACCGGCCTCTCGTCCTACTGGTACTCGTCCGGTGGTGCAGCCGACCCGCTGAAGGCGCCGACCGCGCTCACGGTCGACTTCACCGACGCGGTCCCGACCACTCCACAGGTGGACGTGGCCTCGAAGACAACCGTCTCGCTGGCCCGCAAGACACTGACGTACGGAACTTCGACGACGGCGACCGTCCAGGTCACGGCCTCCGGCGCCACGCCCACCGGCAAGGTCACCGTCAAGGCACACGGCAAGACTGTGACCGGCACCCTGGCCAACGGGAAGGCCGTCGTCGCCCTGCCGAAGAACCTCAAGCCGGGGCGCTACCCGGTCGTCGTCACCTTCCCCGGCGCGGCCGGGATCAAGCCGTCGAATGCGCAGGGCACCCTGACCGTCACCAAGGCCAAGCCCACGGTCAGCCTCAGCTGCATCGCTCGACCATCAAGAAGTCGCAGCGGGGCAAGGCCACCGTGACAGTCAAGATCCCCGGAACCCAGGGCCTCCATCCGACCGGTCAGCTCGTGATCCGGGACGGCTCACGCATCATCGCGGTCAAGACGTTGCGTGCGGCCCACCGCGGCAAGATCACCGTGCGCCTGCCCAGCTGAGCCGGGGCAAGCACTACCTACGGGCATCGATCGGGGGCACCGCACTGCACTCGGCCCGCACCAGCACCTACAAGGCGCTGCGGGTCACGAACGGTTGAGGTCGACGGCCTCGCGGATCAGCGCCATGAACGCTGCTTCGTCGAGGTCGTCGCTCTCGTGCACGTCGACGGCCCGCCGAGTGCCGGCGTCGAGACTCGCGTCGAAGACTCCCGAGGGATCTGACAGCGCGGCACCCTTGGCGAAGGTCACCTTGACCTTGTCCTTGTAGGTCTGACCGTGCAGACGAGCCCCGCACAGGAGAACGTCGGCACACCGTCGGGATTGGACGGCTTGCGCCACTTCACTTCCTCGACCACATCGGGCTCGGCCCGTTCGATCAGGGAACGGATCTTCTCGACCAAGGCGGCCCGCCACTCGACGCTCATGACCCGACGATACTCATTGGGCGCCGTCCCGGAGAAGCGCCACGACCTCGCGTTCCAGCGAGCGTCCCATCGCCGCTCCTGGCGACACGGCCCGATGCGACGGATCGACCGTGACACCTTCGAGGAACATGTCGACGACCCGCGGATCGACGTACGACGAGCGCGCGATGGCCGGGGTGTTGCCGAGATGGTCCGACACGGTGCGCATCGCGGCGCTCGACCGCCTTCTTGCGCTGGGCCTCGGTGCTGGCTTCGGACTTCGCGAGTGCCAGGGCACCCACCGAGGTACCCCGCCAGGTGCGGAAGTCCTTGGCCGAATGGTTCTCGCCCGAGGAGGTCCTTGACGTAGGCGTTGACGTCCTCTGCGGTCAAGTCGTGCCAGGTACGTCCCGTCCGGTACGCGAGCAGCCGGTCGCCCCCGCCGCGGCGACGTCTGAGCGCCGTCAGGACGCTGACGACCTGGCGGTCACCGACAGAGACCTCGACGTCCTGCCCCGACTTCGCGGCATAGGCGAACGTCGCCCGGCTGCCCGTGATGTCGACGTGCGACTTCTCCAACGTCGTCAGACCGTACGATCCGTTCTCCTCGACGTAGATCGCCGACCCCACGCGGAACATCCCCAGGTCGAGCAGGCAGAACGCCGCAGCGCTGACCTGCTCGAGGCCGAGATCTCCGGCGCCCAACGCCCGCCTCGCACGCGCCCGACGGCGCAGCAGCTCGTCGGCGAAGTCGACGATGCGGTCGAACTTCTCGGCATCACGCCGCTCCCGCCACGCCGGGTGGTAGAGGTACTGTCGCCTCCCCGCAGCATCCGTCCCCACCGCTTGGAGGTGACCGTTCGGCACCGAGCAGATCCACACCTCGGTCCACGCGGGAGGGATGACGCGCTTGCTTGCACCGCTCGATCTCGACCTCGCCGAGCGGCAGACCGTCCGCGTCCAGATAGCGGAACCCGCGACCGTGACGTCGACGCGACCAGCCAGGTGACTGCGACGACGTCCTCCTCAGGCGCATGCGGGCCAGCCGATCGGACGATGGACGTTCGCGCTCTTCACCACACCGCGTCAGTACCCATCGGGGGTGAGGTTCAACCGCTTGGCTCAGGTCATCTGACCCCGTCCGTCGATAATTGTGGGGGACATTCCCGATCGAAGGACGATCTCGATGCCCCTCTCTCCTGCCCTGCGCCGCTTCACGGCCGTGCCGCTGCTGGCACTGCTGCTCGCCAGCACGACCGTGACACCGACGCGGGCCGTCGACGGCCCCGACCTGACTCAGCCCTTTGCTATCGCGACCGACGGCTCGGCACCTCTCGTGGCGGCACCTTCGCCGGACGGCCGGCACCTGTACGTGACCAACCAGAAGTCGAGGACGATCACGATCATCGAGATCTCCTCGAGCACCCAGGTCGGCTCGATCGCTGGCCAGCACCGGCAACGGGATCACCGTCGGGTCCGACGGGACCGTCTGGGCGACCCAGCGCAGCGACGGCAAGGTCGCCAAGATCACCGCCGCCCTCTCGGCCGATCCGACGGTGACGTACTTCGCGGTAGGCCCTGATCTGACCCGCCGTCCGGTGTCGGTGGCGCTCTCGCCGTCCGGAAGCGCGCTGTACGTCTCCAGCACGACGTCTTCGGGGCCGACGACCAGCAAGATCACGTCACTGAGCACGTCGACCGGCGCGGTGCTGCACGAATCGGCACCACTGCAGAACGCGTCGTCGGTGCTCACGGTCGCGCCCAGCGGATCAGTCTGGGTCGCCGGAGACACACCACGCGTCCTCGACGCCGACCTGGCGTCGGCGCAGGCCACGCCCGGCGTGCCATCAGGTCGCGCCGGCAGACTGTCTTCTCCTCGGACGGCGCGACGGCCTACGTCGGTCTCGCCGACTCGATCGCCGTCGTCGACACATCGTCGATGACGCTGCGCGACACCATCGCCGATACCTCGGACAACCTGTTCAACGACGTCTCCTGGCTGGCACTCTCCCCCGACGACGAGACCCTCTACGCCGTCAACTACGGCATCCCGGGCATGGCAGTCATCGACGTGGATGCCGCTGTCGACGGAATCCCCGGCTCGATCACCGGGATCGAGGGTCCCGTCGACGCACCCGGCGCCGACGCCGCCTACCTCAACTCGGTCGTAGCAAGCGGCAACGCGTTCTACGTCGCGGTCGACGGCCCGAACTACGACGGCACGACCGTGATGCGCTACCCCGTCGCACCGACGGTCGACCCGCTGACGACCGCCACACCAGGCAGCACCGTCGCCATGTCAGGTTCGGCACTGGTCGGAGCCGACGTCACGATCGGCGGGGTGCCTGCCACGACCGTGAGCAGCAGCTACTCCGGTGTCACGGTGAGGGTGCCCGACCTGTCGTCGATCCCGTCGTCCGTCGACGTGCCGGTCGTGGTGACCACCGACAGCGGCGCAGCCACGGCTCAGGTCGACGTCACCACCACCTCCGTGATCCCGAGGATCATCGGAGCGCCTCGTGTGGGCAGCGTGCTGACGGCGGTCCCGGGCTCCGGACCCCCGGGACCGGGTTCAGCTACCAGTGGTTCGCCGCCGGCCAGCCCATCGCCGGTGCCAGCAAGGGCACGTTCACGCCCACGTCCGCCCACCGCGGCAAGGCCATCACGGTGCGGGTGACCGGGCGCTACGCCCATGGAGCAACGTCGCCAGGACGTCGACCCCCACCGCCAAGGTGGGCCTCGGCTCGCTTCGGGCCCCGACCCCGAAGATCGGCGGCACCGCGAAGGTCGGCCGCACGGTGACCGCACGGCCTGGCTCGTGGACGCCAGGCACCACGCTCCGCTATCAGTGGTTCGCGGGCAGCAAGTCGATCAAGGGCGCCACCAGGTCGAAGCTGAAGATCAGCAAGAAGGTCAAGGGCAAGACCCTCAAGGTCAGGGTGACCGGAACCAAGTCCGGCTACGCCAAGGTCGCGAAGACGTCCCGGGCGACCAAGAAGGTCAGGTAAAGGCGAGCGGCGCCGCAGATCCGGACAGGACCTGCGGCGCCGCACTTGCGAGCTGCTACTTCTTCTTGACCCTCAGCGTCACTCGCGAGCTGTAGGCGGCCTGGTACACCTCTCCCGGCGACGACGTAGGCCCGCAGCCGGTGCTTGCCACGCGACAGCTTCGGCAGGGTGACCCTGACTCGTCCGCTGGCCGGGACGGTGACCGTCCGGACGACCTTCGAGCCGTCGAACACCAAGACCTTGGTGCCCTTCGGGACCGTCGGGAGACCAGTGACCCGCACCGTCAGGCGTGCGTTCTGGTTGGTCTTGACGACCTTCTTCGACAGCGTGGCGCTGACCCGCGGCGCCCCCTTGGTCACCTTCAGCGACGCCGTCGACTCACTCGGCGAGACCTTCGAGCTTACCCGCATACGAGGCCGTCACGACGTGCGTGCCGACACTGACGTTCGCCGGCAAGGTCACCGTCGCCGAACCGTCCGAGAGCGTCCCGGTGACCGACTTCCCGTCGACCTTCACCTTGATGGTCCCCGTGGCCTTCGGATCACTCACGACCTTGACCGTTGCCCGCGTCGGCTTGCCGTACGTCGTCGCCGTGGCGGCCAGCGAGACCGTCGTCGTCGATGTCGCCGGTCCGCTGAACGTCAGGGACGGAGCGAACTCGGTGTGGATCTGACCGGCTGCCTGCTTCTCGAGCGCGTACCCCATGCCCAGGACGTCCTTGTCGGTCCAGGCCCGGCCCATGATCTGGATCGAGTTGGACTGATCGTCGTTGTTGACGCCGATCGGAACGATCGCCGTCGGCAGGCCGATCGACTGGGTCAGCACGCCGCTGGCACGGTCCGCAGCTGAAGACCGCCGAGCTCGCATCGTTGTTGCCTGCGGCCGTCAGGAAGCCCGGGTAGATCACGGCATCGACCGGCTGCGCAGCCGCCGTGTCCATCCACGTGCTGGCGTTGACCTTGTACGCGTCTCGACGGGCCAGCAGGTTGGTGACGCTGGTGTCGTCCATGGGCTGCGACGTGTAGTTGCCCGACACGTTGTAGGGCAGGTTCAGCTGGCTCTCCATGAGCTGCTTGGTCGTGTACGGGAATGCTGCCGGCCGCTCCTCGGCAATGTAGCGCTCCCAGCCTTCGGCACCGGCGCTTCCCGATGTCGGGTAGCTGGACGACGGCGGGTTGACCGGGGCCCCGGTCATCGGCACCAGCGTGCCGCCCGCAGCCTCGATCGCGGCCTTCGCCTGGTTGAGGGCCACCGTTCCGGCATCGTCGTCGCTGACCTGTGTCGACACGAAGGACGCCGGCAGGTAGCCGATGACCTTGCCCTGCAGGGCATCTGTCTTCAGGGCCGACTTCCACTCCGTCGGACGCAACGAGTTGTCGACGCGGGACGTCAGCAGGTCGTCGGGGTTGTTGCCCGTGGTCTGCGTCGCCGTCGCGTCCAGCATCGATGCCAGGTCGGTGACGTTCTTGGCGATGGGTCCGGCGTAGTCGGTCGCCCAGGTCAGCGGCATGACGCCGTTGGTGCTGGTCAGGCCGTCGGTTCCGCGGAACGTCGCCAGGCTCGCACCTGTCGTCGGCGCGTACAGGGAGACGCCGGTCTGCGTGCCCATGGCCGCAGCTGCCAGGTCGGCGCCGACCGCCGTGGCAGATCCACCGCTCGAGCCGAAGGACGACTTGGACGGGTAGAGCGCGTTCCAGGTCTGCTTGAACCCGCTCTCGCTGAACGAGCCCGAGTTCGCGAACTCCGACAGGTTGGTCTTGCCGATGATCACGGCGCCGGCCTCGCGCAGCTTGGCGACCTGCCAGGCATCGGCGCCGGTCTGCCACGACTCCAGTGCACGGGTTCCGCCGGAGGTCGGCATGTCCTTCGTGTCGTACAGGTCCTTCAGGGCGATCGGGATCCCGAGCAGATCTCCGGCAGCACCGTCAGCGCGGGCCTCGTCAGCGGCGACGGCCTGCGCGACCGCGGTCTTGGCCACGGTGATGAACGAGTGGAAGCCCAGCTGGCCTCCGTCGTAGGCCTCGATGCGGTCGAGGTACGCCTTGGTGATCTCGACCGAGGTGACCTCACCGGACACCATGTCGGCCTGGAGCTCGGCGATCGTCTTGCCGGCGACGTCGTAGGCGACGTCGGTGCTGCTCGACGTCGGCGCATCGGCGGCGGGCAGCACGAGCGGCTGGGCGCCGGTGCAGGCCGTCGCGTACGCCGTGAGGTCCCAGTTCTGCAGCGTGCAGATCTCGTCGAGGGTCAGGTTGCTGAAGTCTGGGGCGGCTGCAGCAGCGGCCGTGGCCGTCGTGATCGCGCTGGTGTCGGCGACTGTGCCGACCAGGACGTACTGCATCAGCGAGACGGTCTGACCGGGCTCGATCGTGAGCTCGCGGACGAAACCGATGTCATTGGCCTTGCTGCCCGACTGCGTGTAGGCGGTTGTGAACGGATTGGACTGCTGCTCACCGAGAGCGCTCACGCCCGAGCCGACGACGACGCCGGTGGGCCGGTAGTTGCCACTCGTGGTCGCCGTGATCCACGTGTCGGACGGCTCGACGACGGCGTCGCCGTTGGTCGTCGCGTTGACCGTGCCAGCCGTCGTGGCAGCCGCACCGTAGCCGAGCGAGCCGCCGAACGACACGTCGACGGTGACGTCGTCGGTCGAGGAGTTGGTGAAGGTGTCGAAGAACGACGCGGTGTTGGTCGCCGCGACGACCTGGACCTTGCGGGTCATCGCGACGTCTCCGAGCCGCACCGACTTGGTCGAGCGGTAGGACCCTGCACTGCTCGCGGTGAGCCCGAAGCCGCGCATCATCTGGTCGTTCATGCGCGGGGCATCGGCCCCGTCGACATGCACGAAGATGTTGCCGAAGCCTTCCATCCGGGACCCGGAGACGTTGCGGATGCTGCCGGTGTCGAGCGCGGGTCGACGCGAGTCGTTCATGGACCAGCTGGCGTTGTTGGCGCCGGCAACCGTGCTGATCGCCTGGGCCGGTGCACTGACCGCGAAGGCGCTGAGACCCAGCGCCAAGGCTGTCGGCACGGTCAGCAACCGCGTGCGTCGACTGAAGAGTGATGACATGAAGTGGTGTGCCTCTCGACGATGGGAAATCGATTCAAGCCATGTCTATTCATCTCTCGTGTCCGGTCGAAGCCAGCCTGATGACAACCGCGTTAATCGTTTCTCCATCGAGATGCATGCCAGTCTGGACTCATGCGCACCGATCCCGACGGCAACGACGTGGTGCAGGTCCACGGACTCATCAAGTCGTACGGCCGGTCCCGTGCGCTCGACGGCCTCGACCTGACGATCCGGGCCGGCGAGGTGCACGGCTTCCTCGGTCCCAACGGTTCGGGCAAGTCGACGACGCTGCGGGCGCTGCTGGGGCTGCTGCGGGTCGACGGCGGAGCTGCGAGCGTGTTCGGGCTGGATCCCTGGCGTGATGCCGTGGCGATCCACCGACGACTCGCCTACGTCCCCGGCGATGTCGCCCTGTGGCCCAACCTGACCGGCGGCGAGACCGTCGACCTGCTGCTGCGGATGCGTGGCGTGGATCCCACGACCTCCCGCAAGGACGAGCTGGTCGACCGGTTCCGGCTCGACCCGACGAAGAAGGGACGTGCGTACTCCAAGGGGAACCGGCAGAAGGTCGCGCTCGTTGCCGCGTTCTCAGTCGACACGGAGCTGTTGATCCTCGACGAGCCGACGTCGGGCCTCGACCCGCTGATGGAGCAGGTGTTCAACGAGTGCGTCGCCGAGCACACTGCCCGCGGCGTGACGGTCCTGCTGTCGAGCCACATCCTCGGGGAGGTCGAGCACCTTGCGCAACGGGTCACGATCATCCGCGAGGGGCGGACGATCGCGAGCGGTTCGCTGGCTGAGCTGACGTCATCTCCGCCGCAGCCGGGTGCGCGCCGACGTCATCGGCCCTCCACCGGACCTGACCGGCATCCCTGGCGTCCACGACCTCGTCGTCGATGCTGGCACCATCAGCTTCACGGCCGATCCGCAGGCCCTCGCCCCGAGCGATGAGCAAGCTCGCAGAGGCCGAGGTCACGACGCTCAGCAGCGCTCCCCCGTCCTTGGAGGAGCTGTTCCTGGACGCCTACCGGGACACCGCGACGCCATGACGGGAACTGCCCTGCTGATCCGTCAGGCGCTGGGCCGCGACCGTTTCCTCGTCCCTGCGTGGATCGCGATCCTGACCCTGACCTGCTACGCCAGTGCGGCAGCGACGTCCTCGCTGTACCCGACGGTGGCCGATCAGGTCCGCGCTGCAGAAGGCATCAACGCGAGTCCGGCGATCATCGCGCTCTACGGGCCGATTCTCGACGTCGACAGCCTCGGCGAGCTGGCCATGACGAAGATGACGGTCTTGTACGCGCTGTTCGTCGCCGTCATGTGCATCGTCGTGGTGCGCCGCCACACCCGCGGCGAAGAAGAATCCGGCCGGCTCGAGCTGGTCGGCGGCACCGCTGTCGCGCGTACCGCTCCGTTCATGGCCGCCGTCGCGGTCGGCGCCATGGCATCGATCGCCCTCGGGATCCTGGCTGCCGCTGCCAACATCATCGGCGGTCTGCCCGTCAGTGGATCGGTCCTGTTCGCAGCATCGTGGACCGGCGTCGGACTGGTCTCGGTGGGAGTCGCGGCGACCGCCTGCCAGCTCTCGGCGAGCTCACGCACGTGCACCGAGATCGCGGCGGCGATCATCGGCTCGTTCTACGTCCTGCGGGCCGTCGGCGACAGCACCGAGACCACCTGGCTGAGCTGGCTCTCCCCGTTCGGGTGGTCGACGCAGCTCAGCGCCTGGTCCGCGCCACGGATCTGGGTGCTGCTGCTGTTCCCGGCCCTTGCTGCTGTCCTGCTCGGCGCAGCCACGGTCCTGCAGGCCCGCCGGGATCTCGACGCGGGCGTGCTCGCCGCTCGTGCCGGTCCACGCTCCGGCTCGCCCCGGCTGCGCAACGTCGTCAGCCTCACGATGCGGCTCAACGCACCCTCGCTGCTCGTCTGGACGGTGGCAACTGCGGTCCTGGCCATCGTCTTCGGTGCGATCGTGCCCCAGTTCGACGACCTGCTCGACTCGCCCAGCGCTCGCGCCGCGCTCGAACGGATCGGCGGCGCCGGCGCGCTCGACGACACGGTCTTCGCCGCCGTCATCTCGGTCGTGACCGTCGTGCTGACGGCCTTCGGGGTCAGCGTCGTCAACCACAGCGCGACCGACGAGCGGAGCGGACGCACCGAGCTCGTCCTCGCGACCGGGACGTCGCGACAGGCCGCGTTCTGGTCCACCGCGCTCGTCGCCATCGCGGGCATGACGTGGTTGCTGCTCGTCACCGGCGCCGCCCTCACCCTCGGCTACACAGCCGCCGGCGGCTCTCCGGGCGGCGAGCTCGTCGCGGCCTGCCTCGCCCAGGCTCCAGCAGGATGGCTCGTCCTGGCCCTGACCGTGCTCGCCTGGGCCTGCCGAACCGCCTGGTCGGTCGTCGGCTGGGTGCTGCTGGCGCTGTTCCTGTCGCTGGGTCAGCTCGGCGAGCTGCTCGACCAACCCAGGTGGGTCACCGGCATCTCGCCCTACTCGCACTCGGCATCGATGCCTGCACAGGCCTTCGACCCCGGGGCCGCCATCCTCCTGACCGTTCTCGCCTGCCTCGGCCTGCTTGTGGCCGCCCGTCGTCACGGACGCCGCGACCTCGGGTGACCGAGTGCCCGGCCGTTCACGGACAATGAATCCATGACGCTTCGCATCACCTGTCCGACGCTTCAGGCGAAGGTCCAGTCGGCCGAGGCCGCAGCCGCCTACATCCAGCACGGCGACAACGTCGGTTTCAGCGGCTTCACCGGTGCGGGGTACCCGAAGGCGCTGCCAGCGGCGATGGCTGCCCGCATGGTCGCAGCCCATCAGCGTGACGAAGACTTCCGGGTCGGACTGTGGACCGGCGCCTCGACTGCCCCGGATGCCGACGGGACGCTGGCCGCGGCCGAAGGCATCTCCACCCGCCTGCCCTACAACTCCGACCCCACGCTGCGGGCGTTGATCAACGCCGGGCAGGTCGACTACATCGACGCCCACCTGAGCCACTCGGCCCAGCACATGTGGTTCGGCTTCTACGGCAACCTCGACGTTGCGGTCGTCGAGGTGACCGCGATCCTGCCCGGCGGGATCCTGGTCCCCAGCAGCTCGGTCGGCAACAACAAGACATGGCTCGACCAGGCCGACCGGATCATCCTGGAGGTCAACCACTGGCAGCCGCGCGAGCTCGAGGGCTTCCACGACATCTACTACGGCACTGCGCTGCCTCCGAGCCGTCGGCCGATCGAGCTGACCGACGCGATGCAGCGCATCGGCGAGCCCTATCTGCGGGTCGACGTCGACAAGGTCGTTGCGGTCGTCGAGACCAGCAGCCCCGACCGCAACTCTCCGTTCTCTCCCCCTGATGCCACCTCGGCTGCCATCGCCGAGCACGTCGTCGACTTCTTGCGGCACGAGGTTGCTGCGGGCCGGATGCCCGCCGACCTGCTGCCGTTGCAGTCGGGTGTCGGCAACGTCGCCAATGCCGTGCTGGCCGGCCTCGGCGGCAGCGAGTTCACCGACCTGGTCGCATTCACCGAGGTGATCCAGGACGGCATGCTCGACCTGATCGACAGCGGCACCCTGCGAGCAGCATCGGCGACGTCGTTCGGGCTCTCAGACCTGGGCGTGCAGCGGTTCATGGAGAACATCGACTCCTACAAGGGGCGCATCCTGCTGCGTAGCGAGGAGATCTCGAACCACCCCGAGCTGGTCCGCCGTCTGGGCGTGATCGCCATGAACGGGTTGATCGAGGCCGACATCTACGGCAACGTCAACTCGACCCATGTCATGGGCAGCGCCATCATGAACGGGATCGGCGGCAGCGGCGACTTCGCCCGGAACGCCTTCCTCAACTTCTTCCTGACGCCGTCAACCGCCAAGGGCGGCACCATCTCGACGATCGTCCCGATGGTCAGCCACGTCGACCACACCGAGCACGACGTGCACGTCATCGTGACCGAGCACGGTCTCGCCGACCTGCGCGGACTCTCGCCGCGGGCGCGGGCCGTGCGGCTCATCGAGCAGTGCGCCGATCCGGCGTTCCGGCCGGCACTGCTCGACTACACCGAGCGCGCCTGGACCGACCGTCCGACAGCCCGGCACACCCCGCACCTGCTCGGTGAGGCGCTCGAGCTGGCACCAGCGCTACCTCGACACCGGAAGCATGTAGTCGGTGGAGCCCACACAGGTCTTCGACGACTGGGTCAGCACCTGGACCCACGTCCGCGCACTGTCCATGAGCCGTCTCGACGGCTGGCCGTTGATCCCGGTCGCCTCCGTGACCCGTGAGAGCGAGCTGGTCTGCCTCGACCCGGGTCTCGACGAGTTCATCGCCCTGAGTCGACACATCGCCGCCGACCCGCGAGCCATGCTGACGGTCGTGGCCGACGACATCACCCCGTACCGGTTGCTCGACCTGCCGGTCGGCACCCGGGTCGATCGCGACGACGAGACCCTCATGACGACGGACTTCGCCGAGGCCCCCATCCCGGCGCTCGACGACGAGTTCACGTTCCGGTGGGATGTCGACGACCACCGCCTGACCTACTCGGTCGAGTCAGGTCAGGCAGTTGCCGCGGTAGGCACGGTCGGCATTCTCGGCGACACTGCGACCTTCGACGCGGTCGAGACGACGCCGGCGTTCCAGCGACGCGGACTCGGCCGGCACGTCATGGCGACGTTGTCGCAGCAGGCTCTCGGCCGCGGCGCCCGACGCGGCGTCCTGGCCGCAAGCGGCCAAGGTCGCCAGCTCTATCTCGCGATGGGCTGGCAGCCGCGGCTGGAGATGCTGTCGTTGATGGGAGCTTGAGTCACCGCACGTGGTCACTGCTCGGCGCTGCGCCGGCACACGTCCTCCCACGGCGTGGGCTCCATCGCGAAGTGCTGGCGCGCAGCGGTGTCGTCGAGCACGTACGGGCGCGTCCACTGGTACGAAAGCTGACGCAGCTCGCGCATCAGCGGGACGACTCGAGCCATCGCACCGAACACGACGTCCGGGACGGCTGAGACCTTCGGAGCCGGGCGGCCGACCGCCGCCATGACGTCGGTCAGTGCCTGCTGCTGGGTGCGCGGCGCATTGCTCGGGACGTGCCAGGTGTGACCGTGCGAGGTCTGGTCGTCGGCGGCGGCGACCAGCAGTCGCGCCGTGTCGAGCACGTCGGTGAAGGTGTGCGGCTGGTCCTTGCGCCCCCAGCACCCAGGCGCGCTTCCCTGCCAGCATCCCGGGAACCTGACGAGTCACGTGGCCGTTGGCGCCGACGCCGAGACCCATGTAGTCAGATCCCCGTACCTCGACGGCTCGGATGCGCCCCGCGTCGTGCAGCGCCAGCGCATCAGCCCACATCTGGGCGCGCAGAACTCCCTTGTGGTCGGTCGCAGCATCGGGCATTCCCTCGTGCATCGGGCCGTCGACGGGGCCGTACGGATACAGGTTGCCGGTGATCGCATACGTCGCACCAGATCGTTCGGCCGCCACCAGCAGGGCGGACGCGAGTGGCGGCCACACTGTCTGCCACGACGTGTAGTCGCCGGGATCGGCGCAGTTGTAGAGCGCCGACATGCCTTCTGCAGCACCGGAGAGTGCATCGGCGTCGGACGCATCGAGGGCCAGGTGGGCAACTCCTGCGATCCCGGTGTCGGTGCCGGACCGGGTCGCGACGACGACGTCGGATCCTCGATCGGCGAGCAGTCGGGCCGTGTGCCGGCCGACGGGGCCTGCGCCGATCACGAGGTGGCGGTCAGACATGAGCTGTCCTTTCGAGAGCGAGTTCGTTCCGAGAGCAGTGCTCTCAGAACGAGTCTGACATCGTGCCGCAGCGAAAGCAAGAGCGGCGCTCTCGGTTGTTGCAACTGCTCTCTTAGTAGGCAAGAGTGAGCACATGGAGAACAAGTCCCGGACCGCGAGGCAACGAGCCCGGCAAGAGATCACTGCCGAGATCCTGGCCGCCGCACGCGCCCGGCTCGCCGACGCCGGCCCCAGCGAGCTCTCGCTGCGCGCCGTCGCTCGCGACGTCGGCATGGTGTCGTCGGCGGTCTACCGCTACTTCCCCAGCCGGGACGGCTGCTGACCGCACTGCTCATCGAGGCGTATGACGAGCTCGGGCAAGCCGCCGAGGACGCCGACGACGCCGTCAGCGATCGCACCGACCTGGCGGCCCGCTGGCTCGCAACCTGCCGGGCGACCCGCGCCTGGGCCGTCACCCACCCGCACGACTACGCACTGCTGTACGGCTCCCCCGTCACCGGCTACGCCGCCCCGCAAGACACCGTGGCCCCCGCGACCCGCGTCATCATCCGGCTGGCGACGATCGTCATGGCCGCCGACCCCCACCCGGGCCCGCCAGTGGATCTGCCGTTCGACGCTGCGGTGCGTGGTGCGGCCGAGGCCCTGGCAGAGCTCGGCGGACCCTCGCGCGACGATGCGCCCGCCGAGACAGTCGGTCGGACCCTCATGGCGTGGAGCACGATCTTCGGCACGATCTCGTTCGAGCTGTGGGGCCATCTGGTCGGTTCTGTCGACGACCATGAAGCCTTCTTCGACGCCGTCGCCCATCGCCTCTGGACGGACATCACCACGAGTTGGCAAGCCTGACAAGTGAGAAATGCCTCACGCCCAGAATGCGGCACAGATCGTCCCGACGGGGTTGAATGAAGAGTTAGCAAATCGCAGCACGTGAGGATCTACATGCCCCGCATCTCTCGTCGTACGTTCGTTGCCGCTCCCGCCGACGTCGTCTGGTCGCTGACCGACGACTTCGCGCAGTGGCACCCGAAGCTTCCGATCTACGCTGACGGCCCCGAAGCCTCCGCCGAGCTCGTCGTGACGGTCGTCGCGAAAGATCACGATGCGCGGACCTTGTCGTACCACATGCCTGATCCTCCGTTCGAGATCAAGGACCACCGCGCGACCATCACGGTCGAGGATGCCGGCGAAGCCTGCTCGTACGTGACCTGGTTCGCCGAGTTCACCGCTGACCCGTCCGCGCTCGCCGAGCTCGAGGACTCCATCGGCGACGACGTGTTCGCGCAGGCCCTCGACAACCTGGCCACCGCCGCCCAGGACTCCTTCGGCAACGCCCAGGTCGCCTCGCTGGCCTGACGGGTCAGCTGACCCAGTCTTTGAACCCGAGGACGATCAGGCGCATCTGGCGCCTGGCCCCTTCCTTGATCTGCTCTTCGAGGTCGGGGCGTCCATCGGGCATCTCGACGACCTCTTCGGCGTTCGTGACCATGTTGCGCACGAACAGCCGAGACACCATGTGCACATCGTCCGACGTCCAGTTCTCGATGTTGGGCAGCCGGGCGAGCACGACCGCCAGCTCGCTGACGAACAGGTCGAGCTCGTGACGGATCGCCTGCCGCACCGCGTCTGATCCGCTGACCCGCTCGCGAGCCACGAAGGCGAAGTGCGCCTTGCTCTGCTTGACCGTCTCGACCAGCACCTCGGCTGCCGCGTCGATGATGTGCTCGAACACCTCGGGATCGCGCTGCGCGTCGCGGATCATCCGACGCAGCGTCGAGAACGACTGCTCGACCAGCGCCAGCCCCAGCTCGTCCTTGGACTCGAAGTGTCGGTAGAAGGCCGTCGGGACGACACCGGCATGACGAGCGACCTGTCGCAGACTGATCTGCGCGAAGCCCTGCGTACGGGCGAGCTCGAGCGCAGAAGCCAGGATCGCCTGGCGGGTGCGCTCCTTCTGCTCTTGGCGCGAGGCCGTCTGCGCCGTCTCAGTCATGCCGCCAGCCTAGCGCGGCGCGAAGTTGAGTGCACACGTGTTTCTCTGGTGCGCCAGGTCACTCGGCGCGTCTGTTGCGCGAAACCGGACCGTCGTGCAGACTTTGAGTGTACGCACGTTCACTCAGTTCTGAGATTCGATCCTGACAGGGGGTAACGATGGGCATCGTCCGAAAGGCACTGACCTCTCGGCCCGTCGCATCCTTGACCTCACCGTTCACCGTCGATCACTACCTCGAACAGATTCATCCGATGCTGGCCGCCGCCAACGTGCGCGCCAAGGTCGTCGAGGTCATCCACGAGACCGGTGCCGCGAGCACGGTCGTGATGCGCCCCAACGGCGCCTGGAACGGGTTCGTCCCCGGCCAGCACGTGCAGTTCGGCGTCGAGGTCGACGGCACGCGGCGCATCCGGTGCTTCTCGGTGTCCAGCTCCGCTTCCAGGACGGGCAAGACAGCCAAGGACAAGACGTTCAGCGTCTCGGTCAAGGCTCATCCCGACGGCTACGTGTCGCAGTACCTGCACAACGAGCTCAAGCCCGGCACGATCGTGTTCCTGTCGCAGGCCGAGGGCGAATTCGTCCTCCCCCGCGAGATCCCCGATCACCTGCTGCTCGTCAGCGGCGGCTCCGGCATCACGCCCGTGATGTCGATGGCTCGCACGTTGCGCGACACCGGCCACCGCGGCCAGGTCACCTTCTTGCACTACGCCCGCAGCCGCGACGACGAGATGTTCACCGCCGACCTCGACGAGCTCGCAGCCAGCAACATCGACGTCGTCCGGGTCTACACGCGCCAGCCCGAGCCCGGCGCCGACATCTCGGGCCGATTCCACGTCGACCACCTCAAGCACCTGGGCATCGACCCGACCGACACCCTGACCTACGTGTGCGGTCCGGCCGGGCTCATCGCCTCGGTCCGCGACACGTACGAGGGAGCTCGGAGCGGCCGACCAGCTGCGCCAGGAGTACTTCAAGGTGCCGAGCGTCGACATCAACGCCGCCGATGCCACCGGCACCCTCACCTTCGACAATGCGTCGATCGAAGCCCCCAACTCCGGCGCCACGATCCTCGAGCAGGCCGAGGCCGCCGGCCTCAAGCCCGCCTTCGGCTGCCGCATGGGCGTCTGCAACACCTGCGCCGTCAAGAAGAACAGCGGCGCCGTACGCCACGTCGTGTCGAGCGAGATCTGCGCCGACACCGACGAGACCATCAAGATCTGTGTCCAGGTCCCCATCGGCGACGTCAACGTCGCACTCTGAGCTAGGGAGAACCCGCATGGCCCTCATGTCCAAGAAGTCACGGAAGCCCAAGAACGCCCCGATCAAGCCGCGCAGCGCCAGCAACCACAACGCGGCACCGCTGACCCTGATCAACCCTCACACCGACAAGCCGGCCACGATCGGCCTCGACTACATGACGTACGAGCAGCTGCGACGAGTTCGGCCTCGCAGCTCGACGCCGTGCGTCAGCGCGTGCTCGACGACCTGGGTCAGAAGGACGCCGACTACATCCGTCGCGTCATCAAGGCGCAGCGCGCCTGCGAGGTGCTGGGTCGCATCGGCATCTTCATGCCGTTCTTCCTGCCCGCGTTCATCGCCGGCATCGTCCTGCTCGGCCTGGCCAAGATCCTCGACAACATGGAGATCGGCCACAACGTCATGCACGGCCAGTACGACTGGATGAACGACCCCATGATCGACGGCTCGAAGTACGACTGGGACAACGTCGCTCCGGGTGAGGACTGGAAGCACGGCCACAACTACATCCACCACACGTACACCAACATCCACGGCATGGACCGCGACATCGGCTACAACTTGCTGCGGATCGATGCCGACCAGCCCTGGTACGGCACCCACCGGTTCAACCTGCCGTTCGCCTTCGTCCTGATGCTGTTCTTCGAGTGGGGC
This sequence comes from Aeromicrobium sp. UC242_57, assembly GCF_044452305.1. Classification (NCBI taxonomy): domain Bacteria; kingdom Bacillati; phylum Actinomycetota; class Actinomycetes; order Propionibacteriales; family Nocardioidaceae; genus Aeromicrobium; species Aeromicrobium sp. UC242_57. The sequence goes on along the minus strand of NZ_JBIOAM010000001.1, from coordinate 370,031 downwards.
GTGATGTATCACGGCATCGAGCTCGACCAGTACCTTCAGGGCAAGATCTCCAAGGCCGACTTCCAGGCCCGCAAGAAGCGCGCCATGAAGAAGATCCGCGGCCAGATCGCCAAGGACTACCTCGCCTACCCCCTGCTGGGTCTCGCCCTCGTGCCGTTCGTCGGCTGGTGGGCACCGCTCGCGATCCTGGGCGCCAACCTGGCCGCCAACGTCATCCGCAACATCTGGACGTTCTGCATCATCTTCTGCGGCCACTTCCCCGCCGAGGTGCAGACCTTTGCCGAGGAGGACGCGCAGAACGAGAACCGCGGCCAGTGGTACTTCCGCCAGATCCTCGGCTCGGCCAACATCACCGGCCACGCACCCTTCCACGTCCTGACCGGCAACCTGAGCTACCAGATCGAGCACCACCTCTTCCCGACATCCCGGCTCGTCGCTACCCCGAGGTCGCCGAGGACGTGAAGCTGCTCGTCGAGAAGTACGGCCTGCAGTACAACACCGGCCGCTTCTCCAAGCAGATGTTCTCGGTCGTCCGGCAGCTCGCCAAGCACGGCAAGAAGCCCAGCGACCCGTACAAGATCGGCAACAGCCCCGAGTCGAAGGCGCTGCGCCGCGCCAAGCGAGAAGAGGCCGCGCGTCGCCTCGAAGAGGTCAATGCGTAACACTTGAGCGCATGATCAACGTCACGTCTGCCCCCGCGACCCATCCGGTTGCCGGTCGGTAACGAACAACGAGCATGACGACACCTTCCCCGCGACGCCGTGTAGCCGTGATCGGCTCCGGCGTCGCGGGTCTCTCCGCCGCCTACGTCCTGCGCCAGGACGCCGACGTCACGGTCTTCGAGACCGATGGACGCATCGGTGGTCATGCGCACACGCACACCGTCGCCGACCGCGACACGACACACCGCGTCGACACCGGTTTCATCGTGCACAACGACCGCACGTACCCGCTGCTGCGTCGACTGTTCGCCGAGCTCGACGTCGAGGTCCACCCGACCGAGATGAGCATGAGCATCCACTGCGACGGCTGCGGGCTCGAGTATGCCGGCGGACGAGGCGGCAAGGGCATCTTCGCCCAGCGCCGACGTCTGCTGGACCCGCGCTACACCACGATGCTGCTGGGCGTGAAGAAGTTCGGCAAGCTGGCCCATGCTTTGCTGGATGCCGACGAGTCGGCCTCCGAGCCGCAGACGTACGGCGACTTCTTGCGCATTCACGGGTTCAGCGACTACTTCATCTCGCACTACGCGATCCCGGTCGTGTCGTGCGTGTGGTCGTCCGGACACGAGACGGCGCTGGAGTACCCTGCTCGATACCTGTTCGAGTTCCTCAAGCACCACGGTTTCCTGTCGATCAAGGGATCACCCCAGTGGTTCACGGTCGTCGGCGGATCAGGAACCTACATCGACAAGGTCACCGCCGCGATCGCCAGCAGTGACGCAAGCAGCGTGCGGGCCGGAGTCGGCATCCGGGCCATCACTCGCAAGCCCGACGCCGTCGAGCTGATCGACACGCAGGGCAACCTGCACACCGCCGACGCGGTCGTCATCGCCACGCACGCAGATGACGCCCTGGCGCTGCTGACCGATCCGACCGATGACGAGCGCAGCGTGCTCGGATCGTTCGACTACTCGCACAACGAGGTCGTGCTGCACCGCGACCCGTCGCTCCTCCCGCAGGCTCCGGCGGCGCGCTCGGCATGGAACTACCGGATGGACGGCTGTGCCACCCGCAGCGAACGTTCGGCCGTGACCTACTGGATGAACCGTCTGCAAGGCATCGAGAGCACCGACCCGTTCTTGGTGACGTTGAATGCGACCGAGCACATCGCACCCGATCGGGTCGTGTCCACGATGTCGTACACCCATCCGATCTACACCCCCGAGTCCGTCGCGGCGCAGCAACGTCTGCGCGGCCTGTTCACCGACCAGACGGTGTTCGCCGGCGCGTACCACGGCTGGGGCTTCCACGAAGACGGTTGCCGTTCGGGCGTCGAGGCGGCCGCTGCGCTCGGGACGCACTGGTGAGCACGTCGCTGCCACCCCTGCCGGCACTGGTCGAGGGAACTGTCGCGCACACCCGCCGCACGCCGCTGCGCCACAGGTTCTCCAACAAGGTCTACCAATGGCTCGTCGACGTCGACGAGCTGCCCCGCCTGCGCTGGCCGCTGAGCGCCTTCTCGACGTTCAAGGCCGCCGATCACATCGGCGATCCGCAGGCGACGATCCGCGCCAACATCGAGCGCTTCTGCGCGGTCGAGGGAGTCGACATCGCCGGCCACCGCGTGCTGATGCTCGCGAATGCGCGGGTGCTGGGACACACCTTCGACCCGCTGAGCGTGTTCTGGGCGATCGCGCCGAACGGCACCCTGACCTGCATCGTCGCCGAGGTGCACAACACCTACGGCGAGCGCCACGCCTACCTGCTGCGGCCCGACGAAGACGGTCGCAGCCAGGTCGACAAGGCGTTCTACGTGTCACCGTTCTTCACCGTCGAAGGCAAGTACGACCTGCAGTTCACCCTGACCCCCCAGCGAGTCTCGTCCAGCGTGATCCTGCGCCAAGGCGGTGAGGCCGTGTTCAGCGCGATGTTCCGCGGCGTCCCCCACGCGGCGACCCGAAGCCGGCTGACAAAACTTCTCATCAAAATGCCGCTCATGACCCATCGCACCAGCTTGCTGATCCGAATACATGGTGTATGGCTATGGATCCGCAGGCTGCCGGTAGTACCCCGTCCGGCCCACGCACCTCAGGAAGGCACACGATGACACAGATCGCCACTGCCCGTTGGCCCGGAATCGCGCACACCCCGCGCACCCCCCTCAAGGCCCGAGCTGCCAAGGCAATTCTCAAACCCACCGTCAACCGGATACCCGTGCAGGTCTCCTTCGCCGACGGCACCCGGTGGGGCGCGGTGGTCCGGACTCCCCGAGATGCAGATCGTGCGACCGAAGGCGTTTTCGCCCGGCTCGGCGCCGAGAGCAAGATCGGACTCGGCGAGGCGTACATGGCCGGTGACTGGAACGCTGCTCCCGGCACCGACCTGGCCGACCTGCTGTCGCCGTTCGCCGACCGCATGGCTCACCTGGTGCCCGAGAAGCTGCAGACGTTCCGTGCGTTCGTCGACCAGAAGCTGCCCCACCACCAGCGCAACTCGGTCGCTGGATCACGCAAGAACATCGAGGCCCACTACGACCTGTCCAACGACCTGTTCACGCAGTTCCTCGACCCCTCGATGAGCTATTCAGCGGCCTGGTTCGAGAGCCCCACGCAGTCTCTCGAAGACGCGCAGATGCGCAAGATCGACGGGATCCTCGACCAGGCTCACGTCGGTGCCGGCACGCGCATGCTCGAGATCGGCAGCGGCTGGGGAGCCCTGGCCATCCGGGCCGCCCAGCGCGGCGCGAAGGTCACCACGATCACGATCTCCAAGGAGCAGGCGGTCCTCGCCGAAGAGCGGTTCGCCGAGGCGGGCGTCGACGTCGACCTCCAGCTCGTGGACTACCGCGAGGTCACCGGTGAGTACGACGCGATCGTCAGTGTCGAGATGATCGAGGCGGTGGGTGAGGAGTACTGGCCGACGTACTTCGCGACGATCGACAAGCTACTCGCTCCCGGCGGGCACGTCTCGATCCAGGCGATCACGATGGCACACCACCGCTACCTGGCGACCCGCAACTCGTACGGCTGGATCCAGAAGTACATCTTCCCCGGCGGCCTGATCCCGTCGCTGGAAGCAATCGACGCGACACTGGCAGAGCACACCTCCCTGGCCGTGACCGACCGGCGCTCGCTCGGGCTGGACTATGCGCAGACCTTGCAGCAGTGGCGCGACCGGTTCAACGCCAACTGGGACGCGATCCGCTCGCAAGGCTTCGACGAGACCTTCCGACGGATGTGGGAGTTCTACCTGGCCTACTGCCAGGCCGGATTCAGCGTCGGCTACATCGACGTCTTCCAGATCCAGATGTCGCGACCGACGGAGGGCTGACCCATGGCCTCGATCGCCCGGCTGCCCATGCCGATCCAGGAGACGTACGAGTGGCAGTACCGCGGCGCCTGCCGTGAAGTCGACCCCGAGACGTTCTTCTCCCCCGACGCCGAACGCGGTCCGCGCCGTCGTTCACGCGAAGCCGCAGCCAAGGCCCTGTGCGCGGTGTGCCCGGTCGTCCAGCAGTGCCTCGAGCACGCGTTGGCGGTCCGTGAACCCTACGGAGTGTGGGGCGGACTCAACATCAACGAGCGCGAGAGCATCCTCCAGGCCAAGAAGGCCTGCTGAACTGTGCAGGCGCTGACCCCTCAGGAGCGGCGGGCGGCGAACGTCCTCCATGGGGTCGGCGCCTCGCCGCGCCTGAACTTCGAGCACGGCACTGTCAGAGCATCACTGTCACCGCGGGCCGTCGACCGCAGGCACTCCTGGCAGTTGCCGTGGTGATGCTCCTGGGAGTGATCGCACTTTGCGCACAGATCAGCGGGCAACGCTGGCTGGGGCACGAACACCCAGTACGCCAGAAAGGCCAGACCGATGGCTGCTGCACCCCAGTGACCCACGTCTCGATCGCCAGGACGGCAAGACACACGAAGGAGAGGACCTGCACTCCGACATTCAGCACGAATGCCACGCGCGCTGGCAACCTCGGGATCTTCACCGCACGAGCGTACTGATCGACGAGGTCAGAAGCCGAACCGCGAGGTGTGCAGCTCGCCCTTCTTGGGCCACGGGTTGATCTTGCAGCCGTTCAGTCCCTTGGACTGTTGCTGCATGACGGGTGCCAGCGGCCCTTGCCGCCACACGAGGCATGTCCGCGCTCGAACCAGTGGCCGGTCTCATGGTTGACGACCATGTGACGGTAGTTGCGCAGCGTGCCCTTCTTGGCGTTCCAGGCCGGGGTGGCCTTCTGCCAGCGGGTCTGGTTGATGATGACGTTGCGGCCGACCCGGCAGCTGTACGTCGTGCTGCACACCGACGAGAAGCTCGGCACCTTGGACGCCTGGCTGAGCACGAGGGTGAAGTCACCGCCCTTCGACACCCGCTTGAACCGGACCCCCATCGCCCGCCAACCACGCGGGTCGTCGTAGGTCTGCTGGGCCAGCTTCTTGAACGTCGAGAGGCTGGCGGTGATCTTGCCGCGCGTCGTGACGCTGTAGGTCACGGTCTTGCGCACACCTCGCACGTGCTGGCCGGTGACGGCTGCGGACTGCGAGGACGTCGTGACGAAGCCGGTGCGGCGCACGGTGACCCGCAGCCTGAGCTTGGCACCCACGTCGGACGGGCCGACCCGGTACGTCTTGCCCGTGGCACCGCGGATCGGCTTGCCGTCCCGGAGCCAGCGGTACTCGTAGCTGCCCACGGCGTTCGACCAGCGCCCCGAGGAGCCCTTGAGCCGGTGGCCGTACTTCGAGCTGCCAGAGATCTTCGGGCGAACCGTGTTGGTGAAGCGCGCGGCCATGACCGGCGCCGTCGGCGCTGACGACGCGGCGACCGGCGTCGTGCCGGTGCGCGAACCCGTGACCTGCACCGTGATCGGCCGGCCGACGTCGGACGAGCTGCCGAGCTTGTACGTCGCGGCATTCGTGCCGACGGGCGTCGCCCCGCGGAACCACTGGTAGGACAGCGTGACGTCGGCAGGCAGCCAGGCTCCAGGCTTCGCGGTCAAGGTCTTGCCGTACTGAGGCGTGCCAGAGATCGTCGGCGTCCCCGGCGTGATGACCGGCTCGGCGGCTTGCGCCGGAGCCACCAGAAGCAGCGAGGTGCCGAGCAGCGCAGCTGCGATCAGGGCGATCGTCTGGCGAGCCAGCTGCCGACTGCTATTCATAGAAGATCCTCTCGACGACCTGGCGGGCGTGCCGGGTCGCCCGCAGGTAGTCGTCGTTGAGTCGTTCGCCCTGGTCCATGCCGTAGCCCAGCAGGTGGGCGACGCCCGCCCGGTCTCCTGCGTGCTCGACCATCGACTCGGCGGCCTTGCCGCGCATCAGCACCACGGCGTTGCGGATCTGGCTGACCAGCCGCCACGCCGCCTCCAGTGTCTCGCCGTCGCTGGCGCTCACCAGGTCTGCCTCGACGGCAGCGTGCAGCGCGTCGAGGGTCCGGGTCGTCCGGAGTCCTGGCACGGCGTGCGCATGCTGCATCTGCAGCAGCTGCACCGTCCACTCGACGTCGGCCAGGCCACCTCGACCGAGCTTGAGATGAGTCTTGGGATTGGCACCCCGTGGCAGGCGTTCGGAGTCGACGCGAGCCTTGATCCGCCGCACCTCGCGGATCTCGGCCTCCGTCGCCCCGCCTTCGGGCCAGCGCAGTGGATCGATGAGCGCCGTGAAACGTTCGCGCAGACCGAGATCGCCGATCGCCGCATTGGCCCGGAGCAACGCCTGGGCCTCCCACACCGCCGACCACTTCTCGTAGTAGGCACGGTAGGAGTTGAACGTGCGGACGAGCGGACCGTTCTTGCCCTCGGGACGCAGCTCGGCGTCGACCTCGAGCGCTGGATCGTCGCCAGCGGCCGCGAGCATCTTGCGCAGTCCCTGAGCCACGGCCATTGCTGCGGAGGCGGCCTCACCCTCGTCCGCACCGTCGTACGGGTCGTGCACGAACATGACGTCGGCATCCGAGCCGTAGCCCGCTTCTCCGCCGCCGAGCCGGCCCATCAGGACGATGGCCATACGGGTAGGCATCTCACCCCGTTCGGCCTCGACAGCCGCGGTGGACGCCTTGAGCGCCCCGGCAAGAGTCGCAGTCGACACGTCGGTCAGCGCATCGCCGACCTCGATGATGTCGAGCCTGCCCAGCACGTCGGCGATCCCGATGCGCGACAGCTCGCGGCGCCTGACCCGGCGTACGGCCCGGATAGCGTCCTGCGAGTCACGGTGGCGTCCTGCCGCCAGGTCGACCTCGGTCATCAGACGTTCACGATCGAGCGGTCGCAGCTCGGCGTTGTCACCGAGCAGAGCGACCGAGTCGGGAGCCCGCAGGATCAGGTCGGTCACGTACCGGCTCGACGACAGGACCCGCGCCAGCTGTTCGGCGCCCTCCCCCTCGTCACGGAAGCTTGCGCAGGTACCAGTGGGTCTCGCCGAGGCCTTCGGAGATCTTGCGGAAGGCCAGCAGGCCAGCATCCGGATCAGGCGACTCGGCGAACCACGCCAGCATCGCCGGCAGCAGCGACTTCTGGATGGCGGCTCGGCGTGACAGGCCGGACGTGAGCGCCTGGATGTGCGCCAGAGCACCCTTCGGGTCGGCGAAGCCGAGAGCCGTGAGACGCTGCTCGGCCGCCAGCGGGGTGAGTCGCAGCCCGTCGGTCGGCAACGATGCCACGGCCTCGAGCAGCGGCTGGTAGACAGCAGCTTCTCGTGCAGCCGACGCACGATCCGCCGGTGCGCCTGCCAGTCCTTGGTCAGGTTGTCCGCCGGGCTCTGGCGGTACCCCATGCTGCGACCGATGCGCCGCAGGTCCTCCGGATCGTCCGGGACGATGTGGCTGCGGCGCAGCTTGAACAGCTGGATGCGGTGCTCCAGCGTGCGCAAGAACTCGTACGCCTCCTCCATCGCGGCCCCGTCTCGACGACCGACGTAGCCACCTTCGATGAGGGCGCGCAGGGCCACGAGGGTCGTGGGCGAGCGGAGCGACTCGTCGGCGCGTCCGTGCACGAGCTGCAACAGGCACCGCGAACTCGACGTCGCGCAGCCCACCCGCGCCCAGCTTGAGCTGACGCTCCTTGTGGGCCTGCGGGATGTGGTCGATGACCCGGCGCCGCATCGCCCGCACGTCGGTCACGAAGTGCTCGCGGGTGCTGGCGAACCACACCATGGGGTTCAGCGCGTCGATGTACCCCTGCGCCAGCTCTTCGTCGCCGGCGGCGTAGCGGGCCTTCAGCAGCGCCTGGAACTCCCAGGTGCTCGCCCACTTCTGGTAGTACGTGACGTGGCTCGACAAAGACCGCACGAGTGGCCCGTTCTTGCCCTCGGGACGCAGCTCGGCGTCGACCTCCCAGATCGTCCCCTCGCCGGTGTGGTCGCGGCACAACCTCATCACTGTCGAGGCCAGCCGGGTCGCGACGGAAGCCGCGTCGTGCTCGTCGGCACCGTCGACCGGCTCATACACGAAGATGACGTCGACGTCGCTCAGGTAGTTGAGCTCACGCCCGCCGGTCTTGCCCATCGCCATGATCGTGAGGCGGCACTGATCGGCGCCGGGCTCGTTCGCCCGGGCGATGCGCAGCGCACCGCCGAGCGTCGCCACCGCCAGGTCGGACAGCTCGGCTGACGACTGCTCGAAGGACGTCAGCGCCGTCAGGTCGCGTGCCGCGATGCTGAGCAGCATCCGGTAGTAGGCGACGCGCAGCTCGTCGGCCGTCGTCGCTGCCTCCATGACCTCGCGCCGCACCGACAGCTGGATCGGCACCTCCGAGAGGCTCTTGGCGCCGAGGTCGTGCAAGAACTCGGGGTGTCTCGACAAGAAGACGCCGAGCGCCTCGCTGGTACCGAGCACGATCAGCAACCGCATCCGCAGGACGCGATCAGTGTCGAGCAGCGTCAGCAGCGGCTCGGAACCCATCCGCGAGGCGATCGAGCTGCAGCGAAGCCAGCGCAGTGTCAGGGCTGGCCACGGAGGTGATCTGTTCCAGCAGGTCGTCCGGCACGTCGCCCAACGTCCGCAAGTTCATGACGGCGACCTCGCCGTCCCGAAACCCCTTGCGAGCCAGTGCCACTGCCAGATCACGTGCGTCGGTTGCCACCTCAGCAGGCTACCTGCACATCGCAGAAAGAAAATCTGGTGGACATGTCGATCTGCCCCTCGCCTGTTCGAAGTACTGATGAGAGGGTCGATCCACGGCCCACCATCCGCACCCAGACACCCGCAAGGAGTCACCACCATGAAGTACATGCTGATCATGCGCAGCCCGGTCGAGTTCGAGATCCCCGAAGACTTCGACTTCAACGAGATCATCAACGCGATGGGGGCCTACAACGAGTCGTTGATCAACGCCGGCGTCCTGCTCGCCGGCGACGGACTCGCACCGCCGGAGGAAGGGTTCGTCGTCGACTTCGACTCGACTCCCCCCGATCGTCACCGACGGGCCCTACGCCGAGGCCAAGGAGCTGTTCAACGGCTTCTGGATCATCCAGACCTCGACCAAGGAGGAAGCAGCCGAGTGGGCCAAGCGCTGCCCTCTGGGCCCCGGCACGCGTCTGGAGGTGCGCCGGGTGACCGAGACCGAGGAGTTCGACCAGTCCAACGAGTACGTCCAGAAGGAATATGAATGGCGTGAGCAGCTCCGAGGATGATCTGCGGCGCCAGGTCGACGCGATCTGGCGCATCGAGTCGGCCCGCGTCATCGCCACGATGACGCGGGTCGTCGGCGACTTCTCGTTGGCCGAAGACCTCGCGCAGGACGCCGTCGTCGACGCGCTCGCGCAGTGGCCGCGCGACGGGGTGCCGCCCAACCCTGGGGCCTGGCTGACGACAGTGGCCAAGCGCAAGGCAATCGATCGGCGCCGACGGCTCCAACGTCTGGACGACCGGCACGCGGTGATCGCCCACTCGCTGACCGAGCAGCAGCGTCTCGACGCGGGCGACGTCGCACCGCCGTCGGACGTGGATGCCGTCGACGACGACGTCCTGCGGCTGCTGTGCACCGCCTGCCACCCCGTCCTGCCGCGGGAGTCACAGATCGCGCTGACGCTGCGCGTCGTGGGCGGCTTGACGACTGAGGAGATCGCCCGAGCGTTCATGGTGCCGGTCGCCACGGTGCAGCAACGTATCGTGCGCGCCAAGAAGACCATCAGTGCAGCCGACATCCCGTTCGAGGTGCCCGACCGCGACGAGTTCGCCGCCCGGCTCGGCTCGATCCTGCACGTCATCTACCTGATCTTCAACGAGGGCTACTCCGCCACGTCAGGTGACACCTGGATGCGCACCGACCTGGCTGACGAGGCGATCCGGCTGGCCCGGATCGTCGCAGCGCTCGTGCCCCAGCAGCAGGAGCCGCACGCCCTGCTCGCACTGCTCGAGCTCCAGGCGTCCCGGTTCGCCGCCCGCCTCGACGCCGACGGCGAACCGGTCATGCTCGCCGACCAGGACCGCCGACGGTGGGACCACCAGCAGATCCGCCGCGGAACTGCGGCCTTGGCCCGCGCCGATCAGCTCGGATCAGGACGCGGCGTCTACGCACTGCAGGCCGCGATCGCCCAGTGCCACGCCGTCGCGGGCTCGACGGACGACACCGACTGGGAGCAGATCGTCGACCTCTACTCGGCGCTCGGCGAGCTGAGTCCGTCGCCCATCATCGAGGTCAACCGTGCGGTGGCGATGTCGATGGCGCGCGGGCCAGCTGCGGCGCTGGTCGTGATCGATGCGCTGGTCGACGGCGGCGCACTCGCCGGGCATCCGGTGCTGCCGAGCGTCCGCGGCGAGCTGCTCGCCCGCCTGGGTCGACATGACGAGGCCCGCGCCGAGTTCGTGGCAGCAGCTGGCCTCACCCGCAACGAGCAGGAGAAGTCCATGCTGCTGGCGAAGGCTGAGGGATGACCCTCACACCATGGGCATGAGCCGGTCGATCTCGAACTGGGTGACCTCGGAACGGTAGTCCTGCCACTCCGCGCGCTTGTTGCGCAGGAAGAAGTCGAAGACGTGCTCGCCGAGCGTCTCGGCGACCAGCTCGCTGGTCTCCATCGTGCGGATCGCCTCGTCGAGGTTGCGCGGCAGGGGCTGGATGCCCATCGCGCGACGCTCGTTCTCCGACAGCGACCAGACGTCGTCCTCGGCCTCGGGCGGCAGGACGTACTTCTCCTCGATGCCCTTGAGCCCGGCGGCGAGGATCAGCGCAAAAGCCAGGTAGGGATTGCACGCGGAGTCGATCGCCCGGTTCTCGACCCTGGCCGAGTTGCCCTTGTGCGGCTTGTACATCGGCACGCGGATCAGCGCAGAACGGTTGTTGTGGCCCCAGCAGACGTAGTTGGGGGCTTCTCCGCCGCCGGCCAGACGCTTGTAGGAGTTGACCCACTGGTTGGTGACAGCGGTGATCTCGGGGGTGTGATGCAGGACGCCGGCGATGAAGGCCCGTCCGGTCTGCGACAGCTGGTACTCGGCACCGGCCTCGTAGAACGCGTTCTCGTCGCCCTCGAACAGCGAGACGTGCGTGTGCATGCCCGATCCGGGGTGCTCGGTGAACGGCTTGGGCATGAACGAGGCCCACTTGCCTTGGCTCAGCGCGACCTCGCGCACGACGGTGCGGAACGTCATGATGTTGTCGGCGGTCGAGAGCGCGTCGGCGTACCGCAGGTCGATCTCCTGCTGGCCGGGGCCGCCTTCGTGGTGACTGAACTCGACCGAGATGCCCATGTTCTCGAGCATCGTGATGACCTCGCGACGGAAGTCCTGGCCGCCGCCCTGCGCGGTGTGGTCGAAGTAGCCGCTGTCGTCGACCGGCACCGGGCGGTCGCCCTTGTCGGGCTTGCCCTTGAACAGGAAGAACTCGATCTCGGGGTGTGTGTAGAACGTGAACCCGGCTTCGGCGGCCTTCTGCAGCGCGCGCTTCAGCACGTGACGCGGATCGGCGTACGACGGGGTGCCGTCGGGCATCAGGATGTCGCAGAACATGCGCGCCGTCGCCGGCGTCTCACCACGCCACGGCAGGATCTGGAACGTCGACGGGTCGGGCATCGCGAGCATGTCGGCTTCATGGACACGCGCGAAGCCCTCGATCGCCGAACCGTCGAAACCGATTCCTTCGGCGAAGGCACCCTCGAGCTCGGCCGGTGCGATCGCGACCGACTTCAGGGATCCCAGGACATCGGTGAACCACAGACGGACGAAACGCACGTCGCGCTCTTCGAGCGCACGGAGGACGAATGCTTCCTGTTTTCCCATGGGCCAAGTCTCCCACGCGGATTGTTACGTCCATGTAACAAGGCGGGGGTGTGCGGGGTCGGCACTAGGGTTGTCGCATGCCTCAGCTGCGTCTTGCCCTTGCCCAGGTCAATGCCACGGTCGGTGATCTGGCCGGAAACGCCGATCTCGTCGTCCAGTACTGCAAGGAGGCCGCGGCGCAGGACGTCCATCTCGTCGTGTTCCCCGAGATGGTCCTGACGGGCTACCCGATCGAAGATCTCGCGATGAGAGCCTCGCTGATCAAGGCTTCACAGGCCGCGATCGAAGACCTGGCCGTCCGGCTGGAGGCCGAAGGATGCGGCGATGTCGTGGCGGTCGTCGGCTTCCTCGACCAGGCTGTCGACATCGTGGACGGGCTCGGCATCCCCAAGAACGCCCCGCTCAACTCCGTCGCGGTGATCCACGGCGGCGCGATCGTGGCCCGTCAGGCCAAGCACCACCTGTGGAACTACGGTGTCGGCGACGAGATCCGCAACTTCGTCGCCGGCCACACCATCAACATCATCCAGATCGGCGGCATCGACGTCGCCCTCGCGATCTGTGAAGACCTGTGGCGCGACGGCCCCTCGGCTGCCGCCAAGGCCGCCGAGGCCGCGCTGCTCGTCGTGCCGAACGGCTCCCCGTACGAGGCCGACAAGGACGACGTCCGTCTCGACCTGTGTTCACGCCGGGCCCGTGAGGCGACTGCGTCCTGGCGTACGTCAATCTCGTCGGCGGACAGGACGAGCTCGTGTTCGACGGCGACTCGATCGTGGTCGACCAGCTCGGCACGGTGCTCGGCCGCTCCGGCCAGTTCGCACCCGAGCTGTTGGTCGTCGACCTCGACCTGCCTGCCGCGACGCCGACGATGCCCGGACAGGACGAGCGTTTCGGGGGTCTGGCGATCAAGCGCACGATCATCAGCTCTGAGCCCCACCCGGCGTACGAGCCGCGCGCCGTGACGGTCTCCGACCGGATCTCGCGTCACGAGGAGATCTACACCGCGCTGGTGACGGGGCTGCGCGACTACGTGCAGAAGAACGGCTTCTCGTCGGTGCTGTTCGGCATGTCCGGCGGGATCGACTCGACACTCGTCGCCGCGATCGCGGTCGACGCGCTGGGACCCGACAAGGTCTTCGGTGTCTCCAACCCCAGCGCGTGGTCGAGCGAGCACTCCAAGTCCGATGCCGCCGAGATGGCCCGCCGCACCGGTCTGAACCTGCAGACCGTGCCGATCGCACCGATCTTCGACCAGTACCAGGAGGCCCTCCACCTCGACGGTGTCGCCGAGGAGAACCTCCAGGCCCGTATCCGCGCCGTGATCTGGATGGGACTGTCCAACCAGCACGGCCACCTGGTGCTGGCGTGCGGCAACAAGTCAGAGCTCGCGACCGGCTACTCCACGATCTACGGCGATGCCGTCGGCGGCTACGCGCCGATCAAGGACGTGCCCAAGACCTTGGTGTGGGAGCTTGCGTCGTGGCGCAACGCACGAGCCGTCGAGCTCGGTGAGACGCCGCCGATTCCCGAGGACACCATCACCAAGCCCCCGTCGGCCGAGCTGCGTCCCGGCCAGTTCGACTCCGACTCGCTGCCGCCCTACGAGCTGCTCGACGCAGTGCTCGACGCGTACGTCGAACGCGACCTGGGTTCGGCCGACCTGCTGGCCGAGGGCTACGACCCGGCCCTGATCGAGCGGGTCATCGGCCTGGTCGACCGGGCCGAGTACAAGCGTCGCCAGTACCCGCCGGGACCCAAGGTCTCGCGACGCAACTTCGGTCGCGATCGCCGGGTGCCGATCACCCACCGTTGGCGCGAGCACCTGTAGGCGAGCGCCGCTCAGTCGTGCAGGTGGGACCGCTCACCGTCGGGATCGAGGATCACGATGATCTCGGCGGGGCCACCGGCTGCTCCGAAGGCGTGCGGCACCATCGTGGAGAACTCAGCCGCCTGGCCGGCCTCGACCTTGATCGTGCGATCCCCCAGCACCAGCAGGACAGTTCCGGACAGCACTGTGAACCAGTCGCGGCCAGGATGGACCGGCAGCTCGCCGTCGGTCGCCGGCGGTCTAGTCAGCCGCACCTTGGCGACCTTCATCCCGCGGGGTCCCTGATCGCGAGACAGCACCCACGTGGTCATGCCACGAGCGTCGTTGCGGCTCGGTCTGATGACGACGTCCTGGTCGTCGTCGGGCTCGACCAGGTGGTCGATCGACGTTCCCAGCGCTCGGGCGATGGCCGTGAGCTGGTCGAGGCCGATGCGGCGGTGCCCCGTCTCCATGCGGCTGAGCGTCGAGGCACTGAACCAGCAGCGTTCGGCCAGCTCGTCGAGCGACCAGCCCTTCGCGATGCGCAGTGCGCGCACCCGCTGCCGGACCAACGTCTCGATCTCGCGGCCCTCACGGTGATTATCTTGCGTCATACGCAAGATCCTATGCTCTGAACGCAACTCCACCTAGCCTGGAACCATGAGCGAACACCAGCACGACCAGCACCACGACCACCACGGCCTTGCCGAAGTCCTCGATCTCGACGCCGAGATCTTCGCGACCACGCTGCAGGGGATGTACGACGACATCGACCAGGCGGCCGACTCCCCCGTGCGGTCGATCCTCGATCTCGGCGCGGGCACCGGCTCCGGGACGTTCGGGCTGCTGCAGCACTTCAGCGATGCCCACGCCGTCGCCGTCGACACCTCCGCCGACATGCTCGCGCACCTCGAGCAGCAGGCAGAGCACCTAGGACTGAGCGACCGGGTCACGACGCTCCGTGCAGACCTCGACGAAGAGGTGCCGCCCGTGCGGGACGTCGACCTCGTCTGGGCATCTGCGTCGCTGCATCATCTGGTCGATCCAGACCGCACCCTGGCACAGGTCGCTGCGACGATCCGCCCCGGCGGACTGATGGCCGTCGCCGAGCTGGACGGGTTCCCACGCTTCGTCCCCGACGAGACACCCGGCGGAGCTGCCGAACGGCGGGCTCACGGCTGCTCGCCGCCGACCGCGCGATCGACCTGCCTGCCATGGGCAGCGACTGGGGACCACGACTAACCCGAGCGGGGCTGGTCGTCGAGAAGCACCGGACGATCTCGGTCGAGCTCGCGCCTCCCGTCCCGACCAACGTCGGGCGGTACGCGGCGACCCTGCTGGCGCGCATCCGCAGTGCCGTGGCCGACCGCCTCGGTGCCGACCTGCCGGCTTTCGACGCACTGGTCGACGGCGGACCCGACGACGTCCGCCACCGGGCTGACCTTCGGGTCAGCGCCGAGCGATGGCTGTGGATCGCGCGGCGTCCCCGATGACCGGCTATGACTTGATTCACAGTTCGTGGCGTCGGCGGTCTGATCTGGCACGCTGGAGACATCCGTGGACTCCATCAGGAGCCGCGAGACGAACAGGAGAATCATCATGGCTGACGCCACCCCTGAAGAGGCTGCTCCGTACGGCTCCGGGCCGACCACCCCGCCTGCAGCGCGCAAGCGGATCCGGACCCACACGCTGCAACAGATGAAGCAGCGCGGCGAGAAGTGGACGATGCTGACGGCATACGACCAGTACACCGCCGCAACCTTCGACGAGGCCGGAGTCGAGGTGCTGCTCGTCGGTGACTCGGCGTCCAACAACGTCTACGGCAACGACACGTCGCTGCCCGTCACGGTCGACGAGCTGATCCCGCTAGTTCGCGCCGTGTCGCGCTCGGCCAAGCACGCGCTCGTGCTGGCTGATCTGCCGTTCGGCTCCTACCAGGGCTCGCCCCAGCAGGCGTTCGACACTGCCGTGCGGTTCATGAAGGAAGCCGGAGCGCATGCGGTCAAGCTCGAGGGCGGCCTGGCGATGGTCCCTCAGGTCAAGCTGCTGACCGATGCCGGCATCCCCGTGTGTGCGCACATCGGCTTCACACCGCAGGCCGAGCACAACCTCGGCGGCTACCGCGTGCAGGGTCGTGGAGACAACGGCGCCCGGGTCATCGAGGAGGCCAAGGCACTCGAAGCCGCCGGTGCTTTCGCGATCGTCATGGAGATGGTCCCCGCCCCCGTCGCCGCCGAGGTGACCAAGGCGCTGACCATCTCGACAGTCGGCATCGGTGCCGGAGTCGACTGCGACGCACAGGTGCTGGTCTGGCAGGACATGCTGGGTCTCAACTCCGGCAAGGCGCCGCGGTTCGTCAAGCGGTACGCCGATCTGCACAGCGTCATGCTGCAGGCGACCGAGGCGTACGTCGCCGACGTCAAGACCGGCGCGTTCCCGGCCGAGGAGCACTCCTTCCTGGAGTGATCGTCGGTCTCAGGCAGACCAGTCCAGCAAGCGCGCACCCGCCACGGCGTAGACGACCCACACCACGACGCCGACGACCGGGACCCACATGCACCAGGTCGGGTGGGTGCGCGCCCAGCGCACGACGAGCCACACCTGCGGGACCAGCAACGCCAGGGCGATCACGACACCCCACCAGGGTGCGAACAGCACGGTCGAGACCGAGCACCACAGCACCATCAACAGCCCGACAGCGCCGATCCACGGACCTGAACGCTCGAGCTCGAGACCTCCCCGTCGACGTCGCCGTCTCATTCCTTCGGCGGCTCGTCGTTCCAGTCAGGATCTTCGTCCCAGCTCTTGGTCCGCTCGGCTGCGATCTCCAGCGCATGCTCGGCCTGCTCGGCCGTGTCGTACGGGCCGAGGCGGTCGGCAGCGCGGCAACCCTTCTCGCCCTCGACTCGTGAGTGCTTGGTGCAGTAGTAGAACTTCTCGTCGCTCATGCCTCCATAGTGCCGCAACCGGCGCGTGAGCGCCCCGACTAAACTCTCGGGGTGACTGCCCTGACTGCCGGCCGCGTGTCGGCCCCGCGTGCCGTGCCCGACTCGATCGAACGGCCCGAGTACGTCGGACAGATCGCACCACTGCCCTACAAGGGTTCTCTCGTCCGCGATGCCGAGACGATCGCTGCCATGCGGATCGCCGGAAGGATCGCCGCACAGGCTCTCGACGCCGTCGAGGCGGCCATCGCTCCAGGCGTCACGACCGACGAGCTCGACCGGGTGGGCCACGAGTTCGTCATCGCCCACGGCGCCTACCCCTCGACGCTCGGCTACCGCGGCTACCCCAAGTCGTTGTGCAGCAGCGTCAACGAGGTCATCTGCCACGGCATCCCCGACGACCGTCCCCTCGAAGACGGCGACATCGTCAACATCGACATCACGGCCTATGTCGGAGACGTGCACGGCGACACCAACAAGACCTATCTCGTCGGCGACGTCGACCAGGAGTCACGGCTCCTGGTAGAGCGCACGCACGAAGCCACGATGCGAGCGATCCGCGCGGTCAAGCCCGGGCGCGAGATCAACGTCATCGGCCGGGTCATCGAGACCTACGCCAAGCGGTTCGGCTACGGCGTCGTGCGCGACTTCACGGGGCACGGCGTTGGACCGGCCTTCCACGACGGACTGGTCATCCCGCACTACGACGACCCGTCCTACGACACCGTCATCCAGCCCGGCATGACCTTCACGATCGAGCCGATGCTTACCCTCGGCTCGATCGAGTGGGACATGTGGGACGACGGCTGGACCGCCACGACCCAGGACAAGTCACGCACCGCACAGTTCGAGCACACCCTGCTCGTGACCGCTGACGGCGCAGAGATCCTGACCCTCAGCCAACCCAGTTGAACTCGTCCGGGTCGGGCCCGGTCCGCTCACCCTTGTCGAGTGCGGAGATGAATCCGAGCTCGGAGCCGTCGAGCTCGAAGTCGAAGATGTCGAAGTTCTCCTCGAGCCTGCTGCGGGTGACCGACTTGGGGAAGACGATGTCTCCACGCTGCACGTGCCACCGCAGGACGACCTGAGCCGGGGTCTTGCCGTGCTCGGCGGCGATGCCCGCGATCACGGGATGGTCCAGCACGAGACCCTGGGCGAGCGGCGACCATGCCTCGGTCGCCACGCCGTGCTCGGCGTTGACCGCGCGTACCTCGTCCTGGATCAGGAACGGGTGCACCTCGACCTGGTTGACCGCCGGAACGACGTTGGTCTCCTGGACGAGGCGACGCAGATGGTGCGGCTGGAAGTTGGACACCCCGATCGAGCGCGCACGACCTGAGGCGTACACCTCTTCGAGCGCGTTCCAGGTCTCGACGAAGTCGACCTCGATCCCTGGCAGCGGCCAGTGGATCAGGAACAGGTCGATCGACTCGATGCCGAGGCGTTCCAGCGACTCGTCGAAGGCCGCGAGCGCGTCGTCGTGGGCGTGGAACGAGTTGTTGAGCTTGCTGGTGATGAACACGTCGTCGCGAGCCAGGCCCGACTCGGCGAGTGCCTCGCCGACGCCCTTCTCGTTGCCGTACATCTGCGCGGTGTCGATGTGGCGATAGCCGACCTCGAAGGCGGTCAGCGTCGCGGCCTTGGTCTCGTCGGGCTCGATCTGAAACACGCCGAATCCCAGCTGAGGGATCGAGACACCATTGTTCAGGGCAACTACGGGGGACAGTCATACTTCGACACTACCCACGGTGTCGAGACGCCAAACCGATTGCCGAGATGCCAGCTCCGCTAACCAAATCCCTCGGCGCTCGTTAGCCCTGTGAAGAAGGGTGGGAGCCATGCATCAGGTGACGCTCGACATGCAGATGAGCAGCGACGACGCCCTCGCGACCGTCGTCACGGCACTTCACGCCATCCCGGACGTCGGGCTCGACGCCCCTGGCCAGGCCGTCGACCGGCACCTCATGGTGACGATCGTGACCGATGATCCAGACGTCGTCGACATCGTGCGAGAGATCACCTGGCAGTTCGATCCGCTCGCGATCCAGCACTCGCTATTCCTGGGTGTCGCGAGCTGAGGGTGCAGCTCAGGTGATCGGGAGCCGCCTGATCCGGATGCGATCGTCGGTGAACACGACTATCGAGCCGTTGTCGAGATCGTCTACGACCGCTTCCAAGTTCGCCAGCAAGACCTCTGCCTGATGCTCCGGCCCGCGGTTGCCCTGCCTGAACAACACCACACTTGGCATCGAGGCGGCGCTGTTTGCAAGCAGTTCTCCGAAGTCAGTATCTGATGAAATCAGTACCCGCTGCTCATCGCGAGCTGCACACAAGACGTCTACATCCGGGCACCCCTGAAGCCCCAGTACGAGCACATGGGTCACATCGTGCCCAGCTTGCTCCAAGAATGACGCGAGTCGAGCGCTGATGCACTCGTCGAGGAGGAATCTCACGCAGGCCGACGAAGCGGCAGTTGACGCTCGGCGACTGCGTCGGCAGCAAACTCCAGCGCCGAGGCCACATCTGCGGCTTCCAACGTCGGATAGTCATCCAAGATGTCGTTGACTGAGCAACCTTGAGCGACTAGACCGACGACCACTGCCACCGGCACGCGAGTGCCGCTGATACACGGCACACCGCCCATCACCAAGTGGTCAACCACGACTCGAGGTTCAGTCATGCCTCACAGTCTAGGCGAAATGCCAGACGAAAACTCCTACGAACGGGTTCCTGAGGGCGAGTGAGTCGGCCTGTAAGCCGGATCCTGTCCAGCCCACGACCGGAGTCGAGGGCCTGTGCGACCATCCATCTGGGACGCCCATTGCTGGACGCCTCGTGCAACCTACCCGCTGACAACGGACGAGCAGCCCGTCAGCGCAGACCCTCCTCGCCGAAACGAGGCGGGTCCTCTTGGTCTTGCTCCCGGTGGGGTTTACCTAGCCGTCCCGGTCACCCGGAACGCTGGTGAGCTCTTACCTCACCGTTTCAGCCTTACCCGCACCCTTGCTCCGAAAAGCAGGGGCCGCTGGCGGTCTATTCTCTGTGGCACTGTCCCGCACGTCACCGTGGGTGGCCGTTAGCCACCACCGTTGCTCTGTGGAGTCCGGACTTTCCTCGACGTACGCCCTGACGGGGCACGCCGCGGCCGCCCGGCCGACTCACTCGCGCCCCGATCCTACCCGTCGCGCAACGATGCCCGTGCGTCCGCTAGGCTGAGAGCATCGAAAGGGAGTAGTCCCCAACGGTTGTATCGACATACTGACGCCCGCGTTGTTGGTGGGAGTCCGGTACAGCAGGCCAGCCTCGGCTGGCGGACGAGACTTTTCGACCAGTTGTGTCATCTGACATACCTGGTCGAAGACTCGTCATCCCAGGCTCTTCGTCCAGGCGACGAAGGGCTTTTTTGATGTATGCGTTCCTGTTGAGCACTGCCGTGATCTTCGTGGCCGAGCTCGGCGACAAGAGCCAGCTGATGGCGATGACCTTCGCCACCCGCTACAAGGTCAGGCACGTCCTGATCGGCATCACGCTGGCCACGGCGATCGTCCACCTGGCCTCAGTCGGTATCGGCGCCTGGATCGGCGACAGCTTCGCCGAGAGCCAGCACACCATCTCGATCGTCGCCGGTGTCGCCTTCCTGCTGTTCGCCGCCTGGACGTGGCGCGGCGACGAGCTCAGTGACGACGAGGCCAAGAAGGCCGGGCTCAGCCAAGGCGCCGCGATCTTCGCAGTCGGTGTCGCGTTCTTCCTCGCCGAGCTCGGCGACAAGACCATGCTGGCCACGATCACCCTGGCGACCCAGGAAGGCTGGCTCGGAACTTGGATCGGCAGCACGGTCGGCATGGTCGCCGCCGACGCCTTGGCGATCATCGTCGGCGCGATGCTGGGCAAGCACCTTCCCGAGCGGGTCATCAAGATCGGTGCCACCGCAGCGTTCGTCGTGTTCGGTGTCCTGCTGATCCTCGAGGGCACGAAGGTCATCGGATAGTGGTCTCGGATAAGGTCGCTGCGTGCTGATCCTGCTCCCCCCGTCCGAAGGCAAGACCCGGCCGGCCGCCGGGACACCACTCGAGCCAGCTCGCTCTCGTTCCCCGTTCTCACGCCGGTCCGCGAGCTCCTGCTGCGCACCCTGGTGAAGCTGTCGAACGGCAACCCCAAGCGGGCTGCCGAGGTCTTGGGCCTCGGGCCGACACAGGCCGACGCGATCGAGATCAACGCAGGACTGACCGACGAGCCGACGACACGGGCCGACGCCATCTACACCGGTGTGCTGTTCTCGGCGCTCGACCTGCCCACGCTCGACGCGTCCGCCCGCTCGCGTGCAGACGAGTCGATCGCGATCGCCAGCGCTCTGTTCGGCCTGGTCCGACCCAGCGACCACATCCCGGCGTACCGGCTGTCTGGCAACGTCACGCTCCCCCGGCTCGGCACGATCGCCGGTCGCTGGCGCAACCCGTTGCCCAAGGTCATGGCAGACGTCGTCGGCGACGGGCTGCTGATCGACCTGCGATCGGGCACCTACACGGCGCTCGGCAAGCCCCCGACCGAGCTCGCCGAGCGCACCGCGACGATGCGGGTGCTGCACGAGCACAACGGTCAGCGCAAGGTCGTCAGCCACTTCAACAAGGCCACCAAGGGCCGGATCGTGCGAGGACTGATGGAGTCGGGCACAGATCCGCAGACCGTCGACGGCTGCAGACCACCTTGAAGGAGCTAGGCTGGACGGTCGAACGCGACGGCGGCCGGCTCGATGTCGTGGTCTCCGAGATCGAGCACGTATAGGTCGTCCGACAGACGACGTCTCCTACGGGACGATGTTGAAGTTGCGTAGCGAGGCGTTGCCGTCCGGCCACCACGAGACCGTCGTGATCGACGCGGGCGAGAGCTCCATCTTGTAGATGATCCCGATCGGCGCACCCAGCGCTATCCGGGTCAGCAGCTTGATCGGGGTCACGTGACTGACCGCCACCACCGTCTGGCCGGCGTACGTCTTCACGATGCGGTCGCGCGCCTGGGCGACCCGCTGATCGACGACGTCGAAGGCCTCGCCGCCCGGCGGCCCGACAGCGGTCGATGCCAGCCACGCCTTCATCTCGGTGGGCCAGCGTTCTTGGATCTCGGCAAAGGTGTAGCCGTCCCAGTCACCGAACGAGGTCTCGATCAGGCCGTCATCGACCGTCACCGACAGCTCGAGGGCATCGGCCACGGCCGCAGCGGTCTGCCTCGTCCTCAGCAACGGTAGCTGAGGACGACATCGGCTCCTCCGTGATCACGGATCCACTCGGCAGCCTTGACCGCCTGCTGCTCTCCGGCAGGGGTGAGCGCTGGATCGGACCCACCAGAACCGCTGAACACCTTGCGCTCGGTCGCCGCCGTCACGCCGTGACGCAGCAGGATCAGCGTCGTCGGCTCACCCTCCACGCCAGTCCAGCCCGTCGTCTTGCCGTCGCGCTGACGATCGAGGGCGGCATTGGCCAGGGCGTCGGCAGCCTGGTTGCGTTCGCGGGGCACCCAGGTCAGCACTGCCCCGGCCGGCATCAGCTCACGTGCGGTCGCCGCCAACGGGATCATGTCGGGGTGCTTGATCTTCCAGCGACCCGCCAGCTGCTCGATGACGAGCTCGGAGTCCATCCGCACCTCGAGAGCCGCGTCTGGAGTGTGCTCGCGGAACAGCTTCCAGTCCGGCGATCAGACCGCTGTACTCGGCGACGTTGTTGGTCGCCACACCGATCGTCTCGCCACGCTCGGCGATGACGGCTCCGGTGTCGGCGTCACGGATCAGGGCCCCGTACGACGCCGGCCCCGGGTTGCCACGCGAGCCGCCGTCGGCTTCGAGGATGACCCGTTCGGTCACAGGCCTGATTCGGGGGTGCGCACCAGGATGCGCGAGCACTCGGGGCAGCGCAGGACCTCGTCGGCGGGCGCTCCGGCCAGCTCACGCAGATCGGCTCCGTTGAGCCGAGCCGGCAGCCCTCGCAGCGACGCGCACGCAGCGCTGCAGCACCGAGTCCGCCGTACTGGCCGCGGATCTTGTCGTACAACGCCATGAGGTCGGCCGGGATGCCCGCAGCCGAGGACTCACGTTCGTCCTGGGCGCCTGCGGTCTGCTCCTCGATCACGACGAGCGCAGCATCACGGGCTGCGACGACCTGGTCGAGATCAGTCTTGACCGCATGCAGATCACCCAGCGCCGCGTCGAGCTCGGTCTGGGCGGCCTCCAGGGCCTCCATGACCTCGAGCTCGGCGTCTTCGAGGGTCGAGATGCGCCGTTCGAGGGCGACCAGCTCGCGCTGCAGGCTCTCGAGATCTTTGGGGTTGCTGATTGCGCCGGAGTTGAGTCGTTCTTCGTCGCGCGCGCGACGTGCCTTGACCATCTCGACCTCGGCGTCGGCCTTCTTCTGCTCACGCGTCAGATCGGAGACCTTCGTCTCGGCCTCGATGCGATGTCCGTCGATCTCCTTGAACTTCGCCTCCAGATCGACGATCTGTGCGTGCTCGGGGAGCGTCTTCTTGCGGTGCTGGAGCTGGGCGAGAATCGAGTCCTTCGACTGCAGCTCGAGGAGCACAGCCTGGACGATGGGATCGGCTTTCACAGTCCCACCGTACCCGTCACGCTCGCGGTCCACGGATCGGTCACGGTCTGGGAGACCTCGACGGTCAGTTCTGGCAGCTGTTCCAGCAGCGCGGCAGCCGCCACCGGAAGCCACGTCCACTCGGCCGCCCAGTGCGGAACGTCGATCACCGCGCACGGATCGGCCTGCTCCAGATGCTCGCTGACCGGGTGGTGCTTGAGGTCTGACGTCACGTAGACATCGGCGCCCACGCGTTGCGCGGTCGACAGCAGAAAGTCGCCGGAGCCACCGCACAGGGCGACCGTCTCGATCATCCGGTCGGGGTCGCCGGCGACGCGCAGCGCACTGTGATGGCTCGGCAGGCTCCGGGCGACATGGACGGAGAAGTCTGCCAGCGTCATGGGCGCGGGCAGCACGCCGATGCGTCCACTCCCCCGGTCGGAGTCACCGGCTACGAGCTCGACGATGTCGTGCGCCGCTTCCTCGTAGGGATGGGCCGCGATCATCGCGGCGCGAACCTGTTCACGGAGTCGGCGGGCGGCGACCATCTCGACCCTGATCTCGTCGACGTGCTCGACGACGCCGGCCTGGCCGATCGTCGGGTTCGCCGCTGCAAGCGGTCGGAACGAGCCGACGCCAGCCGACTGGAACTGTGCGGTGTCGTACTCGCCGATCGCCCCGGCGCCCGCAGCGTGCATCGCTGCTGCCACGGCGTCGGCGTCGGCCCGTGGCACGAACACGACCCACTTGTCGATCGGGTCGGCCGGGTCAGTCTCCAGCGGACGGACGTCGTCGAGCCCCACTGCGTACGCCATCGACTCCGAGACTCCCAGCGGCGGACAGTCGGCATTCGTGTGACACGTGTGCAAGGCGATGTCGTTGCTGATCAAGGTGTGGATGACGCGCCCCTTGGGCGAGCTCGCCGCCACCGACGTGACGCCCTTGAGCCACAGCGGGTGGTGCGTGACGACCAGGTCGACGCCAGCTGCCACGGCCTCGTCGACGACGGCCTGGACCGGGTCGACCGCGAACAGCACCGAGGAGATCGGAGCATCCGGATCGCCGGCCACCGTGCCGACCGAGTCCCAGTCGTCGGCCCAGCGAGGGTCGTACAGGTGATCGAGAACCGCGACGACTTCGCGCAGGGTGGGCATGCCCCAACTCTAGGGCGTGCCGGTCAGGAGGGACGTGACTCCGGTGTCTGCTGCGCCGTCAGCGAGGCGTCACGGATGACGACATCGCCCAGCGCATCGTCGATCGCCGCCATGACGTCATCACCCAGCAGGACTCCGGACGCCTTGACGTTGTCGGTGACCTGCTCGGGACGGGAGGCACCGATGATGGCCGCCGACACGTTGGTGTTGCGCAGGACCCAGGCAACCGCGAGCTGCGCCATCGTCAGATCTGCTGCATCGGCAATGGGACGAAGACGGGCGACGGCTTCGAGCACGTCATCGCCCAGCCAGCGACCGATGTTCTCAGCCCCACCCTGGTTGTCGGTCGCACGGGATCCTTCAGGGACCGGCTCGCCCGGCTTGTACTTGCCGGTCAGCACTCCCTGGGCAATGGGCGACCAGACGATCTGGCCGAGGCCGAGCTCCTCGCTCGTCGGCACGACCTCGTCCTCGATGACGCGCCACAGCATCGAGTACTGCGGCTGGCTCGAGATCAGCGAGAAGCCGAGCTGCCGGGCCAGCGTCTGTCCCTCGCGGATCTGTTCGGCCGTCCACTCGGAGACGCCGATGTAGAGCGCCTTGCCCGAGCGCACGACGTCGGCGAAGGCCTGCATGGTCTCTTCGAGCGGAGTCTCGACGTCGAACCGGTGTGCCTGGTACAGGTCGACGTAGTCGGTCTGCAGCCGGGTCAACGAACCGTTGATCGACTCCATGATGTGCTTGCGCGACAGGCCGGAGTCGTTCGGCCCACCCGGGCCGGTCGGCCAGTAGACCTTGGTGAAGATCTCCAGCGACTCACGTCGCTGGCCGGCCAGGGCACGTCCGAGGACCGACTCGGCCTTGGTGTTGGCGTAGATGTCAGCAGTGTCGAAGGTCGTGATGCCTTCGTCGAGAGCCTGACGGACGCACGCCGTGGCGGCGTCCTCCTCCACCTGGGAACCGTGGGTGAGCCAGTTGCCGTAGGCGATCTCAGAGATCTTGAGTCCGCTGTTGCCGAGGTATCTGTGCTGCATGTCTTCCAACGTACAGGCGTACCTCAGCCGACCACAGCCAGAGCAAGAGGCAGCACCGAACCGGCTCCGCTGCGGCGCAGCTCACCAGCGGCGACGGTCATGGTCCACCGGCTGTCGACCCGGTCGTCGATCAACAGCACCGGCTTGCCGCCCAGCGTCTGCAGCCCTTGGCTGACACCGGCCCCGACCGAGAAACCTCCCCACACGTCGGCCAGCCGGTAGGCGCTGTTGCCACCCGGACCGCTGCGTGCGCCCTCACCGACGAGATCGAGGGAGCCGAGATCAGTCAGCCGACCGATGCGCGCGATACCGCGGGCCATCGAGTCGACGAGCTGCGGATGAGAACGCGACGGGATGCTGACGACGCCCGCCGGTCGCTCAGCCCAGCCCCAGTCCTTGAGCACCCGGACGCACGCGCCCAGCAGCGTCGCTGATCGGACCGTCGGGGCTGCCGGCGGCGAAGAGATCACGCAGCACCCCGCCCCAGCCGAGATCGGTCAGACGCGCCACGGCCCGGCCGGTCTCGGCCCGCTCGTCGAGCGCGATCTTGCCCTTGGCCTCGACCCCGAGGCGTTCGGCGCCTGACGGCCACTGGGCCCGTGGTTCGAGCTCGACACCGACCTTGTCGAGCGTGCTGGACGCCGCCTGGGTGGCACCGGCGTCGAGATCGGTCGGGTACCAGGGCGCCGTGCAGTTGTCGCAACGTCCACACGCTGCCGCGGTCGTGTCGTCGAGGTCTCGTTGCAGCATCTCCATGCGGCAGGTCGACGCGTGCTGGTAGGTCAGCATCGATTGCTGCTCGGCTGTTCGCGCGGAGGCGATGCGCTCATACCGTTCGCGGTCGTAGACCCACGGGATGCCCGTGGACACCCAGCCGCCCTGCACACGGCGGACAGCACCGTCGACGTCGAGCACCTTCAGCAGCAGCTCGAGAGGCGTACGACGCAAGTTGACGCGCGCCTCCAGCGCGGGTGTCGACAACGGCGCATCTCCCAGCTCGCCGATGACCGCGGCGGCGCGTTCCTCGCTCGGCATCGAGGACGTCGCAAAGTACGTCCAGATGTCTTTGTCCTCGCGTCCCGGCAGGAGCAGCACGTCGGCATGGTCGGTGGCACGCCCGGCACGTCCGACCTGCTGGTAGTAGGCCACCGGCGACGACGGAGCACCCAGGTGGATCACGAAGCCGAGGTCGGGCTTGTCGAAGCCCATCCCCAGGGCGCTCGTCGCCACCAGCGCCTTGATCTCGTTGTCCTTGAGCTGACGCTCCAGCTTTCGCGCTGCTCGGGATCGGTGCGACCTGTGTAGGCGCGCACGGCGTGGCCGCCTTCGCGCAGCAACCGTGCTGTGTCTTCGGCCGCCGAGACTGTCAGGGCGTAGATGATGCCACTGCCAGGCATGTCGGCGAGGTGGCTCAGCAGCCAGCCGAGACGATCGCGGGCACCGGGGGAGCTCGAGAACGCCGAGCCGCAAGGACTGCCGGGCCAGCGACCCACGGATCGTCAGCACCTGCTGGGCGCCGCCGAGCTTGCTCAGCCACGTCAGTGACGACTCGTTCGTTGGCCGTGGCCGTCGTCGCCAGCACGGGCAGATCGGACGGCAGCTGGGTGATGGCTCGGCCAGACGCCGGTAGTCGGGCCGGAAGTCGTGACCCCAGTCGGAGATGCAGTGCGCCTCGTCGACGACGAGCATGCCCATGCGCTCGATCAGCGCTGGCAGCTGCTCGTCCCGGAAGCGCGGGTTGTTGAGCCGTTCGGGCGACACGAGCAAGATGTCGATCTCGTCGGCCGCGGCTGGGGCCCGGGCTTCTTCCCACTCGTGGGCGTTGGCCGAGTTGATCGCCACGGCCCGGACGCCCGCGCGTGCGGCGGCTGCAACCTGATCACGCATCAGCGCCAGCAGCGGCGAGACCAGCAACGTCGGACCGGCGCCGCGCTGGCGCAGCAGCAGCGTGGAGATGAAGTAGACCGCCGACTTGCCCCAACCGGTGCGCTGGACGACCAAGGCACGTCGGTGCTCGTCGACCAGGGCCTGGATGGCTTCGAGCTGGCCCTCGTGGAAGACCGCGTCATCACGTCCGGTCAGGCGACGTAGTGCGGCGGTGGCATCAGTCTCGGTCGTTGTCAGCGAGGGCATGTAGGCATCGTGTCAGGTGGCTCCGACAGCCGACCTGCCACGGCAGTCCCACCGATCGCCGGCGCCGTGACTGTCCAAGGCTCCAGACCACCGTTGCGGAATGCCTCCTCGGTCAGTCCGGCCTGAGCGGCGCTCGTCTCGATCAGCAGGTGTCCCGTGGGGCTGAGCCATCGGCCGGCCTCGGCGGCGATGCGCCGGTGGAAGGCCACCCCGTCCGCTCCCCCGTCGAGGGCTGCGTTCGGCTCGTGATCGCGCGCTTCTGGCGGCATCAGGGCGATTGCGTCGGTGGGGACGTAGGGCGCGTTGACGACGAGCAGGTCGACCCTGCCTCGCAGGGCTGCAGGCAGCGCCGACAACAAGTCACCGAGGACCACCTGCCCACCGAGCGGCTCGACGTTGCGGCGCGCACAGCCGACAGCAGCCGGATCGATGTCGCTGGCGTACAGCACGATGTCGTCGACCCGCGCGCTCAGCGCCACCCCGGCGGCACCGGTGCCGCAGCACAGGTCGACGACGATCGCCCCGGCGCCGACGAGCCGCGCTCCTTCGTCGACCAGGACGCCGGTCCTGGTGCGGGGCACGAACACCCCCGGCTCGACCACGATGCGGTGCCCGCAGAACTCGGCCCAGCCGACGATGACCTCGATCGGGTCACCCGCGACCCTGCGAGCGATCGGCTGTTCGAGCCCACCGGTCCTGCCAGCGGCCTCGATCAGCAGCGCGGCCTCGTCCTCGGCGTACACGCTGCCACTGGCTCGCAGCCGGGTCACGACGTCGCTGGGGTCCATGAGCAGCGATTCTCCCAGCACCGGACCCAGCAGCGCCGGTCAACGCTGGAAGTGCTGCAGATCTGACTTGCCGAGCCAGCGGAAGCCGTGCTTGCGGAAGATCTTTACGACCGGATCGTTCGTTCCCCGGTAGGTGATCGCGGCCGGCTTGGTGCGCCTGGCCCAGCTCTTGTTGGGTTGATAGCCGGTGCGCGAGGCGAAGGGGTTCTCCCACGGGTTGATGTCGATGCTGCGCCCCACCGCATGGGGACTCATGCGCGACGTCCAGCCGACGACGCGACGACAGTTGAACCCCGACGTGTTGTCGGCGCGCATGCTGCGCAGGTCGTCCGCACCGCGCAGCGTCTTGCTGTAGCCGAAGCGATCGACCCGGTACATCGACCGGATGGGTGCCTTCGCGGCGAAGAGGTCGGTGAACAGCTTGGCCGTCGAGGACGCGACCGACTTGTTGACCACGATCTCGCCGCGGCGGACGTAGCCGTCGAATGCCCAGTAGCTGACTCTGACGATGCGCAGCGACTGACGTCCGACGGGGCACCCCTTGCGCCAGCTGCGTCCCCGACATGCTCTTCCAGACTCCGTCGGAGATCTTGCTGACCTTGGCGTCGGCGCGTGCGCGCGATCCACGCGGCTGCTTCGGCAGCTTCACGCTCGGGCGGCTGGCGCCTCGTGGGAGCGTGACGACGCGACCTGGCGGCCGGTTGTCGAATGCGCGGCTCGCCGACGTCTTGGCGGCGTACTGGCTGCTGCCCGCGAACACCAACCTGTACCGGCCGTCGTGGCGCGGCGCGATCCGGCGCATCCCCTTGCCGTTCTTGACCGAGATCGTGGCTGCGGTGCGCCACTTCTTGGTGCCGGATCGCCGGAAGCTCCACGACCACGCGACCCGACGGCTTGCGGCCGTCCTTGGCCACCACGGCCGCTCGTGCTGTGACTCTCGTGTAGTCCTTCGCCGATCTCGGCATCGACAAGGTGAGGGTGACTGGTGCCTTGGTGCCGCGCAACGACGCGACGGGCGACTGCCCGATGACTCCCGTCGCGTCGGACAGGACTGCCCTGAGCCTGACTCGCTGGCCGGTGCCGCCAGCGATAGCGAGAAGCGCCCGTCGACGATCGTGATGGGACCCGCTACCGGTCTCGAGCTCTCGCCTGTGACGACGTCGATCCGGACCGTTGCCCCGTCAGGTGCTTGCGTGACGGTGCCCGCGAGCTTCACCGGAACGCCGACGTAGCCCGAGTACGCCGGTGCGTCCCACGCGACAGCGGGTGCAAGCTCGTCGGCCGCGTGAGCAGCGGGTGCGAACCACGTCATGGCCAGAGCCGTCACGAGCACGCCCACGATCATGCGGGAGCCGTTGGCGAAGTGCATAGCCGCGACACTAGCCGCGCAGCCCGGCGGGGCAAGTTCAAGAAGCGGCGTCGAGGCCCTCCAGCAGTCCGAAGGCCGGATCTGCGAACAGGTCTTCGAGGATGCCCTGGACGACCTCAAGCACATCGGCCTGCGGCGCGACGCTTGCGGCGAATCCCGACAGGTAGAGCAGGTTCTTGAAGAACAGGACCAGGTCCTTGGGCATCCGGAAGCCGTTGCGGGCGAGCACCTGCAGCAGACGTCCCAACGTGATGCCGAGCTGGTCGAAGGTCACCGCTCCATGAGCGCGTTCGTCGAGCAGGTCGAGCTCGGCCTGCGCTGTGCCGTCAGCGTGTCGACGTCGGCCGCCGCGTCGATCGCGCCGAAGGACTTCATGGAGGCGATCTGGCCTGCCGCGTCGTTGACCGCCCACGACACGAGGAACTGCACGAGCCCGGCCCGCTGCTGGGCATCGAGCCGACCGGCGATGCCGAAGTCGACCAGCGAGAAGCTGCCAGTCTTCTCGTCGATGAGCACGTTCCCGGCATGGAGGTCGCCGTGGAACACGCCGTGCTTGAGGGTCGCCTCGACGACACCCTGGATGCCGAGCCGCAGCAGCCGGTCACCATCGCGTTCCAGCGTGGGGTCGAGGCGCGCGTAGGAGACGCCGGGCAGGTACTCCATGACCAGGACCCGCTCGGTGACCATGCCCGGGATCGGCCGCGGCGCGACCATCTGGTCGGCACCCAGGTCTTCGAGGACTGCCGTCGAGTCGACGAGGTTCGCCGCTTCGAGACGGAAGTCGAGCTCTTCGAGCGCGAGCTGGGCGAACAGCCGACGAATCCGGTCAGGTTGGCCGCGCGCGCTGCGCCGTGCATCTTCTCGGCCATGGCGGATGCGAGAGCGAGCGTCTCTATGTCGGCGCGGAACCTGCGATGCAGTCCGGGTCGACGCACCTTGACCACGACGTCGGTCCCGTCGGTGAGCCGCCCGCGATGTACCTGGCCGATCGAGCCGGCTGCGAGCGGTTCGTCGTCGATCCACCCGAGCCGTTCCCGCAGGTCGCCCAGCTCACGCTCGATGACCTGCAGGGCGACTCCGTGCTCGAGCGCTGGCGCTTCGTCGCGACACCACGCGAACGCCGTGACCCACTCGTCAGGCAGGAGGCCTTCGGCCGTGGCGATGAACTGTCCGAGCTTGACGTAGGCGGGGCCGCCCGCTCGCACGAGTCGTTGGGTGCTGGCAAGCGTTGCCGCGCTGGCGTTCGGGGGTTCGACCCGCAGACCGACCGACGCGGCGGCTGCCGCCAGCAGCTGGAACGGTGCGGCGGGAGCCGCCAGGGTGACCAGGCGCCATCCCGTCGAGACGAGCGAGGCGATCGTGTCGGGCCACACCCGCGGTGCGGCGAGGCGCCGCGCATCCCTTGCGACTGCCGCCCGCCGAGCCACGGCATCGTCATGCCAGCGCAGCGCCTGCTCGGTCAGTCCGTCGATCTCGGCCAGACGCTCAGATCGTCTGATGAGCAGGTCGATGCGTGGCAGGGCGGCGGGGGTCGTGCCGGTTACGGTCATACCGAGAGAATGTCACATACTCTCAGTATGCCGCGATGGCTTGACCGGGTGATGTGCGCCTCACACCCCGCCGTTCACCAGGTGACGAGGTGCAGCCGCTGGATGCCAGGCACGCCTTTCAGCTCGGCCTCACGGGTCTCGATCACCTCGACCTCGTCGGGCAGCGAGCGCAGCACTGCCTCGCTGATCAGGATCTCCCCGCCGGATGCCTGCGCCGCGACGCGCGCCGCATAGGCGACGTTTCGTCCGAACAGGTCGCCGTCACGCTGGATCGCCGATCCCTTGTGGATGCCGATCCGCACCTTGACCCCGGCCAGCAGCGAACCCGACCGGGCCTTGGCGAGCCGACGCTGGATGTCGCCTGCGGCGGCGACGGCGTGAGCCGGTTCGGCGAAGGCCACCATGAACCCGTCACCCTGCGTCTTGATGACGTGGCCGGCATGCGCGGTGAGCGCCTTGTCGAAGACCCGATCGTGCTTAGCCAGCAACCGCACCCACGCCCGGTCGCCCAGGTCGTGGTTGATGGTCGTCGAGTCCTCGATGTCGGAGAACAAGATCGTCACCGAGCCGTCGTCCGCAGCAAGACTTGCCAGGTCGGGACGTTCGACGTCGGCCCACATCGCCAAGTCGTCGATCGAGCTGCGAATCGCGCCACCGAGACCATGATCCCTGACCTTGATCGCGGTTCCCAGCACCGTCCGGACCGCGTCGGAGGGCCGCGGCACCAGCCTGGGACGTTCGAGCCGCTCGCTCAGCCGTCAACCTGCCGCCGGGTGCGTACCAGGAGCACGGCCACGGCGACCAGCGCGCTGCTCAGCGCACCCGCGAGCACAGCCAGGATGATCTCGAGCACCGTCACGCGCCCACCGTATCGGCCGACCCCGCTCGCCTGACCATGTTTCAGCGGATCTGCCGACCGGCGCGACTACCGCTGGCCCTCAAGCCCCACCTTGAGCTGCTCCAGGTGCTCGCGGCTTGCCTGGCCCGCCCCAGTCACGTCATGCTCGGCGATCGCCTCGACCAGCTGGGCGTGGGCACCGTGGTCGGTGTCGCCGTCCTTCGGCTGATTGATCCGCAGCATCTCGATCATCGCTTCTCGCAGACGAGGCACGAAGCCGTCGAACAGCTCCAGCAGGATCGGGTTGTGCGCGGCGGTGACCACCGCGCGATGGAAGCGCATGTCGGCATCGACGTAGTCGTCGAGGCCGGAGTGACCCTCGCGCTGGCTCAGAGCCCGCCGGATCGCCCTGAGGTCCTGCGGCGTACGTCGGACAGCCGCGAGAGCTGCAGCCTCTGACTCGATGGCAATCCGCGCCTCGATGACCGAGAGGATGTCGGTGCGGCGCAGCACGACGTCCCAGTCCTCGGTGGCGTCGAGCGCCGTGACGAACACGCCAGCGCCTTGCCGCGTGGCCAGCACTCCCCTGCCAGCCAGCTGACGGATCGCCTCTCGTACGGTCGATCGGCCGACGCCGAGCTGCGGCCCCAAGGTGGTCTCGCCGGGCAGCTTCGCCCCCAGCGGCCACTCTCCTGCGCGAATGCGTTCGAGCAGGAGCTCGGCGGCCTGGTCGGCCAGCGGCGCCCGTCTAACTTGGCTCATGATGTGCACCCACTTCTCTACTTGTCTGAGGAGTGTGTACATTCTTAACCCATGAACCTTCTCCTTAGCTGCCGCTGCAGGGACTAGCCACGACCGGCCTCCCTGACTGCGGAGGCACGTGTCGAGCCGGTCATCTTCCTTCAGACGACCGAGAGGATCACCTCCGTGACCTTGGCACCTCCACCCACAGCCCCCACCAGGAGCCGCGCCGCACTCTGGGCGCTCACGGCAACCCATGCCGCCAACGACTTCTACACCGGAGCAGTCGCCGCGCTGCTCCCCTACTTCGTGCTGCACGCCCACTACAGCTATGCCGCGATCGCCGGCATCACCCTGGCCGCCACTGCATTGTCGAGCATCGCTCAACCATGCTTCGGCTTCCTGAGCGACAGGTACGGGATGCGTTGGATGAGCCTCGCCGGGCTCCTCGTCGCCGGCGCAGGAGTGTCACTCAGCGGCATGATCTCCGGCTCCTACATCGCGGTGTGGCTCGTCATCGCGCTCTCCGGCATCGGCGTCGCGGCCTACCACCCGGCAGCCACGGTCGAGGCCCGCGAGGCAGGCGGCGGCACGAGCAAGGCCATGAGCTTGTTCTCCGTCGGTGGCAACGTCGGCGTAGCGCTCGCTCCCCCGGCGGTGTTCCTCGTCGTCGGCTGGTTCGGGCTCGCCGGCACCGGCCTGCTGATCATCCCGGCCCTCGGTCTGGGCGCGCTCTACGCCGTGGTCTCATGGCGTGACCTGTTCGGCAGCCACCACACTGACGTCACAACCACCTCGACCCCGACGCCCACCCTGCCGGACGACTGGCGGGCGTTCGGCTGGCTCACCGCAGTCCTGGCGACGTGGTCGGTCGCCTACGTCGGGACGTCGACCTTCATCTCGCTGTACTCGATCGAGCGGTTCGACTCGACCCCCGGCCAGGCCGCCGTCGCCCTGTCGTTGTTCCCTGCCGCAGGCGCGATCGGGACGCTGTCAGGCGGCTGGCTGGCAGACCGACTGGGACGCCTGCGCATCGTCCGGGCCGGTTACCTGGCGGCGGCGTTCTCGACCCTGGCCATCGTGCTGGCGCCCTCGGCGCTGCTGGTCACGGTTGCGACGGCCGTGCTCGGCGTCTCGCTGTTCATCCCGTTCGCCGCACAGATCACGTTGTCGCACTCCTACCTGCCGAACCGGATCGGTGTGGCCAGCGGAGTGACCCTGGGCCTGACGCTCTCCCTGGGCGGACTCGTCAGCCCCCTGCTGGGTCAGCTGGCAGACCGGACGAACCTGCAGTCGGTGTTCGCCGTCATCGTGACTCTGCTGGGGGTCGGATATGCGATGTCGTTCACCCTCAAGGAACGGCAGGCCTAGGACACCCGCTGTCGATCCGCACCGGTGCAGACCACCGGTGCGGATCGACAGGTCACTTGTAGTGGATGGTGCGGTAGATGGTGGTGGTGCGGGTGCCGTTCTTGTTGTAGGTCGAGACCCTGACCCGGCGGGTGCCGGGCTTGATCTCGGGTCCGAAGCTCACCGAACGTGACACCGTGCCGGTAGCACCGACCACACCAGCAGCACGCTGCTGACCACCCAACCAGATCACGTACCGACGTCCCCGGGTCAGACCAGTAGCGGTCACCGTCAGTTTCTTGCCACTAGCGACCTGACGCACCACCACCAGCCGCTTGACCGACGAACCCACCCGCCTGGCCGGCGACGTCGCCGTCGCGGACACTGCACCAGCACGGGCGGTGACCCGGACACTGACCTGGTGGCCGGCCTGGGCCTTGCGGAGCGTGAACGTACGCCCCGTGGCGCCCTTGATCTTCTTGCCATCGGCCAACCACTGATACGTCCGCACCGCCGTCGACGGCACCACCGTGCCAGCCTGCGCAGTGACCGTGGACCGCTCGACCATCTTGCCCACTACCCGCGGCTTGAGCCCAGTGACCCTGACCGGCGCCGCAGCCACCACCGTGACACTGCTGGCCTGGTTGACCGCATCGACGTACCCGGCACGCACCGCAGTGACCACACACGTGGCCTTCTTGCCCAGATCAGCCGCAGTCAGCTTGTAGCCCGCACCCGCACCCAACACCATGCTGTCACGGGTCCACCCGAACGACACCGCACCCGGCGTACCCGCCGCGGGCACACACGTCAACGTCTGACCCACCTGCGCCGTGCCACTGATCGACGGGACACCAATAACGAAGGTGCCGTAGTCGACCGTGGCCGAGTCCTTGCTCGCCGTCGCCTCCGTGTAGCCAGCCCGTGCCGATGTCGCCGCACACGTCACCTGCTCACCCTGGTCCGCTGCCACCAGCTCTACGCGGCACCCGTGTCCAACGGGGTGACACCACGAGCCCACGCATAGCTGACATCGCCCGGAGTGCCAGTCGCCGCCTCACACGTCAGCGTCTGGCCGACGGCAGCCGTGCCACTGATCGACGGCTCATCGATCGTGAACGTGCCGTAGTCGACCGTCGCTGAGTCCTTGTTCGCCGACGCATCCGTGTAGCCAGCCCGTGCTGCGGTCACCACACACGTGACCTGCTCACCGCGATCAGCAGCCACCAACACATAGCTGGCACCGGTCTCGACCGGTGTGACACCACGCGACCACGCGTAGCTGAGCGTCCCGGGTGTGCCCGTGGCTGCCTCACACGTCAACGTCTCACCGACAGCAGTCGTGCCACTGATCGACGGCTCGTCGATCGTGAATGTGCCAGCCGCGACCGTCGCCGAATCCTTGCTGGCCGACGCATCGGTGTAACCAGCGCGCTGCGATGTCACCGTGCACGTCACCTGACCGGCCCGGTCAGCCGCCACCAGTTCGTCGCTGTCACCCGTGTCCAACGGTGTGGTCCCACGAGTCCACGCATAACTGACATCACCGGGAGTACCAGCGGCCGCCTCACACGTCAACGTCTTCCCGACAGCAGCCGTACCGCTGATCGACGGCGCATCAATGCTGAACGTGCCGTACCCGACCGTGGCCGAGTCCTTGGACGCTGACGCGTCCTCATAACCGGCCCGCTGCGATGTCACCGTGCACGTCACCTGCTCCGTGCGGTCCGCTGCCACCAACACGTACGTGGCGCCTGTGTCCAACGGGGTGGAACCACGCGACCACACATACGACAGCGTGCCAGGTGTGCCATCCGCCGCTTCACAGGTCAACGTCTGGCCGACCGCAGCCGTACCACTGATCGACGGCGCATCAATGCTGAACGTCCCGTACCCAACCGTGGCCGAGTCCTTGCTGGCGGTCGCATCGGCGTAGCCGGTCCGTGCTGCCGTGACCGTGCAGGTCACCTGCTCCGTCCGATCGGCCGCGACCAACACGTACGAGTCACCCGAACCCACCGGTGTGACACCACGAGTCCACGCGTAGCTGAGTGTGCCCGGCGTTCCGCTAGCAGCCTCACACGTCAACGTCTGGCCGACCTTCGCCGTCCCACTGACCGACGGAGCAGCAATGCTGAACGTGCCCGACCCAATGGTCGTCGAATCCTTGCTGGCCGACGCATCGATGTAACCGGGACGCGACGCGGTCACCGTGCACGTCACCTGCTCACCCAGATCAGCCACCACCAGCTGATACGTGTCACCCGAACCCAACGACACAGCACCACGCGTCCACGCATACGACAACGTGCCCGGAGTTCCACCAGCAGCCTCACACGTCAACGACTCGCCGACCTTCGCCGTCCCACTGATCGACGGGGTGCCGATCGTGAACGTGCCCTTGACCGTGGCCGTTGTCGCTGGCGAATACTCCGTCCGCGACTGGACACCTGTCTTCGAGACCGTCACCTTGACCCGGTAGTGACGACCCACCTCCGAAGCGGCCGGCGTATAGGTTGCACCACTGCTCAGATCCGACCACTCGTCCGAGGCCGACTCGTACTGCCACAGGTACGCCACGGTGGCACCGTCGGCAGCGCTCGGAGCCAGGGATCCACCCGGCGATGCCGTGAGCTCCACCCCGACCTTCGGCGTGCCGCTGATCGACGGCGACAACCCCGTGAACACGTCGGCGATCGTGATGGTCAGCGGAAGCGTTGCCGCGGTGGTCACGCCATTGTCGGCCTTCAACGTCACCGCGAACGTGCCAGCTTCGGTGGGCGTTCCCGAAAGGCTCCACTCATTCGAGCGCACCGTCACTCCTGCAGGCAGCGCGCCCACCACAGTGAAGGTCGCCCTCGGAACGCCCGGCCCATACTGGTTCAGGTCGTAGGTGAATGGCTCACCCTTCGTCCCGCTCGCAGTCGTGGCGCCATCCAGCGAGGGCGGTGCCGTGAACTCCGCAATCGGACCGACGCAGGTTCCCTTGCCGGTGCGACCCGACAACGTCTGCGAGAAGCCGCACATACCGACCGGCCGTGGTCTGGGACAACGCCAGAGTCGCTCCAGTCACTGACGCTGCCTGAGTTGCACATGTCGACGAGGTGCTGATGATCCACCTGTTCGTACCGGTGGCGTCATTCGCCGTCAGGGTCTTGCCCTCCTGCACTGTCCCGGTGAAGCCCTGCACCGTCGCGACGGTCTGAGCGGTCGTCGTCGAGACGCTGTTGGTGTAGCCGCTCTTCGAGCCGGTGATGGTGAGGACCAAGTCGCTGCCGGCATCGGCGAGCTTCGGCGTGTACGACGAGGTCGTGCTGACCGTGTCGGAGCCGATCTTCCACTCGTAGGCGAGGCTCGCGTCGGACGGAGCGAATGTCCCGCCCGAAGCAGTCAACGGCTCCCCGACCTTCACCGTGCCAGAGATCGAGGCATCAACTGCATCCGTGAACGGCGACGGGGCCGCCGGCTGCGCAAGCAGCACCGGCGAGGAAACGATGTTCGGAGGGGTGGCGGACTGGTTCTGGGTCCCGGTGCCGATGCCGCCCTGGTTGGTGACCAGCGAGTTGCCCCACGTGTAGACAGCGCCGCTCTGCGTGACTGCCAGCGCATTGGACGAACCCATGACGGCGTCGACGATCGGATCACTCGCAGCCCGGCCGGGCCATGAGGTGATCTTGCCGAAGGTGGTCGTGTTGGTGGTGGCGCCGTTGCCCAGCATGCCGTTGTTGCCTGAGCCAACCGTGTAGAGATGGCCCTGCTCGCTCAACAACATCGAGGTGTTGCCGCTGCCGCCGATCTCGACCGAAGCGATCGTGTCACCGGAGTCGACGAGCGTCGGGCTGATCGCGAGCGGAGTGAGCTGATCGTGGGTGCCAAGACCGTCACCGAGCCGGCCGCTCTGGCCGAATCCCCAGCCCCACACCTTGCCGGTGCCACTCACGGCGAAGTAGTACGAGGTACCCGAACCGATCGAGACGATCGAGTCACCGGCCAGCAAGCCAGTGAAGCTGGGCTGACCGAGTGCGGGCGTGTACGTGTTGTAGCCGTTCGGATCCGTCGTGTTGTCGCCGCGCTGGCCCCGCGACTTGGTGCCTGCCGACAGAACGGCTCCAGAAGCGGTCCGCACGATCATCGAGGCACTGCCGCCCACGATCTGAACGACCTTGTCGGATGGGCGGTAGAGACTGGTGACCTCGACCGGGGTCGCGATGTTTCCGCCGCCGTTGTCGACGCCGGTCTGTCCCCACTCGTTGTAGCCCCAGGCGTAGACGCGTCCGCTCTCCGTGACGACCCGGCCCCCTCCTGCGACCTGAGCGACGTACACGGGCTTGTCCGAGGCCCAGGTCGGCGACACGGCAACGGGGGTCGACTGGTTGGTCAGCGCTGCATCGTTGCCCAGGCCGCCCTGTCCGTCGTAGCCCCACGAGTAGACGTGGCCTCCATCGGTCAGCGCCAGCCCGACGCCGGACGCGGTGGCGAGACTGCCGCTCCCGCTGACGGACAGCTGCACGACCTTCTCGCCGGTGGGAGCGAAGGCCGCCATCTTGACCGGCGTCTCTGTGACACCCGTGGTCAGCCCCAGGCCAGTCGCTCCGGCGGAGTTGTCACCGAAGGTGTAGATGTCGCCACCCTGGGTGAGGAAGGCGCCGACGGCGGCGCTGCGCTGAACCGAGATCACCTTGGTCGGAGTGGCCACCGCCGCCGATGCAGCAGGCAGCGGCCCGGCGATCACGACCACTGCGGTCAGTCCGGATGCGATGACTGCGCCCCCGACGAGGGTGTGCAGCAACTGGACAGGAGTCTTCACCGGGTACCGCCTGATGTGAGGGACGTGAGCCGGATCAGTCTAGGTCGGTTCCCGCCCCGCGGTGCCCGAACAAAATACTTCCTGTCACCTTTCTTGGCGGAGGCGCGGCTACAGCACCGGCAGATAGATCAGCGCGGGCCGGGCCGTCTCCAAGACCTCGAGCTTGGCCATCGCCAGGACGAAGTGCTCGGTGCGGGTGTGGGCGTCGAGATGCTCCTGCGACTCCCACTCCTCGGCGAGCACGAACTCGTCGGGACTGTCACGCAGCTGGAGGGGCTGGCTGACGCAGCCGGGCTCTTTGCGCGTCTCCGAGATCAGCTCTCGGTAGACGGCAAGAGCCTCATGGAGGTGCTCCGGCTCGATACGACATCCCACCAGAACTCAGATCGTCGAGGTCAGCTGCGACATGACGAGGAACTACAGTCCCGGCATGCGATGGCAACAGTTGTTTCGTGGACCGAGTGTGTATGTCGCCGACGGCAACATCGTTGAGACCACCTGGCGCGGCACCTTCTCCATGCCTGTGGCGAACATACGCGAGATCCGCATCGGCTGGGTGCCATACGGGCCGCCCGCCATCTATCTAGAGAGCAACGTCGGAAATGTGATCTCTCTGCGTGTCACTGAGGACACCGAGAACACTCGTGAGCAGGTCGGCAAGGCTGTTCGTGACCTACCGCTTGCCACCCGGCTCACTGAAGCCACGCGTGCGGCTTTGAGGCTCGCTCCGTGATCTGGCGGAGCAGGGTGCTTCCACGCCCCGTCCCTGCACCACCCACCAACGCAAAAGTGGGTACGGCTACCGGGTCACACGCGGCTGGGACAGCAGACTCAGACCGCGCTCAGTCACCTACGCCCTCGCGGGCGGCAGCAACCATCGCGACGCAGAACACCGCTCCCCAGTACACGCAACCGACGACCAAGAGGTAGTTGGGGCCGCGACCGCTGTCGCGCAATGCCCATTCGATGTCGTGGCCGTGAGCCCACCAGCCAGCCAGTGCGGTCACACCGATCCATCCCGCGGCGAGGAGCAGCCATCGCTGCACCGTCCGGAACCAAGGACGACTGTTGCGATGCACCTGCGAATCGTACCGGCACGCGCTTCTCTGAACAGTCGCAGCGATGTTCTGCGGGGCGGGCATTGCTGCGATTCGCCGGCGTTCAAACGACGCCGCGTGGTGGGCGAAGAGGGACTCGAACCCCCGACCTTCCGGGTGTAAACCGGATGCTCTAACCAACTGCGCTATTCGCCCTCGGAACCTGCGGAAGACTACCGCACAGGCCCGTGACATACGAAACCGCGGCTGCCAAGGTCTCGGGTCCCTGGCAGCCGCAGCATGACTATCAAACCCTATGGGCCACCCGACCCGCAGCCGATTTGAGAAGATTTTCAGATTCTCACGAGGGCGATCTACGCGAGCCCTGAAAGCGCCGCCAGATATGCCTTGGAATCACGCGAAACGTTTAGGCCGCTGCCCACCATCCAGCGCAGAATTCCCTCCCGATCGATCACGAAAGTGCCACGGTCGGGGACGCCGATCTCTTCGTTGAACGTCCCGTACGAGCGCGCGACCTCACCGTGCGGCCAGAAGTCGCTGAGCACCGCGAAGCCGAGGTTCTCGCGATCGGAGAACACCCGATTGGCGAAGAAGGAATCGCACGAGACCGCGATGATCTCGGCGTCGCGCGACGAGAACTCGTCGCGGCTGTCGCGCAGCGCAGCGAGCTTCTCCGGTGCAGACTCCGCTAAATGCGAAGGGGAAGAACACCAGGACGACAGCCTTGTCGCCGCGGTAGGAGGACAACGAGATGTCCTCGCCATGCTGGCTCTTGAGAACGAACTCCGGAGCCGGCTCGCCGATCGTGAGAGTCATGCCCTCAGCGTATCGGCGGGTCCTTGCTACGGGCTCAACGAGCCAGCAGGATCAGCGCTTCTGCGCCGTGAGCTTGGTGGCCGCCCAGTCGGGGGTGGCCGAAGAGGTCGTCGTCACCGACAGACCAGCGATCTCGGCTGCCTCGACGACGTCGGCGCCCGGAACATAGTTGTCCCGTCCGACCTTGGGCGTCAGCAACCACACTGAGCCGCCCTCGACCAGATCGGTCAGCGAGTCGACCAGCGCATCAGTCAGATCACCGTCTCCGTCACGCCACCAGAGGATGACGCCGTCGACGTCCTCACCAAAGTCTCCGTCGACCAGGTTGTTGCCTGTCTGACGCTCGATGTCGAGTCGCAATTCTTCCTCGACATCCTCGTCCCAGCCCAGCTCCTGGATGACGGTGTCAGCACCAAAGCCCAGCTTGCCCGCGTCCACCGGTGTGATCTCCTCAAGTTCGACGAAACCTACTGAAAAGTAGGTTGTTCAAGTATGTTGCCGGTCTCACAGTAGCGAACCCGGGGTGGGATGATGGACACGTCCACAAGACAACTGGGAGTAAAGATGCCGCAATCCGGTCAGGAACGTCCGCCCGTCATTCATGAAGGCCTGCCTACGCAGCTGCCCGACATCGACCCTGACGAGACGGCGGAATGGATCAGCTCGCTCGACGAGATGGTCGACAGTCGCGGCCGCAGCCGCGCACGCTACGTCATGCTGAAGCTGCTCGAACGCGCACGTGAGCAGAATGTCGGCGTCCCCGGCCTGCGCAGCACCGACTTCATCAACACGATCCCGCCCGAGCGTGAACCCTGGTTCCCGGGCAACGAAGCGATCGAACGTCGCATCCGTTCGTACATCCGTTGGAACGCCGCCGTCATGGTGTCGCGCGCCAACCGCCCCGGCCTCGGCGTCGGTGGCCACATCGCCTCGTACCAGTCGGCTGCGAGCCTCTATGAAGTCGGCTTCAACCACTTCTTCCGTGGCAAGAACCACCCCGGCGGCGGCGACCAGATCTACTTCCAGGGGCACGCTGCCCCCGGCATCTACGCCCGCTCGTTCCTCGAGGGCGGGCTCGACGAGCAGCGCCTCGACCGCTTCCGTCAAGAGCACTCGCACGGCGCGGGCAACGGCCTGTCGTCGTACCCGCACCCACGTCTCATGCAGGACTACTGGGAGTTCCCCACGGTCTCGATGGGCCTCGGCGGCATCAACTCGATCTACCAGGCACGGTTCAACCGCTACCTGCAGAACCGCGGCATCAAGGACACGAGCCAGCAGCACGTCTGGACGTTCCTCGGTGACGGCGAGATGGGCGAGCCCGAGTCGCTCGGCGCGATCGGCCTGGCTGCCCGCGAAGAGCTCGACAACCTGACCTGGGTCATCAACTGCAACCTGCAGCAGCTCGACGGCCCGGTGCGCGGCAACGGCAAGGTCATCCAAGGCTTGAGTCGTACTTCCGCGGCGCTGGCTGGAACGTCATCAAGGTCGTCTGGGGCCGCGAGTGGGACGACCTGCTCGCCCGCGACACCGACGGAACACTCGTCAACCAGATGAACCGCACGCCCGACGGACAGTTCCAGACGTTGTCGGTCGAGACCGGCGCCTACAACCGCGAGAACTTCTTCGGCCCCGACCCGCGCCTGCGGGCCATGGTCGAGCACCTCAGCGACACCGACATCGAGCGCCTCCCCCGCGGCGGCCACGACTACCGCAAGGTCTACGCAGCGTTCGAGGCCGCGCAGAAGCACACCGGACAGCCGACCGTCATCCTGGCGCACACCGTCAAGGGCTGGCTGCTCGAGTCGTTCGCGGGACGCAACGCGACCCACCAGATGAAGAAGCTGACCAAGGACGACCTCAAGGGCTTCCGCGACCGGCTCAACATCCCGATCACCGACGAGCAGATCGACGGCGACGCGCTGCCGCCGTACTACCACCCCGGTGCGGACAGCGAAGAGATCCAGTACATGAAGGCCCGGCGTGAGGCGCTCGGAGGTTCGCTGCCCAAGCGGGTCGTCAACCCCACGCCGATCAAGCTGCCGGCCGACTCGGTCTTCGACGAGCTCAAGAAGGGCTCGGGCAAGCAGCAGATCGCCACGACGATGGCGTTCGTCCGGTTGCTCCGCGACCTGATGAAGGACCCCGAGATCGGCAAGCGCATCGTCCCGATCGCCCCCGACGAGTACCGCACGTTCGGCATGGACTCGATGTTCCCGTCGGCCAAGATCTACAACCCGGCCGGCCAGACGTACGAGTCGGTCGACCGCAAGCTGCTCCTGGCCTACAAGGAGTCGGCACAGGGACAGCTGCTGCACGAAGGCATCAGCGAGGCTGGCGCCACGGCGTCGGCCACGGCTGCCGGCAGCGCCTACGCGACACACGGCGAGCCGATGATCC
This sequence comes from Aeromicrobium sp. UC242_57, assembly GCF_044452305.1. NCBI lineage: Bacteria > Bacillati > Actinomycetota > Actinomycetes > Propionibacteriales > Nocardioidaceae > Aeromicrobium > Aeromicrobium sp. UC242_57. The sequence continues at coordinate 326,802 of NZ_JBIOAM010000001.1, read as the reverse complement.
CGGTCTACATGTTCTACTCGATGTTCGGCTTCCAGCGGACCGCCGACTCGATCTGGGCCATGGCCGACCAGCTGGCCCGCGGCTTCCTGATCGGCGCCACGGCCGGTCGTACGACGCTGACCGGTGAGGGTCTGCAGCACGCTGACGGCCACTCGCCGCTGATCGCCCAGACCAACCCGGCCGTCGTCCACTACGACCCGGCGTTCAGCTTCGAGATCAGCCACATCGTCAAGTACGGCCTCGAGCGCATGTACGGCTCGACCGACACGTTCCCGCACGGCGAAGACATCATCTTCTACCTGACGGTCTACAACGAGGCGTTGAACCAGCCGGCTGAGCCCGACGACATCGACGTCGAGGGCCTCCTGAAGGGCGCCTACATCTACCGCAAGGCCAGCGGCGGCACCCTGCCTGCTCGCATCATGGCCTCGGGCATCTCGGTGCCGTGGGCGCTCGAAGCCCAGGAGATCCTCGCCAACGACTACGACGTCGCCGCTGACGTCTGGTCCGTGACGTCGTGGAACGAGCTCGCCCGCGACGCCGTCGCAGCCGAGCAGTGGAACCTCAACCACCCGGGCGAGTACAGCCGCATGCCGTACATCACGGTCAAGCTCATGGACTCCAACGCGGTCACGGTCGCCGTCAGCGACTACATGCGAGCCGTCCCCGACCAGATCGCTCGCTGGGTGCCCGGTCCGTGGCAGTCGCTGGGCGCCGACGGATTCGGTTTCGCCGACACTCGTGCGGCTGCCCGTCGCAAGTTCCAGATCGACACCGAGTCGATCGTCGTCAGCGTCTTGCAGAGCCTTGCTCAGCAAGGTTCTGTGTCGCCCGACACAGTGCGCGAGGCATTCCTGCGGTTCCGGATCGACGATCCGACTGCCGTTGCAGGCGTCGAGCAGGTGGGCGGAGACGCCTGACTTCGTAGCCTCACAAGAAACTCTCAGTACGGCAGTTTAGGATGACCTCTATGCTTCAACGGTCCTTTGCTGCCTTCTTGAGATGGCCGTACGCCTTCGGTGTCTGCTTGTCCATCGCGGTCGGCGCCACGGCGATCTACTTCTCACAGGACCTGAACGTGGGCCTGAAGGACCCTGAGGGGTTCCTCGGGCCGCGTACATCCGTCTTCCGCTACTGGGCCTGCTGATCTTCTCGGCCGTCATCGGACCACAGGCGGCCTACCGGTACGGGTTCAAGAACACGTTCTCGGGCCTGAAGTCGATCATCAAGAACGAGTGGGACCTCAAGCGCATCGGGTATGTCACGACCGGCATGCTCGTGTTCTACATCTGCTACGTCAGCTACCGCAATCTCAAAGCTGATCTGCCCTTGCTGACTGATCACACCAAGTACGACCACGACCTGCTGACGATGGATCACTGGTTGTTCTTCGGCAACAACCCGGCTGACGTGCTGCACAACTTCTTCGGCACCGATGTCATGTCGCAGATCTTGGCCGCCCTGTACGTGCTGTACCTGCCGGTCGTGCCGATCACGGTCGCCGCGGTGCTCGTCCTGCACCGCGACGTCACCGTCGGCGCCTGGTACGCAACCGCGGTGAGCCTCAACTGGGTGCTCGGCACGATCAGCTACTACATGCTGCCGTCGACCGGGCCTGCGTTCGCGCAGAGCCGGATGTTCGCTGACCTCCCCGACACCGGTGCCACGGCCTTGCAGTACTCGTTGTTCAGCAACGGGGCCAAGTTCATCGCAGACCCTCAAGGCGACAAGATCTACGGCATCGCCGCGTTCGCATCCCTGCACGTGTCGGTCGTCTTCACCCTCGCGCTGTTCCTGCACTTCGCAGGCATCGCGCGCACGATCCGCTACATCGCCTGGATCTACCTCGGGTTCACGATCCTCGCGACCCTGTACCTCGGCTGGCACTACATCGCCGACGACATCGGTGGCCTGGTCATCGGTGCCCTCGCGGTGTGGATCGGTGCGCTCGTCACGGGCAATACCCGCCGTCAGAAGCGCAAGAAGGCCGCGCGTCTGGCGGAGTCCGAAGAAGAGATCGAGCCGTCGGTGCCCGTCGCAGCCTCGGCTGTCGCCGAGCCGTCGGTCTGACTCGTCAGCGGATCGCCGGAGCAGCCGCCAGCGGTTGCTCCGGGACGCTCTCGAGCTCGAACTGGTCGCCCCTGCGCAGCAGCGTCCGCCACTTGCCCCGGTGATACGTGGCCGGGCCGCGCGCGGCGATGAACTCCGTGACGATCTGGATGAACCGATCGGGATGGTCCTTGTGCGGGAAGTGCCCCGAGTCGGCCAGCACGTGGACGTCCGAGATCTCCGTAGGTGCCAGGTCGGCGTGCGCGGCCGGGATGACCATGTCGTCACGCCCCCAGATCACCAGCACCGGCATCAACCGGGCCAGGTAGCTGCGATCGGTCATCGTGACGAACTGGCCACGCCAGTCGAGGACGTGGCTCGTGACGCGTTGCACCGCAGTCCGCTGCGCCGGATCGGCCAGCGACTCATAGATGCGGGCCACCTCACCCAGGTCGCGGGTCGCGCTCAGCGGCAGGCGTGCCAGCGAGCGCAGTCCGCCGCTGACCAGCGGACGCCACGGAAGAGCCGTCGCCGCCGCGATCGCCATGCTGCTGCCCGGAACTGTCAAAAGGCGGATCAACGGGCTGACTTCTTTTCCGAGGCCGCCGGTCGAGACCAGGACGACGCGTTCGGTGCGGTCGGGGAACTGGTAGGCGAACTGCATCGCGACGCCGCCGCCGAAGCTGTGACCGATCACTGTGACCTTCTCGATGCCGAGCACCGTCAACAGGTCGCGCATGCCGTTGGCGTAGCCGCCCAGAGAGTAGTCGGCGTTGGGCTTGTCGGACTCGCCATGCCCCAGCAGGTCGGGGGCGATCACCGTGAAGTGCTCAGCCAGGCCCGGCATGACCTCAGACCAGGTCGACGAGTCACAGGCGAGACCGTGCAGGAGCAGCAGCGCCGGACCGGACCCAGCGATGCGGAATGCCCGACGATATCCGTGAACCACGACGTACTGGACGTCCTCGGCGCTTTCCATCGACCCATTCTAGAGGTGCGGGGTGCACCTGCTTGAGGCGACGTGACTTCAGTGCCGCGGTCCGTCACGACACGTCGCTAGAATGACCTCGTGCCCTCCTCGTCATCAGTCCATGAACAGCTGACCGACATCCTCGTCCGAGTCGTCGCGTGCCGCGCCGACGCCGTGACACCGCAAGCGACGTTCAAAAGCTCGGCACCGATTCACTGACGATCGTCGAGATCGGCGAAGAGCTCGGCCGCCGATTCAACGTCTACCTGTCCGACGACACGATCGACTCGCTGCGCACGGTGCAGGACGCCATCGACGCGATCGTCCAGCACGACGGCGCCAAGCCGGTCGCCGCGGCAGTCGCTGCCGGCAAGCCCACCAGCCCCACCAAGCCCACCAACGACCGGATCGTCAAGAGCCTGACACCCGCGCAGGTCCACGAGAAGCGCACCCGCGCCACCGGGTTCGTGGCGAAGTTCGGGTTCATGGGGCTGGTCATCGGCGGGCTGCTCGGGCTCGGCGGCGCCGCCCTCGTGAGCGCCAGCGGCATCAACTCCGTCGACCTGCCGCCCATCGCCGCACCGACGGCCACGGCGACGACACCAACTCCTACCGAGACGCCTTCGCCCGAGCCGACCTCGAAGACAGAGGCGCCGAAACCGACGATCGACGCCTCCGACACCCAGGTGTCCCCGGGCCAACGCTTCATCCTGTCGGGCACGTTCCCCAACAGCGCTACCGGCGAGAAGCTGCAGGTCGAGGTTCGCGAGTCCGGCGAGGGCTGGGACGACTTCCCGATCGAGACCACGACGCGTGACGGCGGCGCCTTCAAGACCGAGCTCTACACGTCGCGTACCGGTCAGCGAGAGTTCAGGGTGACCAACAAGACGACCAACACCTCGACTCCATCGGTCAAGGTCACGATCGGCTGAGCGTCAGATCACCTGGTGCAGCCACCGCACCGGTGCGCCTTCACCCGCATGCCTGAACGGCTCCAGCTCGGCGTCCCACGCCACCCCCGAGAAGTCCGTCGAGTGCCGTCTCGAGGTCGACCTCGCCCGTGGCAGCCTTCACCCGGAAGGCCTTGATCCGGTCTTCTGGGATCAGCACATCACCGTGCAGCCCGGTCATGGCATGGAAGATGCCGAGCTTCGGCGTGTAGGAGTAGCGGGCGCCTTCGCTGGACGCGGTCGGCTCCTCGGAGACCTCGAACCGTAGCTGCTCCCATCCGCGCAGGGCGGAGGCGAGCATCGCTGCTGTGCCAGAACCGGCCTGCCACGACAGCTCGGCCCGGTAGGTTCCGGGCTCGGCCGGCTGAGGAACCCACGCGAAGTCGGGGGTGCCACCGAGCACACCAGCCACGGCCCATTCGACATGAGGGCACAGCGCAGACACGGAGGAGTGCACGAACAGCACTCCCCGCGTCGGGGTCGTCGGCGAAGACATGTCTCTACTTGTTACAGCCATCGGTGCCTCCCTAGTGTCGCCTTCCCCAGCGTCTCGGGGGCACCTGAGACCATTGTGTCGTACGTTGGTGTTCGCGGACAACATCTCACGTCAGGAGAATGTCGCATGACGACGACCGTGCACGACAATCCGGCCGAATCCCGCTTCGAGATCACGATCGACGACGAGCTCGCCGGCTACGTCGACTACCGAAAGCACGACGACGAGTACGCCCTCCCCCACACCCGGGGTGTTTCCGCAGTTCGAAGGACGCGGTGTCGGCAGCGAGCTCATCGTCGGCACGTTGACCGAGATCGCCGCCCGCGGCGGAACTGTCCTGCCGTTCTGCCCTTTCGTGCCCAAGGTCATCCGCGACCACCCCGAGTTCTTGGAGCTCGTCGAGGTGGAGCAACGGCCGACGTTCGACCTCTAGCCTTGCGGCTGCCTCAGGAGCTGCCGACGACGTACGTCTGGATGCCGTTGTCCTTCCACAGCTCGACGATCGCCGGCTTGTCGTCCCAGGCCTCCACCACGGTGAAGCCGTCGTCGGTGATCTGCTTGAGGATCTCGGACTTGATCACGACGTCCTTGCGGTAGTCGCCGACGATGCGCATGTAGAGGCCGTCGTAGGCGATGCCGTGGCGGACCAGCCAGTCGAGGGTCAGGTCACGCCAGATGAACTCGCGTGAGGTCACGACGAGCACCGCCCGCCCCTGGTCGTGCTGCTCCTTGGCCGCTGCGACGACGTCCGCGTGTGGCGGGCAGCCTGCCGAGGCCGCGTGGAAGGCGGCGAAGTCACGGTCCTCCCCCTCGATGTGGTGCTGGATGCTCGTCGTGTCGCAGAGCGTTCCATCCATGTCGAAGATCACTGCATCGCGCATGGCACCAGTGTGACCTGTGACGGTAGGCTGGGACCAGGTCGGCCCCTTTCTAGGCCGAAACAGCGGTCGTCACCCTTCCACGGTGGCGGCCGTGCTTGTTTCTCAGGACCCTGTCCGCGGCGAGAGCGCCAGTCGCCACGCCGGACGATCCGCAGACCTCGTTGCGGTGACCGCACGATCCTGGCGAGCAACGCCCTTCCACCCCTCGATCGTCGGATGCTTGACACGAGGTGGTGAGGAACATGACCGCAGTCGTCGTGGTGGTGCTGGCCGTTCTGGCCGTCAACGTGCTGCTGGTGCTGGCACTGCTGATCCGCTACATCCGGGAGTGCCGTGACGAGGAGGACGATCACTCGCCTGGACGGCCAGTCGAACAGCCTGACCTGCTGCAGTTGTAGGGCGGGCGGGGCTCGAACCCGCGACCAAGGGATTATGAGTCCCGTGCTCTAACCAGCGAGCTACCGCCCCGCGACGAGAGAGCCGATCACGAGGCCTCCCGCGCGACGAGCATAGCGGTGACACGGCCTGCCGATCTGTCGTGGGGCACGCCTACAGTCGGGTCCATGCCCTCCGCCGCCTCCCCACGAGCTCGTGCCCCGCGCATCGATCCCGTCACGCTGACCGATCTCTCACCGGGCTCGGCCGACGACCTCGCACCCGGTGCCCTGGCAGAGGGCCTGAGCTTCACGTCGTTGACGCTCGACGGCCTCAACCTGTCGGCCATCACGATCACCGAGTGTGCATTCGACGGCCTGTCAGCTCACGAGACGAGCCTCCGGTCGGCCAGCATCACCGACACGACGATCGAACAGCTGAACGCCCCGGTGCTCACCGCACCCCGCACCCGTCTGACTGATGTGTCGATCTCGAGCTCCCGCCTGGGATCAGCCGATCTCTACGACACCCGGTGGCGGTCTGTCGCGATCGCTCATTCCAAGCTGGGCTTCGTCAACCTGCGCGGATCCGAGCTGATCGACGTCAGGTTCGAGTCGTGCTCGATCGACGAGCTCGACATCGCGTCGGCCAAGCTCGAACGGGTGCAGTTCGTCGACTGTCGCGTCGGCGTGCTGAGCCTGACCGGCGCATCGCTGTCCAACGTCGACCTGACAGGACTGCAGCTGCAGCAGGTCGACGGGATCGACTCACTCAAAGGAGCCACGATCAGCGATCTTCAGCTGTCACTGCTGGCTCCCCTCTTCGCGGGACATCTCGGCATCAACGTCGAGACGTAACGGTTTCACCTGTCCAGCACGGCGTGACGGGCCTAGTCTGACCTCATGAAGCCCACACCGCTTGAGCCGGTAGACGAGTCCTGGGAACGCGCCCTCGTGGTCGTGGCGCACCCCGATGACGTCGAGTTCGGCGCAGCTGCTGCCATCGCCCGCTGGACCGACCAAGGCAAGACCATCGTCTACTGCATGGTGACGAGCGGCGAAGCGGGCATCGACAGCCTGCCGCCCGAAGAGTGCCGACGCGTGCGCATGGACGAGCAGATCGCCTCGGCCAAGATCGTCGGTGTCGAGAAGGTCGACTTCTTGGGCCTGCCCGACGGGGTGCTCGAGTACGGCGTGTCGCTGCGGCGAGCCATCACCCGCGCGGTGCGTGAGCACCAGCCCGAGATCATCATCACCAACAACTTCCGCGAGACCTGGGGCGGGTCGGCACCCAACCAGCCCGACCACATGGCCGTCGGACGTGCGAGCCTCAACGCTGCCGGCGACGCAGGCAACCGATGGGTCTTCACCGAGCAGATCATCGAGGGACTCGAACCGTGGGGCGGCGTCAAGCAGGTCTGGGCGGCCGGCTCACCCGATGCCGCGCACGCCGTCGACACGACAGACACCTTCGACCGCGGCGTCGAGTCGCTGAAGGCGCACGCGGCGTACATCGACGGCCTCGGCTGGGAGAACTTCGACGCCGCCGAGATGCTCGAGGGCATGTCGCGACCCACGGGCTCCCGGCTCGGCGTCACCCACGCAGCGGCGTTCGAGGTGTTCTCCCTGACGTGGGGCGACTGACCACTCAGGTCACGTCTCCGACCGTGGGCCGGAGTCCGGCACGCCTGCGTAGTCGGGCAGCCAGGGCCGTTGACGGCACGCTCGACCAGCGGCATCAGCGCCTCCATGTCGGGCTCTGGACCCGGCTCGGCGTCAGCGGCCAGCGTCGGCGCGGTCAGCATCTCGACGTGCATACGGCCCATCTCCTGGTTGGCCTCGACGTAGCCACGCATCCGCTCCTCGTAACGCGCGAAACCAGTCGCCGGGTCCCAGTCGGCAGCGGCGAGCTCGCCAGCCAGCAGGTACGCGCCGACCAGGGCCATCCCCGTTCCGCCGCCCGACATCGGCGAGGCACTGAACGCCGCGTCTCCGATCAACGCCACTCGTCCGCTCGACCAGCTGTCCATCTTCACCTGCGCGACCTGATCGAGGTAGAAGTCGGGAGTGTCGTCCAGGTGCGCGAGGATGCGCGGGGTCTCCCAGCCGAAGCCTGCCATCTGCTCGCGCAGCAGGCGCTTCTGCGCCTCGACGTCGCGGTGGTCGACGACGAAGTCAGCTGATGGGAAAGACAGCATCGCGATTGCGTGGTCGGCGTCGCCGACGGGCCGCAGCCCGACCCACCGTCCGCCCTCCTTGTAGTCGAGCATCCAGCTGTCGAGCCCGAACTCGTTGGGCACGGTGTAGAACGCCAGCACCAGTCCGAGGTGGTGGATGAACTGCTCGCGCGGGCCGAAGACCATCCCCCGCAGCGACGAGTGCAGTCCGTCGGCGCCGATCACGAGCTCGAAACGACGCTGGAGACCGCTGGCGAAGGTGACATCGACCCCGTCACCATCCTGGGTGAGGTCGGCGATGCGGTCACCGAACAGATACTCGACGCTGTCGCAGGTGTCGTCGTAGAGAATCTGCGCGAAGTCTCCACGCAGGATCTCGATCTCCGAGATGTACCCGTCGCCGTCATCGTCCTCGGCGCTGAAGGTCTCCAACACGTTGCCGGCGGCATCGACCGTGTAGGCACCCGCCGTGTCGGTGCACGCTGCTCGCACCGCCCCATCGAGCCCCATCCGCCGGATCACCTCCTTCGCCACCCCGCGGGCGTCCACTGCCTGCCCGCCTGGTCGAAGGCCGGGCGCCTGCTCGACCACCGTGACCTCGGCACCCCTGCGATGCAGCCAGTGGGCCAACGCGGGACCCGCGATGCTCGCCCCTGACACCAAGACCCTGATGCTCATCGTGTCTCCTTCTCCTCTGCCGCCCGGCGGCATTCCGAGCCTACGAGAAAGATCGCTCGGAAGTCAGAGATCAGCGGTCCCAACGGACAGACCCTGGTCGAAGCCCAGCGGAAGTTCCTGGCTGATCAACGTCTGCGAGCAGCCCAAAACAGCAAGACCCCCGCCGGAGCGGGGGTCTTGCTGGGTGATGCTCCCCAACTTGGACTCGAACCAAGAACCCTCCGATTAACAGTCGAATGCTCTGCCAATTGAGCTATTGGGGATTGGTCCCTCGCTGCGGAGGAACACAGTAGAGAACTTTAGCAAGCCTTCGACGCACTTGTCGCACCGCCTGCCCCTCTATCGTCCGAACCTTGCTGATGGTGACATCGAGCCGGTCGGCGACTGCTCGACGGGACATCGGAAAAGCACTGGAATCTCCGATTCCGAACCTCAGGCGAAGCACGTCGGCCTCGAGCTCGGAGAGACCGTCGAGGAGATCGTTCTCACGCAGATCGGACGACGAGGGAGCTCCGATCGACGTCGTCGAGGGGGACGTCGGGACGGTCTCGTCGACGCATCTCGGCCCCGATCCACTGCCAGGCGTACGTCGCGAGACGGGCCCCGCGGTCGGGGTCGAAACGGTCGACCGCACGGATGAGGCCCACGGCGCCAGACTGCACCGCATCACGCAGCTCTTCGCCCCGTAGACCGAGCAGGATCGCTCGCATGGCCACCGCCCTCATCCCTGACGTGATGAGGGCGCTGCGGGCATCTGGGTCTCCCCCACGCGCACGGCAGGCAAGCACCCGCTCCTCGCTAGCTGACAACGTCGGTTGCGACAACAGGTTCTGGACGAATCGATCCATGAACCCAGCCTTGGCTGCGCACCGTGCAGAATCACGAGTCTCAGAACGATCTGTGGACGGACGGCCGCGCGAGATCAGCTGGGGACGTCGGCTCCGAGCGACCGGTCGCGCAGATCGCGGAACTGCTGCTCGAAGGCGATGAGCTCACCGAACATGCGGTTGTACGCCTCGGCCTCATCAATGGGGTTGGTGCGCTGCAGCTTGGACTTGATGTCGGCGATGCGCCGCCCCAAAGTCAACAGCCAGGCGCATCAGCACCGCCGCGACGACGGCCTCGGTGTTGCCCTCACGCGCTCGCATCGGTTGCACCGCGGCGATCGACAAGATCCTCTTGGTGTCCTCGTCGGGCAAGGTGTCGGCCAGTCTGGGGAGCCAGGTCGGATCGGTCGACTCGGGCCACTGCATCGCCTCGACGTGCGACCAGATGACCTTCGAGATCGGGTGCATGAAGTCGTTGTCGCCGATGTTGTCGGCGTACTTGGCCGTCAGGTGCGGGTACTGCACGATGACCTTGAGCGCCTCACGCTCGTCGGCGAACTGCGGAAGACCGAAGTTGACCGCCGGAGTGGGCACGGCCGGCGCGGCCGGCTCCTCAGCGGCTGGCTGCGCGCCCCTGGGCTGGTTGACCTTGGGCGGGTTGGCCACCCGACGACGGTGCGCCGTGCGGACCTGGTCGACGTCGACGCCGACCCGTCCGGCGATCTCGCGCAACAGCTCGTCGACCTTCGACTTGTCGCGGATCGCCGACGCCAGCCCGACGGCCTCGCGCACGGCGTCGACCCGTTGGTCACCCCGATCGAGGTCGTACTTGCCGAGCAGGTTGTCGAGGACGAACCGGTACAGCGGGATGCGACCGGCGACCAGCTCACGGACCGCCGCATCACCATCGGCGAGGCGCAGGTCGCACGGGTCCATGCCGCGAGGCTCGACCGCGACATAGGTCTGGGCGACGAACTGCTGATCGCCGTTGAATGTCTTGAGCGCCGCGCGCTGGCCTGCCTCGTCGCCGTCGAAGGTGAAGATGACCTCGCCGTGGAAGGCCTGGTCGTCGAGCATCAGCCGGCGCATCACGCGGGCGTGGTCTTCGCCGAAGGCCGTGCCGCACGTCGCGACCGCGGTCGTGACACCGGCCTCGTGACAGGCCATGACGTCGGTGTACCCCTCGACGATGACCGCCTGGCTCGACGACGAGATCGACCGGCGTGCCAGGTCGAGGCCGTACAGCACCTGCGACTTCTTGTAGATCGGTGTCTCGGACGTGTTGAGGTACTTGGCCTCGACCCGGTCGTCGTCGAACATGCGCCGGGCACCGAAGCCGATGATCTCGCCGGTCATCTCGCGGATCGGCCACAGCAAGCGTCCCCGGAAGCGGTCGTAGAGGCCGCGCGTGCCGCGTGATGCGAGTCCGCCGATCAGCAGCCGTCCTCGGTGAATCCCTTGCCTCGCAGGTGGGCGACGAGCTGTTCGCCGCCACGCGGGGCGAAGCCCATGCCGAACTTCTCGGCGGCGGCCTGGCTGAACCCGCGGTCCTGGACGAACTGCCGCCCCGCCTGGGCATCGGGTGCGGACAGCAGCACCTGGGCGTAGAACTCGCCAGCCTCACGGTGGGCGGCCAGCAGCCGGGGTCGCTGGTTGGGGTCGCGGCGCGGTCCGGGGGTGCCACCCTCGTCGTAGCGCAGCGTGATGCCCGACTTCGCGGCGAGGCGTTCGACAGTCTCGACGAAGCTCAGGCCCTCGATCTCCATGACGAACTTGAAGACGTCGCCCCCGGCCCCGCAGCCGAAGCAGTGATACGAGCCGACCGAGGGCCGGACGTTGAACGAGGGGGACTTCTCGTCGTGGAACGGGCACAGCCCCTTGCGGGAACCTCCGCCGGCGTTCTTGAGCGTGACGTACTGCTCGACGACCTCGTCGATGCGCGTGCGTTCGCGGACGCCTGGATGTCCTCGTCCTTGATGCGCCCGGCCATGTGGTGATCGTAGTCGGCCCCTCCACCATCAGGGCGACTAGTGGGCGACTAGTGGAGCAGTCGGTCTGCCCAGGCCCTGGCGGAGACGTCAGTCAGGCTCGCAACCTGGTCGATGATGACGCGGCGCCGGGCGCTGTCGTCGGCTGCTTTCGCGAAATCTTCGGCGAACTCCGTCTCCAGCTGCGCGTCCCTCCGTTGCATCGAGCGCGTCGACCAGCGCGAGCAGAAGATCACGTTGCTGCGCGAGCGGCTCAGCGCGGTCAGTGGACCGCATGACGTAGTGCGCCGCGATCGACTTCAGCACCGTGATCTCGTCCCTGGTCTCGACGGGTACCTCGAGATCTGCCCGAACCGGATCAGCGGACCAGTCCCCACACCTCGACCGTGGCATGCTCGGCGGCGCTCGCGAACCGGCCGATCAACCCGCTCGTCAGGCTCTTGAGGATCGCTCGGGGCGGCCCCGGCTGCCGTCGAAGACGGTCGTCGGCCACTCGGGCAGCTCCTGCAGCCGGTCGAGCGCAGCATCGAGACGGTCGTCGGTGGCGCCCGAGTCGTACCAGTCGCGGGCGACGTCGTGGATCGAGGCGATGTCGAGCTCGCCACGCCGCAGTCCGAACCAGCCGCCGACCACACCGTCCTCGACGTCGTGCACCGAGTAGGCGATGTCGTCGGCCAGGTCCATGACCTGCGCCTCGATGGGACGCCGCCGGTCGGGGCACCCTTGCGGAGCCAGACGAACACCGGAAGGTCGTCCTCGTAGGCACCGAACTTGCCGCTGCCATCAGCCGCGTCCTCACGCGCCCACGGATACTTGACGCAGGCTGACAGGGTCGCGCGAGTCAGGTTGAGGCCGACGCTCCGGCCGTCGGCGGCAAACGTCTTGGACTCCAGCCGGCTCAAGATCCGCAACGTCTGGGCGTTGCCCTCGAACCCGCCGCACGACTGCGCCGCTTGGTCGAGGGCTGTCTCGCCGTTGTGACCGAACGGCGGATGCCCCAGGTCGTGCGCCAGCGCCGCCGAGTCGACGATGTCGGGATCGCAGCCCAGCGCCTTGCCGAGCTCGCGGGCGACCTGCGCCACCTCCAGCGAGTGAGTCAGCCGGTTGCGGACGAAGTCGTCGAAGCTCGCACCCATGACCTGCGTCTTGGCCGAGAGCCGGCGCAGGGCCGCAGAGTGCACGACACGGGCCCGATCACGTTCGAACGACGTGCGCCCGCAGCGTTTCGGGGGCTCGTCGACGAACCGCTCGAACGACTCAGGCCCGTACTGTGCGACCGTCATCGGATCTGCTTGGCCATGTTGATGTTCGTGGTCTCGAACCCGGCCGACTCGTACAGGCTGATGGCGACGTCGTTGAAGCCGAACACGTGCAGCCGCAGCACCCCGATGCTGTGATCGGCGCACCACCCCTCCGCCGCTTCCAGCAGCTCGACGACCCAGGCCTTCGCCCCGTCGGCTCGGGTCGACCTCGATGTCGTAGATGAACGTCTCGGGCGGTGTCAGGGCCGGATCGGTGAACAGCCACAACGTGCCGACCTCGCGGCCGTCGACCGTGCCGACGAAGAGGTCGTGTCCTGGCGTGTCGAGCCCCTGCGGCAGCAGCACCGCGTTCTCGCGGGCGGAACGCTCGAGCGCCCCGTCCTCAGGCCAGTTGCCGGCATCGATCTTGTCCTGCGCGAAAGCCGTGATCTGGTGCTCGTTCCACGACACGAACCGTTCGGGCGTCATGGGCTCCAGGGTCAACGACATGGCCCCAGCCTAGTCACCGCCAGGCGTCGAGCCGCCAGGGCCGAAAACTAGCCGCCCCACGGGATCTTGACCGTCCGCTGTCCCTCGAGCAATGGAGTCGAGCAGAACCTCAAAGCTCGAAGCAACGACCGTGACCTCCTCGAACTCAGGCTCTTGCCCGTGAACGATCGCTCGTCGCTACGCACCGCCAGATACGAGTACCCACCACGCACACTCAGCAGGATCGGACAGTGCGCGCTCCAGAAGTCGGCGACGTCAGCGGCTTCCTGCTTGGTGTCAGCGGCCTCGGCACTGATCATCTCGAAGGTGTTCCAGGCGAACCCTTCTCCCGACCGGGCATCAAAATCACCTCGTCCGAGGAACCACACCGCATCGTCAGGGCTGGAGAGCTCGGAGAATGACGACATCCAGGCCACGAGCGTCTCTGACGTGCCCTGCAACGCGGGAGGCAAGGCGACGTGGGCGGAGTCGTCGGATCTAACGACCAGCCAGCGTCGACGAGCTTGGCTATCGCAGTGGCTGACACGTCGGCCGTCAGACGCTCTCGCCGCGACGGATCTGGTCGACGACCTGCTGCACGTCAGCAGGGTCGGCGTCACGGGCGAGCGCGACGTAGTGGTCCAGGTGGGCAGGTCGGTAGCGCACGGGGATGTCTGTCCCGGGTCGAGGCGCGTGAGCTCGGTGATCGTGAGGCTCTCGTCGGCAATTCCTCGAAAACGAATGGCCGTCCGGTGTGGTGACATCCAGCATCAGCACGACCCGCGGGAACCCGTCGCTGCTCACCTCGCGCCAGTCGACCAGCGTGCCGATCGCGAGCGCGCCAGCTCGGCGCTCGTCGTTGCGTCTCCTCGCCTCGCGGCTGAGCAAGGGATTCGGGGCCACCCCGGGAAGTCTGGGCCGACCCCGAGCGATTCGCGACTCAGCGCAGGTCTCGACGCGCCCACGATGTCGTCGACACGTTGTCTCTTCCGCCCGAAACCGAACACCGGCCCACGCTCTCTTCCACGTCAGATCAGCTTTGCGACTTCACCTCGGCGATCGCTGACAGCGCGGGCAGAAAGTGCGAGCCGCGGTTCATGAGCTTCGCGCACGACCTCGGTGCCACACCGCGGGCAGGGCTTGCCCTGCTGGCCGTAGACCTTGAGCGATCGGTCGAAGTAGCCGCTGTTGCCGTTGACGTTGACGTAGAGGGCGTCGAAGGACGTGCCACCCTGCGCGAGTGCCTCGCGCATGACATCGCCGATGTGGACGAGCAGCGACTCGACCTCGCGTGGTCGCAGGAGCCGGGTGCTGCGGGCGTAGTGCAGCGGGGTGCGCCACAACGACTCGTCGGCGTAGATGTTGCCGACACCAGAGATCAGGGTCTGGTCGAGGATCGCACGTTTGACGCCGGTCTGGCGCTTGCGGATGCGGGCCGTGAACTCGGCCGGATCGAACAACGGGTCGAGCGGGTCGCGGGCTATGCTGCGCGATCTCGGCGGGCTGCGGCGCCGTCCTCGCTGAACGACATGCCGCCGAAGATCCGCTGGTCGACGAACCGGGCTGTTGGCCGTCGTCGAGGTCGATAGCGATACGCAGGTGCCGGGGCGCAGGCGCACCGGCGTCGGATACCAGGAACTGCCCACTCATGCCCAGGTGGCAGAGCACAGCATCACTGGCCCCACCGTCGGGATCAGCAAGCTGCATCCACAGGTACTTGCCTCTGCGCTGGGCGCCGACGACCGTGCGACCGGCCAGACGATCGACGAAGTCGGGCAGGCCCCGGCAGGTGCCGACGCAACGAGCGGGCGTCGTGCACCATGACACCAGTGATCGTCCTGCCGACGACATGGTCGAGCAGACCGAGTCGAACGACCTCGACCTCAGGAAGCTCTGGCACGCAATGGCCTAGGAGACTTCGAGGGAGGCGGTGATGGCACGCCAGGCGATCTCGGCGACCATCTGCTCGGCTTCTTTCTTGGAACGACCGATACCGCCGGGGTCACGTCTCACCCACGACGACCTCGGCGGTGAAGCCTTGTTGTGGTCAGGACCTGTCCCGACCAGGACGTAGTGCGGCACGCCCATGCCGTTGTTGGCGGAGATCTCCTGCAAGGACGTCTTCCAGTCGAGGCCCGCGCCGAGCTCAGCCGCCGAGGCGATGACCGGGTCGAAGACGCGGTGAATCACCTCAGAGGCACGTTGATGCCGAACTGGACATAGATCGCGCCCAGAATTGCCTCGACCGTGTCGGACAGGATCGACGGCTTGTCGCGACCACCGGTGGCCTCTTCGCCACGGCCCAGACGCACGCACTCGCCGACACCCAGCGTCCTGGCCACGACCGACAGGCCCTTGGCGCTGACGACGGCCGCACGGAAGCTTCGCGGCTGCCCTTCCGGCAGGTCGGGATGCCCCGTGAACAGCGCATCGGTGACCACCAGACCCAGCACGGAGTCGCCCAGGAACTCGAGGCGCTCGTTGTCGGGCACCCCGCCGTTCTCGTAGGCGAACGAGCGGTGGGTCAGCGCATGCTGAAGCAGCTCCGGGTCGAGGTCCTGGACTCCCAGGACCTCCCGGAGCGCTTCAACAGCTGCGGAGGAGATCAGCTGATCCTGGTCAGAGGACCTGGCGACGCTCGCCGCGAGCTCCGTACTGTCCGCACTTGGTGCATGCGTGGTGCGGCTGCACCTTGGAGTCACACGCAGGGTTCGCGCAGTCCACGATCACGGTTGCAGTGGTCTTCCACTGCGAACGACGGTGACGCGTGTTGCTGCGCGACATCTTCCTCTTCGGGACTGCCACGATCTACTCCTTGCTGTCGTCGGACGAGGTGTCCGACTTTGACTGGTCGGCTGACGGGACCGGTTGCTCCGCCAGCTGGCTCAGCGACGCCCACCGGGGGTCAATCGCTTCACCGTGTGTGTGATCGGGATCATCCGCAATCCGTGCCCCACACTCGGGGCACAGTCCCGGACAGTCCGGACCACACAACGGGTTGTGCGGGAGTGCCAGCACGACCGCGTCCCGCAGAACGGGCTCGAGATCGATCGACTCTCCTTCGAGGACATGATCCTCCTCGTCACCTTCCTCCGGGTTGGAGGGGGTCTCGAAGAGGTACATCTCCTGGAATCCGGCGACGATACGCTTGTCGATCGGGTCCAGGCACCTCACACACTCGCCCACGGCCCGTGCCGAGAAAGAACCTGTCACCAGGATCCCCTCCATGATGACCTCGAGTCGGAACTCGAGCTCGATCGTGGAGCCCTCGGGCACGGCGTTGACGTCGTAACCCATCTCTGCCGGCGCCTGGACCGAACGGGTGTAGGTACGTTCGGAGCCCGGCTGACGACCCAGTTCGTGGGTATCGATCACCAGGGGTCCGGACAGCACGTTGAACCATCCATCCCAAAGAGCACGACAAAGACCAACCTGAAAAACAGGCCAGATGAATCTTAACCCGCGGGCACTCACCGAGGCCAATCGGCCACCCCTGGAGTGTCGGTGGCGGGTGTCACAGTGGTGACATGACTGAAGGCTCCGTGCTGCACGCCGACCTCGACGCCTTCTACGCCTCGGTCGAGCAGCGCGACGATCCCGCGCTCCGCGGACGCCCGGTCATCGTCGGCGGAGGGGTCGTGCTGGCTGCCAGCTACGAGGCGAAGGCCCGAGGGGTCCGCACCGCGATGGGCGGACGGCAGGCGCTGCGCGCATGCCCCGACGCGATCGTCGTGCCGCCGCGGTTCTCGGCCTACACCGAGGCAAGTCGGGCGGTCTTCGAGATCTTCGGCGACACGACTCCCCTGGTCGAGGGCCTCTCGATCGACGAGGCCTTCCTCGAGGTCGGTGGTCTCCGCCGCATCCGGGGGCTGCCCTCGTCGATCGCCGCCCCAGCTGCGCATCGACGTGCGCGAGAAGGTGGGTCTGCCGATCTCGGTCGGGGTCGCCCGCACCAAGTACCTGGCCAAGGTCGCCTCTGCGGTCTCGAAGCCCGAGGGGCTGCTGGTCGTGCCGATCGAGGACGCAGCGAGCTTTCTGCACGCGCTGCCCGTCGAACGCCTCTGGGGCGTCGGCAAGGTGACTGCCGCCAAGCTTGCGAGGCGCCCGCATCCACACGGTCGGTGACGTCGCCGAGATGTTCGAGAGCGAGCTGACCCAGCTCCTCGGCGCCGGCGCCGGTCACCACCTGTACGCACTGGCCCACAACCGCGATCCGCGCCCCGTGCAGGTCGGCCGCCGCAACAGCTCGATGGGCGCCCAGCACGCCATCGGGCGCGGCGCGCACTCCCCTGCCGGCTCGACCTCGCGCTGCTGACCCTCGTCGACCGACTGACCCGTCGCATGCGCACGGCCGGTCGCACCGGACGCACTGTCACGTTGCGGTTGCGATTCGGCGACTTCACCCGGTCGACGTCCTCGCACACCCTCGGCCGTCCGACCGCCCACACCCAGACCGTCCTCGACGTGACCCGTCAGCTGCTGGCCTCCCGCGCCGGCACGATCAAAGAGCGCG
This sequence comes from Aeromicrobium sp. UC242_57, assembly GCF_044452305.1. Taxonomy (NCBI): domain Bacteria; kingdom Bacillati; phylum Actinomycetota; class Actinomycetes; order Propionibacteriales; family Nocardioidaceae; genus Aeromicrobium; species Aeromicrobium sp. UC242_57. The sequence goes on along the minus strand of NZ_JBIOAM010000001.1, from coordinate 309,169 downwards.
GCATCACCCTGATCGGGGTCAGCGTCGGCTCGCTCGACGACCATCCAGCCAGCTGGCACTGCCGTTCGACGCCACCAGCGGGGCAGAGCTCGACACGGCGATCGACGCCGTGCGCGACAAGTTCGGGTCGACGTCGCTGCGGCGGGCGACTCAGCTCAGGTGAACTTCTTCTCGAGCTCGGTGTTGACGAAGTCAGGGATCAGCCCCGTCACGTCTCCGCCGTGCTTGGCGACCTCCTTGACCAGGCTCGACGCCAAGAACGAGTACTCCGGCGACGTCGGGATGAAGATCGTGTCGACCTCGGTGAGGCTGCCGTTCATCTGCGCCATCTGCAGCTCGTAGTCGAAGTCGGTCACCGCCCGCAGGCCCTTGACGATCGCGTCGACACCGTTGCTGGTGCAGAAGTCAACCAGCAGGCCCCCGAAGGACGCCGTCGTGACGTTGGGCAGGTGCTTGGTCGCCTCGGCAAGCAGCTCGAGCCGTTCGGCGATCGTGAACAGACCCTGCTTGTTCTCGTTGACCAGCACCGCGACGACGACCTCGTCGAAGAGACGCGCCGACCGTTCGATGATGTCGAGGTGACCGTTGGTCACAGGGTCGAAGGAACCGGGACACACGACCTTCGTCATGTCAGCGACCGTACCTCAGCGCCCATACAAAAGTGTCGTCTCCCCGTACTTCTTGCTCCGGATGCCCTCGACGCCGTCAGGCCACTCGAACGGATCGCGGGAAGACCGCTCGACGACGAACAAGATGTCGTGCTCGCCGGCAACCCCCGCAAGAGCCGCCACGAGCCCGGCGACCTTCTCGGTCGCCATCGCGTAGGGCGGGTCGACGAAGACCAGGTCGAACGGACCGGGCTCGCCGGTCTCGACGAATCGTTCGGCCGTCGTGCGCTGCACCGTCGCCGAAGCGCCCAGATCGCGCACATTGCCCTTGACCACCGCAGCAGCACGCGCATCGGACTCCACGAACGTCGCGTGGTCGGCCCCCCGCGACAGCGCCTCGAGTCCGAGCGCGCCTGATCCGGCGAACAGGTCGAGGACCCGCACACCGTCAAAGCCCCCCAGCTCGGACTCCAGCGACGAGAACAGCGCCTCGCGCACCCGGTCGGACGTCGGCCGGGTGCCGTCGCCCTTCGGCGTCTGGATACGACGCCCGCCATAGGCTCCGGCGATGATGCGGGTCATGTGCGCTCCAGGTAGTCGGCTTGCTCGGAGTGTTCAAGATCGTGGACCGCAGCTGCGAGCGCTGGATGGGCCGTGAGCGTCGGATCGGCGGACACCAGCTCGTAGTGGCGGCCCCGCGGGCGTCGTCGATGACGTCCTCGTCCTTGACCACCGACAACAGTCTCAGGCTCGACCGCAGCCCCGACTGCCGGGCACCGAGCACGTCACCCTCGCGACGAAGCTCGACGTCGAGCCGCGACAGCTCGAATCCGTCGGTCGTCGAGGCCACCGCGTCGAGCCGCTCGCGCGCCGGGGAGTCGACCTCGGCGCCGGTGACGAGCAGGCACAGCCCCGCATGCGCCCCGCGTCCCACTCGGCCGCGCCGGCTGCAGCTGCGACATGCCGAACCGGTCGGCGTCCATGATGACCATGACGGTTGCGTTCGGGACGTCGACCCCGACCTCGACGACCGTCGTCGCGACCAGCACGTCGATCTCGCCGGCGGCGAAGGCGTTCATCGCGGCGTCCTTCTCGTCTGGCGCCATGCGACCGTGCAGGGCGCCGACCCTCAGACCGTGCAGGGCCCCGCCGACGAGCTCTTCCTGAAGCTCCACCAGAGAGCTGGTCTCGCTTTCTGATGCCTCGTCGCCGATACGCGACACCACGACGTACGCCTGCCGTCCCTTGCCGACCTCTTCACGGACGCGTTCCCAGCCACGCTCCAGCCAGCCGGGACGCTCGGCGACCGGAACCACCGTCGTCTGGATCGGCTGGCGTCCGGCCGGCAAGCTCCCGCAACGTCGAGGTCTCGAGGTCGCCGAACACCGTCATCGCGATCGTGCGCGGGATGGGGGTCGCCGTCATCACCAGCACGTGCGGCGTGACATCGGACCGGTCGACCAGGGCGGCCCGCTGCTCGACCCCGAACCGATGCTGCTCGTCGACGACCAACAGTCCCAGCTCAGCGAACTGCACATGGTCCTGGATCAGCGCGTGGGTGCCGATCACGATGCCGGCCTCGCCTGATGCCGCGTCGAGCAGCGACTCCTTGCGGGCCTTGGCACCCATCGACCCGGTCAGCAGCCGCACCCGAGTGGCTCCGTCGGCGCCACCCAGCATCCCGCCCCTGGCGAGATCGCCCAGCAGCGCCGTGATGCCGCGATAGTGCTGGGATGCGAGCACCTCAGTCGGAGCGAGCAGAGCCGCCTGCCCCCCGGCGTCGACGACCTGGAGCATCGCCATCAACGCCACGACGGTCTTGCCCGAGCCAACCTCGCCCTGCAGCAGGCGGTGCATGGGATGGGTGCGTGCCAGGTCGGACGAGATCTCGTCGACGACATCGGACTGCCCGGCCGTGAGCGTGAACGGCAGCTGCTGCTCGAAACGGGTGCGGAGGCCACCGTCGATCGCAGGCCGAGCGGCAGCGCGATCGGTCTCCATGACGCGGCGCCGCTGCGCGAAGACCGTCTGCACGACGAACGCCTCCTCGAACCGGAACCGGTCACGGGCCTTCATCGCCTCGCCCATGCCGTGCGGCCGGTGGATCGACTCGAGTGCGGCCCGCAGGTCGGCGAAGCCACGGCTGCTGCGCAATGCTGCAGGCAGGACGTCGTCGAGCGGGTCGAGGCTGTCGAGGCACAGCCCGATGAAGCTTCTCGATCTTCCAGGTCGGCACCTTCGCGGTGGCGCGGTAGATCGGCAGGACACCGCGGGACAGCCGCGACGTCGCAGTGTCGCCCTCTTGGTCGAACAGGTCGTAGTCGGGATGCGTCAGCTGCAACCGACCGTTGAACTGGCCGACCTCGCCGGAGAACAGGCACATCTTGCCTGGCTTCATCTGCTCTTGCAGCCACCGCTGCTGGAAGAACGTCAACGACAACCGTGCACCGGAGTCGTCGGTGACGACGACCTCGGTGCGCGTGCGTCGTCCTCCTGGCCCGAACGAGTAGTTCTTGGCCTCGACGATCGTGGCGAGCACCGTGGCGTGCTGGCCGACCCGCAGATCTGCCAGGTTGCTGGCCTTGCCGAGCTCGACGTAGCGGCGCGGATAGTGCCGCAGCAGGTCGCCGACGACGACCATGTCGAAGGCCTTGGTCAACGGCTTGGTGGTCTTGTCGCCCAGGACGTTGACGAGCTTGGTCGTGAGATCGACCATCACTCCACCGCGATGAACAGCGGATAGTTCTCCTGGCCGCCGTCGTAGACCACGAGGTCGACATCGGGCCGCGCCGCCCGCAGATACTGCGACATCGGTTCTTCGATCAATCCCTGCGCCCCCTCGCCCACGACTACCGTCACCATCTCAGCTGCCGGGGACAAGATCCGTTCGAGAACCTCGAACGCCACGGCGAGGACCTCGTCGCCGATCACCGCGAAGTCGCCGGTCACGACTCCAAGGACGTCGCCCGCCTGCACCGGCCCGACCATCGTCATGCCGGGCTCGGTGGCGATCGTGACGGCACCGTGCTGCGTGTGGGCGGCGGCGCTCGACATCGCGACCACGACCTCGTCGAAGCCCAGCCCGGGATCGTGCACAGCGAGTGCCGCCAGCCCCTGCACCTGCGCATGTGTCGGGATCACGGCGACCCGGACGCCATCGCGACGCGCCGCCTGGGCGGCCGCCTCGAACTGGCGGATGTAACGGTTGTTGTTGGGCAGCACGATGATCTCGCTCGCACCGCCTCTGGAGCGAGGCGCTCATGTCGGCAACCGTCAGCGGCTGCTCACGCGTGAACTCCAGCGTCGTCGCGCCGGCCTCACGGCACAGTGCGGTCAGCCCGGATCCGGTCGTTGCCGCGATGACGACCCGGCCGTGCGCGGGACGGCTGGCGACCTGGTCGGCGAAGTGCGTCACGGCAATGCGGTAGGGCCGTCCCGCAGCGATGCCGACCTCGATCGCGGCGCCGACGTCGTCGACGTGCACGTGGACGTTCCACAGCCGCTCGCCGCCGACCACGACGAGGGAGTCACCGAGGCCGAGCAGGGCGGCGCGCAGCTCAGGGATGCGGTCGTCATCTGCTTCGAGCAGGTACATGACCTCGTAGGACGGCCCGTCGGCGCTCAGGTCGTCGCCGGGGGTGAGCACGGGTTGCGGCACGTGCGCCGTCACCTGCGCCGGGACCCGGCCGGTCAACGCCTGCTCGGTCGCGTCGAGCACCACGACCAGAGCCCGACCACCGGCATCGACGACCCCCGCGCGGGCGAGGATCTCCATCTGTTCCGGCGTGCGGGCCAGTGCCTCACGCGCCGCGTCGGCGGCCTTGCCGAAGACCGTCCGCCCGTCGACACCTGCTCCGGCGGCGTCCCTCGCACCGACTGCTGCGGCCTTGGCCACCGAGAGGATCGTGCCTTCCACCGGCGCACCGACCGCTGCCCAGGCCGCCTCAGAGGCAGCCTCGAACGCGTGCGCGACGTCAGCGGCACTGACACCCCGATCAAGAGAGAGGTCCCTGAAGCAGGCGCGGACCAGCTGCGACAGGATCACGCCGGTATTGCCCTTTGCCCCCGTCAACAAGCCGTCGACATAGGCCTTGACGAGCTGCTCCAGGCCCGCCTCGGCCCCCCGGGCGGAGACCGCATCCGCGCCGGAGACGAACGTCAGATAGGCGTTGGTGCCGGTGTCGCTGTCAGGCACCGGGAAGACGTTGAGCGCGTCGATCTCGGCCCGCGCGGTCGAGAGTGCCCCCGCACACAGCGGCGTCCAGGCCCGGAAGGCCGCGGCGTTGAGGGTCAGACTCATGGCCCGAGGCTATCGCTCAGCACCCACGTGATGAGGGACCCATGGTGCTGATTCGCGTCGGCCCAAGGTCATCGGCTATTCTTGAGCGGTTGTCTTGTGGCCATCTGGTCAGAAGGCGCCCCCATTTTCCAGAAGTCTTCAAGTTTCAGGAGTTCGCCATGGCTGCGGTCTGTGATGTGTGTGCCAAGGGACCTGGTTTCGGCCACAACGTCTCCCACTCGCACCGACGCACGAAGCGTCGTTTCGATCCCAACATCCAGCGCGTGCGCGCCGTCATCAACGGCACCCCGCAGCGCGTCAACGTCTGCACCTCGTGCCTCAAGGCCGGCAAGGTCAGCCGCTAAATAACGGCGCTATCTGACTTTGGCGATTTCATTCCCTCCGGAGTGAATTGACCCTAGAGTCATTCTCGTGACCCACGAGAAGACCACCCGCGTCCACGCATTTGGCGACGATGCACTCGGCGACCTCGACTCTGTCGGGGTCGCCGCTGCCATTGCTGCCGGCACCATCAGCGCACGCGAAGCAGCCGAGGCTGCAATCGCGCGAGCCCAGAAGGTGAATCCGGCCCTCAACGCCATCCAGCACCCCGACTTCGACCGCGCCCTCGCCGCCGCCAATCGGCCGGCTGCCGGGACGTTCTCGGGCGTCCCGACGTTCGTCAAGGACAACACCGACGTCGCCGGCCTGCCGTCCGACCAGGGCTCGCTGGCCGTCAAGTCACGACCCGCCGTCGCCAACGCGCCGTTCACCGACCAGTTCTTGTCGGCCGGGTTCACGGTGCTCGGCAAGTCGACGATGCCCGAGTTCGGCTTCAACGCCACGACCGAGTACGCGACTCTGCCGCCGACCCGCAACCCGTGGAACACGGGCTACTCGGCGGGCGCGTCCTCAGGCGGATCGGCCGCTCTCGTGGCCTCCGGCGTGGTCCCCATCGCGCACGCCAACGACGGCGGCGGATCGATCCGGATCCCTGCGGCGGCCTGCGGTCTCGTCGGCCTCAAGCCGACCCGCGGCCGAGTCGTGGCGGCCGCCGAAGCAGCCCAGCTGCCGGTCGACATCATCTCCAACGGTGTCGTGACCCGCACCGTGCGCGACACGGCGCACTTCCTCGCCGCGACCCAGGTGCACCAGCCGGCCGTCGGGCTCAAGCCCCTCGGCCTCGTCGAGGGGCCCTCGACGCGCCGTCTCCGGATCGGCCTGATCCTCGACTCCGTGACAGGAGTGCCGACCGACGACGACACCCGCAAGGCTGTCCTCGCGACCGCCGACATGCTCAGCTCGCTCGGGCACGACCTGATCGAGGTCGAGCTGCCGGTCGACCGCCGGTTCATGGAGGACTTCAAGCACTACTGGGGCATGCTGGCGTTCTCGACCCAGCACTTCGGCCGCAAGGTCATGAGTCCCGACTTCGACAAGACCCTGACCGACCCGCTGACGCGTGGTCTGGCCCGACGGTTCGCCCGGAGCATGTGGCGCACCCCGCTGACGATCTCCGGTCTCAAGCGGTCGACCAAGCAGTACCGGGCCGCGTTCGACCACGTCGACCTGATCGTGTCGCCGACGCTCGCGTACACGACCCCCGAGCTGGGCTACCTGTCCCCCGCTGTCGAACCGTTCAACCTGATGTTCGACCGGCTCGTCCAGTACGCCGCGTTCACGCCGCTGAACAATGCGGCCGGCGGGCCGGCGATCTCGCTGCCCCTGGGACGCTCGTCGGCCGACATGCCGGTCGGCGTCCACTTCTCGGCCGACCACGGCGACGAGCAGACCCTGCTAGAGCTCGCCTACGAGCTCGAGGCCGCACGTCCGTTCGCCCGTATCCAGGACTGACGCCAGCCGCTCAGCGGAAGTGCTCGTGCCCCGTCACGCCCTCGAACGGCGCACCATCGACCGTGACACCTGATCCGTCCGAGACCAGGCCGATGCGGGTCCACCCTTCGGGGAGCGTCGTCTCCGAGCTGAACGTCGCCACGAGGGCGTAGTCGTCGCCACCGGTCAGCACGAAGTCGAGGGCATCTCGCCCCAGCGCCTCGGCGACCGTCATGACCGGCTCCGGGATCGCGAACGTCGCACGATCGAGATCGATCGCGACGCCGCTCGCCGACGCGATGTGAGCCAGGTCGGCCAGCAGCCCGTCGCTGATGTCGGTCATCGACGTGGCACCGGCGCCGGCAGCCTGCGGGCCGGCAGCATAGGGCGGATGTGGCGTGCGGTGTGCGTCGACCGCCTTCTTCGGCGACCTGAACCCGCGGCTCAACGCGGCGAAGCCGGCTCCGGCCAGGCCGAGGTCGCCCGCGTACGCCACGACGTCGCCGGGCAGCGCACCGGACCGCGGTACCGGGCGCGGGGCGTCGCCGATCGCCGTGACAGCGATGACGATCTTGTCGGACTCGGTGACGTCACCGCCGACGATGTGGGCACCGACGTGCGCGCACTCGACCTCGAACCCGCGGATCATGTCGAGCGCCCACGCGACCGGAAGATCGGCCGGAGCGGCGAACCCCACGGTCAGGGCCGTCGCGACACCGCCCATCGCGTTGATGTCGGACAGGTTGCAGGCAGCCGCCTTGCGACCGATGTCGTGGGCCGTCGACCAGTCACGACGGAAGTGCCGTCCTTCGACCAGTAGATCGGTCGACACGACGTACGTCCCGTCCTTGGTGGCGACGTGCGCCGCATCGTCGCCCGAACCCATCAGCACCTGCGGGTTGGCCCCTATGTGCGTGCGCAGCTGGTCGATCAGGCCGAACTCCCCGATGTCCTTGATCGTGGACCCGTCTGCAGCGCTGGAGTTCATGGCACCATCTTCGCGCAGACGAGTTCCCCCGCCGCGCGACGGTATCGAGTAACGTGGCACAGTCCCACTCAGTCCATCAGCGCGCAAGGAGCACCCGATGTCCGTGCAGGCATATATCCTCGTCCAGACCGAGGTCGGCAAGGCAGCAGACGTCACCGGTGCGATCAGCGCCCTCCCCGGCGTGACCCTCGCCGAAGACGTCACCGGACCCTATGACGTCATCGTCCGGGTCGAGGGCACCTCGATGGACGAGCTGGGCGCACTGGTCGTCTCGCAGATCCAGACCGTCGACGGCATCACGCGCACGCTGACGTGCCCCATCGTCCGCATCTGACCAAGGTGAAGAAGCGGGCGCCGCGGCTTGCCTGCGTGCTCGGCGCGCTGCTGCTGACCGCTGCGTGCGCGCCCGGGCTCCGGGTCGACTCCTACCCGACCCAGCCCGGCACAGACGTCGACTGCAAGGCGATGTTCGCCGATGCTCCCGCACGCTGCGCGGCGAGGACGCTATCGCGGTCAAGGACGACAACGCGGTCGCCTGGGGCGCCCCCGCGATCGTCCTGCGCTGCGGAGTCGAGCGACCGGCCGACCTGACAGTGACGGCCGAGTGCTTCCCCGTCGAGGACGTCGGCTGGTTCGTCGAGACGATCGCCGGCGGCTACCTCTTCACCACGATCGGCCGCGAGTTCCACGTCAGCGTCGAGGTTCCCGACGACTACGAGCCGGCCGCCGACACGCTCATCGAGCTGGCCGAGACGGTCAAGAAGCACGATCCTGAGGTCAAGCCCTGCGTGTAGCCCGCCATCGGGCTCCTGGCAGCGGGTCATGTCAGGGTTGACGACCGCCCGTGGGCTATTCTTGCGAGGTGCTGACCTCCCTCGCGGACGGACGAATCTGGGCCGATCGCTACGGTGACGGCGAGCCGTCGATCATCGCCCTGCATGGTTGGGGCCGCTCGCGCCACGACTGGTCTCCCGTCCTCCCCCATCGCAACGCCCTGGCCGTCGACCTGCCCGGATTCGGTGCCAGTCCGGCCCCCGACACCGCGTGGACCACCGCTGAGTACGCCGATGCGCTGGCACCCGTGCTGGCCGCCTACACCTCACCCGTGCTGGTCGGGCACTCGTTCGGCGGACGGGTCGCCGTGCAGGTGGCCGCCCGTCATCCCGGCCTCCTAGGCGGGGTGCTCCTGACCGGTGTTCCCCTGCTCCGCAACGAGGCCCCCTCGGGCAAGCCCGCCTTCCGCTATCGCTCGGCCCGGTGGCTCAACCGTCGCGGGATCCTCAGCGACGACCGCATGGACAGCTGCGCCAGCACTACGGATCGGCCGACTACAAGGCTGCGACCGGCGTGCTGCGCGGCATCCTGGTCAACGCCGTCAACGAGGACTACCGCGACCAGCTGGTCCGCATGGACGAGCTCGGTGTGCCGACCCAGATGGTGTGGGGCGAGCACGACACCGCGGCGCCCGTCGAGATGGCACGCCGCGCCCGCGACCTGATCGGCTCCACCGCAGAGCTGACGATCGTGCCCGGTTCTGCCCACCTCATCGACGCAGCGCTCACCGAAGCGATCAACGACGCACTCGACCTCTTGACGTCCAGCAACGACGGGACCGCCTCATGAACGCCGCCGATGTCGCGACCTACCTGCTGCTCGTCGTCCTGGCGGTCCTGAGCAACCTGCGCTGGTGGCGGGTCGCCCAGCGCGAGCACTACGAGCCCGGGCGCGTCCTGGCGATCGGCGTGCTGTGGTGCCGAGTCGTCCCGGCCAACCTGGCGATCTTCGTGGCCGGCCTCCTATGCGTCGCGACAGGCTGGGCGAACACCTGGCTGTCAGCGGCTGCAGCGGCGATCCTGTGCCTGTGGCCCGTCGGTCTCGGCGTCCGACCGACCACGAGCCGTCTGGTCTTCACCCCTCGCCTGCGGCGCGTCGCGATCGTCACGGTCGTCCTCCAGCTCGTCGTGCTGGGCCTGACCCTCCTGCTCGACGAGCCGGGACGCTGGGCTGCGATCCTCGCCCCGTTGATGTGGCTCCCGGTCGAGATCGCACTGCTCGCACTGCGTCCGGTCGAGGCCAAGCTGTCGCAGAAGTTCGTCGTCGACGCCAAGGCCAAGCTGGCCCGGGTGCGTCCCGACGTCGTCGCCATCACCGGCTCCTACGGCAAGACATCGACCAAGGCGTATGCCGCGCACCTGCTGTCGGCCGCCCGCACCACGGTCGCCAGCCCAGCCAGCTTCAACAACCTGATGGGCCTGTCCAAGGCCGTCAACGATCGCCTGACCCCCGGGACCGACGTCTTCATCGCCGAGATGGGCACCTACGGCCCCGGCGAGATCCGCAAGCTGTCGAGCATCTTCACCCCCAAGGTCGCGGCGATCACCACGATCGGCGAAGCGCACCTCGAACGGATGAAGAACCGCGAGACGATCGTCGCGGCCAAGTCCGAGATCACCGAGAACGCCGACATCGTCGTGCTCAACGTCGATGTCCCCGAGCTTCGACCGGCTGGCCCGCGAGCTGGCCAGCTCCAAGACCGTCGTGCGCTGCTCGACCGTCGCCGAGACCGACGCCCGTGTCCACGTCGTCGAGACCGACAACCGTTGGACCCTGTCGGTCGACGGCCACGAGGGGGCCGTCATCGCTGCCCCTCCGGGCGGACATCCGATCAACCTGGCCATCGCGGCCGGCATCGTCATCGGGCTCGACGTACCGATCGAGGCCGTCTCGTCCCGCCTCGGTCAGCTGCCGATCGCCTCCAACCGCGCCGAGATCCAGGTCGACGCCAACGGAGTCACGATCATCGACGACACCTACAACGCCAACCCGGTCGGCGCCGCCGCCGCCATCCGCGCTGCGCGGGCAGCCGTCGCCGACGGCGGACAGATCTTCACCATCACGCCCGGCATGATCGAGCTGGGCCGCACCCAGGTCGAGAGCAACCGTGCGCTGGCACAGGCGGCGACCGCCGCACCCCGCATGACACTCGTCGTCACGGGCCTGACCAACCGGTCGGCGTTGCTCTCCGGCGCCGGAGACCAGTTCCTGACCTTCCCCGACCGCACGTCCGCCACCGCCTCGGTCATGCCGCAGGTGCGCGCCGGCGACGTCGTCGTCTACGAAAATGACTTGCCCGACCACTATCCGTAGAGTCGGGTATCCGTAAAGTCGTCACAGCGACCCATCCCCCAGCAAAGGTGCTTTCTCCACATGCCTGAACTCGTCACAGTCCTGTTCGGTGGCCCTTCGCCCGAGCACGACGTGAGCATCCTCACCGGCCTGCAGAGCGAACGCGTCCTCTCCGAGCCGGAACCACCGTCCAGTGCATCTACTGGGCGCGAGGCGGCCAGTGGCATCTCGTGCCCGCCAACACCGAGGCGCGCGACTACCTCGCCGGAGCACCCGACAAGTCGGCACCCCTCACGGTCACGCTCGGCGCCAACGCCGGTGTGTCGGTCAAGCAGGGCCTGCGGACCAAGAACCTCGAGCTCGGCACGGTGCTCAACTGCCTGCACGGCGGCGCAGGCGAGGGCGGCGGCGCGCAGGCGCTGTTCGAGTTGCTCGGCGTCCCCTCCACTGGCGGCACGATGGCCGCCGCGGCGCTCGGCATGGACAAGCCGCCTTCGGCGCCGTCATGACCAGCGCCGGCCTGCCGTCGCTGAACCGTGAGCACCTGGGACCGGTCGCCCCGACGTTCGACGGCCCCTACATCGTCAAGCCCCGGTTCGGCGGTTCCAGCATCGGCATCGAGGTCGTCCCCCGACCACGCCACCGCGCTGTCGCTGCTCGGAGTCAGCCCGCACCTGCGGTCGGGCGCCGTCCTCGAGCCCTACCGCAACGACCTGTTCGACCTGAACATCTCGTGCCGCACCTACCCCGAGTTCGCGACGTCGCTGATCGAGCGTCCGCTGCGGCCCGGCGACGGCATCTACTCGTTCACCGAGAAGTACATCCAGACCAGCGGCCTGTCCAACGCCCCGCGCGAGATGCCCGCCCAGATCTCCGACACCCTCGCCGCGCAGATCGCCGAGCTCGCCGAGAGCGTCGCCAGCCTGACGGGCCTGCGAGGCGTCCTGCGCATCGACTTCCTGTCCGACGGCGAGCAGGTCTTCGTCAACGAGGTCAACAGCATCCCCGGCGCGATGGCCCTGTACCTGTGGCCTGACGTGCCGGCCGAGAAGATCCTCCTCGACGCGATCGCGGAGGCCCAGCGCTACTTCGGCACCTCGGCGACAACCTCCTTCGACGAAGGCGCTGCCCTGCGTGCTGCGGGCGGTATCTCAGGAAAAGCTGGCATCCCTGAATCAGCCGTGATTGCAGGCTCGATGGTGAGATGTTGACCACGGAGACGAGCATGTGTCGTAGCCGCAAGGCATGATGGAATTCATGCATCAACGCGAACTCTCGCCCTCGACTCTCGCAGTCAGCGCCGGTCGTCCGAGTCGTGTCCCTGGGGGGCCGCTCAACGCACCGATCACGATGGCCAGCGCCCTCGTGCCAGGCGGCGATTCCGAGTACGGGCGTCACGGCAACCCCACCTGGGACTCGTTCGAGGTGGCGCTCGGTGCACTGGAGGGCGGCCGAGCGCTGGCCTTCGCGTCAGGCATCGCGGCCACCACGGCGCTGTTCGACCTCGTCCCGGTGCGGGCAGCCGTCGTGGCGCCCCGTCACGCCTACTACGGCACGATCGCGCAGCTCGCCGAACGCGAACGCCGTGGCCTGATCGAGCTGCGGCTCGTCGACATCGACAACACCCCGCAGGTCATTGCGGCCTGTGAGGGCGCGGCACTGCTCTGGATCGAGTCGCCGACCAATCCGTCCCTCGAGATCGCCGACATCGCCACGATCGCCCCAGCAGCCACCGCCGCCGGAGCCGCCGTGGCCGTCGACAACACGTTCGCGACCCCGCTGCGGCAGCGTCCGCTCGACCTCGGCGCCGACTTCGTGGTGCACTCCGCCTCCAAGCTGTTGTCGGGGCACAGCGACGTCATCCTCGGCGCGATCGTGACCAATGACGATCGCGCCCACAGCGCCCTGCAGGGCCGACGCACGATGCTCGGGGCGATCCCCGGCGCGATGGAGACCTGGCTGGCTGTGCGCGGCATCCGGACGCTGCACGTGCGCCTCGACCGCGCCGAGGCCAACGCCCGCGAGCTGCACCGCCGGCTCGACGCCTCACCACGGGTCGTCTACAGCCGCTACCCGGGCTTCGGCACGATCATCGGCTTCGAGCCCGTCGGCGGTGCTGCCGTGGCCCAGAAGATGACCGAGCAGAGCGACGTCATCGCCTACGCGACGAGTCTCGGCGGGGTCGAGTCGACCTGGGAGCGCCGCCGTCGCCACGCCGGCGAGCCCGACAGCGTCCCCGATGCGCTGATCCGTTTCTCGGTCGGCATCGAAGACGTAGAAGACCTCTGGACCGACATCCAGACCGTGCTCGCCGCCTTCGACTGAGCTCGGTCAGAGCGTCTCGGGCTTGGCCTGACGCGCGATCAGACGCAGGACGGCTCGTCAGGGCTCAGCCGCCGGCCACCAGCGCGGCAACGTGCTCGACCAGCGGCATCTCGACCCCGTCGGCTTGGCCAGCTCGCTGACCGACTGGCACGACTTGACCCCCTCGGCGACCTGCCGGGTCTGGCCCATGATCTCCTCGACCGTCATGCCCGTGCCGAGCTTCTCGCCGAACGTCCGGTTGCGCGACAGCGGTGACGAGCACGTGGCGACCAGGTCGCCCATGCCAGCGAGCCCCATGAACGTGACCGGATCGGCCCCGATCGCGACGCCGAGGCGTGCGGTCTCGGCCAGGCCCCGCGTGATGACCGAAGCCTTCGTGTTGTCACCGAAGCCGAGTCCGACGCACACGCCGACGGCCAGGCCGATGATGTTCTTGGCCGTGCCAGCCAGCTCGCAACCGATGACATCGGTCGTCGAGTACGGCCGGAACGCGGGCGTGTGGCACAGCTTCTGCAGGCGTTCGGCGACCCCTTGGTCGGCGCAGGCGACGACGCTGGCGGCCGGCTCGCGGTCGGCGATCTCGCGCGCCAGGTTGGGGCCCGACACCACGGCGATCCGGTCGGCGGTGGCGCCCGTCAGCTCGGCGATGACCTCGCTCATCCGCAGATGGGTGCCGAGCTCGATGCCCTTCATCAGGCTGACCAGGATCGCCCCGGCCGGGATGTGCTCGGCCCACGACTCGAGGTTGGAGCGCAGCTGCTGCGAGGGGATCGCCAGGATCACGACCTCGGCATCAGCCAACGCCTCGCGCGGATCGGTCGTCGCCGAGATGGCCTCCGGCAGCTCGACCCCGGGCAGGTAGTCGGAGTTCTCATGCTTGTCGTTGATCGTGGCGCACAGCTCAGGGCGGCGTCCCCCACAGACGGACGTCGTTGCCGGCATCGGCCAGCACCAACGCGAAGGCCGTTCCCCAGGAGCCTGCGCCCATCACGGCAGTCTGCGCCATTCAACAATCCCATCTGTGGTGAATCAGTGCTTGTACGTACGGTTTGACTTGCTCAAGGTATGCACATCGATGCGCGGTGTCGAGGGAGCTTCGCCTCGTACCTCGACCATCATGGCAGTCAGGGTGTCCATGAGGCGGGCGGTCGCGTCACGCAGCACCTGCTCGGTGATCTCACGGCCCTCGAAGTCCGACAGGTCGATCGGGTCGCCGACGTGCACATGCATCGTCTTGCGCGGGAAGAACCGCGGACGCTTGGTGTACGGCCACAAGATCTCCTGCGCGCCCCACTGCATCATCGGCACGAGTGGCTTGCCGGTCGCGAGGGCGACCCGCACTGCCCCGGTACGACCAGTCATCGGCCAGGCAGCCGGATCACGGGTAATAGTGCCTTCGGGGTAGATCGAGACGACGTTGCCAGCCTCGACCGCAGCGATCGCAGCAACCAGCGAGTCGGCGGCCGAGGCGCTGTTGCGGTAGACCGGGATCTGCTCGGCGTTGCGCAGGATCCGCCCCAGCACTGCGACATTCATCAAGCTTGTCTTGGCCAGGAACCGCGGCGGGATGCCGTTGTCGACCATGAAGTGCGAGATCATGAACGGGTCGAGGTGCGAGATGTGGTTGGGCGCGATGACGTAGCCGCCGTCGGGCAGCTTGTCCTGGCCCTGCCAGTCGCGCTTGGTCAGCACCATCAGGATCGGCCGCAGGAAGAACACGATGGCCCGCAGGGTTCGTGAGTAGTGGCGACGCTGCATGAGGTCGAGCCTAATCGCTGTCGCCCTCCACTAGGCTGATGAACATGCAGGCCACTGTCGCGACCTTCGACGAGACGACCCGCTCAGGGCACGTCCTGACCGACCAGGGCGAGCAGCTCGACTACACCGCCGACGCCTTGGCCGATCACATCCGCCATCTGCGGCTGGGGCAACGGGTCTTCCTCGAAGCCGGTCCCGACGGCATCACGTCCGTCGCCATCTGGCAACCCTGACGAGGCCCTTGTGGCCCCTTCGCGAGGGGGTTACCGCCCCTTCGCGGGACGACAACCCCCTCCTCAAGGGGCGACAACTACCTCGTCAGCGTCAGAGGGTGGCGGGCTTGTACGACGGGCGCTTCGACTCGTACGCCACGATGTCTTCCTCATGGCTCAGCGTGATGCCGACATCGTCCAGGCCCTCGAGCAGGCGCCAGCGTGTGTAGTCGTCGATCGTGAACGAGTCCTCGATCGCGTCCGGCCCCTCGCCGGCCTTGACCGTGCGCGACTCCAGATCGATCGTGATCGAGGCACCAGGGTTCGCGTCGAGGTAGTCCCACAGCCGCTGGACGACCTTCTCGTCGACCTGCGCCGCCAGCAGACCGGCCTTGCCCGAGTTGCCCCGGAAGATGTCACCGAACCGCGGCGAGATGACGACCTTGAACCCGTAGTTCTGCAGCGCCCAGACGGCATGCTCACGCGACGAGCCCGTGCCGAAGTCGGGACCGGCCACGAGCACTGTGGCGTCCTTGAAGCCGTCCTGGTTCAGGACGAACTCCGGATCGGTGCGCCAGCCCGAGAACAGCCCCTCTTCGAATCCGTCACGAGTGACCTTCTTGAGCCACACGGCGGGGATGATCTGATCGGTGTCGACATTGCTGCGGCGCAACGGAGCGCCGACACCAGTGTGGCTAGAAAACTTTTCCATATCAGGCTCCTGCCTTCTCGAGCTCAGCCAGGTCGGCGGGACCGGCGAGGTGACCGAGGACGCCCGTGGCGATGGCGACGTCGGGCGACACGAGGTGCGTCTCGGCCTCCCTTGCCCTGGCGGCCCTCGAAGTTGCGGTTGGACGTCGACGCGCTGCGCTCGCCGGGCTGCAGGGTGTCGGGGTTCATGCCCAGGCACATCGAGCAGCCCGCTCCGCGCCATTCGGCGCCAGCGTCCTTGAAGATCACGTCAAGGCCCTCCTGCTCGGCCTGCAGGCGCACCCGCACCGAGCCAGGAACCACGAGGATGCGCGTGTTCTCGGCGACCTTGTGCCCCTTGATGAGCTCGGCGGCGACGCGCAGGTCCTCGATACGACCGTTCGTGCACGAGCCGATGAAGACCGTGTCGACGTCGATCTCCTTCATCGGTGTGCCGGCGGTGAGTCCCATGTAGGCCAGGGCGTTCTCGGCGGCGATGCGCTCGTTCTCGTCCTCGAACGAGGCCGGATCGGGAACGTTGCCCGACAGGGCGACGCCCTGCCCGGGGTTGGTGCCCCAGGTGACGAACGGCGTGATGGTCGAGGCGTCGATCGTGATGACCTTGTCGAACTCGGCGTCGTCGTCGGTGACCAGGCTGTCCCAGTGCGCGACGGCAGCATCCCAGTCGGCGCCGGTCGGCGCGCTGGGACGTCCCTTGAGGTAGTCGTACGTCGTCTGGTCGGGGGCGATGAGGCCCGCCTTGGCGCCCCACTCGATCGACATGTTGCAGACCGTCATGCGAGCTTCCATCGACAAGCTTGCGGATGGCCTCACCGCGGTACTCCACGATGTAGCCCTGTCCACCGCCCGTGGTCTCCTGCGTGATGAGGGCGAGCACGAGATCCTTCGCGGTCGAGCCGACGGGCAGCTTCTCCGACGACGTCGACGGCCATCATCTTGGGCTTGGCCTGCGACAGCGACTGCGTCGCGAGGACGTGCTCGACCTCGGGACGTGCCGATGCCGAAGGCGATCGAGCCGAAGGCGCCGTGCGTCGACGTGTGCGAGTCGCCGCACACGATCGTCATGCCGGGGCTGGGTCAGACCCAGCTGGGGGCCGACGACGTGGACGATGCCCTGGTCGATGTCGCCCATGGGGTGCAGGCGGACACCGAACTCCTTGCAGTTGCGGCGCAGCGTCTCGACCTGCGTGCGCGACACCGGGTCGGCGATCGGCTTGTCGAGATCGGTCGTGGGGATGTTGTGGTCTTCGGTCGCCAGAGTCAGGTCGGGCCGACGCACGCTGCGCCCGGCGATGCGCAGGCCGTCGAACGCCTGCGGGCTTGTGACCTCGTGGATGAGGTGGAGATCGATGTAGAGAAGGTCGGGCTCGCCTTCGTGGCGGCGAACGACGTGTTCTTCCCAGATCTTCTCGGCAAGAGTCTTGCCCATGATGCACTCCTCGACTCTCCTGCTGTCGCAGGACCTTGTGGTGGCTGTCCCAGATACTTGCGTCTCACTATCGATACGGCAGTATCAAGACATGGACAACTCTAGCGGAGTCGGGGTTCTCGACAAAGCCGCCATGGTGCTCGCCGCACTCGAACCTGGCCCTGCCACGCTGGCCGGTCTCGTAGCCAGCACAGGGCTTGCACGCCCTACTGCGCACCGCCTGGCCGTCGCCCTTGAACATCATCGGCTCGTCGCACGCGACATGCAAGGCCGCTTCATCCTCGGCCCCCGGCTCGGCGAGCTCGCCGCGGCTGCCGGCGAGGATCGTCTGCTGGCAGCTGCCGGCCCGGTCCTGGCCCGCCTGCGGGACATCACCGGTGAGTCGGCCCAGCTCTTCCGCCGCCAGGGCGACTTCCGCGTGTGCGTCGCGGCCGCCGACCGGCCGACGGGTCTGCGCGACTCGATCCCCGTCGGCGGACAGCTCACGATGGCTGCCGGGTCTGCCGCGCAGGTGCTGCTGTCGTGGAGGACCCCGAACGGATGAACAAGGGGCTGCTCAAGGCCACCTTCTCGGCCGCCGAGGCTCTCGGCGGTTCGTCGCCGCGGATGGGCGCAGAGCGTCGGCGAGCGCGAGAACGGTGTCGGCTCGGTCTCTGCCCCCGTCCGCTCCCCCTCCGGCAAAGTCGTCGCAGCGGTGTCGGTGTCGGGCCCGCTCGAACGACTGACCCGTCAGCCCGGACGCATGCACGCTCCTGCGGTCGTCGCTGCCGCAGAACGCCTCTCGCAAAGCCTGCGCCGCGCCACCTGACCCTGACGAGGTAGTTGTCGCCCCGCGGCGCAGGTAGTGTCGCCCTCCTCAAGGACGACAACTACCTCCTCAAGGGGCGGGACTACCTCCTCAGCGGGGAGGGTTAGAAGAGGCCGGGGCGTTCGAGGTCGAGGAGCGTCCGCTTGCGCTCGATGCCACCGGCGTAGCCCGTCAGCGTTCCGTCGGCACCGATGACGCGGTGGCACGGCACGATGATCGGGATCGGATTGGCCCCGTTGGCCGCACCCACCGCCCGCGAGATGACCGGCTCGTAGCCCAGCCGCCTCGCGACGTCCCCATGGCTCGCCGTCTCGCCGTACGGGATGCGTCTCGCTCGGCCCAGACCTTCTGCTGGAACTCCGTGCCGCCGTTGGCCAGCGGGACGTCGAAATCGGTGCGCGTCCCCGCGAAGTACTGCCGAGCTGTTGCTCGGTCACGTCAAGAAGCGCATCAGGCGCCGACGACCTCGTGGGGTGGCCCCGAAGTCGATCGCCGTGATCAGTCCGGCCGACGAGTGCAGTCGCAGCCCACCGATCGGTGAGTCCATCCAACGTGTTGCCATCACTGCGTCCTCTCGTCGTCGGCGCTCGCGCGCCACAGGTACATCGCCGCGTACGAACGCCACGGCTTCCAGGTCTCGGTCCGTGCTGCGTCGATGCCGTGACGCTGCAGCATCCGCCGGATGATCAGGTCGGTCTCGAGCATCACGTCGGGATGCGCCAGCGCCCGCATGCAGATGTAGTCGGCGGTCCAGGGTCCGATGCCCGGCATCGCCACAAGCATCGCGCGCGCCTCCTCACGGTCGGTCCCCGAGTCGAGCCGCAGCGTGCCCTCGGCCATCGCTCGAGCGACGCCGATCAAGGCGCGCGCCCGAGCCCGCGGCATGCTGAGTGACGTGTCGTCGGCTGCGGCAAGCGCCTCGGCCGTGGCGAAGGCGTGCGTCAAGCCATGCGCCGCAGCCAGGTCGAACGACACGGGGTCTCCGAAGGCCTGCGCGAAGCGGCCCAGGATCGTGCGGGCTCCGGCGACCGACACCTGCTGCCCGACGATCGCGCGCACCGCGACCTCGAAACCGTCGACCTGGCTCGGGACACGCAGCCCGGGTGCGGCTGCAAGAAGGGGCGCCAAGAACGGGTCGGCGCCCAGCACCTCGGCGATCGCCACCGGATCGGCATCGAGGTCGAGCAACCGGCGCGAGCGTTGCACCGCGACTGCGGTGTCGCGCAGATCGGCCAGCCGAGCTCGCAGGCCACGTGATCGTCGTGCAGAGTCAGCTGGACGACGCCCAACCCATGTGGAAGCCGCAACACCCGGACGTAGGTACGGTCCTCGACCTTCTCCACACCGGTGATCGCACGTCCGGCCAAGAATGAAGGAGACCGTCGGCGTGGAACGGCTGTCGCACCGCCAGCCGCAACGTCAGGCGTCCGGTAGGGGTGCCGCGCCGACCGCGCATCTGCGTCGGGGTCAGTGCGTAGGCCTGTCGCACGGAGTCGTTGAACTGCCGGATGGAGGCGAATCCGGCAGCGAACGCGATGTCGGACATCGGCAGCTCGGTCGTCTCGATCAGCACACGGGCGGCCTGCGCCCGGTTGCTCCGCGCGATCGCCAGCGGACCGGCGCCCACTTCGTCGGCGAGCATCCGGCTAACATGTCGCTGGCTGTAGCCGAGTCGTTCGGCCAGTCCCTCGACACCGCCCCGTTCGACGACTCCGTCGGCGATCAGCAGCATCGCGCGACCCACCGCGTCGGCGCGCACATTCCACTCCGGCGAGCCTGGGGTCGTGTCGGGTCGACATCGTCGACACGCCCGCAGCCCGGCGTCCTGCGCGGCGGCCGCAGTCGCGTAGAAGGTCACGTTCTGCGGCTTGGGCGTCACAGCAGGGCAGGACGGACGGCAGTAGATGCCGGTCGTCCGGACGCCGGTGTAGAACACCCCGTCGAATCGCGCCTCGCGCGCCTGGACGGCGCGGTAGCAGCGTTCGTGATCGGTGTACATGCCTCCATCATGACGCGCCTCAGCGACAGATACTGGCGGGAATCAGACACGAACAATCGATGACGAAGCCCCCATCAACGGTTTTGCCCTATGCTCGTGCCGAAATCACTACCAAGGGGCGTCCATGGCTGAGAAGAAGGTTGTTCGCGTCGAGAGCACGGGCACCGCGCAGGAGTCCGATCCGACCTGGAAGCCCACGCCGGAGGCGAAGAGCACGTCGACCCGGTTCCGCCTCATCGCGGCAGCCCTGTGGGTCGTCGCGATCGGTCTCGAGGCGTACGCGATCTTCGGGCTGCTCAACCAGGACCCGGTCAACATGGTCCTGCTGATCGTCCTCATCGTGGTCATCGGCTTGCTGGCCGTCGGCGGTTCGCTGCTGTGGAAGAAGGCGAACCGGCTCGATCCCGCCTCCAAGAGCGACACGGTCCGCTTCTTCGTCCAGAACCAGCTGGGCGCGATCATCACGGTCATCGCCTTCTTGCCGCTGATCGTCCTGATCCTGCTCAACAAGGACATGAGCCCTCAGCAGAAGGCCCTCGCGGGCGGCCTCGGCGCGATCGTCATGGTGGCCGCCGCAGCGGTCGGCATCGACTGGAACCCGCCGTCGACCGAGCAGTACTCCGCCGAGACCAACGAGGTCACTGACATCGTGGGCCAGGACCTCGTGTACTGGACGAAGTCCGGCAAGGTCTTCCACCTGTGCGAGAAGGTCTCGGCGGTCAACCTGAAGTCGAAGGACAACACGATCTACTCCGGCACGGTCGCCGATGCGCATGCGGCGGGCAAGGAGCGGCTGACGCTGCAGGTCGCCCAGGAGACCAAGCAGTGCGGTTTCGACACCCCCACACCGGCGCCCGATACGTCGACCGACGCTCCGTAGTCGAGCGCGTCACGACCGCGTCAGGATGACGACTGCTGGGTCGCGCGAGTCATCGCGACGTAGCGGTCGACGGCGCCGGACGTGCCGCTGCCGAAGGACTCGGGATCGACCAGGACGACCAGGTCGAACTCGAGTCCTTTCGAGAGCTCCGGAGCCAGCCAGCGGATGCGTGAGGACGTCAGTTCAGCCGAGTCGACCTCGACGACGGAGATGACGCAGGCCACTCCCTCGGCATGCGCCAGCAGCCAGGTCTGGACGATCTCGGCCAACTCCTCCACGGTTCCCCTGCGGACCGGTACGCCGGTGCCGCGGATCGACCTCGGCACGTTCGCGTCCGGCAGCACCGCACGGATGATCGGAGCCGCCTCCGCCATGACCTCCGACGGCGTCCGGTAGTTGACGTCGAGGGACGACACGACGACCTGGTCGAGCCCGATTCGGGCGAGCCTCTCCTGCCACGACTCGGCGAATCCGCTCCGGGCCTGGCCCGGTCCCCCACGATCGTGAAGCTCCGCGACGGGCACCGCGACACCAACATCTGCCATTGCGCATCGGTCAGCTCCTGCGCCTCGTCGACGACGATGTGCGCGAAGGGTCCCGCCAGCAGGTCAGGGGTGACGGCCGGCAGCACCTCCTCGTCGACCAGGACGGCCTGAAGATCTTCGTGGCGCAGGCTCGTGACCAGCCCGACGCCGTAGGCGTCGCCGTCTGCCTGTGCCAGCCGTCGATGACGCGATTCATCTGCTCCCGCTCGACGTCGAGCGCCTCGGCGCGGGTGCGCTCCCGGCGAGATGTCCCGGGGTCACCCAGCCGTTGCCGTGCTGCATCGAGGAGAGGCAGGTCTGCGTCGGTCCAGCGGTAGGCGTGATCCCGCTGCAGCAGCCGGACCTCCTCGGCACTCAGCCATGGAGCGCACCGGCGCAGATAGGCCGGAACCGTCCACAGGTCGGCGACCAGGTCGGTGGGCTCGATCAACGGCCACGCGCGCGCGAACGCCTCGCGCAGCCCCTCGTGCCGGCGCAGTGAGCTTCGGATCAGCTCGAGCGGCTCGGTCTCGCCGTCGTGCTTGTCGACCAAGATCGCGATCAGCTCGTCCCAGACGAGGTCGCGTGCCTCGTTGTGCGGCACGCCGGTGGCAGCAGCGTCGAATGCCTCGGCCCAGTCGGTAGCGCTCAGCCAGGTCTCCGACGTGTCGGTGTCGATCGACATGCCGACGGTCGGAGGCTCCTCGGTAGACTGCACCGCCGGCTCGATCGCCCCCACCAGGGCTGCGGACTCCTTCAGCCGCGCCACCTCAGCATCGAGCCCGATGACGGCCGCGGCTCCCCTCGGGCACGAGATCACGCAACGTGCAGGTCTGCACACCGTCCTCCCCCAGGCTCGGCAGGACGTCAGCCACATAGGCCAGGTACGGACGACTAGGGCCCACGAACAGCACTCCGCCGCGGCGGTCGCCGAGACGCGGGTCGGAGTACAGCAGGTAGGCCGTGCGGTGCAGCGCCACGACGGTCTTGCCAGTGCCTGGGCCCCCATCGACGACCAACGCCCCGCGTGACCCGGCCCGGATGATCGCATCCTGGTCGGCCTGGATCGTGCCCAGCACGTCGCGCATCTGCGAGGACCGCTCCGCGCCGAGGCTTGCGATGAAGGCCGACTGGTCATCGAGTGCCGCATGTCCGTCGAGTGCATCCGCATCGAAGACCTCGTCCCAGTAGTCACTGACCCGACCTGCCGTCCAGCGGTAGCGGCGACGGCTCACGAGCCCAGCAGGGCGGGCGTGGGTCGCGGCGAAGAATGGCTCCGCTGCCGGGGTGCGCCAGTCGACCAGCAGACGCCTACCTTCGTCGTCGGTCAGTCCGATCCGTCCGATGTACACCGGCTCGACGCCGTCAGCGCTGATGATGCGTCCAAGGCACAGGTCGAGGTCGAACCGGCGCAGGGTGCGCAAGCGTGCCGTCAGGCGGTGGATCTCGAGGTCGCGATCCATCGCGTCCTGTCCCATGCCGCCTGGCGCCCTGCGCGCGGAGTCGAGTCGTCCGACGGCCGAGGCGATCGAGCTTCTCGACGGCTCGGGTGATGTGCGCGAAGTGCAGCTCGTCGTCGCCGATCAGGCGCGGATCCGCCTTTGCGACCAGGTGCTCGGGGCAGTGAGAAGGCCGACCCGTCTGCTCGGCCGACGTCGTCAGTTCGTGGGTGCATGGCGCGACTCGCATTCCAGTGGGATCTGTCTACGGTCGGCCATTCTGAGGCACCCCTGGGGGGCTTGCGGCAAGCCCCCAGGTTCGCTATACCTTGGACATGGAAGGGCGTTGATCTCGCTTCTTCTTCGCCAACAGCAAGACCCCCTGATCTCGCGTTTCCGCAGATCAGAGGGTCTTTTTCCATGGTAGCCCCGACGGGATTCGAACCCGCGCTACCGCCTTGAGAGGGCGACGTGCTAGGCCGCTACACAACGGGGCCATGGCGCTTCTTGCTGGCCTTTCGGCCTTGAGTACCTTACCAAACTGCCGGTGAAAGCCGATCGGTGGGTCTCGCTGGGATACTAGGACTCGAACCTAGAATGGCGGTACCAGAAACCGCTGTGTTGCCAATTACACCATATCCCAATGGCTGCGGACGAGGTCCGAACCGAGAACAAACATTACCTGACCCGGTCCGCAGCTTCCCAACTCGGGGTTCACCCCAAGGCTGCATCCAGGCGGGCGATGGTCTTGCGGTGACCCAGCAGCTCCAGCGACTCGAACAGCGGCGGGAGAGATACGACTTCCCGTCACCGCAACGCGAACCGGCCCAAATGCCAGCCTCGGCTTGAGCCCCAGGCCGTCGATCAGCGTCGCCCGCAGCGCCCCCTCGATCGTCGCAGTCGTCCACTCGGCGGTGCCGGGGATCGCGTCGAGCGCATCGCGCGCTGCCTTGACGACCTCGAGGCCCGCCTCGTTGAGGTTCTTGGCCGCATCGGCCTCGTCGACCACGAACTCGGCGTCGGAGACGAAGAGGAAGCGCAGCATGTCGACGGCTTCTGTGAGAAGTGTCATGCGTTCGTGCACCAGCGGGGTCGCGGCCGCCAGGATGCCCAGCTGCGTCTCGGTCGGCTCAGCGTCGATGAGACCTGCCTCGTGGAAGTAGGGCACCAGACGGTCACGCGGCTCCGCTCTCGGACAGCAGGCGCACGTGCGAGCCGTTGATGGCCTCGGCCTTCTTGATGTCGAAGCGAGCCGGGTTGGGGTTGACCCGCCCGATCTCGAACACGTCGACCATCTCGGGGATCGTGAAGACGTCGCGGTCGTCGGCGATCGACCAGCCGAGCAACGCCATGTAGTTGAGCAGCCCTTCGGGCAGGAAGCCCTTGGGCTTGTAGTCGAGCAGGTTGGACTCGGGATCACGCTTGGACAGCTCTGCGGTTGCCCTCGCCCATCACGAACGGCAGGTGACCGAACTCGGGCGTGAACCCGCCACCGATGCCGATCTCGGCGAATGCCTCGTACAGGGCGATCTGTCGCGGCGTGGAGCTCAGCAGGTCTTCGCCGCGCAGGACGTGGGTGATGCCCATCATGGCGTCGTCGGTGGGGTTGGTCAGCGTGTACAGCGGCTGACCGTTGGCGCGCACGAGCACGTAGTCCTGGACGTTCTCTGAGCCGAACGTGATCTCGCCGCGGACCAGGTCGTTGAACGTGTAGTCCTTGTCGGGCATCTTGAAGCGGATGACGGGCTGGCGCCCCTCGGCCTCGTAGGCCGCGATCTGCTCGGGCGTCAGGTCTCGGTGGAGCCCGTCGTAGCCGCTGGGCTTGCCGGCCGCCCGGGCGGCGTTACGACGCGCCTCGAGCTCTTCGGCGGAGTCGTACGCCTTGTAGGCGAACCCTGCGTCGAGCAGCTGCTGTGCGACGTCGGCGTAGATGCCCATGCGCTCGGACTGGCGGTAGGGGCCGTTCGGGCCACCGACCTCGGGGCCCTCGTCCCAGTCGAGGCCCAGCCAGCGCATGACCTCGACGAGCAGGTGGTACGACTCCTCGTTGTCACGAGAGGTGTCGGTGTCCTCGATGCGGAAGACGAACTTGCCGCCGTGGTGGCGGGCAAATGCCCAGCTGAACAGGGCCGTGCGGGCCATGCCGACGTGCGGATTGCCGGTCGGGCTGGGGCAGAAACGGGCAACTACGGGACGGTCAGTCATTCGCGCTCACTACGGGATTGGTCAGGGTTCCGAGGCCTTCGACGGTCACGCTGACCTGATCGCCGACCTGCATGGGACCAACACCCTCTGGAGTGCCGGTGAGGATGACGTCGCCAGGCAGCAACGTCATGAAGGATGAGACGTACTCGATGATCGCCGGCACGTCGAAGACCATGTCGGAGGTCTGCCCGTCCTGCTTGAGATCGTCGCCGAGGCGGGTCGTGACGCGGACGTTCGAAGGATCGAAGTCGGTCTCGATCCACGGGCCGAGGGGGCAGAACGTGTCGAAGCCCTTCGCGCGAGCCCACTGGCCGTCCTTGGCCTGCAGGTCGCGAGCCGTGACGTCGTTGGCGATCGTGTAGCCGAAGATGACCTTGGAGGCGTCTTCGGCGGAGATGTCGCGGCAGATACGCCCGATCACGACTGCGAGCTCGCCCTCGAAGTGGACGTCGTTGCTCTGCTCGGGATAGAAGATCGGCTCGCCGGGCCCGATCACCGAGGTGTTGGGCTTGAGGAAGATCAGAGGCTCCTCTGGAACTGCCCCACCCATCTCGGCGGCGTGCGCGGCGTAGTTCTTGCCGACGCACACGACCTTGCTGCGCGGGATGACCGGCGCGAGCAGCCGCGCATCCGCGAGCGGGATCTTCTGGCCGGTGAGGTGGAGACCCGCGTACAGCGGATCCCCGTTCAGCACGGCGATGGTGGGGACGCCGTTGTCGTCCCCGATGACTCCGAAACGGGGATCGTCGTCCCCTGCAAACCTGGCGATACGCATAGGGCACCAGAGTATCGGTGATTCCGGCATCCCCGCACACGCCCGTTCGACGGCGACGCGGCCGTGCGTGGAACAGATCTCGCTAGGACTGCACGCTCTTCGTTGCCCTCGACTTCTTGGTCAAGCCGCGTATCCACGTTGGGAGCCTGTCACTCTCACCGTGATCTTCTTGCCGCGCATCTTCGCCGAGACCTTGTACTTCACCTTCGTCGCTCTGGCGATCTTCTTGCCGTTGGCGAACCATTGGTATTTCAGCTTCGTCCCGGAGGGTCTCCATGCCTTGGTGGAGACCTTGAGAGTCTTGCCGACCTTTGCCTTGCCTGTGATCTTCGGGGTGGGCGCTGCGCTGAACTTGCCTGCCACGGCCGGTCTGGTCGCTCGCGAGATCTTCGAGGCCGTGGTGTATCCGGCCTTCTTTCCCGTGACCCTGACCGCGAGCGTCTTGCCGAGGTCGGAGGCAGCCAGGGAGTACGTTCTCGACCTGGCACCCGAGATCACGGATGATCCTCGGTACCACTGGTACGTCAGTGCGGTTCCCGGCGTCCATCCGCCGGTCGAGGCGCTCAAGGCCTTTCCTACGGCTGCGGTGCCCGTGACCGTGGGTGTGGGCACGGTCAGGGTCCCAGGCTCCACCGGCGCAGTCTCTGCGCTGAACACCCTGGCCGGCAGGTACGTCTCACCGCCCCAGGGCGCTGTCGCTGTCACCATGACGCTGATGGTCGCGCCGAGATCGGCCGCACCCAGGACGTAGGCCGAGGTCGTCGCGTTCGGGATCGATGCCCCGTTGCGCAGCCACCGGTACGTCAGCGTGGGGTACGTCGGGTCCCACAGCGACGTGTTCGTCGTCGCCGTCAGCTTCGAGCCCACCGCGGCCCGGCCAGTGATCGTCGGCGTCTCGGCCGACCTGAACGGCACTCCGTCTGCCGTCAGGTTCATCTCTCCGGCGTCGAACGTCTGTCCCTTGCGTACCACGAAGCTGTTCAGGTTCGTGGCCGCAAGCGCGCCCGGTTCGTCTGATCCACTGGTCTGGCCGCCGTAGTACATGTACCGGTTGCCGTTGTCGTA
Organism: Aeromicrobium sp. UC242_57; assembly: GCF_044452305.1. NCBI lineage: Bacteria > Bacillati > Actinomycetota > Actinomycetes > Propionibacteriales > Nocardioidaceae > Aeromicrobium > Aeromicrobium sp. UC242_57. The sequence goes on along the minus strand of NZ_JBIOAM010000001.1, from coordinate 282,205 downwards.
CCACTTCGCCTGCAGTGTGTAGGTCTTGCCCGCCTGGACGTCGTCGAGCACGAACCTTCCGTCGTCGTCCGCCACGGCTCCCTCCCGCTGCATCCAGGTGGACCATTCGGGAGAGTACTCGAACAGCAACACATTGCTCCCGTTGGCGGGGAATCCGTTGTGTCTCAACGTGCCCGTGACCTTGCCCCACTCGGGAGTGGATACAGGCGGCTCAGCGAACTCGATGTCCTTGCCCGGAAGGTCGGCGTCCACGACCTCGACGTCCAACGACTTGTCCAGGACGCGCCCCATGTTGTCCCAGAACGTCAGGGTGTAGGCGCCCGGCCTCAGATTGATGCTGTACTGGCCGAAAGGGTTGCTGACGGTTTCGTTGACGGGCTCGGTCTCGCCTGCCTTCGTCGCATACACCGTGAAGGTCCCGGTCGACCCGGAAGCTCCAGGAGGCGGTCCCCGACACCGCGTACACCTCGTACGCCTCCAGGTCGAAGTCCACGCCCACGTTTCCGGGGCCTCCATCGAGGGTGATGGTCTCGATGGCGGCATCGGCGACCGACGCGCCGCTCTCCGCTGACGCGACCGCAGGCACCACGGCCACGCTGCCGACCATCACCAGCACGGTGGCCGTCGTGGCCGCAACAGCTTTGGCGCGCAGTGTGGTGATCAAGGTGGTGATCGATGTGGCTGCGCGCATTGGCAGGAGTCCCCTCAGATCTTCGCGCCTCACGGGTAGACGCCCGCTCGAACAATCGCGCCACGAAGTCTAGACCGACCACGGATCATCTCCACTGAGTTCGCAGTACGTACTCGTGACCGTCAGCCATGAGCAGGTACTGCAGGCAGGCCGCGCCCGCCACCAGGCCGGCTGCCTGCGAGGTCAGGATCGACGACATCGGCATCGGCAAGCTCACGCACATGCGCAGCGTCCCCGGCTGCGAAGACGCCCGGCAGCGAGGTGCTCTGGAAGGCATCGACCACCATGCACCCGGAGTCGTTGAGCTCCAGCCCGAGCTGCTCGGCGAACGGCGCCGACTGGCTGAAGGACGGACCGATGAACATCCCGTCGACCCGGATCATGCCGTCGTCGAGCGTGAGGTCGAGTCCACCGTCGCGACGCTCGACGCGCTGGACCCGACCGAAGACCGGCACCAGCTCGGCGCCGATGCGACCCAGCATCGCCGTCAGGCGCTCGGCGTGGGCACCCTCGACATCGAGCGCGACAGTGCGGCCCGCGAACTCGTGGCCGTGGCAGAACGGGCAGTGGGCGATCTCCTTGCCCCACGCGGCCGCCAGGCCGGGAACGTCCGGAAGTGCGTCGCGGACTCCCGTCGCGAGGACCAGCGCTGCTGCCCTCTCGGTGCTCGTGTCGAGGTGGACGATGAACCCGTCGCCGTCACGCTCGACGCGTTCGGCAGAGACCTCACGGACCTCGACGGTGTCGTAGGCAGCCAGGTCGACGTGTGCGAGGCGCCGGAACTCCTGCGGGGCGATGCCGTCGTGGGTCGCGTAGTTGTGCGCGTGCTCGACCGTGCCGTTGCGGTACTGGCCGGAGTCGAGGACGAGAACGTCTCGGTGCATGCGTCCGAGGGTCAGTGCGGCCTGCAGACCGGCCGGACCTGCGCCGATCACGATGACGTCGTAGGTGGCTCTGACGGTTGAAGTGGTGGGGTGATCCATGGTGAGGCCTTTCGCTGTTTGCATGTGCCTCCATGGTGTGAGTTCATGTCAACATGAAGTCAAGTCTGAGGTCGATCGGCGACACGGCGGCACAGTTCGGGCTGGCCACCCACGTGCTGCGGCACTGGGAGGACAGCGGGCTGCTGCGGCCCGAACGCGACCCGGCAGGCCGACGCCTGTACGGCGACGACGACATCGTCCGAATTGCCACGATCCTGCGCAGCAAGGCCGCTGGGATGACTCTCGAGCAGATCGGTGTGCTGCTCGACGACGATCACGGCCCGCAACGGCACCGCGTCCTGCAGGAACATCTCGCCGAGCTCGACCGACGGATGGCCGAGATGCACCTGGCCCGCGAGATGACTCAGCACGCCTTCGACTGCGAGGCGCACGACGTCACCCGGTGCCCCGGATTCAGGGCCACGATCCAGGACATGCTGGACGGCACCCGCCCCTGGTCGATCGATGCAGCTCAGGCGCTGCCGTAGCGGCGGTTGCGCTCGGCGTAGGTCTCGATCGCTGCCCACAGGGCGCGACGATCGACGTCTGGCCAGGCGATGTCGCTGAACACCATCTCGGCGTAGGCCGACTGCCACAGCAGGAAGTTGCTGGTGCGCTGCTCGCCTGACGTGCGCCAGAACAGGTCGACGTCGTGCATGTCGGGCTCGTCGAGGTAGCGCGCGAACAGCTTCTCGGTGACCTTGTCGGGATTGACCTTGCCTGCGGCCACGTCGCGGGCCAGTGCCGCCGCAGCATCGGCGATCTCGGCGCGGCCACCGTAGTTGACGCACATCGTGAGGGTCAGGACGTCATTGTTCTGGGTGAGCTTCTCGGCGGCCTCCAGCCACGGATGACGCTGCGCCACAGCCGTGGACGTCGACCCGCCCAGCGCACCCGGACGCCCAGCCGTGCATCTCGTCGCGGCGTCGCCGGATGACATCGCGGTTGAACCCCATCAGGAAGCGCACCTCGTCGGGTGAACGCTTCCAGTTCTCGGTCGAGAAGGCGTAGGCCGAGATGGCCTTGACCCCGATCTCGATGGCGCCCTCGACGACGTCGAACAGGGCGGCCTCACCCATCTCGTGGCCAGCTGTGCGGGGAAGACCGCGCTGCTTGGCCCACCGGCCGTTGCCGTCCATGACGATCGCGACGTGGTGCGGGACCTGCGCCAGGGGGATCTGCGGCGCGGTGGCTCCCGACGGGTGCGGGAACGGCGCGCGGACGGTGCGCTTCACCGGTCGACGTGGCTCAGGGAGCGGAGACCGCGCTCGAGGTGCCAGGACAGGTAGGCGCTGACCATGCCGCTGGCCTCGCGGCGGGAACGGTCGTCAGACGTCGCGACGGTCGGCCAGTCGCCGCTGAGCAGGCCGGCCAGCAACGTCACGGTGAACGGTGACGGGGCCGCGCAACCGGGAACCCGGCAGTCGTCGCACAGCATCCCTCCCGGAGGCGGCGTGGAAGTTGCGGTGCGGGCCCTCTTCGCCGCACCGGGCGCAGCCGTCGAAGGTCGGCGCGTAGCCGGCGATCGACAGCGCTCGCAGCTGGTAGGAGTCGAGGATCAGGCTCGGAGTCATGCGCCCCTCGGTCAACGCCCGCAACGCACCGGTGAGCAGCTGGAACTGGGTGACGGCCGGTTCGCCGTCTTCCTGCACGAGCCGTTCGGCCGTCTCGAGCATCGCGGTGCCAGCGGTGTAGGCCGCGTAGTCGGCACCGAGGCTCTTGGAGAAGGCGTTGACCGTCTCGGCCTGCGTGATGATGTCGAGCGAGCGCCCCTCGGCCAGCTGCAGGTCGACGTGCATGAACGGCTCGAGCCGTCCGCCGAACCGTGACGTGGTCTTGCGGACCCCTTTGGCAACGGCTCGGACGATGCCGCGTTGACGGGTCAGCAGCGTGATGATGCGGTCGGCTTCACCGCGGCTTGTGGACCCGCAGCACGATGCCGGTGTCGCGGTAGAGGCTCACGCCTCCATTGTGCCGTGCCGCACTGACGATTGCGGCGCAATCGTCAGCGCGGCGCGCTGGAGACTCAGCCTCCAGGCTGCACGTAGCCGCACTCGGACTTCAGGCCCGCCAACAGCTCGTCGAAGCCCTGCTCGTCGGCCTCGGTGAATGCGTAGTCGTCGGCGTCGACGTAGAGCGGGTGATCTTCGGGCAGGTAACGTCCGATTGCCTGGTCGGACATGTCGGAGGCCACGGGCGAGCTGGGCTGCACAGTCGGCCTGCGACGGCGACACTCCCAGCCCGGAGACGCCGTCCTTCATCGCCTCGGCGATGTCGTCGGCAGAGGGACGGCCGAGCGAGCCGCCCCGAACCCACACCATCACCGCCCGAGCATGCCGTCAGAACTACCACTGCGGCAGCGACAACGACTGCCCGTCGGACGAGTGCGATCACGGGAGACAGGATACGAGAGATCCTCAGTCAAGGCAGAACTCATTGCCCTCGGGATCGCGCATCGTGATGAACCCGAGCTCCATCGGCGGCTGCGGCTCGACCCGGTACGCAACGGTCGCGCCAAGCGCGCCCAAGCGGTCGGCCTCGACCTCCAGCGCCGCCATCCGGTCGTCGCCCTGCGCATCGGGAGCGGCGCGGACGTCGAGGTGCACGCGGTTCTTGACGGTCTTGCCCTCGGGCACCCGCTGGAAGAAGATGCGTGGGCCTGAGCCGCCCGTCGGCAGGATGGCCGACTTGGAGTTCCACTCGCTCTGGGGCACTCCGAACGCTTCGAGGGCCGCCTCCCACGAGTCGAATCCTTCGGGGGGTGCTGGAGCCGTAGCCGAGCGCGGCTGCCCAGAACTCGGCCAGGGCGCCGGGGTCGGCGCAGTCGAAGGTGATCTGTATCTCTTTGCTCATGATTCCAGGGTGCCGCTGCCTGCTGACATTTTCCAGGGCAGGATCGAGGCATGGGTGCTGTTCTCGGTGTGGACGGGTGCAAGGGCGGCTGGGTCGGCGTGCTGTGGCGGCGCGATGCGGTCGAGGTGCTGGTCGCGCTCGATCTCGGTTCGCTCGTCGCGCAGGCAGGCGACGTGGACGCTGTCGCGGTCGACATCCCGATCGGGCTCGTCGACGGCACCGATCGAGGTCCTGAGGCACTCGCTCGCGCACGCCTGCCGGGTCGGGCGTCGACGGTGTTCAACGCCCCCGCGCTCGCGGCCCTGCACGCACCGTCGTACGAGGTCGCCAATGCCATGAACCGCACGTCCGTTGGCAAGGGCCTCAGCCGACAGGCCTACTCGCTCCTGCCCAAGATCGTCGACGCCCACGACTACGTCTCCGCGGGTCCGGCGCCCCCGGTGATCGAGGCTCATCCGGAGCTCTGCTTCGCGACCATGAACGGCTCGGTGGTCCGGGAGCCCAAGAAGACGACTGCCGGCGTCGCGATCCGGCGCCGGTTGCTGCTCGACGTCGGCATCGACGTGCCAACCCGTAGGGTCCTGGGTGCCGCGACCGACGACGTCCTCGACGCGGCAGCCGTCGCCTGGACGGCACGCCGTTTTGCCGATGGGGCCGCCGACCGCCTACCGGAGGAACCCCGTCACGTCCTCCGCCCCGCGATCTGGGCCTGACCCGGCGAGACGCTCGGCCTCGTAGAGCGCATACGGGTCGTGGAGCGTCCGTCCAAGGACGTCCTGCATCCACCTGGCATCGCGCGCAGCCGCCTCACGGGTCGCGTCGATCGTGCCATCGCTCGTGAGGTTCGAGGCGAAGATGCCGGCTGCCGACTTGGGCAGGAAGTCCTCGTAGACGATCGGCGCCAACGTGCCGTCGGACGAGCGGATGAAGTAGGCGAGGTCGGCGGCATCGCAGCTCGGCATCCGTCGCCGGAAAGGCCTCGATCCCGCTCCGGTCGTAGAGCTCGCGCCCCTTCGGAGTCAGCGCCACTCCCCTGGCCTCGACCTCACCGAACCGGACCCGCAGCTCCCCGGTCGACACGCTCCCGTCTGGCTCGCGAAAGGCACGGGGCTCCCCCAGCGCCCGGAACGACGTCTGCCGCAGCAGCACGTCGGCCTTGTCGGTGCGCGGCGGACCCTGGATCCGGTCGATCATCTCGATCCCCCGCCCGGTCATCCTCGCGTACAGGTCGTCGATGTCGAGGACGCGCGGCGTCAGGTGGTTGATGTGGGTCGACGCGACCCCGCCGATGTCGGCGGCGACGCTCGAGACCGCCTCGAGACGCGTGTACCACGCACGATCGACGGGTTCAGGTGACAACGCGAACGCCGCTGTCGCCAGCTCGATGAATCGATCGGCCTCGGCGAACGAGAAGCTCGTGCTGGTCCTCCATCCGGTCGGCCAGCGTGAGCAGCCGTCGCTGAACAGCGTCCGCGCCTCCAAGAACTCGCGCAACGCAGCCTCGAGCTCGGCGTCGAAGAACCGCCGGTCGTCCACCACGAGCAGCGAGGTGAAGACCCGGAACGGGTTGTGGGCCAGCTCTGGCCTGGCGAGGGGACGAAAGGCCGTCGAGACCACGGGGATGGGCGGCGTAGCCTCACGCAGGTCGTAGAACCCGACCGGATACATCCCGCACGCACCGAAGATGCGGGCGACCTGCGCCAGCTCCTGCGGGGTACCCACCGGATCGCGCCGTGCCGCTCAGCCGTGACCCGCTCGATCGACCCGAACCGTTCGGCGTCGGCGCGTGCGGCCAGGACATCGGCGTTGACCGCCGCCGACACCTCGACCAGCGTGTTGTACGCCGGAACTTCCGAGCCGTACAGCTCGGACAGGCTGCGAGCGAACCGGGAGCGCAGCCAGGTCGGCGAGACTGCTGCCCCCGACACCTCGTCGGTCATCCGAATTCGACCCCTTGGGCCAGGGGCAGCTCGGTCGAGTAGTTCACGGTGTTGGTCGAACGCCGCATGTAGGCGCGCCAGGCATCGGATCCGGACTCCCGGCCGCCGCCGGTCTCCTTCTCCCCGCCGAACGCGCCGCCGATCTCGGCGCCTGACGGGCCGATGTTGACGTTGGCGATACCGCAGTCGGAGCCGATCGCCGAGACGAACGTCTCGGCCTCCCGCACGTCGAGCGTGAAGATCGACGACGACAATCCCTGTGCGACGTCGTTGTGCAGTCGCACCGCATCGGAGAAGTCGGAGTACGCCAGCACGTACAGCAGCGGGGCGAAGGTCTCGGTCTTGACGATGTCGCTCTGCGCCGGCATGTCGACGATCGCCGGTTGCACGTAGAAGCCGCTGCCGTCGACCTCGGCCCGCGCGCCGCCGGTCACGAGCTTGCCGCCATCGGCCTGCGCCTGCTCGACGGCCTGGCCGAAGGCATCGAAGGCGCTCTCGTCGACCAGTGGCCCGACGAGGGTCGACGACTCCAACGGCGAGCCGATCGGGAGCGTCTCGTACGCGGCGCTGAGCCTGGTCACCAGATCGTCCTTGATCGACTCGTGCACGATGATCCGCCGCAGCGACGTGCACCGCTGCCCGGCCGTGCCGACCGCCGAGAACACGATGCCGCGCACCGCCAGGTCGAGATCGGCCGACGGAGCGACGATCGCCGCGTTGTTGCCGCCGAGCTCGAGCAGCGTGCGCCCCAGGCGAGCGGCCACGCGGGGCGCGACCTCCTTGCCCATCCGGGTCGACCCCGTCGCCGACACCAGTGGCACGCGTGGGTCGTCGACCATCACCTCACCGATCGTGCGATCTCCGACCAGCACCGACGACAGCCCTTCGGGCACCCCGCAGCGCCGCCCGGCCTCGAGCGCGAGCGCCTGGCAGGCCAGCGCAGTCAGCAAGGTCTTCTCCGATGGCTTCCACACGACGGCGTCGCCGCACACGAAGGCCAGTGCCGCATTCCACGACCACACCGCGACCGGGAAGTTGAACGCCGAGATGACGCCGACGACGCCCAAGGGGTGCCACTGCTCCATCATCCGGTGGCCGGGACGTTCGGTGGCGATCGTCAGACCGTGCAGCTGGCGCGACAGGCCGACCGCCAGGTCGCAGATGTCGATCATCTCCTGGACCTCGCCGAGCCCCTCCGAGACGATCTTGCCGGCCTCGATCGACACCAGCGCCCCGAGATCGTCCTTGTGCTCGCGCAGCAAGCTCGCCCGAGCTCGCGCACGAACTGGCCCCGCACCGGCGCCGGAACGGTGCGCCACTGCTCGAAGGCGGTCTGCGCCTGGCCGATGACGTCGTGGACGTCGTCAGCGGTGTGTGACCGCAGCCGGCCCAGCTCGCTGCCGTCGATCGGCGACCGACAGACCAGATCGCCGTCGGCGACGAATGGATCACCCGCACCGAGTCGGTCGAAGATCTCCAGCGTGCGTGTCGCGATGTCCGTCATCAGACCTTCCCCTGCTTCTCGAAGTGTCGACCGGCCTGCGTCGAGAACAACGCATCCAGCGTGATGTCTTCCTGCTTGATGAATCCCGAGTCTTGCAGGCTGCCTTCAGCCACGAGCTCGACGACGCTGACCGCCGACGCCGCGGTCGTCCACGAGATGGCTCGCCAGGTTCGACCGGAGATGTCGATGGGCTTGTAGGCCCGGACGTGGTTCTGCCGGAACGGCATGCCCGCCTTGACGCCCTCGACGGCGGCGTGGATGTAGACGACGTCGTCGTTGACCGGCGGCTTCGCATCGACCAGCATGCGACCGACGAGGCTCACGTTGTTTCGCGCAGGTTCAGCTCGTCGAACAGGAAGTGCATCTGGTCGAAGTGTCCGGGGTAGCGCAGGGTCTTGTAGTCGAGCCGGTGGACGCTGCCCTCGTACGTCTCGCACATCGTGCCCAGGCCACCGGAGGTCAAGGCGGCCTCGAGCCGATCCCGCCGATGAAGACCCGTTCCTTCTCGGTCATCGCAGGCACCATCTGGCGGTGTCCTTGACGCAGCACCTCACAGTCGTTGAGGTACTCGTTGACGACGCCTTCGGGCGACCAGTTGATGGCATAGCCCAACAGCCCGGTGGGGTTCTGCGGCAGGGCGCCGACCTTGAGCTCGATCGAGCGGATGTCGTCGAAGGTCTTGGCGATCGAGGCGCCGATGATGCCGATCAGGCCGGGTGCGAGCCCACACTGAGGGGCGAACACCGAGCGTGGGGAGTCGGCGGCCAGCTCGATGACTCGGTTGGTCGTCGGCACGTCCTCGGTCAGGTCGAAGTAGTGGGTGCCGGCGGCGTGCGCGGCCTCGGCGACGTCGATGTTGAGGTGATAGGGCAGGCACGAGACCACGGCGTCGACGCCCCGCAACGATTCACGGAGCCCGCTGGCATCTTGCACGTCGAGCGGCTTGACCTCGAAGTCGAGGTCGGTGCGGGGCGATGCGTCGTATCCGACGACCTTGAACCCGGACTCCCCCAGCATCACGGCGACGAGCTCGCCGACCTTGCCGAGGCCGAAGACTGCGACTTGATTGATGATGCGTGTCATCGATCCTCCTCGTGAACCGGCGGATCTTGCGCCGGACAGCTGAATCACGCCGAAGGGTGATCGGCGTCACATCGAGCCTAACGTGCCACCGAGGAGTTTTCTATACCGTCTGGCCGGTACACCAAATTGTCATCAGCAGGAAACACGAGAGGGTCTGTGGCAGCCATGGCTGCCACAGACCCTCTCCATCGACCTCTGAGCAGTGCTACTTCTTGGCCACTCGCTTGCTGGCAGAGAACGTCGCGCCAGGCTTCCAGCCACTGGCCGCATTTGAGGCCGTGACCCTGACCTTGATCAGCTTGCGGCGATCAGCCTTCGTCAGCTCGGCCTCGACTTCGTCGCACCCTTGATGGCCTTGCCGTTACGGAACCAGGCATAGGCGTACTTGTTGCCTGCCACACCGTTCCAGTCGCCGACCGTCGTACGGAGCGTCTTGCCCCGCTTGGCGGTGCCGGTGACCTTCGGCGCCGCGATCGCGGCGAGCTGCTGGGTCAGTGCGACGTTGACGCCCTTGACGACGCTCGCGTCACCGATCGTGATCGTCGTCGCCGAGTCCATCGAGTACTTCTTGGACCACCACTGGCCGATCAGTGGCAGTCTCGACTCGCTGCGGTACAGATACCCGCTGAAACGCAGCTTGTACCGACCTGGCGTCAGGTAGCCGAACGAGTACCCCTCGCCGGCATCGAACCGGTCCGAGTCGACCAAGTCACCAGACTCGCTGAACAACACAGCCTCCCCCTCGCTCCACACCGTGCGGGTGCTGGCAGGAAGCGCGACCGTGCCGGAGATCTTGCCGAACGCCACGAGAGACCGAGAGACGTCAGCGCCCTTGGTCGTGCCGACCTTGACCCGCAGGCTCGTAGTGGCATCGGTGACGTAACGCTCACGGTCGTCGTAGAAGGAGATCCGATAGTCGCCCGGCTCGATGTCCTTGAACGAGAACCGTCCCCGACGATTGGTCTCAGCATTCTCCACCCACCGGTCCTGGCCGATGTTGTACAAGCTGACGTCGATGTCGTCGATCCCCGAGCCGTACCTGTTCTTGACGACTCCCGAGAGCAGCACACCGGTAGTGTCGACCGACTGGCTCGCCAGAGACACGTTCTTGCCGGTCACGCCTGCCTCGGCGACCGTGATGGTCGTCGCGCCAGCCATCGTGGCCGAGTTCGAGAAGAACTCCTCGACGAACTCGCCGTCGTAGTCGATGAACCGCAGGATGTACTCGCCCGGTTGCAGGTTGCGCAGCCGGTACGTGCCGTCGGCGGCTGTGGAGACACTGCCGCGGCTCACCCACGATTGAGTACCGGTGTCGTACTGCAGTGCCGTGACATCGATGTCCCGCAACGGGACGGACGGCGCGCCGGCCTCCGCGTCGCTGGTCACCTTGCCAGCGATCATGGTGCCGTAGTTGATCGTGATCCTCGGTACGGCAGTCACCTTGTCTGCCGTCACCGTGTACGCCGCAGCGCTTTGGTAGTCCACGCCGCCGATCCAGTAGGAGCTGAAGTCTCCGCAGTAGCTAGCCATCCGCAAGCTTGTAGGTCCCGGGCTTCAGGGTCATCGAGAACTTGCCCGAGTTGCTGGTCTGCAGGTGGTGGTAGCTGCCAGGCGCGAAATAGACCTCGAAATAGGCGCAGTCATAGGCAAGCTTGCTGACTATCGACGACATCTCCGGAGAGCGTTCCCACTCGAGCCTGCAGCACGACGTCGCCGAAGTAGTACGCCGAGTCCTTGACCTGGAAGGGGCCGACGACCTTCTCGATGGTGTCTGTGCCAGCCGGTGTGACCTTCAGCCAGGTCGCACCTGCGGCAAGAGCAGGGAACTCGAACTGGCCGTCCGCGGTCACCTCAACGGCCTCGGGCGCGACGGTGGACGTGCGCGGATCGGCCTTGTAGGCGCGAACCGTGGACGACACTCCGCCGTACGAGTGATCGTCAAGGACCTTTCCGATGCCTTCGACCGTCGACAGGTCGGCGTTCGCAGCAGTCGACATGCCTGGAACGACCAGTGCAAGCGACAGGGCCGCGAGTGCGGCGATGAAGCGCGGGGATCTCATCTGAGTCCTTTCGTGAGAGGTTGACTGTCAGCCCGTCCCCCCACGGGACAAACAGGGAATCTAGCAGGCACACGGCTCACAGGGCCGTCACGACGGACTCCCCTGGAACCGGACATGCCAACGGCCTGCTGCCTCGACATCGAGGCAGCAGGCCGTTGGTCTCGTAAAGGTCAGGCCGGAATCGTCTGCGCTGCGGCTCGGTTGGCCGCCGAGACGACAGCGCGCAGCGAGGCGGTCACGATGTTCTCGTGGATGCCGACTCCCCACACGGTCTCACCAGCCACGTCGCACTCCACGTACGCTGCGGCGCGAGTCGTGGCACCCTCGGTGCCGGGTGCCAGGGCGTGCTCGGAGTAGTCGAGCAGGCGGATGTCGGCGCCGGCCTGTCGCAAGCTGTCGACGAACGCCGCGACCGGCCCGTTGCCAGCGCCCTTGAAGTGCTGCACCTCGCCACGCACCCGCATCTCGACGACCTGCTCGTCGCTGCCGTCGGGTGACGTGACCGAGCTGAAGCTCTGCAGCGCGTACGGCTCCTCACGCTGCAGGTACTCGCGATCGAAGGCCGCCCAGATCTCGGCCGGCTCGATCTCGCCGGCCTCGCCCTCGGTCAGCGCCTGGACGACCTGGCTGAACTCGATCTGCAGACGACGCGGCAGGTCGAGCTGGTGGTCGTTCTTCAGGATGTATGCGACGCCGCCCTTGCCGGACTGGCTGTTGACCCGGATGACCGCCTCGTAGGAACGTCCGACGTCCTTGGGGTCGATCGGCAGGTACGGAACGGCCCACGGCGCCTCGTCGACGGTCGTGCCGGCCGCGGCCGCGTCGATCGCCATGTGCTCGAAGCCCTTCTTGATCGCGTCCTGGTGCGAGCCGCTGAACGCGGTGTAGACCAGGTCGCCGCCATAGGGATGACGCTCGGGGACGGGCAAGCTCGTCGCAGTACTCGACCGTGCGTCGGATCTCGTCGATGCCGCGGAAGTCGATCTGGGGGTCGATGCCCTGGCTGAAGATGTTGAGGCCCAGCGTGACCAGGCAGACGTTGCCGGTGCGCTCGCCGTTGCCGAACAGGCAGCCTTCGATGCGGTCGGCGCCTGCCATGTAGCCCAGCTCGGCCGCCGCCACACCCGTGCCGCGGTCGTTGTGCGGGTGCAGCGACAGGACGATGCTGTCGCGGCGCGGCAGGTTGCGGTGCATCCACTCGATCGAGTCGGCGTAGACGTTCGGCACCGCCATCTCGACCGTGGCCGGCAGGTTGATGATCAGCGGCCAGTCGGGCGTCGGGTTGATGACGTCGATGACGGCGCTGCAGACCTCCAGCGCGTAGTCGAGCTCGGTGCCTGTGTACGACTCCGGCGAGTACTCGTAGAAGATCTGGGTGTCGGGGGTGTGGATCTCGGCGTACTTCATGCACAGCCGCGCGCCCTGTGTGGCGATGTCCGTGATGCCGTCCTTGTCGAGTCCGAACACGACCCGCCGCTGCAGCGTCGACGTGGAGTTGTAGAAGTGGACGATCGCCTGCTTGGCGCCCACCAGCGACTCGAAGGTCCGGTCGATCAGCGGCTCGCGGCACTGGGTCAGCACCTGGATGACGACGTCGTCGGGGATCAGGTCGCCCTCGATCAGCTGACGGACGAAGTCGAAGTCGGTCTGGCTCGCGCTGGGGAAACCGACCTCGATCTCCTTGTAGCCCATCCGGACCAGCAGCTGGAACATCGCCAGCTTGCGGGCCGGGGTCATCGGATCGATCAGGGCCTGGTTGCCGTCACGCAGGTCGACCGCGCACCAACGCGGCGCCTCGGTGATCGACTTGCTGGGCCACGTGCGATCAGGCAGCTCGATCGGCACGAAGGGCGCATAGCGACCGAAGGCCATTCCGCTGGGCTGCTGGGGGGTGTTGACGTACGAGTTCATCGTGCTCCTCGGGGTGTTTGTCTGTGTGTCTGTCTGGCTGTTCGAGCGGCCGGGACGTGACAAACTCCGCGCCGAGGGGTCCGACCTAGAGGACCTCGACGCGGCAAAGAAGGAGCGAGCGGAATTGCTGCATGGCCCTAAGGTTATCAGCATGGCTTCTGAGCAGAAAATGGGATCGTACGTCGAGCCGAACAAGGAGTTCGACCGCGACATGAACTACATCCCCGACCGGATCACCCGCGACGGCCGCGACGGCTGGCCGGTCGAGCCCGACCGTTACCGGCTCGTCGTCGCCCGCGCCTGCCCGTGGGCCAATCGCGCGATCATCGTGCGGCTGCTGCTCGGGCTCGAAGACGTCATCTCAATCGGCTACTGCGGCCCGACGCATGACGAGCGCAGCTGGACCTTTGACCTCGATCCTGGTGGACGCGATCCAGTGCTGGGAATCGAACGCATCCAGGAGGCTTACCTCAAGCGCTTCCCTGATTATCCGCGCGGCATCACGGTGCCGGTGATCGTCGACGTGCCGACAGGACAGGTCGTGACGAACGACTTCCCGTGGATCACCCACGACTTCTCGACCGAGTGGACGCAGTTCCACCGCGAGGGCGCGCCTGACCTGTGGCCGGCCGACGTACGTGACGAGATGGAAGTCGTCATGAAGCGGATCTTCACCGAGATCAACAACGGGGTGTACCGCTGTGGCTTCGCGGGCACCCAGGAGGCGTACGAGTCGGCCTACGACCGGCTCTGGGACGCGATGGACTGGCTGGAGGAACGCCTGGCCGGGCAGCGTTACCTCATGGGCGACAGCATCACCGAGGCCGACGTGCGCCTGTTCACGACGCTGGCCCGCTTCGACGCGGTCTATCACGGTCACTTCAAGTGCAACCGCAACAAGCTGACCGAGATGCCGGTCCTGTGGGCGTATGCCCGTGACCTGTTCCAGACGCCGGGCTTCGGCGAGACGATCGACTTCGATCAGATCAAGAAGCACTACTACGTCGTCCACACCGACATCAATCCGACTCAGATCGTGCCGAAGGGGCCCGAGCCTGAGGTGTGGCTGACCCCGCACGGCCGGGAGTCGCTCACCGCCAGCTGAGCCTCGGCCGCTCAACGAGCGGCCGGCACCTCGTGCGGCAAGAGCTTGGCTCGCAGGACGGTCGGCCGTCCTGCCAGGGAGCGCGGCAGCAGCGTCGCGACGAGGCGCTGTCGTCGGGTCGAGCCGGCGCGGACCGAGTCCAGCACCGCGACCAGGTCGTCGACGCCGTCACCGTCCTGGGTGGCGTCGCGGGAGAACCGGGCGATCTCGACTCGTTGCAGCAGCGCCTCGAGCGATTCGGCGTCGATGCCTGGCCGGTCCAGAAGACGACCCGCGAATCCCCGCGGGGTGTCGGCTGCCGACGTGGGCACGCCGAAGTCACGTGCCACGTCCTCGAGCTCACGCCACAGAGCGCCAACCTCGTGCCGTCCACGGCGCATCCGCCAACGACGCCTCAGGACGCGCACCAAGCCCGGTGCGACCGCCAGGACCAGGAGCCCGGCCAGTGTCGCGAGCAGGGTGCGTGACGACGTGTCGGTCTCGACGACCGTCGTCGGTGCTCCGCTGTCGAGCTGGCTCGTCGGGCGACGGTCCCGCTGGTTCGGCGTCGCCGACTCACTGTCGGGGGTGTCACCAGCAGCAGCCGACGCCGGCTCCTGGAAGCGAGTCGCGTCGCCGATGCTTGTCGTCGGGTCGAACCGGGTCCAGCCCACGCCTTGGAAGTAGATCTCGGTCCAGGCGTGCAGATCGTCCGAGGTCGCCTCGAACTCCACGCGATCGCCCTTCAACCCGATCCGCGTCCCAGGCGCGTACCCGACGGCGATGCGCGAGGGTATGCCCAGCGTGCGGGCCATCACGGCCATCGCCGACGAGAAGTGGACGCAGTACCCCGAGCGGTTCTCGAGGAACTTGGCGATGACGTCGACGCCGTTGCCGTCGTAGTCATCGGCCACCGGAGCAGACTCGGAGTAGCGGAAGCCGCCGCCCGAACGGAACCAGCTCTGCAACGCCAGGACCCGGTCATAGTCGTTGTCCTCGTCGGCGGTGACCTCGGCGGCGGTGTCGGCGATGATCGGCGGCAGGTCGTCGGGCAGCGCGACGTAGGGGTCGAGCGAGCGACCGACGTAGGTGCTGAGTGCGCGCATCTGCTCGGCGGTCGGCTGGACGTCGAGGCTGGTGACGGTGTAAGCTCTGGCCGCGTGAGTCGTCCTCGCTCGACATCAGGGTCATCCCGGGCCGTTCGAAGGTCCACCGTCCCTCGAGTCCCTCGACAGTCCCCATCGCCGGGTACGGCACCGGCAGCATCTGGCTGCGGAGCCGCTTGATCATGATCGTGGTCCTGACCTGCTCGGACTCGATCCCGTCGAACACGCTCAGCTCACCCTCCAACGGGGCGAGACGAGAGCTCTGCACGGGACGCCACGTCTTGCCCGTGAAGTCCCGCAACGTCGCCACCTTGAGGTACTGGGCCTCGTCGGTCGAGCTCGTGTAGGTCAGTGCCTGCGCCGTGGAGTTGCGCCGCAGGTTCTGACCCAGCTCGAGCATGGGGTTGATGCCTCGGCCGAAGACGGCTGGCGGCGGCTTGCCCCACGACGAGGCTACGGCGCTCACGTCGGGTGACACCGCGACGAATCCGACCGACGCCACGAGCGCAGCGACGCCGACGAGTGCCGCCGGCACGGCGCTGCGACCCAGCAGGCTCGTCGTCGCGGTGCGAGATCGCAGCAGCACGAGCCACAGGGCCGCGGCGGTCACGAAGATCCACACCGGCGGGGTGTCCCCCGAGATCATCGCGGGGGTCACGAACACCGCGATGAGGAGAGCCCCCACCAACCCGGCAGCACGCCGGTGCTGCAGCATCACGTCAGCGACGATCACCAAGAGCCCGAACGACGCGGCGAGCAGCAGCACGATGGGCTTGCCCGCGGCGACGGGAGCACGCTCCTCGACGATGATGTCCTGCGCATTGCCGACCAGCTCGGCCAACCGCACGAAGGTCTGCTTGGTCGGCAGGATGACCATGAGGGTCTCCGGCACGAAGACCCAGGTGATGGCGAGGAACTCCACCACGAGCGCAACCGGCGTGACGATGCGCAGACCGATCGCCCGCAGCACGGCGCACGTCGTCGCGACCATCACCGCGATGAGCGTCGTCGTGATCCGCCAGTCAGAACCTTCGACGACGGTGCTGAAGCCAGTCATCAGCACCAGCAGGGCGATCAGGACGAGGCCGTGATCGAGCCACGTCTCGGTCGCCGCCCTGGAGGCAGCGGCGGGGCGGGGGTCAGGACGCAACATGGCTGAACGCCTGATCGAAGCGGGACCAGCACTCGGCCAGGTCGTCCTTGGGCGTGTAGGTCACGACGTTCCAGCGCGCACCGTGCAGCAGGTCGAGCACGTCGTCCCTGGTGCCGTGCGCGACGAACGCCATGATCGCCCGCGATGCGGAGAGCGTCGAGACCCAGTGCCGCGCTCGCTCGACGTCGAGCCGCCCAAGCACGACGAACGTCGTCCGTTCTGCCACGGCTGCACCCTCGTGATCGTGCTCCTCTGGGGTCAGCACGGCCAGGTCGGCCATCGCGTCCTCGAGCGTGTCCTGGCCGTCGGCCACGAACCGGTCGACCGCGTGGCCATTCGACTGCACCGTGACCACGTACCCGGCTCGCACCAGGTGGGACGAGATCGAGGCAACCGCGACGATCGACCACTCGAACGACGGCGAGTACTCCCACGCATCGGACCGGTCGCGCGCCGTGCCCTGGCTGCTGGGTTCGGCATCGAGCCACACTGCGGCTCGTGGAGTGACCTGCTGCTCCTCCTGGCGGACCATCAGCTCGGCGCGGTGTGCCGTGGCCTTCCAGTGGATCCGCTTGAGCGCATCTCCTGGTAGGTAGGTCCGGGCGATGACGTCGTCGTCGCCGACCCCGACGTGCTGGGTGCTGGCCTGGTCGCTCCGTCCTCGCTCGATCCGCGCGGCCTGATCGCCGGCAGGTCGACGATGCGCGGCAGCACCGTCAGCGCCTCGGTCGTGCCGAACGTGTGGCGCCGATAGACCAGGCCGAAGGGATCTTGGACGTCGACCTGGACCGGGCCGATGTCGTGTCGGCCACGGCGTAGACCCTGCAGGTCGTACGAGAACGCCACCTGCGAGCTCGTGCTGTGGCTGCCACCCAGCGCCGGGAGTCGGCCAGAGGCGTCGCCCGTCATGCCGTGCGGCAAGCGGTCTTCCCAGCTGGCCTCGAGGCAGGGCAGGACCGACATGTTGGTGATGCGGATCGTCGCGTGAGACAGCGTGCCGGGCGGAACGATCTGGGGCGAGAATGCGCGCTCTATCCGCACCCGTGAGTGGCCGACGAAGACGAAGCACGCGTTGATCAGCACGAGCGCCAGCAACAGGCCCGTCACGTAGAGCATCGCGGGCAGCGACATCACCGGGGCGAGCACCAGGGTGACCAGCGCCGCGACGAGGAAACCGGCTCCGCGGCGGGTCACGACCAGGGAGCTTGCGGCGCTGCGCCAGCGACCGTCGGCGGCCATGTCAGCTCGGCTGGACGGCGCCCGCAGGAACCGGCGTCTCGGCGACGATGCGGTCGACGACGGCTGCCACGGAGGCGACACCCCGCATCGGGATCAACCGGTGCGGCAGCACGAACGGTGTCAGCACGTCGATGTCGTCGGGCAGGACGAAGTCGCGGCCGTGGACCGCCGCCCGGGCCTTGGCTGCTCGCACCAGCTGCAGGGTCGCTCGAGGGCTGGCACCGAGGCGTAGCTCGGTGTCGACCCGGGTGGCCTGCACAATGTTGACGGTGTACTGCTCGACCGCCGACGAGACATGCACCTGACGGGCCGTGTGGATCATCTGCTGCACGTCCTCGATCGAGGCGACCGCCTCCAGCCCGTCGAAGGGGTTGTCGGCGTCACGGCCGCGGAGCATGGCCAGCTCAGCAGCCGGATCGGGGTAGCCCATCGAGATGCGGGCCATGAACCGGTCGCGCTGCGCCTCGGGAAGCGCGTACGTGCCTTCCATCTCGAACGGGTTCTGGGTCGCGACGACGGTGAACGGGCTGGCCAGGACGTAGGTCGTGCCGTCGACGGTGACCTGGCGTTCTTCCATCGCCTCGAGCAGGGCCGACTGGGTCTTGGGCGAGGCGCGGTTGATCTCGTCGCCGATCACGATGTTGGCGAACACCGCGCCGGGCTTGAACTCGAACTCGCGCTCGTTCTGGTTGTACACCGACACACCTGTGATGTCGGACGGCAGCAGGTCAGGGGTGAACTGGATGCGTCGCACCGAGCAGCTCACCGAGCGTCCCAGCGCCTTGGCCAGGGCGGTCTTGCCGACGCCGGGAACATCTTCGATCAGCAGATGCCCCTCGGCGAGCAGCACCACCAAGGCGGCTTCTGCGGCCTCTGGCTTGCCGTCGATGATCTTCTCGATGTTGCCGAGAATCGCCTGCGCTACCGTCGCGAACTCCATAGGTGATGGTAGTCACAGATACCCAAACGCGCAGCGTGTAAAAGATGAATGTTCATCTGATCAGGGCGCCATGGCGGGTGCCCGTGGTCCTCGGCCAGTGCTTGATAGCGTCGCGCCATGGCCCGTCTGCTGATCGTGCACCACTCTCCTACGCCGAGCACCCAGCGTCTTCTCGATGCCGTGGTAGCGGGCGCCCAGGACGATGCGATCAGCGGTGTGGACGTCGTCGTGCGGGCGGCACTCTCGACGTCGCTGGACGACGTCGCTGCCACAGACGGATTCGTGCTCGGCACGAGCGCCAACTTCGGGTACATGAGTGGGGCGTTGAAGCACTTCTTCGACTCGTTCTTCCTCGACCTCGGAGGTGCACTGTCCGATGACGGCTCGGCGTCCGGCTCAGCTGGCGGCAAGAAGCCCTACGGCCTCTGGGTGCACGGCCGGTACGACACGACAGGCGCCGTGCGATCGGTGCAGTCGATCGTCGGCGCTCTGCCGTGGGTCCAGGCTGCACAGGTGCTCGAGGTCATGGGCGACGTCGATGCCGCTGCCACTGACTCAGCGTACGAGCTGGGTGCGACGGTCGCCGCGCTGCTGGCTGACTGATCCTGAAACAATGCCGACATGGCAGATCGTCGGAAAACTCTCATCGGCGGCGCACTCGCCGCCGTCCTGGTCGCGGCTCTTGTCGCGATCGTCGTCAACCGCAGTGGTGCCGAGAAGGTCATCAACGCTGGCGGTGACACCTTGGTGCTGGTGGGCAAGGAGTCCGACGAAGGAGCCACGGCCATGGGCGAGGGCGTCCTGACCGACGTCGGAGGCTGCCTCGGACTCAACACCGACGGCCGATCGGTCGTGGTCGTCTGGCCGCACGGCACGACGGTCCAGACACCGGACCCGCTGCGCATCCGATTCGACGGCAAGACCTATGAGCTGGGCGACACGGTGAAGCTCGGCGGAGGTTTTGCCGAGCAGCTCGCCTCGACGAGCTACTTCTACGACCAGGTGCCGAAGACCTGCCAGAGCACCGAGGTCTTCTACTCGCAGGCAGGCTGATCACAGCAGCGCCAGTTGACTCTGCGGGAGATACTGGAGCCATGAGTGCTCCTGACTTCCTGCCGACGCTGTCTGCCGGTTCACACGACGCCGAGCACGGCGAAGCCTGCGTCATGGAATATGTCTCGTTGCTGGCCGGCGAGGAGTGGAGCGACCGCCCCGAGTGCACGCACGAGCTCCTCGCGCACGAGGCCCGGACGGTCAACGACCTGCTGCGTGACAGCGACCGATCGAGGCTGGTCCCGCTGATCGGTCGCCTGTTCGGGACGACCGACGACTCCCCCGCGCTGCGAGCTCGGCTGCGGATCACCCCAGGCCCGCCAGGTCGTGGCTCTGCAGGAACCTGTCGGGCGGGCACGGGTCGCCGCAGCGATCGAACGCGCTGAGTCGTGGATCGGTCGTGAGGGCACCGAGGACGACGTCCGTGCTGCGTTCACCGAGGCGATGCAGTTTCCGCTCGTCGCCGGCGACCTCGACCCCGCCCACGTCGAGTTCCATGCGCGAATGGCTCGGATGTTCCCGTTCGCGCTGTCGCCGCAGCTCGATGCCGCCGAGGCCCATGCGCTCTGCGCGTTGGTCATCGCGCACAAGGTCGCGGCGTCGGGCGAGTGCCGCGCCGACTGCGGCAGCGATCCGGCCCGTGCCAGGCGCATGGTCAAAGACCTCGGACAGCCATCGACGTCTACGACGCCGTCACCGGCCGAACCGCCACAGCTCTCAGTGCCGACGAGGTACGAGAGCTGGCCGACAGCCTGAGCTGACACGTCGGACATCCCCGACCCGTGGGCGGTGACACTGCGACGTTTCCGTGCGTCGGACAGCTCGCTGTGTCACCGCTCAACGCTTCGCGTGTGACCAGTCGAGCAGGCGCTCGACCGGCCACGTCGTGATGATCCGGTCGGCTGGCACGCCGGCCGCTTCGGCGCGGGCTGCTCCGTAGTCGAGAAAGTCCAGCTGACCAGGCGCATGGGCATCAGTGTTGATCGCGAACAAGCACCCGGCGTCCAGAGCCCCGGCGATGAGGTCGTCCGGCGGGTCCTGCCGTTCAGGGCGCGAGTTGATCTCGACCGCGACATCGAACTCGACGCACGCACGGAACACCGCCGCCGCGTCGAACTCTGACTGCGGCCGCGTCCCCCGTCCCCCGGCAACCAGCCGTCCCGTGCAGTGACCGAGGACGTTGGTGTGCGGATCGGCGACCGCCGTAATCATCCGCCGTGTCATGGCACGCCGGTCCATCCGCAGCTTGGAGTGGACGCTCGCGACGACGACATCGAGCCGCTCCAGCATCTCGTCGCTCTGGTCGAGGGCTCCGTCGTCCAGGATGTCGACCTCGATGCCGCTCAACAGCCTGAAGCCGTCGTACAGCTCGTCGACGGCGGCCACGACGTCGAGCTGCTCGGCGAGACGTTCTGCGCTCAGCCCGTTGGCGACCGTGAGACGGGGCGAATGATCGGTCAGCACCTGGTACTCGCGGCCCCGCCAATGCGCGGCTCTGGCCATCTCCTCGATCGGTGAGCCACCGTCCGACCAGTCCGAGTGGCTGTGCAGGTCACCCCGCAGCTGTGCTCGAAGCTTCTGATCCTCCTTCGGCGAGCGGAGTGGTGCCCTCTGAACGCAGATCAGCCAGGTAGTCGGGCACATCTCCGGCGACAGCCTGCACGATGACCCCGAACGTCCGGTCGCCGATGCCCTTGATCCGCCTGAGCCGTCCGTCCGCCGCACGTTTGGCGACCTCGTCGGTGCTGAGGTCGCCGATCGCGGGCAGCAGCGTTGCGGAACGCCTCGACCCGGTAGGTCTTGGCCTGCGCCCGCTCCAGCCAGAAGGCGATCTCCTTAGAGCTTCCGACGGCGTCCATGATCGAGTCTTACCCCGATCTGGTCAGGTCGATCAGAACTGTCGATCAGAACCCGACTTGCGAAGCTGCTTGGGGTCCCCGCTGCCACTCCTTGGCGACCTTGACGTGCAGGTCGAGGAACACCGGCGTGCCGAGGATCTTCTCGATCTGCGACCGGGAGTCGCTGCCGATCTGGCGCAGGCGCGCGCCCTGCTTGCCGATGATGATGCCCTTCTGGCTGTCGCGCTCGACGTACACGTTGACGCGGACGTCGATCAGCGGCTTGCCCTCAGGGCGGTCCTCGCGCGGAACCATCTCTTCGACGACGACGGCGATCGAGTGCGGCAGTCGTCGCGCACACCCTCCAACGCCGACTCGCGGATGATCTCGGCGATCAGGGTCTCTTCGGGCTCGTCGGTGAGCTGACCCTCCGGGTACAGCGCCGGGCCGTTCGGCAACGTCTCGACCAGCAGGTCTGCGAGCAGGTCGATCTGCTCGTCGGCGACTGCCGAGACGGGGATGATCTCCTGCCACTGCAGCCCCGCATCTGCGCCGGCCTGCTGGATCGACAGCAGGTGGTCTGGCGGCTTGTCGGGCTTGACCAGGTCGGTCTTGGTCGCGATCGCGAAGATCGGCTTGCGACGTCCCCTTGCCCTTCTGCAGCTGAGCCAGCCGCGGATCAGGAACTTGTCGCCCTCCCCGACTGACTCGTTGGCGGGCAGGCACATGCCGATCGTGTCGACCTCGGACCACGTCGACCGCACGAGGGCGTTGAGCCGCTCGCCGAGCAGCGTGTGGGCTTGTGCAGCCCAGGCGTGTCGATCAGGATCAGCTGGGCGTCATCGCGATTGACCAGGCCACGGATCGCGTGGCGGGTGGTCTGCGGCTTGGACGACGTGATCGCGATCTTGCCGCCGACCAGGGCGTTGGTCAGTGTCGACTTGCCCGCATCGGGACGTCCGACGAAGCAGGCGAACCCCGAACGGTGCGGCTTCTGCGCCTCGGTGCTCATGTCGTGCCCACTCGGACGACCTCGCCGGTCGGATCGGCGATGTAGATGTTGATGCCGTGACCTGACAGGTCGCGCACCGCTGTGCCTCCGACGATCGGCTCGGGATTGCGCTCGGCGACGAACGCCGCCGCCTCGATGCCTTTGGCACCCGACGACACCGCCATCGCGACGGCCAGGTCGAGAGCGTCGACGTGCACCGACGGCAGCGAGACCGTCGACGCCGCGTACGTACGACCGTCTTGATCGCGCACCGCAAGCTCCGTGCCTGGCGCCGGTGCGTGCGCGCGCTGCGCGAGCGAGCGTCACCAAGCTGCTGTCCTCAGGACTGAGATCCATGGTCAGTACCTTTCGCGTCATGGGGCAGAGGTGTCATGCGGCTCACGAGGACGTGACCGATGCGGTTGCGGCGCCCGGACGGGCCCTCCGCCTCGAAACGTAGTCCCTCGACCTCGACGACACTCCCCCGGATCGGCACCTTGCCCAGATGCTTGGCCATCAGCCCGCCGACGGAGTCGACGTCCTCGTCCTCGATCGGGATGTCGAACAGGTCCTCGAGATCGTCGACCTCGAAACGGGAGCTGACTCGCCAGGTGCCGTCGGCGAGTTGCTCGAGGTCGTCGGGCTCGGTGTCGTACTCGTCGGTGATCTCGCCGACGATCTCTTCGAGGATGTCCTCGATCGTGATCATGCCGGACGTTCCACCGAACTCGTCGACGACGATCGCGACGTGCGTGCGCTGGGCCTGCATCTCGCGGAGCAGGTCGCCGGCCGGCTTGGTGTCGGGGACGAACAGGCAGGGTCGGGCGATCGAGTCGATGCGCTCGGTCGTCTCGGCGACGTGGTTGTCGAACACCCGCTTGGTGATGTCTTTGAGGTAGGCCATGCCGACGATGTCATCGAGGTTGTCGCCGACGACCGGCATGCGCGAATAGCCGCTGCGCAGGGCCAATGACATCGCCTGCCGCAGGGTCTTGCTCTGCTCGACGAACACCAGGTCGGTGCGCGGCACCATGACCTCGCGCACGATCGTGTCGCCGAGCTCAACACCGACTGCAGCATCTTGCCCTCGTCGGTCTCGATGACCGACGAGGCGGCGGCCAGGTCGACGAGCTCGCGCACCTCGACCTCCGAGGCGAACGGACCTTCCCGAAAGCCGCGACCTGGCGTGAGCGCATTGCCGAGCAGGATCAGCACCTTCGGGATGGGGCCGAGCAGCCAGGTGATCCCGATGACCGGCACTGCTGAGGCCAGCGCGATCGACTCGGCGTGCTGACGGCCCAACGTGCGCGGTCCGACGCCGATTGCCACGAAGCTGACGACGACCATGATCGCGGTAGCCACACCGAACCGTGGCCAGAGGCCGTCGAGCCGTCGGCGACGACCAGCGCAACCAGCACGATGCTCGCGGTCTCGGCGACGATGCGCATCAGCAGCACTGAGCTGAGGTAGGCGGCCGGATCGCTCAGGATCTGCGCGAGCCGCCTGGCACCGGTCCGTCCCTCGTCCTCGCAGCTCTTCGGCGCGCGCCTTGGAGAACGCCGAGATAGCTGCATCGACGCTGGCCAGCGTTCCTGCCACGACCGCGAGGAGGATCGACAGGACGACAGGTAACCAGTTCATCGGCGCGTCACGGTTGTTCGGGTCGACGCCGGCGGCGACCTGCTGCCACTCGAGCAACAGGCGCCCCTGGATGCCGAACATCTCCTTGTGCTCCTCTGGCTCGGCGTGGTCGTAGCCGAGCAGGTGCAAGATGCCGTGCACCGTCAGCAGGTCGATCTCGTCCTGGGTCGTGTGACCGGCCGCCGGTGCCTGCTGGGCTGCCACCTGCGGGCACAGCGCGATGTCGCCGAGGTAGCCCTCGGGGCTCTCGGCGTCATCGGTGCCGGGGGTGAGCTCGTCCATGGGGAACGACAGCACGTCGGTCGGCCCCTTCTTGCCCATCCACTGCTCGTTGAGCACCGTGATGGTGTCGGGGTCGACGAGGCGCACCGTCAAGCTCGGTGGCCGGATGCAGCCTCATGCGACGCATCGCGAACCGGCACAGCTTGGTCAGACCGACGACATCGACGTCGGTCCCGGACTGATCGAGTACGTCGACGTTCATGGGCTTCTGCACCTGCTTCATGTGCCGAGTTGGCGTGGATGGATCGACTCTCGACAGCCTCGAACTCGCCATAGGCTGCGACGATGCGTCCGACGGCTTGTGCCGGACGACATCGGCGGCTGCGAGGTGTGCGAAGTGGATGTCGTGCACGCCGTCGAGGATCTCTTCGACGACGCGGAGCCCGCTCTTGGTACCACCGGGCAGGTCGACCTGGGTGACGTCGCCAGTGACGACCATCTTGGAGCCGAAGCCGAGCCGGGTCAGGAACATCTTCATCTGCTCGGGCGTCGTGTTCTGCGCCTCGTCGAGGATGATGAACGCGTCGTTGAGCGAGCGACCGCGCATGTAGGCCAGCGGGGCGACCTCGATGACTCCCGACGTCAGGAGCTTGGGGATCGTCTCGGGTCGATCATGTCGTGCAGCGCGTCGTACAGCGGGCGCAGGTAGGGATCGATCTTCTCGCTCAACGAGCCCGGCAGAAATCCGAGTCGTTCGCCAGCCTCGACGGCCGGGCGGGTCAAGATGATGCGGTTGACCTGCTTGGACTGCAACGCCTGCACGGCCTTGGCTACCGCGAGATACGTCTTGCCGGTGCCGGCCGGGCCGATGCCGAACACGATCGTGTGCTTGTCGATCGCGTCGACGTAACGCTTCTGGTTGACCGTCTTGGGCCGGATCGTGCGGCCACGGTTCGACAAGATGTTGAGACTCAGCACCTCGGCCGGCTTCTCACGTGTCTCGGTGCGCAGCATCGAGACACTGCGCTCGACGGTCTCGCGGGTCAGGTGCTGACCCGTGCGCAGGATCGTGACGAGCTCGTCGAGCAGCCGCTCGATCAGTGCCGCCTCGGGACGGCGCACCCGTCACGGTGATGGTGTTGCCGCGGGCGTGGATCTTGGCCTCGAACGAGTCCTCGATCAGACGCAGGAACTCGTCGGCAGGACCGAGCAGAGCAACTGCTGCAACGCTCGACGGAATCGTGAACGTGTGAGTGGGCGGCGCGTCGGGGTAGGTCTCGTCAGTCATGTGGTGACAATCGTACGCAATGGCGTCGACTACGTGCCACTCCGAGGCACATCGGTCATGCCGACAGCCAGCCGCGTACGGCAGTCCAGGCGCCCGGACTCGCGTCGTCGACGGAGGCGGCCAGATCAGCCAGGCTCACCTGCCGTAGCGAGTCGCGCCACGCGCGCTCAGCGGTTGCCATGACCTTCGCGATACCGCATGGCACCTTGCACGCCTCGCTGCTCGCTGGCAACGGGCCTTGCTGGCGGATCTCGGTGCATCGGGAACGCCGGTTCCGGCCCATCGACCGCACGGACCACGTCGTAGACCGAGACCTCGGCCCCGGGGCGGGCAGCAAGTATCCCCCGTCGCGCCCTTCGACGGCTCTCACGAGCCCGGAGCGCGACAGCAGCTGCATCTGCTTGGCGAGGTACGACTTCGACACGCCGTGAAGCTCGGCCAGGGCCGCGGCCGGGACCGGATCGGGAGCAACGCCTCAGCACGGCGCAGCAGTGCAGCGCCCACTCGACCCCGGCTGACATCTTCACACCTCCCACCCTACCCGGACAGTAATTGTCTGAGTATGATCCTCAATACTCGGACATATGTTGTCCGAGTATTGAACCGAGGAGATCATCATGCGTATCGCCATTGCCGGATCCACCGGCCTTGTCGGCCGTCACGTCGCCCAAGCGGCCACTGCCGCCGGCCACCAGGTCATCGAGCTCCGCACGAGAGCACGGGATCGACCTGACGTCATCCGCCGGTCTGACCGGCTGCTCGCGGGAGCGGACGCCGTGATCGACGTGACCCAGAGCCCCACCCTCGACGAGGCCGAGGCCACCGCGTTCTTCACCACCGTCGCCGGGAACCTGGCCTCGGCGGCCACCGCCGCGGGGGGCTCGCAGTGTCGTGCTCTCGATCATCGGAGTCGACCAGATGGGCGACTACGGGTACTACGCCGCGAAGCTGGCCCAGGAGAAGACCGTGGCCGCAGAGGCACCAGGACCGCGGATCCTGCGCGCCGCCCAGTTCCTGCAGTTCCCCGGTCAGATGCTCGACTGGAACCGCGACGGCGACGCCGTCAACCTACCCGTCATGAAGACCCAGCCGGTGGCAGTCGACGAGATCGCCCACCTGCTCCTGGCCTTGGCCGACGGCTCAGAACAGCGAGAGCGGCTCGGGCTCGCCGGACCCGCAGCCGAAGACCTCGCGGACCTGGTCGGTCAGGTCGCCGCACATCGCGGTATCGACGTCACGATCAACACCACGGTCCAGAGCCAGGCCATGGCCGACGGCGCCTGCCTGCCCGGCCCGGGCGCCGTCATCGCCGGCCCCGACTTCGCGACCTGGCTGTCAGACCAGGACTGACATCAGCCGTCAGCCAGGAGGCCAGGTCAGGCCGCGCCCCGCCAGGACATGACCGTGCGCGTGGAACACGGTCTGGCCGGCCTCCGCACCCGTGTTGAAGACGAGCCGGTACGACTCGTGGCCCTCGAGCCCGGCGATGCGTCGCGTCTCTGACAGCAACGCGGCTGCGGCCTCGGGCGCAGCGGCTGCCAGGCTCGCCACATCGGGCTCGTGGACGCGCGGGATCACCAGGACGTGCGTCGGGGCCTGCGGGTTGATGTCGCGGAACGCCACGGTGTGCGGCGTCTCTGCGACGATCTCAGCCGGGATCTCACCTGCGACGATCTTGCAGAACAAGCAGTTCGGGTCAGGCAACTCACTTGAATGCATCCTTGATCTTCCCGAAGACGCCCTTGTGGTTGCTGTCGACCTGGGCCTCGGGATGCTCCTCGTCGCGCAGCTTGGCGAGCTGCTGCAGCAGCGCGCGCTGTTCTTCGTCGATGCGCGTGGGCGTCTCGACGACGACCTGCACCTTGAGATCTCCTCGCCCCGAGCCGCGCAGACGCGGTGCACCGTAGCCGCGGACCGTGATGGTGTCGCCCGACTGCGTGCCCGACGCGACGTCGAAGCCGACGGTCAGCGCGGATCTTCTGCCTCGGGCGCCTCGGCGTCGAGCGTCTCGAGATCCATGTGCATGCCCAGCGCTGCGGCCGTCATCGGCACGGTGATCTGGCAGAACAGCTGATCGCCCTTGCGCTGGAAGACCGGATGGCGTGCGACGTTGACCTCGAGGTACAGGTCACCGGCCGGTCCCCCACCCGGGGCCGACTTCGCCCTCGCCCGCGGCTGGATGCGGTTGCCCTGATCGACACCCGGCGGAATCGTCACCGAGATCGAACGACGCGACCCGCACCCGTCCCCTCACCGGCGCACTCGGCGCACGGATCGGGGATGACGGTGCCGTAGCCGTGGCAAGTGGGGCACGGGCGGGACGTGCGGATGTCACCCAGCAGCGAACGCTGGACGTGCTGCACGTCGCCGTGCCCGTGGCAGGTGCGGCAGGTCTCGGGCTGCGAGCCATTGGCCGCACCACTGCCCTCGCACGTCGTGCAGGTGACCGCTGTGTCGACCTTGATGTCGTGCGTGACGCCGAAGACGGCCTCCGCGAGGTCGAGGTTGAGGCGCAGCAAGGCGTCCTGGCCGCGCTGCTGACGAGGCTTGGGCCCGCGCTGGGCGTTCTGGCCGAAGAACGCGCCCATGATGTCGTCGAAGTTGAATCCTTGGCCGCCGCCGAATCCGCCGCCACCACTGCTCATGGGGTCGCCGCCACGGTCGAAGGTGGACCGCTTGGCCGGATCGGACAGCACCTCGTAGGCGATCGTCACCTCCTTGAACTTGTCGGAGGCATCGGGGGCGTCGTTGACGTCGGGGTGAAACTGACGTGCGAGCTTGCGGTACGCCTTCTCGCTTCTGGGGTCGCGTCGCGGTTGACGCCGAGAGTTGCGTAGTAGTCCTGAGCCATGAGTCCTAGATCTGTTTCTAGTTGTCGGCCAGCATGTGGCCGACGTAACGGGCGACGGCACCAACAGCTGCCATCGTTGCGGGATAGTCCATGCGGGTGGGCCCGACGGTGCCGAGCGTCGCCAACGCCAGGTCGTCGGAGCCGTAGGCTGTCGAGATGACCGCCGTCGTCGACAAGCTCTCGTGCCCGGTCTCCGAACCGATGCGGACCGAGAGGTCGCGGGTGGCCTCGCCGAGCAGCTTGAGCAGCACGACCTGTTCCTCGATCGCCTCGAGGACGGGCTTGATCGAGGTGTCGAAGTCGCTGCCGAACCGGGCGAGGTTGGCGGTGCCGCCGACCGCGATGCGCTCGTCGGAGCGTTCGTTGGAGAACGTGTGGGTCAACGTCGTCACGATCGAGGTCACGATCGGCCGGTCGTGCAGCGGAAGGTGCCGATCAGGTCGGCGAGCTTCAGCGATGCCTCGGGCAGTCGTTCGCCGACCGTCACGCGCGTGATGCGCGAACGCATGTCGGCCAACAGGTCGTCGGACGGTGTCGCGACGAGCTCGACGATCCGCTGCTCGACCCGACCACTGCTCGTGATGACCACGAGCAGGACCCGTGAACCTTCGAGCGCCACGAGCTCGATGTGCCGGACCGTCGACCGCGTCAGCGACGGGTACTGCACGAGATCGCGACCTGGTTGGTCAGCTGGGCCAGCACCTTGACGCTGCGCTGCACGACGTCGTCGACGTCGACCGCACCGGTCAGGAACGTCTCGATCGCCCGCCGCTCAGGCGGCGACAGCGCCTTGACCGTCGAGAGCCGGTCGACGAACAACCGGTAGCCCTTGTCGGTCGGGATGCGCCCGGCACTCGTGTGCGGCTGGGTCGGGTAGCCCTCGTCCTCGAGCGCCGCCATGTCGTTGCGCACCGTCGCCGGAGAGACGCCCAGCTGGTGGCGATCGAGCAACGAGCGCGACCCGACGGGTTCTTCGGGTCGCGACATAGTCTTCGACGATGGCTCGCAGCACGTCGAGCCTGCGGTCGTCAGACATCCCGGTCCCCTTTCAGTCGGTCTCGTCCAGCGCGTCGGATCGGCACTCTCAGGTGCCAAGTGCCAGTCTAACGACGTGGAGGGAATCAGCGAGACGCCCGACGGCAAAGTCGTCGTGAATGGTCGCGAGCACAGCCTGACGTACACGGCTCGGCTCGTGACTCTGGACGACGGCACGCGCGTCGCTCACGAGTCACAAGGCGGTGAGATGTCCGCGGTGTGGGCTGTCGATCTCGGTGGCGGGTTCTTCGCCGAGGTCGCCCACCTGGGTGCTGGTCCGGTCGGAGGCGAGCTCGTCATGACCGTCACCTGGATCGGGGTCGACGAGACCCGTCGCTATGTCGCGCTCGGCGACCTGTGGGCCGACGAGCTGCCAGCCGAGGTGCCAGCGAGCTGGCCGGTCGCGGTGGACCTCGCTCTCGGCCTGCTCGACGGCGAGGTAGAACTGTTGGGTGCCGACATCACGAAGGACGACGTCGAGACACTGCACCAACGACTCCTGGGAGCACTGCATGGTTGACGGAACGCAGCATGGTTGACCGCTACGGCAGCGATGTCCTGTCAGGCGACTGGAACAAGCCCAAGCGTGGACGGTCGGTCGAGGTCGTGATCGAGCGCGGCATGGTCATCGAGGACGCGACCACCGGATTCTGTGGTGAGGTCATGGTCGTCGAGAAGGATCTCGGCATGATGATCCTCGAAGACCGTCGTCTGAAGCGGCGCTCGTTCCCGCTGGGCCCCGGCTACCTGCTCGACGGCAAGCCGATCATCGCCCGTCCCCCCTCCGCGGCGACCAAGGTCACCGCCACCCGCACGGCATCGGGATCGCGCGCCGTCCAGGGCGCCAAGGCCCGGGTCGCGCTGCCCAGCCGGATCTACGTCGAAGGCCGCCACGACGCCGAGCTCGTCGAGAAGGTGTGGGGCGACGACCTGCGTGTCGAGGGCGTCGCGGTCGAGTACCTCGGCGGCATCGACGACCTGAGCGCGATCGTCGACGAGTTCGACCCGGGGCCCGGTCGCGTCCTCGGGGTCCTGGTCGACCACCTGGTGCCCGGCTCGAAGGAGACCCGCATCGCCGAGCAGGTGTCCGGTCGTCCACATGTCCTGGTCGTCGGCCACCCCTACATCGACGTCTGGCAGTCGGTGAAGCCCGGTCGTCTCGACATCGACGCCTGGCCGGTGATCCCTCGCGGGCAGGACTGGAAGTACGGCATCTGCAAGGCGATGGGCTGGCCGCACTCCGACCAGAAGGACATCGCTCGCGCCTGGAAGCACATCCTCGGCAAGGTCGACACCTATGCCGATCTGGAGCCGGAGTTCCTCGGACGCGTCGAAGAGCTCATCGACTTCGTGACAGCTCCGGCCCCTGCAGGTTGAGGAGGGCGAGGCACGAGCCCGTCTCGAAAACCAGCAGGGGCCACCCAAGCCTGCTGGCCCACCAGGTTTCGAGGCTCCGCTTCGCTCCGCACCTCAACCAGCAAGAGCGCGACTAGTCGACGAGCTCGCGCACCACGGCGTCGGCGAGCAGCCGTCCCTGCTGGGTCAGGACCAGGTGGTTCTCGTGCTGCGTCACCATCCCCCGCTCGAGCAAGGACGGGACGGCTGTCTGGGCCTCGGCACTCAGCACCCCCAGGTCGAGACCTGACCGCAGCCGGGTCTCCAGCATGATCTGCTCGACGCGGGCTGTCGCGGCGTCGATCGTCTCGCCGTCCTGGCGCGGCAGCTCGTCGGCTGCCAGCCGTTGCGCGTATGCCGCTGGATGCTTGACGTTCCACCACCGCTCACCGGCTACGTGGGAGTGGGCGCCGGGGCCGATGCCCAACCAGTCGTCGCTGTGCCAGTACAGGACGTTGTGCCGGCACTGGGCCGCATCGTCACGAGCCCAGTTGGACAGCTCGTACCAGTCGAGACCGGCTGCGGCGAACAGCTCGTCGGCCAGGACGTACTTGTCGGCCGTCTCGTCGTCGTCGGGCATCACGACCTCGCCGCGCCGCACCTTGCGGGCGAAGGCCGTGCCTTGCTCGACGATCAGCGCGTACGCGCTGATGTGATCGGGCGCCAGGGCGATGGCCTGGGTGATGCTCGCGCGCCAGTCGTCCATCGACTCCCCCGGCGTGCCGTAGATCAGGTCGACGCTGAGCTGCTCGAACCCGGCCTGGCGCGCCCAGCTGATCGCCTGGGGCACGCCGGCCGGATCGTGAGTCCGCTCCAACGTCGCGAGCACGTGCGGGACGGCCGACTGCACCCCGAACGAGATGCGGGTGAATCCGCCTGCGTGCAGCGTCTGCAACGACTCCAACGTCACCGAGTCGGGATTGGCCTCGGTCGTCACCTCGACGCCGTCGGCCAGTCCGAACGACTCGTCGATCGCCGCCAGGATCCGGACCAGGTCGGCGGCCGGCAGCTGGGTCGGTGTGCCGCCGCCGAAGAACACCGTCTCGACCTCGCGGCGTCCCAGCTGCTGGGCGCGCTGCCGGATCTCACTGATCGCGGTGTCGGCGTACGAGGCTCGCGTCGCCCCCCTCGCCCAGCTCGTCGGCCGTGTAGGTGTTGAAGTCGCAGTAGCCGCACCGCACCGTGCAGAACGGCACGTGCACGTAAATTCCGAAAGGACGAGTGACGCCGAACGGTCGGACCGCATCGGTGGCGAAAGCCCGCTCACCGTGGGCGGGGAGCGGGCTTTCGTTTCAGGTTCACCGACTAAGCGTAGAAGGAGTCCAGAATCGCCTTGTTGTTGGCTTCGACGACATTGCGCTTGACCTTCATGCTGGGCGTGATCTCACCGGACTCGATCGACAGGTCGTGGTCGAGGATCGCGAACTTCTTGATCGTCTCCCAGCGGTTGATCTTGGAGTTCAGCCGTCGATCTGGCTCTGCACGAGCGGTGGATCTCGGGCGAGTTGACGACCTCGGTGTACGACTTGCCGGCCATCCCGTTAGCCGCGGCCCACTGGCGATGCCGTCCGGGTCGAGCGTGATCAGGGCGGAGCAGAAGTTGCGCTCGTTACCGTGCACCACGATCTGGCTCGTCAGGGCGCTGATGCCCTTGAACATGCCTTCGATGTGCGGCGGAGCGACGTACTTGCCGCCCGAGGTCTTGAACAGCTCCTTCTTGCGGCCCGTGATGAACAAGAAGCCGTCCTCGTCGAGACGCCCCTCGTCACCGGTGTGCAGCCAGCCTTCGTCGGTGAGCGTGGACGCGCTCTCGACGTCGAGGTTGTGATAGCCGCGCATGACGTGCGGGCCCTTGATCAGGACCTCACCGTCCTCGGCGATCTTGGCCTCGCTGCCGGGGAAGGCCATGCCGACCGAGCCGAGCTCTGAAGTTGTCGGGCTGGTTGACGAACGCTCCGGCGGAGTTCTCGGTCAGACCGTAGCCCTCGAGGATCAGGACGCCGGCCGCATGGAACCACTCGGCGATGTCGGGCGACAGGGCGGCAGCACCCCAGATGAAGAAGCGCACCCGGCCGCCGAAACGGTCGCGCACCTTGGAGAACACGAGCTTGTCGGCGACGGCGTGCTGCGCCTTGAGCACCGGCGAGACGGGCTTGCCGGAGCGGACCGCCCGCGAGTACGCGATACCGACCTTCTCGGCCCACTTGAAGATCTTGAGCTGACGCCGCCTTCGGCCTCCGTCATGCCGACGATGCGGCCGTAGGCCTTCTCGAAGATGCGCGGGGCCGCACCCATGAACGTCGGGCGCACCACGGCCAGGTTGTCGACGATGCGGGGCACCCGGCCGTCGATCGCGGTGGCGAAACCGATCGCGAGCTGCGTCGACAGCAGCACCTTGCCGAACGAGTGCGCCATCGGCAGCCACAGGAACTGCAGGTCGTCCTCGCTCAGGATGCCGGCGGCGACCATGACCGAGCCCTCGTAGACCCAGCCGTCGTGCGCCAGGCGCACGCCCTTGGGACGGCCGGTCGTGCCCGACGTGTAGATGAGGGTCGCGAGCGAGTCCTTGGTCGTCGCGGCGACGCGCTCGTCGACGGCGGTCGGGTGGTCGGCCAGGTACTTGGCGCCCAGCGCCTCCAGCTCGTCGAAGCTGATGACCCAGTCGCCGTCGGTGGTGCCGTCGAAGACGACCACCTTGGCGATCGAGGGCAGCTCGGAGTGCTTCTCGCGCAGCTTGGCAACCTGCTCGTCGTCCTCGGCGAACACGACCTTGCTGTCGGAGTCGGCCAGGATGTAGGCGACGTCTTCGGCCATCGTCGTCGGGTAGACCGTCGTGGTGGCGCCACCTGCGGCCATGACGGCCAGGTCGGCGAGGATCCACTCGACCCGGGTGCCCGAGGCAATCGCGACACGTTCTTCGGGTTGGATGCCCAGCGCCACGAGGCCGGCCGCGGCTTGGTGACCTTGTCACCGGTCTGCGTCCAGGTCAGCGACTGCCATACCTCGTTCTCGTCGGGATAGCGATAAGCCTCGCGAGGTCCGCTCTTCTTGACCCGGTCGTAGAACAGCGCCGACACGCTGGGGGCACGGTTCTCGATGATGGCAAGCTGTTCGGGCGTGACAACTGGAGCAGGCATGCGGTGATCCTTCACACGTAGCGTACTAGCGGAATGTGGTGTCGATCACCCTAACCTACTTGCCGGTCACATAGCGGCTTGGTTGCAGAACTCATCGACCTTGGCACGGATGCTTCGTGACACACGGTCTTCTTTCGCGAGCAGCGGAAGCAGGTGCCGTTCGGTCGTCATGGCGCGGAAGGTGAAGCCGACTGTGAGGTCGTGCTCTCGTCGCTCAGCGATCTCGACGTCGTCCCCCGCCCCGGATCTGCCCCTCCTCGATGACGCGCAGGTACGCACCCGGTACGCCCTTCTCGGTGAAGCGCTTGACCCAGCCGCGCTCGTCCACGAAGCCCTGAAAGACCGAGCACGGGATGCGCACCCCGGCGACCTCGAGCAGCGCCGACCCGATCTGCCAACGGTCCCCGAGTCGGGCGTTCTGGACGTCGACGCCGCGAGTCGTCAGGTTCTCGCCGAACTCCCCCGCCCTGATGGGTCGGCCGATCTCCCGTTCCCACATGTCAAGGTCTTCACGGGCGTACGCGTACACCGCCTGGTCGGGCCCTCCGTGGAACTTCTGATCGGCGATCTCGTCGTCCCCGACCCCGAGCCGGTGGACCTGGACGGCCCCGACCACGGTTGTTTGTCGATCGCGCTGCGCTTCAGCTTGCCCCAGGGGACGTCGACGGCGGGACCGATGTTGATCGACTCGAGGATGGCCATGCGTCGAGGGTAGACGGGGAGGTCATAAGGCGCGGCGCCTCGCGGCCCACAGGTCGAACAGGTTCTTTGCCGTCAGGACCACGCCGCTCGCCCCCAACAGCCCCCAGAACCCGGATCCGCCGTCGACCCATCGCATGATCAGCCCAACAAAGACGACGAAAATCACGACGTTCCAGGCCAGGTACCACCACTTGAGCTCGCGCGCTCCTTCTTCAAGCAAGCTGATCCACTTCGGATCATCGTCGGACAACTCGACCAGCTCACCGTCTGGAGACCGCATGCCTTCCGGTGTGTGAATCACCGCGCCGGGCAGACCCTCAACCGAACACTCGCCACTGATGACGCTCATCGCTTCGGTCGGCAGCTCCAACAGAGCACACAACTCATCGAACGGCGGGCTCTCCCGGTGCATCAGCGCGCACAGCGAGTCAGCTAGTTGGGGCGCTGGCTCGAGCACGTCCACAACCTGGGCTGCATCGACCGTCGGCCCGAGCATGGCTGTGCGTATCTCCCCGGACCGATCACCGCCTAGGGGCGACCATTGCGGCTCCCAGACATGAAATCCGACAACCTTGCTTCGGCGCAACAACGCCAGCACGAGGCGGCGCCCCCGGCGCCAAAGCACAACTGATCCGCCCTTGGCCGAGGTGAACACTTCCAACAACTGCTCCCCCGCAGCGACGGGCTGCACCCGCGCGAACACAGACTTCTCAGCCACCCTCGCCTCGGCCAAGCACACCTTCTCGAACTCCGCCTCGAAATCCAGCCCAAGTCCCTTGGTACGGGCCACCGCCACCTCGTGCAAGGGAGCAGAGGATGGCACCCGTGACGGAGCAATGGTGGGAACGCTGGAGACCTCGACCTCGTCGATCCGCACCTCGGGCCAGGTCACTGCCAGCTGAGCTCGTAGCGCGGAGGCGTCCTGCTCGTCAGTCAGGACGAGACGCGCCAGGACCCAGCCGGGGTAGTCCACGCGCGCGCCGTCGATGATCCAGCCGACACAGCCGAGGTCTTCGAGCTTCGACGTCAGCTCCGCCACGGTAGTGGCGTCGCCGGGGACAGCGACGGTCAGAAGGTCTTCGACATCCGCGCAGACTACTTCGTGACAGGCTCACGCATCACGGCGCGGTGACAGGGCGACCTATCCCAGCCACGGATACGTCGCTCAGTCACCGCCTCGCCGTGGCTACTTCTTCTCGACGTCACCAGTCGAGAGCGCGGCGATGAACGCCTCTTGAGGGACCTCGACGCGGCCGACCATCTTCATCCGCTTCTTGCCCTCCTTCTGCTTCTCGAGCAGCTTGCGCTTGCGGCTGATGTCGCCGCCGTAGCACTTGGCGAGCACGTCCTTGCGGATCGCGCGGATGTTCTCGCGGGCAATGACCCGTGCTCCGATGGCAGCCTGGATCGGCACCTCGAACTGCTGACGCGGGATGAGCTCTCCAGCTTGCCGGCCAGCGAGACGCCGTAGGCGTAGGCGTTGTCGCGGTGCACGATCGCGCTGAACGCGTCGACGACCTCGCCCTGCAGCAGCACGTCGACCTTGACCAGGTCGGACGCCTGCTCACCCGTGGGCTCGTAGTCGAGCGAGGCATAACCCTTGGTGCGGCTCTTGAGCGCGTCGAAGAAGTCGAACATGATCTCGCCCATAGGCAGCGTGTACTTGATCTCGACCCGGTCCTCGGACAGGTAGTCCATGCCGATGAGCTGGCCGCGGCGCGCCTGGCACAGCTCCATGATGACGCCGATGTAGTCGGACGGGCTCAGCACCGTGGCGCGGACGACCGGCTCGTAGACCTTGTCGATCTTGCCGTCGGACGGGTACTCGGACGGGTTGGTGACCGTGATCTCCTTGCCGTCCTCCATCTCGACGCGGTAGACGACGTTGGGGGCAGTCGAGATCAGCTCGAGGTTGAACTCGCGCTCGAGCCGCTCACGCACGATCTCGAGGTGCAGCAGCCCCAGGAAGCCGATGCGGAAGCCGAAGCCCAGCGCGCCGGACGACTCCGGCTCGTACACGAGTGCGGCGTCGTTGAGTTGCAGCTTCTCGAGCGCATCCCGCAATGTCGGGTAGTCGTCGCCGTCCATCGGGTAGAGGCCGGCGAACACCATCGGATTGGGATTCTTGTAGCCGCCGAGCGGCTCGGTGGCGCCGCGGATGTGCGAGGTGACGGTGTCGCCGACTCGCGACTGGCGCACTTCCTTCACTCCGGTGATCAGGTAGCCGACCTCGCCGACCCCCAGGTCGGCAGCCTTGAGCGGGCTCGGGCGAGATGACCCCGACCTCGAGCATCTCGTGCACCGCACCGGTCGACATCATCTTGATCTTGTCGCGGTGGCTGAGCTTGCCGTCGACGACCCGGACGTAGGTGACGACGCCGCGGTAGGTGTCGTAGACCGAGTCGAAGATCAGCGCCCGCGGCGGCGCATCGGGATCGCCCTTCGGCGGCGGGATCTCGTCGACGATCAGGTTGAGCAGCTCTTCGACGCCCTGACCGGTCTTGGCCGAGACCCGCAGCACGTCGTCGGGGTTGCCGCCGATGATGCCGGCGATCTCCTCGGCGTACTTCTCGGGCTGGGCGCCGGGCAGGTCGATCTTGTTGAGCACCGGGATGATGTCGAGATCGGCGTCGATCGCCAGGTACAGGTTGGCGAGCGTCTGCGCCTCGATGCCCTGAGCGGCGTCGACCAGCAGGACGGCTCCCTCGCAGGCCTCGAGGCTGCGGCTCACCTCGTAGGTGAAGTCGACGTGGCCGGGGGTGTCGATCATGTTGAGGACGTAGACCGTGCCCGCGTCGTCGCCGCTGGACTTGGTGAACGGCATGCGCACGGCCTGGCTCTTGATCGTGATGCCGCGCTCACGCTCGATGTCCATGCGGTCGAGGTACTGGGCCTTCATGTCACGGCCGTCGACGACGCCGGTGTGCTGCAGCATGCGGTCGGCCAGCGTCGACTTGCCGTGGTCGATGTGCGCGATGATGCAGAAGTTGCGCAGGATCTTCGGGTCGGTGGCCCCGGGCTGCGGGTACGGCACGGGGAGGTCATAGTGCTCCTATCGTCCCACTCCCCAGCCCACGGCTCACCACCGCCTGTGTCACCTCGGTCAGGTCAGTTGGGGGCGTGCACCCCGTTGTCCTTGCCGAAGTCCTTCTCCATGTCGAAGGTGCGCCGTTCCAGCTCGGGCCAGTCGGTGTTGTCGGTGCTGGAGACCCATTGCCTCACCGACCCGGTCGACGCCTCGGTGGCGGCGTTGTCGCCGTACGGATCGGTCCACCACACGTTCGGGCCGGACGCGTTCGCGACCGTCGTGCCCTGCAGGTAGTAGTCGCGCTGCGCTCCGTCGAACGGTGACGTCGGATCGGCCTTCGCGATGTGCTCGCCCGAGTGCTCGCTCCACGGATGCCCCTTGGCGGTGCCGCCGTCACTTTCGTCGACCAGGAAGAGGGTGTCGACCAGCGCCATGATCTCGCCGACGACTCCGGCGGAGTACACCCGCGAGGGGTTGCGGACGCCGAACCACGGGTCGAAGCCGCAAGCTCGGTCCCGTCGGCCTTCTGGATGCGGTTGGCCGACTCCCACACCTCGTACAGCGACCAGATGTTGCTCTGCTGGTTGCCGGGCACGAGGACGTCCTTGTTGACGCAGTACGTGTCGGGGATCAGCCGGCGACCACCGAAGCCGTCGGGCAGGATGCTGCCGCTCGTGACGACCTTCTGCTGGTCGCAGGTCCGGTCGAACTCATTGGCGTTGCCATATCTCGTGAACGTCGACGAGATGACCTCGGTCCCGTCGGTGCACTTGAGCCCGTACAGCGTCTCGTGGGCGTTGTTCTTCGTCGCATCGCTGCTGTGCGATCCCTGGTGGAACTTGATCAGGTAGTCGCACTTGATCGGGTTGCCAGCATCGTCCTTGACCGTGGTGCGCGGGTTGGCACCGATGACGCTGACGTTGTTGGCGACGATGATCTTGTGCCCGGCGTTGTCCTCGTGACGGGTCACCAGGCTGCTCTGTGCCGCCGAGTAGGCGTCGAGCACCTCAGACACGTACCCGAACGGGACACCTCGGCTCTTGCTGGAGTCCTCGTCGATGAAGTCGGTGACCCAGTCGTAGATGTCCGACGTCGCCGGATCGTCGCCGTGCTCGTGACCGTACGTGCACGACTTGCCCGTGGCGGGATCGATGTCGGTTGCCGGATGCCAGGTCGGGGTAGAGCTTGCCGTCCGGCCCGACGACGCTGTACGTGCGGTGCAGCGACGCCGGGCAGGTGTCGAAGGCGGTCGGTGTCCAGTTGCGATCTGTGTAGGCCTTCGACAGCGCCGGTCCCGGCGGGGTCGTCGGGACGGTCGGCGTCGGCACCGTCGGAGTCGGCTTGGGCGCGGCCGAGCGCTTCAGCGTCAGCCCGACCGAACGGGTCGAGATCTTCTTCGGCGCCTTTTCCGCGATCCGCACCGTCGACGCCTTCTTGCCACCCCGTGGGATCGCCGAGAACTGCGCCGCCGTCAGCGTCACGGAGTACGTCTTGGACTTCTTGGACGCCACGGCGTAGGTCTTCTTCGCCGAGCTCTTGCCGGCGACCCTCAGCTGCAGCGTGCCCCGGCACGTCTTGGAAGAGATGCAACGCACGGCGACCTTGGCGATCCGCTTCTCGGAGACCGTGATGCTGCTGGCCGAGAGCTTCAGTGCCGGGTTCGCCTTGGCCTGCGCCGTGCCGGGGACGGCCAGCATCCCCAGCACGAGGCCCCCCGTGAGCAGACCGCGGATCACTTCTGCACCACCTTGCGAGTCTTCGAGACGGCCTTGGCCACAGTTCCCGAGCCGATGTAGACCACCGAGATCTTCTTGGTGCCCTTCGAGCTGAACTTCGAGAGCCTGTAGCGCGCCTTGCCGCCCTTCAGGGTCAACGTCTTGACGACCTTGGACCCGACCTTGACCTGGACCTTCCCGGTCGGGACGACACCCTTCGCGGCGACCTTGACGGCCACCGTCAGGCGCTGGTTGCGCTTGAGCGTGCTGCGCGACCGGGTGAAGCTGACCTTGCCCGAGGCCTTGGCCACGACGACCGAGATGTTGCGCTCGGCGCCGCGGTTCTTCGAGTCGCCGCTGTAGGCGAGCGTCAGCGTGTGCGATCCCGGTGCGAGCGCCGTAGCGCCCAGCCGGATGTCGTACTCGCCGTACTGGAGCGACGACCGACCCAGCACGATGCTGCCCCTGCGGACTTCGACCGTGCCGGTGGCGGTGTCGTCGCCGCCACGGATCTCACCAGCGAAGGCGCCCCCGGCAGTGCCGTAGGTCAGTCGCGGGGTGGCCGACGGCTTGATGACCGCATTTGATCCGACGACGAGAGTCTGCGCGCCGGAGGTCGACCCTGCGAGCACCGCCGTGCCGCTGTACTCGGCCGTCACCTCAGGCTCCGACCGCGAGGACCAGGTCGTGGTGCAGACCGCGTCGCCACCACTCAGCGCGACGGCCTTGCATCCCGTGATCGCCTCCCCGTCGCTCAGGAACTTGACCGTGCCGGCGTCCACAGCCGCAGCGCCAGCGTCGGAGACCGAGGCACGCAGCTGGACCAGCTGGCCGGGCTTGGGATCGTTGAGCGACGACTGCAGAGCCGTCGTGGTCGCCGTCTTGACGACGGCGAAGCCGGCTTCGGCGTCAGACGACTGGAGCCTGGACGAGCCGTCGTACTGCGCGACGACCTGACCGCTGACCTCGTCGGCGAAGGCAGCTGTGCAGCTCGCTGAGCCAGCGACGAGCGGTAGTGCGGAGCATCCGTCGATCGCGGTACCCGCCAGCGTGAACGACACCGTGCCCTCGGCGAGCGGAGTCTGGTCGCCGATCTGCTTGGTCACGTTCGCGGTGAACGTCGCATCCTGGGTCGGGGCGACCGATGCCGGGCCGGCGACCGTCGTCGTGGTGACGAGCTTGCCCAGCAGGGCGATCGTGAGCTCGCCGTTCTGCGAGGTGGTGCCCCGCGCCGCCATGTCGGCGCCGACCACCAGGTCACGCGCACCATTGCCGTCGAAGTCGCCGATGAGTCCGACCTGACGACCGAATCGGTCGCCGGCCTTCTGCCCGTCGATGCGGTAGCCGTCAGCCTCGGTCAGCGCCGAGAAGCTCCTGGACCGCCCCGGTGGTCCGGCCGTGCACGACGTACGTCGCACCCGCGCCACTCATCGTCGTCGCGGTGTTGGCCGGGTTGACCGGGTCGTAGCCGTAGGCGCCGATCGCGAAGTCGGGCACGCCGTCGTCGTTGACGTCGCCGATGCCGGCGACGGAGTAGCCGGTCGCGTCGGCTGCGACGGCGCCGTTGATCCAGTAGCCACGACGGGTCGGAGTCGGGCAGGTGCCGGCAGGCTCGCCGGTTGGGCAGGTGAAGACTGCCTGCCCGTTGGCGGCGAGCGGGTCGGTGTAGACCGTGGCAGTCGACGCCGATCCGAGAACCACGGCGGCCCCGCCGTTGCGGGTTCCGGTGGCCGCGTTGGCCACGCCGTCGGCACCGATCAGCAGATCGGCCAGTCCGTCGCCGTTGACGTCTCCGGCCGCCGACACCGAGATGCCGATGCGGTCACGCTGACGTTGGGGCCCGAAGACCTTGAAGCCTTTCTCGTCCAGCGTGAGCAGGTCGATGTTTCCGGTGGTGCCACCGAACACGACGTAGGCCGCTCCGGGCACCGCCAGCGACGATCCCCACGGGGTCGAGGTGTACGAGCCGAGCACGAAGTCGTCGATGCCGTCGCCGTTGACGTCACCGGCCTTCGCGACCGAACCGACCCGCTCGTCGGCCAGAGCACCGTCGAGCGACAGCAGCACCTCGCCGGCGGCCGGGGTGCTGACGTTGACGTCGGAGATGTCATCGCGTCCGGCGATGACCCACACCTTGCCGTTGTTGTTGCGGCCGCGGGTGTCAGCGACGATGGCCGACAAGGCGAAGTCGTCGAGGCCGTCGTTGTTGATGTCACCGACAGCGCCCATGGAGTAGCCCAGGTTCCCGCGGTCGGTGCTCGACGTGAAGTCCTCCTTGACGATGAAGCCGCGGTCGCCGATCGCGTCCAGGCTCAATCCCGTGAACTGCTCGGCGCCGAAGATCACGAACGCACGGTTGTTGACGTAGTCGCCGATGCCGATGTCGTCGAGCCCGTCGCCGTTGACGTCACCGAGGCAACCGACAGAGATGGCGACTGAGTCATTGGCCTTGTAGCCGTCGATTCGCACGGCGCCAGCGGAGGTGGGGTCGGCGAGGTCACCTCCACGCGCGTCCGCTCCCCCGAGCAGCACGTAGGCGGCACCGACATTGGCCGTCGCGCCCTTGTCCCAGAACCAGGCACCCACGACGGCGTCATCTGCTCCATCGCCGTTGACGTCGCAGACGCCGTTGCTGATCGCGCTGCCCGTTGCACTCGAGGGGTCTCCGGTGAAGCGCAGCAGCTCGGCCGGTCCTCCTGTCTCGGGGCTGGACACGGCTTGGGCGGGCAGGGCTGTCACACTGAGCGCGAGCGCCAGTGACAGGAACAGTGGTGACCGTTTCACGGGGGAATCCTTCTCGATACTGAGGGTTGCCTTAATAAGGCAAGGTTTACCTTAGGTCACATCATCGCGGACGCTCACCCTCCCCCTCCGTCTGCCGATTTGAGGCGACGGGCAGGAGGCTGATAGAGTTGGTCGTCGCGTGCCCCGGCATGTCCCCGGCACGTCCATTGACTTTTCATCACCCAAGTTCCACTCGAGAGAAACAGGTTTGCCCCGTGGCGAATATCAAGTCGCAGATCAAGCGCAACCGTCAGAACGAGCTCGCCCGCGAGCGCAACAAGTCCGTTCGTTCGGCACTGAAGACGGCTATCCGTCGTTTCGACGAGGCTGCTGAGGCTGGCAACACCGACGAGGCCAAGGCCCTCGCGTCCGAGGCCAACCGCAAGCTCGACAAGGCTGCGACCAAGAAGGTCATCCACAAGAACCAGGCAGCCAACCGCAAGTCGGCTATTGCCAAGAAGGCCGCTGCGCTCTGACGTCAGCTGGCTGAAAAGAACGTCCCGGGCTCCATACGGGACGTTTTTTCATGTGTTGATGCGGTCACGAGCACGCGTCGACCACGCCGTCACACTGAGCCAACGCACGGCCGACTCCAGCGGGCCGCGCCCGACCAGACGCTGCCACAGCAACGCGAACCCGCACAGCACCACGACCTGCGTGAGCCAGCTCCCGTAGCCCATCTCGGCCATCTCGAGATCGAGACGCCAGGTCCACAGCACGTGCACCGTGTACAACGTCAGCGTCATGGCACCCGCCGCACGAAGCGGCGCGAGCAGCCGGCTGACCGAGGTCAACCGCAGCACGAGCGCACACAGACCGATCACGACCAGCGCCGAGCCGATCGCGCTGAGGACGTTGAGCGGTCGCGAGGTGTGCTCCCCCACGAGCCAGAGCTCGCGCCACGACGCCGAGTCGTATGGATAGGGCGTGCGCGTGACCAGCAGCGGCCAGCCGCTCTGCGCTCCCCCGCTGGCAGCCCAGTCGTCGAACACTCCCTGGGCGATCGCGATCCAGCCGATGCCCAACGACGCCACGAGCATCACGGCACCGGCGGCAACAAGCGACACGGACGTCCGCAGCGCAGTCAGGTCGAGCCGCCCGACAGCCAGCCCGACCAAGACGTAGGCGAACCAGACCAGTGCCGGGTAGGCACCCCACACGACGAGCCGAGCAACCAGCGACCACGGCGGCAGCAGGTCAGCCGTCGAGGCCTGCTCAGAGATAACCGGCCCGTGGTGGATCTGCAACCACAGCAGGGCAAGCGGCGCGATGACGGCCCAGACCACACCAAGCGTCCCGAGTACCCACGTGGGCAGCCCCCGGAAGGGCAACGCCACGACGATCATCAGGCCGTAGAACGCCAGGATGACGTACACCGGCATGTCGTCGAGCGAGCCGAGCACGAGACCCAGGACGATCAGGACGGCCGCCCGGATGCACGTCGCACGCACCGACCCAGCGCCGCGGGGGTCTCGACGGTGCACCAGCGACAGCGCCACACCGGCCAGCATCGCAAACAGCGGAGCGGCACGCCCACCGGCAACGACATCACCCCACGGAGGATGGCCCCCGGTCCACACTGGCCCGAGGTGGACCAGCATCATGCCGATCAGCGCGACACCGCGCGCCAGATCGACCGCGTCGATGCGTGACGTGGCGCCGGACGTCATCAGCGCCGTCGTTGAGCAGCTACCTGCAGCACCATGCGCTCGACTGCGAACGCCGGATCGGCGGCCCCGCCCTTGACGTCGAGATCGGCTTGAGCGACGGCCGCGATGGCAGCGGCCAGACCTGCAGGCTCCCATCCTCTGAGCTGCGCACGCAGGGTACGGATCTTGAACGGCGGGACCCCGATGTGCCCGGCGAGCTCGTTGTCACGCATGCTGCCGGGGGCGCTGGACAGCTTGGCCAAGGAGCGTAGACCCGTCGCCAGGGCGCTGGTGATCAGCACCGGTGCGACCTTGGCGGTCTCGGCCCAGCGCGCCTGCTCGAGCGCCACGTTGATGCGACCGTCGATCGTGGCATCGGCGATCTCGTAGCCGCGGACATCAGCTCGTCCCCCGAAGTACTGGCGCACGAGCGAGGCCGAGATCGTCGTGCCCTTCTCGAGATTGGCAACCAGCTGGTCAGCTGCCCCTGCCAGAGCGCGAAGATCTTGGCCGACGGCGGCGACCAGCAACGAGGCAGCGTCTTCGTCGATGCCAGCACCTAGGCTGCGCACCTCGTTGTAGACCCACTGCGCGAAGTCACGTTCATACTTGGGCTGCTCGACCTTGACCTCGGTGACCGAGGGGGTCTTGCGCAGCTTGTCGAGCAGGCCCTTGCCCTTCTGCCCTCCGCTGTGCACCAGGATGACCGCGACATCAGGCGACGGCTCGGCGACATAGGCCAGCAGCTCGCTCTGGGCGGCATCGGGCAGGTCTTGCAGCTCGGTCAGCACCAGTGCGCTGGCATCGCTGAACAGCGACGGGCTGGTCAATCCCGCCAGCTCGCCAGGCTGCAGCCCCGAGGAGGTCGACGTGGCGATCTCGACCTCGGGCTGCTCGGCCGTCACGACCTTGATGGCCTTGAGCCGCGTACGGTCGGCCAGGAACTCGGCATTGCCGGTGATGAGAAGGATCTTGCCGAATGCCGAGGCCACAGGCTCAGCCTAGACCTTGACCGTGAGCGTCGAGGAGCCGTCGTCCTGGCGGCGGACCTCGATGCGATCGACG
Source organism: Aeromicrobium sp. UC242_57 (assembly GCF_044452305.1). NCBI lineage: Bacteria > Bacillati > Actinomycetota > Actinomycetes > Propionibacteriales > Nocardioidaceae > Aeromicrobium > Aeromicrobium sp. UC242_57. The sequence goes on along the minus strand of NZ_JBIOAM010000001.1, from coordinate 237,264 downwards.
ACCCTCAGCTTGAGGTCTTCGACGTGGCTCACGATGCCGATGACCCGGCCACCGCGGGCCAACGCTGTGAGCTCTGACATCACGTCGTCGAGGGTCTGCGGGTCGAGGGAGCCAAATCCCTCGTCGACGAACAGTGTGCCGATCTCGATGCCACCGGCCTCACCCGTGACGACGTCGGCCAGGCCGAGCGCCAAGCACAACGAGACGTAGAACGTCTCGCCACCTGACAGAGTGCGGGGTTCGCGCTCTTGTCCGGTCTCGGTGTCGAGCACCGCGAGCGCGAGGCCGGTGCGTCGTCCGCGGGCACCGCGCTCCTTCTCGTCGGTCGCGCGCCTGGCAACGGCCGTCGGACATCGGACCCAGTCGCGCGTTGGCCGCGGCCACCACGTCTTCGAAGCGGCGCATCAGCACGTAGGTGCCGAGGGTCAGACTCTTGAGATTGGCTCTGGACGTGCCGTCGGCGATCTCAGCCATTCGGATCACCGCCGTAGCATCGGCACTCACGCTGTCGAGCGCCTGCTGAGCCGCAGACAGGGCCTCGCGTCGTTGATCGACCTTGACGGCTCGGGCCTGCGCGGTGCCCGCTGTGGCCGCAGCGAGCCGATCGGCTGCCTGCGCCTGGACTGCGGCTTCGCGAGCCTCGTCGAGACCTGGATCTTCTTCGCCTGTCAGCGCGACGATCTCGGTCGAGGCGAGGCCGGCTTCGACCACCGCGACCTGCTGCTGGTGCTGTGACACGAGCCGTTGCAGATGATCGGCCCGATCGGTCGGAAGCGTTGCCGCGCGAACCTCGTCTACGGACGCGAAGTCGTGCTCGGCCAGCTGGCGGTCGAGCTCTTCGGCGGCTGCTTCGAGCCGTTCGGCAGCATCCTGCTGATCACGCATCGTCGAGGCATACCGTTGAACCCGTCGGCGCTCGGCGCCGAGCTGCTCGACGAGCTGGGCCAAGGTCTCGGCCTCGTCGCCGAGCTGCGCCGCAAGGTGCGCACGATCATTGGCCAAGGCCGTCGTCAGCAGGGTCAGCTGCGCCGTGGCCTGCGACAGATCGGCCGTGGCCCGACCCCGTTGGCGCTCGTCATCGAGCTCGGCCGCCTCGAGCTTCGTGAGCTCTTTGTCGAGCTCATCGACCCGATCTGCTGCCAGCTTGATGCTGCCGAGGACTGCGAGTGCATCATCGTGCACCTCTTGGGCGCCGTCGACCGACAGCCCTCCGGCGACTTCACGCGCCGCCGCCACTTCGGCGTCAAGTCGATCGACGACCGAACGAGCCGCCACCACGTCGGCCTCAGCTTTCTTGGCTGCCACGTCTGCGGCTTCGATCGACTCGTCGTCAGGGTGATCTTCGGCGCGCTCGGCGGGCCTCGGGTGCTCTGTCGCGCCGCACACGGTGCAGGGCGATCCGTCGACGAGATCGCTGGCCAGCTCGCCGGCCATCCCTTGCAGGCGGCGAAGTGGTCCCGGTGTGCGTTTCGACGGCCCCCTGCGCGATGCCGCTGAGCTCGACCAGGGTCGCGCTGGCTGTCGCGAGATGGACCTGCTTGTCGGCGGCGACGATCGCGTTCTTGAGAGCGAGAGCCGGCTGTCGACGGCGGTCTGGGCAGCACCGAGACCTGCGACGAGGCTGAGCTGTTCGGTGCGCGCGTCCTGCAAGGCCTCACGCAGCATCGGGCGCTCGGTGATCCGCTTGTCGATCTCCTCGATCTGCACCTCGATCGACGCGACCTTCTCGTCAAGCCGATCGATCTGTCGATCACGGGGGGCGAAGCCTGCCTCCATGGTCTGGAAGGAGTCGAGATGCGCGAGCCTGCTGCCCAAGGCCTCGTCCCGTTCGGTGCACTCGGACGCCGACAGCGTGAGGCCGAGCGCCGATCTGGCTTCGTCGTGCGCCGTCGTCGCGCGTTCTGCCGCAACGGCTGCCACGTCGTGCGCCCTCACGGAGCCGGTCACGACGGCAGCGCGCTGGCCACCCTTCAGCTCTTCAGCGGCGGCCAGGACCTCTGCCTGCTGCTCGGCCAGCTCGCTGTGCTGTGTCAGGAGAGCCGTGCGGCGCTGCAGGGCACGATCGAGCTTTTCGGCCTCGGCCAGCAACTTCTCGGCTTCGCTCCGCTCGGCGGAGGTCTGCTGCGCTGCCTGGGCCGCCGTCGCGGCCTCGATCTGGGCCGCCGCGAGGATCTCACCGACCAGCTCGTCGTCGACCAGCCCGTCGAGCGTCAGCAGGCCGTCGGTCTCGACATCGGCGGCACTGGCGAGCACTGCGACGGCCTGACGAACTTCGTGACGCGCAGTCTCCGTGCGGGCATTCGCGTCGCGTCGCAGCTCGACGAGCGTCTTGGTCATCTGCTCGTAGATCTCGGTGCGGAAGATCGTCTGCAGCAGGGCTTTGCGGTCTTCGCCGTTGGAGCGCAGGAATCTGGCGAACTCGCCTTGCGGCAGCACGACCGTCTGCAGGAACTGGTCCTTGCGCAGTCCGACGACTCGACGATCTCGTGGCCGACCTCTTGGGTCGAGGTGGAGATGGGCACACCGGCGTCGGGCGCGTCGACGTCGGTCACGCGGCTGAGAGTCACCGCTTCGTTCTGGGTCGTGGTGCCCTCACCACGGCGCTTCGGACGTTGGTGTGCTGGCGAACGCCGTACCCGGTACACGCCGGAGTCGACCTCGAAGACCAGGTCGACGAACGGCTCGACACCCCGCTCGGCATGGTGGGAGTGCAGGCGCTCCTTGCTGGCCGACTCGCCCGCCAGATCGCCGTAGAGCGCGAACACGATCGCGTCGATGATCGTCGACTTGCCCGCACCCGTGGGGCCTTCGAGCAAGAACAGCCCTGACTGTCCCAACGCGGCCAAGTCAATTGTGTGCGCGCCGGCGAAAGGTCCGATGGCCTGCAACGACAGCGTGTAGAGCTTCATCGCGCGGCCTGCGCCTTCGCCTGCACGGCGTCATAGGCCTGCTGGATGACGTCGACCTCTGCCTCGGTGGCAGGCGTCGCGGTGACGAAGTCGACGAACTGCGTCGCCACATCGGTCGGGGCCATCGCCTCGGTCACGACAGGGGCCGCACCGACCCGCACGACGTCGAGTGGCTCGTGCGTCAGCTGAAGCACGTGCTCGAACCGTTCGCGCACCCTGGCGTGCATCTCGGCCGGGTAGGACGGATCGGTCACGATGATCTTGAGCCAGTCGTCGAGGTGCTGGTCGGTCTCGGCTGACAGGACGTGCGCGAGCTCTCCGCGGATCTCGGTCAGCCGCCGTGGCACCGGCGCCTCGATCAACGTCGTGACCGGTGGCTCATCGACTGTGAGCTCGACCAGCACCGTCGACTTGCGGTGCGACTTCTCGGAGAACGAGTAGGCCAGGGGCGAGCCGCAGTAGCGCGCGACGGTGGTCGAACCTGGAACGCTGACCTGCTGCGGGCCATGCAGGTGCCCGAGAGCGACATAGTCGACGCCGTCGAAGACCCCGGAAGGCACCGAGTCGACTCCCCCGACGCTCAGATCGCGTTCGCTGTCGGACGGCAGCCCACCGACGACGAAGGCATGGGCCATGACGACCGCCCGCACGCCGTCACGCTGGTCGAGATCGGCGCGGATGCGCTGCATCGCTGCGGTCAGCACACCTTCGTGGCTACGTGCGGGCCACGACTCGGGATCGTCGGCCAGCGCGGCCCGGGCGGTCTCGGGGTCGAGGTAGGGGATGCCGTACGACCGCGACCGTGGTGTCACCGTCGTCGAGCAGGACCGGATCGTGCAGGTCAGCGATCGAGGCCAGGATGCGGATGCTGTCGCGCATGAGCCCGGCGCCGAAGCCGAGCCGCACCGCCGAGTCGTGATTGCCCGGTGTGATGATGACGGTCGTGAGCGCGCTGAGTCGCGCCAAGGCGTCGTCGAAGACTCGCACGGTGTCGACGGCGGGGATGGCCCGGTCGTACACGTCGCCACTGATCAGCACCGCGTCGATCGCCCGCGCCGAGACCTCGGCGACCAGGTGGTCGACGAAGGCGCGCTGGTGCTCGTGCATGTCGACGCCGTGCAGCGTGCGGCCCAGGTGCCAGTCGGAGGTGTGCAGAATCTTCATCTCTTCAACCGTATGGCCCGGCACCGACAGGATCGGGTCACCGGTCAGCGTGTCACGACGATCAGTCGAGACTCACGCTCGACGAGGGCGATGTCGCCGTCGGTGTCAGTGCGCCACCACCGCACCTGCTGCGCGCGCAGCAGGCTGAGCGCGGCAGCGGCAGGATGGCCGTAGTCGTTGTCTCGCCCTGCGCTGATCGTCGCGATCTGCGCGTCGACCGCCTCGAAGAAGCGCTCGGACTGCTGTCCGCTGCCGTGGTGCGGCATCTTCAGCACGTTCGGCCCGCAGATCGACCCCCGAACGCAGCAAGGCGTCCTGCGCGTCCGGCTCGATGTCGCCGGTCAGGAGCATTCGCAGGCCACGCACCTCGACCAGCAGCACGACGCTCGCATCGTTGGCCCCCGCCGGTGGCTGGTCGGCCGGTGGCCACAGGACCCGTGCTGCGACGGCTCCGACAGTGAACGACTCCCCCGCGCTGACGACGTGCCGGGGAGCGCCGGGCGGAGCTGGACCGCCTGACGCACCGACGGCGACCTGGTCCACCCTGCGACCGCTGCGTACTCCTGGCCAGCCGTCGACGTGATCGGCGTGCGCATGGGTGAACACCATGAGCCGCACGCGGTCGACGCCCAGTCGGTCGAGACACCGGTCGACCGCCGCGCCATCCGGGCCGGCATCCACGACCACGGCCGTCCCGTCACCCGCGTTCAGGACCGTTGAGTCGCCCTGCCCCACATCGCACGCGACCATGACCCAGCCGGCCGGCGGCCAGCCCACCTGAGGTGGCCGCCAGATGCCCACGACGAGCCCCAGCACGAGTCCCGTGAACACGACCGGATGCGACGACAGCCGGACGACGAGCCAGGTGAGCAGCGGCACCACGACCAGGAGCACCTGCCACGGCGCGTGCCACTGGAGCGAGGCGCCGTCGAGCCCGGCCGCCCGGTGCCCCACCGTCAAGATCCAGCTCGTGCTGACTCCGGCGACCGTGCCGAACAGCTGTGCCGCAGGCACCCACACGAGCGCGACGAGACCTCCGGCCAGACCAGCGATCGTCGCCGGGGCGACCGCAGGAGCGGCCAGCAGGTTCGCGAGCACCGCGACCAGCGACACCTCTCCCGACAGAGCAGCGATGACGGGAGTGCAGACCAGCTGTGCGGCCAGAGGAACTGCGATCGCGAGCGCGGCCCACCGCGGCAACCACTCCTGCAGCCGCCCCGCCACGACCGGCGCCAGCAGCAGGATCCCGCCGGTCGCGGCCGCGGACAGGATGAAGCCCGGCATCCGCGACAACCAGGGGTCGACGAACAGCAGGCCGATGACGGCCCAGGCCAGCGCCCTCACTCCCCCGCGTGACCCGAAGCCGAGGGCAGCGACGCCGACGGCCCCCATCGCGGCCGCGCGCACGACGCTCGGATCGGGACGGGCCAGCAGGACGAAGGCCACGATCGACACGGCACCCGCCAGCACGAGCCACCGCCGACCGAGGCCGGCCGCGCGGGCCAGCGCCAGCACGACGCCCAGCACGATCGTCAGGTTCGTGCCGGAGACCGCCATCAGGTGCGTCAGGCCGCTGCGCCGGAAGTCTTCCTCGACGGACTCGCTGATGCGCGAGTCGTCGCCGTCGACGAGCGCCGGGACCAAGGCGCGAGGCTCGTCGTCCAGGTGCCCGACTGCCTCTCTCACGCCGTGACGCACCCGTTCAGAGCCCTCCCACCACCAGGCCGCACGCTCGGCGGGCCCGCGACGCTGGACGTGGACCACGGCCGCCTCGCCGGGTCGGTCCGACGGCGCGATGCGGCCCTTGACGACGAGCCGGCGTCCGACGACCAGGCCGTCCGCCTCGCCCGGGATGAACGCCGTGGCCCGATCGTGCAGCCGGACGTCTGTGCCCGAGGCCGTGAGTCGTCGGACCCGCAGCTCGACGATGACGCTCTGCCGACCGAAAGCTCACGAACGTCCGCGCGTCGCGCAGCACCTCGACGTCCATCGTCACGAGCCGGTGCTGGGCAGCGAGCGCGGACAGCGGTGAGTGCTCCACCATCGTGAGTCGCCAGCCGCAGGACGTGGCGACAGCAGCCAGGCACACCGCGGCGAGGGCCACCGGTCTGGCGACCCGCCACCGCAACAGGGCAGCGGCGGTCACGGCTGCCACCAGACCCACCGCCACGGCCAGACGTCCGCTGCCCGTGACGAGCCCTGCCGTCGCCGCCCAGACCAGCACGGCGGCGGGGACCATCCGCAGGTCGTGGTTCACACGATGACGAGATCGCGCAGCTCGGCGAGGGTCGCCTCGCCGATGCCCTTGACGTCGAGCAGGTCGTCGACCGTGGCGAACCTGCCGTTGTCGTCACGCCAGGCCAGGATCGCCTGCGCCGTGACGGGTCCCACTCCGGGCAGCCCGTCGAGCTGCTCGGCCGTCGCGGTGTTGAGGTTGACCTTCGCAGGGGCGCTGGTCCCTCCGGATGCCTGCCCTCCGCCAGCGGCCTGGTCGTGACCCTCGACGGGCGCGATGCCGACGAGGATCTGCTCGCCGTCGGTGACCTCGCGAGCCAGGTTGATCGATGTCGTGTCGACCTTTCCCCTGAGGCCACCGGCTGCCTCGATCGCCTGATAGACCCGCGAGCCCTTCGGGAGGGTCACGATGCCGGGGCGCCTGACCTTGCCGGTGACGTCGACGACGAGCTCGACCGCGGCATCGGTGGGCGAGGTCGTCGTGGGCGACGTCGCGGGTGACACGCTGGCCGTCGGATCGAGCACGAGCGGCGCCCCGGCCTCGCTGGACTGAGGTCGTGCCGACAGCAGCCACCAGACCAGCAACACGCAGGCCGCCACCGCTACCGCGGCGACGGCTCGCACGTACGGGATCTCGGACTTGTGTCGTGGCGGGGCCGGCTCGTCATCGTCAGCCTCGGGCAGCTGGCTGTCGAAGGACGCCGCCAGCTGGGCGAGCCGACGGCGAGCGACGTCGGCACGAGTCTCGTCGGGTTCTGCGGCCTTCATCCCTCGACGGTAGGCGCGCTGCCTGCGAACGTCAGGCCACCTGATGCTTCCCTGTGGACAAACCACCGGGGCCGTGGACCGGTGGACAACCAGTCATCAGCAGCGCGGGCGTGATCGCCACCGAGATCGTGCCCGGGCCGACATGGGCGCCGATCGCGGCACCGACCTCGTCGACCGGGATGCTGTCGCGGCCAAGAGCCGTTGCCAGGCGCTCGGCGACCTGCGTCGCGGTGTCGAGGCTCGCGAGATGCTGCACGCCGATGTCGTAGCCGTCCGGGCAGTCGAGGGCGGCCTCGAGCGTCAGCGCCTCCAGACGGGCGAGCGCCTTGGCCTTGGTGCGGACGCGGTCGAGCGGCGCGACGATGCCGTCGGTGATCGTCAGGATCGGCTTGACCGCGAGCGCCGAGCCGATCAGGGCCGCGGCCGAGCCGACCCGTCCACCGCGCTTGAGGTACTCGAGCGTGTCGACGTAGATCAGCACCGTCGACGCCTCACCTGCACGGCGCGCCGCATCAGCCGCGTCCGCGACGTCGTGCCCGGCATCGCGGGCCTGCGCCGCCCGGCCGGCAGCGAAGCCCGTGGCGATGCCGACCTGGGTCGAGTCGACGCAGGTCACCGGAACCGGCGACTGCTTGGCGGCCAGCAAGGCCGAGTCGAGGGTGCCGGACATCTTGGCGCTCAGGGTGGACCGAGACGATCTCGTCGGCGCCCTCGGCGGCCAGCCGCTCGTAGACGGCCAAGAAGTCTTCAGGCGTCGGGCGAGACGTGCTGACCGGCGTGAACGTGCCCAGCGCCGCGGCGATCTGGTCGGCGCTGATGTCGACACCCTCGGTGAACACGTCGGCCCCGACGATGACCTGCAGGGGAACGACCGTGATGTCCTCGCGCTCGGCGTCGGCAGGATCCAACGACGACGTCGAGTCCGTCACGATCGCGATCCGAGGCATGCAGCGATGCTATCGGCTCTGGCCCCTGTTGGGCGGTGCGAAACTCAGACGACGATGCTGACCAGCTCGGCGCCTTCACGATGACCTTGCGGATGTCGCGACCGTCGATCGACTTGACGACGTTGGGCTCGGCCAGCGCGAGCGCCGTCAGCTCGTCGTCGGAGATGTCGGGGCTGACCTCGAGCTCGCCGCGCACCTTGCCCAGCACCTGCACGACGCACGTGACCGAGGATGCCGCCAGGTGCGCCGGATCGGCGACCGGGAATCCTTCGCGGATCAGCGAGCCCTCATGACCCAGGCGTCCCCACAGCTTCGGCGATGTGCGGAGCAACCGGTGCGAGCATCGGGACGAGCGGCTCGACCGCCGCGCGGCTGCTGACGCCGGCCTTGGTCAGGTGGTTGGTCGGCTCGATGAGGCTTGGCGATCGCGGTGTTGAAGCGCAGATGCTCCATGTCACCGCGCACGCCCTCGATCGTGGTGTGCAGGACGTGCAGGGTCGCCGCGTCGAGCGGACTCGTCGACCAGCAGGTCTCCAGACTCCTCGTCGACCAGCAGACGCCACACCCGCTGCAGGAAGCGCTGCGAACCGACGACGGCACGTGTCTCCCAAGGGCGGGACACGTCGAGCGGTCCCATCGACATCTCGTAGACCCGGAACGTGTCGGCGCCGTAGGCGTCGTACATCTCGTCGGGGGTGACGATGTTCTTCAGGCTCTTGCCCATCTTGCCGTACTCACGGTTGACGACCTGGTCGCCCAGGAAGTACTCGCCGTCGCGCTCGACGACTTCGTCGGCCGGGACGTAGGTGCCCCGGTCATCGGTGTAGGCATAGGCCTGGATGTAGCCCTGGTTGAACAGCCGGTGGAACGGCTCCTCGCTCGAGACGTGCCCGAGGTCGAACATGACCTTGTGCCAGAAGCGCGCGTACAGCAGGTGCAGCACAGCGTGCTCGACGCCACCGACGTACAGGTCGACGCCACCGGTCTCGCCGGGCTTCTTCGGGCCGAGCCAGTACTTCTCGTTCTCGGGGTCGGTGATGACGTCGGCGTTGTGCGGATCGGTGTAGCGCAGCCGTTACCACGACGATCCGGCCCAGTTGGGCATCGTGTTGGTCTCGCGCCGGTACTTCTTGGGACCGTCGCCGAGGTCGAGGGTCACGTGCACCCACTCGTCGGCGCGGGCCAGCGGCGGCTCGGGCTCGCTGTGCACGTCGTCGGGCTCGTACGTCTTGGGCGAGTAGTCGGGGACGTCGGGCAGGTCGACGGGGAGCATCGACTCGGGGATCGCGATGGGCTGGTCGAGCTCGTCGTAGACGATCGGGAACGGCTCGCCCCAGTAGCGCTGGCGGCTGAACAGCCAGTCGCGCAGACGGTACGTCGTGGTGCCCTCGCCGGCGCCGTGCTGCTGCAGCCACGTGATGACGGCGGCCTTGGCGTCGCTGATGCCCAGGCCGTTGATGTCGAGGTCGCCGTGCGCGGAGTTGATCGCCGGCCCCTCACCGGGATAGGCGCCCTCGGCACCGGCCGGCGGCTCGACGGTGCGGATGATCGGCAGACCGTATGCCTCGGCGAAGTCCCAGTCGCGCTGGTCGCCGCCGGGGACGGCCATGATCGCGCCGGTGCCGTAGCCCGTCAGGACGTAGTCGGCGATGAAGACCGGGACCTGCTCGCCGTTGACCGGGTTGGTCGCGTACGTGCCGGTGAAGACGCCGGTCTTGTCGCGGTTCTCCTGACGTTCGAGGTCGGTCTTGGCCGCTGCCATGGCCCGGTAGGCCGACACGGCCTCGGCCGGGCTCTGTGCACCGTTGGTCCAGGCCCGCGACGTGCCCTCGGGCCACTCTGCCGCGGTCAGCGTGTCGACCAGCTCGTGCTCAGGCGCCAGGACTGCGTAGGTGGCACCGAACAGCGTGTCGGGACGGGTCGTGAAGACCTCGAACGACGTCGAGGCCGACGGCACCTGGAACACGACGCGCGCACCGTGCGAGCGGCCGATCCAGTTGCGCTGCATGTTCTTGACCGACTCGGCCAGTCGACGCGCTCGAGGTCGTCGATCAGCCGGTCGGAGTAGGCCGTGATCCGCATCTTCCACTGGCGCAGGTTGCGGGTGAAGACCGGGAAGTTGCCGCGTTCGCTGCGGCCTTCGGCCGTGACCTCTTCATTGGCCAGCACGGTGCCGAGTCCGGGGCACCAGTTGACCGGCGACTCGTCGACGTACGCCAGGCGGACCGAGTCGATCAGGATGCGACGCTCGATCGGCCCCAGCTCAGACCAGGCTGCGCCGTCGGGGGCGGTGCGCTGGCCGGCCTCGTACTCCGCGCGCAGCTCGCTGATGGGACGCGCCTTGCCCTGCTCCTCGTCGTACCAGGACTCGAAGATCTGCACGAAGATCCACTGGGTCCACTTGACGTAGTCGGGATCGATCGTGGCGAAGCTGCGCCGCGAGTCGTGCGCGAGGCCGAGACGTCGCAGCTGGCGGCGCATGTTGGCGATGTTGGCCAGCGTGTTGGTGCGGGGGTGCTCGCCGGTCTGCACCGCGTGGATCTCGGCGGGCAGGCCGAACGCGTCGTAGCCCAGCGCGTGCAGCACGTTGTCGCCCTGCATGCGGCGGTAGCGGCCGACGACGTCGGTGGCGATGTAGCCCAGGGGGTGACCGACGTGCAGCCCGGCGCCGGACGGGTACGGGAACATGTCCATGATGAAGAACTTCTCGCCGAGACCTGGACCGTCTGGCGAGGCATCGGCGAGGTCACCTACCGGGTTCGGCGCCTCGAAGGTTCCTTCGGCGTCCCAGCGGTCCTGCCACCGGCGCTCGATCTCCCCCGCGAGGTCGCTGGTGTAACGGTAGGAGGCAGTCGTTGCATCAGGCGTGCTCACTGGCGAAATATTACCGGTCGGGTCCCTCGTCGGTCTCCACCGGAACGACAACCGGTCGCCACCGGGCCCACACCGCGAACGCGACGGCCACTGCTCAGCATCCCCGCGCCACCCCACAGGTTGATGTTGAGACCGTCCCCGCGGGCAAGCTCTTCGTCGCTGGCGTTGAACACGCCGAGCAGGACCAAGATCACACCGTAGGCCGCGAGCAGCCCAGCGATCACGAAGCGGATGTCGAACAGGCCGGCCTTCTTGCGGGGTGCGGACTGGGCATGACGGACTCCTATCGGAACAGCAGGTTGAGGGCGAGGACCATGACCAGGGCGATCCCGGCGAGCCGCGTCGGCGACTGGTACCAGGGCAGCGTCGCCTGCTCTGGGTCGGTGCGGTCCTCCTTGGGCGTCAGGGAGTACACGAGGCCTGCCAGCTCCTTGTCGGGCTTGGGCCGGGTCATCAGGCTCACGGCGACGCTGACCACGATGTCGACGACGAAGGCGGCTCCGGCCGCCGCGAAGCTCGCGCCCTGCCCCTTGAGATCGAGCCAGCCGAGACTCGCACTGCCGAAGGCGTCCTCGCTGAGGAAGGCCACCGCGACCGCCGCAGCGGTGCCGGCGACGAGCCCGGTCCAGCCGGCAGTCGCCGTCATCCGCTTCCAGAACATGCCGAGGATGAATGTCGCGAAAAGCGGCGCGTTGAAGAAGCCGAAGAGGGTCTGCAGGTAGTTCATCAGGTTGTCGTAGTTCGACGCGAAGTACGCCGTGCCGATCGCGATGACGGTCGCGGCCACGGTCGCGATCCGACCGACCAGCGTGTAGTAGCCGTCGGGCTTGTCCTTCTTGACGTACTGCTGCCACAGGTCGTACGAGAACACTGTGTTGAACGCCGAGATGTTGGCCGCCATGCCGGCCATGAACGAGGCGAGCAGGCCCGCGATCGCGATGCCGAGCATGCCGTTGGGCAGCAGGTCGCGCATCAGCAGCAGGATCGCGTCGTTGTAGGTCGCTCCCCCGGTGTCTCCGTCGCCAGACTTCAGGCTCGTGATCTCGGGGATGATGATCGCCGCGATCATGCCGGGGATGATGACGATGAACGGGATGAACATCTTGGGGAACGCGCCAAGGATCGGGGCCCGTCTGGCCGATGACAGCGAGTCCGAGGCCATCGCTCGCTGCACCTCGACGAAGTTGGTGGTCCAGTAGCCGAACGAGAGCACGAAGCCGAGTCCGAAGACGATGCCGATCGTCGACATCAGCGGATCGGAGATGCCGGTCAGATCGGTGCCCGGCCATGACGACAGCTGCTCAGGTCCTGGCTGGATCTTGTCGGTGATGCCCTGCCACCCGCCGACCTTGTGCAGTGCCACGACCGTCAGCGGGGTCAGCGCTGCCACGATGATGAAGAACTGCAGCACCTCGTTGTAGATCGCGGCCGACAGCCCGCCCAGGGTGATGTAGCTGAGGACGATCGCCGCGGCCACGATCAGCGAGACCCACAGCGGCCAGCCGAGCAGCCGGTTGACGATCGTGGCGAGCAGGTACAGGTTGATGCCAGCGATCAGCAGCTGGGCGACCGAGAAGCTGATCGCGTTGACCAGGTGGGCGCCGGTGCCGAAGCGCCGCCGCATGAACTCGGGCACGCTGCGCACGCCGGAGCCGTAGTAGAACGGCATCATCACGATGCCGAGGAACAGCATCGCCGGAACGGCACCGATCCAGAAGTAGTGGAACGTCGCAACGCCGAACTCGGCGCCGTTGGCCGACATGCCCATGATCTCGACGGCACCGAGATTCGCCGAGATGAATGCCAGCCCGGTCACCCAGGCCGGGAGTGAGCGGCCGGACAAGAAGAAGTCGATGCTCGACGACACCTGCCTGCGGGCCAGCACCCCGATGCCGAGCACCACCACGAAGTACAGCGCGATGATCGTGTAGTCGAAGACGTCCGCGTCGAGCCGGAACGTGTTGTCAGCCGCCTGGAGCACCGAGATCCCCCCATTCGCAGGAGTTTCGGCCCCCCGGCCGGCTCCATCGAGGGACGTTACTCCCGCCCAGCCCCCTCCGCATGTCGGGCGAGTGCACGAGCTCGGCACTCCGACCGGGTCAGAGCCTTTCGGCCAGCCCGATGATCGCGGAGCAGCTCAGGTCGACGCCCTGGCCGACCCAGATGGAGACGGAACGGCGCTCGTCCGGTTCGTCGGGAATCCACTCCTCGACCCAGGCCGCCGCGGCTCGGCCGACGGCGATGCCACGGCCCTGGGGCGACCGCTCGAGGCGGTGGACCGTCACGCGTGGCGGCGCGGCGAGCACGGGCAGCTGCTCGTCGGTGCCGACCTCGATCAGCACCTGCCCGTACGCGTCGGGCGGCAGCCACGCCAGCGCCGTCACGATGCCGGGCAGATCAGCCACGTCGCCGGCGATGAACGCGTGCTCGGTGGGCTGGCGGCGACGGTGGGATCTCACCCGCCAAGAGTAGAGGGTTGCCTTACCTTACTCAAGTGCGGGGCGCGACATGGCGCACTCAGGCGGCGATGTGTGCCTGCAGGAACCAGCGGTCCTTGGTGAGACCGCGCTCGATCTCGATCGCGACGTCCTGGCTGCTCAGGTCGATGTCATCGAGACCGGTGATGGCAGCGCGGACCGTGACCAGGGCCGCGTCGATCTGGCCGACGACGGCCGCTGCGGTGTCCTGCCAGGACTGGAAGCCGTCGGGCAGCGCCGGAAGGGTCGCCTGCGCGGCCACCGTCTGGAGGCGCGCGTCGACCGGCAGGCCCAGCGCGACGACACGCTCGGCAGCCGTGTCGGCGTAGTCCTGCGCATGGGCGACGACCTGGTCGAGCGTCTCGTGGACACCGACGAAGCTGCCGCCGCGGACGTGCCAGTGCGCCTGCTTGCCGTTGACGACGAGCGCCTCTAGGTCACGGACGACAGGGCTCAGGAACTGGGCCACGCCGGCGGCGATCTCAGACGTCGTGGCGAGGGCGGACGGGGTCTGTGCGTGAACGGAAGTCATGACTCCACCATGCCCAATTTTCAGGGCGGTCACAACGAAGAGGAGGCTGACCTCACGGTGGTGAGCCTAGCCTTGGGACCACCGCTCACAGGCAGCTCAGCCTTCTTCAGGACAGCGCGCAGAAGGCCTCGACCTTGGTCGTGGGACCCGAGACGATGACCTCGTCGCCGGCATAGACCGACGTCGTCGCCTGCGCGTACGTGAAGTCTGAGCCGCGCGACTTGATCGCCACGATCGTGACCCCGTAGTCGGCGCGCAGCTTGGCTTCCTGCAGCGTCTTGCCGACGGCCCGCGAGGGCGCCTTGGTGCGGGCGATCGCGAAGCCTTCGTCGAACTCGATGAAGTCGGTCATGGTGCCCGTCACCATGTGCGCGACGCGCTTGCCCATCTGCGACTCCGGCCGGATGACCTGAGTCGCGCCGACCCGCTCGAGGATCGCCGCGTGCTTGCCGCTGATCGCCTTGGCCCAGACCTCCTTGACGCCGAGGTCGAGCAGACCCAGCACCGTCAGGACACTGGCCTCGATGTCGGTGCCGATGCCGACGACCGCGATGCCGAACTGCTCGGCACCGATCTGGCGCAGGGCCTCGGTGTCGGTCGTGTCGGCGGCGACGACGTGCGTGAAGTCGCTGGCGTACTTCTGCACGATGTCGGCACGTTCGTCGACGGCCAGGACTTCATGTCCCAGCTGCACGAGCGAACGGGCCACGGCCGTGCCGAAACGCCCCAGACCGAGCACGATGACCGGTGGGGTCGGAGAGGTGTTGCGGTCCTTAGCCAATGATCGGTTGCTCCTCGGGAAGGTGGTACCGCGGCATCCTACGCCGCAGCACCAGTGCACCTGCGACTGCGATGGTGCCGACACGCCCCAGGAACATCAGGACGATGATGACGACCTGCGCGTCCGGCGGCAGGTCGGGGGTGATCCCGGTGCTGAGTCCGACCGTCGCGAATGCCGACGTGCACTCGAACAGCACCTGCTCGAAGTCGAAGTCGGTCATCAGCATCACGATGAACGTCGTCGTGGTCACGAGCATCACCGCGAGCAGGGCGATCGTGATTGCCGTGCGGGCGACCCGGGAGCTGATCGACCGTGCGCCGACCGCGATCTCGGGGTCGCCGCGCAGCTCGGCCCAGATGACGTAGGCCAGCAGCAGGAACGTCGTGATCTTGATACCGCCGGCGGTGCTCGCGCTGCCACCGCCGATGAACATCAAGATGATGCCCATGTTGAGCGTCTCGGGACGGACCTCTCCCCAGTCGAAGGAGTTGAGTCCTCCCGACCGGGGCATGATGCCGCCCTCGATTCCCGTCACGATCTTGTGCCAGAACCCCGAGCCGCCGAGGGTCGCCGGGTTGCTCCACTCCAGCAGCAGGAAGGCCAGGGCGCCGACGACCAGCAGCCCGATCGATCCCCACACCGTCAACCGGGTGTGGATCGTCCACCGCGACGGCGTGCGCCATCCGGAGAACAGCTCGGCGAGCACCGGGAAGCCCACTGCACCGACGAACACCGCGAACGAGATCGGCAGGATGATCAGCCCGTCTCCCGCATACTTGCCGATGCTGTCGCTGTTGAGCGAGAAGCCCGCGTTGTTGAACGCCATGACGGCGTCGAAGACTCCGTGCCACAGCGCCGTCGGCAGGTCGTCGAAGTAGTGGGTCCGGTAGCGGATCGTCAGGATCAGCGCCGTGACGCTCTGGAAGAACAGCATCGTCACCGCGACACGTTTGAACAGCGGACGAACCTCGCCGATGTTGACGATGTGCATGTCGGCCTGGGCGACCATGCGCGTCCGGAGGCCGAGCCGGCCACCGATGAACAGGCCGAGGACCGTCGCGAGGGCGATGATGCCGAGGCCGCCGATCTCGACGAGCGCCAGCATGATGCCCTGGCCGGCGGGCGTCCAGTACGTCGCGGTGTCGACCGTCGCGAGCCCCGTCACGGTGACGGCCGACGCCGAGGTGAAGAACGCCGGCATGAACTCGGGGTTGTGGGCACCGGAGCGGGCGAACGGCAACAGCAGCAGCAGCGTGCCGATCAGGATCAGGGATAGGAACGTCAGCGGCAGCAACCGAACCGGGTGCGCGATCGAGGCGGGGATCCGCAGGCGTCCAGAGCGATGCACGCCACGACGCTACCGCAGGGACGGCCGAAGCGTGGCGTGATAATTTCGCGCCTATGGTCTCGCCCGCTCGCGCAGCTGCTGCTGCCCTGTCCCGGCTGGGCAAGACGCAGGAGCTTCGCGGCTTCGTCCTGTCTGTCGGGACCCTGTTCCTTGCGCTGGTCTGCGCCGTCCTCGAGCTCGAGATCGGCGCGCTGGTGCTGCTCGCGATCTCGGTGTGCGGCGAGCTCGTCGTTGAGCGCCGACCGTCCAGCGCCTCCCTCCTGCTGAACCAGGCCTCCTTCGGCGTGCCGATGCGGTTCGCGCTGCGAGTCATCGTCGGCCTGGTCGCCACCGAGCAGGTCGACAGCCGGGCCGCGTGGGGGGTGTTCGCTGCCATGGCCGTGATCTACACCCTCGTGCTGTGCGGACGCGCCCTGCACGAGGAGTACCGTCTCGTCGGTCCCCTGAAGCCCATGGAGACCCGCAACATCCCCGGCTCGCCGCGCATCGACGACGCCCCGCCGCGCCGCACCGTCGAGCTGTGGGCCACCCAGCTGATCGTGCTCGTGCCGGCGCTGCTCGGCTCGCCGTGGATCGCCGTCCTGCTGACGAGCCTCGTGGGCATCGCAGTGCTCGCGAGCGTCACGATCCCTGACGCGCAGGCGTCGTGGCGCATGCGTCAGCAGAAGCGGGCGACCGGGTTCACGGGGCCATTGCGTCAGATCCAGGACTTCCTCGACAGCTACCAGCCTGAGGTCGTCGTGCACCTGAGCGGGCCCGAGGCGGCCAGCTACCAGATCAACACCTGGCTCGAGAGCCTCGAAGCCCTCGACCGTCGGGTCTTCATCGTGCTGCGCGACCAGCCGCTGTTCAGCAAGGTCGCGTCGACCCCGATCCCGATCCTCGCGCTCAAGGATCCCGGCGAGCTGCTGATGCTCGACTTCTCGTCGGCCGGCATCGCGCTGTACCCGTCCAACACCGGCAACAACATCCACCTGCTGCGGCTGCCGACCCTGATGAGCGCGTTCATCGGCCACGGCGACAGCGACAAGAGCGCCTCCAACAACCCGTTCTCCCGGGCCTACGACGAGCTGTGGGTCGCCGGCGAGGCCGGCGCCGACCGCTACCGGCGTTCCGGACTCGGCATCCACGAGGACCAGTACCGTTTCGTCGGTCGTCCGCAGGTGCACGCCATCGCCCGGACTCCCCTGCTGGCCGACGAGGGCGTGCCCACCGTCCTCTACGCGCCGACCTGGGAGGGCGTCAACCTCGACCAGGAGTACTCGTCCGTCTCAGCGGTGGGGGTCAAGGTCGTCAAGGCGCTGCTCGCAGCGCAGCCGCCCATCAGGGTCGTGTTCAAGGCCCACCCGTTCACGGGACAGCGCGATGCCAAGTACCGCGCGGTGCTGCGCCAGATCGCGAACCTCCTCGACGACGCGTCCGCATCCACCGGCATCGACCATCGCGTCGTCAAGGGCGGACCCATCAACGAGTGGTTCAACCGCTCGGCTGCGCTCGTCACCGACATCTCCAGCGTCGTCAGCGACTTCCTGGCCAGCGAGAAGCCCTACGCGGTGTTCAACCACACCGACCTCGACGACGAGACGTTCCGCGCCGAGTACCCGTCGACGGGGGCCGGCACGACGATCGGGCGCGACGGCCGCGGCATCGCCGAGTTCATCGACCTGGTGACCCGAGCGGTGCCCGATCAGCAGGCGCCCGCTCGGGCAGCGCTGGCGACCTACCTGCTCGGGCCCCAGGAGGCCCGCACGCTTGCATCGTTCAGCGCCTCGATCGACGCCATGATCGCCCGCTCTGAGGCCGATCGGGCCGACTACCGCGACGGACACTCCACCAGCGAGATCCCCGTCACCGACGCGTGACGCCCTTTGCGTCATCGAGATCGTGGGCTCCAGACCTCGATCTGGATGACGCTGCGGCGCGCCGCTCGATCACCACGCTGGCCACAGCAACCACCATGGCGGCAACGAAGGTTCCGCCGGTGATCGCCTGTCCCAGGTTGATCGCCCGTTCGACCGCCAGCGACACCCCGGCCGGGGTGTCGGCGGCGTCGAACGACCAGAACCAGATCGAGAACGTCACCAGGCTGGCCACAGCGCAGGTTCCGGCCGAGCCGTAGGCAGCGACCCGCAAGAGGTCCCGATTGCGTCGAGGGGCTCGAAGAGTGCTGAGACGGGTCACGGCCGCCATGCCTGCCACGACCGCGATCGTGCCGGGGAACAGGACGACCAGGAGAAAGGTCAGGTCGAAGATCGCGGTCACCCGACCAGTCTGGACGTTCCCGGGGTCACGGCGGTAGCCCGGACCCAGCCATGGGGCCGAGCGCAGCGAAGGCCTGGCGCCCGGGCGCAGCCCGGCAGCGGCGAGGGACGAGCCGCTGGAGCGGTGAGGGACGAGCCGTGCGCCGCACGGTAAGATCGCGAAGTGACTTCGGCTCCCGGGAAGATCGCGATCGCGATCGTGACGTACAACCGATCGACGTTCCTCGAAGAAGCTGCTCGCAAGCGCCGCCACGATGGACACTCCGCCGTTTCGGATCGTCGTGGTCGACAACGCCAGCACCGACGACACGCAGGACGTCATTGCGAAGGCGACGGCCCTCTTCCCCGAGGGTGTCCTGGTCAACCACCGGCTCGACACCAACACGGGTGGTTCCGGCGGCTTCAGCGAAGGCACCAAGGTCGCCCTCGAGCACGGCGCCGACTGGGTCTGGCTCATGGACGACGACGTCGAGATCCTGCCCGACGCGATCGAGCAGTTCGCGCCGTGGATGCAGCGGTTCAAAGGTCATCCACGGACGCCGCTACGACTTCGACGGCTCACCGTTCTACTGGCAGGCCAAGTTCAACGAGTTCCTCGGCGTGCCCCTGCCCTACAGCGGCAAGCAGTTCGGCCGCGAGGGCTATGCGGTCACCAACTCCGGGACGTTCGAGGGAATGCTGATCAGCGCCGACATCGTGCGCACGATCGGCCTGCCCGATCCCCGCTTCTTCATCTCGTGGGACGATGCCGCCTATGCCTGGCTCGCCGCCCCAGCACACCGACGTCGTCTACGTCGACGCATTCGTCCTGAAGCGCAAGCGCGAGCAGAAGCAGGTCAACCTCGGCATCCGGCACCTCAACGACGGCAGCCCGCTGTTCCGCTTCCACGTGATCCGCAACCGCGCCTACGTCGGCAAGTACTTCGCCGAGTACGGCAGCTCAACCGCATCGGCTTCGGTCTCGGCACCGCTCTGACCCTGGGCAAAGAGGTGTTCCGCCTCGTCGTCGTGCAGCACACGCTCAAGGGCGTCGGCGACCTGGTTCGCGGCTTCCGGGCCAACCGGGCACTGTGGCGCGACACGTCGTGGCGTCCCATGGACCCGGCCGACGTGCCGGCCCGCAAGAGCGGTGACGCCGCATGACGGCCGACCTGCTGATCGTCGGCTCCGGCTTCTTCGGCCTGACGATCGCCGACCGCTGCGCCCGCGCTGGGCCTCAAGGTCCAGATCATCGACCGCCGGCCCCACATCGGCGGCAACGCCTACAGCGAGGCCGAGCCCGAGACCGGCATCGAGGTGCATCGCTACGGCGCCCACCTGTTCCACACGTCGAACCAACGGGTGTGGGAGTACGTCAACCAGTTCACGACGTTCACGCCCTACCAGCACCGGGTCTACACGACGTATCGCGGCGAAGTGTTCCCGATGCCGATCAACCTGGGCACGATCAACCAGTTCCAGCGGGCGGCGTACTCCCCCGCCGAGGCCCGCGCCTGGGTCACCGAGCAGGCAGCGCTGCTGACCCACGCACCGACCAACCTCGAGGAGAAGGCGATCTCCCTGGTCGGCCAGCCCCTGTACGAGGCATTCATCAAGGGCTACACCGCCAAGCAGTGGCAGACCGACCCGCGCGAGCTCGGCGCCGACATCATCAGCCGGCTGCCGGTCCGCTACACGTACGACAACCGCTACTTCTCCGACACCTACGAGGGTCTGCCGACCGACGGGTACACCGCGTGGCTGGAGCGGATGGCCGATCATCCGCACATCACGGTGACGTTGGAGTCCGACTTCTTCGACGAGTCGCAGCCGTTCAACAAGCAGGCGACGGTCGGCACGACACCGATCGTGTACACCGGCCCCGTCGACCGCTACTTCGACTTCGCGCACGGTGACCTGTCGTGGCGCACGCTCGACTTCGAGACCGAAGTGCTACCGATCGGCGACTTCCAGGGCACGACGGTCATGAACTACGCCGACACCGACATCCGGCACACGCGGGTCCACGAGTTCCGGCATTTCCACCCCGAACGCGACTACCCGACCGACAAGACCGTCATCATGCGCGAGTACTCCCGCGCCGCTGAGCACGCTGACGAGCCGTACTACCCGATCAACACGCCCCAGGACCGCGAACGGCTGCTGGCCTACCGCGAGCTCGCGAAGGGCGAGAAGAACGTGCTGTTCGGCGGCCGGCTGGGCACCTACCAGTACCTCGACATGCACATGGCGATCGGTTCGGCGCTCAGCATGTTCGACAACAAGCTCGCACCGCACTTCCGCGAGGGAAGGCCCCTGGACGATCATGGCCTCTGACGCGCGCGTCGGGCTCGTCCACCGCGCCCGGCTGTGGGCCATCGCCCGGCTACGACGCTCCCGCTTCCTGCCGTCCGGGATGCCCGACAAGCTGACCGACGAGGCCCGCCTCGGCCGTCCCTTCGAGCAGCAGATCATGCTGTACTTCCCGACGACGCTCGACAGCCTCTACCAGCTGCGCCCCTGGTACCACGCGCTCACGGCGCTCGACGCCAGCCATCGCATCGTCGTGGTGTTCAAAGACTCCCGCACCGCCCAGATCGTGCGCGACGAGACCGGGCTCGACTGCGTGACGTTGGCCCGCTACGGCCAGCTCGACGAGATCCTCGCCCTGTCTGACGTCAAGCTCGTGCTGTACGTCAACCACGACCCGATCAACTTCGAGAGCCTGCGCTTCACGTCGATGGTGCACGTCTACCTCGGCCACGGCGACAGCGACAAGGGCGTCTCGGTCTCCAACCAGGTCAAGGCATATGACCTGTGCTTCCTGGCCGGGCGGGCCGCGCTCGAGCGCACCGCATCGGCCGTCATGTTGTACGACGCAGCTGCCCGCAGCGTCCTGATCGGCCAGCCGCAAGCCGACGGGACCGCCCCTGTCAGCCCGTCGCCAGATCCGACCCGCAGCACCGTGCTCTACGCCCCGACGTGGGAGGCCTCGCAGCCGTCCGTCTCGTACGGCTCGCTCGAGACCCATGGCGCAGCGCTCGTCCAGGCGCTGTCGGGCACCTACCGGGTCGTCTACCGCCCACATCCGCTCAACGGCGTCATCCGACCGTCGTACGCTGCGGCAGACGCCCGGGTCCGCGAGCTCGCCGATCGGGTCGACACCGACGTCCCTCTCGAGCAGTCGTTCGCCGACGCCGACGTGCTGGTGACCGACGTCTCCGCCGTGACCCTCAACTGGCTGCCGACCGGCAAGCCGCTGCTGGTCACTACCCCGGCCGTTCCGTATCCGCCCAGCGCCTTGATGGACACTGTCCCGCTGCTCGCACCGCACGACGACTTCAAGGCCGTCGTGGCCGAGCAGCTGACGTCCGACCCCACTGCCGCCGCCCGAGCGGCCCTGGTTGAGCACTACCTCGGTGATCCGACGCCCGGCGTCGCGACGGCACGGTTCATCGCGGCCTGCGAGGACGCCATCGCGCTGCGCGACACCGCCTGGGCCGAACGGCAGGCCGCCGGCGCCACAGGTCCGTAGAGCCAATGTCGGCGACTCCCGAGGGACGTTTCAGGCCACGGCTGGTGCCATGCGTCCTCGGCGTGCTCGTCCTCATGGTGGCCGTCCGGCTGCTGTACCTGGGCCAACCGGCCGGCCGGGACGAGGCCGGCTTCCTGATCGTCGGCGACTCCTGGGACCACGGGCCGTGGCTGTACGGCGAGTACTGGGTCGACCGACCGCCCCTGCTGATCTGGATCATGGAGCTTCGCTGGCAATCTCACCGCCTTGCGGCTGATCGGCCTGCTCGCCTCGGTCCTGATGGTGCTCGGTGTGACCCGCGCCGCCTTCGTCATCAGTGGTTCTCGCGCCGCGATGTGGGCCGCCAGCGCTGCAGCACTCTTCAGCACCGCGCACTGGTTCGGCGTGCCCCGCACCAATGGCGAGATGCTGGCATCGCCCTTCGTCGCGTGGGGCATCGCGCTGGCCGCGCAGGCGCTGCTCAGACCAGATCGCCGGTCGTGGCTCTACGCCATGACCGCTGGCGTGCTGGCCGCTGGCGCCGTGCTGATCAAGCAGACGATCGTGGACGGCCTCGTCTTCGCTGTCGTGCTGGCAGCGGTCGTCGCATGGCAGCGACCCGAACGACGTCGTCACTGTCTGCTGGTGCTGGCCGCCGGACTCACGGGCCTTGCCGCCGGCATCGGAGCAGCACTGCTGGCCGCATCGGCCAGGGGCACGACGCCCGGCGACCTGTTCGACGCGCTCGTGACGTTCCGGGCCGACGCCGGCGAGGTCATCCGTTCCTCGGCGAGCAGCGCGACGACCGACCGGCTCTGGATCCTGCTCGGCACCTGGGCCGTCAGCGGGCTGGCTGCGATCGCCGTCCTGACGGTGTGGCACGGCCTGCGCCGTCGCGATCCCGCTGTGCTGGCGACGCTCGGCGTCATCGCCTTCGTCTCCGGGGCCGCGATCCTCGGTGGCAGCTACTGGGCCCGACTACCTGACCCAGCTGGTCCCGGCCTCAGCACTCGCGGCCGGTCTGCTGGCACCGGTCACCCATCCCCGGGTGCGGTACGCCGTCGCCGGCCTGACCTTGGCTGCCACGGTGGCCAACCTGGCCTTCACCGTCATCTCCCCTCCGCGTGACGGGTCTGATGCGAAGATCGTCGGCACCTGGCTGAAGCAGTCCGGCCACCCTGGTGACACCGCCGTCGTCGCCTACGGGCAGCCCAACGTCCTGGGCAATGCCGAGATGGCGAGCCCCTACCCCTACCTGTGGAGTCTTCCCGTGCGCACTCTCGACCCCGACCTGTCGACCATGGAGGGCGTGCTGACCGGACCGGATCGACCGACCTGGTTCGTCGACTGGTCCGGCATCGACTCGTGGGGCATCTCCGACCCGGCCCGCACCCATGAGGCCCTCGACCAGCACTACCGCGAGGTGGCCGAGATCTGCGGACGGACGATCTGGCTGGTCCGCGACGAGACCCGCACCCTCGCGGACGTGAAGGACTGCCCATGACCGTGCAGACCCAGCCGAAGGCTCCCACGACTCCATGGGCGTGGCGGGGCCCCGCCCTCGCGGTCTACGCGGCGGTGTTCGTGGTGTTCTTCATCAACTTCGGCATCCCGAAAGACCCCTACCGGCTGTTTGCCTGGCTCTGGTTGGCGACGATCGCCTTCAACATCCGCGCGCCGTGGCGTTCGCACCTGACGTTTCTGCGCGACTGGTGGCCGGCCTTCGCCCTGCTGGTCCTCTACCTGTACAGCCGTGGCCTGTCGGACGAGCTGATCAAGCTGCCGGTGCACTGGACCATGCCGATCCGCTTCGACGAGTGGATCGGCGGCGGCCAGCTGCCGACCACCCGGTTGCAGGAGGCCTTGTGCGCCGACCCGTGCACCAGCCGTCGCCGCCGCGCTGGTACGACCTGGTGCTCACGACGGTCTACTACACGCACTTCGTCGCCGGTCTGACGATCGCCGTCGTGCTGTGGCTGCGCGACCGTGCCCTGTGGGTGCCGTGGATGACCCGGTACGTCGCGATCAACTTCGCCGCGCTCGTCATCTACGTCCTGTACCCCATGGCTCCGCCGTGGCTGGCCTCCAAGGAAGGCTACGTCGCCGAGCCGCTCGCCCGGCTGACCGGACGCGGCTGGGACGATCTCGGGCTCGGCAGCTTCCACTTCGTCCTGGCCAAGGTCGGCAACCCGGTCGCGGCGATGCCATCGCTGCACGCCGGGCTCGCGATGCTGATCGCGATGTACGCCGTCGCACGTCTGCGGGGCTCCTGGCGCTGGCTGCTGATGATCTATCCGCTGCTCATGGCACTTCGCGCTCGTGTACTACGCAGAGCACTACGTCATCGACATCCTGGCGGGCTGGGCCCTGGCCGCAGCCGTCATGGTCGGCTGCAGCTGGTGGGAGCGACGGCGCGCCGACCGAGCAAAATCTGCACCGAGCGAGCCGCCCCGGCCGTGGCCCACTAATCTGGTTCCGTCTCGTCAGCAGACGAGGTTCCCCGGGGAAGGAAACACCATGGCAACCGAAGATCTGATACGCGAAGCACAGGACCCTCGCACGAGCGCGGCACGGCTCGCTGAGCCGTCCAGGCCGACCGTGCCACCTGGCCTTCGGTTGCTGCTCACCCGGCGGCCTACGACGGCCTGCTGCAGTGGCTCAGCGAGCGCGGCGACGCCGCCACCAACGTGGCGCTGTCGACCCGCGCCGCCGCCCAGGCCGCGGCCGCGGTCCAGCCGCCCGTCCAGCCGCCGGCACCGCCCGCCCCGGTTGCTCCCGCCGAGCCCGTCGCTCCCGCCCAGCCCGTTACTCCCGCCGAGCCGGTCGTCGAAGCAGCACCCGTCGAGCCGGCACCCGTCGAGCCAGCCGAGCCGGTCACCCCCGCTGAGCCCGTGGTACCCGCCGACGAGGCTGAGACGCAGGTGACCCCGCCCGTCGCCGAGCAACCAGCGCAGCCCGAGCCGACTGTCGTCGCGCCGTTCACCCCGCTCGAGCAGCCGGCCGAGCCGACCCAGCCGATCCCGACGTCCGACGCCACCCAGCAGCAGCCCGCAGCGCCGAGCTGGGCGCCCGCTCCGGTCTCCGACGCCACCCAGCAGCAGCCGGCGGCACCGAGCTGGGCACCCGCTCCGGCCACCGACGCCACGCAGACCTACGGTGCGGCTGCACCAACCGGCACCGAGCCCAGCAAGCGCAACTTCTGGGTCCTGGCCGGCATGGTCGCGGTCGTCCTCGTGCTCATCGGCGGCGTCGCGTTCGGCGCGACGAAGGTGTTCGGTGGAGACGACGACAAGGACGACACACCGGTTGCGGCGAAGACGACCGACTCCGACGACAGCGACAGCGACAGCGACAGCACCGACGACGGCGATCTGGACGACGTCCCGACGATCCCGACGCCCGATGCGTCCGACCTGCCCGATGTCGGTGGCAAGGGCGGCGAGTTCTGCGATGCGATGAAGAACCTCCAGGACATCAGCATGGACTCGCTGTCGAGCACCGACGGCACGCCTGATCTCGATGACATCAAGGACATGGCCGCCGACATGCAGAAGGCCTACGCGAAGATCAAGGACGCTGCACCGTCCGACCTCAAGGATGACGTCGAGGTCATGAGCTCATACCTCGACATGATGAAGGATCCCTCCGCCGCCGGTGCCGAGGACTTCAGCGACAAGATGAAGGACTACACCGACGCGTCGATGGAAGTCTCGAAGTACTACGCCTCCAGCTGCTACTGAGGCACCAAACGCCGCTGGGCCTGACGTTCGCATCGAACGTCAGGCCCAGCGGCGTCTTGCTGAAGGAGGCGAGCGTCAGCTGCCGCCGCCGATCGCAGCGGGGCCGTCCTCACGTCGGATGTCGATGATGTGCCCGGTCTGGTTGGCCAGCAGCACGTCGAGCGACTGCCGGGCGACCTCCATCGAGCTCAGCAACGTGCCCTCCGGCTCCTCGCCGAAGGCCTTGGTGCGCATCGGCGTGCCGGTCCGCTCGGGGTTGACGCAGTTGACCCGTACCTCGCCAGCCCACTCGTCGGCGAGCGCCTGAGTCAGGTTGACGACAGCCGCCTTGGCCGAGGAGTACAACGAGTAGCCGCCACGCCCACGCGTGTAGGACGACGACGTGAACAGCAGCAGCGATCCACCTGACGCGGCCAGGTGCGGGTAGAACTCCTGCGCGATGAAGATCGGCGCGAGGTAGCTTGATCTCGGTGGCCGCGAAGATCGTCTCCTCCGTCGTGTCGGCCAGGTCCTCGATGACCAAGACGCCCGCGGTGTTGACGACGAAGTCGATCGAGTCGCAGTCCTTCAGCACGGCCTGCGCAGCGGCGGCGATGTCTTCGCGGCGGTCGACGTGCGTGTTGGTCGACGACCGCGAGAACGTCCGACATTCGCGCCGAAGCCGCGAGCCAGCTCGGCGATGTCGCCACCGATGCCGTACGAACCGCCGAACACGACCATGGTCTTGCCGGCCAGCGCCTCGCGGTACTGCTCGTCGGTCAGCTGGTCAGGCGTGTCGGCCGACTGCAGCTGGAAAGCTTGTCGGCGATGTAGACGTCGATCGGCTCGGTGACCTTCATGTTGCGCTCATGCCCCATGACCACCGCGATCGGCACCTGCGGCAGGTAGCGCAGCACGACGGTGCAGTCGTCGGTGGCAGTGAAGTCGGGGTCCTGCCAGGCCAGCGCGTACGCCTCGCGGATGACCGACAGCCGGAACGCCTGGGGCGTCTGGCCGCGGCGCAGCAGATGGCGCTGCAGGACGTCCTCGATCGTCTCGGACTCGGCGTGCGGGTCGTCGTGCACCTGCACGATCGTGTCGGCCGACGGGATCGCGGTGTCGACCGCCTGGTGCGTCGCCAGTGCAGCGACGACGTCGCCGATGATGGTCTGCGAGACCAGGGGGCGCACGGCGTCGTGGAACAGCACGTTGCACTCGTCGGTGCCGAGTGCCTCGAGCGCACGACTCGTCGACTCGTTGCGGGTCTGACCGCCCTCGACGATCTGGGTGACCTTGCCGTAGCCGCCGTTCTGGACGATCGCACGCACCGGATCGAGGTGTCCCGGCGTCATCAAGATGACGATCTCGTCGATCAACGGCGATGCCTCGAAGGCGGCGATCGTGTGCTCGATGATCGTCTTGCCGGCAATCTTGATGAGCTGTTTGGGGATCGACAGTCCGACCCGTGTTCCGGTGCCACCTGCAAGGATGACGGCCACGTTGCGCAGTTCAGTCACCCGACGAGGTTACCGTCCACCGACTGTCAGGACGTGCCCGGTCGCATGACGGCCTCGGTTTGCTGCGACTTCCAGACCCGGAAACCTTCTTCGGTCGCACCCCGACGCCAGTAGGCCGAAACCGAGACGTCGGCCCTGGCCACGGCCTGATCTTTCAGGACGTACGGTCGCACGCTCTTGAGCAGCGCGGACTCGCCGTGGACGAAAGGCCTGCGCCCGACCCGCTGGCCACGGCCAGGCCCGCACCGCGTCGTCGAGCAGCGTCGTCGTACCAGCGGCAGCGTCGCCCCGGTGCAACCAGTGCAGGTCGAGGTCAGCGGCAGTCGTCAGCTCCAGCTCGTCGTCGGGACCGTGCACCTCGATGAAGGCGACCGCCCGGTCATCGGGTCCCAGCGCCTCGAGCGAGGCGCTGATCGCCGGGATGCTCGACTCGTCGCCCACGAACAGGTGCCAGTCGGCCGTCGGGTCGGGGGCATAGCCGCCATTGGGACCTCGCAGGTGGATCTCGTCCCCCGCCTGGGCGCGTGCCGCCCAGGGGCCGGCGATGCCCTCATCTCCGTGCACGACGAAGTCGATCGCGAGCTCTTCGGCAGCCTCGTCGACCCAGCGGATCGTGTAGGTGCGGAGCACGGGCCAGGCCTCTGACGGCATCGTGTCCTTGACCTCGGCCAGGTCGAGGGGCTGCGGATAGTCGAATCCGTCGGCGAGAAACACGAGCTTCGCGTAGAGATCGGTGTAGGTCTGCGGAAGGGCCGCCCGGTTGCGCTCGAAGTCGGCGAATCCGGTCCCGCCCAGCACGACACGGCGCAAGGAAGGCGCGATCTGCTCAGTGCGGACAACGGTCAGTCGGACCGGGATGTTCTTGCTCATATGTCTAGCCTCACCTGTGTAGCCTACTGGCGTGACCCACGGCATCGACATGAATCAGTTCGCCCCCGACGTCCGCGTGCAGGACGACTTGTTCCGACACGTGAACGGGCCCTGGCTCGACACGGCCGAGATCAAGCCCGACCGGGCCACAGCCGGCTCGTTCGTCGCACTCGTCGACGAGGCCGAGGCCAAGGTCCTCGAGATCATCACCGCCGCCAGCAACGCGCCCCAGGACGACGAGCAGCGCAAGATCGGCGACCTGTACGCCAGCTTCATGGCCGAGGAGCGCATCGAGGCGCTCGGCGCCGCACCCCTGCAGGCCGAGCTCGACCAGGTCGACTCCATCAACGACATCGCGTCCTTCATCGAGGTGCTCGGCCTCCTCGACCGCCAGGGCGTGGGCAGGTGCTTCGGCATGTACATCGCACCCGATCGCGGCAACCCCGACCGGTACATCACCACCTCAGCCAGGGCGGCATCGGCCTGCCCGACGAGTCGTACTACCGCGACGACGAGTCCGCCGACATCCGCACCGCGTACGTCGCCCACCTGACGACACTCCTCGGACTCGCCGGGCTCGACGACGCCGCTGGCCGCGCCGCCCGCATCATGGACCTGGAAACCCGCCTCGCGTCCTTCCACTGGGACCGGGTCGCCTGCCGCGACGCCCAGAAGACCTACAACCTGCTCGACCGCGACGGGCTGCAGACTCTCGCGCCGTCCTTCGGCTGGACGTCCTGGTCCGAAGGCGCCCATGTCGCCCCGCAGGTGCTCGCCGAGGTCGTCGTGTCGCAGCCCTCGTTCGTCGAAGGCCTCGAGACTCTCCTGGTGCCCGCCGAGCTCGACGCCTGGAAGGACTGGCTGCGCTGGCAGGTCGTGCACAGCGCCTCGCCCTACCTGTCGAGCGACTTCGTCAACGCCAACTTCGAGTGTCTCTACCGGACGCACCCTCAGACTGACGCCGGCCGCCCCGCTGGAAGCGCGGCGTCAGCTTCGTCGAAGGAGCGATGGGCGAAGCCGTCGGCAAGATCTACGTGCGCACCGAGTTCCCGCCCGCCTCCAAGGAGCGGATGACCGAGCTGATCGAGAACCTCCTCGAGGCCTACCGGCAGAGCATCGCCGGCCTGCCCTGGATGGCCAGGAGACCAGAAGCGCGCCCACGAGAGCCGACCGCTCCGTTCAACCCCAAGATCGGTCACCCCGACGAGTTCCGCGACTACAGCGCCCTCGAGACCGCACCCGACGACTTGCTCGGCAACGTGCGCCGCGCCATCGCCGTCGCGACCGACCGCGACTCGCCAAGATCGGGTCCCCCATCGACCGCGACGAGTGGTACATGACGCCCCAGACCGTCAACGCCTACTACAACCCCACGATGAACGAGATCGTCTTCCCGGCCGCGATCCTGCAGCCCCCGTTCTTCCACACCGACGCCGACGACGCCGTCAACTACGGCGCCATCGGCGCAGTCATCGGCCACGAGATCGGCCACGGCTTCGACGACCAGGGCTCCCACTACGACGGCACCGGCGCACTCAGCAACTGGTGGACCGACGACGATCGCGCGTCCTTCGAAAAGCTCACCTCCGCACTCGTCGCCCAGTACGACGGCCTGTCCCCGCCGGCGCCGACGACAAGACCGTCAACGGCTCCCTCACGATCGGCGAGAACATCGGCGACCTCGGCGGACTCGGCATCGCCCACCAGGCCTTCCGGCTCACCCAGCCATCCGCCGACCCCATCGACGGGCTCACCCCCGACCAGCGCTTCTTCATCTCCTGGGCACAGGCCTGGCAGTCCAAGGTCCGTCCCGCCGAGACCCTGCGCCGCCTCACCGTCGATCCGCACTCACCACCAGAATTCCGCTGCAACCAAGTCGTCCGCAACATCGACGCGTTCTACGAAGCCTTCGGCGTGACCGCCGACGACGGACTCTGGCTGGATCCGGAGGAACGAGTGAGTATTTGGTAAGCGGGGCGGCTTCGCCGCCTCGCGGCTCCGCCGCTTTCCGGGCTGCGCCCGGCCGCTTGGCCTTCGCTCGCTTCGCTCGCTCGGCCCATGGTTGAGATAAAAGAGCCGTCTCAGTTTGTTCCTTGGGGTTGGGTTTGGTTGATGGGCGGTAGGTTGCTGGGGTGAGTGAGCCTGCTGGTGTCGTCGATCCTGTTCAGCGGCGGATCGTCTCGGTCCTGGTGCTGGTGCAGGTCGTCGGCGGGATCGGCAACGGAGCCGGCCTGGCTGTCGGTGCACTGCTGATCAAGGACATCACCGGCTCCTCCGGCTGGTCCGGCATGGCAGTCGTGATGCTGACGCTCGGCGCGGCCGCCTTCACCGTGCCGCTGTCATCGATCGCAGCCCGGCACGGACGTCGCCCCGCCCTGACGTTGGGCTGGATGGCCGGTGCGCTCGGTGCTTTCGTGACGGTCATCGGGGCCGAGGCCGAGTCCCTGCCTCTCACCCTGCTCGGACTCGTGCTGTTCGGGCGGCAGCACCGCCGCCAACCTCCAATCACGGTTCGCCGCCGTCGACCGTGCCGCACCCGCACAGACCGGCCGATCCCTGTCGATCGTCGTGTGGTCGACCACGATCGGTGCCGTGATCGGTCCCAATCTCACCGGACCAGGTGCCTCCTTCGCCCAGACGATCAACATCCCCGACCTGGCCGGCCCCATGGTCTTCTCGGCTGCCGCCTTCGCCATCGCCGGACTGTTGACCCTCGCACTGCTGCGACCTGATCCGCTGGTGCACGACAAGGATGCAGCGCCGGCACCTCGCGGGCTCCGCGCAGCCCTGCCGCACGTCCATGGACGTACCCTCACGGCGATGTGGTCGATCGCGTCCTCGCATGCCGTCATGGTCGCCGTCATGGCACTGACGCCGGTCCACATGGAGGAGCCACGGTGCCGCACTCGAGGTCATCGGCCTGACGATCAGCCTGCACATCGCCGGCATGTTCGCCCTGTCCCCCGTGATGGGCTGGCTCAGCGACCGGTGGGGCCCCGACCGGACGATCCTCCTGGGTCAGTCGATCCTGCTGCTCGCGGTCTTCGTCGCCGGTACGTCCGGCAGCTCGGAGGTACAGATCACGGTCGGCCTGACACTGCTCGGCATCGGCTGGTCCGCCTCCGTCATCGCCGGCGCGGCCAGCTGACCACCTCGCTCCAGGTCTCAGCCCGTCCCGTCGTGCAAGGCCTGTCCCGACCTGGTGATGAACCTCGCCGGCGCCCTCGGCGGGCTGCTGGCCGGCCTCATCGTGGCAACCAGCGGCTTCGGGACGCTCAACGCCGCTGCCGCGGTGCTGACGATCCCGTGGTCGCCCTGGTGCTGTCAGGGCGCCGGGTGGCCGCGCAGAGCGTCTGAGCCGTCGAGAGGACCCGTCAGCCCGCCGCAGGCTTCGGATAGGGCTCCGAGGTCCAGGTGAACTGACCGCCCTTGCCGTTGATCTCGACGGTCGCGATCGCGATCTTGTCATCCTGGCCGTCACGACGCACGCTGCACCGGAACGTCGTGCCCACGGCTTCGTCGACCTTCTTGGGGCACCTGGCCTTGAGCCCGTAACCGGTCTGCCCCTCGAGCCGCCGCTCGATGTTGGCCACCACGCCATCGGTGGACATGTAGACGACCTTCGGCACCGCCGGTGCCTTCTCCTCGGCCGCCGGATCGTCACCCCACATCATCACGCCCAGCGCCAGGGCGACGACGCCGCCGGCGACCAGCAGCAACAGCAGCAGGTCGATCAGCTTCTTCTTCATCCTCATCGCCTCAAGATCGTGGATCGCACCCAGTCGCCGACGGGGTAGACCGTCCGGTCGGCCACCGCGAACCAGGCGTCCTGCACGTCGTAGCCGCGCAGCGCGAACCAGTCGCCTACCGGGGCGAACAGCCCCCGCAGCCACTCGTCGAAGCGGGCGTAGCTCTCGGTCGAGACGAACAACGCGACCAGCGCCAGGCACGCCAACGAGCTCCACGGCAGCGCCAGCAGCACCGCGACCAGCACGTTGACCACGATCGTGGCCGTGATGACGATGCGCCGGCTGATCGGGTTGAGCAGCAACGGTGCGAAGAACAGCTGAGTCAGCAGCACCGCGTACGTCAGCAGTGCCAGCAGCACCGTGCTGCCCGACAGCCGGTCGGACAGACCCGGGAACGGCCTGAACTCGGGCAGCTGCATCGTGGAGTACAACGCCGTGCCCTGCTGCCAGACCTTCTGGGACACCTTGTCGAGCCCCCCGCCATGAACAGCAGGATCGTCTGGGGTCGCGAGCCCGAGCAGTCCGACGTGGTGCAGCCCCCGCGAGAGCCACTCCGGCAGCACCTCCTCGCTGCTGCGCGCAGCACGTGCCGCGCCACCGGAGCCGTTGCCGCGGCGCTCACGACGCCAGGCATCGAGCGACCAGCGTTCTGACGACTGCATCAGCAGCAACCACAGCAGGGTGATCCGAATCAGGTTGTCGCTCTCGTCGGCGACGACAGGATTCTGCGCGACGATCGCGATGAAGCCGATCAGGGTCACGACATTGGCGGCCTTGGCGTGCCAGCCCACCAGGAGCAGCACCGCGGCGAGCATCGTGACGAGGTAGAACAACGTCAGGACGTCGCCGCTGACGCCGTCGAGGAGCGCGATCTCGGGGAACTGGCTGATGGCCCTGGCGGGCTCGGCCCAGATCGAGGCCTGCCCGGCCCAGACCTGACGGGTGGAGAAGTTGGTCACAAGCAGGCCCAGCACCGCCGTGGCCATGCCAATGCGGCAGGCCGCCACGCCGTACAGCGCTCGTGGCTCGGAGAGCAGCCAGCTCTCGGCGCCGGCGAGCCAGCGGCGCACCAGGTCGAGCAGGCGGCACCAGGCATCGACCAGGCGAGGTCCGAGGTCACGCACCAGGCTCACCCTCCCTCATCGTCACTTCTCCACGTAGGCGTCGAAGGCTGCCTGAGCGTCATAGGGCGCCTGGAACGCCCGCCGGTAGCCGAAGGCGAACCACGAGTAGTCCACGTCTTGCACCGTGACGGCATCGCGCCCTCCACGTTCAGGCACTGCGCGCCGTCCGACAAGGTACTGCACCTCGAGGATCTTTTCCGCCGAATCGCGCCTTGGCGTACATCGAGGCGAATCGGGTCGCCATCTGGTCGTAGGCCAGGTAGGCGCGCACCGCCGGATAGTTGCCCTGCGCTGCGGCTGACCCTCCAACGTGCTCACGGGTGTCGAGATGTAGTTGGTCTTGACGGGCTTGCGCTGCTCGGCGCTGAGCCCGTACATCGCGCCGTTCAGGTTGGTCGCGAGCTCCGCCAGCCATCGTGTGCACCCGTGCCGGATCGAGGCTGTGCCGCAAGGCCGCCGAGTCCTCGTCCGTGACATCGACCCACTCGGTCACCCGCTTCTTGCCGGTCTCGTCGTCCTCGACGTGCGCCCGGAACCTGAACGCCTCGTCGACGAACTGCGCATTGGGCGCCAACGCACCCCAGGACTGGCCGAAGTAGGGATTGACGTAGGTCTCCAACCGGCTCTCGCCGATCGAGTCGCGCACGGGGCTCGAGGGCGCCAGCCAGAACATCAGGACAGCGGAGTGGACGACCGCGACGAGCGACAGCGCCAGGAGGAGCCCGCGCTGCCACCTCCGGGTGACCGGCGGCTCGCTCATCGCATCTGACATCGCGTCCATCCTAGGTGCCGGACGCGCCGCTGCCGATGACCTGAGGTCACCGGCAGCAGCGGTTCAGCGCAGTTGGTTCAGAACTCGTGACGCGAGATCACGACTGCATGATCCGGCGCTTCTCGTTGAGCAGGACACCTCCGCCGAACAGCGCCAGGGCCAGGCCCCAGCAACATGAACGGCAGCAGGTTGCGGCCCGCACCTGCATCCGGCAGCGCCTGCGTCACGTCGGCGTCGGACTGGGCGTCTGCGTCGGCGACGGCATCAGCGTTCGCATCGGCATCAGCGTCGGCGACCGCGTCAGCCGCCGTGTCGGCGTCAGCGTCGGCGTCCACATCGGCATCCGTGTCAGCGTCGGACACCGCATCGGCGTCGGCGTCCACGTCAGTCGAATCGGCCTGAGCATCGGCATCGGCGTCATCGGGAGACGACCGCGTTGTCGTCGGGGACGACGACCGCATTGCCCAGTCGGATGTCGGCGAGGTCGCCACCGAGCAGCTCGACCCGCAGAGCCGTGATCGACTTCGCCGGGCCTTCGCCCGAGGCTGCGGTATCGCCGGCCACGAGGTCTTCGCCGTACAGATCGGGGTTGTTGACCTTGATCTGGGCGACCTGGGCCAGGGCATTGTCAGCCGTCAGCGCGGTCAGGACCGGGTCGAGGACATCGTCACCCAGGGTGCCGAGCAACTCGGTGAGTCCCGCACGCAGCGGGTCGAGCAGAGCGCCGAGCGTGCTCGCCTGCAGCGTCACGGGCGGGACCAGTCCGCTCAGCAGCGAGACCGTCACGCTGGTCTTGCTGACGATCTCGTCGATGATCGTGTCGAACAGGTCGCTGACGATGTCGTCGAGGCCGGTCGCGATGGCCGGCAGGACGTACTCCAGCAGGTCGGTGTTGGCCGGCAGGCTGTTGATGTCGAGACCCTTGTCGGTCAACAGCGCCTCGAGATCGACGGTGACCTTGCCGGTCGAGACGTCAATCGTGACGCCGCCACCCGAGAAGTCGGCCAGCGCAGAGGTCAGGTCGTTGATGCTCGGGAACGTGATCGTCAGGTCGGCGATCAGCGAGGTGAGCTCTCCCAGTCCGTCGAGCAGCGGAGCGAGCTCGGTCGGGAAACAGCTCCGACAGCTCGCTCAACGTGATCTCGTTAGTTCCCGAGAGCGTGCCGAGCAGGTTGTAGCCGCTCAGTGCCGACTCCAGCTGGGTGTTGATGGTCTCGAGGATCTTCAGGTCAGCCTCGACCGTGGCACCGGCGATGTTGTAGTCGGTCGTCACCGCGTTCTTGTCGGCGTCAGCCTGGCCACTGACCGCACCGATCCGGGCTGTGACGTCGGCGAGCGCGTCGCCGATCGGCCCGGTCAGGGAGCCGTTGCTGAGTCCCACCGTGACCGAGCCGTCGGGCCCGTCGTAGTCGGTGTCGATGAAGCCGTTGTCGCCGATGACGCCGCTGGATGCGCGGGAGGCGCCGGTGCCCTGGGCCCCGGCGTAGTTGTCGACGGCTCCGAGGCTCAGCGAGGCGAGTCCTCCGAGCGGCAGCGAGATATCGCTGTTCTCGGCCACGACGTTGCAGTCGGCCGCCTTGACGTCGGCGGTCGAGCAGTCGGCGGACTCACCCTCGATCGCGTTCGAGATAGCGTTGGTGAGCTCGGCGATACCCGACGTTCCGGCGAGGAATCGGGCCTCCGAGTGGGCCACGTCAACGCGTGGTGGACGCGCCGTTGGCCGAGAACGAGAGGCCGGCTGTGACGATCATGGTCGCCAGTCCGACCGCCAGGGAGTTCTTGGCGAGCTTGTTCTTCATGGAGGGTGACTCCTTGATTCATTTTGTGGACGCATGGGAGTGCGTATGTGACGGCTGTCGCAGATGGGAGTCTGCTGCGCGCCAGTTTAACCACAAAACGGGGGTCACACAGGACCTAGGTCCCGGCTATGACGCCGAACGTCACGTGTTCTACTTCACAATTGGGCAGGCCTAACCGGTTTGCGCCGGGACCAACTGTCCCGGACCCATGCTCCGGCACGCACCCACGAGGCATCGCTGACCAGAATCATGTCGACCGCGATCATGACGAGCGAGAAGTACAAGATCCCCATGAAGATGC
Source organism: Aeromicrobium sp. UC242_57 (assembly GCF_044452305.1). Lineage (NCBI taxonomy): Bacteria > Bacillati > Actinomycetota > Actinomycetes > Propionibacteriales > Nocardioidaceae > Aeromicrobium > Aeromicrobium sp. UC242_57. Next base: position 201,624 of record NZ_JBIOAM010000001.1, on the reverse strand, counting down.
CGATGCCCAGGTGCATCCCGGTGATCAGGATCAGCGCCACGAACCGGGTCGGGCGGTAGATCAGCAGGACGGGGAAGAACAAGCTGGACGACGATCGCGAGGTAGGTCGCACCCGAGATGACCACCCCGTTGGCGTAGATCGGCTGCAGCCAGTCGTGCCACGGCGAGTAGGCGTCGGTCTGCAGCGGGTAGTAGACCGCACTGCCGTCCTTCCAGACCGGGCTCTGCAGCTTCCAGAACGCCGAGGCGACGTAGACCATGACGACCTGGTGGATGATCAGGATCATGGCCAGGTTGTGCACCGTGGCACTGAGCCAGGACGGCACCAGCGGGCGGATCTCGCCACGTCGACGGCGCAGCCGAGCATCCACCGACCACCGCTGGCCGGAATCGGTGAAGCACAGGTACAGCAGGACCATCCGCAGCACGGCATCTCCGCCCGATCCGACGAACGGGTTCGCGACGTACAGGCTCATCCACAGCACGAGCGTCAGGACCATCGACGCTCTCGTCCGGTACCCCATCATCATCAGCGTGGCGAACACGATCGTCAGCAGGTACGCGACATCGAAGCCGACCGGCCCCAGCTGCTCGTACAGTCCCAGGAACGACGGCCAGGACTTCGAGCTGGCGACGGGCTCAGTCCAACGGGCCCCTTCTCCCCACGTGTAGCTGCGATCGAACCAGTTGACCACGAGCTGGCTCGCCACGATGAAGCCCAGGATCATGCGGGTCACGGCCAGGCCGTAGGTCGAGTGCTTGTCCTCGCTCAGCCACTCAGCGGCACGTCGGATCATCGGTGCCTCCGGTCGAACGCGGCGATGGCCCGGCGCTCGTCGTCGCCGCCTGGTGTCGGCGACCGCCAGCCGCTGGTGCGCTCCGTCGCGAGGGGGCGGGCCGCGGCACGCTCGGCCGACGAGCCCGATCGCTGGGCATAGGGCACGACCGGATGCGACCGCAGCTTGTAGCGCACGGCGATCAGGCGCCGGTCCGGCCAGCGACCCGCCACGACCCCGGTCGCCAACCGGGCCGTCGCCTGCTCGTACGTCAGGAAGGCCGCGACCCGGGCCGGATCTGCTCCCCCGCCCTCCATCGCAGCGCGCAACGCGGGCCAGTCCGGCGGCGCGGTCTCGTCCGTGGCGTCGGCGACACCCTTCTGCACCGTCCCCAGACTGCGGTAGCGCTGGCTCAGTGGTGTGTAGAGCTTGTTGGTGACATAGCCGGCCCGTCCGCCGATGAGCCGATGGTGGATCAGGTCGAGCTCGACCTCTGTCCAGTTGACCCACGGCGACCGCTGCGCACTGCCATCGTCTGCCGCGAAGGAAGCCTGGAACAACACCTCGCGGTCCTGTGCGACCGGCGACGGAGCGAACAACCGCCAGTTCTGGGCGAAGTAGGGCTGGAGATATCCCGCGTGCGGCGTCACGGACTCGCTGTAGCGATTGGGCGGGAGGGCCGTGAAAGTCACCGCAATCAGATGCACCGCAGCAAGGACGCACAGGGCCGCGACACACCCTGATCGCGCTGACGGCCGGTCCACGCCGGACACGGTACCAACCGGGCTCAGGATCCCGTCAGAGCCGCTGTGACGCGGCCGCCCCAGCACGTCGTGGGACTCCCTGACCTCCGCGCTCGACAGAACCCGCAGCACAAACGCCGAAAGGGCCGCCCGGTGGGCGACCCTTTCGATGATTCTGGTGGAGCATAGGAGATTCGAACTCCTGACCTCTTCCATGCCATGGAAGCGCGCTACCAACTGCGCCAATGCCCCGCTTCGGCCCCTCAGAAGGGCCTCGCCCAGCCTAGCGGATGGGTCGTGGACCGCTCAAACCGGGTCCTCGTCATCTGACATGACCGGCTCCGGAAGGGTGCCCGCATTCCACTCGGTCAGACGCCATTTGGACCAGGATTTGTGGGTGTTCTCCTCAGAACCGACCACGAGCAGTTGCCGAGACCACCCAGCGTGCTCCAGTGCGACTCGGGGAAATCGAGGAACACGCAAGCCCCGGTGCGCAGCACTGCGCCGTGCGCGACGACCACCAACGCGCCCCCTGCCGGAAGATCGAGCAAGGCGTCGCGCAGTCCAGCGGCGAACCGCTCACCAGCCTGGCGGTGCGTCTCGCTGCCGGGAATCTTGGTCTCGTCGCCGTTGACCCAGGCGCGCATCCCCTCGGGGAACGCGTCCCAGGCCTCGCGCCAGGTCATCCCCTCGCGCTGCCCGAAGTTCATCTCGCGCAGTCGCGGATCGAGCGTCAGAGGCTGTCCTGTGATGTCGGACAGCGCCTGGGCCGTGTCGCGGGCGCGTTTCAGGTCAGAGCTGACGATCCGGTCGGGCGCCAGGGCCGCCAGCCGGGAGGCTGCCGACCGTGCCTGGGCGCGTCCGACGTCGTCGAGGTCGGTGTCGCTCTGCCCCTGGACCCGTCCGGCCAGGTTCCACGACGTCCGACCGTGACGCCACAGGATCACCTGGCGGGTCGTGCCGTCCGTCACGACAGCGGAACCGGCGGGCAGTCGCTCCACAGCCGGTCGAGGGCGTAGAAGACCCGCTCCTCCTGGTGCTGCACGTGCACCACGATGTCTTGGAAGTCGAGCAGGACCCAGCGGCCTTCACGCTCGCCCTCGCGGCGCACGGCCTTGACGCCGAGCTCGATCATCCGCCGGCTCGACGGCGTCCTGGATCGCCTTGACCTGGGGCTCGTTGGCGGCGGAGCACAGCAGGAAGACATCGGTCAGGGCGATCTGCTGCGAGACGTCGAAGGCGACGATGTCCTTCGCCAGCTTGTCGTCGGCGGCGAGGGCGGCAGCGCGAGTCAGCTCGACGGCGCGGTCAGTGGCGGTCATGGGGTTCTTTCGGTTGATGGTGCGCGGTAGAGCCGTGCTTGCCGATGTACTGCACGACGCCGTCAGGCACGAGGTACCAGACCGGTTCGTCGCGCTCGACCCGACCGCGGCAGTCGGTCGACGAGATCGCCAGTGCGGGGATCTCGACCAGCGTGATCCGGTTCTTGGGCAGTCCCTCGAGGGTCGACTCGTCCATGTCGTGGCCCGGACGGGTACAGCCGACGAAGTGCGCCAGCTCGAAGCTCTTCGTGGTTGCGCCACGTCAGCAGCGCTGCCATGGCGTCTGCGCCGGTGATGAAGTACAGGTCTGCGTCGGGATGCAGCGCGGCAAGGTCCCGCAGGGTGTCGATCGTGTAGGTCGGGCCGTCGCGATCGATGTCGACCCGGCTGACCTTGAAGCGGGGGTTCGGCGGCCGTCGCGATGACCGTCATCAGATAGCGGTCCTCGGCCGGCGACACGTCGCGATCGGCCTTCTGCCACGGCTGGCCAGTCGGGACGAAGAGCACCTCGTCGAGGTCGAACCACGACTGCACCTCACTGGCGGCCACCAGGTGGCCGTGATGGATGGGATCGAACGTCCCGCCCATGACCCCGACGCGCCGACGCCCGTTGTCGATGCGTCCTGCATCGTCACGGGCGGTTGCCATGCGGGTCAGGAGTGCTCGCGGCCCTTGCCGAACGCCAACAGGCCCATCAGCAGCAGGAGCAGGATGCCCAGGGCGATGGCGCCGACAGCGTAGGGGCTGATTCCGATGTCGCGCGTGGTGTGCTCGGCCTCAGCGGCAGCAGCAAGGAACGAATGCATGAGGCCGAATCTATCCCAGTGCCCTACCGGACATGACCATCGCCCGTGACGACGTACTTGGTAGTCGTCATCTCGGTCAGTCCCATGGGTCCGCGGGCGTGCAGCTTCTGGGTCGAGATGCCGATCTCGGCACCGAAGCCGAACTCTCCGCCGTCGGTGAACCGGGTCGAGGCGTTGACCATGACAGCAGCCGAGTCGACGCCGGTCGTGAACCGCGACGACGCCGGCAGCGAGGACGTCACGATGGCCTCGGTATGACCTGACGAGAACGTCCGGATGTGCGCGATGGCATCGTCGATCGAGTCGACGACCCGGGCCGAGATGTCGAGTGACAAGAACTCGGCGGCGTAGTCGTCGTCGGTCACGGCGAGCACGCCGGGCCCGGAGGCCTCGAACGTCTCGTCGCCATGGATCGTGACGCCTGCGGCCTGCAGCGCCGCGACGATCCTGGGCACGAACTCGTCGGCGACGTCTCGATGCACCAGCAGCGACTCCGCAGAGTTGCAGACGCTCGTGCGATGCGTCTTGGAGTTGAGCACGATCGACTCGGCCATGTCGAGGTCGGCCGCTGCGTCGACGTACACGTGACAGTTGCCGACGCCCGTCTCGATCACCGGGACCGTCGACTGCTCGACGACGGTCTTGATGAGGCCGGCTCCCCCCGCGAGGGATCACCAGGTCGACCAGGCCGCGGGCCGTGATCAGGTGCGTCACGGTGGACCGGTCGTCGGCGGAGATCTGGGTGATCGCGTCAGCGGGGAGACCCGCCTTCTCCAGCGCCTCGCGCATGATCTCGATGATCGCGGTGTTCGACCGAGCAGCCGAGGACGAGCCGCGCAGCAGCACCGCACTGCCCGACTTCAGGCAGATCGCTGCGGCATCAGCCGTGACGTTGGGCCGCCCCTCGTAGATCATCCCGATGACGCCCATCGGAACCCTGATCTGCTGCATCCGCAGACCATTGGGCAGCGTGGTGCCACGGACGACCTCGCCCACCGGATCAGGCAGCGCTGCCACGGAGCGCACTCCTTCGGCAAACGCGGCAACCCGTTCGTCGTCGAGCCGGAGCCGGTCGATGACGTTCTCGGGCGTCCCGGCAGCCCTGGCGGCGTCGACGTCGAGCCCGTTGGCCTCGACGATCGTCGCGGTGCCGGCGATCAGCGCGTCGGCGATGGTGTGCAGCGCCGCGTCCTTGTCGGCGCGGGTCGCCGAGGCGAGCTCGGCGGCTGCCACGCGGGCACGGCGGGCGGCGTCATGTACCTGCTCGATCATGTGATCGATCCTAGGACGGCCGGCTCAGCCCTGGTGCGCGGCCTCGACACCGGGCACGGCTCCTCGGACGCGCGCGGCGATCGCGGCCCGGGTGCCCACCCCGAGACGGCTGAACAGCCCCGCTACATGCTTCTCGACGGTCTTCTCGCTGATGCCGAGCTGTCCCGAGATCTCGGCATTGGTCCGGCCCTGGGCGACGAGGTCGGCGACCTCGCGCTGGCGCATGGTCAGGACGTGCCCGAGATCAGGTCCCGCGTGCCCGGTGTCGATCTCGCGGCCGATCCCGACCCGGTTGGTCGTGCCGAGCGCGCTCAGGATCGCGGCGACATGGCTCTCGACGGTCTTCTCGGAGATCCACAGCGCTGCCGCGATCTCGCGGTTGCGCAGTCCGGCTGCGGCCAGCCTGGCGATGCGTTGCTGCGACGTCGAGAGCACGTCCCAGCCGAGCCCTGGAACGTTGCGGAGCCTGCGCCCGTGCGTCCGCAGCTCGCGTTCGGCCCAGTCCTTGATCGCCGCTGCGCCCGATGCGCCGGCTCGTCGGGCCACCTCTTCGAGCTCGTCGATGCCGCGGATCCGATCGCCCGAGGCCGCGCGCGCTGACGACTCGATGATGCGGGCGCGGACGACCTCGAGGTCGCTGCCGACGATCGCCGCGAGTGCACCCGAGTCGGCGGACGCCCGGATGCCCGCTGTCGTGTCGTGGGCGGCCACCGCCACCCGAGCTCGAATGCGGCCCAAGGTCGCGGTGGCCATCAGGTGGTCCTCGACCGGCAGTCCGGCGGCGTGCTCGGTCCAGGTGCGAGCCTGCAGCACGTCGTCGCGCGACAGTGCCTCCTCGACGAGGATCTCGTAGCCGTACAACCGGTCGACGATCTGCAGCCGCGGCAGGTACTCGCCGCCGCCGCCCGTCAGCGTCAGCTCGGCGGCGTCGGCCAGTCGGCCCGCGGCGTGCGCCCCGAACGCCGCCATGACCCAGGAGCCGGCCCGGATGTAGTCGTGATCGGTCGGCTCGGCACCGACCGCGCGCAGCTCGCGCACGCCGCGGTCGACGTCCTCGAGACGCCCGAGGTGGGCATCGACGAAGATCCGGGCACCGCTGGCGAGCAGCAGCAGCTGGGGCCACCCCCCGATCCCGGGCGAGGTGAGGACACGGCGCACCAGCCGGTCGGCGTCGTCGAACCGTCCTTCGAACGAGCGAGCCCGCGCCAGGGCGATCGTGCTCCACGCCGCAGTAGGCGTGGCGATGGGGTCGTCCCCCACGATGCGTTCGGCGATGTCGGCCGCGAGAGCGATCCATCCCGACGACATGGCGGCCTCGGCCTCGAGCATCGCGGTCAGGTCGCCGAAGACCCCGTCAGTCTCGCGCTCCCCCAGGTCTGCTGCCACGACCCCGGCGCAGACCGCGACCGCCAGTGCCCTCGCCGCCACCGCCACCGCCGGCAGGTCAGCTCGGGCCTCGAGGACGTGCGCCGTGTCGAGCGCATCGTCGAAGCGGCACGTCAGCACCCGCAGGAACGCTGCTGCCGCAAGCGAAGAGCTGTCATCGATCCCGGCCCGGACGAGGCGAGTCAGGGCGCTGTCGGCGTCATGGGTCAAGCCGGAGGACACCAGGTCCACGAGCTCGGCAGTTTCCATGTTCGGCAGGCTACGGCACTGACGCCGGTCTGCGAGCCGAAATCAGACCAACATCAGGTCGTCGCGGTGCACGACTTCACGTTCGTACTCGGCGCCGAGCTCAGCGGCGAGCTCGTGCGTCGAGCGTCCCATGAGTGCCGGGAAGCTCCTCGACGTCGAAGTTGACGATGCCGCGGGCGACCACGACGGAGTCGGGGCCGACCAGGTCGACCGGATCACCTGCCGAGAACGCGCCACTGACCCCCGTGATGCCGGCCGGCAGCAAGGAGGCCTTGCGCAGGGTCAGCGCCTTCACTGCGCCCGCATCGATCAGGATCGCTCCCTTGGCATCGCTGGCGTGCGCGAGCCAGAGCAGCCGCACTGAACGCCGTCTGCCCGTCGGATGGAACGTAGTGCCGACGCCGCCTCCCCGGAGCGCCTCACCGGCCAGTGCCGCCGACGTGAGGGTCACCGGGATGCCGGCACCCGTGGCGATCCGTGCCGCCTCGACCTTGGTGACCATGCCGCCTGTCCCGATCGCCGAGGCACTGGGACGCGCGATGTCGAGGGCGCGCAGATCGTCCTCGCCGTGGACGTCGGTCACCAGGCTGGTGCCCTCACGACGGGGATCGCCGTCGTACAGGCCGTCGACGTCGGACAGCAGCACGAGTCGGTCTGCGCGGACCAGGTGCGAGACCAGAGCCGCCAGCCGATCGTTGTCGCCGAAGCGGATCTCGCTCGTGGCGACGGTGTCGTTCTCGTTGACGATCGGCACGACGCCGAGCTCCAGCAGTCTCGCGAAGGTCTGGTAGGCATTGCGGTAGTGGCTGCGACGAGTCACGTCGTCAGCGGTCAGCAGCACCTGGCCGACGACGAGGTCGTGGGCTGTGAAGCGTTCGGCGTACCGCGCGATCAATGCGCCCTGCCCCACGCTGGCCGCAGCCTGCTGGGTCGCCAGGTCGCGGGGACGCCGCGCCAGCCCCAGCGGGGCCAGTCCTGCTGCGATGGCACCCGAGCTGACCAGGACGACCTCGTCGCCCCGTTCCCGCGCTGCGGCCAGGGCGTCGACCAGCGCATCGACGCGAGCACCGTCGAGCCCGCCCTGCGCAGTGCTCAGCGAGGACGAGCCGACCTTGACGACGATCCGGCTCATGCCGGGTCCTCGTCTCCGCTATCACCGTCCAGTGCCCAGTCGTCGGCGGCCGGGTCGCGCTCGGGGAACGCCCAGTCGGGCTCACGGCCCTCGGCACGGGCTTCCCGCTTCTCGGCCTCGTAGGCGCGGCGGGCTGCGAGCTCGTCGCGACGCTGAACATTGGTGCGTCGGTCGGACTGGTCGATGCGCAGGTCCTCGCCACGACGTCCGAGCACCTCGGCCCCAGCCGGGATCTGCGGATCGAAGTCGAAGACCACCGCGTTGTCGTCATCGCCGATGACGACGTCGTCGCCCGCCCTCGCGCCGGCTCCGACAGCCGTCCTCGATGCCCAACCGGTTGAACCGGTCGGCCAGGAAGCCGACGGCCTCGTCGTTGGAGAAGTCGGTCTGGCGGACCCAGCGCTTGGGCTTCTCACCCTTGACGATCCACTGGCCGTTGACCTGCGTGATCGCGAACTCCCTGCCCACCCCTGCCTCGGGCTTGGGTCGCAGGACGATGCGAGTCACCTCGGCGACCCGGCGCGGCCGCCCGACGCGAGGCGACGACCTCGGCCATCGCGAACGACAGCGCGCGCAGACCCGCATGGCTGGCTGCCGACACGTCGAAGACGTCGTAGCCGCGCTCGACGACTCGTCTCGCACGAAACCGGCGATCTCGAGGGCATCGGGCACATCGGTCTTGTTGAGCGCCACCAACCGGGGTCGATCGCTCAGGTCGCTGCCGGTGGCATCGGAGTAGGCCTTCAGCTCGGCCTCGATGACGTCGAGGTCGCTGATCGGATCGCGGCCAGGGTCGACGGTCGCGCAGTCGATCACGTGGACCAGCGCGGCGCAGCGCTCGATGTGACGCAAGAAGTCGTGGCCGAGGCCGCGGCCTTCGCTGGCGCCCTCGATGAGGCCCGGCACGTCAGCGACGGTGAAGGTCGTCGATCCTGCCGTGACGACACCCAGGTTGGGCACCAGCGTCGTGAACGGGTAGTCGGCGATCTTGGGCCTGGCGCGGGACAACGAGGCGATCAGACTCGACTTGCCGGCGCTCGGGAAGCCGACCAGGCCGACGTCGGCGACGACCTTGAGCTCGAGCGTGATGGTGCGTTCGTCGCCGGGCTCACCCTTGAGTGCGAAGCCGGGTGCCTTGCGCTTGGACGAGGCCAGCGCCGCGTTGCCGAGGCCGCCTCGGCCACCGGCTGCGATCACGAGCTCGGTTCCGGGGCCGATCAGGTCGGCCAGCACCTCACCGGCTGTCGCGGACGACCGTGCCGTCGGGGACGCGCAAGGTCAGGCTCTCACCGTTGCTGCCGCTGCGGTTGTTGCCGGCGCCAGGAGCACCGTTGGTGCCGCGGCGGTGAGGCTCGTGGTGGAAGTCGATGAGTGTCGTGACATCAGCCCCGACCGCAAGGATGACGTCGCCGCCGTTGCCGCCGTTGCCGCCGTCAGGACCGCCCAGGGGCTTGAACTTCTCGCGGTGCACCGAGGCCACACCGTCGCCACCGGACCCGCCCGCGACGTGGAGGGTCACTTTGTCGACGAAGCTGGGTACAGCCATCGGTCGCACCTTTCGTGCAGTGCCCCCAGTCGCGTTCTGCGTGCGAGGGGGCGGAAATGGACCACTGATAAATCAAACAAGGGGCAGCCCGCAGTGGCGGACTGCCCCTTCGTGTCTCTGACGAATGCAGAGACAGCGGGTGTTCGCTGTTACTCGACCGGGAGGCCCGGAACGATGTTGACGACCTTGCGGCCGCGACGACGTCCGAACTCGACTGCGCCAGCCGACAGCGCGAACAGCGTGTCGTCTCCGCCGCGTCCGACGTTGGTGCCCGGGTGGAAGTGCGTGCCGCGCTGGCGGACGATGATCTCACCAGCGTTGACGCTGTCCGCCGAAGCGCTTCACGCCGAGGCGCTGTGCATTTGAATCGCGGCCGTTCTTGGTAGAGGCTGCGCCCTTTTTGTGTGCCATGTGCTCAGTCCCTCACTTGATCCCGGTGATCTTCACCTGGGTGTACTTCTGACGGTGACCCTGACGCTTCTTGTAGCCGGTCTTGTTCTTGTACTTCTGGATGACGATCTTGGGGCCCTTGGCGTCGCCCACGACCTCGGCCGTGACCGTGATCTTGGCCAGCGCGGCGGCATCAGCCGTCACCTTGTCGCCATCGACGAAGAGCACCGCGGGAAGCGAAAGCGTCTCGCCCTCGGCCTGGGTGGTCTTGTCGATCTGGATGACGTCACCGACAGCAACCTTCTGCTGGTTGCCGCCACTGCGCACGATTGCGTACACCACGGAATCCTCACTCATTTCAAATCTGGGGCGCGGCCCACGTGGACGCAAGACGCGCAAAAAACGGGGCGCAGAGCGCACCGAAGGACTAGTTTACGGAGCAAGACCCTCGCTGGTCAAAACGGGGGTCTCTCCCCCACCATTTTCCGCTGAGGACGGGGCCTCAGCAGGCGGTGTGGGAGGTCCGGCTGGCTTGGATGCCGACCCGCGCTTGCGGCTCGTCCTCTTCGCCGGTGCTGCTGCCACGACAGGTGCCGGGGCTTCAACGGCTGCTGCTGGTTCGACCACGGCCTCGACCGGGGCAGGCGCCTCGACCGGGGTCGGGACGGGTGCCGGAGCGGCCTCGACCGGCGCCACCTCGGCGGGGGCTTCCTCGGGCTCGGCCGGCTTGGCCGATCCCCGGTTGCCACCGTTGTTCTGGTGGCCACCGTTGTTCTCGTTGCCACCGTTGTTCTGGTTGCCACCGTTGTTCTGGTTGCCACCGTTGTTCTGGTTGCCACCGTTGTTCTGGTTGCCACCGCGGTTGTTGGAGCCTCCGCGGCCACCACGACCACCACGACGCGGCTCTTCCTTCTTGGGCTCGACCGGGGCGTCCTGGATCACGACACCACGACCGTTGCAGTGGTCGCAGTCGACGCTGAACGACTCCAGCAGCCCCGTGCCGATGCGCTTGCGCGTCATCTGCACCAGGCCCAGCGACGTGACCTCGGCAACCTGGTGACGCGTACGGTCGCGGCCCAGGCACTCGACCAGGCGGCGCAGCACAAGCCACGGTTGCTCTCGAGGACCATGTCGATGAAGTCGACGACGATGATGCCGCCGATGTCACGCAGCCGCAGCTGACGCACGACCTCTTCGGCCGCCTCGAGGTTGTTCTTGGTGACGGTCTCTTCGAGGTTTCCGCCCGAACCGGTGTACTTGCCGGTGTTGACGTCGACGACCGTCATGGCCTCGGTGCGGTCGATGACCAGCGAACCACCCGACGGCAGGAACACCTTGCGCTCCAGCGCCTTGTGGATCTGCTCGTCGAGACGGTAGGACGTGAACGCGTCGACCTCGGAGTTGTCCCACCGGGTGACCCGTTCGGTCAGGTCGGGAGCGACGTGATCGATGTAGCCCTTGATCATGTCCCAGGCGTCGTCACCTTCGACGACGAGGTTGTTGAAGTCTTCGTTGAACAGGTCGCGGACGACCTTGATCATCAGGTCGGGCTCGGAGTAGAGCAGCTCGGCGCATGGCCTGCTGCCACCTTGCCCTCGATGACCTCCCAGCGAGCCGACAGTGCCGTGACGTCGCGGGTCAGCTGCTCCTCGGTCGCCCCCTCGGCGGCCGTGCGGACGATGACGCCGGTGTTCTCGGGCAGGACCTCCTTGAGCAGGCTCTTGAGTCGGGCCCGCTCGTTCTCGGGCAGCTTGCGCGAGATGCCGCTGGTCTGCCCTCCGGGCACCAGCACGAGGAACCGGCCCGGGAGGCTGATCTGGCTCGTCAGGCGAGCACCCTTCTGGCCGATCGGATCCTTGGAGACCTGCACCAGGATCGTCTGTCCGGGTGTGAGGGCGTCCTCGATCTTGCGCTGCTTGCCGTTGCCCAGTGTCGTCCAGTCGACCTCGCCGGCGTACAGGACGGCGTTGCGTCCGGCGCCGATGTCGACGAAGGCAGCTTCCATGCTGGGCAGGACGTTCTGCACCTTGCCGAGGTAGACGTTGCCGATGATGGATGTCTGCGACTCGCGCGCGACGTAGTGCTCGACCAGCACGTTGTCCTCGATGACCGCGATCTGCGTGTAGTCGTCGCGCTGGCGGACGACCATCTCGCGCTTGACCGACTCGCGGCGAGCGAGGAACTCGGCCTCCGAGACGATCGGGGCGCGGCGGCGTCCGGCTTCGCGGCCCTCGCGGCGGCGCTGCTTCTTGGCCTCGAGACGGGTCGACCCGGCCACGCCGGTGATCTCGTCCTCGGCGGTGCGTCCGTTGCGGACCCGCACCACAGTGTTCTCGGGATCGTCAGGCTGGACGTCGGCACCTTCGCCGGCACGGGCCCGTCGGCGACGGCGACGGGTGCCACCCTGGCCGTCGTCCTCGACGTCGCCCGCCTCGTCGGGCTCGGCCGACTCGTCGGCGTCGGTGTCGCCCTTGCGCCGGCGGCGACCACCGCGGCTGCGACGACGGCGGCGAGGCGCGTTGGGATCGTCGTCCTCGTCGTCGGAGTCATCGGAGTCAGCGGCGCTGTCGACCTCGTCCTCGGGCTCGATCACCTGCGGACGCGGCGGCGCCAGGACCGGCTCGGGAGCCTGGAACATCGCTGCGGCGGTGAAGGCCGGGGCGAGTGCCGGGCCGGCTGGGGTCTCGCTCGACTCGTCGGTCGACTCGGCGACCTCTTCGTCGTCCTCGGCCTCCAGCGCGTCGTCGTCGACCTTGACGGCCTTCTTGGCCGGAGCACGCCGCGACTTGCGGGCAGGCGCCTTGCGGATCTGCGGCTCGTCGGCGACGACCTCGTCGGAGGTCTCGGCCACTGGCTCGGCCTGCTGCGGCTCGACCTTCTTGGGCGTCACAGGAGCCGCCGGGGCCACGGGAGCCGAGAAGCTCACCGCCGCGGGCGGGCCTGCCGGCCGACCAGCGGCTCGGCGCCGGGTTGCCGGGGCCGGGGTGTCAACTTCTGTGGGTGTCTCGTTGTCGTCGAGCATGCGCTCTCCTTCGCCCGGCTCCGATCAGATCGGGTGCTGGGCACGTATACGGTCCGGCACTGCGGACCTGAAGCTTCGGTCAACCCCTGCGCCACGCGCCGGGGGGTGACGGCGACCTTCGGTTTGTCACATCAGCTCCCGCACCCACCGCCGCGGTCGACATCCGATCAGGATGCGTCGCGGTCGAAGGCAAGTGGATCGCCTACCGTGCCATCTTCCGTGTCGAGAGGACCCTGGGCCAAGCGAGTCGCGATAGGCGTCTGCTCGGTCGTGAGGCCCCCGCTGGAACGGAGTCCGGCAAGAACGTCGTCTGGTCGTATCGACGGTGTGTCGTGTCGTACCACCACGGCCAGTATCGCACACGGACCCACCGAGGTCTCGTCGGAACGCGCGGAGAGCGCCAAGACAGCCGCCCGGCAGTCGAGCGTGCGCAACCCGCGCTTCATCATCCGTTCGATCAGGACCTCGTCGGCCGACAGGAATCCTTCGACGGCTGACTGCGCATGCTCGACGGTCACACCGGGCAGCGCGATCTCCCAGGAGCTGGCCTCGAGCCGGTCGGCCAGGGCTCCTGGCTTGGCCACGACGACGTCGACGATGTCGATACCTGGCGGCAGCGCAGAATCGAGCAGCTCCTTGACGACGGCGGGGTCCTGGGGCCGGACCAGCCCGATCTCGAGGTACTCGGCCTCGCTCGCGGCGCCCGTGGGCGAGGCGTTGGCGTACGAGATCTTGGGGTGCGGGGTGAATCCCGAGGAGAAGGCGATCGGAATCGCCGCGCGACGCACCGCGCGTTCGAACGCGCGGGCGAAGTCGCGGTGGCTCGTGAACCGGAGCCGCCCGCGCTTGGCATACCGGATGCGCAGCTTCTGCACGATCGGGAGCTGCGGGTTCGGGGCTTCGGGATTGGGTGTTCCCCTCAAGAGTCGTCACCTGTCGAGGTTACCCGTGGAGCCAGGGTGAACAATGAACCGGTGACTCCCTCAGCCCCTGCTCCCACCCGCGGCGGCAGGTGGCTCGTCGCCGTCGCCATCGTCCTGCTCGCCGCCAATCTCCGTGTGGCCGTCGGCAGCATCGGCGTAGTCCTGGAGTCGGTGCGCGACGACCTCGCGATGACCGCCACGGTGGGCGGCGTCCTGACGACCTTGCCCGTCGTCTGCTTCGCCGTCTTCGGGTGGGCTCCGCAGGGGTCGTGCGGACGACTGGGGCTGCACCTCTCGGCAGCGCTCCTGCTGGCGATGATCGCGATCGGCCTCGTCTCGAGGTCGTTGGTCGACAACCAGGTCCTGTTCCTGCTGTGCAGCACGATCGCGCTCGCGGGCGCCGCCGTCGGCAACGTGATCCTGCCGCCTCTGGTCAAGGCCCACTTCCCCATCGCATCCCGCTCGTCAGCTCGCCGTACGGCGAGTCTCCTGATGGCCGGCGCCTCGCTGTCCTCGATCGCGACGGTCCCGCTGTCCCACGCCTTGGGTGGCTGGCGTGGCGGACTTGCCGCGTGGGCCGCGCTCGCCGCGATCGCCCTCGTCCCGTGGTCGCCGACGCTGCGCGGCGACGTCCACGCCGCACCCGTCGAGCACGACCGTCTGCCGCTGCGCGACGTCATGCGCTCCCGGGTCGCGTGGGCCATGCTGCTGCTGTTCGGCACGCAGTCGGCTGCGCGTACGCCCAGTTCGGCTGGTTCCCCGAGACCCCGACGACGCCGGCATCAGCGAGGGCTATGCCGGCGCGTTGCTGGGCTTGATCAGCGGTGTGGGAATCCCGTTGACCCTGGCACCGCCCTGGCTGATCCGCGCAGCCGGCGATACACGCCATACCTGCCGTGGGGATTCGCTGCGGTGACAGCCGGCGGCTGGTTCGGCGTCCTGCTGGCCCCCGACCGTGCCATGGCTGTGGGCAGGTCTGCTCGGCCTGGAGGCGGCGCCTTCACCTGGACGCTGACGATGATTGCCCGCCGCACCCGCACGACCGCCGGCACCGCGACCCGTCGATCGCGGCTCAGGGCATCGGCTACCTGCTGGCCGGGATCGGCCCATTCGGTGTCGGCGCGCTGCACGACCTGACCGGATCGTGGGACGCGCCGTTGATCGCGCTGATCGTCCTGGCAGGCCTCATCGCGGTGTTCGGCACTATCGTCGCGGCCCGTGATGCTCGAGGACCGCTCAGGCGCCGCGACTGACCGTCAGCAGCTGGCCTGCAGCCCACTGGTGACGCGGCGTGCGCGAGCCTGACGGGCCCGCCGAGCCATGACGGCCAGGCGGCTCCCACTGCTCTCCTGCACCTCACGCTCGGCCGCTTCTCGACGGTGCTCAAGCACGGGCGGCGAGCTCGGCGCTCGTGCTGTTGGTTCTCGACCTGGATGGCGAAGTCGTTATCACGACGTCCTCCTATCGACATCACTCACGTTCGTCCCCTGAGGTAGCCGTCGCACATCGGGCCAACGCCCGATTCTGCCGACGGCTACCTCAGACGACAGTCAGCGGAAGCAGCGTTCTTCCCGGTCGGGCCGATCTGGATCTCCAGGTCCATCTGGGGCACACACCGCAGTCGAAGCACGGCGTCCAGCGGCAGTCCTCGACCTCGAGGGCCCCGTCGGGGTTCAGCGAGTCCTGCCAGTCCTCCCACAACCAGTCGCGATCGAGCCCGGCGTCGAGGCGATCCCACTGGAGCACCTCGGCATACTCCCGCTCGTGGACCGTGTACCAGTCGACGTTGACCGGTTCATCGGCCGAAGGCCTGCTCGGCCATCTGGGTCCACCTGTCGAACGAGAAGTGCTCGCTCCAGCCGTCGAACTGTCCGCCGTCGCGCCAGACCGCCTCGATGATGCGGCCCACCCGCCGGTCGCCGCGCGACAGGAGTCCTTCGATGATGCCGGCTTGCCGTCGTGATAGCGAAAGCCGATCGCCTTGCCCGTAGCGCTTGTGCCGGCCTGACCGCGTCGCGCAGCTTCGCAGCTGCTTGTCGGTCGTCTCGTGGTCGGCTCGCCAGGCCCACTGGAACGGGGTGTGCGGCTTGGGCACGAACCCGCCGATCGACACGGTGCAGCGGATGTCGTTGCGACCTGATGCCTCGCGTCCGGTCTGGATGACGCGCTTGGCCAGCTCGCCCATCTGCATGACGTCTTCGTCGGTCTCGGTCGGCAGGCCGCACATGAAGTAGAGCTTCACCCGACGCCAGCCGTGCCAGTAGGCCGCTGCAACGGTCTGGATCAGGTCGTCCTCGCTGACCATCTTGTTGATGACCTTGCGCATCCGGTCGCTGCCGCCCTCAGGAGCGAACGTCAGCCCCGAACGACGGCCGTTGCGGCTGAACTCGTTGGCCAGCGTGATGTTGAAGGCGTCGACCCGCGTCGACGGCAGCGACAGCGAGGTGTTGGTGCCCTCATAGCGGTCGCCCAGCTGCTTGGCGACTTCACCGATCTCCGTGTGGTCGGCACTCGACAGGCTGAGCAGACCGACCTCTTGGAAGCCGGTCTTCTCCAGCCCGTTCTGCACCATCTGCCCGATGCCCTCGATCATCGCTCGCGCACCGGCGAGCGATCATGCCGGCCTGGCAGAACCGGCATCCCCGCGTGCAGCCACGGAAGATCTGACGCTGAACCGTTCATGGACCGTCTCAGCCAGCGGCACCAGAGGATTCTTGGGGTACGGCCACGAGTCGAGGTCCATCAGGGTGCGCTGGCGATGCGCCATGGACGCCAGGGCGGTTGGGCACGACGCGTTGGATCCGACCATCGGGCAGGTAGGTCACGTCATAGAACTTCGGGACGTAGACGCCACCAGACTTGGCCAGCCCGCAGCAGCACCCCGTCGCGGCCACCCGGTCGGCCCTCGGCCTTCCACTCACGGACGACCTCGCTGATCGCAAGCACGATCTCTTCACCGTCGCCGAGGACGGCCGCATCGAGGAAGTCGGCGATCGGTTCAGGGTTGAATGCGGAGCGTCCGCCGGCGAGCACGATCGGGCCGTCGTCGCCGCGGTCGACCGCATGCAACGCGATACCGGCCAGGTCGAGAGCGTTGAGGAAGTTGGTGTAGCCCAGCTCGGTCGAGAAGGACATGCCGAGCAGGTCGAAGGCCTTGACGGGACGGTGCGCATCGACCGTGAACTGTGGATGTCATGAGCGCGCATGACCTTCTCCATGTCGCCTGAACACCGCATACGTGCGCTCAGCCAGGATCCAGTCTCGCTCGTTGAGCACCTCGTACGGACCGCGGACGCCCTGGTTGGGCAGACCGACCTCGTAGGCGTCGGGATACATCAAGGCCCACCGAACCTCGGCTGTGTCCCATTCCTTGCTCGTGGCGTCCAGCTCGCCGCCGACGTACTGGATCGGCTTCCCGATCGAGGGCAGGAGTGGCTCAAGGCGTGGGAAGACAGACTCGACGGGCATAGGTCAAGGGTAGGCGTCCCCCGGATGAAGTCGAAATCAGCGCACCCTGAGGCCGGTCGTCACTCCGCGTCGAGATACAGGCCCTTCAACGCGTTGGACGACCCGCCACGAAGCCTGATCGTCCAGGTGGTCGAAGAAGATGCGGCGTTTCCAGTCGTACTCCTCGTCCTGCTCCGGAGTCCTGGGATCGAACACGACGTCCAACGCGGACGCCAGCCGCTCGAACGACCGGCACACAGGTCCGGGGAGAACTCGGTCCAGCCTTAGAACAGGCCCCGCTCCTCACCGCTGTAGCGCTCGTAGTCGTAGGCCGAGCTCACTACCGGCTTGCCGGTCATGAGGAAGTCGACGAGACAGCTGGAGTAGTCGCTGACCAATGCGTCAGCGAGCCGGTACAGGATCTCCAGGTCGGGGAAGCGACGCGACGACAAGTCGATGGCACCCAGCGGCATCAACGCCTTGGAGTAGGTCCGCGCCTTGTCGGCCATGTGTTCGCGCACCCCGAGGACCGCGCCATGACGCTGCCGCCCCAGTCGGCCAGCCACTGCAGCTCGGTCTCACTGAACTGGTACTGCGACTCGCCCTGTCCATCACGGAATGTCGGCAGGAACATGACGAGTCGACGCCCGTCCAGCTCGTCACGAAGCTGCTCGATCGACGCGCGCAGATCGGAGGGTAGCTGGTCCCTCGTCGCGCAGGATGAAGTCGTTGCGCGGCAATCCGGTGGGCCACATGTCAGGAAAAGAGGCCGGAAGAAGGCCGCCGACATGGCGAGCCGGTCCATGCGGCTCGACGTGATCACGGCACGGATCCGCCGTGGTTGCGGATCATGGCATCGCGGTTGGTGGACTCGAAGTGCGCGGAGGCCAGACCGAAGCGCTTGAGAGGAATTCCGTGCCACAGGTTGACGACGTTGTGCGTCTTGGGGTCGATCCGTCGCGACAAGTTCACGCTCGGCCCGTGCTTGACGAAGACCTGGCCCGAGCGAAGCAGGTGGAAGTCACCTTCTGGGCTGTCGATCGGCACGATGACGACGTTCTCGCCCGTCACCTCGACCCGGCGTGAGCGCGTCAGGATGATCTTCTTGATCGACGGATCGTCTCGCACCTCCTCGAAGACGGCACGCTCGTTCCCGGCAAAGGTGTGGTCGTAGGCGCAGACCGGGAACGCCCACCAGTGGTCGAACTTGGGCGTCTTGCGGTCGGCGATCCTGAAGCGCTTCCGATTCAACCTCTCGGGTCGGTCGATCGTGCCGTCAGGCCGAGTCACGATCGCAAAGCTGCGTGCGAGCCTGTTGTCGGGGACCACGCGGAGCAGGTTGTGCTCCATCATGTCGACGTCTGCGTCGGGCACGGACTCCACGATGCGCGTCTTCCAGTTCCGAAGATCCGGCACGTCGTACGGGTTCTCTGACAGCAGCTGTCGTTTCAGGAGTGGGAACCCTTCGCTGATCCGGTCAAAGGTGTCAGCGCTGTACATCGGGTGATATGGATACAGCCCATCGAGATAGGTGTCGAAGCCGAACCCCTGGCCAGTGAGGTACTGGGTCGTCCCTGTCTCGTACTTGTAGATGATGCGGATCTTGGTTCTCTGGCTCGTCACCGCATCCAGACGCTTGCGGAAACCAGCATCATCGATCACTGGCTTGCGCAGCGCCAGGAAGTACGAGCCTATGTGCGGCGACTCGTCGGGGTGCATCACGGTGGCCGGGAACTCATGCCTCACCTGCTCGATCGGCCTCGGGCGACGATCTGGACCGTCTCCGTCGAACCAACGAGACGTGATCTGCAGCCCCCACCAGTCGCAGGGCCTTTGCGCCATGGCAGCAAAGACGTCGTCGAGCGGTCGAAGGAGGTAGCTGCTGTCATTGACCAGCAGGACTTCGTCGTACTGCTCGAGTGCCTCCCACCCGACCAGCTCCTCGGCCAGCATCGAGTAGGAGCCGAAATCGTATCGATCGTGCGGGACGGCCCAGGCACCTGCGACGATGCCCTCAAGCTTGGCGAGCCGCCTTCGCCCATACGGCACGCTGCGAGGTAGAAGACGTCGGCGAACCGGCTGCCAGCTCCCGCACGTACGCAACGACGTAAGGATCAATGATCCCGTCGATGTCATAGCCAGCAAACAGGCAGGCTCGACGCGGTTGCGAGACCTGCGTGGCTCGATGGGAGGCTCGGCATGAGTCTTCTCAGGCAGCCCAGCCAGACCGCGCCGCCGTCCTTCGAGCAAGTAGTGCACGAACGGGTTGAGCCGTTCGTCGGACGGATCGAGGTACTCGTTCCAGTACCACCAGACGTCGAAGGCGCGATGAGGATTGCGCACATTTCGCCAGCCCTCACGGCAGAAGTCCTCAACAGGATCCTCTGGCTGCCTGGACCCTGGGTGGAGGATCGGTACAGGTCCTCGTCCAGCACGTCAGCCAGGCGCACCAGTGCGATCTCGCAGGCCAGCAGGTCGGTCTCGGCGACGTCGGCGGGAGCGTCGTCCGCGACCGGCGTGGGGAGTCCGTGATCCAACGCCTCTCGCAGGAGCGCCTCGTCGCCGGCCTCGACCCGGCTCCATCGATCGACGAATGCCGTCCAGGACGTCCAGAACTCTTCGAGTGTCATCTCCGCTCCCCCGCGACTTCAGCCGGTGCCATGAGCCTGGCTAGGACACGCTCAGTGTTACGGCCGTCACGGTGGTCGACCAGCATGTCTCGTACTCGCTCCGCGTGCGGGACCGAGGTGCCGCCGACGAACACGTCGAGTGCCGACTCGAGCTCGTCGAATGCGGCACACACCCGTCCGGGGAAGAAGTGATCGAGGTCGTACAGCAAGCGATCACGCCAGTGATCGAGATCGTGCGCAAAGCTCACGACCGGCTTGCCCGTGCAGGCGAAGTCGAGCGCGTCACCGGAGTAGTCCGTCAGCATCCCGTCCGCCGCCCTCATCACGACGTGCAGCGACGGGAACCGACGGTGGGACAGGTCGATGGTCGCTGACTCCAGACGCGCGGCATAGGCACGTCGGAGGTCGTTGGTGTGCTCGCGGAGTCCGAGCACGTAGTCGTGCTCATCGCACCACGCTGTCAACGCCCCCAGCTCTGACTCGGAGAACTCATAAGGCGCCGGATCAGTCCCGGTCCGGCGCAAGGCAGGCGAGAACAACAGAAGCCGTCGCCCACCGAGCTCGCGCCGCAGGGCTTCCAGCTGCGCTCGCAGGTCGACTGGCAGCGTCTGCTCGTCTCCGGTGAGGAAGTCGTGCGCAGGTATTCCTGTGCGCCAGACATTCTCGTAGGTGGCCGGCCAGTGGGTGGCCAGGACTGCGAGCTGGTCGACGTCAGAGGCAGCCAGGAGGCCCGTGACCGCCGGGGCGGGCACGCGGTGGATCCGCGGCGCGAGGTCGTCAGGCTCGGACGGCCCCTCAGGAACGACCGGGTCGTTCATGGCACGACCTGTCTTCTCGAGCTGCAGACCTTTGCGAACCAGCACGACGCGTTGACGCTTCGCCACGATCGGCGCGGCCAGGGTACGTCGCGGATTGGACTCGACGAAGACCGTGCCTGACTGGACGAGACGCTGTTGTCCGGCCGGGCTGAGCAGCGACTCCGTGACCACGTTGGTGCCGGCGAGCTCGATCCGGCGCGAACGCGTGAGCACGATCTTGGTGATCTCAGGATCATCCTTGACTGCTTCGAAGATCGCACGGCTGTTGTCGGGGAGCAGATGCGTCTGTCGATCGACCGCGAAGACCCACCAGTCTGGCCGCTTCTTGGATCGTCGGTTGAGCCGCTTGAAGTCGGCTCCTTGCACGATCTCGGGCACGTCGACCGTGCCGTCGTCCGCCTGGGTGATCGCCATGCTCCGCTGCAGCCGTGATGTGGGGCCGACCGGAGCAGCGTCTGCTCGAACTGCTTGACATTCGCGTCTGGCGCTGACTCCAGGACGCGTTCCTGCCAGTGCGCCAGGCCGGGCACGTCGTAGTGGTTCCGGTAGATCAAGTAACGCTTCAGCAGGGGGAACCCGCGCTCGAGCATCGTGAAGTACCACTGCGAGAACATCGGGTGGAACGGGTACAGCATGTCCATGTAGGTGTCGAAGCCGAACCCATGACCGATCAGCTGGTGGGTGAGTCCCACCTCGTACTTCAGGACGACGAGGCGCTTGCTGGGTTGCTGCACCACGGAGTCGATGAGCCGGCGAAAGTCTTGGCTCTCGATGACCGGGCGACGGAACGCCAGGAAGTACGAGCCGACGTGGAAGGTGTAGGTCGACTCGAGCTCGAATGACTCAAGCATCTCGGCGCGAATCTGCTCGATCGGGACCGGAGAATCGAGACGGCTGTCGAGTCGACTGACTGCATCGGCCATCCCGTTGGTCGCCTGCATGCCCCACCAGTCGCACTCACGCTGGTTCATCGTGGCGAAGACCTCGTCGAGCGGACGAACCAGGAAGCAGCTGTCGTTGACGAAGACGACTTCGTCGTACTGGGCAAGCCGATCCCAGCCGACCAGGTGGCTGGCGAGCATCGAGTAGGAGCCGAAGTCGTAGGCCGCGTGCCGGATGGCCCATGCGCCTTGGGTGATGCCGTCCAGCTTGGCCAGCTCGCTGGCAGGCAGGTAGCCGTCGAACAGGTAGAAGACCTCGCTGTGGCGACTCAGCTTGTCACCAACGCTCGATGACCGAAGGATCGACGACACCGTCGACGTCGTAACCCGCGAACAAGCAGGCTCGCCGGATGGGCCGATCAGCGGGGAGCCGGTGCCCAGGTCGCGCGTCGGTGGAGAGAGGTCGGGTCGACAGCCCTTGCGCCTGACCGATCAGCGCATAGTGCACCAAGGGGTTGATCGTGTCGTCGGACGGATCCATGTGATTGGTCCAGTACCACCAGACATCGAAGTCCTGCCGCGGCTTGCGAAGCTCTCGCCATCCTTCACGACAGAAGTGCTCGACCGGGTCGAGATCATCTTCCAGGACGTCGGGCACGGTGACGGCGTAGTACGGCAGGTCGACCAGATCGGCCACGAGGTCGATCTCTCGGCGCAGCCGCTGCTCGTCCGAGAGGAGTGCCAGCTCGTCGAGGATGCTCTGAGGGTCAGGACCGTTCGTCACGACACGGTACCGGGATGACTCGCGTGGAAGTGGACCAGCGGGTTGGTCCCTGCTGGAAGACCAGGGTTCTGGTCCGAGGTACTTGCGCGTGCTGAATGCCGGGCCGGGATCCTTCGCGTCTGCCGCCCCCACGCGCAGGTAGTGCAGTGCCGGGCTCAGCCCGGTCGACACGACCTCGGGATATCGGGGTCAAGTACCACGCGCCGTTCATGGCTTGGACGATCGAAGCACTTCGAGCGCAGCGTCCTCCTCCGGCTTGGGCATCGTGGAGATCAGACGTCGTTTGATCCATCCACGGCGGCCCGACACAGCTTCACCAGCTGTCAGCCGCTTGTCGAGCGCAGTGGCCAGCCGACGGAAGCTTCGCGGCCGCCTGGGTGTTGGTGTTGGCGGTGGCGGCCGACTCCTCCTGCTGTCGCCGAACCTGGGGCGCTCACGCTGGTACAGCGACAGCTGTTCCTTGGCTTGGCGATCTCCGCCGGCACATCCGCCATTCTTCAAAGCCTTCCTGATTCGCCATGACCTCGAGAACATGGAGAACGTCCGGTTCCGGACGGATGAACCTTACAGGGCCAGCACACATCCACCAGAAGTGGACCGCCAGATCAAGACATGCCGTCCCGCTTACGCTGTCGCCTTGTCGCGCGCTCGAGCTCTCCGCCGCTCCGGCGAATCTGCTTCACGGTGAACAGGTTGACGTTCCACGACGGCAGACGCAGTGGCCGCCAATCGGTGTCGACTCCGTCGCAGCTTGAAGACGTAGTCGATCTGCCGGCTGATCGAGTCGAAGTGGTTCAGGTGGTCCACGGCGTGGACCAGCTTGAAGAAGTCACCTATCCCCTTGTTGCGCGCCGAGCGCCCCGATGTGACCCTCTGCGCCGTGCGGTAGCCCAGCCCCGGATCGGTGGGAAGCAGGATCGTGATGTTTCCGCCGGGCCTGACCACACGTCGCATCTCCCTCAGGGCGGCAAATGGATCGGGCACATGATGCAGCAGACAGGTCGCGACCAGACGATCGAACTCGCCGTCCTCGTACGGCAGGTCCTGCACGTCAGCTGCTTCGGCGGTGACCCTTGGATCGATCGAGTCGGGGACATCGGGCATGAACAGGTCTGACAAGACGTACTGCGTGAACGCATGTCGGACGTATGGGACGTGCTCGCCCCTGTTTCCCCCGACCTCGAGGACCCGATCGAAGGTGTCCCCCGGGCCCAACCGTGCTTCCATGGCTCGGTGCATGTACTTCTCGAACATCGAGCCGTTCGCAGTCGCAGACGTGGTCGAGTAGTACCGGTCGTACCACAGCCGCAGCACGTCTTCGCGGTTCTCGAAATCACCTTCGAGATCATCCACAAGAAAGGTCCTCAGCGTCGGGGTGCAGATACCTGCTGGATTCTAGTGGGCCAGGGGGCGACGAAGCCGATCGCAAGACCGACTCGGGAGCTTCAACGAGACGCGAAGACCCAGTTTCGGTAGAGGAAGTAGGTCGAAGCTGTCAGCGCGACCAGCGTCAAGGTCCGGGCCTGGAAGACGTCGAGGCCCACGTGGTGCAGACCGGTCACCGCACCGACCGTGACGACGTAGTTCACGGCGACGAGCAGACCGTAGCGTCTCAGCTGCGCACCTGACGAGACGTGTGCCACCTCGAACGTCCAGTACCGGCTCAGCAGGAAGTTCACTGAGAAGCTGGACCAGAAGCCACAGCGGTGGCGACCCACAGCGGCAGACCGAGCACCTTCCAGGCGATCATCAGCACGCACAGGTCGACCGCATAGCTGGCTGCCCCCACGACCAGGTACTTCACGGCCGACGGCATCGCCTGTACCCGTCGCTGCACGGATTCCCAGAGTCTCACTCGGGCGGCTGGCGGGTGTTCGTGCGCTGCTCGAGATCAAGTCTCAGCAAGGCGATCTCCTCTGCGAGCGTGCGCGTCCTCTCCTCCAGCCGCCCCACCTCGAAGCTGTGCTGGATGGTCGCCAGCAGCAGGAGCAGCAGTGCGAGGAAGAACACCAGGTTCGAGGGAACCTCCACGCCCAGAAGATCCGACAGCCCCTTCAACAGGCCGGGGACCGCCGCCAGGACGAGAGCCGTGACGGAGACGGTGATCCACAGCACCGCATACTTCTCGCGCAGATGACGGCGTCGCAACAGCTCGAACAGGAAGATCAACGTCCCGATCGACCCGAGCAGGCCCAGGACTACAGGAGCGTTCATCGTTGTTCCTTCACATGGGTCTCGAGCGTCGACGGCCAACGACGTACCAGCGCGAGTCCGAGGGCGACGACGGCCCGGGCGAGATAGAGCATCGCGCGCAAGCCGTCTGGCTCGCGGTTCCACCGGCGCGTTCACGCATGGCCACCGGCACCTGGGCGACCCTGCAGCCGCTTCGCAACGCGATGACCAGTGACTCGACCGTGTCCCCCAGGTACTCAGCTGGATAGTGAGCCGCGAAGACCCCCAGAGCTCGCCGGTTGACAGCGCGGAACCCGCTCGTGACGTCCGTCAGACGTGTGCCCGCCAGCCGGCTCAGGGTCGTGGCCAGTAGACGCATCGCAAGTCCCGGAACAGACCAACCTGGTAGTCGCCGACGCCCGCGAAACGGGCGCCGACCACGACGTCGGCGTGCTCGAGTCCTGCCACCAGCTCGGGAAGGTAGCTCGGATCGTGCTGACCATCGGCATTCAGCTGCACGACGATGTGTATCCACCGCGCAGGCCGTAGCGGTATCCAGCTCGCATGGCCCCGCCCACACCGAGGTTGTACGGCAAGCTGGCACACCAGGGCGCCGGCGCCACGCGCCACCTCGGCCGTGCGATCACCAGAGCCGTCGTCGACGACCAGGACATCGACGTCCGGCTGCGTCTTGATCAGCCAGAGATCGTCGCTGCGACGGTCTCCTGCTCGTTCCAGGCTGGCACGACCACGAGGACCCGAATCGGCTGATCTGGTGTGGGCATGCGCGGCAGTCTACGGGAGACCCGAGAGGCGTGAGGCTCCTTCACCGCACGCTGCAGTTCAGGTGAGCCACTGGCCGCAGCTCTGCCCGTGGCTCGCCGCAGGACGCGAGGTCCCACCTCGGCAGCGTCGGAGACGCACGCCAACGACACGTCGCAGTCGGTCGAGCGCATCTGCGACCTCCCGCACCTCCACCGGCTCCAGGCCCGACACCAGGTTGAACAGCACCGTGCGGTCTGCGCGCTCCTGATCGGACGCCACCAGCCCGGGCAGGTAGTAGTGCCGTGGGACGACCGCGAAGGGTCCCACGGTCGAGATCGCGAGAACTTCCATGTGCGGGGGCGGCAGCAACCAGAGCCCCGGAGGCACGTCGACATCCTGCGCAGCCCGGACGTCTGCCAATGCCTCTTGGTTGACCTTCCAGGTGGGACGCGACGTCAGCGAGGCTCCCGTGGCGTTCCACAGCAGAGTTCCGAAGACCAAGGGAACGATGATCACAGCCGCCGTCACGGCGCCGGCAGCTGCTCCCGGCAGGGCTGATCTGTGGCGCTGACTCGCCGCGTCTGCCGCCGCGGGTGGTGGCAAGGTCACGACGAGCCCGACCAGAACCCACAGCGGCATGGAAATCACGAGACGCCACGCCACCGCCCCAGCACCCGTGACGGCATCTGCCAGCGAAGACTCCGGGCAGGAGCGCCACCATCGTGGCTACCGCGCCGCAGGCGAGCAGCACTCCTGACGGCCCGGGTACCGACCTCGGCACGACGACCATGGACACGACTGCGAACAGGATCATCACGGCACTGACGCCGAACGCGATGGCGAAGGCGCCCTGCGGATCGCTGATCGTGTTGTCGCCTCCTCCGCCGATGGCGGCCGGACCGAAGGCCTGGGCCAGGCCGTTGGCCAGCGGGCCGGCCAGGAAGACCAGCGCGCGCGAGCGCCAAGGACCGCGAGCGCAGGATGGCCGCTGCGACCAGTGCAGCTCCGGTGATGACGGGAGCCAGCAGCGCCGACGTGGTCGTGAGACCGACGAAGGCTACCCCCGCCGCGGCGAGCATGACGGAGCTCTGTCCGTCGCGCGCGATCGACGGTTCGGCTGAGCAGCAGCCAGACCAGCGGTATCAGGATCACGTAGGCCGTCGCCTTGCCCTGCCAGATCCGGCCGAGCGAGTACCCACCGACGACGCTGTCTCCACTCGCGACGAGGAAGGCCATGGCGGCCACCATGACCCACACGTGGCGTCGGGTGGCCCAGGCACGGACCAGTCGCCAGGTGGTCCACCCAGCCATCGTGCCGAGCACTGGGACCGCAAGCAGGTAGCAGAGGCTCGCGGCCTGGATGTGAAGCGCATGCGCTACAACACCCTGCAGCGACTCGATCGACGGGGTCAGCAGCCCGCCGCTGTACGAGGGGGGCAGGTTGTTGGGCCCGAACATGGTGTCGTTCGTCGCAGCCGTTCCGTGCTCGGCCACCCAGGTGGCCCGGTTGACGTAGAAGGTGTCATCAGCATCAGGTCGCAGCAGGAACATCCCCAGCACGCCGAAGCCGAGGCTCGCACCCAGAGCTATGACGTGGGCACCCTGGCCTACGGCGTCCGGCCGACTCGTCGACCCGGCAGACGGAGCCGTTCTGTCCGCACGATCGGTCAACCGCTCCTTGATCCACGGCACCAGCTGTAGCACCAGCAGCCCGATCGCCGTGATGGCGACCGGCCACACTCCCCACCGCTCCCGCCCGGCCACCAGGAGGACCAGTAAAGCGAGAGCACCGATCGCAAGGGACCCAATGAAGCTCTCTGCCCGGTGGAGGCTGCCGACGGTCGACCTCCCGGCCTCGACGTCGGGCTGGGCTCTGCGAAGCGCATGCGCCCCACCGGCGACGACTGAGCAGGCGGCCAGGATCATCCACGGCCACGCAGCCCAGAGCATCGAGAACTGATACGCCAAGGCGAACTGGTAGAACACCGTCCAGGCAGCGAAGGCCAGCACGGCACCGTCGAATGCACCGTCCAGGAAGGTCGGCCAACCTGGCCTGGCGGAGGACTTCATATCGCCATCACCCTAGCGCGAGAGAGGTCCCGCCACCGCCGTTCGGCCGACGATCGCACTGTGACCCCCAGCGCTAGGCTCGTGCTGTGAGACGACGCCAACGCAAGAGTCAGCCGTTCACCGTGAAGTACGTACCGGTGGCGCCTGACGGCAGCCTGGACCAGACCTTGACGATCACCAACAACACCGAGGTCTCGGTGCAGCCGACCCTTCGGTTCACGACCTACAACGCCTACGGCAGCGTGCTGCCGCACGTCACGACTCGAGGAGTCTGCGGTTCGCACGTGGGTTCGGCACTTCTACCCGCTGGCGGCACGTTGCGTGACGTCTTGAGGTTCGACGGCCAAGGGGCCGATCAGGTGCAGGGCGTCGCCGTCGAGCTCTCCGCCGTCGAGGAGGTCGACCATCCCGCGCTCGAGCAGGACGTCAAGTCGGTCATGATCGACATGGACCAGAAGGCGACTGCTGAACCGGCCGACTTCTGGGGAATCGGGCTGGTCAATCCCAATCCCTTCGGCGTCACGATGCGCATCTCGCTGGTCGAGCTGGAGGACGCCCGTCCGGGCCGCCCCCGCCAGGTGCTCGACGCGGTGACGATGCAGGAGGACGTCGACATGGCCTCGATGTCCAATCAGGTGATCTGGCTTCCAGAGGACGTACGCGGCTCTTCCACGATGTCGTCCATCACCTGCGCATGCCGACCTACGCCTGAGAACTCAGAGGTTCGGGAACCACAGGGCCATCTCGCGGGCGGCGGACTTCTTCAGAATCGGACGCGTGGACGAGGTTCTCGCGGTTGGACAACGACAGGTCTCCGCGGATCGTGCCGGGCGCGGCCTGCCGTCCATCGGTCGAACCGATCAGCAGGCGGACGACCGAGATCGCTTCGTCACCTTCGAGCACCAGGGCCACCAACGGCCCGGAGATCGCGAACTCGCGCAACGGCGGGTACCACGGCTGCTCGACGTGCTCGGCGTAGTGGGCATCAGCCTGACCCGCGTCGATCGTCCGCTGCTCCAGCGCGACGAGCGTCAGTCCCTTCGACTCGAACCGGGACAGCACCTGCCCCACGAGTCCACGTCGTACTGCATCGGGCTTGATCAGGACCAAAGAGCGTTGTGCCATGGTGCGACCCTATCTGGGCAGGCTGCGCGCCGGACAGTAGCCTTCTGGCGTGCTGTCACGCCCGGTTCTCCCACAGCCAGCGTCATCGTGACGAGCCGTGACGCCGGTCCATGGATCCGCGAGACCTTGGAGTCGGTCTTGGCGCAGAGCCACACCGACTTCGAGCTGGTCGTCGTCGACGCGGACTCGCAGGACGAGACCCCCGAGATCGTGGCCGAGCTCGCCGACGCAGATCTGCGTGTTCGAGTCGTCCTCGCGAAGCGCATGAGCGGCTCACGCGCCCGCGACGTCGGGGTGTCCGTCGCACGCGGCCGCTACCTCGTGTTCTGCGACGGCTCCGACCTCGTCGCCGAACATCGGGTTCGACGCCCTGATGGCTGCCACAACAGACTCCCCGACATCGTCGTGGGCGACTTCCTGACGTTCAGCCGGGAGGTACGCGCCACCCGCATGCCGGATCGCCGCTGTTCAGCACGACCAGCGGTGCGACCACGCTGTCAGGCACCGTGGCGCTCCTGCAGCTGCGAACGACCTGGGGCAAGGCCTTCCGGACCGCCTTCTGGCACCAGCATCGCTTGGTCTTCCCGGAGGCGTCCGTCGCCAGCGACCTGGTGCCGATGACACGGGCGTTCGGACTTGCCCACGACATACGTCTCGTGCCGGACATCGTCCACCTGCACAGGGAGCTTCCGCAGGCCTCCACGACAGCCCGACTTCTACATCATCTCGGGCAAGAGATCGTGAGCGCTGAGGCGCTCGAGCGCTTCAGCACCCAGGCGGTTCGGCGTCGCCATGCCCTGATGATCACGGACGCTCCTGCCTGGGAGCAGGTTGAGGAGCATCTCGAGCACGGACCCGACGATCCCGAGGTCGCCGATCGGCTGCGCACCCTGGTCACGCTGATCGACTCGTCCGACATACCCGCGATCAACAGTCGCCGACGCCGCCTCATCCTTGCGCTGTGCGAGCTGGGCGAGGTGCCCTTGGCAGCACGAGCACTGCAGCTGACAGCCCCGACCCCACCCAGGCCGGACCGCAGCTGGCTCGCGTCATGGAGCGACGTGCTGCGGCCGTCCCGACGAGGGCCACCGCCTGATCTCTCATCAGGAGATCGCCGACATCTGGATACGACGCGGGCTGCGCAAGTCCCTCCTGGCGCGTAGCCCGCGCGCCTGGCTGCCGACCGACGACCTGGCTCGCCTGCTGGACGAGCTCCCCCGCAGCACCCTCACGACGTCCGGGCCCATGGCATCACTGAACCTGAGGCTCGGACTCGCCCTCACCTCCCTGCACGATGGAGACAGGGCCGCAGCGGACCGTCTCCAACGCCATCGTCACACCAGGGCAACCCTCGACGACCAGAAGGCCTCCAGGTTCTACGAGCACCTGTCGGGCACTGTCGATTCCCCCGAGCCGGTCACGATCGACTCCATCGCGACCGTGACCGATCACCTCGGTCTGCGCAAGGTCGGCCGGGCCCGGCTCACCAGCGGACGAGCCGCCGCTGGTGGCACCACACGACCGTGGAAGGCGCGTGTCCCATCACGTGCGTTGACAGGCGGACGTGCCGCTCTCGTGCTGATCGGACGTGACCAGTCCGGGGGCGAGATGATCATCGCCCTGAAGACCGGCGTGGAAGCAGAAAAGAGTGACAGGGAGTCGATGAGATCGGCCATCTGGCGCGACACCCGCCACGGAGCGAGCCGGTCGGAGAACCTTCGCATCTGGACCTTCGGCGCGTCATACGATGCCGGGTCCCGCAAGATCGCCGCGATCCCCTCTGCTGGCCTGGTCGGCTCGTAGAACCGGATCCACTCCTCGCCCACGAACTGTTCCCGCAGGTGGTCTCTCCTGGCGCCACCACCGGCACGCCCATCGTCGCCGCGAGGTGGATGCTGCCGGAGTTGAGGATCGCCGTGTAGGGGAACACGGCGAGATCGGCTGCGGAGAACCAGCTGGCCACCTCGGAGTCGGGGATGTGCCGGTGATCGCGCACGACCTCGATCCCTGTCGGGAGCGCCGCTGTGATCTCGTCGA
This sequence comes from Aeromicrobium sp. UC242_57, assembly GCF_044452305.1. Lineage (NCBI taxonomy): Bacteria > Bacillati > Actinomycetota > Actinomycetes > Propionibacteriales > Nocardioidaceae > Aeromicrobium > Aeromicrobium sp. UC242_57. Next base: position 171,328 of record NZ_JBIOAM010000001.1, on the reverse strand, counting down.
GGCTCATCCCGACTGGCCGGCCAGCCAGCAGCAGCACGGGAACCTCCTGATCGTCCTCGACCATGGAGGCCAGCGCGTCGAACAGGTGCTGCAGCCCCTTGTAAGGCGCAGCTGGCCGAAGAACAGCACGGCCCGGCGATCGGGAGGGACGCCAAGTGCCTCCCTGGCGCGCTCGCGATCGCCCAGCCGGTCGGCGTACAGACCCTGATAGCTCGGGTGCGGCACCATGACGACCTGGTCAGGGTCCACGGTGCGAGCATCGCTCACGGCCGACGGTGCTCGGAGACATCACGTGGACCCGGTCGGCTGCTCGGGCGAGGAAACCCTGCAGCTCGACCTCCAGCTCGGGGTGGTGCACATCGTGCGGCAGGCGGTTGTGGATCGTCCACAGCAGGCGACCGCCCGCGGCACGGAACTCCTCGACGGCCGCCACGAACCGATCCAGACGTCGCCGCGCCTCTGCCGCGTCGGCCACGGCCTGGCAGACCGGCGCAGTCCAGTGCAGGTGCAGCACGTCGTCCGGGCCGCAGGTGCCCAGGTGATCGATCAGCTTGTCGAGACCCACGGTTCCGCGGAAGGGATGTCCTCGCGCGATAGTGGCCAGGTAGATGAGCGTGAGGTACGGATTCTCCGACCACGCGGGATAGACCACGACCTGCCGCTTGCGACGATCGACGGCCCCCGGCCCGGCCGTCACTGACCCTCGGCTGCTTCGCGCGCCCAACGGGCCTTGTCGTCCTCGATCTTGCGACCCAGGTAGAACGCCCCGAACCACAGGGCCGCGAACATCGCGCCCACGAAGAACATGATCGGCACCAAGAATCCCATCGCGATCGCCGCGACCTGGATCGCATGGCCCACGAGATAGGCCTGCGGACGACGCAACGACCCGGCGACCAGGATGCACAGCACCGCGAGGCCCAGCCCGATCGTCAACGCGGCGACCTTGTCGACGTCTTCGACCGAGATCATGACCGGAGCAGACAACCCGAGCACGATGGCCTCGAGCGTCAGCATGGCCGCGCACATTCCTCTCACAGGACGAGTCCTCTCATGTGACGGCACCACCGAGCAGGGTGCGAGCCTCACCGACCGTGACGACCGATCCGGTCACGAGCACGCCGCCGCTGCCGATCGAGTCGTCGCCGCCCTCGCCGCCGTCGGCCATCGCGACAGCGCGTTCGAGCGCATCGTCAAGACGGTCGGCCACGCTGACCCGTTCGTCGCCGAAGATGTCTCGCGCCAGCTCTGCCAGCTCGGCGGCGGGCATCGAGCGAGGCGTGCTGTTCTGGGTGCAGACGATCTCGGCCATGACGGGCTCGAAGACGCGCAACATCTCCTCGACGTCCTTGTCGGCCATCGCGCCGACGACACCGATCAGTGGGCTGAAGGAGAACGCGTCCTGCACAGCCTGGATCGTGGCTTCAGCCCCGTGCGGGTTGTGCGCCGCGTCGAGCAGGACCGTCGGGCTGCGGCGGACGACTTCGAGCCGTCCGGGCGACGTGACCTGCGAGAACGCGCTCCTGACCAGGTCGGGGGTCGGCTTGCTGCCACCTGTGAAGGCCTCGACCGCAGCCAGCGCGTAGGCGGCGTTGTGGGCCTGGTGTGCCCCGTGCAGCGGCAGGAATATCTCGTCGTAGGCGCCGGCCAGGCCCTGCAGGCTGACCTGCTGGCCGCCGAGCGCAGTGACCCGGTCGTTGACGCCGAAGTCGACGCCCTCGCGCAGCGCGATCGACCCCACCTCGAGCGCCCGCTGGATCAGCACGTCCATGACCTCGGGCGACTGGTCGGCGATGATCACGTGCGAGCCGGGCTTGATGATGCCGGCCTTCTCGACCGCGATGATCTCGGGGCGGTCGCCGAGATAGGCCGCGTGGTCGACGCCGATCGGGGTGATCACGGCGACCTGGCCGTCGGCGACGTTCGTCGCGTCCCAGGAGCCGCCCATGCCGACCTCGACGACGGCGACGTCGATCGGGGCGTCGGCGAAGGCCGCGAAAGCCATCGCGACGATCATCTCGAAGTACGACAGTGGATGCTCGGACGAGTCGTCGACGATCTGCGCGTAGGCCGCGACGTCGGCGAACGCCTCGACGAACAGCGGTTCGCTGAGCGGCGCGCCATCGATACAGATGCGCTCGGTCATCGACTGCAGGTGCGGGCTCGTGAACCGCCCGGTCCGCAGGTCGAGCGCCCGCAGCAAGGTGTCGATCATCCTGCTCGTCGAGGTCTTGCCGTTCGTGCCGGTCAGGTGCACGACCGGGTAGGCCTTCTGGGGATCGCCCAGCAGACGGCAGATCGCGGCGATCCGGTCGAGCGACGGGTCGAGGCGGGTTTCAGGCCACCGGCCGAGCAGCAGCTGCTCGACCTCGGCGTAGCTGGGGTTCATTGCGTCAAGTATCGCAGCACGTCCACACGGCGGGCACGTGTGCCTGCGCCCCCGTACGAGAGGGTCGTCCATGCTTGAGTCAGCCGCGTGTCGAGACGCAGTCATCATTCGATTGCTCACGGCGTTCGTGGCTGCACCGCTGATGCGGCACGTCCTGCCAGTTCATCGGCTCGACGTGAGCGACCTCGTGCTGCACGCCAGCCGGGACCCGAGTCGGGTACAGATCCAGACCACGAAGGAGACAGCAGCGAGACGGTGCCGGCAAGAACGACCCCGGCACCGCGGAGTCGGAGCTGCGACGATGGCGTACTGCCCGATACCGGCGGCCTGTCCTGATGCCCTGCCCACGATCAGGCTGCAATGACCGTTCAAATTGTCGGGATCTTCCGCCATGATGGGACGGCTGGCACCTTTTGCCACGGGCGCGTCACGAGGAGGCCCCCATGAACCGCAGCATCGCTGGTTGGATCACCCATCACTGGGGTCAAGTGGGTCGTGCTCGCGGTCTCGCTGCTCGCCATCATGATCATGGGCTCGTTCGGCTCCAAGCTCACGAGCGTGCAGGACAACGACATCGCCTCGTGGCTGCCCAGCGACGCCGAGTCGACCAAGGTCATCAACCTGGCTGAGCAGTTCACCAATCCCGACGACATCGCCGCCGTCGTGCTCTACACCCGCGAGAGCGGCATCACGCCAGCCGACCTCGCCAAGGCCAAGGCCGACACCGCCGCGATCGGCCAGGTCGAGACCGTCAACGGCAATGTCGCAGGCCCCATCCCGTCCGAGGACGGCAAGGCTCTGCAGACCATCGCGACGATCCGGATGAGCGACGACGGCTGGGAAGCCCTTCCCGACCGGGTCGACGACATCCGGGCCATCGCCGACAAGGACGCCAACGGTCTGACCGTGAGCCTGGCGGGTCCGGCGGCGCTCGGAGCCGACCAGGCCGAGGCCTTCGCCGGTATCGACGGCATCCTGCTGCTCGCCGCCGTGGCGATCGTGTTCGTCATCCTGCTGATCACGTATCGCAGCCTGCAGCTCGCCCTGCTGTTCCTGTTCTGCGGGGTCGGGGCGGTCGGCATCGCCCAGGGCGTCGTCTACCTGCTCGCCAAGCACGCCGACCTGACCGTCAACGGTCAGAGCGCAGGCATCCTGAGCGTCCTGGTGCTGGGGGCAGGCGTCGACTACGCCCTGCTGATCGTGGCCCGCTACCGCGAAGGCTGCACAACTACGAAGACCGGCACGAGGCCATGGCGCACGCTCTGCACCGTGCGGCACCAGCCGTCCTCGCCAGCGGTGCCACGGTCATCATCGGCCTGCTGTGCCTGCTGTTCGCGCAGATGAACTCCACCAGCAGCCTCGGTCCGGTCGGTGCCGCCGGCATCGCCTGCGCCTTACTGGTCATGCTCGTGATGCTGCCGGCCCTGCTGGTCATCGTCGGCCGGTGGATCTTCTGGCCCTTCATCCCCCGGTTCGGCGACCCCTTGCGCACCGAGACCGGATTCTGGGCCAAGGTCGGCCGACGCATCAAGAAGGCACCGAGGGCCGTCTGGATCGTCACGACCCTGGTGCTGATCGCGTTCTCGTTCGGCATCGTCCAGCTCGACGCCGACGGGCTCACCAACGAGCAGAGCTTCACCAAGGAGCAGCCGTCCGTCCTGGCCGAGCAAAAGCTCGCCGAGCACTTCCCCGGCGGTGCCGGCTCCCCCGTCATCGTCGTCGCCAACGGCCCCTCGGCCGAGGCGGTCAAGACCGCCTTCGCCGGCACCGACGGCATCGACGCCGACACCGTCGAGGTCAAGAGCCCGGCCGCCAGTCCTGTCGCCTATCTCGAAGGCACATTGACGTCGGCCCCTGACTCCAAGGACGCCTTCGCCACGATCGACCGCGTCCGCGACGCGGTCCACGCGGTCGATGGTGCCGATGCGCTTGTCGGCGGCAACACTGCGGTCAACAAAGACGTCCAAGCCGCTTCCAGCGCCGACAACCAGCTGATCATCCCGATCATCCTGGTCGTGGTCCTGCTCGTCCTGGCCCTGCTGCTGCGGTCGATCGCGGCGCCCGTGATCCTCCTGATCACCGTGGTGGTCTCGTTCGCAGCGGCGATCGGCATCAGCGCCCTGGTGTTCCGCCACGTGTTCGGCTTCGAGGGCGCCGACTCGTCGTTCCCGTTGTTCGCCTTCGTGTTCCTCGTCGCGCTCGGCATCGACTACAACATCTTCTTGATGACCCGGGTCCGCGAAGAGTCCATCCGGTTCGGCACCCGCCGTGGTGCCCTGATCGGCCTGGCCGCGACCGGTGGCGTCATCACGTCCGCCGGCTTCGTCCTGGCCGGCACGTTCACGGCCCTCGCGACCCTGCCGATCGTGTTCCTGGCCGAGCTCGGCTTCGCCGTGGCTCTGGGGGTGCTGCTCGACACGATCATCGTGCGATCGGTCCTCGTGACGGCGCTCAACCTCGACATCGGCCGCCACATCTGGTGGCCCAGCCAGCTGGCTCAGAAGCACGACGTGCCCGATGACGAGACGCCAGCGCGGGCCAAGAGCCTGACGTACTCCAGCGACACCTAGACTTGCCTGTCGTGACTAGCGAACTCGACAAGACCAGCGGTACGGCCGGCGTTCCCGAGAAGCCCGTTCTCGAAGGACTCGAGGCCACCTGGTCGAAGGAGTGGGCCCAGCAGGGCACCTACAGCTTCGACCGCAGCAAGACCCGCGACCAGGTGTTCTCGATCGACACCCCGCCGCCGACCGTCTCGGGCTCGCTGCACGTGGGCCACGTGTTCTCCTACACCCACACCGACCTGATCGCGCGCTACCAGCGCATGCAGGGCAAAGAAGTCTTCTACCCCATGGGGTGGGACGACAACGGCCTGCCGACCGAGCGCCGGGTGCAGAACTACTTCGGCGTCCGGTGCGATCCCTCGCTTCCGTACGACGCCGACTTCACGCCGCCCGAGAAGCCCGACCCCAAGCGGCAGATCCCGATCAGCCGCCAGAACTTCATCGAGCTGTGCAACGCCTCGTCCAGGAGGACGAGAAGGTCTTCGAACAGCTGTGGCGCACGCTGGGCCTCAGCGTGGACTGGAGCCAGACCTACACCACGATCGGCGACAGCTCGCGTGCTGTCTCGCAGCGCGCCTTCCTGCGCAACCTCGCTCGTGGTGAGGCGTACCAGCAAGATGCTCCGACCCTGTGGGACGTCACCTTCCAGACAGCAGTCGCCCAGGCCGAGCTCGAGGCGCGCGAGTACCCCGGCGCCTACCACCGGGTGGCCTTCACCCCAACCCTTGAAACCCCCGGAGCCGAAGGCTCCCCCGTCTATATCGAGACGACCCGCCCCGCTGATCGGCGCCTGTGTCGCGCTGATCGCGCATCCCGACGACGAGCGGTACCAGCCGCTGTTCGGCACGACCGTGACCTCACCGCTGTTCGGCGTCGAGGTGCCGGTCGTCGCGCACACCGCTGCCGAGCCCGACAAGGGATCAGGCATCGTGATGTGCTGCACGTTCGGCGACCTGACCGACGTCATCTGGTGGCGTGAGCTGCAGCTGCCCAACCGCACCATCATCGGCCGCGACGGACGTATCCTGCCCGACGTCCCCGAGTGGATCACGAGCGACGAGGGCCGCGAGCTCTACACCTCGTTGGCCGGCAAGACCACGTTCTCGGCCCGCGAGCTGGTCGTCGAGGGCCTCAAGGCCTCCGGCGATCTCGACGGCGACCCCAAGTCGACCCAGCGCATGGCCAACTTCTACGAGAAGGGCGACAAGCCGCTCGAGATCGTCTCGACCCGCCAGTGGTACATCACCAACGGCGGCCGGTCAGCCGATCTGCGTACGGCTCTGGTGGCTCGCGGCGACGAGATCAACTGGGTCCCCGAGTACATGCAGTCACGTCTGACCAACTGGATCGATGGGCTCAACGGCGACTGGCTGGTCTCACGCCAGCGCTTCTTCGGCATCCCCTTCCCCGTCTGGTACCGCCTCGACGAGGCTGGCGAGCCCGACTACGACAACCCGATCCTGGCCGACGAGGCCAGCCTTCCGGTCGATCCCGCCGCCCAGGCACCCGATGGCTTCGACGAGTCGCAGCGCGGCCAGGCCGGCGGCTTCATGGCCGATCCCGATGTCCTCGACACGTGGGCCACGTCGTCCCTGACACCGCAGATCGTCTGCGGCTGGGAGTCCGACAACGACCTGTTCGAGCGCACCTTCCCGATGGACGTCCGTCCGCAGGCACACGACATCATTCGCACCTGGCTGTTCTCCAGCGTCGTGCGTGCTCACCTCGAGCACGGTGTCGCGCCGTGGCGCAATGCCACGATCTCCGGCTTCGTGGTCGATCCCGACCGCAAGAAGATGAGCAAGTCCAAGGGCAATGTGGTCGTGCCTGATCAGATCTTGACCAAGTACGGAGCCGACGCGGTGCGGTGGCGCGCCGCCGGCGCTCGACCGGGCACCGACTCGCCCTTCGACGAGGCCCAGATGAAAGTCGGTCGACGTCTCGCCATGAAGGTGCTCAACGCCAGCAAGTTCGTGCTGGCCTCAGAAGAGCAGTACGGTCTCGGCGCCGATGCGTCCTTCCTCGACCCGGCGCAGGTCACCGAGCCGATCGACCTGGCGATGCTGACCAAGCTGCGCCTGGTCGTCGACGAGGCGACCGCGGCCTTCGACGAGTTCGACTACGCCACGGCACTCGAGGTCACCGAGAAGTTCTTCTGGGACTTCTGCGATGACTACCTCGAGCTGGTCAAGGAACGTTCACGCCGTGACGATGCCGCAGGTACCTCGGCCAAGAGCGCGTTCGTCCTGGCCCTGTCGGTCCAGCTGCGGTTGCTCGCGCCGTTCCTGCCCTACGTGACCGAAGAGGTCTGGTCGTGGTGGCAAAAGGGCTCGATCCACCGCGCCGCGTGGCCGGTCAGCTCGACCGACCTGACCACACCTGCTCAGGACCCGGCCGTCCTGAGTGCTGCCGCCGCGGTGCTCGCCGACATCCGCGGTGCCAAGTCGACCGCCAAGGTCAGCCAGAAGACCGAGATCGTCAATCTCACCGTCACCGGCACCGCCACTGCGCTCGAACAGCTGTCCTCGGCTCTGCCCGACGTCCTGGCTGCCGGGCGCGTCACCGCCGAGCCCACGCTGACCGCAGACGAGACCGCAGAGGGGTTCACCGTGCAGGCCACCCCTGCCCAGCCCGAGTAGACGACAGAAGAGGTGCTAGAGGGTCTCGAACGTGATGCCTGCGGCCTGCAGGCGGTCGATCAGCTTGTCGCCCATGGCCACGGCCGTCGTGGTCTGCCCTGACACCTGCGGCAGCTCGTCGAAAGCCAGGCACAGCGCCGACTCGCTCAGCATCTTGGCGGTCTCGGTGTAGCCGGGATCGCCGCCACTGACCTGCGTCGTGACAGTCTTGCCACCGCCCGAACCGATCAGCCGCAGCTTGAACCACGAGGACGCCCGCTTGTCCTCCGACGGACCGTCACCCGGAGACCTGAGCTTGAGCAGCAGCGAGCGGGTGGGCTTGAGCTGCGCACCAGCCAGCAGGAACGCTCCCCCGGCCACGGTCCCGATCATCATGGGCAGTCGCTTGAACTGGGCGAAGTGGGAGTAGCTGAACTCTGGGCCGTACCGCTCCAACGACCTGGCCGACCGGAGCACGATCTGCGGATCGATCGTCGGCAACGGCAGCGCCCACCCCGTACCACCTGCACCGCGACCGATCTTGCCGCCACCACGCACCCTGCGCCCTTCAGGACGTTCTTCGTGCTTCTTGCGCTCGGCCGCTGTCTGGCCGGCCTGACGGACTCGCGCGAATGCTCCGATCGCCGAATGGTACGTCCCGCCGGAGGCCACCCCACCGGCGCGGATGTAGCCCTCGACCGTGATCGGGACGCCCTCGGGCAGCTGCTCGACCGTGAACAGCACACCGAGGTCGTACGGGATGGAGTCGAACCCGCACGCATGCACGAGGCGTGCGCCGCTCTGCCGGGCGATGCTGTCGTACTTCAGCCACATGCGGTCGACGAACTCCGGCTCGCCCGTCAGATCGACGTAGGCGATGCCGGCCTCGGCAGCAGCCTTGACCGCAGGCTCACCGTGCTGGATGTACGGACCCACTGTCGTGATGAGCACCCGGGTGCTCTGCGCCAGGGCCGCCATCGACGCCGCGTCCTGCGTGTCGGCCATGATGATCTCTGGGCGCACCCCGCCCAGGGTCTCGACTCGATCAGCGATCGCAGCGAGCTTGGACGCAGCTGCGACCCGCGATCGCCCAGGTGGCGCCGGGCGGAAGGTGCGTGCTCAGGTAGTCGGCCGTCAGCGCGCCGGTGAACCCCGTGGCGCCGAGCAGGGCGATGTCGACAGAAGTCATGCCGTCAACCTACCCACCTCGGCAACCGCTAAGAAGCCTTCTTGGCCACTTCGTCGTGAGTCAGGACCTCGGGGTTCGCCGTGCCAGCGACCGTTGCCGCCGTGACGATGACCTTGGCGACGTCGTCGCGACCGGGAATCTCGTACATGACCGGCTCGAGCACTGCTTCGATGATCGAGCGCAGACCACGAGCACCCGTGCCGCGCTCGAGCGCCAGCTCGGCCATCGCCTCATTGGCCTCCTGGCTGAACTCCAGCTCGACACCGTCGATCTCGAACAGTCGCACATACTGCTTGGTCAGCGCATTGCGCGGCTGGGTCAAGATCGCGACGAGCGCATCCTTGTCGAGGTTGTCGACCGCGGCTATGACCGGAAGACGACCGATGAACTGGGGATCAGACCGAACTTCAGCAGGTCTTCGGGCAGCACCTTCGAGTACAGCTTGTGCGGCTCGGCCGTGGCGCCGATGTCCTGCTTGGCCGTGTTGAAGCCCAGGCTCATCTTGCCGCTGCGACCCTCGATGATCTGGTCGAGGCCGGCGAATGCGCCGCCGACGATGAACAACACGTTGGTCGTGTCGATCTGGATGAACTCCTGGTGCGGGTGCTTGCGTCCGCCCTGCGGCGGAACCGATGCCGTCGTGCCCTCGAGGATCTTCAGCAGCGCCTGCTGCACGCCCTCGCCCGAGACGTCACGCGTGATCGACGGGTTCTCGGACTTGCGCGAGATCTTGTCGACCTCGTCGATGTAGATGATGCCCGTCTCGGCCTTCTTGACGTCGTAGTCTGCGGCCTGGATCAGCTTGAGCAGGATGTTCTCGACGTCTTCGCCGACATAGCCGGCCTCGGTCAACGCCGTCGCATCAGCGATCGCGAACGGCACGTTGAGCATGCGGGCAAGCGTCTGCGCCAGGTAGGTCTTTCCACATCCGGTCGGTCCGACCAGCAGGATGTTGGACTTGGCCAGCTCGACCTGGTCTTCCTTGCCACGGCCGCCAGCGGCCTGCGCCTGGACCCGCTTGTAGTGGTTGTAGACCGCGACGGCCAACGACTTCTTGGCGCCGTCCTGACCGATGACGTACCCGTTGAGGAAGTCGAAGATCTCTTGCGGCTTGGGCAGCTCGCCCAGGCTCAGCTCAGCACCTTCGGCGAGCTCTTCCTCGATGATCTCGTTGCACAGGTCGATGCACTCGTCGCAGATGTAGACGCCGGGACCGGCAATCAGCTTCTTGACCTGCTTCTGGCTCTTTCCGCAGAAAGAACATTTGAGCAGATCGGCTGTTTCACCAATGCGTGCCATGGGGAGAGACCCTTCCTACCAAGACGTGTCCACGCCTGCGATGGAGACTTCGCTGTACCTGAGGGTTGATCCCCCGGAAAGCGTGTGACCGAGACGACGTGCCATCCACCGTAGCGGCGAAAGGGCACCTCGGCTCGGTCACCACACCGAAGCCCGTGATGAGAGTGGCTAGTTGGCCGGGACCTTGAGCGTGTCGAGGACTTCGTCGACCAGGCCGTACTCGACAGCCTGCTGCGCCGTGAGGATCTTGTCGCGGTCGACGTCCTTGCTGACCTCTTCGATCGACTTGCCGGTCGCGTCGGACAGCATCTTCTCCATCAGCTACGCATCCGGAAGATCTCGTTGGCCTGGATCTCGAGGTCGGAGATCTGTCCGCCCGTGCCCTCGGTGTAGGGCTGGTGGATCAGGATGCGGCTGTTGGGCAGTGCCAGGCGCTTGCCCGGCGTTCCGGCGGCCAGCAGGATCGCTGCTGCCGAGGCGGCCTGACCCAGGCACAGCGTCTGCACGTCGGGCTTGATGTAGCGGATCGTGTCGTAGATCGCCGTCAACGCGGTGAACGATCCACCGGGGCTGTTGATGTAGATGCTGATGTCACGATCGGGGTCCATGGCCTGCAGGCTCATGAGCTGCGCCATGACCGCATTGGCCACGTCGTCGCTGATCGGGGTGCCCAGCATGATGATGCGGTCTTCGAAGAGCTTGGTGTAGGGGTCGATGCGCCGGAAGCCGTAGGACGTGCGCTCTTCCCACTGCGGGATGTAGTAGCTCATGAGGTGAGGTCTCCTGCGGTCTTGACGACGTGATCGATGAGGCCGTACTCCTTGGCCTGCGACGGCGTGAACCACCGGTCGCGGTCGGAGTCGAGCTCGATCTGCTCGACGGTCTGGCCGCTGTGCAGCGACTGCAGCTCGTTGAGCTGCTTCTTGAGCAGCACGCTCTGCTGAGCCTGGATCTTGATGTCCGATGCCGAGCCGCCGATGCCGCCGGAGGGCTGGTGCATCATGATGCGGGCGTGCGGCAGGGCGTAGCGCTTGCCGGCAGTGCCCGCAGCCAGCAGGAACTGACCCATCGAGGCCGCCAGGCCCATGCCGAACGTCGCGACGTCGTTCGAGATGAACTGCATCGTGTCGTAGATCGCCATGCCGGAGTCGACCGAGCCGCCGGGCGAGTTGATGTACAAGAAGATGTCGGCCTGCGGATCTTCGGCGTTCAGCAGGAGCATCTGGGCGCAGATCGCGTTCGAGTTGGAATCGCGCACCTCCGAGCCGAGAAACACGATGCGTTCCTTGAGGAGGCGCTGGTAGATGTGGCCGTCAAGATCGGAGGGGCCGGCCTCGCCGGCCATCCTGGGGAGGAGTGGGCTGGAGCTGTCCGATGTGTTCACGTCCCCAAACCTAGACGGCCGGTGCGACGAACACACGCGAAAACACGGCTGTTCGCTGATGGCATACGCGCACCGCCGTCCGTCCCCTCAATCCAGGCCGCCCAGGACCTGCTGATCCCAGTCGATGACCGAGCCCGTGACGACTCCGCTGCGCTCCGACAGGAGCAGGACGACGAGTGCCGCGATGTCGTCGACCTGCCGAGCTGGCCCATCGGCTGGGATGCGTTCGCCTGCTCCAACCAGGTGTCGTCGGCGCCGTGGAACTCGCGCTGCACGGCGTCCTCGCCCTCGGTCTCGGTCCAGCCGATGTTGATGCCGTTGACCCTGATGCGGTCCCAGCGGTGGGCGTGGGCGACGTTGCGGGTCAGGCCCGCGAGGCCGGCCTTCGTCGAGGAGTAGGCCGCCAGGAAGGGCTGCCCACCGTGCGAGGACATCGTGAGGATGTTGACGACAGTTCCCGGGGCGCCGCGTCCGACCATGTCGGCGACCGCCGCCTGCATCAGGAAGAACGGTGCGCGCAGGTTGACCGCGACGTGCTGGTCGAACAGCCGGGCGTGGTGTCGAGCAGCGCGCCCCTGCTGGTCAGGCCTGCCGCGTTGACCAGCGAGTCGATCTGTCCGTGCCGCTCGATCGTCGCTGCGACGGCCGCCTGCGCCTGGGCGACGTCGGCGACGTCGCACTGCACGAAGCTCGCGGCGTCACCGAGGTCCCGCACGAATGCCTCACCGACGTCGCGGCGACGTCCGGTGACGACGACCGAGGCTCCTGCGGCGACGGCTGCACGGGCTGCTGCCCCGCCGACCCCTTGGGTCCCGCCGCTGACCAGGACGATCTTGCCGTCCAGGAGGCGCTCAGCCATCGGTCCGGCGGCGGTCGGTGTAGGCGTCGATCGCGTCATCGACCTGCGCCGACGACCAACCCTCGGTGAGCGCCTGCTGCAGCAAGCTCGCTCTGGGCCAACGGGGTCAGCCCGCCGATCGGTTGGTCGCGGTCGAGGTTGGTCGGGAACGGGTAGCCTTCCGCCGTCGCCGCGATCGCGTTGGCGAGCTGGGTCGGATCCGTGCCAGCTCCCCGCCGTGCGGCGAGGACCGGGGTAGACCGCCTTCGACATGCGGGCCCGGTCGACCGACTCCATGGCGCGGCCGAAGCCTGACGACACCTGCAGCAGGTTGGCCATGCGCTGGACGTCGGCCGAGACGTTGGTGCCGGCCCCGTGGAACAGCGCGGGGTTGAAGAAGGCCGCGTCTCCCGTGGCCAGTGGCAGCTGCACGTGGTGCTCGGCGAAGTACTCACGGAACTCCGGCAGCCGCCAGGCGAGGTAGCCGGGGACGTATTTGTGCGAGTGCGGCAGGTACATCGTGGGGCCGCTCTCCACGGGCATGTCGGAGTGCGCGACAGCCCCTTGCAAGGTCAGGGTCGGCGACAGGACGTGGACGTGCGCCGGGTAGCGCTCGACGGCCTCGTTGGACAAGAAGCCCAGGTGGTAGTCGCGGTGCGGGTCTTGCGCGGCGCCGCCGGGGCGGACGACGTTGACCTGCGAGGTCACCTGGTAGCCGGGCCCGAGCCAGGCCCGGGAGATCAGGGCGAGGATGTCGTTGGCGTAGTAGTCGACGAACGCCCCGGGATCGCGCAGCGCGAGCTTCTCCAACGCGTTCCAGACCCGGCTGTTGGCTCCGGGCTTGGCGAAGTGGTCGCCCGGCGCAGTGCCGGCGTGCCGCTCGTCGGCGATGATCTCGTCGAAGACTGCCGTGACCCGGTCGACGACGGAGTGATCCGGGTAGGCGCCTTTCAGCACGACGATGCCGGGGCCGTCGCTGAGCGCTCGGGCGAGCTCGCCTTCTGCCTCGACGGGATCTGCGTGTCTCAGGACCTCGGAGTCGTAGATCAGGACGCCGTGGTCGACGTCGTCGGCGAGCCGGTAGTCGGTCGGGTCCGTCGTGGACCGGACGACGTCGTCGAAGTCGTCGATGTCGCAGTCGGACTCCCGCAGGCGGACAGCTCTGATGGTGCTGGTCATGTGTGCTCCTCGATTCGGGTACCCCTCGACGGTAGTTCTCGCGCTAGGCTTCCGGAGAGGTCAAACACCTCAAAAACACCTCATACACGATCGGGTCACGGACAGGTACTGCTCATGGGACACCCCTACCGGCTGCGCGAGATCGCCCAGCAGTCCGGCCTCAGCCTGGCCACGGTCGACCGGGTCCTCCACGGGCGTCCCGGGGTGCGCGCCAGCACGGTCGCCGAGGTCGAGCAGGCCATCGCCGACCTCGACCGGCAGGCCTCGCAGCTGCGGATCGGCGCACGGACGTACCTCGTCGACCTCGTGATGCAGACACCAGCGCGGTTCTCGTCTGCCGTCCGGTCGGCCCTGGAGGCCGAGCCGCCGCAGCTACGGCCAGCTGCGATGCGGTCGCGGTTCCACCTGCAGGAGACGAGCTCCCCGGCCGAGGTCGTGCGGGTGCTCGACCGGATCGGCCGCCGCGGCTCCCACGGGGTGATCCTCAAGGCGCCGGACGCCCCCGAGGTCGCCGCTGCCATCGCCGACCTGGCCGACCGCGGCATCCCCGTCGTGACCCTCGTGACCGACGTGCCGGACAGCCGCCGGATCGCGTACATCGGGATCGACAACCGCGCGGCAGGCGCCACGGCCGCCTACCTGGTGGCGCAGTGGACGTCGGGCTCGGCCGGGTCGGTGCTGATGACGCTCAGCAGCTCGACGTTCCGCGGCGAGGACGACCGTGCTCTGGGGTTCCGAGACACGTGGGCCGAGCTCGCGCCGGGACGACCCGTGCACGAGATCGGCGGCACCGACGGTCTTGATGCCTCGATGCTCGACACCGTCCGTGCAGCGCTGGCGACGCACCCTGACGTCGACGCGGTCTACTCGATCGGCGGAGGCAACCTGGCGACACTCGAGGCGTTCCGTCTGACCGGCCGGCCGTGTCGGGCCTTCGTCGCGCACGACCTCGACCAGGACAACTCGGCCCTGCTGCGTCAACGACGGCTGTCAGCGGTGCTGCACCACGACCTGCGTGCCGACATGCGCCGGGCCTGCCGGGTCATCCTGCAGGCCAACAGCGCCCTCCCAGGCCCCGTCCACTCCCTGCCGTCCCATATCCAGGTCGTCACGCCCTACAACGAACCAAGCGCCTTCCTCCCCACTAACCCAACCTTCCCTGACGAGGTGGTTACCGCCCTCCGACGAGGTGGTTACGGCCCTAGGCGTAGGGCGACAACCACCTCGCCAAGGGGCAACAACCACCTCGTCAGGGGGAAGGGGGTCAGAGGGTGAAGGCCTCGCGGAAGGCTGCGAGTGCAAGATCGCTGCCCGCCGTCCCCGGGATCGACGCGAAAGCCTCCATCGCGACGACGCCGTCGTAGCCGGCATCGGCCAGCGCCTGCGCGACGAACGACCAGCGCACCTCACCCGTGCCGGGCTCGCAGCGTCCCGGGACGTCGGCGACCTGCACCTCTCCGACATGCGGGACGGCCCGCCGGACGAGCTCGACGAGATTCCCCTCGCCGATCTGCGCGTGGTACAGGTCGAGGTTCATCTTCAGGTGCGGGCTGTCGACCGCTGCGACGAGCGCCAGCGTGTCGGCAGCCTTCGCGAACGGGGTCCCGGGGTGATCGACCTCGGTGTTGAGGTTCTCCAGCACGAACGTCACGCCGTGGGTCTCGCCGAGCTCCGCGACACGAGTCAGCGTGCGGACTGCGGCAAGCCACATGTCTCCGGTGACGACCTCGACCGGACGCACCGGGATGCCACCCTCCCCCAGGCCCGTGCCATGCAGGTTGAGCGACGGCGAACCGATCGCCTGGGCGAACGGGATCGACAAGCTCCGCCGTGCGCAGCAGCCGTCGGTCCCGTCGGGAGTGATGAGGTCGCCCGCGACGTAGCCGGTCATCGACGTGAACGTCGCCCCGGTCGCGGCCAGCGCGCCAGCGTCCTTCTGGGTCCAGTCCCAGATCTCGGCGGCGAATCCCGCAGCGTGGATCCGTTCGACACGTTCGAGGTGCGGCAGGTCCGTGTAGACCATCTCGGAGCAGATCGCGAGGGTGAGCTCATCGGGCCACCTCCGCCCGGGCTCCGGTCGTCATCGAGTCAATCGACGCCTGGGCGATCGCGTAGGCGTCGAAGGCGTCGTCACCGGTCACGCTCGCTGCGCGTCCCTCCTGCACCGCAGCGGCGAGCTCGGCGAACTCGGCGGTGTAGGCGTCGAGCAGCAGCCGGTGTCGCTGTGCGACGTCGTGGCCGAGCGGCCGCCCGCGTTGTGCAGCCGCAAGGACGACTGGGCGCCCTCACCCATCGTGACCATGCCCTCGGAGCCGAGCACCTCACCCCGCACGTCGTAGCCGTAGGTCGCGGCGAAGCTCGCCTCGGCCGTTGCGATCGCGCCGTTGTCGTAGCGGATGACGACGGTGGCGTGGTCGAGCAAGGTGGGGTGTCCGGGTGCTGTCAGCGATCCGGCAGTCGCGACGACGTCGACGGCGCGCGCACCTGGGTTGAGCCAGTTGAGCGTGTCGAAGTCGTGGATCAACGTCTGGGTGAAGATCGTCCACTCGGGCACCGCGTCGGCGTCGGCGGGGCCGCGGCCCGGGTCCCGAGTCAGCGAGCGAAGCTGTCGCACCGTCCCCAGCTCTCCCGCGACGATCAGGTCGTGGGCGGCGATGAACTCGCGGGCGAAGCGCCGGTTGAACCCGACCTGGAAGACGACCCCGGCCCGTGCGGCGGCGGAGCGGGCGGCGTGGATCTCGTCGAGCGACATCCCAGCGGGCTTCTCGCTGAAGACGTGCTTGCCGGCCTCTGCTGCGGCGATGATCAGCGAGAGTGCGCGGTCGAGGACGCCGCGATGACGATGGCGTCGATGTCGTCGGCGGCAAGAACCGCCTCGACGGAGGTCTCTGCGCGGGCACCGAGCGGTTCGGCCACGTCGGCTGCGGCGCCGGGGCGCGGGTCGGCGATGGCCACCAGCTGGGCCTCAGGGACCCGTCGAGCAATCACGGACGCGTGGGACGCGCCAATGCGACCGGCACCTACGAGCCCGATCCGAACGGGAGTCGACACAGCGAACCACCTTCACGAATAACCTGCAATAACAGGACTAGTACGTACTAGTCAGATGAGGATATACTCGAGCCCCGATCCACCGTCAACCAGCCCAACCTCCACCAGCCTCGACAGGAGCATCCGTGGCCGATCCGACCCAGGCCGACGTCGCACGCGCTGCGGGGGTGTCCACCGCCCTGGTGTCGATCGTCATGCGCGACGTGCCCGGCGCCAGCGACGAGACGCGACGCCGGATCCGCGAGGTAGCCGACCAGATGGGCTACGTCCCTGACGAGCGTGCCCGCAAGCTCAGGCAGACGTCATCGCGACTCATCGGCGTCACCTTCGACCTGCACCAGCCCTTCCACGGCGACATCGTCGAGCACCTGTACGCCGCATCTGCCCGTCACGGCTACGACCTCGCGATCAGCGCAGTCGCCCCGACCCGTGACGAGGACACAGCCTTGAGGGCGCTGCTGCGCGAACGCTGCGAGGTCGGCGTGCTCCTCGGATCGACCCTCAGCGACGAGGCCTTGGCCACGACGGCAGAACGGGTGCCGCTGCTGCTGGTCGCCCGACGCAGCGAGGCCGACACGATCTCGTCGGTGCGCAGCAATGACGTCGAAGGTGTCGGGCTGGCGGTCGATCATCTCGTCGCGCTCGGCCACCGGCACATCGTGCACGTCGACGGCGGCCACGCACCAGGTGCCGACGACCGACGTCTCGGGTTCGCCGAGGCGTGCCAGCGTCGCGGCCTGGTCCCCCTCGTGGTGGCCGGAGGTCCGACCGAGGCCGAGGGATTCGAGGCCACGGCCGACCTGCTGACCAGCCTGCCCAACGTCACCGCGATCGTGGCCTTCAACGACCGTTGCGCCGCCGGCGCGCTCGACCTGCTGGTACGTCGGCACCGCGACGTTCCCGCCGACGTCTCAGTGATCGGCTACGACGACTCACGCCTGGCGATAGGCCCCCACGCCCAGATGTCGACGATCTCGCAGAATGCCGCCGAGATGGCCGAGAGCGCGATCGACGGCGCCCTGTCGCTCCTGGCCGGTGGCCGGGCGCAGGAGGTCGTGCTGACGCCCCATCTCGTGGCGCGCAGCACGACCGGCCCGGTCAGGGGCTAGGCGTACAACGCCGGCCGATCCCCCGGATCGACGCTCTCGCGCACTCCCGAGGCCAATGACGCGACGCCGGCCTCGGCGGCCACGTTGGCGACGTAGCCGTCCCACGCGCTCGGCCCCTCGACCTGACGGGTCAGAGCAGCCTCGGCCCAGGCCGACAGCTCGATCCGGTAGGCGTCGGCGAAGTGAGCCACGAAGTCGTCGCGGACCGGGACGCCGTCGACGCCTGCGATGCGGGTGCTGACCGAGGGCGTCGGGACCAGCGAGGACGTCCCCCGGCTGCCGACGACCTCGCAGCGGACGTCGTAGCCGTACCCGGCGTTGACGAACACCTCGGCCGTCACCATGACCCCGTCCCGCGTCCAGATCGTCGCGAGCTGCGGATCGCGGAAGCCGTCCACGATCGGCGACTCGACCCGGATGCCGACGATCGGGTCGTCGAGCAGCCACGGGATCGTGTCGGCTCGTGGATCATCGAGCCGGTGATCAGACCCGCATCACTCGTGCTGGTGCTGCTGGACGCATTGCGGTGCACCGCGTGGACGAGCCGGACGTCGCCGACGACCTTGTCGGTGACGGTGCGCCGCAGTCTCGACCGAACCCCGGGTCGTAACGACGCATGAAGCCCACCTGCAGCAGCCTGCGTCCCAGCGCGACCTCGGCCTCGACGACGCTCAGCGCGTCGGCAGCCGTCACCGCGAGAGGCTTCTCGCACAGCACGGGCTTGCCGGCTGCGAAACATGCCTTGGTCAGGTCGGCGTGCGTGAAGTCGGGCGATGCGATGATGACGGCGTCGACGTCGCGCGAGGCGATCAGCTTCGGCCGAGTCGGCGGCAAGTCCCGACGCGGTGGCGGCGACGACCTTGGCACGCTCGACGTCCATGTCGAACACCATCGAGACCCGTGCCGCCGGCACGCTCGCGGTGAGGGTGCGGACGTGGTCGGCCCCCATTGCTCCCGCACCGATAACTCCCACTCGCAAGCCGTACGACAGCACCTTCGTGGAAACGCTCACAGTGAAACCCAACGCCTTTCGTCTGCCGACACGATCATCGCGTCGACGGTGGCGGCCGCGACCAGCGCGTCCGAGATCGTGGCACCGACCGGTGCGCCCGTCGCAATCGACTCTACGAGGCGCCTGGCTTCGATGACCTTGAGGTCGTCGAAGCCCATGGGGTTGTTGGCACCCGGCTGGAAGGCCGCCAGCTCGCCGTCGCCGGGCGCTGCGTACCGGGTCGTGAAGAATGCGTTCTGGTAGTCCTGGTCGAGGCAGACCTGCAGCTCGTTCATGCGACGGAAGTCCCACGACAGCGCGCCGGTCGTGCCGTGCACCTCGATGCCGTACCTGTTCTGCTCGCCCACCGCGGAACGGCTCGACTCGAGGATGCCGCGGGAGCCGTCGGCGAAGCGCAGCAGCGCGTTGACGTAGTCCTCGTTCTCGACGTCGCCCATCGCACCCGAGCCGCGCTCGTAGTGCATCGCACCGGGCCGGGCCTCGGGCCGCTGCTGGATGAACGTCGAACGGTCGACGACCAGCTCGGCGATGTCGGCCACGACGTACCGGGCCAGGTCGGCGGCATGGCTGACCAGGTCTCCCAGCACGCCGCTGCCGGCGAACTCGTTCTGGAACCGCCACGACAGTGCGCCGTCGGGGTGGGCCGCGTAGTCGGAGATGAAGCGCACGGTCGTGTGCTCGACCGTGCCGATGCGTCCGGCCCTGATCAGGTCGCGAGCCAGCTCGACGGCCGGCACGTTGCGGTAGTTGAACCCGGCCGCCGCCTGCACGCCGGCCGCCTCGACGGCGTCGACGATCTCGCGGGTCTCGGCCGAGTCACGCCCGGCGGGCTTCTCGACCCACAGGTGCTTGCCGGCGTTGGCCGCGGCGACCGCGACGTCACGGTGGATGAAGTTGGGGCCCGTGACGCACACCAGGTCGATGTCGTCGCGGGTCACGAGATCACGCCAGTCCGAGACGAGGTGCTCGAACCCGTAGGCCGTGACTGCGCGCTGCAGCCGGTCGTCGGTCGCGGTGTCGGCCACCGCGACGAGTCGCGGCGTCAAGGGGCTGTCGGTGTAGTGCTGGGTCAGGCGGGTCAGGGCACGGGCGTGCACCTGACCCATCCAGCCCAGCCCCACGATCCCGACGCGAAGCCGTCGGTCACTGGACCTCAGCCTTCATCTCCTGCGCGATCTGCGAGTCCTCGCCCATCGTGCTGGCCAGCTCGTGCGCCAGCGACTCCAGCTCGGCGCCGCCGGCCATCATCGAGGTGAGCTCTTCGAGCGTCATCTCCGACTCGGGGAAGTCGCCCATGCTTCTTGCCGCGTCGCAGCAGCATGAACCGGTCGCCCACGGGGTAGGCGTGGTGCGGGTTGTGCGTGATGAACACGACGCCCAGGCCACGATCGCGCGCCTTGGCGATGTACTTCAGCACGACACCGGACTGCTTGACGCCCAGTGCGGCCGTCGGCTCGTCGAGGATCAGGACGCGGGCACCGAAGTAGACGGCGCGGGCGATCGCGACACACTGGCGTTCACCGCCCGACAGCGTCCCGATGGGCTGCTCGACGTCACGCAGGTCGATGCCCATCGCGGCCAGCTCGGCCTTGCTGATGCGCTTCATCTCGTCGACGTCGAGCCGGCGGAACGGCCCCACGCCCTTGGTGATCTCGCTGCCGAGGAAGAAGTTGCGCCACACCGGCATCAGCGGGACGACAGCGAGGTCCTGGTAGACCGTCGCGATGCCGAGCCGAGAGCCGAGCGAGGGCTCGACAACGTGGTCGACTCCCCGTCGATCAGCAAGCCGCCGTCGGAATGCTCGTGAGCACCGGCGAGGATCTTGATGAACGTCGACTTGCCGGCACCGTTGTCGCCCAGCACGCAGGTGACCTCGCCGGCACGGACCGACGTGGTGACGTCGCTCAGCGCGATGATGTTGCCGTAGCGCTTGCCGATGTCATTGACCTCGATGATCGAGGTGCCGACCGCAGGTGGCACGGCGCGCGGCTCACCTCGGAGGTCTTGGACTGAGAAGCTTTTCCGATCATCGTGCCAACTCCGCTCGCTTGCGAACCCATTCGTTGAGGAGCACCGCCACCAGCAGCATGACGCCGAGGAAGGCGAACAGCCAGTCGTTCTCCCAGCCGCTGTAGACGATTCCCATGTTGACCATGCTGTAGATCAGTGCGCCGAGTGCGGCACCGATCGCTGATCCGTAGCCGCCGGTCATGAGGCAACCACCGACGACGGCGCAGATGATGTAGATGAACTCCTGTCCGACGCCTGTGCCGGCCTGGACCGTCGAGGTGCGGAAGACCAGGAGCATGCCGACGAGCCAGCCAGCCGCCGAGGTCATCATGAACAGCCCGACCTTGGTCTTGAAGACCGGCACTCCGACCTGGCGTGCCGACGTCTGTGCCCCGCCGACGGCGAAGATCCAGTTGCCGACCTTGGTGCGCAGCAGGACCCAGGTGGCGAGCGCCGTGACGCCGATCCACCAGAACACCGAGATGTAGAGGGCGCCGCCGGGACGGCTGCCGTTGATGTCGATCGAGGTGCCGAACACGGCCTTGGCCTGGTCGTAGAACGGGACGTTGCTGAGGCCCTGGATCGCGACCTGACCGATCAGCGCCTTGGTGCCGGCGAGGTTGACGCCCTGCAGGACGAAGAACGTTCCCAACGTCACGATGAAGCTCGGTAGCCCGGTCCGCATGACGAGGATGCCGTTGACCAGGCCGACGAACAGCGCGACGAGCAACGACACGAAGATCGCCGCCCAGACGTTGAGTCCGTACTCGGTCGTCAGGATGCCGACGACCAGTCCCGGCCGTGCCGGTCATGGCGCCGGCGGAGAGGTCGAACTCGCCGCCGATCATCAGCAGCGCGACGGCGACGGCCATGATGCCGATCGTCGAGGCACCGGACAACCAGGTGGCCGCACCTTGGGACCTGGCGAAGGTGTCTGTCGTCGCTGCGAAGAACACGAAGATCACGATCGCCGCGGCGAGGGCGCCGATCTCGGGGCGTTTCATGAGCTTGGTGAGGGTCGACGTCCGAGCGACGCGCTCGTCGACCACAGTGGCTGTCGTCATGCTGTACTCCAATGTCTGGCTTGCCGCCCCGGGGCCCGGACGTGCCGGGCCCCGGGTCGGGTCAGCGGGTTCCGTTAGCGGCGAACTTCAGGACCGCGTCGGCGTTGTCCTTGGTGATGAACGCCGGGCCGGAGTTGACCGGCTGGCCGCCACCGACGTCATTGCCGTTGATGTCCTTCAGGTACAGCGTCGTGATGCCCAGGAAGCCCTGGACGTACGGCTGCTGGTCGACGGCGAACAGGATCTTGCCGTCCTGGATGTTCTTGATGACGTCCTCGGACAGGTCGAACGTGGCGACCTTGGCCGCGCTGCCGGCTTCTTCGACCGAGCCGACGGCGTCAATCGCGTACTGGCCGCCGAGGGTCAGCACGGTGTCGATGTCCTTGTCGGTCTGCAGCTTGGACGTGATCGTGGCCTGGACGGCCGCGTCGTCGGTGCCGTCGACCTGCAGGTTGGAGATCTGGCCGCCGAAGGTCTTCTTGACCGCTGCGCAACGCTCCTCGAGGCCGATGTTGCCGGCTTCCTGGATCACGCAGATGGCGTTCTTGGCGCCTTCGGCCTTGAGCCGCTCACCGACAGCCTCGCCGGCGATCGTCTCAGTCTGGCCGATGTGGGTGATCGCGCCGAACTCCTTGAAGCGGTCGACGCCGGAGTTGATCGTCACGACGGGGATGCCAGCCGCGACGGCCTTCTTGATGCTGTCCTCGAGGCCGTCGGGGTTGGCCATCGAGACGACGATGCCGTCGTACTTGTCGGCGACGGCGCTGTCGATCAGCTGCGACTGCTTGGCCGGGTCGTTGCGTTGGTGTACTTGACTGCGACACCGTAGTCGTCGCCGGCCTTCTCAGCGCCCGACTTGACCCGGTCCCAGAACGCGTCGCCGGGACCGCTGTGGGTGATCACGGCGTACTTGAGATCGGTGGTCTTGGCTGCGGTCTTGTCGTCGTCCTTGCCGGTTCCGCTGCAGGCGGCGAGCAGCGCACCTGCTGCGACGACCGCCGTGGCGACCTTGAGCACGCTCTTTTCGAGGTTCGAGTTTTCATCGAAGTGTTCCTTGTCTTCTCCATGTGACCCGGCGTCATTGAGCCGTCGGGAAGTTCAGCTGGGCAAGTGATTCTTCACTGACGTGGGGCCACCGGGTGGTGACGACCTTGGCCTGCGTGTAGAACCGCACTCCCTCGGGACCGTGGATGTGGTGATCGCCGAAGAGTGAGTCCTTCCAGCCTCCGAAGGAGTGGAAGGCCATCGGGACCGGGACCGGCACGTTGATGCCGATCATGCCCACGTGGACCTTGCGCTGGAAGGTTCGTGCCACCTCACCCGAGGAAGTGAACACTGCGGTGCCGTTGCCATACGGATTCGAGTTGATGAGCGCTCGATCGCGGCGTCCAGCGTCGGAACCCGCAGCACGGTCAGCACGGGTCCGAAGATCTGCGTCGGTGTAGACCGACATGTCAGTGGTGACGTTGTCGAGCAGCGAGGGGCCTACGAAGAAGCCTTCCTCGTACTCGTCGACGACCAGGTCGCGTCCATCGACGACGACCTTCGCGCCGGCGGCCTCGCCCTGCCCGATGTAGTCGATGATGCGCTGCTGTGACGCCTTGGTCACGACCGGGCCCATCTCGGCGTCGGGGTCGGTGCCGACGCTGACCTTGAGGTCGATCGACCGTTCGCGGATCTTGTCGACCAGCGTGTCTGCGGCCGGACCGACCGCGACGACTGCCGAGATCGCCATGCACCGCTGGCCGGCCGAGCCGTAGCCTGCGGCGACGATGTGGTCGGCGGCGAAGTCGAGGTTCGCGTCGGGCATCACGACGGCGTGGTTCTTGGCACCGCCGAGCGCCTGGACCCGCTTGCCGGTGCGCGAGGCACCTTCGTGGACGTACTTGGCGATCGGCGTCGAGCCGACGAACGAGACGCCCGCGATGCCCGGGTGCTCCAGGAGGGCGTCGACCGCGACCTTGTCACCGTGCACGACGTTGAACACGCCGTCGGGCAGACCGGCCTCGGTGTAGAGGCGAGCCACCAGGTCGGAGGCGCCCGGAACCCGCTCGGACGGCTTGAGGATGAACGTGTTGCCCGTCGCGATCGCGACGGGTGCATCCATAGCGGCACCATGATCGGGAAGTTGAACGGCGTGATGCCCGCGACGACGCCGATCGGCTGGCGGAACGTGTGCGAGTCGACGTTGCCCGAGACCTGGTCGCTGTACTCGCCCTTGAGCAGCTGCGGATTCCCGCCGCGAACTCGACGACCTCGCGGCCGCGGACGACCTCGCCCTTGGCGTCGTCGATCGTCTTGCCGTGCTCGGACGAGATGATCTGGGCCAGCTCGTCCTCGTGCTCGACGAGCAGCTGGCGGAAGTCGAACATGATGCGTGAACGTGCCGTCACCGACGTCTCGGACCACGTCTCGAACGCCTTGGCAGCGGCAGCCACCGCCGTGTCGACGTCTCCGGCGGTCGCCAGGCGCACCTGTGACTTCACCGCACCACGGGCCGGGTCGTACACGTCGCCGAATCGATCACTCTCACCCTGGAAGCTCTGGCCTCCGATGTAGTGGTCGTACGTCTTGGACTCGTGCTGCGTCATGCGTTGCCCCTCTGATCAAGTCTTGTCTGCTCGGGTGCCGGCGCGAGGTAGGCGCGCTGGCGGGTCTTGTGCTCTTCGTACGTGCGGCGGGCCTGCTGGGTCGACTCGAGGACGGACACCTCGGCGACTGGCACGTCCCACCACGCCGGGCTGTCGGGCGCCGGGACCAGCGGATCGGTCTCGACGTGGATCACGGTCGTGCGGGTCGACGCCTTGGCCTTGAGGACCGCGGCGCGGAACTCGTCGATTCCGGCGACGGCGAGGACGTCGGCCCCGAGGCTTGCCGCGTTGGCGGCGAGGTCGACCGGCAGCTTGTCGCCGTCGAGGCCCGTGTCGGTGCGGTAGCGGTACGACGTGCCGAACCGCTGCGAGCCGAGCGACTGCGAGAGTGCCCCGATCGAGGCGTAGCCGTGATTCTGCACCAGCACGACGATGACCTTGATCCCCTCGGCCACGGCGGTGACGAGCTCGGTGTTCATCATCAGGTACGAGCCGTCGCCGACCATGACGAAGACGTCGCGGTCGTCCTCTGCGTCGAGGGCGGCGAGCTTGACGCCGAGCCCTCCGGCGATCTCGTAGCCCATGCAGGAGAAGCCGTACTCGACGTGATATCCCTTGCGGTCGCGGGTGCGCCACAGCTCGTGCAGGTCACCGGGCATCGAACCGGCTGCGCACACCACGACGTCGCGCGGATCAGACAGCTCGTTGACCGCACCGATGACCTGCGACTGGATCGCGAGCCCGTCGGCGACCTCGGGAGCACCCTCACCCGTGTAGGCCCGTTCGACGACAGCGTCCCACTCGGTCGCCAGCTCGGTCGCCCGGGCCGTGTAGGCAGCATCCGCCGCCCATCCCTCGAGCGCCGCGGTCAGTGCCGTCAATCCCTCACGCGCATCCGCGACGAGGCTGACCGCCGAGTGCTTGTGCGTGTCGAACGCCGAGACGTTCAGGTTGACGAACCGTACTCCCTCGCCTCCGCCTCCCTCACCTTGGAACACCGTCCGCGAGGCGGTCGTGAAGTCGCTGTACCGCGTTCCGATGCCGATCACGACGTCCGCCTCGGCCGCCAGCGCGTTGGCGGCGGTGGTTCCGGTCGCGCCGATCGCACCGACCGACTGCGGATGGTCGTACGTCAGCGAGCCCTTGCCGGCCTGCGACTCCCCCACCGGGATGCCGGTCGCCTCGACGAAGGTGCGCAGCGCCTCGTTGGCCTGCGAGTAGATGACGCCGCCGCCGGCGACGATCAACGGCCTGCGGGCGCTGCGGATCGCTGCGACGGCCCGCTCGAGGGCCGACGGCTCCGGCACGGGACGGGCCACGTGCCACACTCGCTCGGCGAACAGCCGTCGGGGAAGTCGAACGACTCGGCCTGCACGTCCTGCGGCAGCGCGATCGTCACGGCGCCGGTCTCGGCCGGATCGGTCAGGATGCGCGTCGCGTGCAGCAGGGCGGATGCGAGCTGCTCGGGGACGGTCGACCCGGTCGAAGTACACCGACACGGGCCGGAACACCTCGTTGACCGAGATGTCACCCTGCTGGGAGCTTCTCGAGCTCCTGCAGCACGGGACTGGCGACGCGGGTCGCGAACGTGTCGCCGGGCAGCAGCAGCACCGGAAGACGGTTGATCGTCGCGAGCGCAGCACCGGTGACCATGTTGGTCGCACCGGGGCCCAACTTGATGCCGTGACGGCCATCGCGGCAAGCCGGTCGCTCTGACGGGCGTACGCCACCGCGGCGTGCACCATGGCCTGCTCGTTGCGGCCGTGGAAGAAGCGCAGATGCGACGGATCAGCAGACTGCTCGCGCTCGAGCAGCGCCTGGCCGACACCGGCGACGTTGCCGTGACCGAAGATGCCCCAGCAGCCCGCGAAGAACAGCTGCCGCACCCCGTCACGCTCGACGTACTGGGCCTCGAGGAACCGCACGGTCGCCTGGGCGACAGTCAGCACAGTCATGCCTCTCCTCCTGATGACGCGACTCCGAACGGGAGTCTCGGGTCGATGGTCTGGTCGGCCCACGTGTCGCGGACCCGAGGCGTGGGCCGGATCGTCACAGATCAGCCACGCACGTTCGGCGCCCGGTCCGGCCATGACGTTGAGGTAGTACATGTCGTAGCCCGGTGCCGCGATCGAGGGGCCGGTGCCAGCCGTGCGGGATGAGGACGGCGTCGCCGCTGCGGACCTCGGCCGCGATGTCGATCTCGGCGTCGTCGTGCCCGTAGACCCGCTGGAAGCCGATGCCTGGCCCGCTGGGGCCGTCGGCGATCTCGAAGTAGTAGATCTCCTCGAGGGCGGTCTCGCCGTCGCGCTCCTCGTCGTGCTTGTGCGGCGGGTACGACGACCAGTTGCCGCCTGGCGTCAGCACCTCGCACGCGATGATGCGGTCGGCATCCATGACACCCGGCACGCCGAAGTTGTTGACCTGGCGGCTCGACTGACCCGCGCCGCGCATCTCGACCGGGACGTCGGCCTTGGGCAGGTAGGCCGGATCGAGGCGCTGCTGGCACACGGCCGACGCGAGCGCGAACCGTCCACCGTCGACGCTCGACACGCTCAGACGGGAGTCGCGCGGAGCGTAGACCACGTCGCTCGGACCGGCGAAGACGTTGACGCGGCCTTCGAGGGCGTAGACGTGGTCGTCGACCGTCACGTCGGCCGAACCGCCGAGCGACAGCACCATGACCTCGGTGTCACCGGTGTCGACGTGCTCGCTCTGCCCCGGGGCGAGCGCGAGGATCCGCAGGCCGCTGAACTCCCAGCCAGCCGACTGGGGGTCGATCTCGAGGGCGAACGATCCTGCTGCCGCCTCACCAGCCCGGACCACACGATCCGAATGTCGCAAGCTCACGCGCTCATCATCTCCACGGTCGTGTCGACGGCACCTTCGACGTTCCCGTCGGGCGGAAACAGCAGCGAACGTCCTACGACCATACCGCGCACCGTCGGGCTTGCGAGAGCCTTCGACCAGGCGGCGAACTGGGCGTCCTGGTCGGACGAGACCTCGCCGCCGAGCAGCACGACCGGCAGCGTCGACGCCGCCAGCACCGCCTCCATGTGATCGACGACCGGGAAGCTTCAGCCAGGTGTACGCCGAGGTCGAGGCCAGGCCCGCGGCAACCGTCGCCGAGCGCACGACGGCCTCGGTCGACAGGTCGTTCGCGCATGCGGCCGGACTCATCTCGTCCCGAGATGAACGGCTCGACCATCGCCATGACCTGGTTCTGCGCAAGCTCGTCGACAGCCTGGGCGCAGGCCTGCATCGTGGCGGGCGTCGCCGGGTCGGTGGGGTCGATCCGGAACAGCATCTTGCCGCCCTGGTATCCCGCGGAGGCGATCGACGCGGCGTCGTAGCCGGTGAAGCGGTCATCGATCTCGAAGACCGTGCCCGCGAGTCCGCCACGGTTCATCGAGCCGATCACGACCTTGCCGTCGAGCGCACCTAGCAGCAGCAGGTCCTCGATGACGTCGGCCGTGCCCAGCACGCCGTCGACACCGGGACGCTCGAGCGCCCGCACCATCCGGCTCAGCAGCTCGGCCCGGTCACCCATCGCGAGCGGGTCGTCGCCGGCACGCAGCGCGCCGCGGGCGGGATGGTCGGCGGCCACCAGCAGCAGCCGTCCGGTGCTGCCGACCAGGCTCGTGGGCTGCGTGCGCGATGCGGTGAGCTCGGCGATCCGTTCGGGATGCTCGACCCGCGTCGTGACGAGGCTGGCGATGTCCTGGGCGGTGACGGAGGTCATCAGACCCTTCCTTGAGTGAGAACGGCGTCGACCTGGTCGACAGTGGGCATCGCGTCGGCGCACGACAGCTGGCCGGCGACGTAGGCGCCAGCGGCATTGGAGAACGAGAGCATGCGGGTCAGGTCCCAGCCGCTCAGCAGGCCGTGGACCAGCGAGCCGCCGAACGCGTCGCCGGCACCGAGGCCGTTGACGACGTCGACCGGCACCGGTGGCACGACGACGGACTCGTCGCCGCGCACGCCCAGCACTCCGGCCGGGCCCCTGCTTGACGATGGCCAGCGACGCCGGTGGACCGCAGCGCCTTCGCGGCGGCCTGCGGATCGGTCTCGCCGACTGCGACCTGGCACTCCTCACGGTTGCCGAGGGCGACCGTGACGTGGGGCAGAGCGGCCTGGACCTGCGCGTGGGCCTGCTCGGGCGACTCCCAGAACATCGGCCGGTAGTCGAGGTCGAGCACGGTGATCCCACGCTTTCCGCGAAGCTTCGAGGGCCGCCAGGTGCGCCTCGCGGCTGGGCTCCTGCGACAGGCCGGTGACGGTGATCCAGAAGACCTCGGCGGCGCGGATCGCGTCGAAGTCGAGCTCGTCGACGTTGATCTCGAGATCCGGAGCCTTGGGCTCGCGGTAGAAGTACAGCGGAAAGTCGTCCGGCGGGAAGATCTCGCAGAACGTCACAGGCGTCGGCAGCGCGTCGACCGGTGACACGAACTGGTCGTCGACGCCGAACCCGTCGAGGGCACGGTGGATGAACGTGCCGAACGGGTCGTTGCCGGTGCGGGTGATGACGGCCGAGCGCCGACCCAGGCGAGAGGCAGCGACGGCAACGTTGGTCGCGCTGCCGCCGAGGAACTTGGCGAACGACGTCACGTCCTCGAGGCCGACACCGATCTGCTCGGGGTAGATGTCGACGCCGACGCGTCCCATCGTGATGAGCTCGTGGGCCGTCATGCGAGTGCCTCCTGGACGAAGGCGAGGCACGAGCGGACGTCGGCGACGGGGCCTTCACCGGCCGGAGCGCCGTCCTTGAACATGACGTCCTGCTCCAGCACCCACCAGCCCTCGTAGCCGTGGGCGCGCAGCGCGGCGATCATGGCGCGGATGTCGACATCGCCCTCGCCGAGGACCTGCCACATGCCACCGGCGACAGCGTCGGCGAACGTCACCTCGCCCGACACGACCTTCGCGGCCGCGGCGGCGTCGACGTCCTTGAGGTGGACGTGCTTGACCCGGTCGAGATTGGCCAGCGTGATGGCCACCGGGTCGGCGCCGGCGGCGGCCAGGTGACCGGTGTCGATGCACAGACCGACGTGCGAGCCGTCGATGATGCGCTGCACGTCGTCGGCGTTCTCGACCAGCGTTCCCATGTGGGGGTGGATCGCGGCCACGACGCCGCGGCTCTCGGCATGGTCGGCGATGCGGTCGAGGTTGCTCAGGAGGGTCTTCCACTGCAGCTCGTCGAGGACCGGACGGGCGTCGTACCCATCGGCGCCCGTCGACGCAGCCAGGACGACGACACCGGCACCCGATGCGAGGCAGGCGTCGATGAACGTGTCGACCTCGGGAAGCGGATCGTGGTCGGGATCGGCCAGGACGACGGGCAGGAAGCCGCCGACCGCCTGCAGCCCGTACCCGTGGAGGAACTCGGCCTTCTCGGTCGGTTCTTCTGGAAGGAAGCCGTCGGGGCCGAACTCCGTGGCGACGATCCCGAGGGACTGCATCTCAGTGAGGACTCGATCGGCGGGCATCTGGTATCCCCAGCCGGGGACTTCACACACACCCCAGGAGATCGGGGCGCCTGCGATGCGGAGCGGGGTCGTGGACACTGATGTTCCTCACGTTTCTGTATGTCGAGTTCATTTGTCGTGACAAAGTCGGTAGGACGAGTGTGTCTCAGGGCACATCGGCCTGTCAAGCATTTGTCCTGACATATTGACATGACCTGTTCTGCCGATAGATTGGGCGCCATGCCCGGCCTCCACTTCACCCTGGATCGTTCCAGCCCCGTCCCGCTGTACTTCCAGGTGGCCGAACAGTTCGAGCGCGCGATCCTCGACGGCACCATCGCCCCGGGCGAGCGCATCGACAACGAGATCTCGCTCGCGGCCGACCTCGGTCTGTCCCGTCCGACGATGCGTCAGGCCATCCAAGTACTCGTCGACAAGGGCATGCTGGTGCGCAAGCGCGGGGTCGGCACCCAGGTCGTGCACGGCAAGATCCGCCGCTCGGTCGAGCTGACGAGCCTGCACGACGATCTCAGCGCCGCAGGTCAACGTCCCCGCACCGATGTGCTGGCGCTCGGCAAGGTTCCCGCCGACGAGGACGTCGCCCGCGAGCCGGCTGTCCACCGGCGCCGACGTCTGGTCGCTCGAACGTCTGCGCTGGGTCGACCGCGAGCCGCTCGCGCTGATGCACAACTTCATCCCCGTCGACGTCGTCGACCTCGGAAGCTGTCGACCTCTCCGAGACCGGCCTGTACGCGTTCCTGCGTGACTCCGGCATCGTGATGCGGGTGGCCCGGCAGCGCATCGGGGCGCGGGGCGCGACGGTCGACGAGGGCAAGCTGCTGCGCGAGCGCAAGGGCGCTCCCCTGCTGACGATGCAGCGCACGGCGTACGACAACGCCGGCCGGGCCGTCGAGTACGGCCGCCACGCCTACCGCCCCGATCTCTACGCCTTCGAGCCACCCTCGTCGACCGCTGAGGAGGTAGTTACCGCCCCCTGACGAGGTAGTTACCGCCCCCTGGCGAGGCGGTTACCGCCCCCTGGCGAGGCGGCTGCCGCCCCCTGGCGAGGCGGTTACCGCCCTCCGAGGAGGCGGCTACTGCCATCGTCCAGGGCGACAACTACCTCCTCGAGGGGCCACAACCACCTCCCCGAAGGGCGACAACTACCCCCTCAGCGTTCGAGGTGGGACTGGATGGCGCTGAGCGTCTGCTTCATCCCGCGTTCGAGCCTCTCGTCGTGACTGCTGGCGCCGCCCAGTGCCAGCTTGGCGGTTAGCCGGACCACCAGGCTCGGATCGACCACGGCCGTACGACGTTCGGTGAGCCGAGTTCGACTCCCCCCGTCGAGCGGCTCGAGCTCGTACGACCACTCGACGTCGGTCGGCGCGACGTGGAATGCCAACGCCCCGCGACCCGAGTCGTTCGCCGGATCCTTCCAGCGGGTGATGCGACTGGTCGTGGGCCAGACGAAGCCCTTGCGGCGGTTGAGGTTGACGGCCTTGGCCCCCACGCCGGGCCTGCCCCGCAGCCACGTGCCGACGAGCTCAGGACTCCACCGCTTCATCGCAGCCAGGTCTGAGACGACCGCCCACACCGCATCGGGAGATGCCTCGATGTCGATCGACGCCTCCAGCGGCGGCTGCATCAGGCGGCCTCGGCAGCGGCCTTGATCCGCAGCAGCGTCTTGTTGATCCCACCGTCGAGCTCGACCTCGAAGTTGTCGGTCCCACCCAGGACGTTCTGGGTCAGCACGTTCGACAGCTTCGACACACCCCGCGGAGCGGTGCGACTCTCGGTCAACCGGGTGCCGAACTCGGTCGGCTCGAGGTCGTACGTCCAGATCGTCCGGTTCTCGACGATCTGGAAGGCCAGCCGCTTGTCACGCTCGAACGTCACGACCTTCGCGTTGGTCGGCCAACGCAGCTTGCCGCGTCCGTTGAGGTTGAGCGTGCGGGTACCGACCTTGACGTCCTTGCCGAAGACGATCATCTTGCGACACTGCGGGCTCCACTCGCCCATCCGCTTGAGATCTGACACCAAGGACCAGACGACGGACGGCGCAGCAGCGATGTCGACGCTGCCTTCGATGAGCTGCTGATTCGGCACGGTTCTCCTCAAGTCGGTGGACCCCGAGCCTATCCAGATAATCGGAATATGTCAGCCGTGTCGCGGAGACGGCAGAGCCCGCGGGCTACGAGTGCGAGCGTTCAGCCAACCCACCAGCCAGTCGCCTACCTGGGGATGGTTCAGCAGCGCGAAGTGGTGGACGCTCGGCAGGTACTCGAGCCCCGCGCCCTCCACGACCGGGCCCGTGCGCCCGAGCCCCGAGGCGGACGAGAAGTGGACGAGCAGATCGCCGAGCACCGAGCTCAACGGATGACCTTGCGACGCACCCAGCGTTGACGCCACGAAGTGGTACTCCGCGTGCGGAAGCGGCGCCGCGGCGATCCGGTCGAGTCCCCACTGCCGGGTCAGGTCTTGGCCCTCCCACTCGTCGCGGGAGATGTAGCCGTGCCGCAGGTCGACGATGCCAGCCGATCGCTGGTCGAGGATCGCGCTGAACGGGCGAGACTGTGGCCAGAACCTCAGCAGTCGCGAGCCGACGTGAGCGAACTTCTCGAGATTGGCACCCGTGTGGGGCGTGCCGAGGCAGATGACGTCTCGCACCAGGTGCTGCCACGTCTCTCCGGCCGCCGTGGCGTGGTTGGTCGCTGCACGCGCCACGAGTCCGCCCATCGAGTGGCCGACCAGCGTGATGCGCGTGACTGCGACGGGCCAGTTCTCGACGGCTTGCTGGATCAGCACGTCGAGATGCTTGCCGTTCTCGGAGATGTGCAGGCCCGTGTTGTAGCGCAGCATGACAGGCGTGCCATCGGTCTCGGCTGCGATCCGCTCGGCGTACGTCGTGCCGTGCACCTTCGCGTCGAGCGTCCATGACTCGTCGTTCTCGCACAGCCCGTGGACGAGGATCACCGGATGGCTGGTCGCGTCGCGAAAGGCGTCGGCGAGCGGCCAGGCGGTCGCGGCGACGTCGGCCCCCTCGACACGCACGGCCATCGTGATGGCGTGCGGGTCATCGAGCATCCGCAGCCGTCGCCGATCAGCCCGTTGATCGCCGCGACGACCCGGCGGCCGCGCGGGCCGTCCTCGACAGGGCGCCCGACGCCACGGCCAGCCAGCGCCCGGACCGAGCCGCTGGAGATCCGCAGGACCCCCGAGATCGCCCCGTACACCGAGGTCACGACAGCATCGTGCAAGGACTCGGGAACGTGCCCGCCGATGACGTGGGTGGCCTTGAAGGCGCGCGCGGACACGGCGCGATGAACGTCGCGGGCGCTCCCGACGATCAGGCGTTCGCCGTAATCGAGCGCGAGCGCCGCGACGTCAGTCGTACGTGCGGGACCGGCAGGCATGTTCCCATACTGCCGGTACCCGAGCACATAGTGAACCTCCCCAGGGGGAGGCATGGGTCACGCTTCTGCGTCGTCCTCGCCGAACGTGCCGTCGGCACGCAGATTGGCCAGGTCGATGACGTTGCCGGACTTGTCGGAGACCTTGGCGCCCTCGACGAGCGAGGCGAGCGCCTTGCCGCGCAGGACTTCGCTGACCATCTCGGGCACGTGGTTGTGCTCCATGATGTGCTGGATGTACGAGTTGGGGTCTTCGCCCGACTGCTGTGCGCGGCGCATGATGTGCTGCGACAGCTCGCTGTCGTCGATGCCGAACTCTTCGGTGGCCACGACCTGGTCGAGGACGAACTGAGCGACGAGCGAGTCGCGGACCCGCTTCTCGAGCTCGGCCTCGAACTCGTCGACGGTCTGCTCCTCGTCGTCGAGGTAAGTCTCGAACGAGACGCCGGCCATCGCGAGCTGCTGCTCGATCTGCTGACGACGGTTGGCGATCTCCTCGGTCACGAGGGTCTCGGGCAGCGGCGCGTCGATCTTGGCGACGATCTCGTCGAGG
This sequence comes from Aeromicrobium sp. UC242_57, assembly GCF_044452305.1. Taxonomy (NCBI): domain Bacteria; kingdom Bacillati; phylum Actinomycetota; class Actinomycetes; order Propionibacteriales; family Nocardioidaceae; genus Aeromicrobium; species Aeromicrobium sp. UC242_57. The sequence continues at coordinate 137,606 of NZ_JBIOAM010000001.1, read as the reverse complement.
ACGAGGTCACGCGCCTCGTTGGCCTGCTGCATGCGCTTGCCGCGGGTGACCCGCTCGGTCAGGTCGGCACGCAGCTCGTCGATCGAGTCGAACTCGGACGCGGTCTGGGCGAACTCTTCGTCGAGCTCGGGCAGCTGCTGCTCCTTGACGTCCTGCACCGTGACGGTGACCTCGACGTCCTGGCCAGCCAGGTCGCCGCCGACCAGCTGCGTCGTGAACGTCTTGGACTCGCCGGCCTTCAGGCCGATGACGGCCTCGTCGAGACCGTCGAGCATCGTGGCCTTGCCGACCGTGTAGGGCATGCCAGCGGCCTGCGCCTCGGGGATCTGCTCGCCGTTCTGCGCGGCGGACAGGTCGATCGTCAGGAAGTCGCCGTCGGCAACGGCGCGGTCGACCTCGGAGAAGGTCGCGAACCGCTCCTGCAGCGCGGTGAGCTGCTCGTTGACGTCGTCGTCGCTGACCTCGGCGTCCTCGACCGTGACCTCGATACCCGTCAGGTCGGGCAGGTCGAGCTCGGGGCGGACGTCGAGCCGGCCGTGACGACGATGGGCTCGCCGTCCTCGAACGTCGACAGGTCGATCTCGGGCTGGCTCAGCGGCTGGATGTTGGTGTCCTGGACGGCCTGGCTGTACCAGCCGGGCAGTGCCGCGTTGAGGGCCTCGTCGAGCACCGCGCCACGTCCGACCCGCTGGTCGACGATCGCTGCGGGAACCTTGCCCTTGCGGAAGCCGGGGATGGTGATCTGCGAGCCGATGGTCTTGTAGGCAGTGTCAAGGCTGGGCTTGAACTCCTCGAACGGCACCTCGATGGTGAGCTTGACCCGTGTCGGGCTCAGTGTCTCGGTGGTGCTTTTCACGTGGGTGACTCCTGCATGATCTCGGTGGGGGGTCGGCTTGACCCGGTGTGGCCGCGTTCGGCCGAGTACGGCCATCAAAGCGTCCCTTCAGTCTCTCATGAAGGGGAAATGGCCGGGAATCCACCACCGGGGTGCGCCGCGTCGGCTCCCGCGATGGTGGTCCACGGCCAGCAAATTCAGGCCTTCTGGCGAGCTGTCACAGATCGATCACGAGACGATCACCGCAGGCCCGTGACACGCAGATCATCATGGTCGAGCCGTTGGCCTTCTCGTCGTCGGACAGCAGGTCGTCGCGATGGTCGACCTCGCCGGCCAGGACCTTGACCTCGCACGCGCCGCAGATGCCCATCTCGCAGGACGACGGGTGGTCGAACCCGGCCGTTCTGATCGCGTCGAGGATCGTCACGTCGGACTCGACCGTGACGACGGCCTCGCTGCGCGCCAGCGTGACCTGGAAGCTGCCCGCACCGCCGCTCGGCAGCGCCACGGGAGCAAACCGTTCCACGTGGAGGTCGGCGGAGCGGCCAACTCGGTCCATCTCCGCCGCCAGGGCGTCGATCAGCGGAGCAGGTCCGCAGCAGTGGACGGCTGCGCCGGGTGACGCAGCGACCACTGCGGCGAGGTCGATGAGGCCGTCGGTGTCCTGTGCGACGAGGCGCACCCGGTCTCCGAAGGCAGCGGCTCGCCGAGGAAGGCGAAGTGATCGCGCGAGCGTGCACCGTAGACCAGCGTCCAGGAGTCACCGCGAGCTTCGGCCTCGCGGAGCATCGGCAGGATCGGCGTGATCCCGATGCCACCGGCGACGAACAGGTGCTGCGATCCGTCCGCGAGACCGAACTCGCGACGGGGCTGTCCGACGCCCACGACGACGCCTGGGCGCAGCTCGCGGTGCGCCTCGACCGATCCCCCGCGTCCGCTGGGCTGTTCCAGCACGCCGATGCGCCAGCGGCCGGCGTCTGCCGGGTCTCCGCACAGCGAGTACTGGCGGGTCGTCCCCGAGGGCAGGTGGATGTCGACGTGATCGCCGGCCTTCCAGAGCGGCAGGTCGATCCCTTGTGGGGAGACGGCCGTAGGACGTGATGCTCTCCCCCTGGCGGCGGCACACGTCGACCCTGAGCCGCAGGACCTCGCCATTTCGGCTCTGCTCAGACACTGGCATCGTTCTGGTCCTGCACTTGTCGCATGAGTTCTCCCACGGCCCGATATTAGTTACGTATAAGGATATACGAAATATCCGGCGACAGGATATCAACTCCGCCAACTCCGGTCACGCGTCGCAGGAAGCTTCCACCACCACGAAGGCACCCGCCCTGCGGTCGCAGGGATCGGGTGCCTCCGATCTCGTAGGAGATCACATGGTCGGGATGACAGGATTCGAACCTGCGACCTCACCGCCCCAAACGGCGCGCGCTACCAAGCTGCGCTACATCCCGTAGCCGGGTCAGTCTAGAGGACGTGCAGCAGCGCCGACGCGATGCCCCTCACCTGACGAAGCCGTCGGCGTCACCACTGACGACCCCGCCGTACTGACCCAGGGCACGTGGCTTGCCGCTTCCGCCCGGCAGGTACAAGAGCACCTGGTGGTAGTAGTTGAGCCTGCCCGAGCCGGCAATGCCGGATGCCAGGAACGCCTGCTGCGGAGTACCTTCGGGCCAGGTGATCGTCAGGCCGTCCTTGACCTCGTAGGTGTCGGTGCGCAACAGGGTGACGAAGGCCAGGGCTCCCCCGTCGGACGTCCGGAGCGCGAACTCCACGTCGTCGGCGGCCCACGTCTGGGAGAAGGTCACGTTCGGCAGATCGGCATTCGTCGCGGCCGTCTGACGCATCTGCTTGATGAACGAGTCGTTCTCGACGGCAGTCGCCGACTGCGAGCCGGGATCACCGAGGGCCTTGACATAGGCCGTCGCCGCCGCGTCGACCGACATCGACACACCTCGGCCGTCGTCGGGCCTGACCTTGACCGGCGCACCCCCACGTCGTCTGACGTCGGGCAAGGTCGTCTCGGCGAGCGTCTCCGGGCTCGCGACCAGCAGCCAAGGATCGACGGCGGAGGCCCGCTCGAAGATCTGCACCCGGTTGACGTCGCGCGTGTCGTCGCGCACGACCGCATAGAACCACAGCGGGTACTTCGTGAACTTCGGCGTCAGCACCTCCACGACGTCAGGCGCCGGCACATCACCTCCCTGGCTCTGGGCCAGCCGTTGGGAGACCTCGAAGGAGCCGGTGTCGATCGCGAGGACCGGGCCGCTCTCGACGGTCGACAAGGGCTTGGGGTCGAGCAGCCGGCGGCGGCGTTGCGCACCTCGGTGTAGCGCTCGAAGATCTGCTCGACGTCGGCAGACCGCGCAGCCGTCTTCTCGGGGGCCAGGTCGCTGCGCTCGTGCGGCACCGCGCAGGCGGGCAGCGCCAGCAGGCACAGCAGCACGACGAGGCGCCTCATCTCTGCTCCTCCTCGTCGTCGACGATCTCGAAGTCGGCGAGCTGCGTCCTCGGTGATCTGGTGCTCGACGCCGTCCTCGTCGACGAAGACGTACACGACGTCCTCCTCGACGTCCCGATCGTCGTCCTGGTCAGACTCCTCCACCTCGAAGACCTCGTCGACGGCTCGAGACCCTCGGCTTCCTCGGCAGAGATCTCGTGCTCGACCCCGTCGTCGTCGACGTACACGTAGATCACCTCGTCGGACGTCTCCTGCTCGTCGGCGGCCCACTCGTCGGACCAGAGGTGGCGGCGGCGCAGCAGCAGACCCAGCCACCCCAGCCCGAGCCCACCCAGCAACATCGCCAGGCCCTTCGTGAAACCGCCCGAGACGCCGTACGCGGCGGTGACGGTCAGACCCGACAAGTTCGACGACCCGACCGAGAGGATCGCCAGGGAGACCGTCTCGTCGGGCAGCTCGACGCTGATGCTCGCGCCGCCAAGGCGCGCCGAGCTCGCGATCCACCAGTCGAGTGCCGTCGGGGCGCCGGGCAGGCCGGGCTGGCCGTCGACCTCGCGAGTCTCGAGCTGCCAGGGACGCCGGAAGCCGTGACCTCCAGCCGTTGAGTCCGGGCGACGAAGTCCGTGACGTCGACGGAGTTGGCCAGACCGATGAAGATCGGCTTGCGCGCCGGGACCTCGGCCCGCACGTCGAGCCTGACATTGGCCCAGCTGATGACCTTCGGGGCGGTGACAACCGCAACGTCATCGGTCTCGATGGCGTGCGGTCCGGTGGAGAACCGGCTGTCGGGACCGAGCACGACCATGACGGCCGCGCCCAGCAGCGCGATGAGCACGCCGAGCACGGACATCGCCCAGCCCAGCTTGCTCCGCATCGACACGCTCCGTCTCGGGCCCACTGACAGGGCGCCGCCCCGACCCTACCGCCCAGAACTCATGTCGGCAGTGAGACTCACCACGGCACGGCGGACGGCATCGTCCTCGCTGCCGAGTCAGTACAGGGCGCTGGCGAGCGCGCGGCGCGCCGACATCACGACCGGGTCGGCGATGCCCACGACCGTGAACAGCTCGAGCAGTCGCTCGCGCACGAGATCGCGCTCGTCGCCGGAGGTCCGCTTGACCAGGTCGATCAGGCGCAGGAACGCATCTTCGACCTTGCCGCCGCTGACATCGAGGTCGGCGACGAGCATCTGGGCCTGGATGTCGTCGGGGTTGTCGCCGGCGGCCTGACGGGCAGCCTGCAGGTCGGCGCCCTTGGTGCGCGAGAGCCACTTGACGCGGGCCAGCCGCTCGGCGACCTCGACATCGGCCGGGTACTGGACGCGCAGCTTCTCGTACTCGGCCACGGCCGTGTCGAAGTCGCTGGCCATGAACGCCTCTTCGGCGGGAGCGAACCGCGGATCTTCGGGCTCTTCGAGATCGTCGGCAGGCTCGGACGCACCGCCGGACGCCGGTGCCCGGCCAGCCAGACCGTTCTCAGCGGCGATCTTGACGAGCTCGTCGAAGAACCGTCGCATCTCTGCCTCGTCGACAGTTCCTTGGAACAGCGGGACCGGCTGCCCCTTGACCAGGCCGGCGACGTACGGGACACCTTGCACGTTGAGCGCCTGGGCGATCTGCGGGTTGGCGTCGACGTCGACCCGCGCCAGCAGGATCTGGCCGGCGTAGGAGTTGATGACAGCGGCCAGGGTGTCGTTGAACGCGGTGGCCTGCTGCGATCGCGGCGACCACAGTCCCAGCACCACGACGTACGACATCGAACCTTCGAGCGCGACGGTCTGGAAGGTCGCCTCGTCGATGTCGACGACGTAGGAGCCAGCGGCTCCGCCAGCAGCCGGTGCTGCGGGACGTGCGGCGGGTTGCTTCAGCGCGGACAGATCGATGGCACCGGGGCGCGAGAAGTTCATGCTGCCCATTGTAGGAAGTGCGGTCCAGCGCTGTCAGTTGCCTTCCATGAGCCGCTGCTCCATGGTCTTGCCGCGCAGTCCAGAACGCTGGATGACCCGCTGGATCGTCAGGTCGCGCGCATCGGGGTCACCGATGAACCGGATGTTCCGCAGCCCTTGCGCCTGGGCCGCCGACTCGAAGATGAAGTGCCCGTAGCCGAGCATCCGACCGAGCAACGGCTTCTCGACCGTGATGTCGAGGATGCGGGTGATCGGCATCGTGGCGATGCGCACCGAGAAGACGCCCGACATGCGGAAGACGCGCATGTTGGTGATCACGAAGATGTCGCGATGCTCCCTGGCCGTCAGGTAGAGGGCGTGCGCCAGCACGCCGAAGCTGACCAGGAGGAAGAACCATCCGACGGCGATAGGGCCGACGACGACCAGGATCCACAACAGCAGCGCACCGATGACCTCGGCGATCGGACGCCAGTAGACGATCCGGTGGTGTCGGACGAGGTCGATGACCATCTCGCCCTCGTCGTGGAGCAGATGACGGTCGACGTCCTGTTCTGGGAGGCGATCGAGCAACGCCCGGATCACGGCACGCCTATTCGACGAGCTCGTTGAAGAAGACTCCCACCTGGCTGAAGGCGTCCATGATGCCGCCGAAAGCATCGCTCACGGCGTCAGCAGCACTAGCCGGCGTGTTCAACAGGTAGTAGATGATGAACCCGACGACGAGCAGAGAGATGACCTTCTTCAGCACGCAGCCATTCTGCACACACGGCGAGGCCGATCGGGGGCAGGCGCGCCGGTCAGAGGCTCTCGACCAGCGACTCGGCTGCGGCGAACGGATCAGCCTGGCCTGACAGCACCTGCTCGGCAAGGGTGTCGAGTCGCACGTCGGCCGACAGGTGCGAGAAGCGCGACTGCACGTCGGCCAGCGCGAGGCCCTCGATCTCGCGGCGGATGCGCGCGAGCCGCCGGCGGGTCAGCTCACCGGACTGGTCGAGGTGTGCCTTGTGGGCGGCGATCTCGTCGACGACCTCGGCCACGCCCTCCCCCGTCGTGGCTGTCGTCAACAGGATCGGCGGCTTCCAGGCGCCGTCTGCCCGGTCGGTCATCGCGATGACCGCCCGCAGCTCGCGCCTGGTGGTGGCGGCGCCGTCTCGGTCGGCCTTGTTGACGACGAAGAGGTCACCGATCTCGAGGATCCCGGCCTTCGCGGCCTGGATGCCGTCCCCCATGCCGGGTGCCAGCAGCACCAGCGTCGTGTCGACGAGACCCGCGACCTCGACCTCAGACTGCCCGACACCGACGGTCTCGACCAGGATCACGTCGCAGCCGGCCGCGTCGAGCACCCGCAATGCTTGCGGCGCCGTCGCCGACAGCCCACCGAGGTGTCCCCGGCTGGCCATCGAACGGATGAAGACACCGTCGTCGAGGGCATGGTCCTGCATGCGGATGCGGTCGCCCAGCAAGGCGCCTCCGGAGAACGGGGACGACGGGTCGACCGCCAGCACGCCGACCCGTTGGCCGGTGGCCCGCAGCGCGCTGACGAGCGCTGAGGTCGACGTCGACTTGCCGACGCCCGGCGAACCGGTCAGGCCCACGATGTGAGCGCGGCCCACGTGAGGCGTCAGCGCTGCGCTGACCTCGCGCAGCAGAGGCGACCGGTCCTCGACCAGGGAGATCAGTCGCGCCACGGCCCGGGGTTCTGCGGCACGAGCCCGTTCGACGAGCTCTGCCACCGGGGTGGCGCGACTGTCCCTCGACACTGCTACTTCTTGGGAACGCGGATGATCAGGGCGTCGCCCTGGCCTCCGCCGCCACACAGCGCCGCCGCACCGATGCCGCCGCCGCGGCGACCGAGCTCCAGCGCCAGGTGCAGCACGATGCGGGCACCCGAGGCGCCGATCGGGTGACCGAGAGCGATCGCACCACCGTTGACGTTGACGATGTCCTCGGAGATGCCGAGCTCCTGCGCGCTGGCGATGCCGACAGCCGCGAAGGCCTCGTTGAGCTCGACCAGGTCGAGATCGGCAGCCGTGAGGCCCTCTTTGTCGAGCGCCTTCTTGATCGCGTTGGCCGGCTGGCTCTGCAGGCTCGAGTCGGGTCCGGCGACGACACCGGCAGCGCCGATCTCGGCGATCCAGGACAGTCCGAGCTCTTGCGCCTTGGCCTTGCTCATGACGACGACTGCCGCGGCACCGTCGGAGATCTGGCTGGCCGATCCGGCGGTGATGGTGCCGTCCTTGGCGAAGGCGGGACGCAGCTTGCCCAGCGACTCGGCGGTCGTGTCGCCGCGCACGCCTTCGTCGTCCTTGACGATGACCGCATCGCCGCGACGCGACGGGATCTCGACGGGGACGATCTCGTCGTCGAAGAGGCCGTTCTTGGCGGCAGCGGCGGCCAGCTGGTGCGACCGGGCGCTGAACGCGTCCTGCTCCTCGCGGGAGAAGTTCTGCACGTCCTTGTTGATCTGCTCGGTCAGGTTGCCCATCGCCTGATCGGTGATCGCGTCCCACAGGCCGTCGTACGCCATGTGGTCGACGAGCTTGGTGTCGCCGTACTTGGTGCCTTCGCGCGAGCCGGCCAGGAAGTGCGGCGCCTGGGTCATCGACTCCTGCCCGCCGGCGACGATGACGTCGTACTCACCTGCGCGGATCAGCTGGTCGGCCAGCGCGATCGCGTTGATGCCCGACAGGCAGACCTTGTTGATCGTCAGCGCCGGGACGCCGAGCGGGATGCCGCCCTTGAACGCGGCCTGGCGGGCCGGGATCTGGCCGGCGCCGGCCTGCAGCACCTGGCCCATGATGACGTAGTCGACCTGCTCACCGGAGATACCGGCCTTGTCGAGCGCTCCCTTGATGGCGAGACCGCCGAGGTCAGAGCCCGACAGGGTCTTCAGACCACCGAGAAGACGGCCGATCGGGGTACGTGCGCCAGCAACGATGACGGACTCGGTCATGAGATGTGCTCCTTCGAAGACAGTTTCTTCACTTTACTCGGAGGTAATAGGTCGTTAACCCCGTGTGTGCCCGGGATCACGTCGCCACCCCTCACTCTACGCAGCCGACCCCAGCCAGCACGACTAGTTTGCGAGCCTGACTAGTCTGATCTACGGTCTAGTCATGGACATCGAGAGCCAACCCCCCGACTGGGTGCGTGCAGTGCTGCCCATGGCAGTCCTGTCGATCGTCTGCGAGGAAGAGACGTACGGCTACGCGATCGCCCACCGGCTGCAATCCGCCGGCCTCGGAGCGATCAAGGGCGGCACGCTCTACCCCGTGCTCAACCGGCTCGAGGCCGCCGACCTCCTGACGTCATCCTGGCGCGAAGGAGTCGGCGGCCCGGGACGCGAGTTCTTCACCGCGACGGCCGCAGGACGAGCCCACATCGACGAGCGCGCCACCGCCTGGCGCACCTTCAGCCAGCAAGTCGACGACCTTCTTCCCACCCGAGGAGCACGCCATGACACCCCCTGACAGCTACCAGCAGCGACTGATCCTGGCGCTTCGTCTCAAGGACGTGCCAGGTGACCGCATCGGCGAGATCGTCGCCGAGGTCGAGAGCCATGTCGCCGAGACGGGCGAAGACCCCACCGAGGCCTTCGGCACGCCACGGCACTACGCCGCCAGCTTGACGGACGAGCACCGGCCCGCCCCGTGGTGGTGGACGACGATCAGCATCATCAAGCCCGCCGGCGCCGGATGGCTCGTGGCGCAGGGAGTCCTCTCACTTCTGCTCGGCGAAACTTTCGCCGGACGATCCGGGTGGATCTGGGTCGTGCTGGGGCTGGTCGTCGGAATCCCCGGAGGGGTGAGCGTCTGGCGCCGCTCGACGCGCGTGCGAGACCCGCGGAACGGATCCGACCTGGTGCCGTTCTCGCCCGGCGCTCTGATCATGCTGATCGGCGGGCCGATCTTCCTGGTGCTGGCTGCTTTCGCGGCAATCCGGATCTTCGGCTGAGCCTCCCAGGGCGCCTGCTCTACGCTGCTGCACATGACTCAGCCTCTGGTCCCCGCCCACCTGCTCCTGACGATCGACCACGTCGGCATCGCTGTGCCCGACCTCGATGACGCGCTCGACTTCTACGCCAAGACCTTCGGCCTGCACTCCGTGCACGAAGAAGTCAACGAGGAGCAGGGCGTGCGGGAGGCGATGCTCGCGGTCGGCGACTCCGACACCCGCATCCAGCTCCTCGCGCCGTTGAGCGAGGAGTCGACGATCGCCAAGTTCATCGCCCGCAACGGGCAGGGCATCCAGCAGCTCGCCTACCGGGTCGCCGACATCGAGGCGGTCTCGGCCATCCTGCGCGAGCGCGGCGTGCGGCTGCTGTACGACGCCCCCAAGCGAGGAACGTCCGACTCGCGCGTCAACTTCGTGCATCCCAAGGACGCCGGCGGCGTGCTGGTCGAGCTCGTGGAGCCGGCCCAGAGCGCCGCTCACTGAGCCGACATGACGCACTGAGTTCTGGATCACATCGCTGACGGGTGTTGCCCGATGGTTAACGCTCGGTAACATCGCCGGGATATCTACCTGGAGGTACCACCCGTGCAGCAGATTCTCGATGCCATCCTCGCCGGCGACACGGCCCCCGAGGAGTTCGCGTCCATCGCCCTTCCTGAGACCTACAAGGGCATCACCGTCCACAAGGACGAAGTCGACATGTTCGAGGGAATTGCGAGCAAGGACAAGGATCCTCGCAAGAGCCTCCACCTCGACGACGTACCGATCCCCGAGCTGGCGCCCGGCGAAGCACTCGTCGCCGTCATGGCCAGCGCGATCAACTACAACACCGTCTGGACCTCGATCTTCGAGCCGGTCTCCACATTCGGCTTCCTCGAGCGCTACGGCCGCCTGAGCGAGTACACCAAGCGCCACGACCTGCCGTACCACGTCGTCGGCTCGGACCTGTCCGGCGTCGTGCTGCGCGTCGGCCCCGGTGTCAACAAGTGGGCTCCCGGCCGCGAGGTCGTCGCCCACTGCCTGTCGGTCGAGCTCGAGAGCCCCGACGGCCACAACGACACGATGATGGACCCCGAGCAGCGCATCTGGGGCTTCGAGACCAACTTCGGCGGCCTGGCCCAGCCGCGATCGTCAAGGCCAACCAGCTCATGCCGAAGCCCGCCCACCTGACGTGGGAAGAGGCCGCCAGCCCGGGCCTGGTCAACTCGACGGCCTACCGCCAGCTCGTGTCGACCAACGGCGCCAACATGAAGCAGGGCGACACGGTCCTGATCTGGGGCGCCTCGGGCGGCCTCGGCTCGTATGCGACGCAGTTCGCCCTCAACGGCGGTGCGACGCCCGTGTGCGTCGTGTCGTCGCCCGAGAAGGCCGAGATCGTCCGCAAGATGGGCGCCGGCCGTCATCGACCGTTCGGCCGAGGACTACAAGTTCTGGAAGGACGAGAACACCCAGGACCCCAAGGAGTGGCAGCGCTTCGGCAAGAAGATCCGTCGCTGACCGGCGGCGACGATCCCGACATCGTCTTCGAGCACCCGGGACGCGAGACCTTCGGCGCCAGCGTCTACGTCGCCCGCAAGGGCGGCACGATCGTGACCTGCGCGTCGACCTCGGGCTACATGCACCAGTACGACAACCGCTACCTGTGGATGAACCTCAAGAACATCAAGAGCCGCACTTCGCCAACTACCGCGAGTCCTGGGAAGCCGACAAGCTGATCGACAAGGGCCTGATCCACCCGACGGTCTCCAAGGTCTACACCCTGGAGAACACCGGACAGGCAGCGCTCGACGTGCACCACAACCTGCACCAGGGCAAGGTCGGCGTGCTGTGCCTGGCACCAGAAGAGGGCCTCGGCGTCCGCGACGAGGACAAGCGCGCCAAGCACATCGACAAGATCAACCGCTTCCGCGGTATCTGGAGGCTGTCGAAAAAGTTCACCCACCGAGCCCGGGCACGACCTCTCGAGGTCGTGCCCGGGCCGCATGTGGCCGGGTAAGGTACAACTACACCTGACCACGCCCGATCGTCACGAGGGATCTGCATGTCCGACCAGCCCGGTTTGTCCATCTTCGATGCTGCCTCGTCGGCGGCCGACGCTTCTTTCCCGCTGGCTCGACGCGGCGGTTACGACAGCGACGCGGTAGATGCCTGGGTGCGGACCCAGTCGGCCGAGCTGCAGCGCCTGGCCGAGGGGCTCCACGCCTCCCAGAGCGAGAACGACAGCCTGCGCGAGACGATCGACGAGCCCACCGAGCGAGTAGAGACCGTCGAGAAGCCCAGCTACACCGGCTTGGGACATCACGCGGCCCAGCTGCTCGGACTGGCCGAGCAGGAGGCTGACGACGTCCGCAGCCGCGCGAGCCGCGAGGCCCACGAGCTGGTCAAGAACGCCGAGGACGAAGCTGCCATGATCCTGGCCACGGCGCACCACGATGCCGAGCAGCTGCGTGGTCAGGCCGTCGCCGAGCCTCGAGGAGAAGCGCAAGCAACTGCTCGAGGACGCCGAGGCGATGCACGCCGACGCCGAGGCCCACACCGACGACCTGCGCGCCCAGGCCGAGCGCGAGGCCGCCCAGGTCAAGCTCGCCGCAGAGCAGGACGCCCAGAACATGCGCCTCGGTGCGACCCGCGAGGTCGAGCAGGCACGCGCCGCTGCCGATCGCGAGGTCACCGAGGCCCGCCGCGTGCTGGCGGTCGAGAAGGAGCGCCTGGCCCGCGAGGCCTCAGAGAACCATGCCTCGGCGACCGAGCAGACCGCCAAGCTGGTCAAGGATGCCGAGACCCGCGCTGCGGCCGCAGACGAGCGGGCCCGCACCATCATGGCCCAGGCCACCAAGGCTCGCGAAGCAGCTGCGACCGAGGCCACTCGCCTGCTCGAGAACGCCAAGACCGAGTCGCAGCAGCTGGTCACCGGCGCCAATGCCGAAGCCCAGAAGATCCGGGTCACTGCGACCAGCGACGTCGAGCGCCAGACCCGCGTGCTGCGGGCCGAGGTCGAAGAGCTGCAGCGCCGCCGCGACGGCATCATGGCCCAGATGGGTCAGCTGCGCGACATCGTGTCGACATTCGCGCCTGGCAGCGTCGAAGCCGCTGCCGACGAAGCCGACGAAGCCGACGCGAGTGACGAGGCCGAGTCCGAGTCCGAGTCCGAAGACGCCAAGTCCGAAGACTCCAAGTAGGCCCCGTTCGGCTCCTGAGTCAGTCGGCCGGCTGCACCGGCACGTCGGCGAACGCCGCCACGGTCCGGTTGGCGTAGGCCGACGAGTCAGCCCGCTCCATGGGGCCGTCCCACGTCGTCGGCAGGGGCAGCGCCACCTGGGGCGCGAGCTTGCGGGTGATCTCGTCCAGCACGCGCTCTGAATCGCCCACCCACAGGTGCTTGGCCCCGTCGACGCCGATGACCTCCGCCTGTGGGATGGCCGCGAACCGCTCACGCGCTGCGGCCGGCTGGAGGTAGTCGTCGTGCTCGGGCACCACTGCCGTGACCGGCACACCGGACTCGGCCCAGACCTGCAGGTGCTCGGGGCGGGAGAATCGCAGCGGCGGAGACAGCAGCACGATTCCCTGCACGGACGGCTCATGCCCGTACATCAGGGCCAGGTCGGTGCCGAAGGACCAGCCCACCAGCCAGATGTTGGGCAGCTCGGCGAACTCGGCGTGCTCCACGGCCGCAGCGACGTCGAACCGCTCCCCCACGGCGTTCTCGAAGGAACCATCGCTCGTGCCTTGGACGCTGGACGTTCCGCGGGTGTTGAAGCGCAGGACCGCGATCCCGGCCAGCCCGGCAGCCGGTAGGCGGCCTTGCGGAAGATGTGGCTGTCCATCATCCCGCCATGGGTCGGCAGCGGGTGCAGGCAGATCATCGTCGCCACCGGATCTCGATCAGCCGGCAACGCAAGCTCGCCGACCAGGCTCAGGCCGTCTGCCGTCTCGAGGGTGATGGGTTCACGCCTGGCCGGCAGAACCGAGTTGCCGCCGATCTTCTGGGTCATGGAGGTACGTCCGTCCGCTTAGTGACGCCTGGCCCAGCACGGCTTGTGCCAGTGCCGGCGTTCGTCGATGGCAGCCTCGCTCAGCAACGCCTTCTCGACGGGCCACACCACGAGGTGCGGAAGGCCACGTGAGATGAGCTGCGAGCACCCTGGACAGCGATAGTCCTTGGTCGACGTGCCGCGTATCGCCCGAACCATCCAGTCGCCATCGGCCTTGCGTTCTTGCTGCTCGGCAGCAGCGCGCAGGGGCGGCGTCGACGGCCGGGGAACGCGTCGTCGAGGCATGACTCCAGTCTACGGGGGACGCTTCGGCGCTCAGTACGTGTGGAAGCCCTCACCGGTCTTGCGGCCGAGCTTGCCTTCGTCGACGAGACGTTCGAGCGTCGGAGCAGGCGCCCAGCCGGCGTGGCCGAAGGCACGGACCAGCGACTGCTGGATGGCCAAGGACACATCGTTGCCGACGACGTCGAGCAGCCGAAGGGTCCCATCGGCAGCTGGTCGCCTTCAACGCCTCATCGATCTCGGCCAGCGACGATCCGTCGGCCTCGTGCAGCTTGACGGCGTCGTTGAGATAGGGGAACAGCAGCGCGTTGACGATGAAGCCGGCGCGATCGCTGCAGGACACCGGGTACTTGCCGGTCGCCAGGCAGAGTGCCCGCACCGTCTCGTCGACCTCGATCGACGTCTCGTCGGCCGTGACGACCTCGACGAGCTTCATGATCGCGGCAGGGTTGAAGAAGTGCATGCCGATGACGTCCTGCGGACGCTTCGTCGCGGCCGCACACGCGTTGATCGACAGCGACGAAGTCGTGGTGGCCAGGATCGCGCCGGGCTTGGCGATGCGGTCGAGATCGCGGAACAGCTCGAGCTTGATGTCGAGGTCTTCGGCGATCGCCTCGACGATGATGTCGGCGTCGGCGAGCGCCTCGCGCTGCGTCGATCCGGTCAGCCGATCGAGGATCGAGGACTTGCCGTCCTCGTCGAGCTTGCCCCGCGCGACCGCCTTGTCGAGGCTCTTGGTGATCGCGGCGATGACGCCGGCCACCTTGTCGTCACCGCGGCCCACGAACGTCACGTCGTAGCCGGCCTTGGCAAAGACCTCGACGATGCCCGAGGCCATGGTGCCCGTGCCGACGACGCCGACCCGGCGGATCTCGTGGCGCAGCTGTGGTGCGTCGTCAGCACTGCCTGCGGCGCTCGAGGCGAAGCTCGTGCCAGCGGCGGCCTGGTCGACCAGGACCGAGACGGGCTGGTGCACCGGATCGCCGGTCTCGGCATAGAGCTTCTCGAGTCCTGCGACGACGTTTCTCGCGCCCAGAGCGTCGGTCAGAGCCAGCGGACCGATGGGGAATCCGCAACCGAAACGCATCGAGGCGTCGATGTCGCCGCTGGTCGCGTAACCACTCTCGAACATCGTGGCGGCGTGGTTCAGATACGGCAGGAGAAGCGTGCGGGCGATCTGCGCGGCCCGGTCTTCGGCGGCGAGGTGATCGACTATTTCCTGCATGGCTACTCCTCAGTAATAAAGCGGTCGTGTCACACTAACGTTTCCTGACGAACACCAAAAGGGAGTCTGATGAAGCTTCGTGTGATGGTGGCCACAGCCACAATCGCCGTCTCCATGACTGCGCTGTCCGCCTGTGCCTCCGACGACGCATCCGATCCGCTCACGTCGCCGACCTCGGCGACGACGACGCCGCCGGTGACGTCCCAGGCCCCTTCGGTCGACCCCACGGAAGAGGCCGCAGTCGCCCTGCGCGGTGACTGGGAGATCACGTCGGAGGACTACGTCCTGCACCTCATCGAGGACGGCACGTTCATCGAGGACTTCGAGGGCGTCAAGGACTTCCGCGTCGGCAAGTACAGCGTCGACGGCGACACGATCTCGCTGGTCGGCGACGACGGCAACACCGACGAGGGCAAGATCGTCGACGACACCCTCGTGTTCACGCTCGGCACGGCCACCCGCATCCAGTGAGGCTCGTGATCGCCCGCTGCCAGGTCGACTACGCAGGTCGCCTCGCAGCGCATCTCCCCCTGGCCACCCGCCTCATCATGGTCAAGAACGACGGCTCGGTGCTGATCCACTCCGACGGCGGTTCGTACAAGCCGCTCAACTGGATGAGCCCGCCGTGCACGCTGCGAGAAGGCACCGCCGACGACGGGGTCATCGAGTGGACAGTCACCGCCGGCAAGACCGACGACACCCTGCGCATCCGGATCGAGGAGGTGCTGCACGACTCGGCCCACGAGCTCGGCATCGATCCGGGCCTGCAGAAAGATGGCGTCGAGAAGCACCTTCAAGAGCTCCTCGCCGAGCACACCACGGCCTTGGGCCCGGGCATGAGCCTGGTGCGGCGCGAGTTCATGACCGCGATCGGACCGGTCGATCTGCTGTGCAAGGACGCGGGCAATGCCTCGGTCGCCGTCGAGATCAAGCGGCGTGGCGACATCGACGGCGTCGAGCAGCTGACCCGCTACCTCGAGCTGATGAACCGCGACCCAGCGCTGCGCCCCGTGCGGGGTATTTTCGCGGCCCAGGAGATCAAGCCGCAGGCTCGGGTGCTGGCGACCGATCGCGGCATCGAGTGCGTCGTCGTCAACTACGACGAGCTGCGCGGTATCGACGACCCGAGCCTGAGGCTCTTCTAGTCAGAGCAGCGGGACGTTGAAGAACGTCGTGCCGAGCGCGTCCCAACGGTCGGTCTCGCAGCCGTTGGTTCGGTTGAACGTCGCGTCGACCTTCTTGCCCTCGTACGTGCCCGTGACCTTCGCGACCTGCGGGCCGCCGTACAGCTCGGTGCAGGCAGTGTCGGCCGGCACCGGGTCGAAGGCTGTCGCGCCGACCTCGTCCAGCACGTCGCAGGCCTGCTCGGACTGGGGATGATCTCCCCCGGCCGGGTCACAGGTCAACCGGTAGGTCGCGGGCTCAGCGCCCTCGTCCGTCGTCACGAAGATTCGCAGCGAGGTGCCGGAACCGGCGTCGGACTCCCCCGACGCCGCGTCGTCGGACGTCCCACCGCACGCGGCTACGACGAGCAGCGCAGCGACCGCACACAGCGACCTGGACGCCAGCGACCTAGGCAGCAGCAACTCAGGCACCGGCGATCCGGGGTGCCGTCGGATCGGCTCCGGCCGACTTCTCCTCACGAGCGACCCAGTCCTCGATGCGCTCGTAGTCGTCCTTCGAGCGCGTGACGACCGCGAGCAGGTCGCTCATCTTGGAGACCTCTTCGACCTGCTCCTTGATGAACCACTGCATGAACTGGTCAGAGGCGTAGTCGTTGTTCTCGCGTGCGATGCGCGTCAGGTCGTTGATCTGCTCGGTGACCCGCTTCTCCTGCTCGAGGGCCGCCGCCACGGGCTCGACGACGTCGGCGAAGTCGAAGCGGGGCGCGGCGATCGCGGGGATCACGGGAGTGTGGTCGGCGTCGAGGAGGTACTGGACCATCATCATCGCGTGATCGCGCTTCTCCTGCGCCTGCTGATAGAACAGCGCCGCCATCTGCGGCATCGTCAAGGCGTCGTAGTACGTCGCGATCGCGATGTACTGCTGGTGCGCCTCGAACTCGTTGCCGATC
This sequence comes from Aeromicrobium sp. UC242_57, assembly GCF_044452305.1. NCBI lineage: Bacteria > Bacillati > Actinomycetota > Actinomycetes > Propionibacteriales > Nocardioidaceae > Aeromicrobium > Aeromicrobium sp. UC242_57. The sequence goes on along the minus strand of NZ_JBIOAM010000001.1, from coordinate 120,877 downwards.
TGCTCGTTGAGTCGTTCGGTGAATGCTGGTGCTGCCATGTGTCCCATGCTCCCCTTCTATCAGAATGATGAGTCATCAGTAAGGCGAGGCTCACCTCATCCTGATACTCTGGGCTCGTGCCCCCGAAGCCCAAGAAGAAGTGCTGCAGTGACAAAGCCTCCCTGCAAGCGCTGCCCGCTGCGCATGATGCGCGAAGGCACACTTCCCGAGGGCTACACGGTCAAGAAGCGCAAGCCGTCAAGGTCGACAAGTCGAAGAAGACCAACAAGACCAAGACGAAGATCGCGGCCTGACCGCACAGCTCGACCCTAGGTCACCTGCTGGGGGTTCCGCCACGAAGGAATGGCTGCCCTCAACGACGGCGAATCGTCATCCCGTGGGTGGACGCGCCCGCCGCATCCGCTCAGTAGGCTGAACGGCATGCGTGAGCGATCGGTCCTGTTGCGCCGGCTCGACTCCGTCTGGATCGACATCGCCCTGACCGGCTTCCTGTTGCTGGTCCCGATCCTGCTGGGGCTGTTCCAGACCGATCTCGACTTCACCTTCGACATCCTCCTGATCCTGCCTCTCGCATGGCGCCGCCGTGCTCCTGTCGCGTCCTTCGGCACGATCTGCCTGCTGCTCCTGCTGCAGGCCTTCTTGTTCGACGTGCCGAGGTACGGCGACGTGGCGCTGCTGCTCGGGCTGTACGCGATCGCGGCGTACGGGCCGCGCTGGGCCGTGTGGGCGGGACTGGCGACAGGTTTGCTCGGCGCAGCTGTCGCCGTGGTGTCCTGGGGCGACATTCGGGACGACCCAGAGCTGCTGGGCAGCAACTTCGTCCTGCTGTCGACGCTCGTGACCGCTGCCTGGCTGCTCGGCTACCTCGCCCGTACCCGTCGCGCCTATGTCGCAAGCCTCGAAGCGCGTGCCGCCCAGCTCGAGCGCGATGCCGAGCAGCAGACCCAGATCGCGACGGCTGCCGAACGGGCGCGCATCGCCCGCGAGATGCACGACGTCGTGGCGCACAGCCTGTCGGTCATGGTCGTGCAGGCTGACGGCGCGCTGTACGCCGCGCAGAAGCGACCTGACCAGGCTCTGGACGCCCTGCGCACGATCTCCGCCACCGGTCGCACGTCACTGACCGAGATGCGCAGGTCCTGGGGCTGCTGCGCGACGGCCAGCACGACGCCCACCTGGCCCCGTTGCCGTCGGCCGGAGACATCGCGACCTTGGTCCACCAACTGCGCGACAGCGGCCTGACGATCGACCTGCAGGTGTCGGGCGACCTCGACGAGATCGACCCGACCACAGGACTGACGATGTACCGCGTCGTGCAGGAAGCGCTGACCAACACGCTCAAGCATGCTGGCCCTGACGTCACGGCCTGCGTCGAGCTGCAGGTCACGAGCGACGAGGTACGTATCCGGGTCGACGACGACGGACGAGGCGGCTCGGCGACCAGCGACGACCCCGGCCACGGGATCGTCGGGATCCGCGAACGGATCGCGATGCACGACGGCGACGTCGCAGCAGCACCCCGACCAGGCGGCGGCTTCAGGGTCAGCGCCGTCATCCCGAGGGCAGAGCACCCATGACGATCAGGGTGTTCCTCGTCGACGACCAGCAGCTGGTGCCGGCGGGCTTCCGCATGCTGGTCGAGTCCCAGGACGACATGCAGGTCGTCGGAGAAGCGGGCGACGGCGCCTCCGCGACCGAGCTCCTTGCGGTGACTGCCGCCGACATCGTCCTGATGGATGTGCGCATGCCACGGATGGACGGCGTCGAGGCGACCCGCGTGCTGGCCGAACGCAGCGACCGTCCGCGCATCGTCGTGCTGACGACCTTCGACCTCGACGAGTACGTCTACAGCGCGCTCGATGCGGGTGCGTCGGCGTTCCTGCTGAAAGACGCCCAGCCCGAGGTGCTGCTAACGCGATCCGCGACGTCCACGCCGGCGACGCGGTCGTGGCGCCGAGCGCGACCCGTCGGATGCTCGAACGGTTCCTCGTGCCGCAGACGCGTCAGTCCAGCGGGGACGATCAACGTCTGAGCGGCCTCACCGACCGTGAACGTGAGGTGCTCGTCCTGATCGCGAGCGGACGTTCCAACTCCGAGATCGCCGCCGAGCTCTTCCTCGCGGAAGCGACCGTCAAGACCCATGTCGGTCGCATCCTCGCCAAGACCCAGTCCCGCGACCGCGTGCAGCGTCGTCCTGGGCTACGACACCGGGCTGGTCGCTCCCGGTACGTGAGTACGACCTGGGTATGACGCTCGGGCAGCGGGTTGGGCCCGTGGGTTGACGACTCGGCGCCCAGAGATTTCTAGCGTGGTGGGGACAGCATTCGTCCTCACCAGCAGGAGCATCATGGACAACACCGCGGTACTCACCCACCCCACGACAGTCCCCCGCATCGCAGCCCGGGCGACGGGGTTGACCAAGGTCTACGGTGCAGGTGATGCCCAGGTCCACGCCCTCGCAGGCGTCGACCTGACGATCGAGAGCGGCCGCTTCACCGCGATCATGGGGACCGTCCGGCTCCGGCAAGTCGACCCTCATGCACTGCCTCGCCGGGCTCGACCAGGCCAGCGCCGGCGAGGTCGTCGTGGGCGATCAGCAGTTCGCCTCGATGTCGGACAACGCCGACCCGCTTTCGACGCGAGCACGTCGGTTTCGTGTTCCAGGCCTTCAACCTGCTGCCCATGCTCACCGCGAAGCAGAACATGCTGCTGCCGCTCGACCTCGCCGGCGTCGACCCCGACTGGGCCTGGTTCGAACGGCTCGTCGACGTCCTGGCGATTCGTGACCGGCTCACCCACCGGCCCACCCAGCTGTCGGGCGGACAGCAGCAGCGGGTCGCCATTGCCCGCGCTCTCATGAGCCGGCCGCGGATCGTGTTCGCGGACGAGCCGACCGGCAACCTGGACAGCCGCACGAGCCACGAGGTGCTCGGCTTCCTGCGCCGCTCGGTTCGCGCTCGGCCGAGACGACCGTCATGGTGACCCACGAGCCCTCTGCGGCGGCCTTCGCCGACCGGGTCGTCCTGATTGCCGACGGGACAGTCGCCGGTCAGCTGGACGCGCCGACCCAGGACGACATCCTCGACGCCTTGCGCCAGATCGGCGGCTGACTCGTGCGCACCGTGATCCTCGCCTCCATGCGCACGTACGCCCGGCGTTATGTCGCTGCCCTCGTGGCCATCGTGATCGCCACGGCCTTCATCGTGGCGATCAACGCCCTGAGCCAGGCCGCCCGCGACGGGTCGAACCGTGCAGTGGAGCAGCAGTACCGAAATGCCGATCTCGCGGTGAGCGCCGTGGGCTCGGTCGGCGAGCTCGACTCGACGGCTCGTCAGATCAAGACCGCCCGCGGCGTGACGGACGTCGCAACGAACTGGCAGGCGTATGCCGCGGTCCGGTTTCCTGACGGCACGCAGAACATCTCGATCGGCAGCATCGCGACTGCCCCGACGCTGCGCTGGCAGAAGGTTGCCACCGGACGACTACCAGCACGCGACGGCGAGGTCGCTGTCGCGGCCGCTCAGGCGGCGGAGCACTCGGTCAGGGCCGGTGACACCATCACCCTCGACCTGCCTGCCGGAGCCACCCGGCTGGTCGTGACCGGGACCGTGGAGGACGTCGACGGCCCACTCAAGGCCACCGCCTACCTCCCGGAGCGCACCTTCAGCAGCCAGGGTGACCTGGGCTTCCCGCTCGACCTCGTGGCGAGCTCCCAGTGATCCCGCCACGGTCGTCCGCGACCTCGACGAGCATCTCGGTCCAGGCGTGGTGCAGACCGGCGACGAGCACCGTCGGGAACCCAGCTGACGGCGACACGAGGTATCGACGTCTTTCAGAAGCTGATCTTCGTGTTCGCGGGCATCTCGTTGTTCGTCGGTGCGCTCGTCATCGCGAACACGTTCACGATCCTGCTCGCCCAGCGGGCCAGAGATCTGGCTCTGCTGCGCTGTGTCGGAGCGGTGCGCGCCCAGGTCGTGCGTTCCGTCGTGTGCGAGGGAGCGCTGCTCGGAGCCCTGGGGTCGGCGCTGGGAGTCGCCCTCGGTTTCGCCATCGCCATGATCGGCACGATGATCATCGGCGACGCCTCGCCCGAGACGCCCATGGGCGCTCCGTCGCTCGGCGTCCTGGCCGTCGCGATCCCGGTGCTGCTCGGCGTCGCGGTGACGGTCGCCGCGGGCGTGGGCGCCCGCACACCGTGCGGGTGGACAGTCGCCGCTGGGCGCCCTGCAGCCTCACGACGTCGTAGTCCTGCGGACGCGGGCGGGCGCGCTACGGCTCGTCGCAGCGCTGTCGTTCCTCGCCGCCGGCACCGGCGGCCTCCTGGTCGGGCTGGGCGGCTCGCTGGCCGTCGGGATGCTGGGCGGGATGCTCTCGTTCATCGGCGTGATCCTGCTGGCGCCGGCACTGGTGCCCGCAGCGATCCGGGCGATCGGACCGCTCGCTCGCCGGATCGGCCTGGCCGGTCGGCTGGCGCACGTGAACTCTCTCCGCAATCCGCGACGCACGGCTGCCACATCCACCGCCCTGTTGATCGGCGTCACCCTGATCACGGCAGTCGTCGTGGCTCGTCCTCGATCAAGCACAAGGTCAACACATCACTGGACCTCAACTCCCCCATCGACCTCACCGTCAGCGCGAGCACCGGCGCAGTCACTTCCCGTGTCGTCACCGACCTCCAGGACGTCGACGGGGTCGCGGCGCTGGCCGAGCTCACCGCCGTGAAGGCACAGGTCGGCACCGAGCAACGCACCGTCCTGGCCGTCGACGACACGGCGCTGGCGACCCTGCGCGGAGACGGTCCGATCCAGCAGCTTCGACCAGACCAGATCGTCCTGCCGGTGGAGTCCTCGCCCCTGGTCGATGGACGAGACACGATTGCGGTCAAGGTCGGCGACCAGCACCGCGACCTGCACGTCATCCTGGCCGAGGACATCGGCGACGCACCTCTCGTGAGGGCCTCGACCCTCACAGCCATGGGCGGCGCCGGCGCGGGAATCGGAGCCGTGTGGGTGCGCGCAGCCGATCAGGCCGATCCCGGCGGATGTCGCTGCCGACGTCCGCGCCGTCGCAGAGACCTCAGGCCTCGACATGGCCGGAGGACTGCCCGACCGGGCCGACATCCTCAAGACTCTCGACGTCGTCCTCGCCGTCACGGTCGGGCTGCTCGCGATCGCCGTGCTGATCGCCCTGGTCGGGGTCGGCAACACGCTGAGCCTGTCGGTGCTGGAACGGGTCCGCGAGAACTCGTTGCTGCGGGCGCTGGGCCTCAGCCGATCGGGACTGCGAGCGATGCTGGCGATCGAGGCACTTCTGATCTCGGTGGTGGCAGCGGTCCTGGGAGTCGTGCTCGGCACCACCTATGCCTGGTTCGGGGTCAAGACGACGGCTGTCGGAGTCTTCGCGACGTCGCCGGACATCCTGATGCCCGGGGCAGATCGGGCTGATCCTGCTGGTCGCCGCGGTGGCTGGGCTTGCCGCCTGTGTGCTGCCTGCCCGTCGGGCTGCCCAGATCGACCCGGCAGCCGGTCTGGTCGCCGACTAGGCGCCCCGCGAGTGGTGCAAACCGCCCCGCGAGTGGTGCAAACTGCCCCGCGAGTGGTGCGGGTTGGACAGACACGCCGTCTCAAAACGTCCGCTGCGCACCACTCGCGGTTTAGGGGGTGAGGTGGTTGGCCTTGCGGATCTCGTCGACGATGCGGTCCATGATCGTGGTCATGCCGAAGTCCTTGGGCGTGAACACCGCAGCGACGCCGGCGTCCTCCATCTTGCGGGCATCGGACTCGGGAATGATGCCGCCGACGATCAGCGGCACGTCGCCGATGCCAGCGGCGTCCATGGCCTTCTGGACGTCCGGCACGAGCTCCATGTGCGAGCCAGACAAGATCGACAGACCAATCGCATGGACGTCCTCGGCCACCGCCGCGGACACGATCTGCGCGGGGGTCAGCCGGATTCCCTGGTAGACGACCTCGAATCCGGCGTCTCGTGCGCGCACCGCGATCTGCTCGGCCCCGTTGGAATGACCGTCGAGACCCGGCTTGCCGACCAGGAACCGCAGCCGGGTGCCGAGCCGTCGCCCGTCGCCCGCACGCGCTCGCGCACCGCAGCCAGCTCGGCGCCCGCCTCGGCGACACTCGCGACACCGCTGACACCTGTGGGTGCGCGGTACTCGCCGAACACCTCACGCAGCGCGCCGGCCCACTCACCGACCGTGGCCCCGGCCCGCACGGCGGCCAGGGTCGCTGCCATCAGGTTGGCATCGGTCTTGGCCTCGCTCTGCAGCCGGGCCAGCGCCTCGTCGACGGCGGCCTGGTCACGCTGCTTCGCGCCACGCCTGCACGTCGGCGACCGCATTGGCCTCGGCCTGCGGGTCGGCGGTCATGATGGCGCCGTCGAGATCGGCCGTCAGCGGGGAGACCTCGGTCTCGGTGTACGAGTTGACTCCGACGACTGTCATGTCGCCAGCCTCGATCTTGGCTCGACGCTCGGAGTGCGAGCCCACCAGAGCCTGCTTCATGTAGCCGGACTCGACGGCGGCGACCGCGCCGCCCATCGCCTGCACCCGATCGATCTCGGCCTTGGCGCCCTCGATCAGCTCGTTGACCTTGGCCTCGATGACGACTGAGCCTTCGAAGATGTCGTCGTACTCGAGCAGGTCGGACTCGAAGGCCAGCACCTGCTGGAGGCGCAACGACCACTGCTGGTCCCACGGGCGCGGCAGACCCAGTGCTTCGTTCCAGGCCGGCAGCTGCACGGCCCGGGCCCGGGCATCCTTGCTCAGCGTCACGCCGAGCATCTCCAGCACGATGCGCTGGACGTTGTTCTCGGGCTGCGCCTCAGTCAGGCCCAACGAGTTGACCTGCACGCCGTACCGCATCCGGCGCATCTTGGGATCCTGGACGCCGTAGCGCTCACGCGTGATCTCGTCCCCCAGCTTGCCGAAGGCGCGCATCTTGCACATCTCTTCGATGAACCGGACGCCCGCGTTGACGAAGAACGAGATGCGACCAACGACCTTCTCGAACTCGTCCGGCGGGACCTGACCGGAGTCGCGCACCGAGTCGAGCACCGCGATCGCCGTCGTCAGGGCGTAGGCGAGCTCCTGCGTCGGCGTGGCGCCCGCCTCCTGCAGGTGATAGCGCAGATGTTGAGCGGATTCCACTTCGGGATCGTGCTGACGGTGTAGGCGATCATGTCGGTCGTCAACCGCAAGGACGGCGCCGGGCCGAAGACGTACGTGCCACGCGACAGGTACTCCTTGATGATGTCGTTCTGCGTCGTTCCCGACAGGCTCGACGGTGCGACGCCCTGCTCCTCGGCCGCGACCTGGTACATCGCGAGCAGCCACATCGCCGTGGCGTTGATCGTCATCGACGTGTTCATGGTCTCGAGCGGGATGTCCTGGAACAACCGGCGCATCGCACCCAGGTGCGGGATCGGCACGCCGACCTTACCGACCTCTCCCCTGCTGAGCTCGCTGGTCGGGGTCGTACCCCGTCTGGGTCGGAAGGTCGAAGGCCACCGACAGACCGGTCTGTCCCTTCGCAAGGTTGCGACGGTAGAGCGCATTCGACTCAGCAGCCGGCTGTGTCCGGCGTAGGTCCGCATCACCCACGGCTTGTCGGGCACGGTCTTCTGAGGCACGGTCTTGTCAGGCATGGGCTCAGGTTACCGTCTCGTAACCTGGGGGGTCACTGGCTCGTGAGGCGTTCTGTCTCACATTTATCGGACGCCCTAGGATCTGGACATGGTCAACCTGACACGGATATACACGCGAACCGGCGACGACGGCACGACGAACCTCGGCGACATGAGCAAGGCCAGCAAGCTGGACCTGCGCCTGGCTGCCTATGCCGACGTCGATGAGGCCAACGCAGGCATCGGCTTCGCGATCTCGCTCGGCACGCTCGAACCCGATGTGGTCGCGGTGCTGACCCACATCCAGAACGACTTGTTCGACGTCGGCGCAGATCTGTCGTGCCCCGTCGTCGAGAACCCGGAATATCCGCCCCTGCGGGTCGAGCCGGCGTACATCGATCGGCTCGAGGCGTGGTGCGACCACTACAACGAGCAGGTGCCCAAGCTTCCGCTCGTTCATCCTGCGTGGCGGGACGCCAGCGGCAGCTGCGGTGCACCTGGCGTGCACGGTCACCCGGCGGGCAGAACGCTCAGCCTGGGCGGCCCTCGAAGTGCACGGCGAGACGATGAACATCCTGACCGCGAAGTATCTCAACCGGCTCAGCGATCTGCTGTTCATCCTGGGGCGATACGCCAACCGGGACCAAGGCGATGTGCTCTGGGTCCCGGGTGGCGAACGCTAGTTCATTGGTTCAGCTGGGAGATCAGTCCCAATCGATGCGCTGAGTCGAGACACCACCGGGGGCGGGCGTCGGGGCATCCCAATCGATGATCTTGGGAGGCTTCGGCGCCTTGAACTTGACGACCTTGACAACCTTCGCGCTGGGCGCGGGATCGGCCGCCGTAGCGCCCGAGACGGTTCCCAGGACAGCCAGGGCCGAGACGGATGTTGCTACCACTAGACGCTTGAACACGAGGCACCTTCTTGGCTCAGTATGCGGACAGATATCCAACCACTTGATCGATTCTCCCTTGCCCTTTGACCAAGCGTCAAGGAAATGGAAGAACCTGTACAACCGCCCGAGACGGCAGGCTTACAGAACGTTGTTGACCCGCTGACCGGGTGGAGACGACTCCAACCACGACAGCAAGCCAGTCAAGGCATTGGCGCTCATCGCGAACTGCTGAACGCCTGAGGCGTTCTGGGTCTCCACGATGAGGTGGCCGGCATGAATCGCATGAACCTCGTTGCCCACCGGCTCACGCCGCCCGTCGATCAGCACATCGCCCCGGATGAACCGGTAGCGAGGACGTAGCGAGAACGAGAAGGCCCGGAACCAGGCCAGCTCGGTCTCGCCGTACACCGCCATGCCGAGCAGCCAGCCGGAGGCGTGCGGGCCCGCACTGCGGTTGACGCTCATCTCGAACGTCACCCCAGAGCGGGCCAGCCACCAGCGTCGGAAGAGAAGTCCTCCCAGCAGGAGGATCAGTGCTGCGACGACCACCACGAGGACGTCGATTACCCACCACCACAGCGGCATGGCCGTCGACCTCCTCCCAGCTCGGAACAGTCGAGTGTCAGAACACTCGGATCAGGAAGCCTTGTCGATCAGACGCAGCTTTGCTTCGGCACGCAGAACGCCGTCGGCGTCATCGGCGGACTTCGCCGCCTCCAGCTCAGCCTTGGCTGCCGACGCATCGACCTCTGAGGCGAGGAACGCGTCCTCGCTCAGGATCGAGACGTGGTTGTCGGCCACCGAGAGAAAGCCCGAGTCGATCGCAGCCCGCACGACGTCACCCTCGAGAGGAGTGATCTCGACGACGCCCGGCACCAGCAAGGACAGCAGCGGCGAGTGATTCGCCAGGACGCCCAAGTCACCATCGACGGTGCGCGCGAGAACCTCGCTGGCCTGCCCCGACCACACGACGCGGTCGGCGGCAACCAGCTCGATCTGCAGCGCGGCAGATGCTTCTTTGTTCGCCATCAGAGCGACTTCTGGATTTCCGCCCACTTCTTGTCGACGTCTTCGAGACCGCCGCACATGAAGAAGGCCTGCTCTGCAACGTGATCGTAGTCGCCGTCACAGATCTTGGTGAAGCCGTCGATCGTCTCGTCGATGGAGACCGTCGAACCTTCGATGCCCGTGAACTGCTTGGCCACGTAGGTGTTCTGCGACAGGAAGCGCTGGATGCGGCGAGCACGAGACACGAGGGTCTTGTCCTCTTCGCTGAGCTCGTCGACACCGAGGATCGCGATGATGTCCTGGAGCTCCTTGTTGCGCTGCAGGATGCTCTTGACCCGGTTGGCGGTGTTGTAGTGATCTGCCGCGATGTAACGGGGATCGAGGATGCGCGACGTCGAGGTCAGCGGGTCGACGGCCGGGTAGATACCCATCGACGCGATCTCACGGTTGAGCTCGGTCGTTGCGTCGAGGTGCGCGAACGTCGTGGCAGGAGCCGGGTCGGTGTAGTCATCGGCCGGGACGTAGATCGCCTGCAGCGAGGTGATCGAGTGACCACGCGTCGAGGTGATGCGCTCCTGGAGCACACCCATCTCGTCGGCCAGCGTCGGCTGGTAGCCCACGGCCGACGGCATGCGGCCGAGCAGCGTGGAGACCTCAGAGCCGGCCTGCGTGAAGCGGGAAGATGTTGTCGATGAACAGCAGCACGTCCTGCTTCTGCACGTCGCGGAAGTACTCGGCCATCGTCAGGGCCGACAGGGCGACGCGAAGACGCGCTCCCGGCGGCTGCATCCATCTGACCGAACACGAGGGCGGTCTGTCCGAGGACGCCGGCCTCTTCCATCTCGACGATGAGGTCGTTGCCCTCACGCGTACGCTCGCCGACACCGGCGAACACCGACACACCACCGTGGTCACGAGCAACACGGGCGATCATCTCCTGGATGAGCACCGTCTTGCCGACGCCTGCACCACCGAAGAGGCCGATCTTTCCGCCCTGCACGTAAGGCGTCAGCAGGTCGATGACCTTGATGCCGGTCTGGAACATCTCGGTCTTGGACTCGAGCTGGTCGAAGGCCGGAGCCTTGCCGTGGATGCCACGACGTTCCTTGACCTCCCAGACCTCGCCCTCGGCGAGGTTCATGACGTCACCGGTGGTGTTGAACACCTTGCCGAGCGTCTGGTCGCCGACGGGAACCGTGATGGGCTCACCGGTGTTGATGACCGTCGCGCCGCGGACGATGCCGTCGGTCGGGCGCAGGCTGATCGCGCGGACCAGGCCGTCACCGATGTGGAGTGCGACCTCGAGCGTCAGCGTCTCGGTGACACCTTCGATCGTGGTGTCGACCTTCAGCGCGTTGTACATGTCGGGGATGGCATCGCTCGGGAACTCGATGTCGAGCACCGGGCCGATGACCCGAGCGACGCGGCCCGTGGCCAGCGTGGTGTTCTCAGCGGTATTGGTAGGCATCTCTCTCACTCACTCCCAGCGGTGGCATCGGCCAGAGCGTTGGCTCCACCGACAATCTCGCTGATTTCCTGGGTAATACCCGCCTGGCGGGCCTGGTTGGCTGTCCGGGTGTACTTCTCGATGAGGTCCTGCGCGTTGTCAGTGGCCGACTTCATGGCCTTCTGACGTGCCGCGAGCCCCGAAGCCGAAGCCTGCAGCAGGCAGTAGTAGATGCGGCTGTGGATGTACTTGGGCAGCAACGCATCGAGGACCTCGTGTGCCGACGGCTCGAACTCGTAGAGCGGCAGCAGGTCTTCGTCCTCTGGCGCCTCGGTTCCCTCGACGACCTCGAGCGGGAGTAGACGAATCACGTCGGGCTCCTGCGTCATCATCGACTTGAACCGGGTGAAGACGACGTGCAGCTCGTCCGCGGCCAGGGCCGGGTCGAGAGCCTCTTCATCGGTCTCGTCGATGTGGAAGGTACGGACCAGGGTGTTGCCGATCTCGCGAGCGTGCGAGTACTCCGGCTTGTCCGAGAATCCGGTCCACGACTCGATGAAGGGACGGCTGCGGAAGTTGTAGTACGCCTCGGCCTTGCGGCCGGCCAGGTAGAGGTCGACCTCCTTGCCTTCAGCGCGCAGCTTCTCGACGAGACGCTCTGCTTCCTTCATCACCGAGGACGAGTAGGCGCCAGCCAGACCGCGATCGCTCGCGATGACCAGAACCGCCGCCTTCTTCGGGTTCTCCTTCTCGGTCGTCAACGGGTGGTCGACGTTGGAGAAGGTGGCGACGGCAGACACGGCGCGCGTGAGCTCACGGGCGTACGGCGCTGCCGCCGCCGCCCGCTGCTGCGCCTTGATGATGCGTGACGCTGCGATGAGCTCCATGGCGCGCGTGATCTTCTTGGTCGCCTGTGTCGACCTGATCTTCGCGCGTAGTTCGCGTACCGATGCCGCCATCGTCAGCCCCGCTTCTGCTTGACGATCTGCTCCTGCTCGACGTCTTCGTCGGCGAGGGCGTCGAACTCTTCGTGGCCGGCCTTGATCGAGCCGCCCGTCGAAGTCTCGAACTGATCGGTGAAGGAGTCGTACGCAGCCGTCAGGGCCTGCGCGTTGTCGTCCTCGAACTTGCCCGTCTCACGGATCGCGGCGAGAACATCGCTGTGCGAACGCTTCAGGAAGTCGAGGAACTCGGTCTCGAAACGGCTGACGTCCTCGACCGGGACGGCGTCGAGCTTGCCCGTCGAGGCGGCCCAGATCGAGACGACCTGGTTCTCGACCGGGAACGGAGCGTACTGGCCCTGCTTGAACAGCTCCATGATGCGCTGACCACGAGCGAGCTGCTGCTTGGAAGCGGCATCGAGGTCGGAGGCGAACATGGCGAACGCTTCCATCGCGCGGTACTCAGCCAGCTCGACCTTGAGCGAACCGGTGACGGCCTTCATCGACTTCTGCATCGCTGCACCGCCGACTCGCGACACCGAGATGCCGACGTCGACTGCGGGACGCTGGTTGGCGTTGAACAGATCGGACTGCAAGAAGATCTGGCCGTCGGTGATCGAGATGACGTTGGTCGGGATGTACGCCGAGACGTCATTGGCCTTGGTCTCGATGATCGGCAGACCCGTCATCGAGCCGGCACCGAGCTCGTCGCTCAGCTCGGCGCAACGCTCGAGCAACCGCGAGTGCAGGTAGAAGACGTCACCCGGGTAAGCCTCGCGGCCCGGCGGGCGACGCAGCAGCAGCGACACGGCGCGGTATGCCTCGGCCTGCTTCGACAGATCGTCAAAGATGATCAGAACGTGCTTGCCGGCGTACATCCACTCCTGGCCGATGGCCGAGCCGGTGTACGGGGCGAGGTACCTGAAGCCAGCCGAGTCGGAGGCGGGAGCAGCGACGATCGTCGTGTACTCCAGCGCGCCGGCCTCTTCGAGGGCGCCGCGCACCGAGGCGATCGTCGAGCCCTTCTGGCCGATCGCGACGTAGATGCAACGAACCTGCTTGCTCGGATCGCCCGACTCCCAGAACTCCTTCTGGTTGATGATCGTGTCGATCGCGATGGCCGTCTTGCCGGTCTGGCGGTCACCGATGATCAGCTGACGCTGACCGCGACCGATCGGCGTCAGGGAGTCGATGGCCTTGAGGCCGGTCATCAACGGCTCGTGCACGCTCTTGCGCTGCATGACGTTGGGGGCCTGGAGCTCGAGCGCACGACGCTTGTCGGTCTTGATCTCACCGAGACCATCGATCGGCGCACCCAGCGGGTCGACGACGCGACCGAGGTAGGCATCACCGACGGGAACCGAGAGGACCTCGCCGGTACGGCGAACAGTTTGGCCCTCTTCGATGCCGGAGAACTCACCCCAGGATGACGACACCGATTTCGCGGACGTCAAGGTTGAGCGCGAGGCCGAGCGTGCCGTCCTCGAACTCGAGGAGCTCGTTGGCCATCGCCGACGGGAGGCCCTCGACGCGGGCGATGCCGTCACCGGCGCTCGCCACGATGCCGACCTCTTCGGTCGCTGCAGCGCTGGGCTTGTAGTCAGCCACGAACTTCTGCAATGCGTCGCGGATCTCGTCCGGACGGATCGTGAGTTCCGCCATGTGTGTGCCTGCCTTCTTGTCTGGGGAGAGTGTTTCTAGCCTGCGAGTCGCCGACGGGCGACTTCGAGGCGAGTGGACATGGAGCCGTCGACAACCTCGTCGGCGACAGAGACCGTCAGGCCTCCGATGACCGAAGGATCGACGACGATGTTGAGGTGGACTTCGTGTCCGTACTTGCTGCCCAGCGCAGTGGCCAGGCGGTTCTTCTGGTCATCGTCGAGCCGTGGGCGACGCGCACCTCGGCCACAAGACGGCTGCGGCGGGCCGCTGCAGTCTCGCCGAACGAGGTCAGTGCCTTCTCGAACGATCCGGTACGCGCAACGGACGCCTGAGCCGCAAGGGCCAGTGTCGTCGCGGTGACCTTGCCGCTCAGCAGCGTGCTGAGCAGCTCGCCCTTGGCTGAGGCCGGAAGTGCCCGGTCGGACACGACCTGGCGCAGCTCGGCGTCAGAACGCACCAGGCGCTCGACCTCGAACAGCTCGGTCTCGACCGCGTCGAGCCCACCGGCGCTGTCGGCGGCAGCGACCAGTGCAGTCACTCCCGCTGTCTCCAGCCCGTCGGTGAGATCGCGCCCCGACGCCCAGCGTCCGCTGGCGGCAGTCTCGACGACTGCCAGTGCATCTTTGCTGCGCTGGCTGCCGAAGACCTGCTTGGCCAGCAGTGCCTTGGCCGACGCCTCGGTCGACGGGTCGGTGAGGACCCGTCGAAGCGCCGGCTCGCGGTCGAGCACTGCGACGACGTCAAACAGCTCGGCGCCGAGCTCGACCGACGAGCCCTTGACCGCGTTGACGGCGGCCAGAACCTCGTCAAGCGACCTCGCAGAAATCCCTCGCATCAGTTCGCCGACTCCTCGAGCTCGGCGATGAAGCGTTCGACCGTGCGCTTCTGGGCGGCAGAGTCGGAAAGCTCTTCTCCGACGATGCGACCAGCAAGTGCGGTGGCCATTGCTCCGACCTCACCCTTGAGCTGAGCCAAGACCTGCGAGCGCTCGGCTTCGACCTGCGCGTGCGCGGTCGAGGTGATGCGATCTGCCTCAGCCTGGGCCTGGGCCCGCAGCTCGGCGATGATCTGTGCGCCCTGCTCCTTGGCTTCCTCACGGATAGCCGCGGCTTCGTGGCGCGCACCTGCCAGCTGGGCGGTGTACTCGTCGAGGGCGGCCTTGGCCTCCTTCTGAGCTGCCTGAGCATCTTCGATGCCGCCTTCAATGGCAGCAGTGCGCTCGGCGTAGGCCTTCTCGAAGTTCGGAACGACGAACTTCCAGATGGCGAACACGACGATCGCGAAGACGATCAGACCGAGAACGAGCTCGCTCCAGACCACGGCAAGCGGGCTGTGTTCCTCGCCCGCGGCCGATGCGGCCAGCAGAGTCTTGTACATGGCGATTCCTGTCCGCTACTGGGTCAAAGAACGAAGGCGAGGGCGATGCCGATGATGGCAAGTGCCTCGGCGAGGGCGAAGCCCAGGATGGCGATCGCCTGCAGGCGAGCCTGCGCCTCGGGCTGACGTGCGAGACACCGTTGATGTACGCAGCGAAGATCAGACCGATACCGATGCCAGGACCGACAGCAGCGAGGCCGTAGCCGATCATGTTGAGGTTGCCGTCCACGGCAGTTCCTTTCGTTGTGACGCAGATGCGCGTCGATGTGGTGAAAGACGTATGAAGTTGTAGGTCTGGGTCGTGCTTGGGGTGAGGCGGGTGCTCAGTGCTCGTCGGCGATGGCGCTGCCGATGTACATAGCAGTGAGGAGCGTGAAGACGTAGGCCTGCAGGAACATGACCAGCAGCTGCGAGGAAGCTGACCAGGATGCCCAGGATCAGGGACAAGATGCCGACCGGCACGTAGGCGAGCTTGTCGGACTCGAACACCAGGTAGGCCGCGCCCGTGGAGAACAGGATCAGCAGCAGGTGCCCGGCGAACAGGTTGGCGAAGAGTCGCAGTGCCAGCGTGACGGGGCGGACCAAGATGTTCGACATGAACTCGAGCGGGATCAGCAGGACCAGGATCGGGCCCTTCATGCCGCTGGGCACAGTCTGGTGCTTGAGGTAGCCGAGCGCGCCGTGCTTGGCGATGCCTGCGCCGTTGTAGATGATCCAGGCCAGTGCAGCGAGTCCGTAGACGTAGCTGATGCGCGAGAGCTCGGGAACTGCAGGAACGGGATCACGCCGTAGTAGTTGTTCACGAAGAGGAACAGGAACAGCGAGAACAGGTAGGGCACGAACTTCATGAAGTCGTGGCTGCCGATCGAGTCGCGCGCGATGCCGTTGCGGACGAATCCGTAGACCGCCTCGCCGGCGAACTGCAGGCGTCCGGGGACGACCTCGGCCTTGCGCGACGCTGCATACGTCAGGACGATGATCAGCACCGCCGAGAACGTGAGC
Source organism: Aeromicrobium sp. UC242_57 (assembly GCF_044452305.1). Lineage (NCBI taxonomy): Bacteria > Bacillati > Actinomycetota > Actinomycetes > Propionibacteriales > Nocardioidaceae > Aeromicrobium > Aeromicrobium sp. UC242_57. The sequence continues at coordinate 104,906 of NZ_JBIOAM010000001.1, read as the reverse complement.
AGGAGCATCGACTTCGTGACACCGAAGTCACCGATGTGGAAGGCGGGCGGAAGCTGGAAGCTGCCTGGTCCCGGGGCGATGAACCCCTCGGACTCCGATGCGATGAACAGCGAAGCTGACGTTCGTCACTCACATAACCCTTCAGATGGCGCGGTCGATTACTCAGTCCGGCTACGGCCTGCGTCATTGCGATGCGGTTCTAGCGAACCGTTGGTGCCCGAAGGCTCCCACACTGCTGCCTTAACCACAGCGCACGGGCAGCCGAAATAATTCGAGCCATCCCGTTGTTGCGGCATCAGGCTATCAGGCTACTACGGAGCGTCGTTGCCCAGGTCGTACATCGGCAGCCGCTGACGTTTGGCTGCCCTGATCTGAAAGAACGTCCACGCGAGTGTGGCGACTATCACGGTGCCCGCCAGGCTCTTGGGGTCGAGCCGGTCGCCCGCCAGGTCGCTGTCGGCCAGGACCGTGAACAGCGCCAGCAGCGCGACGACCTTGGTCAGGAAGAACATCATCGCGACGAGCAGCGACAGGTGCGGGCTGACCTTCGTGATGGGGCCGAGCGCCAGCGGGCTCGACGAGAAGAAGACGCACACGAGGCCCCCGCCGAACAGGGCGCCCAGCGCACCCGCGGAGCCTTGGGCGATGCCCGCGACGACGGCGCAGACCGCCACCACCACGACGACCCACGGCAGGACTTTGAGAACCTGCTGCACTTACGACCAGACCTTTTCTTCGAACTTGGGCAGGAGGAACACCGCGGCGATCGTGACGACCGCCAGGACGCTGAACCCGGCGATGGACTGCCAGCCGCTGAACAGGCTGATCACGACGCTCCCGAAGGCGACCAGGCCGGCGAAGGCGTACATCAGCAGGACCGCGCGACGGTGGGAGTGACCGATCTCGAGCAACCGGTGATGGATGTGCATCTTGTCGGGGCTGAACGGCGACCGACCGGCCCGCGTGCGACGGACCACGGCCAGCGCCAGGTCGACGAACGGCACCAGGAGGATCGTGAAGGGCAGGATCAACGGCAGCAGCGCCGGCAGGAAGCTGACCTCGGCTCCCCCGATGCCCTCGCTCAGGGCCGTGGCCGGGAACTGACCGGTCAGGCTGATCGACGAGCAGGCCAGCACGAAGCCGATCAGCATCGAGCCGGAGTCGCCGATGAACATCCGGGCCGGGAAGAAGTTGTGCGGCAGGATGCCGATGCAGGCTCCGGCCAGGGCCGCGGTGAGCAGGGCTGCGGCGATGGCACGAGTCTCGCCGTTCTCGACGGCGAGGATGAACGCGTACGCGAAGAAGGCCACGGCGCCGATCGCGACCATGCCAGCAGCAAGACCGTCGAGGCCGTCGACGAAGTTGACGGCGTTGGCCGTGCCGACGATCAGCAGCACCGTGAAGATCATGGCCTGGATCTGGTCGAGCCCGATGTAGTTGCCGTACAGCGGCAGGTAGACGAACTGGACACCTTGTGCCACCACGATGACGCCGGCCAGCACCTGACCGGCGAACTTGCTGAGAGCGTCGAGCCGTAGAGGTCGTCGACGATGCCGACCACGCAGATGACGACGCCGCCGAGGATGACAGCACGAGCATCCTTGAAGACCCCGTCGTCGGCCAGCGACAGGAACGGCAGGCTGGTGGCCACCAGGTAGGCCGCGATGAGCCCGCCCAGCATCGCCGGTCCGCCGAAGTAGGGCGTCGGGATCGCGTGGACGTCGCGGTCACGCACCCGCGCCACGGCACCGAAACGGTGCGCGAGCTGCCCGGGCGATCGAGGCCAGGAGGTACGTGACCCCGAGGGCGACGCCGAAGACGACCAGGTACTCGCGCATCTACGCCGGGTCCCCGGCCGGTTCGATCGTGTTGTTGAACGTGTGGAGCGTCTCCAGCGAGATGGCGCCCTGTCGCAGGACCCGCGGTGTGGTGCCGGTGACGTCGAGGATCGTCGACGGCACGTCGGACTGCGACGGCCCCCCGTCGAGGTAGACCGCGACCCGTCCGCCCAGCATGTCCTGCGCCTGGTCGACGTCGAGCGCGGCCGGTTCGCCCGTGCGGTTGGCGCTGCTGACCGCGAGCGGGCCGGTCTGCTTGATCAGCGCAAGCGCACGCGCATCGTCGGGCATGCGCACCGCGACGGTGTTGTGGGTCTCGCCAAGATCCCAGGTCAAGGAGGGCTGCTGCCGCAAGATCACGGTCAGCGGACCGGGCCACAGCGACTCGACCATCGTGCGGAGCCAGGACGGGATGTCGACCGCAAGCGCCTCGAGCGTGGTCGCCGAGCTGACCAAGACCGGTGGCGGCATGTCACGCCCCCGCCCCTTGGCGTTCAGCAGGTTCTGCACGGCCTGCGGCGAGAAGGCATCAGCTGCCAGTCCGTAGACGGTGTCGGTCGGCAGGACGACGAGCTTGCCCTCCTCGAGCGCCGCCTGGGCTGCCAGCAGCCCCCGGTCGAGCTCCTCTTCCACGCTGCAGTCGAACTTCACGAGTTCATCCTAGGCCGCGCGGCTCCTTCGTCGCCGCCCCCGTCGCTCGTTCCTCGCGCCGGCTGGGCTTCGCCCAGGCGTCAGCCTTCGCTCGCTTCGCTCGCTCGGCCCATGGTCGGGGCGCCTGCTCGGTCTGGGTTGAGGGCGGACTTGCGTCCCGTCAGAACCAGCTGACTTGGTGGAATATGAAGGCGATGGCGAGGAACTGGATGAGGCGACCGCAGAACACCATGGTCAGGAACAGCCACTGCGGCTGCTTCGACGCCCCGGCCAGGATCGTCACGATCGCGAGCGGGGGCACCATGATCAGCGACGACATGAACACCGTGAGACCGCCGGAATAGGGCCTGTCCAGCAAGGTCAGGAGCCAGTCGTTGACCCTCTTGACCAGCTGGAAGAACTTCGTGCGGCCCAGTCGCCGACCGAGCTGGCGGGTCGAGGCGGAGAAGGCGTTGCGCGGCTTCTCCGGCTTGACCATGCGGATCTTGTTGGTGCCGCTACGGGCCAGCTGGAACACGAAGCCCTTGCCGATCGTGGTCGCAAAGACGTGCACCAGGATCAAGAACGCGAGGAAGGGGCGACTGTTGACCGTGGCCCCCGTAGCCACGACGTAGACCTCGGCGTTGACGAACATCGGCAGTAGCGCCGCCCCGATACCTACGGCGAATGCGACACCTATCAGTGCCAGTTCTTCACCGCCCATGATGCAGAAGCCTAGCCTCGGGGCTTGGTGGCAGTGACGAAGCGTGGCCGGTCGGCGAGGTCGGCGTGGTCACGCACCTCGACCCAACGGGGCAGGAAGACCGCCGGAGCGGACTCGCCCTGCGCGTCAGCATGCTCTGCTCCGACGACTCCGCCGGGCTTCAGCAACCGCCAGGCCACCTGATCGACCACTCGCATCGCGTCGAGCCCGTCGTCACCTGACCAGAGCGCCAACGCAGGGTCGTGGTCACGGGCCTCCGGGGCAACCGACTCCCAGGCGTCCAACGGGATGTACGGCGGATTGGCCACGACGACGTCGACCTGGCCGTCGAGGTCGCCGAACGCCTCGGCCATGTCGCCGAGACGCAGGTCGACGCCGGTGCCGGCCAGGTTGCGTTGTGCCCACTCGAACGCGGGCTCGTCGAGCTCGACAGCATGGACCTGCGCACCCGGCACCTCGTGGACGACCGACAACGAGATGGCGCCGGCGCCGGCGCACAGCTCGACGACGACCGGATTCTCGATCGTCTTGGCGTGATCGATCGCCCAGCCGGCCAGCAGCTCGGTCTCGGGTCGTGGCACGAAGACCCCGGGACCGACCTCGACGTCGACGTACCGGAAGGCGGCGCTGCCGGTCAGGTGCTGCAGCGGGGTGCGGGACGCCCGTGCGGCCACCATCGTCTGGAAGTCCTGCACCTGCCGCCCGTCGGGCTTGGCCTTGCCGAGCAGCATCATGCGCGGCACGCCGGTGACATGGCTGAGCAGGATCTCGGCGTCGTGGCGCGGTGATGCCACTCCCCCGGCTTCAAGGTCGATCGTGGCCTGTTCCAACAGCCGTTCTGCCTGGGTGCGCAGGGTCATTGTCCGCTTTCGACGGCAGCGAGACGCTCGGCGAGCTCGGCATCGACGAGCGACTTGATGACGTCGTCGAGCGCGCCGTCCATGACCTGGTCGAGGTTGTAGGCCTTGAACCCGGTGCGGTGGTCGGACAGCCGGTTCTCGGGGTAGTTGTACGTGCGGATGCGCTCCGAGCGATCGACGGTGCGGATCTGCGACTTGCGGGCATCGGACGCCTCGGCGTCGGCGGCGGCCTGCGCGGCCTCGAGCAGACGCGCCCGCAGGATGCGCATCGCCTGCTCCTTGTTCTGCAGCTGGCTCTTCTCGTTCTGGCAGCTCGCGACGACCCCGGTCGGCACATGCGTGATGCGCACCGCCGAGTCGGTCGTGTTGACGCTCTGGCCGCCGGGACCCGACGACCGGTAGACGTCGATGCGCAGATCGCTGTCGTTGATCTCGACGTCGATGTCCTCAGCCTCGGCCAGGACCAGGACGCCAGCGGCCGAGGTGTGGATCCGGCCCTGCGACTCGGTCACCGGGACACGCTGCACGCGGTGCACTCCGCCTTCGAACTTCAGCAGGGCGTGCGGAGCCTCGCCTGGTTCAGGGGTGCCCTTGGCCTTGACGGCCATCGTGACGGACTTGTAGCCACCCAGCGCCGACTCGGTCGCGTCGATGATCTCGGTCTTCCACCCACGGTGCTCGGCGTAGCGCGCGTACATCCGCTGCAGGTCACCGGCGAACAGAGCCGACTCCTCGCCACCCTCGCCGCCCTTGATCTCCAGCAGGATGTCCTTGGAGTCGGCGGGGTCGCGCGGCACGAGCAGCCGTTGCAGGCGCTCGGACAGCCGTGCAGCCGGGGCTCGAGCGCCGTGACCTCGTCGGCAAACCCGGCGTCCTCAGCGGCCAGCTCGCGCGCAGCCTCGAGGTCGTCGGTCGTCTGCTGGTAGTCGCGATAGGTCTTGACGATCGCCGTCAGCTCGGCGTACCGCTGACCGAGCTTCTTGGCCAGCTTGGGGTCGGAGTGCACCGACGGGTCGGCCATCCGTTCCTCGAGCTCGGCGTGCTCGGACACGAGTGTCTCGACTGCCTCGAACATCTAGGCCTCCTGGTGGGGCGGAACAACTCGGAACGACGGGCTGCTGGACGACAAACAACAACGCCGACCCGAGCCCGGAGGGCAGGGGTCGGCGCTGTGAGGTCGCTACTTCTTGGCGTAACGCTTCTCGAAGCGAGCCACGCGGCCGCCGGTGTCGAGAATCTTCTGCTTGCCCGTGTAGAACGGGTGGCAGGCCGAGCAGACGTCTGCGCGCAGAACGCCTTCAGGAGCGGTGCTCTTGGTCGTGAACGAGTTGCCGCAGGTGCAGGTGACCTGGGTCTCGACGTAATCGGGGTGAATGCCTTGCTTCATGATGTCCTCTCGGCGGTCGCTGGGTCGTATCGCGGGATGCGGTGCGTGAACCAGAACCAAGGATGAATTGTGCCAGTTGGCACCCTCTACAAGGAAATCGGGGCCGAAGTTATTCCCCGGACAGGGCCCTCGGGCTATCCCAGGCTGCGCCAAGCACGCCCTACCTCGCGAGCCGCATCGCCGGGCTCGACCCGGGATCCGACCTTGGTGGCTCAACGAGGTTCGCCATTCCTGCCGGCTCGGGCACCTTGTGAAATCGTGCCGCGCAGGCGCGCGTCCAGTCGGTCCGTGCTTGACGTACAAGTCGAGCGCGGCCGCATCGACGAGACCCGCACGACTCAGGGCCCATAGATCGTACAAGTCGCGAGAGGCTCGCCGGTCATGCCATGCAGACATCTTGGCCGCGACAAAGGCCGGTGGCGTGAGCACCTTGAGCTCCGCCGGCGGAGCATCGGAGTACCGCTGATGGAGGCTGGTCAGCTCAGTGGGCCAACTCGGGTAGCCCACGTCGGAGATCACCTGAACCTGCACCTGTACAACACCCTCGACCCTCAGGACCGCCGGTTGCGCACCATTTGTCTGCGCCAAGGGCGGGAACCACTCAACCACGCCGTGGGTGCGTGACAACGCTGATTCAAGACGCTCCGTGATGGCCATGCACATCTGGACTCGGTTTCCGGTCACCAGGAGATCGATGTCCTCGCTGAGCCGGAGATCGGGCAACAACGTGCGGCTCAGCGCGGTGCCACCGAAAAAGGTCAGATCGTCGCGTTCAGGCAATCTGCTCAGTGCCCCGAGGACATGAGAAATGAGGTGGTCGCGCCGGACCTGCGCTGGCCCCACCCCGTACCGGCGCTGCATGACTTCGCTCTCAGCAACGTCAAGGCCGATCGACCGCCGCTTGGGTGAGGTCATCGCAAGGCCGCAACTCGCGCCAACGTGGTCTTCCCGAAATGCTGCTCGTCGACAAGCCTGTCGACCTTGTCCCAGGTCACCCTGGATGCCAGGTTGCTCAACGCACTCAAGGCTTCGTCCCTCGCTCCCCCGAGGTCTGGCCGTTTCGCCAGGTCCAACAACGTTTGCTCTGGCGTCGTCACCAGCGCCCGCCCAGTCTCCAAGGCTTCCAGGCGAGCATCCAGCGCTATCGTGTCGCGAGCCACGAAGATCACGCGTCCTCCGCCATCGAGCGCCACTGGCCGGTGCTGCCGCGGACTCGCGACGACAGCGCTTCCCAAAGCCCTGGGAATGGCGTGGTGGATGCGTGCTGCGGTGATCCCCATGAGGACGATGTCGCGCTGTCCGAAGATGGCCGACGCGATCCCGGCTGCTGCTGCTTCCATGGTCGGTTTCCAATGAGCGCTTTGATCATCGGGAGTGGCCACGAAATAGCCATGCGCCAGGCGAACGACTGCCCCCTGAGTCGCCATTCGAGCGAGTGCTGCGCGTGGGTTCACATAGCGATCTGCGAGATCTTTAGGGCGCACCGTACGCAGAGGGGCTTGCGTCAGCTCCATCGGGGCTCGAACCATGGCGATCCTTTCACTATGCAAATTGTAGTCAATTAGATGACAATTCGCATACCGGTAGCGGGAACTGCTGGCAGTTCAACGGCAAGACAGCGCTGAAGACGCCCCCGAACGGTGGGACACTGCACGGATGCCTCTCCCCTACGCCATCATCGGCGCCGGACCGTCTGGGCTGGCCGGCGCACGCAACCTCGACCGCCGTGGCATCCCCTGGGTGGGATTCGAGCTGGGCGCCGACGTCGGTGGCCTGTGGAACATCGACGGGCCACGCAGCACGGTGTACCAGTCAGCCCATCTGATCTCGTCGCGGACGACGACGCAGTTCACCGAGTTCCCGATGCGCGAGGACGTCCCCGACTACCCCGACCATCGGGCGCTGCTGGCGTACTTCCGCGACTTCGCCGACACGTTCGGGCTGCGCGACCGCTTCCGGTTCGGCACCGAGGTCATCCTGGTCGAGCCCGCCGACGGAGGCTGGGACGTGACGAGCCGCAGCCCCGACGGGGAGGTCACCGAGCGGTTCGCCGGGCTCATCCTGGCCAACGGCACGTTGTCGGAGCCGAACATCCCGACGTTCGCCGGTGAGTTCACCGGCGAGATCATCCACACCAGCGCCTACAAGTCGGCCGAGATCTTCGCCGGCAAGCGGGTCCTGATCATCGGCGCCGGCAACAGCGGCTGCGACATCGCCGTCGATGCGGTCCACTACGCAGCATCAGTCGACCTCAGCGTGCGACGGGGCTACTACTTCGTGCCGAAGTACCTGTTCGGCAAACCGGCCGACACCCTCAACCAGGGGCGTCCGCTGCCCGCCCGGATCAAGCAGGCCGTCGACAGCCGGGTGCTCAGCTGTTCACCGGCGATCCCGTGCGGTTCGGCTTCCCGAGGCCCGACTACCGGATCTACGAGTCGCACCCCATCGTCAACACGCTGGTGCTGCACCACATCGGTCACGGTGACGTGCACGTGCGCAAGGACATCAACCGCTTCGACGGCGACACGGTGCACTTCGCGGACGGAAGCTCAGATGCGTACGACCTGATCGTGCTCGCGACGGGCTACCACCTGCACTATCCGTTCATCGACCGACGCCACCTCAGCTGGACCGGCGACGCACCCGATCTGCACCTCAACATCTTCACGCCCGTCCACGACAACGTGTTCGTCCTCGGCATGATCGAGGCCTCCGGCATCGGCTGGCAGGGCCGCTACGAGCAGGCTGAGCTCGTCGCGGCCTACATCCGGGCACGAGAGCAGGGTCGGTCCGCCGCCTTCGACCAGCAGATCCACGGTCCGCGACCAGACCTGAGCGGCGGCTACAAGTACCTCGGGCTCGAACGCATGTCGTACTACGTCAACAAGGACGCCTACCGCCGCGCCGTCGGCGAGGCCATCGAGGGCTGGACACATGATCTCTGCGGCAGACGTCGACACCATCAACATCGCGTTCAACGAGAGCTCGTTGACGCTGCTCAAGATCGTGATTGCGACGATCCTGTTCGGGATCGCCCTCGACACGCAGATCTCGGACTTCCGCGACGCCCTGCGCAAGCCGCGGGCGATGGCGGTCGCGATCGCCGGCCAGTTCGTCCTGCTGCCCGCGATCACGTTCGTGCTGACCCTGGTGCTCGACGTGCGCGGCTCGGTCGCGCTCGGGATGATCCTGGTCGCCTGCTGCCCGCCGGGCAACGTGTCGAACATCCTGACCCACCGCGCCAAGGGCGACGTGGCGCTGTCGGTGTCGATGACGGCCGTCTCAACGTCCTGGCGATCTTCCTGATGCCGCTCAACTTTGCCCTCTGGGGCGGCTGGCACCCGACCGGGACGAGTTCTTGCGTGACATCGACGTGACGCCGTGGGACATGCTGAGCGAGGTCGTGCTCGTGATCGGCGTGCCATTCGTGCTCGGCCTGACGGTTGCGCACGTCTGGCCGCAGGTCGCCCGAGCGGCACACCGGGCAGTCAGCAAGATCGCCTTCCTGGGCCTGGCCGCGATCATCGTGGTCGGCGTCGCCAAGAACTGGGACATCTTCATCGACTACATCGGCATCGTGCTGCTCGCGGTGTTCCTGCACGACGCGCTTGCGCTGGCTCTCGGGTACGGGATCGCGCGCGGCTCGGGCTTGAGCGACTACAGCCGCCGGGCGATGACGTTCGAGGTCGGCATCCGCAACGCCGGCCTCGGCCTCCTGCTGGTGTTCGAGTTCTTCGACGGCCTCGGCGGCATGGCGCTCGTCGCCGCGTGGTGGGGCATCTGGGGACATCATCGCCGGTCTCGCCCTCGCGACCTGGTGGGCCCGCCGCTCCCCCGAGCGCGAACGGGTCGACGCATGAGCGCGTCACGGGTGCTGGTGACCGGCGGCAACGGCTTCCTGGGGCGCTCGGTGGTCCGGGGCCTGGCGGCGTGCGGGCTGGATCACGTCGTCAGCACCGACATCGCTCTGCCCGAGTCGTCGGCCCCCGGCGTCGTGCACGAGATCGTCGACGTGACCGACGCTGTCCAGGTCGGTGAGGCACTGGCACGACACCAGGTCGACACCGTCGTCCATCTCGCCTCGATCGTCAACCCTGGCAAGGGCATGTCCGACTCGATCGCCTACCGCGTGGACGTCGACGGTTCGCGGCACGTCGTCGAAGGATGCGTGGCGCACGGGGTGCGCCGGATCGTCGTGTCGTCGAGCGGCGCGGCCTACGGTTACCACGCCGACAACCCGGCCTGGATCACCGAGGACCAGCCGGTGCGCGGCAACGACGTGTTCGCCTACAGCCGGCACAAGCGACTCGTCGAGGACTGCTGGCGTCCACCCGCCGCGATCACCCGAGCTGGAGCAGGTCGTGCTGCGCATCGGCACGATCCTCGGCCAGAGCGTCGACAACCAGATCACCGACCTGTTCCGCCGCAAGCGGTTGCTCAAGATCGCCGGCGCGGACTCCCCCTTCGTCTTCATCTGGGACGACGACCTGGTCGCGATCATGGTGCGCGCCGTCACCGGCGACGTGACCGGCACGTTCAACGTCGCCGGCGACGGCGCCATGACGATCGACGAGATCGCACGAGCGATGGGACGCCCGACGCTCGTCCTGCCTGAGCGCCTGCTGCGCACGGCACTCGGCGATCGCGAAGCCGCTGGGACTGACTGAGTACGGCCCGGAGCAGACGATGTTCCTGCAGCATCGGCCAGTGCTCGACAACACCCGGTTGAAGGAAGTCTTCGGCTTCACCCCTGAGCTCACGTCACGCGAGGCGTTCGCGGCCTGGCGCGACAGCCATCCTGACTAGCCATGCCGGTTACCCTTCGGACGCCTCTGCCCTGGCGGCATCGGTGGCAGCGATGCAGCTGCTCCAGCAAGGCGGCGAACGTGCGCAGGTCGGCGGGGTCGGCTGCCTCCAGCACCGGGTGCATGTGCCGGGCCAGTACACCGAACATCGAGACTCCGACGGAGCGGGCCGACTCGGTCATCTCGATGTGCACCGCCCGGCGATCGAGCGGCAGCTGGGAACGCTCGATGTGACCGGCCTGCTCGAGCCGGGTCAGCATCGCCGAGGTCGCCGGGGGGCTCAGGGCCAGGACGTCGCTGAGCTCCTTGGGGCTGGACGCCTTGCCTTCCATGATGAGCGACAGCGCCGTCAGATCGGTCCGGTGCATCGTGTGGAGATGACTCATCTCGGCCATGTAGCGCTCGACGCTGTTGACGAACGTGCGCAGCTCTCGCACCACGCTCAGGGCATCGTCCTGGTCTCGCGCTGCGTCATCCACGAGGACAGCATACTATTTCTTTCATGGAATCATTCGATGATGGAAATACCCGGTCGTCTGGGAAGGTGCTCCACGCTCTGATCGGGCCGCGATCGAAGTTCCTCGTCATCGCCCTGTTCCTGCTCGTGTCGGGCGTGCTGCTCACGGCGGGACTCACCGCACGCGAGAACAATGCCCCGACGGCCCTGCTCCCCGACTCAGGCGAGTCGACCAAGGTCGTCGAGCTGCAGCGCAGCCTCCCGACCAGCGCCACGTCACCGGCCTTCGTCGTCCTCAGCGCCGACAAGGAGACCCTGCGCGCCGACGGCGACGCCGCCGCCAAGGCTGCGACCTCGGCGCTGCAGAAGTTCTCCGTGGCCGACGAGCCACTCACCGCTGTCTTCTCGGACGACTCGACGATCGGGTTGATCGCGGTTCCGCTGGACGCCGTGTCCGGCAAGGAGCAGATCGACGAGCTGCGGACAACCGTCGCCGCAGCCGTCCCCGACTCCGTCACGGCCCAGGTGACCGGTGCCCCCGCCTTCCAGTCCGACTTCTCCGACGTCTTCGCCGGCGCCGACGTGCGACTGCTCATCACGACGGCGTCCGTCGTCGCGCTGCTGCTGCTCATCACCTACCGCAGCCCGTGGCTCTGGCTGGTCCCGCTGACCGTGGTCGCCGTCGCAGACCGGGTCGCCGTGACCGCGGTGGCGGGGGCGACCAAGCTGTTCGGCTTCTCGGTCGACGGCTCCACGATCGGCATCACGTCGGTGCTCGTCTTCGGCGCCGGAACCAACTACGCGCTGCTGCTGATCGCGCGGTACCGCGAAGGCTGCGCCGCCACGACGACCGTCACGCCGCGATGCGATCGGCCTGGCGGCAGGCCGCCCCCGCGATCCTCGCCAGCGCCGGCACCGTGATCCTCGCGCTGCTCGTCCTGACTCTCGCCGACTCCCCCTCGAACCGGGTGCTGGGCTACTCCGCCTCGATCGGCATCGCCGTCGCCGCGATCTACGGGCTGGTCATGCTTCCTGCGGCCATGGTGCTGTTCGGGCGCCGGTTGTTCTGGCCGTTCGTCCCTCGGGTCGGCGAGGCCGATCCGGCCCGCACGGGCCTGTGGTCGAAGATCGGAGCGCACGTCGTCGCCCGTCCCGGTCGGGTCGCCCTGGGCAGCCTGGCCCTGCTGCTGTTGCTGGCGATCGGTGCCGTCGGCGTGAACATCGGACTGTCGCAGAACGACCGGTTCCGCGAGACACCCGAAGCGGTGACCGCTCAGGAGACTCTCGCGAAGGGATTCCCGGCTGGCGCTGCCGAACCCACCGTGGTCCTCACGACCCCTGACCGGGTCGACCGGGTCGTCGGGCAGCTGCAAGGAGTCGACGGTGTCGCGTCGGTGCGTCCCGGCCCCGCCAGTGAGACCCGCGCCCAGCTCGACGTCGTCCTAAGCTCCGAACGGGGATCGGAGCAGTCTTCCGACACGATCAAGGCGATACGCGCCGAGCTGAGCGACACCGAGCTCGTCGGTGGACCCGATGCGCAGGATCTCGACTCCCGCTCCGCGACGATCAACGACTTCACCCTGATCGCGCCGCTGGTGCTTGCCTGCGTGCTCCTGATCCTGCTCCTGCTGCTGAGGTCTGTCGTGGCCGCGATCGTGCTGGTGCTGACGGTCGTCGCCACCTACGTCTCGGCGATCGGGCTGGGCTGGTTCATCTCGGAGCACCTGTTCGGATTCCCGGCGCTCGACCTGGGAGTACCGCTGTTCGCGTTCATCTTCTTGGTCGCGCTCGGCGTCGACTACAACATCTTCTTGACCACGCGGGCCCGCGAGGAGGCCCGGACCCAACCAGTGGCCGGCGCCATGACGACGGCCCTGGCCGTGACGGGCGGAGTCATCACGAGCGCCGGCATCCTGCTGGCATCGGTGTTCGCGGTGCTCGGCGTCCTGCCGCTGATCATGCTGACGCAGGTCGGCATCATCGTGGGTCTCGGCGTCCTGCTCGACACGCTCGTGGTGCGGAGCCTGCTCGTCCCAGCGCTCGCCACGCTGCTGGGCGAGCGCTTCTGGTGGCCCGGGCGCCCGAAGCCCTGATCACCGACCAGGAGCGGGATGATCAGGCAGGCAGCAACTTCTCGATGTCGCCGCGGATCTTCTCCGGCTTGGTGGCCGAGCCGTAACGCTTGACGACCTTGCCGTCGGTGTCGATCAGGAACTTGGTGAAGTTCCACTTGATCTTCGACGGCCCCAAGCCGCCCTTCTCCTCCTTGAGCCACTGGTACAGCGGATGCGCACCGTCACCGTTGACCTCGATCTCGGAGAACAGCGGGAACGTGACGCCGAAGTTCTTCTCGCAGAACGTTGCCGTCTCCTCGTCGCCGTCGGGGTTCTGGTGGCCGAACTGGTCGCACGGAAATCCCAGCACGACCAGACCGCGGTCGACGTACTCCTGGTAGACCGCTTCGAGGCCCTTGAACTGAGGCGTGAACCCACATTGCGTCGCGGTGTTGACGACAAGCAGGACCTTGCCCTTGTAGTCAGCGAGAAGGCGCTCGGTGCCGTCGATCGCGGTGGCGGAGAAGTCATAGGCAGTGGTCATGAATAGAGAATATCGGCCAGAGCGGAACCTGCTCTCCGAATCGCACATTTGCCCATAGCCGCAACGAAGTTCGTGGGTTGACGTACTCTGGGTATCAACGGATTCGCGACCGTCTGGTCAGTCACGAGGAGCTGGGTCCGCCGGATTGGGAGGTCCGACCATGAAGAAGTTTTCCTGCGGTGACGTCGTGCCAGGCTGTGAAGCGAGCTGGGTCTGCTCCACCGACGACGACATCTTGAGCAACGTCGCGGCACATGCCGCCGCCGACCACGGCTTGCTCGAGGTCTCGGCCGAGCTCGTCGCCGCCGTACGAGCGAACATCACCACCGTGAGCTGACGCCATGGACCGCATCCTTCGCGATGCCGATCCGAACGCCGACCCCCAGCTCACGGCGCGCAGCGATCCGGACGTCGCAGTCGGCTACTCGCCGATCCTCGACGTCGCACGCGGCTCGCCCGCCGGCTACCAGGCCGTCGCACTCGACGGGCCGGCCACGAGCCGAGACAACACGGTCGCCATCATCCGGGCCGCTCTGTCAGCCTTCTGGCAGCTGCCCACCAACACCTTCATCTCGATACCGATCCCGTTGCACCGCCTCGGCGATCCGCTCGTCCGCGACGCCCTGCGACAGCATGGCGACCTGGCCGGGATCGTGCTCGACATCACCGACTTCACCCCCACGATCAGTCCAGCCACCGAGGTCGCGCTCGACGACGTGCGAGCCGCAGGGGCACTGCTGTCCGTCGGCGGCCGTGAGACGGCGCAGCCCGAGCTGGGCAGCATCATCCGGCTCCGTCCGTCGATCGTCCGACTCGGTCACGCCTGGATCGCCGACCTCGACCAGTCAGCGACCAAGCGCACCGCGATCGAGGTCACCGGACGTCTCACGGCGCAGCTCGACGCATGGATCCTGGCCGAAGCGGTCAGCACCGGCGCCGAGCTGCGTGCGCTCTCCGAGCTCGGCGTCCCCCTGGCGCAGGGGCCGTTCATCGGCCAGGCCCAGTCCGTGTGGGCCGACATCGACGAGGCCACGATCAGGGTCCTGCCCCATGCCCCATCAGCCTCCGACGGACAGCTGCGCGCCCTCCTGCGACAGGCCTACACGACGACCGACCAAGCTGCCGCCGAGCACGTGCTTCCCGAAGCCAGCGGCTACGAGTCCGTCGTCGTCATCGACGACACCCGTCGGCCCGTCTCGCTGCTGACCCGTGGCACGTTCGGACGCTGGGAGCCCACGGCGGTCCTGACGATCCACGTCGACACCCCGGTCGCCGAAGCCGTCTCCCGGGCGATGAGTCGCCCGCCCGAGACCCGATTCCTCCCGCTGGTGTGCACCGACGCGGCCGGCCGCTTCCTCGGCATCCTCAAGATCGAGGACGTCGTGACCCACCTGACCGGAGCATGACGCGAGGGGTGCACCCGTGACCGGATGCACCCCTCATCATGAATCAAGCTCATCGTGATTCAGCTCAGCGTCAGCCTGGTATCAGCTAGCAGCGCCTTCGGCAGGCACCGTCTTGTTGATCTGCAGCAGGAACTCGGCGTTGGTCGGCGACTTCTTGAGCTTGTCGAGCACGAGCTCGAGCGCCTGCGGGCCCTCGAGGTTGGCCAGCACCCGACGGAGCTTCCAGACCACGGCCAGCTCGTCGGCGCTCATCAGCAGCTCTTCACGACGGGTGCTGGACGCGTTGACGTCGACAGCCGGGAAGGTGCGCTTGTCGGCCAGGTCGCGGCGCAGACGCAGCTCCCAGTTGCCGGTGCCCTTGAACTCCTCGAAGATGACCTCGTCCATCCGCGAACCGGTCTCGACCAGCGCGGTGGCCAGGATCGTCAGCGACCCGCCGTCCTCGATGTTGCGTGCCGCGCCGAAGAACTTCTTCGGCGGGTAGAGCGCCGATGCGTCGACGCCACCGGACATGACCCGGCCCGAGGCCGGTGCTGCCTGGTTGTAGGCACGGCCGAGACGGGTGATGCCGTCGAGCAGCAGCACGACGTCGTGACCCAGCTCGACGAGACGCTTGGCGCGCTCGATCGCCAGCTCGGCAACCGTCGTGTGGTCGGTGACCGGTCGATCGAACGTCGACGCGATGACCTCGCCCTTGACGGTGCGCTGGAAGTCGGTGACCTCTTCGGGACGCTCGTCGACCAAGACGATCATCAGGTGGCACTCGGGGTTGTTGGTCGTGATCGCGTTGGCGATCTGCTGCATGATCATGGTCTTGCCGGCCTTCGGCGGCGAGACGATCAGGCCACGCTGACCCTTGCCGATCGGCGAGACCAGGTCGATGATCCGTCCGGTCAGGCCGGCGGCATCGCTCTCAAGGCGCAGGCGCTCCGACGGGTACAACGGGGTCAGCTTGGAGAACTCGACGCGCTTGTTGGCCTCGTCGAGCGTCATCCCGTTGACCGAGTCGATCTTGACCATCGGGTTGAACTTCTCCTTGCGCTCGCCCTCACGGGGCTGGCGCACCTGGCCGACGACCGCGTCGCCGCGACGAAGGCCCCACTTGCGGACCATCGACAGCGAGACGTACACATCGTTCTCGCTGGGCAGGTAGCCCGTCGTGCGGACGAATGCGTAGTTGTCGAGGATGTCGAGGATGCCGGCAGCGGGCACCAGGATGTCGTCCTCGGTGTAGGAGGTGTCGACGTCGAGGCCCGTGCGACCGCCTGAACGGTTGCGCCCGCGGCGGTTGCGACGACGTCCGTTTCCGTCTTCATCGTCGTCGGCGACAGCCGCTGCAGCGGCCTGTCCCTGCTGGTTCTGCGGGTTGTTCTGGTTGCGGTTCTGGTTGTCACCGCGGTTCTGGTTGTCGTTGTTGCGACCAGCGTTGCGACCCGCGTTACGACCTTCGTTGTTGTTCTGGCCGTTCTGGTTGTTCTGGTTGCGGTTGCGGTTGCGGTTGCGTCCGCCCTCGCTCTCGTCGTCCTTGGCCTCGTCGACGGCGGGTGCCTCGGCCTTCGGCGCATCCTTCTTGGCAGCAGCCTTGGGCGCGTCAGCCTTGGCAACCTCGGCCTTCGGCGCATCAGCCTTGGCGGGCTTGGCATCGTCTGCCGTGGCCTCGGCAGCGTCGTCCTTCGCGGCAGGCTTGCGCTTGCGCGGGGCGCGGGTCGCCTTGACCGGCGCATCGCCGGCAGCGGCGTTGTCAGCCGGGGCCGACGCCTTCTCGGCGGCCGGCTCGCTCTTGGTCTCGGGCAGCACCGGAGCGTTGGTCGGGGCGTCGACGACTGCCGGGCTCGAGGCTGCCTTCACAGCGGCCTTGGTCGAGGTGCCAGCGTCACCGCGGGCGATCTTGATCGCATCGATCAATGCACCCTTGCGCATCTTCTGCGCTCCGGTGATGCCGAGCTCGGCGGCAATCTCCTGCAGCTCGGCGAGCACCTTTCCACCCAGCCCTCCCCCGGTTCGCTTGGGGGCGCTGGCCGCGGCCGAAGGCGCGGAAATGTCAGGTGTCGTGGTGGTATCAGTCACGTGGGTTCCTTTTGATGGGGGCACAAGGCCAGTGATCCGGGAAACCGGAACGCATCAAGGCTTGACTCGTATGAACGGGCGCCTCGTACGACACTGCGCACTTGCGTGATCACTGTCGGGGAGATGAACTCAACTCCGACTCATCCACCATAACACCATGAGGTCCGGCAGTCCGGCCCTTGGGGCAGACGTCGGCACCCTGGTGTCAGATGACCCGAGCGCCCGGCTGATCGACCGTCAGCTCGTGCACGGCCCAGCCCTCGGGGGCGTGATCGGCCACACCTCGTGCGAATGCCAGGACCGTCGGGCCTGCACCCGAGATGATCGCCGGGATGCCCTCGACCCGCAGCTGACGCAACAGCTTGTACGAATCGGGCATCGCCTCCGCGCGGTACGACTGGTGCAGCCAGTCCTCCGTCGCCGAGATCAGCCGGTTCGGCGCCACCGTCAGGGCCGCGATCAACAGGGCAGCTCGCCCCGCATTGGCGGCGGCATCGCGGTGCGGAACCAGCTCGGGCAGCAGTCCACGCGCCTTCTCGGTCGACACGGCCGCAGGCGGGACGAAGACCGTCACGTCGACCTCGGTCTGCAACCGCTCGACCTCGGCAGCAGCGCCATCGGTCCACGCGATCGTGAGTCCGCCGAACAGGGCGGCCGCGACGTTGTCGGGATGTCCTTCGATGTCGACCGCGAGCTGGAACGCCGACGCGTCGTCGAGCAGCAAGCCACCGCCCTCGACGAGCGCCCGGGCCAGCACGATGCCGCCGACGATCGCGGCGGACGACGAGCCCAGTCCTCGCCCGTGGGGGATCACGTTGGTGCAGGTCAGGCGCAGCCCGTCGGGGCGCCCGCCGATCAGGTCAAAGGTCGCGTGCATGGCCTGGACGACCAGATGGGTCTCGTCGAGCGGCACGCCGTTGCTGCCCTCGCCGGTGACCCTGATCTCCAGTCCGCTGTCGATCGTCTCGGCCGTGACGGTGTCGTAGAGGTCGAGCGCCAGGCCGAGGGCGTCGAAGCCCGGGCCGAGGTTGGCACTCGACGCCGGCACCTCGACCGTGACCGGTCCGCTGACGAACGTCACAGCAGGCCGGCGGCCGCTGCGGCAGCGTCGACGTCGGCCTCGATGACCGCGTCGACCAACGTGCCGATGCCCGACAACGCCGTGTCGATGTCCTTGAGCCCGTGGCCGGTGACGGTGACCGCGATGGTCTGTCCGGCCTCGACCTTGCCGGCTGCTGCCTTGGCCAGCAGGCCTGCGACGCTGGCAGCCGAGCCCGGCTCGACGAAGATGCCTTCGTTCGAGGCAAGGTCGCGCTGCGCCTGCAGGATCTGCTCGTCGCTGACCGAGTCGATCAAGCCGCCTGAGTCGTCGCGGGCGGCCTCGGCGAGATGCCAGGACGCCGGGTTGCCGATGCGGATCGCGGTAGCGATCGTCTCGGGGTGCGGGATCGGGGCGCCCTGCACGATGGGGTCGGAGCCCTTGGCCTGGAAGCCCCACATCTCGGGAGTCTTGCTCGCGATGCCCGCCTCGGCGTACTCGCGGTAGCCCAGCCAGTAGGCCGAGATGTTGCCGGCGTTGCCGACCGGCAGGACGTGCAGGTCGGGGGTGGCTCCGAGCGCGTCGACGATCTCGAACGCCGCCGTCTTCTGACCCTGCAGACGCACCGGGTTGACCGAGTTGACCAGCGCGACGGGGTACTTGTCGGCCAGCGCACGTGACAGCTGCAGGCACTCGTCGAAGCCGCCCTTGACCTGGATGACCTCGGCACCGTGCATGACGGCCTGCGCCATCTTGCCGGCTGCGATCTTGCCGTGCGGGACCAGCACGATGGGGGTCAGCCCCGCCTGCGCGGCGTACGCCGTCATGGAGGCGGAGGTGTTGCCGGTGGAGGCGCACACGACGGCCTTCGCACCTTCGCCGAGCGCGACCGACACTGCGGCTGTCATGCCGCGATCCTTGAACGAGCCGGTCGGGTTGTTGCCCTCGACCTTGACCCAGACGTCGCCGCGGACGATGCCCGACAGCCAGGCCGAGTGGACGAGCGGCGTACCGCCTTCACCCAGCGTGACCACGGGAGTCTCGGCGGTGACCGGGAGCCACTCGCGGTACTCCTCGATCACGCCACGCCACAGGTGAGCCATCAGAATCCTCCCTCGACGCGCATCACCGATGTCACGTCACGCACCATGTCGAGCCCACGCAGCGAGTCGACGGTCGCTGACAGCGCCGCATCCTCGGCCTCGTGGGTCACGATGACCAGCTGGGCATCTGACCCGCTGCCTTCTTGCCGAACAGTCTTGATCGATACGTCGAACGCTGCGAAGGCGTTCGCGACCGAAGCGAGCACACCGGCACGGTCGTCGACGTCGATCGACACGTGGTAGCGGGTGCGGGCCCGGCCCATGTCGAGGACCTCGAGGTCTGCATGGGTCGACTCGCCTGGCCCGAAGACGTCGCTGCGGCGGTTCCGCGCGACCGACACGACGTCGCCCAGGACGGCGCTGGCCGTCGGCGAACCGCCGGCACCCGGGCCGTAGAACGTCAGCCGGCCGGCAGCCTCGCTCTCGACGAACACCGCGTTGTACGCGCCGTGGACGCTGGCCAGGGGGTGGGTCAGTGGGATCATGGCGGGGATGCACGCGGGGCAGAGACCGCGGCGCCGTCGGGGGTCTGGCGCTTCTCGCAGATCGCGAGCAGCTTGACGACACACCCCATGGCATCGGCCGAGCGGACGTCGGCGGCAGTGACGTCGGTGATGCCCTCGCGGTGGACGTCGGCGATCGTGACCCGCGTGTGGAATGCCAGCCCGGCCAGGATCGCGGCCTTCGCCGCAGCGTCGAATCCCTCGATGTCGGCGGTCGGATCGGCCTCGGCGTAGCCCAGGCGCTGTGCCTCGTCGAGGGCCTCGGAGAAGCCCTGCCCGGTGGTGGTCATGGCGTCGAGGATGAAGTTGGTGGTGCCGTTGACGATGCCGAGGACACGCTCGACCCGGTCGCCGGCCAGCGACTCGCGCAGCGGTCGGACGATCGGGATGGCGCCGGCGACAGCAGCCTCGAAGTAGAGATCGCGTTCGGCCTTGCGGGCTGCCTCGAACAGCGTCGCGCCGTCCTCGGCGAGCAGCGCCTTGTTCGCGGTGACGACGGATGCGCCGTTCTCGAGTGCGGTGAGGATCAGCTCGCGTGCCGGTTCGATGCCGCCGATGACCTCGATCACGACGTCGATGTCGCCGCGCGAGACGAGTCCGACCGCGTCGGTCGTGAACAGCTCGTCGGGGACGTCGAGGTCACGTTCGCGCCCCAGACGACGTACTGCGATGCCGGCCAGCTCGAGCGGCGCGCCGACGCGCTGGGCCAGCCGATCGGCGTCACGCGTGAGCAGTCGGGCGACTTCCGTGCCCACGACACCGCAGCCCAGCAGGGCAACACGGAGCGGACGACCGGGGGACCACGAGGATGCGCTCACGGGTCAAGGGTATCGGCGCGCGGACTGCCACGGACCACTCCCCGATTCCGTCATGAGACGTGCGACGGGTAGGACCGAGAAAACGGTTGCCCGATTCTGTCGTCACGATCCACAGACACGCTCGTCTCATCCCCGAGCGCAGTCATTGCGCGCGGCACGGAGCGTCCCCTCTGGACCTCAAGGCCGCCTGATGTTCGGAGTATTCGTGTTCGTGTCCCCCCGTCGCAGCTGCTGCCCTCCTGGGAGCGCTCGTAGCCATTGCCGTGTCTCCCCTGTCGAGCGTTGCGCCAGCCGTCGCCGACGTGCCCTCTCCCGCCGTCGCCGCCGCCTTCGACGCTCCCCGCTGCGACGGGACGACGAGCCGAGACCCCGCCACCGGAGACGGCGACGTCGACAACCTGTTGAGCGTGTTCGGAGGACGGCTGGCCGCCTACAACGCGGGCGGTGTCGTGCCGCTGTACGACTCGTCGGGGTACGCCACCGGCGCCTACCCGCCCCTGTGCGGCGTCCGCTACGTCGCGTCGGCTGGCGGTCCCGTGTCGGAGTGGATGTTCTGCACCGATCTGAAGTCACATGTGTGTGGCGACACCGACGAGGACGGCAACCTGACGGAGGGCTCGACCCCCGTGGACCCGCTCGAGAAGAAGGCCACGAATCCCCCGCCTCACCGCCGACCAGGAGAAGGTCATCGCCTACCTGGTCCAGCACGGCCACTCCTATGACGGCGTCGGCAACCAGTCGTGGGGCGGCGTGACCACAGCAGTCGCGAACGAAGACAGCAACAAGCGCATGGCTCTGCAGTCGCTCATCTGGTGCGTCAGCGACACGCCTCCGGCCGGATCGGACCTGCTCGCCACCTGCGCCCGCTCGATGGATGCCGCCGAGCAGGCCCGCATCCTCGCGCTGGTTCCGGAGAATCCGACGATCACCCTCGCCTTCAGCCCGGGCGGCGCCACGCTGGCCGTCGGGGACACCGCAAAGTTCACTCTCACGACCAACCTGTTCGGCCAGCCGATCGACATCACGAAAACAGGCACCGCAACCACGACGCTGACGGTGTGCGAGGGAGCCGCGACCTTGACCGACGGCACCTTGACGGTGCCGTCGAGCGGTTCGACGGCCGCGCGGACCATCACCTTGTGCGCTGAGGCGACTGCGGCCGGGACGATCGCCCTCGTGGCCGAGGCTGAGCCCGCCTCGACGACGCACATCGGCTGGAACCAGAGCCCGACCGTGGTCGACGACAAGGCCTGCCAGGTCTTCGCCGCGTTCTACACCGATCAGCAGGCCGCCGTGCGTTCCTCGGCCACGGCGACGTTCGCCGCAGCCCCCGTGGTCACGCCGACGACACCTGCGCCGACGGCCCCCACCACGACCGCGCCGACGACACCTGCGCCCACGACGCAGCAGCCGACCGACGAGGAGGACGATGACACGACCGAGGAGACCTCCGAGTCCGACGACGAGACCCTGCCCGACACCGGCGGCCCGCTGTCGCCGCTGCTGCTCGCGCTGGCAGGTTCGCTGATCGTGGCGGGCGCGGGGATCGCCTTCGCAGCCAACCGGACCCGCACTCCACGCAAGCACTGATCGAGCGCCCCCGATCCTGCGCAGACACAATGTCTGCATAGGATCGGGAGCGACGGGGGTCGCAGGGCCCCGCTGATTTTCGATTCGGGGAGCACCATGAACAGTTCTGCGCCCATGCACACGCGCCGCCGAGGAGCTACTGGCCTGATCGCCGCGGTCGTGACCGCCTGCCTGATCTTCACCGGCATGACGATCCAGTCGGCGCAGGCCGCTGACACGGGGTCGATCACGGGCAAGGTCTTCACCAAGGCGGTCGGCGGAGCCGAAGTCGCTGTCAAGTCCGGCTACATCTACCTGTATCGCCAGGGAAGTGACGGCTACTATTCGAGCGTCGACCGCAACCCGTCCACACCACTCACAGATTCCTTTCAGTTCGTTGGAAACACGTTCACTCTGAGCGGTCTGAAGGCCGGCAACTACAAGTTCGAGATCGCCGGCGTCGAAGCTGTCGACGGTGGACGCTACCAACGGGAGCACTACAACGACGCCGAGTACATCTATGACGCGACGGCCATCGCGGTCTCAACCGGCGTCAAGACTGTCGACAAGATGGTGCTCGAACCCGCTGGTCAAATTTCAGGCCGCGTCACAGATGCCGCAGGTCAGCCGCTTGCCAATGCCACTGTGTCTTTCGAGCGCACTTCTGACGGCGGATCGTTCGGGGTGTCCACAAACGCCAACGGCGAGTACTCCTCGACCAACATCTTCGGGGGCGGCCTCGTCAAGGGTGCTTTTCGGGTAGCCGCGAGCCACTACCCCTACTCGGGCAACCCGGACACTCCTTCGCACGAGCAGGAGTACTGGCAGAACGCCACGTCGTACGGCACAGCTACTCCCGTGAACGTGACTCCCGGCGCGACCACTGGTGGTATCAACTTCACCCTTGACGTCGCACCCCGCATCCGACTGACCGTCAAGGATGCCGCGGGCAGGCCCCTGGCCAACACCAACGTCGGCATCTGGGTGAAGTACAACGGAACATGGGGCCCGTATCAAGCAGGACCCAACACGACTGACAGCAAGGGTGTCTTCCGCAAGACAACCCGCATCGGTGACGAGTACAAGTTCTTCATCACTCCCCCGGCCAGCGTCGGTGGCACGACGAAGTGGTTCGACGGCGCCTACAGCGAAGCCGCCGCCACGGTCGTCAAGACCACCGATCGCCAGGTACGGAACATCGAGATCAAGCTCGATCCGGCCCCGACGGTCAGCGGAACGGTCCGGGCAGGCAAGGCGCTGGCTGCCAAGCCCAGCCCTGGCAGCCAGTTGAAGACCGATCTGACCTACCAGTGGACCGCCGGAGGTGCGGCAGTGCGCGGCGCCACCAAGTCGACATTCAAGCTCACCAACACGCAGGCCGGCAAAGCTGTCGCGGTCAGGATCACTGGCAAGACAGCCGACTCGGCCACCCGCACCGAGACCTCAGCTGTGACTGCCAAAGTCACTGGAGTTCTGTCTCCGAAAAAGGTCACGGTCACCGGCACCCGCAAGGTCAGCAAGAAGCTGCGCGCCGACACAGCTGCATGGGGCGCCAAGCCGGTCAAGCTGAAGTACCGCTGGTACCGCAACGGCAAGGCGATCTCGGGTCAGACGAACCGGTACTACAAGCTGCGCAAGGCCGACAAGGGCAAGCGCATCTCGGTGCGCGTCTACCAGTCCAAGACGTCGTACCTGACGGCCAGCAAGCTCAGCGCGAAGACTGGCAAGGTCAAGTAGCCGGGGCGGTCCCAAGAAAAATACTGCGGCACGCGTCATGAACAGACGCGCTGATCGTCTTCATGTGCACAGGCGTTTGATCACGCTGGCTCCTTGGTGTGATCAAACGCCTGTGCTGTGTCATGGGGTGCTGTGTCATGGCGTGCCGCTGTGAACCGTCACGCGTGTGGCCAGCGCTGCGGCCGTCACCGCCGCGATCGCGGCGATCGCAAGCACCAGGACATAACCCGTCATCGCGTCGATCGTCAGCATCACGGCGAAGACGACGCTGCCGATCGCGAGCACGAGCGACTGCACGACCGCTTCGTTGGTCTGCATCGCCGCACTGTTGGCGCCCTGCTCCTGCGGCGCGGAGTGATCCAGCAGCAGGACCCCGAGAGTCGGCGCTGCCATTCCCATGCCGAGGCCTCCGACGCTCCACAGCGCCGCGGCGGCCGCCAGCGGAACTGACGAGTCCAGGGTCAGGAACGAGGCGCCGATCGCCACGAGCACCCCCCAGCGCGCCCAGACGCACGCGCAAGGCCTTGGAAGCCAACGCGGGCAC
The DNA here is from genome assembly GCF_044452305.1 of Aeromicrobium sp. UC242_57. Lineage (NCBI taxonomy): Bacteria > Bacillati > Actinomycetota > Actinomycetes > Propionibacteriales > Nocardioidaceae > Aeromicrobium > Aeromicrobium sp. UC242_57. Next base: position 80,821 of record NZ_JBIOAM010000001.1, on the reverse strand, counting down.
GTGGGCAGCCAGCCAGGACCCGGTGAACCAGAGGACAGCCGCCGAGGTCAGGAACAGACCAGCCTGGGTCACCGTCAGGCCGCGGTGCTCGACGAGCGACAGCGGCACGTACGTCTCGGCGCTGAAGTAGCCCGCACTCAGCAGACCGCGCACCGCGATGACGCTGGGCAGGCCACGACGGCCGCGCCAGGTCCCGGGCGGGAGCAGTCGCGGCGCGTTGACCACGACGAGCAGGAAGCCGCCGACGAGCAGGGCTGGCCACCAGACGTACGTGCGCTGGCCGGCGACGCTGACTGCCAGGATGCCCCCGGCGATCAGCACCGACCACCACGTCTGCCGGTGGGCAGGACGCACGTGAGGATCACCATCGATGGCGCCGAGGGCAGAGCGGATCAGGATCATCGCGACGACCGCGAGCCCCGGAACGGCCAGGAAGACCCACCGCCATCCGACTGCCTCCGCGATGAATCCCGCGATCACGGGGCCGACCAGCGCTGGTAACAGCCACGCGCTCGTCAGGACGGTGAAGACCCGCGCACGCAGGTGCTCGGGGAACGTCCGACCGATCACGACGTACAGCCCCACGGAGACCAGCCCCATACCCAGCCCCTGCACGATCCGCCCGAACAAGAACATCGGCATCGTGGTCGAGAGTCCTGCCACGAAAAGACCCGCCGAGAAGACCGCCACGCCGGTGCGCAGCGCACGCCCCGGACCGTGCCGGTCGATCTCGGGACCGGCCACCGTCATCGACACGATGCCGACGGCGATCGGCGCGGCGAATGCCAGGGCGTACAGCTGGAGCCCGTCGAGCTGTCTCGCCACCTCGGGCATGACCGTCGCGACGGCCAGCGCCTCGAAGGCGACGAGGAAGGCAAGGGCGAAGATGCCGGCCACGACCGGACCGTGCGGGCCGAACCAGAGCCGTTCCGGCCTCGTGGAGGTCGTCGTCACCGCAGTGCGTCCGGGATCAGGACGACCTTGCCGTGCGTCGCCCGTGCTTCCATCGCCCGGGTGGGCGCCGCTCGCATCGGACAGGGCGAACCGGGAGTCCACGAGAGGCACCCGCGACCCGTCGGCTGCGCGCGCGAGCGCCTCGGTCTCCAGCGACCGCAGTCCGCCGGGCCGTGCGAGCATCTGCGGGCCGAGCACCATCGTCGCGATCTTGGTCGGATCGTCGTAGACCGGCGGGTCGTCGCTGAACCAGCCGTACTGGGCGACGCGTCCCCCCGGGCAAGCAGCCGTAGGCCGCACTGCCCGCGGCTCCGCCGACGGCATCGAACACGATCGTCGCCACATCACCGCCGAGCTCGCGACGGACCTCGCTGTCCCATCCCTCGGTGCGGTAGTCGGCTGCAAGATGTGCCCCCTGCTCGCGAGCGATCGTGAGCTTGTCGGCCCCGCCTGCCAGCGCGACGACGGTTGCCCCGGACTCCCGGGCGGCCTGGATCAGCAGTACGCCCAGGCCGCCGGCTGCGGCCGTCACCAGCACGATGTCATCGGGTCCGATCGGGACGAGGTCGAGGATGCCAACGGCAGTCCGTCCCGTGCCGATCGCGGCGACTGCCGCCGTCGCCGCCATGGCGTGCGGCAGCTCGTGCAGGTTCGCGACCGCGGTCACGGCCTGCTCGGCGTATCCTCCGCTCGCCAGGCCGAGGTGCGCGACGACGCGCTTGCCCAGCCAGGCGGGATCGACGCCCGGTCCGATCTCGTCGACCTGCCCGGAAACCTCACGTCCAGGAGTCATGGGCCGTTGCGGCTGATGGACCGCACTCGTAAACCCCTGACGCAGCACGGTGTCGAGGTAGTGGACCCCGCACGCCTCCACGGCCATGCGCACCTGCCCCTCTCCTGCCACGAGGTCGGGGATCTCTTGGTGCAGAAGAACCTCGGGTCCGCCGTGCTCGTACTGCCGAATTGCATGCATGCTGCTCCTTCTCGCGGTGTTTCCACCACTCCACAACCTCAAGCGCACTTGAGGTCAAATCACGTGGCCCGAGGGTCGTCGATCCAGCCCCGAAGCAGGGTGCGAAGGTGGAGCGGTGCCGAATCACGAAACACCCGACCGCGCCGCACGCCGCGCGTCGCTGCTGGCCGGCGCCCGAGCCTCCATCCCCTACGCTGCGGTGAGCTTCCTGATGTCGATGTCCTTCGGCATCCTGGCCCTGCAGGCCGGGTTCCATGCCGAGGCCGCGATCATCATGTCCGCGATCGTGTTCGCCGGCTCGGCACAGTTCGCCGCCGTCGCGATCATCGCCTCGGGAGGGACCGCCGGTGCTGCCATCGCCGCGGCAGCCCTCATGAACTCGCGATTCCTGCCGATGGGTATCGCCTTGGCTCCCTCGCTCCCGGGCCGGGCCGCCTGGCGAGCCACCCAGGGGCAAGCCGTCGTGGACGCGTCGTGGGCCATGTCGAGCCGCGGCGACGGCACCTTCGACCGATGGTTCCTGTTCGGCGCCACCGCCCCGCAGTACGCGATGTGGCTCGGCGGGACGATCTTCGGGGCGCTGGGCAACAGCCTGTTCTCCGATCCCGACAAGTGGGGCCTCGATGCGATCTTCCCGACGTTCTTCCTGGCGCTGCTCGCGACCGAGATCAAGGACCGCACGACGCTCGTGATCGCGATGGCCGGAGCTCTCGTGGCACTCAGCCTCGTCGAGGTCGCCCCGCCGGGCGTCCCGGTCCTGGCTGCCAGCCTCGTCGCCCTGTGGGGGCTGCGTCGAAGGACAGGAGAGGCCGGATGAGCCCGACCATCTGGTGGACCATCGCGGGGTGCACGGTCGTGACGATCGCCATCAAGGCCGTCGGACCGGTCGCCCTCGGTGGTCGCGACCTGCCACCACGGCTGAACGGCATGATCGCCATGATGGCGCCGGCGCTGCTCGCGGCACTCGTCGTCACCAACGCGCTGGCCGACGGCGACACCTGGCAGATCGGCGCCAACACGGCCGGAGTCGCGGCCGGCGGCCTGGTCCTGCTTCTTCGCCGCCAGGTGCTTCTCGCGGTCGTGGTCGCAGTCGCCGTCACCGCCGCCATCCGGTACCTGTCTTGAGACCTCAAGTATCGTTGAGGTCATGACGTCCAAGCACCCGAGCTCGCGCCCAAGGAGGTCGCCGAGCGCTCCGGGGTCGCCGTGTCCGCGCTGCACTTCTACGAGCGCGAAGGACTCATCAGCAGCACCCGCACGACGGGCAACCAGCGGCGCTACCACCGCGACGTGCTGCGTCGTATCGCGTTCATCCGGGTGTCGCAGCGCCTGGGCATCCCGCTGTCGCGGATCAGCGAGGCTCTCGACACGCTGCCCGACGACCGCGTGCCGACCAAGGCCGACTGGTCACGGCTCTCACGTGGGTGGCGCGCCGACCTGGAGGCCCGCATCGACCAGCTCCAGCGACTGCGCGACGACCTCGACGGCTGCATCGGCTGCGGCTGCCTGTCGTTGCGGGCTTGCTCGCTCTACAACACGAATGACGAGCGCCGCCCCGAGGAGCGGGCCCCCAGCGCCTCTAGGTCGACTGACCGGGGAAGCTGATGGAAGGACTCGCTCACCCCGCCCATGGACCGGCCTGGCATTCGTCTGGGGGCTCACCGACCTCGTGGATGGTGTGGCCTCCACAGGCCATCTTGGTCACGCTGGCTCCCTCGATGCGCGACACGGTGAACCATCTCATCGCGTCGCGCAGGCGGCACCATCCAATGAGGTACCACTGGCCGTTCGAGGAAGCGAAGAGCACGGGCTCGACGTCGCGGGTGGTCGCATCCCCATCTCTTGACACGTAGCGAATGCGGACGACTCGCTGCTCGGTCATCGCCTCCTCCAGTGCCGACCTGATGCCGCGCGGAGCCGAGGGGGGCGCGTTGACCCAGACACGGTCGGCCAGCGCGTCGGCTTTGGCTCGGGTCTTGGGATCGAGGACGTCGAGGATCTTCTGGATCCCGGCTGCTGCCAGATCGGAGTAGGGGGCATCAGGTGCGGCGGACACGGCCGCCATGAGCGCCACGGCCTGAGCCGCAGACAGGCTGACCGGAGGCAAGGAAGCCCCCACCACGACGCCGTAGCCACCGCCTGGACCCGGACGCGACCAGATCGGCGCGCCACTGCGTTCGAGCGCATCGAGATCTCGCTTGACGGTGCGCACGGACACGCCGAACTCTCTCGCCAGCCGCTCAGCGGAGCAACCCCGTGGCCCGTTCCGTCGCAGCATCTCGGACAGGGCATGAAGTCGTTCGGCTCGCTTCACCTCTCGACGCACTTCACATTCATGACACAAATAGTGACATGCAGCTGTCCATAGGAGCCACCAAGGTGGAGACATGACAACTCTGCACACCAGTCCCACCATCATTCTCATTGCCGGCCCCTGGCTGGGCGCTTGGGCGTGGGACGAGGTCCTCGTACATCTGGATACCGACCACTCCCGCGCCATCGCGATCACGCTGCCCGGCCTGGACAGAGACGACCCGGCGCGGTCGACCAAGAACGTCGATGACCAAGCCGAAGCGATCGAAGAGACCCTGGCTCGACTTGGTGTCTCCGAGGACGAACCAGCGACACTCGTCGCTCACAGCGGTGCGAACGCTCCCGTCAGCCTCGTCCTCGACCGGCACCCCGAGCTCGTTCGTCAGGTGGTGTGGGTCGACTCCGGTCCGATGGCGACTGGAAGCGCCTTCGCCGCCGAGCTCCCGGAAGACGTGGAAGAACTGCCGCTCCCGCCGTTCGACGTGCTCGCGCAACAGGCGAGCCTAGAAGGCCTGAGCCCCGAGGCACTCGAGCGTTTCCGGCTCGGGCAGTTCCCGAGCCCGGTCCCGTGCTCCGCCAGAGCATCGAGCTCACGAACCCAGCCCGAAACGCCGTCCCGACCACGTTGGTGTGCTGCTCGATCCCGAGCACGCAGGTTCTTGGCATGGCCCGAGAAGGACACCCCATGTTCGCCGAGGTCGCGAACCTCGAAAACCTCGACGTCATCGACCTCCCGACGGGCCACTGGCCGATGTGGAGCCGCGCCGGCGACCTTGCCACGGTCATCCAGTCAGCGGCGTCAAGAGCCAGGTGACCTGCAGGGAGCGTCAGCGTGGATCATGAAGCCGTCCCGCTTCGCACCTAGCCGATGTCGAGGCGCAGGAGGTCGTCCTCGGTCTCGCGGCGCAGGATGACCCGCGCCTCGCCGTCACGCACGGCCACCACGGCGGCACGCGGGACGTGGTTGTAGTTGCTGGCCAGCGAACGGCAGTACGCGCCGGTGCCGGGCACCGCCAGCAAGTCGCCCGCGGCGACGTCGTCGGGCAGGAACTCGTCCTTGACCACGATGTCGCCGGACTCGCAGTGCTTGCCGACGACCCGGCTCAGCACGGCAGGTGCCTGCGACTCACGAGACGCGAGGGTGCACGAGTAGTCGGCGCCGTACAACGCCGGACGGACGTTGTCGCTCATGCCGCCATCGACCGACACATAGCGTCGCGCCGCACCGCCGTCGAGCGCGACCGACTTGGTCGTGCCGACCTCGTACAACGTGAACGTCGACGGGCCGGCGATCGCACGTCCGGGCTCGATCGACAAGTGCGGGACGGCGATATCGAGTGCTCGGCACTCCTCGTCGACGATCTTCAGCATGCCGCGGGCCAGGTCGGCCGCGGACGATGGATCGTCCTGGGTCGTGTAGGCGATGCCGAAGCCGCCACCGAGATCGAACTCCGGCATCGCGAGCCCCAGCTCTTCTCGATCTCGGCGTGCAGGCGCAGCACACGCCGCGCCGCGACCTCGAAGCCATCGGTCACGAAGATCTGCGAGCCGATGTGCGAGTGCAGTCCGCGCAGCTCGAGACCTGGCTCGGCCAGCACCCGGCGGGCGGCATCGAGCGCGTCTCCGCTGCTGATCGAGAAGCCGAACTTCTGGTCTTCGTGCGAGGTCGAGATGTACTCGTGGGTGTGCGCCTCGACACCGGCCGTCACCCGGATCATGACCGGAGCCGTGACCCCCAGCTCTGCCGTCAGGTCACGGAGCCGCTCGATCTCGAGGACCGAGTCGATGATGATCCGTCCGACGCCTGCTTCGAGCGCGCGGCGAAGCTCGGCGACCGACTTGTTGTTGCCGTGCAGGCCGATGCGTCCGGCCGGGAAGCCTGCCTTGAGCGCCACGGCGAGCTCGCCGCCGGTGCACACGTCGAGGTTGAGCCCTTCTTCCTCGATCCAGCGGGCGGCAGCGACGCACAAGAACGCCTTGCCCGCGTAGTAGACGTCAGCGCCGACGAACGCGTCCTTGAAGCCGCGTGCACGACGTCGGAAGTCATCCTCGTCGACGACGTAGAGCGGCGTGCCGAACCCTGCCGCCAGGTCGGTCGCGGACTCCCCCGCGACGGTCAGGACGCCGTCGACCTTGGAGACCCCGTCGGACCACAGGTGCGGAACGAGCTGGTTGGCGTCCTCGGGGCTCTTGAGCCAGGCCGGACCGCGATCGCCAGCCTGGCCGTGGATCGCACCCGCCTCGTGGCTTCTCACATCCGCTCCGGTGCCGTGACGCCCAGCAGGCCGAGCCCGTTGGCGATGACCTGGCGGGTCGCAGCGACCAGCATCAGGCGGGCCCGATGCAGGTCGGACGGCTCCTCGTCGCCCTTGGGCAGCACGTGGGCGACGTCGTAGAACTTGTGGAAGGCCCCGGCCGTGTCCTCGAGGTAGCGCGCGACCCGGTGGGGCTCGCGCAGCTCGGCGGCTCGCGCGACGACGTGCGGGTAGTCGGCGAGCGAACGCAGCAGCGCCCCCTCCTGCTCCAGCGCCAGCAGCGAGGGATCGAACGTCGCCTCGTCGATCGTCACCCCGAGGTCGACCGCATTGCGCAGGATCGATGAGAGCCGCGCATGGGCGTACTGCACGTAGTAGACGGGGTTGTCGCTGCCCTGCTTGGCCCACAGGTCGAGATCGAGGTCGATCATCGAGTCCATCGAGTAGCGCGCGAGCGCGTAGCGGGCTGCGTCGACACCGATCGCCTCGACGAGGTCTTCCAACGTCAGGACGGTTCCGGCGCGCTTGCTCATCCGCAACGGCTGGCCGTCACGGACCAGGTTGACGAGCTGGCCGATCAGCAGCCGAGGTTGACCTTGGGAGTGTCACCGAAGGCCGCGCACATCGCCATCATCCGCGAGACGTAGCCGTGGTGGTCGGCCCCCAGCATGATGAGGCAGCGGTCGAAGCCCCGCTCGCGCTTGTCGAGGTAGTAGGCCAGGTCACCGGAGATGTAGGCCGGCTGACCGTCGGACTTGATGACGACCCGGTCCTTGTCGTCGCCGAACTCCGACGTCTTGAGCCAGCGTGCATCGTCCTTGTCGTACATCATCCCGAGCTCGTCGAGCCGCGCGATAGCCCGGTCGACGGCACCCGACTCGTGCAGGTCGTTCTCGTGGAAGTACACGTCGAAGTCGACGCCGAAGTCGTGCAGGCTCGCCTTGATCTCGGTGAACATCAGCTCGACGCCCTCGGCGCGGAACGTCTCGAGCGCTGCCTCGTCGGACTGGTCGAGCACGTCGGGCACCTTGGCGACGACGGTCGCGGCGATGTCGGAGATGTACTGGCCGCCATAGCCGTCCTCGGGGGCGTCCTGACCTCGGGCATCGGCCAGCAGGGACCGGGCGAACCGATCGATCTGGACGCCGTGGTCGTTGAAGTAGTACTCGCGGGTCACCTCGGCGCCGATCGCGCTCAGGATGCGTCCGAGCGAGTCGCCGACCGCGGCCCAGCGCACGCCGCCGATGTGGATCGGCCCGGTGGGGTTGGCGCTGACGAACTCGAGGTTGACCTTCTGGCCGGCGTACAGGTCGCTCGTGCCGTAGGCCGCACCGGCCGCGACGACCTGAGCCGCCAAGGCACCCTGGGCGCCCGCGTCGACGCGGATGTTGAGGAACCCTGGGCCCGCGATCTCGGCGCTCGCGATGCCTTCGGCGGAGGCCAGCTGGTCAGCCAGGAGCTGGGCGAACTCACGCGGGTTCATGCCGGCCTTCTTGCCCAGCTGCAAGGCGATGTTGGTCGCGTAGTCGCCGTGCTCCTTGACCTTGGGTCGCTCGACCACGACGTCAGACGGCACGCCGTCCGGCAAGGTGATGGCGCCCGACTCGATGAGGGAGGTCAGGGCGCCGATGATCGTCGTGGAAAAGCTGCTCGGGGGTCACGCGTCCAGGGTATCGTCGCGCCGCTGCGCGCCACCCACGACGTCACGCACCGTGGTGACCAGGACGTCGGGGTCGAAGGGCTTGATGACGTACGCGTCGACCCCGGCCTCGTTGGCGCGCTGGATGTCGGCCGGGTGGCTCTGCGTCGTGACCATCACGACGGCGATCTGTCGGAACCGGGGATCGGCCCGCAGCGTCGTCACCGTCGCGATGCCGTCGAGCCGGGGCATCATGACGTCGACCGTGATGACGTCTGGCAGCACCTCCAGACGGTTGAGCACCTCGAGGCAGTCGACGCCGTCGACGGCCTCGTCGACCTCGAAGCCTGCAATTTCCAGGTTCGTCCGGATCAGGAATCGAATGGACGGGGTGTCGTCCACGACGAGCACTCTGGGCATGCGAATGACCTTAGCCGCCGTGCGGTAGGCTCACACCGCAGTTGGCCGTATTGGCCCCCGTCGCTCAGGGGATAGAGCGCCGCCCTCCGGAGGCGGAAGCGCAGGTTCGAATCCTGCCGGGGGCACAATTCCTAGAAGTGGCACTCTGAAGCGCCGCCGTCTGGCGAGCCGACGCAACCCAACTGGCACTACAGTGGGAGTCGCACGACCGGAGCAGCCGTTTCCCTGTGGAAGACCCAGCTCTGGAGTCCACGTGGACCAGCTCACTCTCGGTGTCATCGCCCGCACGGCCAAGGAGAACGAACGGCGCCTGCCGATTCATCCCCGGCACCTCGAACGTCTGAGCGACGCGGTGCGGCCGTTCGTCTTCCTCGAAGAAGGCTACGGCGAGGGCTTCGGCTACTCCGACGACGAGCTCCGTCCCTTGGTCGCCGGCCTGCTGACCCGCGCCGAGCTGATCGCCCGCTGCGACGTCATCTTGCTGACCAAGCCGAGCGCCGCCGACCTGTTGGAGCTGCGCGAGGGCCAGACTCTGTGGGGCTGGCCGCACTGCGTCCAGGACGCGGCGCTGACCCAGGCCGCGATCGATCGCAGGCTCACGCTCATCGCCTGGGAGGCCATGAACCACTGGAGCGGCGAGGGCAACTTCCTGCTGCACACCTTCCACAAGAACAACGAGCTCGCGGGCTACTGCTCGGTGCTGCACGCGATGGAGATCGCCGGTCTCACCGGCAACTACGGGCGCCGGCTCAGCGCCGCCGTGATCGGCTTCGGTGCAACGGCCCGCGGCGCTGTGACGGCGCTCAGCGCACACGGCATCCACGACGTCGACATCTTCACCCAGCGCGGCGTCGCGGCCGTCAGCGCGCCGATCCACTCGGCCCGCATCGTGCACTTCGACCCCGCCGCGTCCCCGGCCGAGAGCCGCGCCTTCGTCGACCAGGAATGGGCACCGATGCCGGCCCTGCTCGCCGGTCACGACGTCATCGTGAACTGCGTCCTGCAGGACCCCAACTCCCCCATGTCGTTCCTGATGGACGTCGACCTGCCGACCCTGCCCTCCGGCACCCTCGTCGTCGACGTCTCCTGCGACGAGGGCATGGGCTTCGAGTGGGCCCGCCCGACGACCTTCGACGACCCGACGTTCACGGTCGGCAACGGCGTGACGTACTACGCCGTCGACCACAGCCCGTCGTACCTGTGGAACTCCGCGACGTGGGAGATCAGCCAGGCGCTGCTGCCCTACCTGGGCACAGTCCTGGCCGGCCCGACGGCGTGGGACGCCGACGCGACCGTGCGCCGCGCGATCGAGATCCGCGAGGGCGTCATCCAGAACGCCGACATCCTCGCCTTCCAGGACCGTTCGGCCGACTTCCCGCACCACGCGGCCTGACGCTGGTCAGCGCTTGCCGACCTTGCGGCGGCGGTCACCACGGCGACGCAGGTCCCGGGCCAGCCGCCGATCGCCGTAGTACAGGATCGACTCCCAATCGATCGTGGCATCGACGGGCTTGGCCTCAGCGGCCTTCTTGGGCTTGCGCTCGACGAACAGCCAGTTCGTCACGCCCAGCCCCATGTCGACCAGCGAGGCCCGCACGCCGATGTAGGCACGGATCGCACCCGCAGCGAGCACCGCGTTGAACACAGCGAAGGCGAAGTTGCCCAGTTCTGCTGGTTGTAGTCGCGCCACGCCGTCACGATCGAGAAGATCACGATGAGGTACGGCACCAGCACGTGCAGCGCGGGGGCGGCCGTGCGGTCGCGCACCTTCGGCGTGCGGGCGAACGGGATCTTCTCCCCCGTGAACGCCTGCTGGATCGACTTGAGGACACCGGCGAGGTTGACCGGCAGCAGCACCAGGTTGAAGCCGTAGATGCGGAAGATGTCGCCGAACCGGTGACCGCAGTCCCGCAGGTCGCTGCCCATCGCCAAGAAGTACGGCACCGCCGCGCCGAGCACGAGCGGGCTCAGCAAACGACTGTCGTACGGGTAGAACAGCAGGAAGATCAGGCCGAAGCCGCCCAGGCGATCGAGGCCATGTAGTTGACCCGCAGCGCCAGCTCGAGCAGGTGCACCCGCTCGCGGCTGAACCTGCGGTGCCGCACCTGCTCCCACAGCTCGGGCAGGATCAGCAACCCACCATTGGCCCAGCGTCGCCGCTGCACCACGAGCGAGCCGTAGTCAGGTGGCGTCGCGCTGTAGCTGAGTCGCTCGGGATAGTTGACCAGCGTCCAGCCGGCCGTGCCGATGTCGATGCTCGACTCGGTGTCCTCGATGACGGTCCGGTCCTGGATGTAGGTCTTGATGTCGTAGCCGCCGACGTTCTCAACCTCGACGATGTCCTCCAGCGCGGGCTTGCGGATCACCGCGTTTCGCGCCGACCCAGAACGTCGCGTTGTGGAAGGTCTTGCCCTGGTGCAGGATGTGCTGCAGATCGGTCGTGGCGCCCGCGATGCGCTCGATGCGAGTCGGTGCACCACGGAACGACGAGTACGGCGTCTGGACGATCGCGACCCGGTGGTTCTCGCTCTGCTCCAGCAGGTAGACCAGCCGGATGCAGTAGTCGCGCAGCAGCTGCGAGTCGGCGTCGAGCGTCAGGACGTAGTACGAGTCGGGGATCTCGAGGTCGCCCGGCTCCGCCGTCTCGACCTCGTCGAGCATGACGCCGGCGGCGGTGCGGTTGGGTCGCCAGACGTGCCCCATCAGACCCAGGTACGAGTTGACGTTCATGGCCTTGTTGGCCTCGCGCGACAGCGAGGCGTAGGCCTTGCGCTCGAAGTTCGTCAGGTCGGCCCGGAAGATCCACGCCAACCTGCGGTGCCGCTCGACCAGACGGGACGCCGTCGGGACGTCGCCCTGGTCGAGCGCCGCCTCGAGCGCGATGGTCGTCAACCTCAGCTCGTTCGACAGTCCCACCAGCACCTGGTCGACGAAGAACTCGCTGACGTGGTCGATGATCTCCTCGGCCGCTGCCATGTCGTCGAGCCAGGCGGCTGCGGCCCCGGTACTCCGCGACCAGGACGTGGACGTCCTCGACGGTCGACTCACCTGACGCCAGGCGCTGCTCGGCATCGTCCAGCGCCGCGTCGAACCGCTGTCGCGGCTCCCGCAGCGCCGTGACGATGTCAGGAGCGAGCTGGCGGGTGGCCTCGAGCTTGGCGAGTACCTGCGGGTCGGTCGGCGTCGGCGGATCGTCGATCAGCAGCACGACGTGCAGATCGGGATACTCCTGCAGCGCGGCGCTCCACAAGGTCAGCCGGACGACGTCGGGCTCCTCGGCGTACGACGGGATCAGCACTGTGAGCCGCTCGCTGCGCGTCTCGGCGAAGTGCCGGTCGAGCATGCCGCGGGGAACTCTCGCATGGTCGCGGAACCGCAGCATCGCACCTTGTCGAGCAACGAGGTACATCAGCGCGGAGAACGTCAGGAAGCTCACCACGACGAGGTAGGACAGCGCCTCCATCGTGAACCGGAATCCACCGCCGTAGTCGAGGAACTGCCTCAGGATCGTGGACACCACGTAGCCGAACCACGAGAGGATCGTCACGACGATGCCGACCCGACCCCACGTGATCTTGGCGGCGCTTGGCCGGGGGTGCACGATGGACAGCGGCTCCGACCGACGTTCGGCGCCCCACTGCCGTCGGGGCTTGGAGTCGACAGACCCGTTCTTCAGCCCCACAGTCCACGACCTTCTTCGGGTGTCACACGCGCCACAGTAGCGGCCTTCGGGAAGTCAGTCAGTGTGGCGCTGCGATAAGTGGCACCATGTCTTACTCGATCAACTATCAGAAATGGGTGTGCCCGTGGGGCGATTCGACGGACGCCGACTCTCGCTTCCGCGACTCACGATCCTGGTGGGCATCGTCGTGGCGCTGTGCCTCGCCGGAACGTCGGGCTGGCGCCAGCACCAAGACTCCAAGGCCGCGTCGAACAGCACCTCCTGGTACGCCGGCTACGTCGACGCGACGGTGACACCGCTGTACGCCTTCGAGCAGCCGGTGTCGAAGGCGACCCGCAACGTCGTGCTGTCGTTCATCGTGGCTGATCCGGCCAAGGGCTGCGAACCCACCTGGGGCGGTGCCTACTCCCTCGACGCGGCATCCGAAGACCTCGACCTCGACCGCCGGATCGCGCGGCTGCGCCAACGTGACGGCAACATCGCCGTGTCGTTCGGCGGCGCGATCAACTCCGAGCTGTCGACGTCGTGCACCGACGCCGACGACCTGGTCGACGCGTACCGGTCGGTCGTCGAGCGCTACGACCTGCGCACGATCGATCTCGACATCGAGGGCGAGGCACTGAGCGACACCGCCGCCTCCGGACGTCGGGCTGCCGCGATGAAGACCCTGCAGGACGAGCGCAAGGCCGCCGGCAAGGACCTGCGCATCTGGTTGACGCTGCCCGTGGCCCCCACCGGTCTGACGGCCGAGGGCAAGCAGGTCGTCAGCGCGATGCTCGAGGGCAAGGTCGACCTGTCCGGGGTCAACCTCATGACGATGGACTACGGCGGAAGTCGAGAGAAGGGGCAGTCGATGCTCGACGCCTCGACCGACGCGCTGAACGCGACGCACGGGCAGCTGGGCCAGATCTACGCACGAGCCGGCATCGACATCGGCTCGGCGACGCTGTGGCGGCGCATGGGCGCGACCCCGATGATCGGTCAGAACGATGTCGCCGGAGAGGTCTTCAGCCTCGACGCGGCACGCAGCCTGGGCGCCTTCGCCAAGGAGAAGGGGCTCGGCCGGATGTCGATGTGGTCGGTCAACCGCGACCGCACCTGCGGCGAGAACTACCCCGACGTCACGATCGTGTCCAACTCGTGCAGCGGTGTCGAGCAGGGCGACGAGACCTTCGCCCAGGTGCTGCGCGGCGCCATGACCGGCAGCCCCGACCTCACCGAGGTCACCCCGGTCGAGCCCGAGGCCACCGGCGGACGCCAGGAGTCCGGCAAGGCCCTGACGGACGATCCGGCCACGAGCCCCTACCCGATCTGGGACGAGACCGCCACGTACGTCGAGGGCACCCGCATCGTGTGGCATCGCAATGCCTACGTCGCGAAGTGGTGGACGCTCGGTGACGTGCCCGACGACCCGGTCGTCGACGAGGCCTCCTCCCCCTGGCGCCTGATCGGCCCTGTGCTCCCGGGCGAGAAGCCGATCAAGGAACAGACCCTGCCCGCTGGCACATATCCGGCGTGGGACCGGGCGAAGGCGTACCGCAAGGGCGAGCGGGTCATGCTCGACGGCACGGCCTTCAGCGCCAAGTGGTACTCCGTCGGGATCAGCCCCGACGCTCGGGCGACACAGGACGAACCGTCGCCGTGGCGCAAGCTGACCGAGGCCGAGATCCGCAAGGCGACCGCGGCGGCAGACAAGAAGTGAAGCCGTCGGTCCCTGGTCGACTGCACGCCCAGGGCGTCGCCGCGCCGCGGTTCGACACTGCCGCTGAGGTCGTCCGACATCTCGGCTGCGTCCAGTCGCAGCTGCACGACATGGCGCTGTGGTCAGTCGCACGACGCACTCGTACGGCAACCCTCGTCGACGTGCAGGAGGCCTTCGACCGCGGAGACTTCCTGCGGACGCACATCTTGCGCCCCACCTGGCACTTCGTCGACCCCGACGACATCCACTGGATGCTGAGCCTCACGGCACCACGCATCAGACGGCTCATCGCCGCCAGCGCACAGGCAGCCGGATCGTTCGACCTGCTCGAGCGATCTGCCGAGGTCATCGCCCAGACGGTGGCCGACGGAGCCGATCACACCCGAGCCGAGCTGGGTGCCGCTCTCGCCGACGCCGGGCTCCCCAGCACGGGACAACCCCTGGGCGACCTGGTGATGAACGCCGAGATCAGCGCCTTGGTCGTCAACGGGTCCGTGCGGGGCAAGCAGCAGACCTACCGAGCGTTGCCGCCCCGCGCGACCACCGAGACCCGCGACGAGCTCCTGGCCCGCATCGCACGTCGCTACGCGACCGGCCACGGTCCCTACCGCGACAAGGACCTGGCGTGGTGGACAGGCCTGACGCTCACCGACAGCCGCCGAGCGATCACGCTAGGCGAGCTCCGTCCGCTCGACGTCGACCACGTGACGTACTGGACGCTCGACGACCCGGTCGACGTCGAGATCCCCGCCGTCACCCTGCTGTCCAACTTCGACGAGTACATCTCGTACGCCCGCGACGAGGCGGACTACACCGATCTCGTCGGCAGCCGCGACCTCCTGATGCGGCGCAGCGGACTACTGCTGCTCGACGGACGGCTCGCCGGGGCGTGGGGACGCTCGGTCACCGCCTCGACCGTCGAGATCACCGTCGAGGCGTCCCGGCCCCTGACACCTCGAGCCCGGCGCGCACTGACCGCCGAAGCCGACCGGTTCGGGACGTTCATGGCTCGCGAGCCTGTGTTGTTGGTCACGAACTGAGCCGCGCCCGACCACGTTTGCCCTCCCCCGAGGGGATCCGCGCGCGTGAGAGTGGGTACAGCAGGTTCAACGGTCGAGCCTGCCTGCAGTCGACTAGACCGTCGCGTTACCCTGTTAAGCGACGTTTTTACCCGCGCGCCAGCACACAATTGGAAGAGGCGATCGAGGCTGTGGCCGAGTCCTCACAAGACCATTCAACTCCTGATTTCGGCACGAACCAGTGGCTCGTAGAAGAGATGTACGACCGCTTCAAGGCGGACCCTGCGTCCGTTGATGCGACGTGGGTCACGTTCTTCACGACTGGTGACGGAGCTTCGCTGAACGGCAGCGCTGCGCCTGCGGCCACCTCAGCCGCGAAGCCAGTCGCCGACAAGCCCGCGGCTCCGCAGCAGAAGGCCGAGGCGCCCGCCGCCAAGGCCCCTGCCCCGGCCGAGGCCAAGCCAGCAGCAGCCAAGCCGGCCGCCGCTCCCGCCGAGGCCAAGCCCGCTGCCGCTGCCGCCAAGCCGGCCGCAGCCAAGCCGGCCGCCGACGCGGCTCCCGCCGGACCCGGCGAGGTCCAGAAGGTCGTCCTGCGGGGCGCTGCCTCGCGCACCGTCGCCAACATGGATGCCTCGCTGGCCGTCCCGACCGCGACGAGCGTCCGCTCGGTCCCGGTCAAGCTGCTGTTCGACCAGCGCATCGTGATCAACAACCACCTGGCGCGGGCACGAGGCGGCAAGGTCTCGTTCACCCACCTCATCGGCTGGGCCATCGTCAAGGCGCTCAAGGCCATGCCCGAGATGAACACGGGCTTCGAGGTCGTCGACGGCAAGCCCAACCAGCTCAAGCCCGAGCACGTCAACTTCGGCCTGGCGATCGACCTGAAGAAGCCCGACGGCTCGCGCACACTCCTCGTGCCGTCGATCAAGGCCGCCGAGACCATGACGTTCGCCCAGTTCTGGGCCGCCTGACGAGACCATGGTCGCCAAGGCGCGTGACAACAAGCTCACGGTCGCCGACTTCCAGGGCACCACGGTCAGCCTGACCAACCCCGGCGGCATCGGCACCAACCACTCCATCCCGCGTCTGATGCAGGGCCAGGGCGTCATCATCGGCGTCGGCTCGATGGAGTACCCGCCCGAGTTCCAGGGCGCGTCCGAGCACACCCTCGCCCAGATGGCCATCTCCAAGATGATGACCCTCACGTCGACCTACGACCACCGGGTAATCCAGGGCGCGCAGTCCGGCGAGTTCCTCAAGCGGATCCACGCGCTGCTGCTCGGCGAGGACGACTTCTACGACGAGATCTTCCGCGCGCTCAAGATCCCGTACGAGCCGATCCGTTGGGCTCGGGACATCCCGGTCAGCCACGACGACGAGGTGCACAAGCAGGCACGCGTCCTCGAGCTGATCCACGCGTTCCGGGTGCGCGGCCACCTCATGGCCGACACCAACCCGCTCGACGCGTCGCCGCGCATGCACCCCGACCTCGACACCGCCTCGCACGGCCTCACCCTGTGGGACCTCGATCGCGAGTTCGCGACCGGCTCGTTCAAGAGCGAGAAGCGGTTCATGCAGCTGCGCGAGATC
This sequence comes from Aeromicrobium sp. UC242_57, assembly GCF_044452305.1. Classification (NCBI taxonomy): domain Bacteria; kingdom Bacillati; phylum Actinomycetota; class Actinomycetes; order Propionibacteriales; family Nocardioidaceae; genus Aeromicrobium; species Aeromicrobium sp. UC242_57. Next base: position 64,274 of record NZ_JBIOAM010000001.1, on the reverse strand, counting down.
CTCGGGATCCTGCGCGACTCGTACGCCCGCACGATCGGCGTCGAGTACATGCACATCCAGTCGCCCACCGAGCGTGAGTGGTTCCAGGAGCGCATCGAGCGTCCGCACACCAAGCCGCCGCGCGAGGAGCAGCTGGCGCATCCTGCAGAAGCTGAACCAGGCCGAAGCCTTCGAGACGTTCCTGCAGACCAAGTTCGTCGGTCAGAAGCGGTTCAGCCTCGAAGGTGGCGAGACCACGATCCCGTTCCTCGACGAGATCTGTGAGGCAGCCGCCGCCGACAAGCTCGAAGAGGTCTGCATCGGCATGGCCCACCGTGGCCGCCTCAATGCACTGGTCAACATCGCCGGCAAGCGTCCGAGCCAGGTGTTCCGCGAGTTCGAGGGCAACATCGACCCCCGCACCGTCCAGGGCTCCGGCGACGTCAAGTACCACCTCGGCGTCGAGGGCGAGTTCACCTCAGGCAACGGCGACAAGGTCAAGGTCTCGATCGCGGCCAACCCGTCGCACCTCGAGGTCGTCGACCCGGTCCTCGAAGGCATCACCCGCGCCAAGCAGGACCGCCTCAATCGCGGCGAGGAGTTCCCGGTCCTGCCGGTCCTCGTGCACGGTGACGCGGCCTTCGCCGGCCAGGGTGTCGTGGCCGAGACGCTCAACCTGTCGCAGCTGCGCGGCTACCGAACCGGCGGCACGATCCACCTGATCGTCAACAACCAGGTCGGCTTCACGACCTCGCCGTCGTCCTCGCGCTCGTCGACGTACTGCACCGATGTCGCCCGCATGATCCAGGCACCGGTGTTCCACGTCAACGGCGACGATCCCGAGGCCTGCATCCGCGTGGCACAGCTGGCGTACGAGTACCGCCGCACGTTCCACAAGGACGTCGTGATCGACCTCGTCTGCTACCGCCGTCGCGGTCACAACGAGGGCGACGACCCCAGCTTCACCCAGCCCCTGATGTACGACACGATCAACGCCAAGAAGTCGGTGCGCAAGCTTTACACCGAGGCCCTGGTCGGACGTGGCGACATCACGCTCGAAGAGGCCGAGGCCGCCCTGAGCGACTACCAGGCACAGCTCGAGCGCAACTTCGCCGAGGTCAAGCGGGCCGACACCGACCTCGACTACAGCCGCACGCCTGACTACCCCGAGAAGCCGATTGCCGCTGACACCCTCGTCACGGCGATCAGCCCCGAGGCCATGAAGGCCGTCGCCGACGCGTACACCAACGTGCCCGACGGTTTCACGGTCCATCCCAAGGTGCTTCCGCAGCTGCAGCGCCGCGCGCAGTCCATCTCCGCCGGCCCGATCGACTGGGGCACGGGCGAGATCCTGGCCCTCGGCTCGCTGCTGCTCGACGGACGTCCAGTACGCATGGCCGGTCAGGACTCGCGTCGCGGCACGTTCTCGTCCCGCTTCGCGACGATCATCGACCGCAACAACGCGAGCGAGTGGACTCCGCTGTCCCACGTGGGCGACGAGCAGTCGACGTTCTACATCTACGACTCGCTGCTCAGCGAGTACGCCGCGCTCGGCTTCGAGTACGGCTACTCGGTGGCCCGCCCCGAGGCGTTGACCCTGTGGGAGGCTCAGTTCGGCGACTTCGTCAACGGCGCCCAGTCGGTCATCGACGAGTACATCTCCTCGGGCGAGACCAAGTGGGGCCAGAAGTCCGGCGTCGTGCTGCTGCTGCCGCACGGCTACGAAGGCCAGGGCCCCGATCACTCGTCGGCTCGTATCGAGCGGTTCCTCGAGCTGTGTGCAGATGACGCGATGACGGTGGCCCAGCCGTCGTCTCCCGCGTCGTACTTCCACCTGCTGCGTCGCCAGGCGCTGGAGAGTGAGCACCGCCCGCTCATCGTCTTCACCCCGAAGTCGATGCTCCGCAGCAAGGCCGCCGCATCGCAGCCCGACGACTTCACGAGCGGCACGTTCCGCCCGGTCATCGGCGACGCAGCGTACGGAGACGGCGGAGCCGATCCGGCTTCGGTCGAGCGCGTGCTCGTCTGCTCCGGACGGATCACCTGGGACCTCATGGCCGAGCGGGAGAAGCGCGAAGCCGGACAGTCGCGGACCGCGATCGTCCGGGTCGAGCAGATCTACCCCCGTCCGGTCGCCGAGCTCAACGCCGAGATCGCCAGACACCAACGCCCGCGAGGTCCGTTGGGTGCAGGACGAGCCCGCCAACCAGGGCCCGTGGCCGCACGTCGCGCTGCACTTCAGCGGCGAGTTCGACGGACTGCCTCTGGTCCGGGTCTCGCGACCGGAGTCGTCGGCGCCGTCTGTCGGCTCGCACAGCCGTCACGTCGAGGAGCAGGCGACGCTGATGCAGCAGGCATTCAGCTGAGCCATGTACTTCACTGATCGCGGTATCGAGGGAGCTCCAGAGCCGGCGAGGTGACGAAGAGGTCACCTTTGCCTGGCTCGCGGAGCAGCTCAGCACGTTCGTCGACCTGAATCCCGATTTTGAGATTCCGGTCGAACGGCTCGCGACCTGGTTGGCCCGGCTCGACGACGAAGAAGACTGAGGGCGCCCGCGCCCGATGATCAAGACCCGGTGGCGTCACCTTGCGTGGTGGCCCGCCGGGTTTTGTCATGCTCAGGTGACAAGGTGGCAGCGTGAACTTCGACCAACCGCCCGTCGTCCGGGTCTCCCGCGATCCTCATGCCGACTGGGACCGGTCGACGTGGCCGTTCACGATTCCTGCCGTCGACCAGGTCATGACCGACGGGCTCGACCTGCCTCCTGGCGTGACCTTCTTGGTCGGCGAGAACGGATCGGGCAAGTCGACGCTGGTCGAGGCCGTGGCGATCGCCTACGGCCTCTCCCCCGAGGGCGGCAGGCGCACGGCCAGCACACGACCCGTGCGAGCGAGTCGTCGCTGCACCAGAGCCTGCGGCTCCAGCGCGGCATCGGCACCGGCCGGTGGGGGTTCTTCCTGCGAGCCGAGACGATGCACGGCTGGTACTCCTACATGGATGATCATCGGGCCCCTGGTGAGCCCGACTATCACCGCATGAGCCACGGGGAGTCATTCCTCGAGGTGCTCAAGCGCAAGTTCGACTCGTCGAGCTTCTACTGCCTCGACGAGCCCGAGGCAGCGCTGTCGTTCCGGTCGACGCTGACCCTGATCCGGGTGCTGCACGACGTCGTGGCCGAAGGCGGTCAGGTGCTGTGCGCGACCCACTCCCCGATCTTGGCCTCGATGCCCGGCGCCCACATCCTCGAGGTCGGCGACTGGGGCGTTCGTGAGACGGCCTGGGACGACCTCGAGCTCGTCAGGCACTGGAAGGCCTACCTCGACGCCCCGGGCCGCTATCTACGGCACACCCTGGCCGACTGACGCCCGCGCGCGCCGTGGCGGTGGATCCGCAACCTCACCCCCCCTGGGACGGTGGATCCGCAACCTCATCCCCCTGGGACGGTGGTTTATCAACCTCAAACGGCCGAATGAGGTTGATAAACCACCGCGCCACGGGGCAGATCGACCTATGAGGTTGACGATCCACCGCCCCACCGTCGAACGGCCGAATGAGGTTGATAAACCACCGCGCCACGGGGCAGATCGACCTATGAGGTTGACGATCCACCGACCCACCGTCGAACGGCCGAATGAGGTTGATAAACCACCGCGCCACGGGCGGCCAGGTCAGAGCGTCAGGACGATCTTGCCGAAGACGCTGCCGTCGATGACCGACTGCAGACCCGACGCTGCCTGGTCCATCGGGATCTCCCGGTCGATCAGCGGCCTGGTGCCGGTGACGTCCATGAACTGCGCCAGCGCGTGCAGCTCGTCGCGGGTTCCCATCGTCGATCCGTGCACCTTCATCTGCTGGAAGAAGATGCGGGTCAGCCGGCGTGGCTCGGTGCATCGCCCGAGGTGGCACCCGAGATCACGAGCGTCCCGCCCGGGCGCATCGACTTGATCGAGTGCGACCACGTCGCAGCCCCGACGGTCTCCATCACCGCGTCGACCTTGACGGGCAGGCGCTCTCCCGACTCGAAGACCTCGTGGGCACCGATCTCGAGCGCCTTGGCGCGCTTGTCCTCGTCGCGGCTCGTCGCGTAGACCCTGAAACCGGCGCCTCGGGCCAAGGTGATGAGCGCCGTCGCGACGCCGCCTCCGGCGCCCTGCACCAGCACGCTGTCGCCGGGATGGAGGCCCGACTGCGTGAACAGCATCCGGTAGGCCGTCAACCACGCGGTCGGCAGGCAGGCGGCCTCGGCGAACGACAGACCGGCCGGCTTCGCGATGACGTTGCGGGTGGGGACGGCGACCTTCTCGGCAAACGTCCCCTGGTGACGCTCCGACAGCAGCGACCGTCGGGGGTCGAGGGTCTCGTCGCCTCGCCACGCCGGATCGCTGATCACTGCGTGCACGAGAACCTCGTTGCCGTCCTCGTCGTATCCGGCCGCATCGCAGCCGAGGATCATCGGCAGGGCCTCCTCGCGCAGACCGACACCGCGCAGGCTCCACACGTCGTGGTGGTTGATCGACGCGGCCTTGACCGTGACGGTCGTCCAGCCGTCGGGGACGACCGGGTCGGGCCGCTCTCCCACGACGAGCGAGTCGAGTGGATCTGTCGAGCTGAACGATCCGGCGTAGACGGCAAACATGTGACTCCTCAGAGGTCAGTCAGAGCAGGTCAGTACGGACGACGGGCCAGGCCCTCGCGACGCGCGGTGTCGGTCACGGCCCGTGCGACGGCCGTGGCCACGCGCGGGTCGAACGGCGACGGGATGACGTACGTCTCGCTGACGTCCTCGCCGACCAGGTCGGCGATCGCGTTGGCCGCAGCCAGCTTCATGCCCTCGGAGATGCGCGTCGCCCGGACGTCGAGCGCGCCGCGGAAGATTCCTGGGAAGACCAGCACGTTGTTGATCTGGTTGGGGAAGTCCGAACGTCCGGTGGCCACGACGCGGGCGTACTCTGTGTGCGACGTCGGGATGCACCTCAGGATGGGGGTTGGCCATCGCGAAGACGATCGCGTCAGGCGCCATCTGCGCCACGGCCTCTTCTGGCACCGTGCCGCCGGAGACACCGATGAACACGTCGGCGCCGACCAGCGCGTCGGAGATCGAACCGGGACGCGCCCAGTCGGCAGTCTGCTCGGCGAGCCAGGTCTTCAGCTCGTCGAGGTTCTCGCGGTCAGGATGGATGACGCCGGTGCGGTCGACGATCGCGATCTTGCGGACGCCTGCCGTGCGCAGGATCTTCATGATCGCCACGCCGGCTGCTCCGGCTCCGGAGATGACGACCTTGAGGTCGTCGAGCCGCGGTCGGTCAGCCGCGCTGCGTTGATGAGCGCCGCCAAGGTCACAACAGCCGTGCCGTGCTGGTCGTCGTGGAAGACCGGGATGTCGAGGCGTTCGATGAGCTGGCGCTCGATCTCGAAGCAGCGGGGGCTCGAGATGTCCTCGAGGTTGACGCCGCCGAAGGTCGGGGCCATGCGGACGATCGTCTCGACGATCTCGTCGACATCGGTCGTGGCCAGCGCGACCGGGATCGCGTCGACGCCGCCGAACTGCTTGAACAGGATCGCCTTGCCCTCCATGACGGGCATCGAGGCGGCCGGGCCGATGTCACCGAGGCCCAGCACTGCGGTGCCGTCGGTGATCACGGCGACCGTGTTGGAGACCCAGGTGTAGTCGTGGGCTGCTTCGGGATCGGCCGCGATCGCCTCGCACACCCGGGCAACGCCGGGGGTGTACGACATCGAGAGGTCGTCCGCGTCACGCAAGGGGACGGTCGCGGCAATGGCCATCTTCCCGCCGCGGTGCAGCGCGAAGACAGGATCCTCAGCGTCTGCTGAGTCGGTGTGCAGGTCAATATCAGTGGCAACCATGAAGGTGAGATCCTCGGGGACGTTTCCGTTGGTGGTCATCGGCACCGATCCGGTTGCCGGCGCGGCTCAGCCGCATCATGCTGACCCGCTCGAAGCGGGAGTAACGGGTTGTGCCCGGCTCTCAGTGTCTCACACAGGATCTTCGTCGCTCAGTGCCCGGGTCACCGGAGGAGCCAACAAGCACGCCAGCGCCACTGCTGCCGGAACGGCGACGGCCAACGCGATCGCCACGGAATCTGCCTTGAAGTTCCAGGCCAGGCCGAGGCCGATCAGCTGGGCGAAGACGAGCGGGCTTCGAGCCCGCGAGTCACCCCGGGCCACGTGCCACGCAGCCCAGAACAGACCGGCGGAGAACACGAGGAAGAACAGCGTCACGCCGATGCCGAAACCGACCCGGCCGGAGGTCACGTTGACCAGCTCGAGGACGGCCAGCACGGCGAAGGTCAGCGCCTCGAGCGAAACGATTGCGGCGGCCACGATGAGCAGGGTCTTGGCCGTTCCAGACGGCCGTCCGAGAGACGTCACCGCGCCAGCGTAGGTGCCATGTGACCGATACGACAATTCGCGGTGGCTCGTTGCCCTTGTAAACAATGTCAAATGTTGAAAGCATGGAAACCAATGCCCCAGAGCAGGTCAAACAGACTTGTTCGAGGGCGCAACACCGAACGGGAAGGAGTGTCCCCACATGGACTGGCGCCACAAGTCGGCATGTCTTGACGAGGACCCTGGCTCTTCTTCCCCATCGGCAACACGGGTCCTGCCATCTTGCAGATCGAAGAGGCCAAGGTCGTATGCCGCCGCTGTGATGTCCGCGAGCAGTGCCTTCAGTGGGCTCTGGAATCCGGACAGGATCATGGTGTGTGGGGAGGCTTGAGCGAAGACGAACGTCGTACGCTGAAGCGTCGCAATGCTCGGGCACGTATTCGTACTGCCTGAACGTACGCACGTATCGGTGAACCCCGTGGCCCCTGGCCGCGGGGTTCTTTGTTTCTGCCTCCGACCGGTGTTTCTGCCTCCGGCCGGTGTTTCTGCCAGCACCTGGTCAGACCGACAGCGTGATCGCCACCGTGGTGCCGCCGCCGGTGCGCCGCTCGAACTCCAACGTTCCGCCGAGCTCTCCTTCGACGAGGGTCGTCACGATCGACAGTCCCAGGCTTGCGGCGGGGTCGAAGTCGTCGGGCAGGCCCACCCCTTCGTCGCTGACGCGCAGCCGGATGCGATCGCGGATCCGGTTGACGGCCATCGACAGCGTGCCGCCTTCCTCGCCGTACGCATGCTCGGCGGCGTTCTGGATCAGCTCGGTGAGCACCATCGCCAATGGCGTCGCGACCTCTCCGGGCAGCATGCCGAAGCTGCCGAAGCGATCTGGCTGGATCCGGTTGGCGGCAGCAGGTCCGCCCGAGACGTCGAGCACGGTCCGCAACAGCCGGTCGGCGATCTCGTCGAAGTCGACGAAGTCGGTGAAGGACTGGCTCAACGTCTCGTGCACCAGCGCGATCGATCCGACCCGCCGGACGGCCTCCTCCAGCGCCGCGCGCGCCTCGGGATTCTCCATGCGGCGCCCCTGCAAGCGCAGCAGCGCCGCGACGGTCTGCAGGTTGTTCTTGACCCGGTGGTGGATCTCGCGGATCGTCGCCTCCTTCGAGACGAGCTCGCGCTCGCGCAGCCGCAGCTCGGTGACGTCACGCAACAAGATCAGCGCACCGCTGCGCCGGCCAGCCGACCGCAGCGGGATGATGCGCAGGAGCAGCGAGGCCTTGGCGTTCTCGATCTCGGTCTCGCTGTCGCCGTCGCCGCGGAGCACCCCCCGGACGCTGCGGTCGGTAGGCCGACGGTCGACGAGCCCAGTCGTCACATCGCCCAACGGCGTCCCGACCAGGTCGCCGACGAGTCCCAGCCGCCGGTAGGCCGACATCGCGTTGGGGCTCGCGTACCGCACCACGCCCCGGGCGTCGGTCCGGACGAACCCGTCTCCTACGCGCAACGAGTCCGCCAGGTCGGAACGGTCGCCGGGCAGCGGGAACTCGCCACGGCGGATCATCTCGGAGAGCTCACCGGCGGCCTCGAAGTAGGCGTTCTCCAACGTGCTGACGGTGCGTACCCCTGTCTCGGCGCTGCGCCGCGAGACCACCGCGATCGTGCGTCCCTCCCGCCGGACGGGGACGACGGTGTAGCGGGTGCGCGTCCCGTCGGGCTGCTCGCCCAGACGTTCGGGCCCCGACTCGCCCGTCGCGAACGCGTTCTCGAGCTGCTCGACGCGGCCCGCGGGCATGAACGTGCCGGCGATGTCCTCCAGGAGCGTGGTCGGGCCTGTCGTCGGCCGGATCTGGGCGGCCGCCCACAGACCCTTGGACTCTGCATCGGCACCCACAGGACGAGATCGGAGAACGACAGGTCGGCGATGATCTGCCAGTCGGCTACCAGCGCGTGGAGCCAGGCCACGTCGACGGAGTCCAGCGAGGTCTGCGAACGTGCGATGTCATCCAAGGAGGGCACACCTTCAGACTAGTGGCCTCTGCGTGACACGATGGCTGAGTGTCTGAAGCGTACTGGCAGTCGGTCATGCAGAACGGGATGCAGCTCCCGGCGCATCGCGGACTCGACGAGTGCACGGTCGAGCTCGTCGAGATGCTGGGCGCGCCGAATCCCCGCGTCCGCGAAGACCTCGCCTATCCCCTGCTGACGACCTGGATCACCCGCGGCGTGTACGACCAGCTGCTGTCAGGCCTTGGCGACGGCATCGCTCCGGGCCTGCGACATGGCCTCGGCCACGACGGCGACGTATCGGTGCTGCGCCGCTCGTACAGCGCGCTGATGCTGGCCGAGATCATCGGCCGCGACAACAACGAGCACCTCATGACCTCGGCCTCGGTGCTCGACTGGGGTGACCGCGCCACGGCCTGGTACGTGCGGGAGCAGGATCATCGCGGATGGATCCCCGAGGTCGGCTGGGCGAATGCGATCGCCCACGGCGCCGATCTGCTCGCCGCCCTTGCCCGCTCACGCCACTTCGGCCCGCTCGAGCTGACGGTGCTGCTCGACGTCATCGCCGACCGGGTGCTCGCGCCGACGGCGTACATCTGGCGGCACGGCGAGGACGATCGGCTCGCCTACGCCGTCATGACGTTGCTGCACCGCAACGAGCTCGATCCAGGGCTCGTCGAGCCCTGGCTGGTCCGGCTGGGCGCCGGCATCAAGCCGCCGCGCACGCGCGGGCACCTTGAGGCCGAGTGGCCGTCGCCCAACGTCCGCAACACGTCGTCGTTCCTGCGTGCCCTGCACCTGCAGCTGGCACTCGGGGTGCAGGGTCGCGACGACCTGCGGGCCGATGCGGCGCTGTTTGCCGAGCAGCCGGCCCACCGGGCTGACCTGCTGCTGGCGGTGCTCGACCAGATCCGGGCCGAACAGCCGTGGCTCTACCGTCCGACGACACGCGCGCGTCCGTTGGCCTGACTCCCCTGCGCGGTGACCTACTGCCGGGTAACCTGCGTCACATGACGCAGAACACATCTGAACCGACCACGCCGGAGGGGACCTCGCCGGCCCCCACCCATGGCGGCATCCACGCCTTCGACGTCGCTCGCGCCCACGGCGTGGAATCGATGTTCACCCTGTCCGGTGCGCACGTCTTCCCGATGTACGACGCCGCGGTCAAGGCCGAGCCGGCCATGCCGATCATCGACGTACGTCACGAGCCCACCGCAGTGTTCGCCGCCGAGGCGATCGGCAAGCTGCACCCGCAAGCCGGGCCTGGCCGTCCTGACTGCGGGGCCGGGCGTCACGAACGGCGTCAGCCCGGTTGCCCAGGCGAGCTTCTCCGGCTCCCCGCTCGTCGTGATCGGCGGGCGTGCCCCGAACAACCGCTGGGGCACCGGAAGCCTCCAGGAGTTCGACCACCCGCCGGTGTTCGAGTCGATCACGAAGTCCTCGACGACCGCGAGCCAGCTCGCCGACATCGCGCCGACCGTCGACGCGGCGTTCACGCTGGCGGGCTCGTCGCACCGCGGACCTACGTTCGTCGACATCCCCATGGACGAGTTCTTCAACAGCGGGGCCTCGACCTACGCCTCGACCGGGCGTCCTGCCGATCCCCTCGAGCCGGACGGTGACGCGCTGCGGCACGTCGCCGAGCTGCTCGCCGGCTCAGAACGGCCCGTGCTCGTGCTGGGCACCGATGTCTGGGCCGACAGCGCCGAGGTCGCCGCCCTGCACTTCGTCACCGAGACCGGTGTGCCGGTGATCTCCAACGGCATGGGCCGTGGGATCGTCCCGGGCGGGCACCCCCAGCTCGTCACCAAGGCCAGGTCGACGTCGTTCAACCGCGCCGATCTCGTGATCGTCGTCGGCACGCCGCTCGACTTCCGCCTCGGCTACGGAGTGTTCGGCGGGAAGGACGGCACCACCCCGGCCCGGACCGTCCACCTGGCCGACTCCCCCGACCAGCTCTCGGGGCATGCCGAGCTCGCCGGCTCGGCCAGCGGAGACCTGACGGCCGTCTTCGCCGGGATCCTGTCTGCGCTGCAGACGACCCCCGGTGCCAGGCCCGACTGGTCGCCCTGGCTGTCGTCGCTGCAGGACGAGGTCGCTGCCGCGACGGCCCGCGACAGCGAGCTGCTGACCGCTGAGGCCGATCCGATCCACCCCGCCCGCATCTACGGCGACCGCTCCCTCGCCTCGCCGACGACGCGGTCGTCATCGGCGACGGTGGCGACTTCGTCTCGTTCGCCGGCAAGTTCGTCGAGCCGAAGCGTCCCGGCGGATGGCTCGATCCCGGTCCGTACGGCTGCCTCGGCGCCGGGCTCGGCGCCGCGATCGCCGCGCGGATCGCCCGACCGTCGAGCCAGGTCGTCCTGCTGTACGGCGACGGCGCGGCGGGCATGTCGTTGATGGACGTCGACACCCTGGTGCGGCACAACCTGCCGGTCGTCATGATCGTCGGCAACAACTCCGCCTGGGGCCTCGAGAAGGGCCCCATGCAGTGGCTGTACGGCTACGACGTCGCCGCTGACCTGGCTCCGCAGACCCGTTACGACCAGGTCGTGACGGCCCTGGGCGGTGGCGGCGAGCTGGTCACCGATCCGAAGGACATCGGTCCGGCGATCGACCGTGCCTTCGCGTCGGGCATCCCGTACCTCGTCAACATCATGACCGACGTCAACGCCGCCTACCCCCGAGCCACGACCGGCATCTGAGGCTGGTGAGGGTACCCTTATCCGGTGACCGACCATCGAGCTTCCGACGACCGGATCGGGGCTGATCGGACGGGCGCTGCGGCGACACCAGCGCCGCCTCGCCTGTGGTTATCCGTTGATCATCCTGTGGCAGCTGTGCCGAGACCCTCGTCCCGGTCGTGATCGGCGTGATCATCGACCGGGGCGTGGCCACCGGCGATGTCAGCAGCTTCGGGCTGTCGCTGCTGCTGCTCGCGGCGCTCTTCGCCGTCTTGAGCAACTCGTACCGCTACGGCAGCCGCTTCGTCGTCAGGAGCGTGCAGGAAGAAGCACACCTGCTGCGCAGCGAGATCGCCGAGCACGTCCTCGATCCCCGCGGTGCCAAGACCACGACGTTGTCGGGCGAGACCCTCTCGCTCGCGACGTCCGACGCCGACCTCGTCGCCGTCGTGCTGCGTCAGCTCGCCTTTGCGACCGCCGCACTGCTCAGCATGCTGGCCGTCGCCGTCTACGTGCTGCAGGTCGACGTCGTGCTCGGGCTGCTGATCCTGCTCGGCGTTCCTGCCGTCGTCCTGATCATCCAGGTCGTGACGCCGTTGGTCGCCCGGCGCACGACCCGCCAGCAGGAGAGCACCGCCGCTGCCAGCGGACTGGCCGGCGACCTCGTCCAAGGACTTCGGCCACTGAAGGGCATCGGCGGTGAGGACATCGCCCTGCGCAGGCTATCGGCGCGCCAGCACACGAGCGCGGGACGACACGATCGCCGTGGCACGTTCATGGGGCTATCTCGCCGGGCTCACGACCGGGCTCAGCGGCCTGCTGCTGGCCGCCGTGGCCTTGGTCGCTGGCACCCGCGCCCTCGACGGCGGCATCACGGTCGGCCAGCTCATCGCCCTGGTGGGCCTGACACAGTTTCTGGCCGAGCCCATTGCGGGCCTCGGTGAGATCAGCGCCCAGTTCGCCGCTTCCCGCGCCTCGGCTGCACGCATCGTCACGTTCCTGCACACCCCGCGGCTCCTCACCGACGGCGACCGGACGCCGACCGAGACGCGTCCGCAGATCGCCTTCGAGCAGGTGCTCGCAGGCCCCCTCGGACCGCTCAGCTTCGAGACCGTCGACGGCGAGCTGCTCGCCCTCGTGATCGACGATCCCGCCGTCTCCGACACCGTGGTCAACCTGCTCTCCGGCAACCGCACCGCCGATCACGGGCAGGTGCTGCTCGGCGACGTCCGACTCGATGACATCTCGATCGCGGCGCGCCAGACGTTCGTCCTGGTCAATGCCCATCACACCGAGCTGTTCGCCGGGACGCTGCGGAACATCGTCGATCCCGACGCGACGCTCGGTGACGACGACCTGGCCGCCGTTCTCGCCGCCTCAGCCGCCGACGACGTCGTCGCACTGCATCCCGAAGGACTCGAACGGGCGGTGCGGCCCGGTGGGCTCAGCCTGTCCGGCGGGCAGCGCCAACGACTGGCCCTCGCCAGAGCACTCGCCGCGCACAAGCCCGTCCTGGTGCTGCAAGATCCCACCAGTGCCGTCGACTCCGTCACCGAGCAGGCGATCGCCGATGGCCTGCACACAGCCCGCAAGCCGGTCGGCGCAACGATCCTCATCACGTCGAGCCCCGCCCTGCTGCAACGTGCCGACCGGGTGCTCTTCATCCAGTCGGGCCGCCTCGTGAGCAGCGGCACCCATGCCGATCTCATGACCGACCCGGTGTACCGAGGGGCGGTCCTGCGATGAGCTCGCCCTCGGCCCAGCACGACCTCCTGCCCGTCGCCTCGGCCCGCGACACCGCCCGGCTCGCATGGCGACTCGTCGCCGCCCGCAAGGCAAGCCTCGCCCTGACGATCACGTCCTTCCTCGCCGTCGGCCTCGCCGGCGTCGTGCCGGTCTGGATGATCGGCCGCGTCATCGACGCCGTCCGTGACGATGCCAGCAGCGGTGACGTCCAGCGCTACGTCATCATCATGGTGGCCTCCGCCCTGCTCGGCGGACTGTTCGCGACCCTGTCCACGACGGCCCTCGCCCATGCGGCCGCCCCTGCTCTCGCAAGCCTGCGCGAGGACGTGCTCGACCGCGCGCTGCACCTCGAGACCCAACGGATCGAGGCCGCCGGCATCGGCGACGTCGTCTCGCGCGTCGGCGACGACGTCCGCCACCTGACCGAGTCCCTCGACGAGGCCGTTCCGCTGCTGATCAACTCGCTCGCCGCGATCATCTTCACCGCCGGCGGGCTGTTCGCCCTCGACTGGCGTCTCGGCCTGGCCGGGCTCGCCGCGGCGCCCAGCTACGTCCTGGCCCTGCGCTGGTACCTGCCGCGCTCTGCGCCGTACTACCGCGACGAGCGCACCGCCCAAGGCGCACGCGCCGAAGCGCTGGTCAACGGGGTGCACGGGGCGCCGACCCTGCGGGCGTTCGGACGTGAGCACGAGGCGCTCGGTCAGATCCACAGCACGTCCCGTCATGCCCTCGAGATCGCGATGTCGGTGTTCAAGCTCTACACCCGTTTCGGCTCTCGGATGAACAGCTCCGAGCTCGTCGGTCTCGCCCTCGTGCTGACGTCGGGGTTCCTGCTCGTCCGGTCCGACATCGTGTCGGTGGGCGAAGCGACGACTGCGGCGCTGTTCTTCCATCGGCTGTTCAACCCGATCGGCGCGCTGTTGTTCGTCTTCGACGCAGTCCAGTCGAGCGGCGCTGCCCTCGCACGGCTGGCCGGGGTGGCGTTGATCCCGGCACCGGTCAGGACCCATCAGCATCCGGGTGATGCCGCCCACCTGCACCTGGCCGACGTGCACCATGCGTACGAGTCCGGCCGGGAGGTGCTCGCCGACGTCCACCTGGAGATCAGGCCCGGCGAGCGGGTTGCCGTCGTCGGGGCCACAGGCGCCGGAAAGACGACTCTCGGCGGCATCATCGCCGGGGCTATCTCGCCAACCGGCGGAACCGTCCGACTCGGCCAGCTCGACGTGTCGACCGCGCACGAGGCCGACATCCGACGGCACATCGCGCTCGTCTCGCAAGAGGTGCACGTCTTCGCCGGGACGCTGCGCGAGAACCTCCTGCTCGCAGCTGGAGATGCCGACGACGACAGCCTGTGGGCCGCCCTCGAGGTCACGGGCTCGCAGCGGTGGGCTCGAGCGTTGCCGGACGGCCTCGACACCCGGGTCGGCGAGCTGGGCACGACGCTCACCCCGTCGCAGGCGCAGCAGCTCGCCCTCGCCCGGGTCGTGCTGCTCGACCCGCTGCTCGTCGTCCTCGACGAAGCGACCGCAGAGGCCGGCTCGGCCGGCGCACGCGACCTGGAGCAGGCGGCCCTTGCCGTGACCGAGAACCGGATGTCGCTGCTCGTCGCCCACCGCCTGACGCAGGCCCAGACCGCCGACCGCATCATCGTCATGCACGAGGGCCGCATCGTCGAGCACGGAACCCATGACGCCCTCGTCGCTGCGGGCTCGCGCTACGCCACCTTGTGGCAGGCCTGGTCGTCCTGACCGACGCTAGGGTGGCCAGATGACGTCGGCGAGCATCACCCACACCGTCACCCCTGCGGACACTGCCCGGGCCCTCGGATCAGGCGATCTGGACGTCCTGGGGACTCCGCGGGTGCTGGCCTGGTGCGAACAAGCCACGTGCGCGGCACTTGACCTGCCACCTGAGCAGACCAGCGTGGGCACCCGGGTCGAGATCGAGCACCTCGCTGCGAGCCCGGTCGGCGCCGTCGTCACGGCGACGGCAACTGTCGTCTACGAAGACGGCCGACTCCTCCGGTTCCAGGTCGTCGCCCACGACGCCGCCGGCACCCTCCTGGCGAACGGCGAAGTGCGTCGAGTCGTCGTAGACCGGGAGCGATTTCTGTCGCGCATCACGCCTGTGGGAGACTGAGGCGACGACTTCTGAGGAGGAACACCATGGGCAAGACCGGACGTAAGCGTCGTGCACGCAAGAAGAAGGGCGCAAACCACGGCAAGCGCCCCAACGCGTGAGCTGAACGCACCAAGCAAGAACAAAGCCCCCATCCTCATGGACGGGGGCTTTGTCGTGCGCGTGCGCGCTGCTAGCGCAGCTTGGTCTCGGTGATCTGGATCTGCACCGTGCGGATCGACATCAGCACCTTGGCCCGCAACGGCTCAGGCGCCACCTCGGAGCACGAACGCGACACGAGCGACTTCACGACCCGCTCGAGCTCGTACTCGCTCAGGCACGGAGTGCACTCGCTGATGTGACTCTCGATCTCAGCGCAGCTGGCGGTGTCGATCTCCTGATCGATGAACAGGTAGAGATTTTCCAGTGCCTGCTCGCAGTCGGGTCCTTCGCACGGGTTCATTTCTCACCCACCCCCGTCACGACCATGCCGCGATCGCGCGCGTAGTCGGCCAGCATCTCGCGCAGCAGCCGGCGACCACGGTGCAACCGGGACATGACGGTACCGATCGGCGTCTCCATGATCTCGGCGATCTCCTTGTAGGGAAAGCCCTCGACGTCGGCGAGGTAGACCGCCATGCGGAAGTCTTCAGGGAGGGCCTGCAGCGCGTCCTTGACGTCGCTGTCAGGCAGGTGCTCGAGCGCCTCCATCTCGGCGGACTTCAGACCGGACGAGCCGTGCGACTCAGCCCGCGCGATCTGCCAGTCCTCGATCTCGTCGGTGACCTGCTGCGGCTGACGCTGCTTCTTGCGGTACGAGTTGATGTAGGTGTTGGTCAAGATGCGGTAGAGCCACGCCTTGAGGTTCGTGCCGGGCCGGAACTGGTGGAAGGCGGTGAACGCCTTGGAGAACGTCTCCTGCACGAGATCTTCGGCATCATGCGGATTGCGCGTCATGCGCAGTGCCGCCGAGTAGAGCTGGTCGAGGAACGGCAGCGCGTCGGCCTCGAAGCGAGCCTGTCGCTGCTCCGAGGTCTCGGTCTCCCGCTCGTCAGGGACTTCGGGGATGTCGGGCGTCGCTGTCATTGCGTCCCACCCTACTCCCGGCTGTGGACGTTGGCGCAGTGGCGTGATCGTCGGCTCCAGGCACGCGGCATTGTTCGTCATCTGACCTCCTGCTCAGTACAACGACCCATCGCGCCGCGCTATTCCGCTGGGAGAGGCTCGATCAGCTCGGGACCGTTGTTGCGCACGTTGTTGACGGCGGTCGAGACCGCGAAGGCATCCAACCGACCGGGCGCCGCCGGGATTAGCAGGTCGAGCAGCTCGTCGGTCGGCCGCGGGGACGGGTCGAGCCAGGCGCCGAACGCATCGGGCGGCAGGAACAGCGGCATCCGGTCGTGGACGTGTCCCAGCGCATCCTCGGCTGACGTCGTCAGGATCGTGAAGCTGACGATCCACTCATCGGCCTCGCGGTCCTTCCAGAACTCGTACAGGCCGGCCATCGCGAGGATCGACTCGTCCTTGGGCGTGATGTAGAACGGCTGCTTCTTGGCCTTCTTCTCCCCGGCTGCAGCTGGGCGGTGTACCACTCGTAGTAGCCGTCGGCTGGCACCAGTGCCCGTCGCTTGGCAAAGGCGTTCTTGAACGACGGTTTCTCGGCCACGGTCTCAGTACGGGCGTTGATCATCCGGCTGCCGATCGACGGGTCCTTGGCCCAGCTGGGGATCAGGCCCCACCGCGCGGTCAGCAGCTCGCGCTGCACTGCCGGACCGTCGTCGCTGCGTCGACCGATGACGACGGGGGCCAGCTTGGTCGGGGCGACGTTGTAGTCAGGCTCGAGCTCGACAGTCGCCCGTGCCAGGTCGACCTCGAACGCCTGGTTGAGGGTCGCCGCGGTCTGGGTGGTTGCGTACCGTCCGCACATGCAGCAAGCGTGCCACAGGCACTGCTACTCGCACGGGGCTACTGGCACGGGGCTACTCGGACAGGGTCGCGAGGACATGCGCGATGCCATCCTCGGAAGCCGGCAGGTGCTCGACCCAGATCCGGACGTGTTGCGTGTCCTGCGTGGCCTTCTCGACCAGCAGCCGCAGCAGGCTCATCGTGACCTCGTCGGTGCGCTCGCGTCCGACCAGAGCCGCGAACCGTCGGCTCGACAGCTGCGCGATCGTCTCGTCTCCGGTGTAGACGAGACGGAACACGTCAGCGATCTCGAGCGCCCGCAACGACACCTCGAGCTCGTGACCCTGCAACAGCCGCGGGAAGCTCGACCACGACCAGCGCGCTGGAGTCGGTGGCACGACGACCGACGCTCTCGGCGCCACGGTAGATCTCGGCCAGACGGGTTCGGACGTACGGCACGGTCGCCAACGACGTCAGCGGATCTTCGCACGCGATGTCCGCGTGGTGGATCAACGCCCGTTCGGCCCAGGCCACGGCTGCCGCGCGGGTCGCTGCGGCGGCTGGCTCGTTCGGGGCGTAGGCCCGCTCCACGTGGTCCAGGACCTCGTGGAGCGGAACGCCCAGCTGCGCTGCACTCGCTCCCACCTCGTGTGCAACGTCGACCACATCCGATCGGCCGTCGCGGACGGCATCGCGTAGGAGTGCTTCGTTCAAACCCGAGTCGAACACTCGCACCCCTTCCTTCATCGAACACCGCGTGATCGGACATGGATGAGACGTGGTCAACCACCGCACATGACGCGGTTTCGGAAAAGATTATGTGGCTAAAATCCGGGGCCTGGACGTGACTGTATCGGCGGCAGATCGTTGACTGCGGTGGAGGAACACACGTGTCAGAACTACTCAGCGGCTCCGAACGTCTCGATGAGGGCGGCGGGGCCACCGACGTCGAGCTCATCGATGCCGTGCGCTCCGGCGACACACAGGCGTACGGCACCCTGTTCGACCGTCATCGCGAGGCCGCGATGCGCCTCGCCCGCCAGCTGGTCCGGGGACCTGATGCCGACGACCTGGTCGCCGAGTCGTTCATCCGGGTCCTGGCGACGTTGCAGAACGGCAAGGGCCCCGACGAGTTCTTCCGCGCCTACCTGCTGACTGCGATCCGGCGGCTCCACGTCGACCGCCTGCGGGCCGAGCAACGGACCAGGCCGACCGGCGACGAGTCCGAGCTCGACCGAGAGGTCGAGTTCGTCGACCCGGCCGAGATGCACTTCGAGCAGAGTGCTGCGGCCGCAGCCTTCGCGGCCCTGCCCGAACGCTGGCAGCTCGTCCTGTGGCACCTCGACGTCGAGGGAAACAGGCCCGCCGACATCGCACCGTTGCTCGGCATGAGCCCCAACAGCGTCTCTGCGCTGGCCTATCGAGCACGCGAGGGACTGCGTCAGGCCTACCTGCAGCAGCACCTGGCACCCGCGCTTCGCGGCGAGTGCCGCACGACGACCGGGCTGCTCGGTGCGTACGTCCGTGACGGCCTGTCGAAGCGTGACGCGAAGAAGGTCGACCTGCACCTCGAGGACTGCAGCCGGTGCGCAGGACTGCACCTCGAGCTCGTGGAAGTCAACGGCAACCTGTCCGGCCTGATCGGTCCGGCGCTGCTGGGGCCGGCGTTCGCCGGCTACGCGGCTGCCGGTGCGGGCGCCAGCTCGGCGGCCGTCGGGCTCAAGCTCTTGGCCGCGCCGGTCAAGACGCTGAGCGCGTCGGTGTCCGGCTCGGCGGTCCAGGGAGTGGTCGCTGCTGCGGTCGTGACCAGCGTCGCGGCCGCCGGGACGATCGCCGTCACAACCGACTTCAACACCGCCGGGCAGCGGACGTCCGTGACCGCGGCGGGCCCTGCCGACACTCCGGCGTCCACCGACCCGAGCGGCTCCTCGCCAGTCGTCGACGAGGCGGCCGCCCCTCGGGCACCTCGCACCTCCTCGGTGCCCACCACCCCGACACCTGGCATCCCTTCGGCGCCGTCGCGCCGGGCACCACGACGCCCTCCGCTCCTGCCGCCGCCATGCCTACCGGCACCCCGAAGACCGGGGCTCCCCCGTCGAGTCCCGCTCCGCCCGGCCGACCGACGCCGACCCCCACCCCGTCAGAGCCGCCCGAACCCGCCGTCACACCGACCGACTACGGAGTCACAGCGCCCGCGATCACGTCGGACGACACCTTCTTGCAGCGT
This sequence comes from Aeromicrobium sp. UC242_57, assembly GCF_044452305.1. NCBI lineage: Bacteria > Bacillati > Actinomycetota > Actinomycetes > Propionibacteriales > Nocardioidaceae > Aeromicrobium > Aeromicrobium sp. UC242_57. The sequence goes on along the minus strand of NZ_JBIOAM010000001.1, from coordinate 45,259 downwards.
CGCTTCACCGTCCCGATCACGGCCGCCAACGCCGGTCGTCCGGTCGATCAAGCCGTCACCGTCACGATGCGGTTCACCCAGCGAGTCACGTTCCGGGGCGTGGCCAGCGGCGGCTGGGACTGCGGCTCGGCGACCCGCAACGAGCGTCTCTCAGAGCTGGTCTGCACCACGACGCTTCCGGCAGGCCACGGCACGACGTTCATCGCGAAGGCCCGAGGACTCCTGCCAGCCGGCAGCATCACGGTGACCGCGACCGACGACCCGCACCCCGGCAACGACAGCGTGTCGTTCCAGTCACCGCCCTATCAGTACGTCGGATAGGCGATCACGACTTGCCTCGGCGCCCCCGTCGGGTATGAATTGACTCATGACCTTGTTGCGAACCGTCGCCCGTCCCCTGCTGGCATCCATGTTCATCGTCGGCGGCGCCACGGCGCTCAAGTCGCCCGGCCCCCGCGCCGCCAAGGCGCAGCCGACCGCAGACCTGCTCAAGAAGGTCGCACCCGACCTTCCGGTGACCGGCGCCAACCTGACCCGCCTCAACGGCGCGGTCCAGCTGGTCGGCGGTGTCGCCCTCGCGACAGGTCACCTTCCCCGCATCGCCTCGTTCGTCCTGGCCTCCACGATGCCGGCGACCACGGTGGCTGGCCACGCCTACTGGAACGAGACCGACCCGGCAGCGCGCGCCAACCAGCGCATCCACTTCCTCAAGAACCTCTCGATGACCGGCGGGCTGCTGATGGCCACCCTCGATCCTGAGCCGCACAAGAAGTTCATCGGTCGTCGTGCCAAGGACAAGGTCACCGGCGCCGCCTCGTCGGTCGCCGACCAGATCGAGCACCTGCGTCAGCTAGATCCCCCGCCGCGCTGGGGCGATAGGCTGGACGCGATGACTGCCCCGCTCCCCTGGCTCGCGCCCTACCGCGACACACCGTTCACCGGCGACGTCCTGGTACCCGGCTCCAAGTCGCTGACCAACCGGACCCTGATCCTCGCCGCGCTGGGCGATGCGCCGTCGGTCCTGACCCGACCGCTCGGATCTCGTGACACCCAGCTCATGGCAGCGGCGCTGACCGCGCTGGGCGCCACGATCGACCGCGACGCGATGACGTGGACCGTGACCCCGCCGACGACGAGCGGCACGGCCCCGGTCACGGTCGACTGCGGCCTGGCCGGCACCGTCATGCGTTTCGTGCCCCTGCTCGCAGCCCTCGGCAGCGCACCCGTGACGTTCGACGGCGACGAGCATGCGCGCGTGCGTCCCATGGCGACCACGATCGCGACCCTGCGGAGCCTGGGCGTCCAGGTCGACGACGACGGACGCGGTTCGCTGCCATTCACGGTGCACGGCACCGGACAGGTCGCCGGCGGGCCCATCGAGATCGACTCGTCGTCGTCCAGCCAGTTCATCTCGGCGCTGCTGCTGGTCGGTGCCCACTTCGACAAGGGCCTCGACCTGCGTCACGTCGGTGCCTCGCTGCCCTCGATGCCGCACATCGAGATGACGGTCGCCGAGCTGCGACGCCGCGGCGTCCAGGTAGACACCGACGAGCCCGGCCGGTGGATCGTGCATCCCGGCACCGTCAGCGCGCTCGACGTCGAGATCGAGCCCGACCTGTCCAATGCCGGCGTCTTCATCGCCGGAGCCTTGGTCACCGGCGGCAGCGTGCGGATCCGCAGCTGGCCCCAGCAGACCGACCAGGCTGGTGACGCGTGGCGCGAGATCGTGCCTGCCTTCGGTGGCACCGTCGTCGAGGACGGCACCGACCTGGTCTTCTCCGCCGGAACCGAGCTGCGTGGTGTCGAGCTCGACCTGCACGACGTTGGCGAGCTGACCCCCGTCGTGGCTGCGATGGCGGCGCTCGCGACGACCCCGTCGCGGCTGACCGGCGTCGCGCACCTGCGCGGTCACGAGACAGACCGGCTGGCCGCACTCGTCGCCGAGATCAACCGGTTCGGCGGCGATGCAGAAGAGCTCGACGACGGCCTGCTGATCCGACCCCGCCCGCTGCACGCCGAGACGTTCCACACCTATGACGACCACCGCATGGCCCACGCCGGCGTCGTGCTGGCACTGCGCATCCCCGACACGTACGTCGAGAACGTCGCCACGACGGTCAAGACCTATCCCAACTTCGCCCCGGTCTGGGAACGCCTGATGTCATGAACGTGATGCCATGAGGAACGACGACGACCACGCGCGGTTCGAGCGCCCGCGGCGCCACACCAAGCCGCGCACCAAGGTCCGGCCCAACTACGACGAGGCCGACACCGCACGCGTCGTGACGATCGACCGCGGTCGCTACACCGTGACGATCACTTCTCCGACCGGCTCTGGCGACGGGCGCACGATCACGGCCATGAAGTCACGCAACCTCGGCCGCAAGGGCGTCATCGTCGGCGACGAGGTCAAGGTCGTCGGCGACGTCAGCGGTGACGACGGATCGCTGGCGCGCATCGTCGAGGTGCACCCCCGCCGCACGGTGCTGCGGCGCACCGCCGACGACGACGACCCGATCGAGCGGATCATCGTGGCCAATGCCGACCAGCTCGTGATCGTCGCGGCCCTGGCCGATCCGCCCCCACGTCCGGGGCTCATCGACCGGTGCCTCGTCGCCGCCTTCGACGCCGGCATGGAACCGCTCGTGTGCCTGACCAAGTCCGACCTGGGCTCGGCCGACGACCTGGTCGCGATGCTGACGCCGCTCGGGGTCCGTGTCGTGGTGACCCGACAGGGCGGCGACCTCGACACCGTGCGCGACGCCCTGCGCGACCGGACCAGCGTCCTGGTCGGTCACAGCGGCGTCGGCAAGTCGACGCTCGTCAACGCCCTGGTGCCCGACGCGCACCGGTCGGTCAGCTACGTCAACGCGATCACGGGTCGCGGTCGGCACACGTCGACGTCGGCGATCAGCCTCGAGCTGCCCTTCGGCGGATGGATCATCGACACCCCCGGCATCCGGTCGTTCGGCCTGGCCCATGTCGAGATCGACAACCTGATCAAGGCGTTCCCCGATCTGCAGGACGCGGCCCGCGACTGCCCGCGAGGCTGCCTGCACTCGGCGACCGAGCCCGAGTGCGCGCTCGACATCGCGATCGCCGCTGGCACCCTTGCGCCCGAGCGGGTCGAGTCGTTCCGCCGCATCCTGGCCAGCCGCGACCAGCTCGACGAGTACTGACGGAGCGCCGCACGTCGGCCCGCCCCCGACACGCCGTAGTCTGACGCCATGGCTCACTCGTACAACGACGACTTGCGCCTCGCTCACGTGCTGGCTGACAATGCCGACAATCTCTCGATGGACCGGTTCGGCGCCATCGATCTCGAGGTCGCCACGAAGCCCGACATGACGTACGTGACCGAGTCCGACCAGGCTGTTGAAGCCGCCATCCGGCGCACCCTGAAGTCAGCCCGCACCCGCGACATCGTGCTCGGTGAGGAGCAGGGCGAGGGCGAGGGCATCGGCGGGCGGCGCCTGGATCATCGACCCGATCGACGGCACGTCCAACTTCGTGCGTGGCGTCCCGGTCTGGGCCACTCTCATCGCTCTGGAAGAAGACGGCGAGATCGTCGCCGGCTGCGTCTCCGCGCCGGCTCTCGGGCGCCGCTGGTGGGCAAGCAAGGGCACCGGCGCCTTCACGGGCAAGTCATTCATGTCATCACGCCAGATCAAGGTCTCGCAGGTCGCCGATCTCGAGAGCGCGTCGTTGTCGTACGCCTCGTTGGGCGGCTGGGACGTGATCGGCCGAGGAGAGGCCTTCGCGGCCCTGATGCGTCGCTGCTGGCGCACCCGCGCGTACGGCGACTTCTGGTCGTACATGCTGCTGGCCGAAGGAGCCGTCGACATCGCCGCAGAGCCCGAGCTCAAGCTGTGGGACATGGCAGCGCTCGACATCGTCGTGCGGGAGGCCGGCGGCACGTTCACGAGCCTGGCCGGTGCACCCGGTCCGTGGGGCGACAATGCCTTGGCGACCAACACGAGGCTGCACGACTCGGCCATGGCGTACGTCGGCCACTTCCCCGACCAGGGACCGCACGACGAGTCGTGGGCCGACGAGCCCGAGGCAGAGCCGAGCAACGTCCGCTCGTTGACGTTCGGTCGCGAGCCGGCGGACGAAGACCTGTAGCTCTCGCTTGACGCATGTGACCCGCGTTACAGTGCAAGGACACTGAGAGTGGGGTCTGACCATGCGCGTCAACGAAGTTCTGGCATCCAAGGGAAGCAGCACGGTCTACACGATTGCGCCCGACGCAACGGTGGACGCGCTGATGGACATGCTCGCCGAGCACAACGTCGGGGCGCTCGTCGTCAGCGACGACGGCACCACGATGCTCGGCATCGTGTCGGAGCGCGACATCGTCCGCAAGCTGCGACGCATCGACAACGCGCTCAGCGTCCCGGTCTCGCAGATCATGACGACCGATGTCTCGGTGTGCTCGCCTGACGACTCGTTCAGCTCGCTCATGACGACGATGACCGATCAGCGGGTACGTCACGTGCCGGTGCTGCAGGACGGCCAGCTGGTCGGCGTGCTGAGCATCGGCGACGCGGTCAAGCACCGCATGGAGCAGCTCGAGTTCGAGCGCGACCAGCTCAACAACTACGTCGCAGGCGGCTAGGCAACCCACCTCCGCGAGTGGTGCGCAATGGCCGGTTTCCAGTGGGCAGATTCATATGGTCGTGACAACGCTTGTTGAATTGGAGTGTTGTCATGGTGAAGTTGTTCGAACCTGGGACGCGTGAGCGTTTCGTTGATTCGGTGTGTGGCGGGATGTCGCTGCTGGCGGCGGCTCAGAGTGTCGGCGCGTCGGTTGGATCCGCGACGCGTTGGTGGCGCCAGTCTGGGCGGATGGAACTTGCTCTCGTTGTCGGTCGCAAAGATGGCGGCGGTCTGGTGGCCCCGATCCCACCGTCATTGCCAGGAAAGTCCTCATCGTCTTGCCGTCGATCGTTGTCGATGATGGATAGGTCGTTGATTCAGGCCGGTCGGTGTTTGCAGATGTCGTACGCGCAGATCGGGATCTTCATCGGCCGGGACAAGTCGGTGGTCTGGCGTGAGGTCAACCGGTCGTCGAGCCCGGACGGGGTCTATTACGCGTCGGTCGCTCACCGGTTGGCAGCCGAGCTGCGGCGCCGGCCCAAGGCCTTCAAGCTCGCTACGAACGGGCCGTTGTGCCGGTTCATCGAGGCCGCGATGGACGAGGGCTGGTCGCCGGGCTTGATCGCCGGGATGCTCACGAAGACGTTCGGTGACGATCACACTTGGAGGGTGTCCCACGAGACGATCTATCAGGCCCTCTACGTCCAGACCCGTGGCGAGCTGCGCGCTGACCTGCACCGCAACCTCAGCCTGAAACGCGCGAACCGGCGACCACAGACCCGTGATCGCAAGGCCAGCAGTCCCTACAAGGAGGCCTTCACGATCAGCGACCGGCCCGCTGAGGTCGACGACCGTGCTGTTCCGGGTCATTGGGAAGGTGACCTGATCGTTGGACCGGCTTCGAAGTCCGCGATCGGGACGTTGGTCGAGCGCACAACCCGGTTCACGATCTTGCTGCACCTGCCAGATCGCCATGACTCGCAGACCGTCGCGGCGGCGATGATCGACGCGATGCGTGACCTGCCCAAACACTTGCGGCAGTCGATCACCTGGGACCGCGGGTCCCGAGTCGCGGCCTATGAAGACATCCAGCTCGCGTTGGACACGAAGTTGTTCTTCTGTGACCCGCACTCGCCCTGGCAGCGCGGCACGAACGAGAACACCAACCGTCTGCTGCGGTTCTGGTTCGAGAAGGGAAGCGACCTGTCCGTCCATAGCGCTGAGGACCTCGCCCGCGTCGCAGCGACCCTGAACCGCCGTCCCCGCCCGACGCTGAACCTCAAGACCCCAGCCCAAGCGCTGAACACGCTCCTCAAAGAGGCCGCGTGAAACCAACCCGTTGCCACCACCCATTGACTTTGCCGTGTGGAAACCGGCCATTGTGCACCACTCGCATTTCTGCGTGTTGACATTCGATGCATTATCGATATATCGTTAATGCATCGACAACATGTCGATGTTAGAACAGAAAGTGGGTCACCCCCATGCGAAGCAATGACTTTTCACAGAACCGTCGCCCGGCCGATCGTCGGCGCGGCAGGCCTCATCCGGACCGTGGGTTCGGCGGCGACTTCGGTCGCGAGTTCGACCTCGGCTTCGGCCCCGGAATGGGCGGCCCCGGCCGCCCCCGCGGCCGCCGTCGTGGCGGGCGCGGCGGCGACGTCCGCGCAGCAGCCCTGCTGATCCTCTCCGAGGGTCCCCGGCACGGCTACCAGCTGATCCAGGAGATCGCTGAACGCAGCGAAGGCGCCTGGACGCCCAGCCCCGGATCCATCTACCCCGTGCTCCAACAGCTCGAGGACGAAGGACTCCTGACGTTCGAGCGGGTCGATGGTCGCAAGACCGCCACCCTCACCGACGAAGGAAACGCCTACATCGACGAGCACCGTGACGACTCGGCACCCCGTGGACGGCCGCCCAAGGCGACCCCCGTCGCGAGATGCACGAGTACGCCAACAGCCTCAAGGGCTTCATCAACGCCTGGAAGCAGGTCGCCCAGGCCGGCACGCCCGAGCAGCGCGAAAAGGCCACCGCGGTGGTCGAGGACGCACGCAAGGCGATCTACCACATCTTGGCCGACGGCTCAGCAGGTCGGACGACTAGTCTGGTCGTCCCATGACTCATCACGGACGACCGACGATCCCCGAGAGCGAGATGACCTGGCGGTTCTCTCGCTCTTCGGGTGCGGGCGGCCAGCACGTCAACACGACCGACACCAGGGTCGGCTGATCTGGTCGCTCACCGACACCACCGTGCTCTCCCCCGCCCAGAAGGAGCTCGCCGCGATCCGGCTGAGCAACCGACTGGTCGGCGGGACGATCACGGTGGTGTCGTCGCAGTACCGGTCACAGCATCGCAACCGCGAGGCCGCGCGGGTGCGCCTCGGAAGGCTCGTCGCCGCAGCCATCGTCCCTGAGCGAACCCGCAGGAAGACCCGCCCCAGCAAGGCCTCCCAGCGTCGTCAGCAGGAGGCCAAGAAGGCGCGGAGCAGCCTCAAGCAGTCGCGTCGCGGCAGCTGGGACTAGCCCCACCTGGCCCTACAACAACGTGACCAGACGGGTCAGGTGCCAGTCACGGTCAAGACGTAGATCGTCGCCGACGAGTGACGCGACATACGTCACCGCCGCGGACACCGCGGTGGCCCGCACCGTCAGCTGCTGCTGGTCGAGCGAGACCACAGCCGCCTGGACTGCCGCATGAGCCCTCGCCCGGCTGAACCCCTCGGCCTCACCGGCCGGCGCCTCGAGCGAGCGCAGCACGTCCACCAACGCCGCAACGGCCAACCGGTCCATCAGCCAAGCCCGCTCGTGCAGGCCCGTGATGACGTTGTCCTCGGTCAGGTCGACGACGGCAGCGACAGCACCGACCGGGACGATCGCCAGCACCTCGTTGTCGCCCTCGTCGATCGCGAAGACCCCAAGATGGGTCGAGGCAGCCGGCAGCGCGACCTGCTCGGGCAGACCGCTGAGGCGCCACCCGGGTCGGGAACGTTCGACCTTCGCGATCGCGTCAACGACCGGGACGACGACACCGCTGCGACGCGGAGCGACCCGCGACATGATCTGGCCATCAGCTGCGACCGGAGACACGTCGTGGGGCTCGATGTCCGGGACCTCGACCTGCGGCACAGGACCCGGCACGACAGCGCGGGCGCGCTCAAGCGCCGATGGCCAGTACCCGTCGTCGAAGGAATGCGGGTCAGCGAGCGAGGCGACAGCCAGCTCGCACACGCGCAGCTGGAGCTCTCGCGCAGACGACGTCGACGCCGTGCCCGAGCTGACTCGCCGCGTGGGCAGCCGCCCAGATGTCGGCGAGCTCGCGGCGCATCTCGGTCGGCGAGGTGACGAGCACCGGATCGCCGATCTGCAGCCACAGTCGCCGCCACGAGATCGGCAATTCTCTTGGCGCACGCACGTCACGAGACTAGCGAGCCGACCCAGGCACTATCTTGGCGCCATGACCTGGTTGTCCCGAGCACTGTTCGCCCTCGGCTCCCTCCTGCTGCTCCTCGGCCTGACCGCCGGGGTCGTCAACCGCGAGGTCATCGACGGCAACAGGTTCGCCGAGCACGTCGACGCGATCCGCGCCGACGCCGACGTCGCCCGCGAGGTCGGCTCGCTGCTGAGCAACGAGATCATCGAGGCGAACCCCGAGCTCGTCGGCCTGCGCCCCCTCATCGAGTCAGCGGCCTCGGCAACCGTCTCCAGCCGTGCGCTGGGCCCGGTCATCCGGTCGACCGTGACTCCCCTGCACCGCGCGCTGGTATCCGACAGCAACGACCAGGTCGTGTTCCGGCTGGCCGACCTCGGCGCGGTCGTGGCCGCTGCCGTCACGACCCTCGCACCGCAGCAGAGCGCACCGATCCCCGACGACCTGGCGATCCACCTGTCGGCGTTCGGCAGCCAGCAAGGCAGTGCCGACATCATCGAGCTGGCCCGCTGACCACGACCTTGGCCTGGCTGCTGCCGCTGCTCGGCATCTTGCTCGTCATCGCCTCGGCCTTGGTCCGACGACGCCACCTGCGCGACGTGCTGGCCGCAGTGGGACGCAGCCTGCTGTGGGTCGCGGTCGCGATGGCGGTGCTGCTCGTGATCGCCGCAGCCATCGCCTCGCGCCTCGATCGCGGAACCCTCGCCGGTGCGATCTCGGCTGCGACCTGGGACGTGCTGAGCGGCAGCTTCTGGCGTTCGGCGCTCATCGCCGGTGTCGCCGGAACCGTGCTGTGGCTGACCCAGCGTGCCGAGAAGGTTCCCGGACCTGTCCGACCTCCTCAACCTCGGACGAGCCCACCTGCTGACCTCCCCGACGTCGGTCCGCGGGCTCCTCGGCCGCGGCCTCAGCCTCGTCGCCTTCGGCGTCCTGATGGCGCTGCACCCCGTCACGGTCATCTCCGCGGTGATCGTGGCCGTCGGCGCCCTCGCCGTCATCACCGGCCTCGAAGACGTCGTCCGCGGCGCCGCGAAAAGCTCGCCGGACCGCAGCACGTCCGAGTCGGCTGCGGTGGTCGCCCGCCGCCACCCGATCTGTCGCCGCGGCCGCCGCGATCCTCGTGCTCGGCGGTGCAGCAACGGCTGCTGCCTGGCCGGCCGCGAACCAGATGCCCGTCGTGTCGCCCGAAGAGTTCGGCACGGCCTGCAACGGGCACGACGAGCTGTGCGACCCGCACGTACGACCAGGTGTCGTACGCCGCGACCCACAACTCGATGTCGGCCGGCGACGAGCCCGGCTGGTTCCTGGCCGAGCAGCCGACCGGCATGATCGGCCAGCTCGACGCCGGGGTCAGGGTCTTCCTGATCGACACCTGGTACGGCCAGAACACCCAACGTCCGGGCATCGTGGCAACGGCCGAGAGCGGCCGCGCTGCGGCGCTCGAGGAAGCCCAGGAGACGTACGGACCGGCGGTCGTCGAGTCCGCTCTGCGCCTGCGCGACTCGCTCAACCTGACTCCGTCCGGTCCGCTGCGGTCCTACCTGTGCCACGCCCTGTGCGAGCTGGGCTCGACCGAGTTCGAGCCCGAGAGCTGGAGCGGGTGCGAGCGTGGATGGACGCCCACCCCCGCGAGGTCGTCACCTTTCTTCATCCAGGACGAGGTGAGCCCTGCCGACACTGCGAAGGCCATCGAGAACGCCGGCCTGATGCCGTTCGTCCACACCCAGAAGACGGGCAGCCCGTGGCCGACACTCGGTTCGATGATCTCGTCGGGCAAGCGGCTCGTCGTCCTGATGGAGAACGTCGGTGGCGGCGAGAAGTACCCCTGGATGCTCGACGGTGACACGTCGGGTCCAGGACACCCCGTTCTCGTTCCGCTCAGCCAAGCAGTTCACGTGCGAGGAGTTCCGCGGCGAGAAGACCGCCCCACTGTTCCTGGTCAACCACTGGCTGAGCAACTACCGGACGCGCGTCGCCGACGCCACCGTCGTCAATGCCCGCGATGTGCTGCTGACCCGGCTCGAGAAGTGCCAGAAGGAACGCTCGATGCTGCCCAACTTCGTGGCGGTCGACAACTTCGACCGCGGTGACCTGTTCGGCAGCATCGACGCCATGAACAAGGTGGGATGACCTGTGCAGACATCGAGCTTTCGCCGCGTCACAGCCCTGGTACTGGCCATCATCGGTTGCCTCCTGGCCATCACGAGCGTCGTCGCGGTGTGGAGCCGCAACCAGATCCTCGACACCGACCGCTACCTCAGCAGCGTCGCACCCCTGGCCGACGACCCGGTGATCCAGGACGAGATCGCCGACAAGGTCACCCGGGAGATCACCGCTCGGGTCGACGCTCGCCGCGCAGGTCTCGGTGACACCATCGCGCCGGTCGTCGAACGCCAGGCCCAGGCGCTGACCCGCAGCGATGCCTTCGCCAAGCTGTGGCTGGAGATCAACCGCATCGGTCACCGTGACCTGGTCCGGCTGCTGACCGACGACGACTCCGGCAGCGTCGCGGTCGAGAACGGGCGCCTGACGCTCAACTTGTCGGGGGTCGTCGATGCTGCCGTCGACCGCCTGTCAGCGGCCGGGCTGACGGTCGTGACGTCGCTGCCCCCGATCACGTTGGTCGTCGACGTAGCCGACGCCGAGGACGTCGAGAAGGCCCGCACGGCGGTGACCTGGCTCGACCGGCTGGCCACGGTGCTGCCGATCCTGAGCCTCGTCGTGCTGGCCGCCAGCATCCTTGTACGCGGCCGGGTGCCGCGGCCCCTGTTCCGTCCGCACTCATGCTGGCCGCGAGCATGCTGGTGCTGTGGATCGCGGTCAAGCTGGGTGCAGGAGTCGCAGCGGCGCAGGTGCCGTCCGACGTCGCCTCCACCGATGCGGTGCACGCCTACTACCGGCAGCTCACCAGCCTGCTGCGCGACGGCACCGTCACGGTCGGCATCATCGCGCTCATCGCGGCGGGACTCGCCTTCGGCTGGGACCTCGTCACGCGGCGTCGACCAGCCGCCTGATCGAGTCGTCGTCGCGGCTGTCCCAGAAGCCGCCGACGACGTCCTCGACCTGGCCGAACGAGCTCGCCGCGAACAGCACCTCCTGGTAGTGGGTGATGTCGTAGGTCGTGGTGCCCATCGCGGTGAGATCGAGCGGGCGGATCGTCATCCCGCGAAATTCCTCGATCTCGCCGGGACTCGACAAGATTCCCGCTCCGTAGGCCTTGAGCCCGTCGGCCTCGTGCACGACGCCGATTCGAGCGTGAACCAGAAGACCTTGCTGACGAACTCCAGCGCGGCATCCGACTCGACCCGACGGGCCGCAGCACCGGCGGCCTCGTACCAACCGGGTGAACCGGCGGTCGGCCAGGGTGTTGCCGTGCCCGACGACCTCGTGCAGGACATCGGGCTCGGGCGTGTACAGCGGCACCGAGTGGTGCCGGACGTACTGCGTTGCCCAGAAGCCGTGCTCGGCCAGCGCGCCGTAGAACTCGCGCAGCGGCACGAGCCCCGCCGCAGGTCGGTACCGAAATCCGGTCATCGGCTCGATCAGGTCGGACAAGCTCCTCGAGCTGCGGCACCCGGTCGACCGGCAGGTCGAGCGCCGCCTTGCCGTCGAGGAACTCCCGGCAGGCATCAGGTCTCGTGCTTGCCCGCGCAGGTCGTCGCACACGACTCGCCACACCTCGTGCTCCTCGTCGGTGTAGGCGACCTCGGGCGCAGGATCCCCGGGCGTCCAGCGGTCTGCGGTCGTCGCGATGAGGTCACGGCGCTCGCGGTAGACCGGGTCGTCGAGCCCCGGATGGCCTTCACCGAGCTGCACCGTCAGGCTGCCGTCGTGCTTGGCGACGACGGGTGCGAAGTACTGGCCCTCATCGAACATAGTTCCTCCTCGTGACGATCATGCGCTGACTGTCCCGTCGACCTGGCCCAGCCAGATCCGTCCCCCGTCGGCCGTGCGCGCCGATGCGCCGATCGAGACCCGGTCACCGTCGAGCAGGAACGTCCGGCTCGTGCCGTCGCCGAGCTGCAGGGGCGTCTCGCCATTCCACGACAGCTCGATCAACGACCCGCGCTGGCTGGCATCGGGGCCGCTGACCGTCCCTGACGCGAACAGGTCGCCGGGACGCAGGCTGGCCCCGTTGACGGTCATGTGCGCGAGCATCTGCGCGCCCGTCCAGTACATGGAGGCGAACGGCGGCCGGGAGATCTCGTGCCCGTTGAGGGTCACGACGAGCTCGAGGTCGAGCCCCCACGGCGCTTCGTCACGCAGGTATGTCAGCAGCTCGACGTCACGGGCCGGCGGTTCGACCCTGGCGTCCTGGAGAGCTGCGAGCGGGACGATCCACGGTGAGATCGACGTCGCGAACGACTTTCCGAGGAAGGGCCCGAGCGGGACGTACTCCCAGGCCTGGATGTCGCGCGCCGACCAGTCGTTGACGACGCAGATGCCGAACACGTGCTGGTCGAATGCGTCGACGGTCACGGAGCGACCCATCGGTGAACCTGCACCGACGACGAAGCCGATCTCAGCCTCGATGTCGAGACGTTCGCTCGGACCGAACCCGATCCCGTCGGGCCCGCGGATCTGCCCGGACGGGCGCCGCACCGTCGTCCCCGAGGCAACGACGGTGCCGGCCGACCGTGATACCCGACCGGCAGGTGCTTCCAGTTGGGCATCAACGCCTCGCCGTCAGGTCGGAACATCCGACCGAGGTTGGTGGCGTGGTGCTCGGAGGCGTAGAAGTCGACGTAGTCGGCGACCGCGAACGGCAGCACGAGCTCGACGGCCGACACCGGCTCGGTGGGACACGTGTCGACCGCCGCCACCAGGGCCGCTCGCACCTCGGCCCACGCGCTCGGCCCGGCGGCCAAGAACCTGTCGAGGGAACCGTCCTCGAACAGTGCCGCGTGCTGCGGAACGAGGTCGGGGGCGAGGGCCGTCAAGTCGATCACCTGGGTCTCGATGCCGACCCCGACTCGTGGCCGTCCCTCGAGGGGCCGGACAAAGGAGCAGTACGGCAGCGTGGAGCGTCCGAAGTCGTTCATGCGAGCCATCCCAGTGCGCGTAGATCGGTCAGGGGCTCGTCGATGTCGCACGTCCCTATCGACAGGAACAGCCGGCGCACGGCCGCCGGGTCGCGGACGAACAGCCCCTCGGGGTCGCGCTGCGCCAGGACCGGGACGGGGTCCTCCCCCGCCAGTGCGGCGTCGACGGCTGCGAGCACGTTGACGAAGCCGTGCCCGGTGTCGCTGACGACGGCGTGGTGCAGCCCGGCAGTGAGCTTGAACGGCAGCGTGTGCTCGACGCAGTGCGCGATCGCCGCTCCGAGCTGGCCGATCGTGGGCACCACGGCACCGCCGCAACGCAGCTTGAGCAGGGTTCCAGCCGGGATGTCGAAGCCACTGCCCCACGGCTGCTCGACGAAGATCCGCACGCCCGGCGGCAGCTTAGGCAGCGCGTTGACAGGACCGCGAAGCTCGACCGCGGCCAGCACCGTGCCCGCCGGCAGCGGCAGCGTCGGGACCCCCCACCGACCGCCACGTCGACCCGGTCACCGTCGAGAGCCGCCGCCAGCTCGTCGAGCCGCTCGGCAGGGCACACGAACGGACCGACATAGGCCCCGTCAGGCGTCGCGCGTCGTTTGAGGTGCACGTTGACGGCCTCGGCCATCGGCGCATTGCCCGGCGGGAACAGGGCCGCGTCGTCGAAGAAGGCGTCGAACTTCACTGGTTCCATGACCACGCGTACTTCCCGTCGTCGGATGCGGTGCCGGCCTCGCCGAGCTCGAGCGGGCGGAACGTGTCGACCATGACGGCGAGCTCGTCGACCGCCTCGATGCCCAGGCTGGCCTCGATCGCGGACGGGTGCGGGCCGTGCGAGTGACCGCCGGGGTGCAACGAGATCGAGCCGGGGCCGATGCCCGAGCCCTTGCGGGCCTCGTAGTTGCCCGCGACGTAGAACATGACCTCGTCCGAGTCGACGTTGGAGTGGAAGTACGGCACCGGGATCGCGAGCGGGTGGTAGTCGACCTTGCGGGGCACGAAGTTGCAGATCACGAAGTTGCTGCCCTCGAACACCTGGTGCACCGGCGGCGGTTGGTGCACCCGCCCGGTGATGGGCTCGAAGTCGGCGACATTGAAGGCGTACGGGTACAGGCAGCCGTCCCAGCCGATGACGTCGAAGGGATGCTGCGGGACGACGTGGACCGTGCCGCTGACCCCGCCCGGGCCGGATCCGCGGTGCAGGATGTGGACCTCGACATCGGTCTCGTCGCGGATCTCCGGCTCACTGGGGCCGCGGAGGTCGCGTTCGCAGTAGGGCGCGTGCTCCAGCAGCTGGCCGAACCGCGACAGGTAACGCTTCGGTGGCAAGATGTGGCTGCTGGCCTCGATGCCGTAGGCCCGGACTGTCCCATCCGTGACCCACCGGTGCGTCGTCGCCCGCGGCACGATCAGGTAATCGCCGGGACCGAACGGGATGTGCCCGAACACGGTCTCCAGCGTCCCGGTGCCGTCCTCGATGAAGACGCACTCGTCGCCGATCGCGTTGCGGTACAGCGGCGACGTCTCGGCTGCGACGACGTACGAGATGCGGACGTCCGCATTGCCCAGCACGAGCCGCCTGCCCGTGACCAGGTCATGGCCCGCGCCACCGTCGAACAGGTCGTGCAGCTTCAGGTGCCGCGCCAGCAGCGGCTCGTTGGGGGTGGTCGAGCGATCAGGCAGACTCCCATGGCCGCACGTCGACGATCGCCGACGGGACACCCCGGTGGTAGAGCAGCGACGAGTCGGACGAGAAGCCCTCTTCGCCCATCAGCTCTTCGCGGTACAGCGCACCGTCGGGCGAACGGTGCTGTGTGTGCCGTTTGGGTGGGATGTCTCCGGCGCGTCGGTAGTGGGCCATGGGTCAGCTCCTCCTCACGTCAGAAGTTTCCGCGGAGTGCCTGCTCGCGCTCGATGGCCTCGAACAGCGCCTGGAAGTTGCCCTTGCCGAAGCCCAGCGAGCCGTGGCGCTGGATGGGCTCGAAGAACACCGTGGGCCGGTCGCCGATCGGCTTGGTGAAGATCTGCAGCAGGTAGCCGTCCTCGTCGCGGTCGACGAGGATGCCGCGCTTCTGCAGCTCGTCGATCGGGACGCGCACCTCGCCGATGCGCTCCCGCAGCGCAGGGTCGGTGTAGTACGAGTCGGGGGTCGCGAGGAACTCGATGCCGGCGGCGCGCAGCCGGTCGACGGTGTCGAGGATGTCGCCTGTCGCGAGGGCCAGGTGCTGGGCGCCGGGACCTTGGTAGAACTCCAGGTACTCGTCGATCTGCGACTTCTTCTTGCCGATCGCGGGCTCGTTGAGCGGAAACTTGACCCGGTGGTTGCCGCTGGCCACGACCTTGCTCATCAGGGCGGAGTACTCGGTGGCGATGTCGTCGCCGACGAACTCGGCCATGTTGGTGAAACCCATGATCCGGTTGTAGAAGTCGACCCACTCGTCCATGTGGCCCATCTCGACGTTGCCGACGACGTGGTCGAGTGCCTGGAAGATCCGCTTGGGCGCATCGGCGGGTCGAGTCAGCGTTGACGTCCGCTCGACGTAGCCGGGCAGGTAAGGCCCGTCGTACCGGCTGCGGTCGACCAGGGTGTGCCGAGTGTCGCCATAGGCCGCAATCGCTGCGACCCGCACCGTCCCGTGCTCGTCGGTGAGGTCGTGCGGCTCGCTCAGGATCGTGGCGCCTTCGGCGCGAGCGTGCTCGATGCACGTGTCGACGTCCGGCACCTCCAGCGCGATGTCGGTGATGCCGTCGCCGTGGAGCCTGTGGTGATCGAGCACGGGGCTGTCGGGTGCGACGCCGCCCTTCAGCACGAACCGCACAGCACCGCTCTTGAGGACGTAGGCGTGGTGGTCGCGGTTGCCTGTCGACGGACCGGAGTAGGCGACGAGGTCCATCCCGAAGGCCGACATGTAGAAGTGCGCGGCCTGGGGTCGCATTGCCGACGGCCCACACCACGGCGTCCCAGCCGGTGACCGGGAACGGGTCGGAGGCAGCGTCGTACTCGACCAGTCCGACCAGCTGCTGGAGCTGGGCGAGGTCGAGCTCGGCAAGGCGTTCGTCGTCAGTCAGGTCGATCGTCATGTGACCCAGCACACCGCACCCTGACCCAGTGGGCAACCGGCCCATCGGGGGGTGGTCAAACCTGCCATCTGAGCGCATCATGAGAAGAAGAATCCAGGCAATCTGACTAGTTGGAGGACAGATGGACCAGCTCGATGTCGCGCTCATCGAAGCCATGCACGCCAACCCCCGCGTCGGCGACCTCGAGCTCTCACGGATCACGCAGGTCGCCCGCGCCACCGTCCAGTCACGGTTGACCAAGCTGGAGGACGCCGGCGTCATCACGGGCTACGGACCCGACATCGACCTGGTGGCCGCCGGGCACCCCGTCATCACCTTCGCAACGTTGGAGATCGTGCAGGGCTCGCTCGATGACGTGACGGCTGAGCTGACCTCGCTGCCCAACGTGCTGGAGGCCTACATCACGAGCGGCAACGCCGACGTCATCTGCAAGATCGCCGCGACCTCGCTCGAAGACCTCAAGGACACCCTGCTGCACATCAGCCAGTCCGCATCAGTGGCCCGATCGACCAGTGTCATCGTCCTGTCGGAGCTCGTGCCACCGCGGGTGCTGCCGATGCTGCGCAAGGGCGCCGACGACGGGCCGAGCCGGTCGCCAGCTTTTAGGGCGTAGGAGCATCCAAGCTAGGCCGCTGGGGTTGCTCCTCAGCCGAGACATACTCACCTTCGAACCTCATTTGCGGAGGTAAGAGGCACCTTGCGATGCGGAGCAGACACTCGTGACTGCTTGCGAGCCTGCGCCAGCTCGCCGGGGGGGATGAGAGCGCTAGTTGACCGCACTCGCCGTTGGGCTCACCTCGAAGAAGTTGCGACCACCGCTTGACTCCGCCCGTAGTTTCGCGTTGAAAACCCATGGGGCGTGAGGTGTGGCAGTTACCCGGGAGAGGATGTCACCATGAGTGAACTGATCGAGGTCCCCTCGGCTGACGGAATCGCCGAGGCGTACGCGTTGGCGCAGAGGTGGCTGCCGGCCTTCCTGGCGGGGCGCCGGGCCGACGACGACGTGTACGCCGAGGACGTGGCGACCTGGCACAACACCAGCGAGACAGTCTCGAAGATCCAACAGACCCGTCGCGTACCCGGGCCAACGCGGCCGGCGCCGACCTGCGGGTGGAGAACCCGCAGATCAAGGTCTTCGATGGCGGCTGGGTCTTCCAAGCCACCACAGTGGGCACCACCGCCGACGGTGATCCCGTACGCATCCCCAACTGCCTGGTCGTGATTGTCGAGAACGGTCGGATCGCCCGGTTCGAGGAGTACGCCGACTCGCGCGCGGTCGAGGCTCTCTTCCGCTGACACGCTCCGGTCCGCCCTACTCGCCCGGACGTGCTCAGGATCGAGGCGAGCTGTGGTGCCCAGCTCGTGATCCAGGCGAGCAGCATCGAGCGGAGCACCGCGACCACCACGGTCTGATTTGCCGAGGGATGGCGCCTGCGAGCAATTTGGGGCACGGCGTGCCCCTTGCCGGGTCCTCAAGCGTCTTGGAGTACTTCTCAGATCACGCGGTCAATCGCGGAGGAATGACGCAAGGGCGCAGCATCCGCCTTGCTCGACCCAGGCTTGAAACCACGTCTTTGAAAGCAGGCGAAGTTCTCGATTCGAACTCCTAACATCACCGATGACTCATAGGCTGCCACCCATGCGCCAGCGCCGTTGCTCTGCTTCTCGCCGCGTCCCCCTTCCTAGTCGGCGGCTGCGACCTGTCCAGTAGGACGCTAGAGGATGACTACACGCCGTCTGATCGTTACTACGAGGAACCAGAGCCCACCGGCCCCCCTGCAGATTTTGAGCGGCAGCAGCGTGAGTACGAACAAGAGCAGTCACTCACTCCCCCCGCGGGCAAATGCGCCGACGTCACGTCCTACGACGACAATTGGAACAACGATGTGTTCTGCACACGAGAGGACGGTTCGCAGTTCTACGCGAGACTACGACGGAGCAAATCAATTTCTCGCTGAGTACTAGCGGCCGGTGAGTTCACGTCGGTGTCGAACTTTGTGAGTCCAAAGGCGTTGTCGATGCACGTCAGGCGGTGAGATGACACCAGGCATTGCTGCGCTTCGATGGCTGCATCACTATCGTGACATGACTCGATACATAAGACTCGAAATTCAGTCCGCCATCACCGACACCGAATAGACCGACTTGGTGAACACGGTCTGGATGTTCCTCCGGAACACGTCGCATCAGTTTCACAACGAGCACGACGGCAAGACGCCTGCGAAGTCGCTAAATGAGGCGTGAAACGAGTACGCGGTGCTGACGCTCGCTGGGACTGAAGTGCTCGCGGTGGAAAAGACGCAGGCCCCAAGACTCGCGAGGGAACGCCTGCAAGTGGACACACGGCAATCAAACAGCCTTCGATCGCAGCCGAACGGACTCGACTGAACGCGTAGGGCCCAACCCGTAGGCCCTCCTAATGGACTTGCCACTCCATGAACCGCCTCGTCAGGACCCTCGAGATCGGAAAGGCGTTATCGACGAGACAACGAGTCCCGCCGACGAAATAGACCTGTCAGCGGGCATTGGCTAGCCCGTATGAAGGCCACCAACTCCTGCAGACGCTTTGAGAGGTCACCCTCCCAGGGGGCCTCGGCTGGCCAGTTCACGACTACCTCCCGAGCGATGCTCGTCTTTACGGGGCTGGCTGCCAGTCCCCGACAGCGGATTCGAGTAACGATCACCCGTCCAGGCAGGAGTGGCCTTCGGGTGGATGACCTTGATTGCCGCGTTTAGTACGCCCACCGGAATGTAGTTTTCGACGGTGTAGCCCACGAGACCCAGTGCAAGTTCATCGTGGTTCTTCATCTCGTCGATCAACCGGGCTTTCGTCTGGTTGATGCGAGCGCGCGCCTTCTTGCGATCCGAGTCGATCAAAATCGCCATGTGGCGATTTAGACGTCTTAGCGAAATGAACTCCTGCACTTTTCGATCGTCCAGCGCGTGGTGCTCGCCCGAAAGGTGACTGAGGAGCGCCCCTCCGTAGAACATGATCGAGTAGTCTACTTGCTCGATCAGGCCTGAGATCCGTCAGAGACAGCCAATGGCGAAGGTGGAGTCCTATTCGGGGGGCCCCTCGACCCAAATGACTACGTTCGTCTGCATGAGGTCAGACACCTGATATCCGAGATCGTCACAGAGGACGGATCGTTGCTTAGGCTCTAGTGCGAGCGAGACTACGCTGCCATTTGGACTTCGCCTGATGTGATGGACTGAGGCGTCCCGATAGTCCAGGAGATGGGCCGAGTGAGTTGCGATAACGAACTGGTTCGGAGTGTCCGATGCGAGGTAGCGAATTCAGCTTCGCTGAAGCCTGGGGTGCAAGTGAATCTCTGGCTCCTCCATCAGGATCAACGACTCCGGCCTCGAAAGCAACGGCTGCCCCAAGGATGACTGCTTGTTCGATGCCAGTGCCCAAACTTGAGAGCGGTAGCAGAAGAGATTTCGCTGTCGAATCAGAATCTGCTGAGCGTCGTGCGGTATCTCAATCGAGACGTTCGGGTCCTCGAGGACAACCCGCACGAACCGCTGTACGCTTTCAAATCTGGCGCGGTCCGCTTGGTCCTGCAGTGTCGGGTTCGCAAGCCGCTGCAAACCCCGTACGACACCTGCTCCGTCAATAGCAAGCTCGTCGCTACCTTCGTCGCGAATCTGTCTGAACGCTGGGATTGTCTCGGCCTTCGAGAACGCGCCGCTAGTCGGCAGCCATGTGATAACTCGCCGTATGTCGTCTCAGCTCGGCTCCTCCGCTCACATTTGAAATCCAACTTGAGATCTGAGAGATCGCTCCTCTGTCAGACCGGGCTGCAATCTCTCGGAGTATCTGGTCTGTGTATTGCCATTTTCCGTCTACTAACTCCCGTTCTAGCCAGAGACTTCCGTCCTGTAACCGATCTAGTGGCCGTCGAAGAGCGTCTCGGACAAATTCAGGATTTGGACGTTCGACAGCCAGTCTTCCCAGACCTCGGACTTGTATTCCAAGGCGATGCGAACAGGCATGTCCATCTGCATTCCATGCTGGTCCAACTCTCCAAAGCTGGGTGCGTTCACCGCCTGAGAGATGAAACGGAGCACATTCGACTTGCCTGCGTTGTTTTGTCCGGCGATGAAGTTCAGTTTGCTCATATGAGTGAGGTACTGCATTTCGGCGCCGAAAGCCGATATCCAGACACGCCGATACCGCTGATCCAGTTCATGTCCACATGCTTACAGAGAGGCGGCGCAGCGGCTGGAAAGTACAGACGATTGCGATTCGCTGGACGGCGAGCGGCTGCCTCTAAGTGGGCGGAATGCCGCACTCGCGCAGGCCAGTACCCCACCGCCGATTCGACAAGCCAACGGGCAGCGGGCGGCTCGACCGGCGGGTCAGGCGGGTTGGCGGAGGCGGGCTCTTCGTTGTCGGCGGACGGGTTTGCCGTCGCGTCTGGTGAATACGAACCCATCGACTGCGTCGCCGGTGATGTTCAACCCGCCCCGATGCAACAAATGGTGGCGTCTAGTTGCAGAGCCCGATCAGTAGATCGAGGTCGGTGGGTCCGCCGTGGGACCAGAAGATCGTGTGATGCACCTCCAGATGAGTGTGCTTGCACCCCGGTGCCGCACACACCCCCTGCTGCCTCGCGATCACCGCCCTGCGCTGCTTCAGGCTCGGGTCGTGGCGGGTCGTGCCCACATTGAGCACCTGATCCTGCTTGAGCCCTTTGCCGTTCTTCATTGCAAATGCGGTGACATCAGCCAGGCAGAACAGGTACATCAACAGCGGGCCGATATGGCCGTGTCCAGCCAACGTCGCTGGCTCCACCGGCTGCCTCTTCGGCGTCTCATCAGACGAGGCAGGCTCCGACTGGGTGTGCTCTGGCTGAGTGTGCTGCCGTTCAGCATGCGCGGCCGCCGCAGCGACCGTGTCCGCGTCAGCGAACACCGACACATGCGGACGTACCCCCTTGTCAGCCGGCAACCCCGCACCCAGGATCTTGGACAACAAGCCGTCCAAACCCTGGACCCGACGCTCCGACCCCGACCGGGTGTCGTCCTTGTCACGAGGCGCCGACACCGAATCAAGCGCCTTCTTTCAGCTTCGCACCCGTGACCGTGTTCAAGAACCCCGTCACATGCCAACCATCAGGCACCGCGTCAACGGCGATGTCTTCTTTGTCCATCCCGTCCTTCCAGGCCTCATCCAAGTCTTCGGGGTACAAGGTGTCACGCAAATGCTTGACCACCTCGAACAACTCACCCGGATCACGATCAACCGCGACGGCGACGAACGCCTCTTCGAACTCCCGCATCGCCTCCAAGCCCACATGCTTGAGCCCGTCGGCGAACACCTGCACATGCGCTGCGCTGATCTTGCCCGCCCGCGCCGCCTCAGCCACCAACGGCAGATCACGCAGCACCGCCGCATTCTTGACCAACACCGACGCCTGACGCGCATTCAACCGCAAGCCGTTCGCACCCACGTGCTCAACGTCGACACACCATCAACCTCAAAATCCTTGGTCGCGTCGAGCTCGACCAACAACTCAGCCTTCACCGAGTCAATCGCATCCTGCAGACCCTGCAACGAACGCAACGAATCACGCACATCACCCACCCTGAGCACACGCGCCGTATCACGCATTACCTCGATTGTGGGGGCTCGGATTCATGACTCAAATCTACTCGAACAGATGTTCGATCTCAAGGAGAATTCACTGAAATAGCAGTGTTTTAATGAAACGATCTCGGCCCGCTGGTAGCGTCTCAGCATGCACCGTTTCACCCAGGTCGACGTGTTCGCTGACGAGCCGCCTACGGCAATCCCGTGGCCGTCGTGCACGACGCCGACGACCTGACCGACGAGCAGATGGCTGCCTTTGCCCGCTGGACCAATATGTCGGAGACGACGTTCCTGCTGCAACCGACGACCCCAGACGCCGACTACCGGCTCCGCATCTTCACCCCGGGCGGCGAGCTGCCGTTCGCCGGTCATCCCACGCTCGGATCGGCTCGCGCCTGGCTGGCCGCCGACGGACAGTCGAGCGGCCAAGAGAGGCTGGTGCAGGAGTGCGGCGCGGGGCTCGTCAGGGTTCGCATCGACGGCGACCGTCTCGCCTTCGCGGCACCACCGTTGCTGCGCGAAGGACCAGTCGACCCCATCGACCTGGCCGAAGCCGTCACCGTGCTGGGGCTCGACCCCGACGTCGTGGTCGATGCCACCTGGGCCGACAACGGACCCGGCTGGGTCGCGCTGCTGCTCGACAGCGCCGAGTCGGTGCTCGCGATCGACGCCGCCGACGCGACGTTCGGCGTGCTCGACAAGGTCGGCGTCGTCGGCCCGCACTCCCTCGGCTCGGAGACCGCGTTCGAGGTGCGGGCGTTCTTCCCGGCGGGGTCGGCGAGGATCCGGTCACCGGAAACCTCAACGCCTCCATCGGCCAGTGGCTGACGTCGACCGGACGGGCGCCCGCGTCGTACGTCGCGGCGCCGGGCACCCGGCTCCAGCGCAAGGGTCGCGTGCACGTCGACCTGGTCGGCGACGACCTCTGGGTCGGCGGTCACACGACGGTCGGCGTCGCCGGAACCCTCGCTCTCTGACCCCAGAGGAGGGGCGTCACGCCACGTTCATGTGCTTGCCCGCATCGCGCAGGACGTCCTCGAGTCCGGCGACGATGTCGTCGAGCAGCGCCTCGTCGGCGATCAGCGGCGGAGCGATCTGCAGCGCCGCGTCGCCGCGGTCGTCGCAGCGGGCGATGATGCCGGCCTCGCGCAACCGCCGCGGCAGGAACGACCGCGGCAGGCGTCACGCTCGGCCTTCTCGAACCGCGTGCCGTCGGCGTCCCTGACGAGCCCATCGCCCAGAAGAAGCCGGCGCCGCGGACGTCGCCGACGATCGGCAGGTCGAGCAGCCGCTGCAGCTTGTCGTGCAGCGGTCCGGCCAGAGCCCGGACGTTCTCCAGCACCTGGTCGCGTTCGATGATCTCGATGTTGCGCAACGCGATCGCCGCGCTGAGGGGATGTCCACCGAAGGTGATGCCGTGGCGGAACACCCGGCTGCCGTCGACCAACGGTGCGAGGACGTGCTTGCGGACCAGCACGGCACCCATCGGCGCATACGCCGAGGTCAGCCCCTTCGCGACGCTGATCAGGTCGGGGGCGACGTCCTCGCGAGAGATGGCGAACCATTCGCCGATCCGGCCGAAGGCCGTGATGACCTCGTCGGCCATCAGCAGCGCGCGCCGTACTTGTCGGCCAGCGCCCGCAACCCGGCCCAGTAGCCGGGCGGCGGCACGAAGCAACCGCCGGAGTTCTGCACCGGCTCGGCGATGATGAGGGCAACCTCGTCGACACCCGCAGCGATGATCGCCTCTTCCACCTCGGCCAGCAGCCGCTGGCAGAACGCGGCGGGGTCGTTGTCGGGGTCGAGGCGGTACTCGTTGGTGTTCGACACATGGGTCACGTCGATCGGCGGCGTGCCGAAGTCGTCCTTGAACCCCGCGAACGCCGGTGAACGACAGCGCCCCCAGCGTCACGCCGTGATAGGCGCGGTCGCGGGCGATGGCCTTGGTGCGCTGCGGCTGACCGATCGCGATGAAGTGCTCGCGCACCATCTTCCAGGCCGACTCGACCGACTCCGAGCCTCCGCCGGTGAAGAAGACCTTGTAGTCGTCGGCCGGCGCCAGCTGGCTCATCTTCTCGGCCAGGTCGATCGCCGCGGGGTGGGCTGTGGCCCAGTTGGTGTTGAACGGCAGCTGACGCATCTGCGCTGCGGCGACGTCGGCGATCTCGTCGGCGTAGGAGTAGCCCAGCTGGGCGCAGAACAGGCTCGACAGCGCGTCGATGTAGCGGCGGCCCTGCGTGTCGAAGACGTACGGCCCCTCCCCGCGGTCGAGGACGAGGAGGTTGTCAAGCTTCCTGCTTGGAGAAGTGCATGACCAGGTGGTCATGCGCGGACTGCTGAAGGCGATCGTGGTCCGGATTCGGCTGGTTCATGGAGTGCACCTCTTTCTAGGAGCTGAGCAGGGTCTAGGAGCTGGTCAGGATGTGGTCGGCGGAGCTCGGCACCGACGCGCAGCGCGCCGTCGACGTGCTGGAAGCCGAGTCCGGCGACGTCGGAGCTGCCGATCTGGATCGGGCCGGCCGGTTCGCGCAGGCGGGGCCCGAACCGGGTGAGACCACCGAGGTCGAAGCCGCGCCGTACGCCCCGCTGCCAAGCTCTTCGGACGTCCAGTCGCTCTCGAAGTAGGTCAGCGGCTGTTCGGCCTCGGGACCGAAGTACCTCGCCAGGCTGGCCAGGATCGTGGCCTGGCGTTCGTCCGCGTCGAGCCGGAGCACCTCGTCAGCCTGAACATCGGAGACGAACGCGACCAGGGTGCCGCGGTCGTCACCGTGATTGGTGTTGTCGTAGGCCTCGTGCACCACCAGATGGGGCTGAACGCCGTGCCGGACAGCCCGGCGTCGCGCCAGAACGGCGTCTCGTAGGTTGCGTGCACCTTGATGACCTGCCCGAACGACTGGTGCTGGCGGGTCTCGCGCTGGATCGACGGCAGCGGCGGCTCGAACCGCACACGCGTCACGGCCGTCGGCGGGATCGCGAGGATCAGGTGTCGGGCGCTGACTCGCAGATCGCCGCTGATGACCTGCACCCCCTGCTCGTTCCAGACGACCTTCTCGACGTCACGGCGCGTGTGCACCGCGTCGCCGAGCCGTTCGGCGAGTCGCAGTGGCACCCGCTGCAGCCCGCCGATGACCCGCTTGTCGAGGATGAACTCCGAGTCGACCAGGTTGCTGAAACTGCCGGCGCTGGCCGCCATCAAGACTGCCTGCAGCGCCGAGAAGGCGTGGGCGGGCTTGGTCAGCATCGCCTGGGCGATGAACATCGCGATGTTGTCGCGGGCCTCGGGCTCGCTGGTGTTGGCGTCGAGCCACCCGGCGAAGCTGATCTGGTCGAGCTCGGCGGCCCCGGGCATCGCCCACGGCTGGGCGGGATCCATCTGCGCCGAGAGCTCGTCGAGCAGTGCCGTCAGACGGTCCATCTCCGCCTCGACGGCAGGCGGGACCGGCAGGATCTCACCGGTGAACGTGCGCCGTTCGCCGTCGAGACCGATGTACACCGATTCACCCTCGCGGTGGCGCTCGAACGTCTCCAGGCCGAGCTCGTCGAGCATTGCAAGCAATGCCTCTTGGTCAGGCGAGACCCACTGGCCGCCGAGCTCGAGGTCGACGCCGTCGACCTCGTCGGTCCACAGTCGTCCACCGACTCGTTCGCGACTCTCCAGCACCGTGACGGTGCGCCCTGCCCGTTGCAGCGCGTACGCCGCCGACAGCCCAGTCGCTCCCGCACCGACGATCAGGACGTCAACTGTCTTGTCACTCATGACGACACCGCACTCATGACGTGCTTGACCCGGGTGTACTCCTCGAGCCCGTACGCCGACAGGTCCTTGCCGTGCCCGGAGGCCCCGAATCCGCCGTGCGGCATCTCGGAGACGAACGGGATGTGGGTGTTGACCCAGACGCAGCCGAAGTCGAGCTCGGCGGTCATCCGCAACGCTCGGCCGTGGTCCTTGGTCCAGACGCTGGCGGCCAGTCCGTAGGGCACGTCGTTGGCGAGCTCGGCGGCCTGCTCCTCGGACGTGAACGGCTGCACCGTCAGCACCGGGCCGAACACCTCCTGCTGCACGATCGGGTCGTCCTGGCGGACGCCGGAGATCACGGTCGGCTCGAAGTAGAAGCCGTCGCCGGCAGCGCGACGGCCCCCAGCCTCGATCGTGGCGTGGTCGCCGAGCCCGGCGATCATCCGCTCGACCGAGGCGAGGTGGCCGGCGTTGTTGAGCGCGCCGTACGTCGCCTCGGTGTCGTCGGGCAGACCAGGACGGGCCGCGCGCGCCTGATCGACCAGCAGCGCGAGCAAGCCGTCGTGGACGCTCTCGTGGACGATGACGCGGGTCGCGGCGGTGCAGTCCTGACCGGAGTTGAAGTAGCCGCCGATCGCGATGCCCTCGGCTGCTGCGGTCAGGTCGGCATCGGCGAAGACCACCGCTGGGGCCTTGCCGCCCAGCTCGAGGTGGGCCCGCTTGAGGTTCTTGGCCGCAGACACTGCGACCTCGATACCGGCCCGCACCGAGCCGGTGATCGCGACCAGCCCCGGCACCTCGTGCTCCACGAGCAGGCGGCCGGTGTCGGCATTGCCGTTGACGACGTTGAAGACGCCGGCAGGCAGGATCTCGCCAGCGATCTCGGCCAGCCGGACGGTCGACCGGGGCGTCGTGTCGCTGGGCTTGAGCACGATCGTGTTGCCCGCTGCCAAGGCAGGCGCAATCTTCCAGATCGCCATCGCGAACGGGTAGTTCCACGGCGTCACCTGCGCGACGACGCCGATGGGTTCGCGCCGGATGCTCGACTGGAGTCCCTCGACGTACTCCCCGTGGCCTTGCCTTCGAGCAGCCGCGCAGCACCGGCGAAGAACCGCAGCTGGTCGACGCCTTGGTCGATCTCTTCGGTCGCGATGTGCTCCTTGATCTGCCCGGTGTCACGGGCCTGCAGCTCGACGAGCCGTCCCGGGCCGACTCGACGGCATCGGCGAGCTTCAGCAACGCCAGCTGAGCACGCCGCGGCGTGGTGCGCTTCCACGTCTTCGACGCCGTCAGCGCGGCTGCGAAGGCTTCGTCGACCTCGGCCGCCGTCGAGATCGGAGAACGTCCGTCGACCTTGCCGGTCGTCGGGTCGACGGCTCGATGAAGTCGGTCGCGGCGGAGTCGACCAGCGCGCCGTTGACGTAGTTCTGGATGAGTTCGCTCATAGCGTGCTCGTTTCGATGAGTGTGCCTGTCTCGATGGGAGTGCCCGTCTCGATGATGTAGATCTTGCGGAGGGTCTCGGTGATGGTCCAGGCCGTGCGTTCGCCGGCGCGCAGCCGCGCAACGGTGCCGGGCTGCAGCTCCAGCACCGAGCCGTCCTCGAGCTCGACCCGGCCTTGACCGGCGAGCACGATGAACACCTCGTCGACCTCGGTGTCGGTGACCTGTCCTTCGGTGAGCCGCCAGATGCCGATCTCGGCGCTGGCCAGCTCGGCCAAGGTGGCCGATGACGCGGTGGGCGTCCCCTGGACGATGTCGCTGGCGTCCAGTTCGTCGGTCGTCAGCGCCGCGGTCCAGACGTCAGCAGCCAGCATGCGGTCGTTCATGAGTCGAACCCCAGTCCCAGCTTGTCGAGCGTGCGCAGCAGCAGGTTGCGGCGCCCCTCGCGATGATCTGCCCGGTCGAGCGACCACCGGGTCGCCTCGATCCCGGCCGTGGCGATCGGCTCGGGCGGGAACGGCAGGGGCTTCTTGCGAACCATCTCGATCTGGGTGCGCTCGGTGGGCGTGCCAGCCAACCGGTCGAGCATGACCTCGGCGGCGAAACGGGTTGCACCGACACCGAGTCCGGTGAACCCGGCGGCGTAGGCGACCCGGCCGTGCCGGGCGAGGCCGTGGAAGGCACAGAACTGCGTCGACGTGTCGATCGCACCAGCCCACCGGTGGCTGAATCCCAGGCCGTCGAGCGCGGGTACGTCGTCAGGAAGTGCGAGGCCAGGCGCCGGAACGACTCGTCCCGGTCCTCGTACTGGGACGGACCTTGCGTCCGGGATGGTAGATCGCGTCGTAGCCGCCGTAGAGGATCCGGTTGTCCCGGGTCAGCCGCGAGTAGTGGAACTGGTTGGCCAGGTCACCGACGCCCTGACGGTGCTGCCAGCCGATCTCGGCCATCTGGGCGTCGCTCAACGGCTCGGTCATCAGGACGTAGTCGTAGACGGGGACCGTCATGAGTCGGGTGCGGCGCAGCAGCGGACGGAACACGTTGGTGGCCAGGGCGACCTGCTTGCTGCGGACCAGTCCTCGCGCCGTGCGCACATCGACGGTGCCGCGGCGGACCGAGCGCAGGCTCGTCACGGCGGAGTGCTCGTGGACCTCGACGCCCAGCTTGGCTGCGGCGAGGGCGAGCCCGTGCGCCAGTCGCGCCGGGTGCACCAGTGCGCTGTCTTCCTTGACCCACCGGCCTGCACGGTAGATCGGGCTGGAGATCTCGGCCTGGACGGCGCGCTCGTCGAGCAGCTCGCCCTCGGACATCTCCTCCAGCCACCTGACTTGGTGCGGCTCGTAGGCGACGGACAGCACTCCGGTGCGCTCGAGCTCGGCGTGGATGCCCAGCTCGACCAGGTCGCGTTCCATCGCATCGAGATTGGCCGAGCCGAGACGTGCGAGGGTGTCGTACTCGTCGGGCCAACGGCTGCGGCCGTTCTCCTCGCCATGCGTCAGGCTTGCCTCGACGAATCCGCCATTGCGACCCGATGCGGCCCAGCCGATCGTCTCCGCTTCCAGCAGCACGACCCGTGCCCCGGGGTCCCGGCGCTTGGCCAGCACGGCCGTCCAGAGACCGCAGTAGCCGCCGCCGACGACCGTCAGATCGGCCGTGTGGCTGCCTTCGAGCTGGCGGTACGACTCCCCCGGAGCGTCGTCGAGCCAGAAGACCCGATGCTCAGAACCGGCGAGCGCCACTGTCACGGCACCGGCGCTCGGCGCCTCCCGTTCGAAGACTGTGCTGTGACGACTTCCCGTCCCCCGGCTCATTGCGTGCTCGGAAATGCCAGCTCGAGGCCGCTGGTGCGTGCGACCGACGGATCGGCCCACCGTGAGGTGATGACCTTGCCGCGGGTGAAGAAGTTGATGCCCTCGGTGCCGTGGGCGTGGCTGTCACCGAACAACGAGGCCTTCCAGCCGCCGAACGAGTAGTAGGCAACAGGCACCGGGACCGGGACGTTGATGCCCACCATGCCGACCTCGACCTCGTTGCTGAACTTGCGGGCAGCGCCCCCGTCGGTCGTGAAGATCGCAGTGCCGTTGCCGTACGGGTTCTCGCGGATCAGCCGCATCGCCTCGTCATACGTCTCGACCCGGATGACCGAGAGCACGGGGCCGAAGATCTCCTCGGTGTAGATGTCCATGTCTGTCGTGACGTGGTCGAACAGGGTCGGGCCCAGCCAGAAGCCGTCGTCGGCGCCGCGCGGTGCGACGTCGCGACCGTCGATCACGACCGTGGCGCCGGCCTTCTCGCCGAGGCCACGAAGTCGGCGACCCGGTCGCGATGCGCGCGGGTGACGAGAGGGCCCATGTCGGCCTCGCCCTGCTCGCTGGCGGCACCGTCGCCGATCACGAGGGTGCGGGTACGGTCGGCGATCCGACCGACCAGGTCGTCGGCGATGTCGCCGACCGCGACGAGCACGCTGATCGCCATGCACCGTTCACCGGCGCTGCCGTAGCCGGCGTTGACCGCCGAGTCGGCAGCCAGGTCGAGGTCTGCATCGGACAGCACGATCATGTGGTTCTTGGCACCGCCGAGGGCCTGGACCCGCTTGCCTCGGGAGCTGGCCCGCTCGTACACGTACTGCGCGATCGGCGTCGATCCGACGAAGCTGATCGACGCGACGTCGGGGCTGTCGAGCAGCGCGTCGACGGCGACCTTGTCGCCCTGCAGGACGTTGAAGACGCCGTCGGGCAGACCTGCTTCCTTCCACAGCTGCGCCATCCACAACGTCGCGGACGGATCTTTCTCGCTGGGCTTGACGATGACCGCATTGCCTGCGGCGATCGCGATCGGGAAGAACCGCATCGGCACCATCGCCGGGAAGTTGAACGGGCTGATGATGCCGACGACGCCCAGGGGCTGTCGCAGCGAGTGCACGTCGATGCCGGTCGAGGCGCTGCCCGAGAAGCTTGCCCCTGAGCAGGTGGCCGACACCGCACGCGAACTCGACGACCTCTTGGCCGCGCGCCACCTCGCCGCGGGCGTCCGACAGCACCTTGCCGTGCTCGCGGGTGATGATCTCGGCGACCTCCTCGCTGCGCGAGTTCAGCAGCCACGGAAGGCGAACATGACCTGGGTGCGCTTGGCGACCGACAGCGCAGCCCACGCCGGAGCGGCAGCAGCAGCCTGGTCGATGACGTGCTGGGCATCGGCCGGTGAGGCGAGCGCCACCTGCCCGGTGACCTGTCCCGTGGCTGGGTTCGTGACCGGCGCGAAGCCCTGAGGTGCCCCTTCGAAGGGCTTCCCGGCGGACCAGTGGGAGATCGTGACGGTCATGCTGCTCCTTCGGCGGGGTCGACCTGTCCATCCTCGCCGTTGCACACGGCTGAAGCCACGATCAGCATGTCATGAATCTGGGTGTCAGACCTGACACTGTGTCAAGCAGACCCGGTAGGCTCGAGTCATGCCGTTGACCTTGCGCACGATGCTCGACCTCGACGTCCTCGCCACGGGACGACCCGAGATCGTGGCCGGCGACGACCTGGTCGATCGTCCGGTCCGGTGGGTGCACGTCACCGAGCCGACGACATCGACGACATCCTGGGTGGCCACGAGGTCGTGCTCACGACCGGCTTGCCGATCACCGGCGCCTCGGCCGATCCGCGCGGTTCATCCAGCAGCTCGCCAACGCCAGCGTGCGGGCTGATCGTCGGCTCGGACCGCGGTTGCCGCAGCTGCCGGCCGAGCTCGTCGCTGACGCCAGACGGCTCGGCGTCCCGGTCGTCGCCCTGCGCTCCCCGTACGGTTCGTGTCGATCACCGAGACCGTCCACCGGTTGATCGTCGGCGAGCAGTACCAGGGTCTTGAGTTCGCACAGCGGACGCACGAGGTGTTCACCAACCTGAGCCTCGACAGCGCCGATGCACCGACGATCCTGCACGAGGCGGCCAGCATGATCAACGGGCCGGTGCTGCTGGAGGATGCGGGCCACCGCGTCGTCGCGATCGCCCAGCACGGTCAGGCGTCCGGCGGCTCCTGCGCACGTGGAGGAACGGTCGCGCCGCGCCCCCATCCTCGACGAGCCGGGTACGTCCGGCCCGAGGACTGGCTGACCTGCCCGGTTGGCCTGCGCGGCTCACCCTGGGGCCGCATCGTCGCACCCGGCCGGATCGACGACCGAGTCAGCACCGCCGTCGTGATGCAGCGGGCCGCCCAGGCGTTGCGGCTGTCCCGGCTCGTCGAGCGTGACACGACCCGGTTGCAGTTCCAGGCCCAGGAGTCGCTGCTCCAAGAAGCTGATCGAGGGCCGGATCCTCGACGAGGCCGACGGCCTGGCCCGCGCCAGCGCCCTCGGGATGCGTCCCTCAGCGTTGTACCTGCCCGTGGTGGCGCTGTTCGAGCCGACGACGCTGCCCGACCAGATCGCCCGGCAGCAGCAGGCTCGCAGCCACCTGGAGTCGATCTCCGAGGCACTGCACGCCGCCCAGGTCGTTGGCATCGCAGGCGGTATCGCCGACGGCGTCGTCGGCGTCATCCTGGCGATCCGTTCAGAGTCCGGCGAGGACTCGACCCTCACGGCGCTCTCGCGGGCGACCGCCGGGCAGGTCGGCGTCGGATCGCCCGTGCTTGGCGTCGGGCCGCACCAGCCGCACCTTGCTGGCGCGGCGGCTCGCGTCCGCTCGACCGTCGGCACATCGCCGAGGCCGCCCGAGCCCTGCCAGCGTCGTCGCTGCCGTGGTTCCGGTCGACCGACGTGCGGCTGCGCGGGCTGATCGCCCAGCTCCAGGACGATGAGCGGGTGCTGGGCTTCACCGAGTCAAGCTCGCGCCGCTGCTGGCCCATGAGGCTGAGCACGCCGGCGGGCTGCTCGACCTGCTGCGCAAGTACGTCGAGCTGCGCGGCAACAAGGCCGCCCTCGCGCAGGCCACCCACATCAGCCGTCAGGCGCTGTACGCCCGGCTCAAGAAGCCGAGCAGGTGCTGACGGTCGACCTCGACGACGCCGACTCGGTCCTGTCGCTGGGCGTCGCCCTCATGGTGCACGACATCCGAGCGACTGCCACCCCTGATCACCCGGGGTGACAAAAAAAATCTGGTTCTGTCCGCAGCTTCGCGGACAGAACCAGATTCTTTCGTCACCCGGATGGGCTTGGTGCAGCTGTCAGGTCAGACCCGGTCGAAGCGGTCGGCGTTCATGACCGTGACCCAGGCGTCGACGAAGTCGGACACGAAGCTGTCCTTCGCGTCATCGCTCGCGTAGACCTCGGCCAGTGCCCGCAGCTCGGAGTTCGAGCCGAACACGAGATCGGCGCGGGTGCCGGTCCACAGCAAGCTCACCTGCGGCGTCACGGGACTCGAAGACGCTCTGCGTGTCGTCAACGGCCTTCCACTCCTGGCCGAGCTCCAGCAGGTTGACGAAGAAGTCGTTCGTCAGCGTGCCGGGGGCATCGGTCAGGACGCCCAGCGAGGACCGGTCATAGGTGGCTCCGAGGACCCGGAGGCCACCGACGAGCACCGTCATCTCGGAAGCGCTGACGCCGAGCAGGTTGGCCTTGTCGACCAGCAGGTACTCGGCCGGCAGGCGGTTGCCCTTGGCGTAGTAGTTGCGGAAGCCGTCGGCCTTGGGCTCGAGCCACGCGAACGACTCGACATCGGTCTGCTCCTGCGTGGCGTCGACACGTCCCGGTGTGAACGGCACCGTGATGTCGTGGCCGGCAGCCTTCGCTGCCTGCTCGACGCCCACGCCACCAGCCAGGACGATGACGTCGGCCAGCGAGACCTGCGTGCCGCCGGCCGCGTTGAACTCGTTCTGGACGCCTTCGAGGGCGGCCAGGACGCGACGCAGCTCGGCCGGGTTGTTGGCCTCCCACGACACCTGCGGCTCGAGCCGGATGCGCGCACCGTTGGCGCCGCCGCGCATGTCGCTGTTGCGGTAGGAGGACGCCGACGCCCACGCGGTGCTGACCAGGTCGCTGACGCTCAGGCCGGTCGCGGTGATCGCGGCCTTGAGGGCCGTGACGTCGGCCTCGTTGACGGTCGTCTCGGCCGGAGCCGGCAGCGGGTCCTGCCAGAGCAGCTCTTCGCTGGGGACCTCGGGGCCGAGGTAGCGGACGACCGGGCCCATGTCGCGGTGCGTCAGCTTGTACCAAGCGCGGGCGAACGCGTCGGCGAACTCGGCCGGATTCTCCTTGAAGCGGCGCGAGATCTTCTCGTAGATCGGGTCGAAGCGCAGCGCCAGGTCGGACGTCAGCATGCGGGGTTCCTGCTTGCCGTCACCGAAGGCCTCGGGGACCATGTCGGCACCCGCACCGTTCTTGGGGCGCCTACTGCTGTGCGCCGGCCGGCGAGAGGCTGAGCTCCCAGTCGTAGGCGAACAGGATGTGGAAGAACTCGTTGTCCCAGCGCGTCGGTGGTAGGTCCAGGTGACCTCGAGGCCCGCTGACGGTGTCGATGCCCTTGCCGCTCTGTAGCTGGACTTCCAGCCCAGACCCTGCTGCTCGATGCCGGCGCCCTCGGGCTCGTCGCCGACGAGATCGGCCGAGCCGGCACCGTGCGTCTTGCCGAAGGTGTGTCCACCGGCGATCAGCGCGACGGTCTCTTCGTCGTTCATGGCCATGCGGCCGAACGTGTCGCGGATGTCGCGGGCCGAGGCCAGCGGATCGGGGTTGCCTTCGGGGCCTTCGGGGTTGACGTAGATCAGACCCATCTGGACCGCCGCCAGCGGGTTGTCGAGGTCGCGATCACCGGAGTAGCGCTGCTTGCCGCCCTCGTCGCCGCCGAGCCACTCGGTCTCGGGACCCCAGTAGACGTCTTCGTCGGGCTCCCAGACGTCTTCACGTCCGCCGCCGAATCCGAACGTCTCGAAGCCCATCTCCTCGAGCGAGACGTTGCCGGCCAGGATCATCAGGTCGGCCCACGAGATCGACTGGCCGTACTTCTTCTTGACCGGCCACAGCAGGCGACGGGCCTTGTCGAGGTTGACGTTGTCGGGCCAGCTGTTGAGCGGCGCGAAGCGCTGCTGGCCGGTGCCGCCACCGCCGCGGCCGTCCTGCACGCGGTAGGTGCCGGCGCTGTGCCAGGCCATGCGGATCATGAAGGGTCCGTAGTTGCCGAAGTCGGCCGGCCACCAGTCCTGCGACGTCGTGAGGACCTCGGCGATGTCGGCCTTGACCGCAGCGAGGTCGAGCGCGTTGAACGCTGCGGCGTAGTCGAAGTCGGCGCCGAGCGGGTTGGCGACGTCGGGGTTCTTGGCGAGGATCTTCAGGTTGAGCCGCTTGGGCCACCAGCCCTGGTTGTTGCTTCCGCTCTCGGTGGGGTGCGCGGTTCCGTGGATCACCGGGCACTTGCCCTCGGCCGGCGCGGCGTTCTGAGCGTTCTGGGTGTCGTTCAGGTCGGCGAGCACGGCGTCGTCATGGTGAGAAGACATGGGGGGTCCTTCCGATACGGGGGTTTGACAGGTGTTTCAACCGCGGTGGCGGCGGAGCAGGAGGGGCAGGTGCCCCGTAGATGACCTCGGCCTCGTCGATCGCGAAGCCGTGGTCGTGCGAGGGCGTCAGGCAGGGCGCACCGCCGACGGCGCAGTCGATGTCGGCGATCGTGCCGCACGTGCGGCACACCACGTGGTGGTGGTTGTCGCCGACCCGCGACTCGTAGCGGGCGACCGAGCCCGAGGGCTGGATGCGGCGCAGCAGCCCAGCCGACGTCAGCGCCTTCAGGACGTCGTAGACGGCCTGGTGCGACACGTCGCCGAGGTTCTGGCGCACCGTGCTGATGACCAGGTCGGTGTCGGCGTGCGGGTGCGAGTACACCGCGTCGAGCACGGCCAGGCGAGGTCGAGTGACCCGCAGATCGACCCCGCGCAGCAGCTGCTCGAGATCTGTCTGGGTGGGCATATGCCAACCATAACGCTTAACTTGAACGAGTCAAGAAAGGCTCACCTTGCCGTGACATGAGAATCGGGTTCTGTCCGCGATATCGCGGACAGAACCCGATTCGTTCGTCAAGCCCAGAGGGCTCGAGCCGGACTACTCGTCGAGCGCGCTCGCGACTCGGCGGTGGGCCTCCCAGATCGCCTCGGGCAGATCGCGGAACTGCTTGAGGTGCTCCTCGCGGTAGCCCATCTCCTGCTGCCAGCGCGGGACGTCGATCGACAAGATCGTCTCGAGATCCTTGTCGCTGATCTCGACACCTTCGAGGTTGAGCTCGTCGGCCGTCGGGATGATGCCGACCGGAGTCTGCCGACCCGTGACCTCGCCGTTCTAAGCTGCAGCAGCCACAGCAGCGGACGCAGGTTGTCGCGGTAGCCGTGCCACAGGAAGTGGCCGTCCTCGGGGTCACGCTGGAACCAGTTGACGTGCGCGAAGATCGGCGGCTCCGACGCAGCACCGACGATGTCGAGGTAGTGCTGCGCGTAGTCGCCCTCGCCGTACGCCATGAACGGGCGGTTCGACATGGGGTCGTAGCGCAGGACGCCTTCCTTGCCCTCGGCTGCCGACGTCGCCTCGGCGCCCAGCGTCAGACCGTCGTAGACGCCCTCGGCCAGGTCGTGGATCGCCCGGATCAGCGGCTCACGGTCACGCGTGCGTCCGCCGAAGATGATCGCGTCGATCGGCACACCGGCCGCCGCGTCGTAGTCGGCAGCGATGTTCGGGACGTTGTCGAGCGTCGTGGTGAACCGGCTGTTCGGGGTGCGCCCACGGGTCGCCGGCCTCGTCGGCCGAGCGCTCCGAGATGGGGTTGCCCTTCCAGTCGAGCCAGTTGGTCGGATCGGCCGGCGGAGCGGGCGTACGGCCCTCCACCACACCTCACGGCTGACCGGGTTGTACGCGATGTTGGTGAAGATCGCCTGCGTGCCCGGAGCGATCGATCCCAGAGCCGTCGGGTTCGTCGTCTCGTTGGTGTCCTTGGCGACACCGAACACGCCGTACTCGGGGTTCATGCCGTAGAGCTTGCCGCTGGCCTCGTCGACCCACAGCCACGCGATGTCGTCGCCGTAGAACGACACGTGGTACCGATCGCCCAGCGCGTCGGGTGCCAGCATCATCGCGAGGTTGGTCTTGCCCGAGGCACTCGGGAAGCCACCACAGATGTGGTAGTCCTTGCCGGTCTGCTTGTCGTGGATGCCGATCAGCATGTACTGCTCGGCCAGGAACTTCTTGGAGGCCCAGCCGTCGTAGGCTGCCTGCCGCAGTCCGTGGGCGATCTTGCCGAGCAGCGCGTTTCCGCCGTACGACGATCCGAAGTGCAAGATCGTGCGCTCGTCGGCGACCGTGACGAAGTAGCGCTGGTCGTCGGGCGTGCCCTGGCCCAGGTTCTCCAGGTCACCGGTCACGTGCACCGCACGCACGAACTGGTTGGGATCATCCAGGTTCTCGAGGTACTCCGCACCGACCCGCGCCATGCGGATCATGTGCAGCACCACGGTGCGCGCATCGGTCAGCTCGACACCTGTCGCATAGGGCGCAAGTGCATTGCCGACCGGCGACATCAGGTACGGGATGACGTACATCGTCTTGCCCTTCGAGGCACCGCGCATGCGGTCCTCGAGCAGGGGCTTCATCTCCGACGAGGGACGCCAGTTGTTGTAGACGCCCTGGTCGGCCTCGCTGCTGGTCGCGACGATCGTCCGCTCCTCGGAGCGGGCGGTGTCCTTGTGATAGCCGCGGGAGTAGTACAGCCCGTCACCTGCCGGGTCGAGCTCTCCTGCTGCCAGCGCCTCCTGGATCAGTCGCGCGTCGTCGGCTGCACTGACGACCTCAACGGCCTCTGCGCCGGTGAGTTCGGCCCAGTACGTGACGTACTCGTGGACCTTGGGGTTGGTCAGTCCTGCTGCATTCAGGACCGCTTCAACGTTTGCCATGGACTGCTCCGACTTCTCGAACTACTCGGTGTGTGTTACCCGTCAAAGGTACCCAGATTGCAACCCGAACTTTCTTCGGGTTGCATTCCGATTAATTTGTTGCGGGTGAGCGTACCGTCCGGACAGCTCAGGCTCGCACCCTCATGACAGTCGACCGCTCAGCCGTTCGTGCATCGAGGCGCTCGCCTCGTTGAGTCCGGTCATCGTCACGGACTTGTCGAGCGCGGCGTATTTGGCTGTCACCGCGTCGAGGGCCGCGACCGTCGAGGCGTCCCACACGTGCGAGCCCGTGAGGTCGATGACGACGTCGGCAGGATCGTCGACATAGCTGAACTTGGCCGGCAGATCGCTGCTGGAGGCGAAGAACAGCTCGCCCGTCACGGTGTAGACGGCTGTCTGGCGGCCGTCGCGATCCTCGACGGAGCGTTCGAGCGTGGCCAGCGTGGCGACCCGCCGGGCGAACAACGTCATCGCGATCAGGACTCCGACCCCCACACCGATCGCGAGGTTGTGCGTCAGCACGATGACGACGACCGTCGTGACCATGACGGTCGTCTCGCTCTTGGGCATCCGACGCAAGGTGCTGGGTCGCACGCTGCGCCAGTCGAAGCTGCCGATGGCGACCATGATCATCACCGCGACCAGCGCCGCCATCGGGATGAGCTCGACGACGTCGCCGAGCCCTACGACCAAGATCAGCAGGAAGACCCCGGCGAGGAACGTCGACAACCGGGTCCGGGCTCCCGACGACTTCACGTTGATCATGGTCTGCCCGATCATGGCGCAGCCGCCCATGCCGCCGAAGAAGCCCGTGATGAGGTTGGCGCCGCCCTGTCCCCAGGCTTCGCGGGTCTTGGACGACGGGGTGTCGGTGATCTCGTCGACCAACGTCGCGGTCATCAGCGACTCGAGCAGGCCGACCAGCGCCATGGCCAACGCGTACGGCGCGATGATCTGCAACGTCTCGAACGTCCAGGGGATGTCGGGCAGGCCCAGGGTCGGCAGGCTGTCGGGCGGCTGCCCTGGTCGCCCACGTCTGGCACCGAGACACCCGCCACCAGCACGAAGCCGGTCAGCAGCACGATCGCGACCAGCGGCGGCGGGACCAGCTTGGTGAGTCGAGGCATCGCGATGATCACGGCGACACCTGCCGCGACCATGGGATATACCTGCCAGGGCACGTCGACCAGGTGCTCGATCTGGGCGATGAAGATCAAGATCGCCAACGCATTGACGAAGCCGAGCATGACCGATCGCGGGATGAATCGCAGCAGCCGAGTCACGCCCGCTGCGGCGAGCAGCATCTGGATGATGCCGCCGAGCAGGACCGTCGCGATCAGGTAGTCCAGGCCGTGGTCGCGCACGACTGGCGCGACCACCAGTGCGACGGCACCCGTCGCAGCCGAGATCATGGCCGGCCGG
Source organism: Aeromicrobium sp. UC242_57 (assembly GCF_044452305.1). Lineage (NCBI taxonomy): Bacteria > Bacillati > Actinomycetota > Actinomycetes > Propionibacteriales > Nocardioidaceae > Aeromicrobium > Aeromicrobium sp. UC242_57. The sequence goes on along the minus strand of NZ_JBIOAM010000001.1, from coordinate 7,069 downwards.
CCGCCCAGGAAGGAGATCGAGACGGCCATCGTGAAGGCGCTGAACAGCCCCACCTGGGGATCGACCCCGGCGATGATCGAGAACGAGATGGCCTCGGGGATCAGCGCGAGGGCCACGACCAGCCCGCCGAGCACCTCGGTGCGCAGGAGGCGAGGCGACCGCAGCGCGGCCCGAACCGTCGGCACCGAAGACGACACCTTGCTCCCCTCGAACACATGCTCAGGGGCACAGGTCCGAGGGGACTCTACCTCCGTGAGCTCCTGTCACGAAAATGGCCGACCTGGAGCCGGGCTGCTCAGACCAGGGCGTGCTCGTGCGCGAACACCACGATCTGCACCCGGTCGCGCAGGGCGAGCTTGCGCAGGATCGAGCCGACATGGGTCTTGACCGTTGACTCGCTGGCGAACAGCGTTCCGGCGATCTCGACGTTCGAGAGCCCGCGCGCCACTGCGGCGAAGACGTCCCGCTCCTTGTCGGTGAGCTCCAGGTACTTGGCCGGGACCGGCGCCGGCGCACGGAACTGCTCGTCGAGCAGGGTCGACAGGTCGGTTGGCGCGAGCACCGCGTTGCCGGCATGCACCGTGCGGATCGCCTCGACCAGCCTGGTCGGGGTCGTGTCCTTGAGCAGGAAGCCGCTGGCTCCGTGACGGATCGCCATGGCCGCCCTGGTGTCGAGGTCGAAGGTCGTCAGCACGATGACCCGCACCGGCTCGGCGCGTCGGGCGATCCGTGCGGGCGAGAAGATCTGCCGGGTCGCCTCGACGCCGTCGAGCTGCGGCATCCGCACGTCCATCAGGACGACGTCGGGCGAGTGCTCGTCGACCTGGCGCACGGCCTCCAGCCCGTCGGCCGCTGTGCCGACGACCTCGAGGTCGTCGTGCGCGTCGAGGATCACGCGCACGCCCTCCCTGAACAGGTCTTGGTCGTCGACCAGGACGATCCGGATGCGGCGACTCATGATGCCTCGTCTCTCACCGGCACCCAGGCGGTGACCGTGTGCTCCTGGCCGTCGGGCCCCTGGCTCTCCTGCACGTCCAGATGCCCGCCCACCGACTCCAGGCGGGTCCGCATGCCGATGACTCCGAGACCACCGTGCACCTGCGGCGCGAACCCCTTGAGATTACGCACCTGCATCTGCAGCCCGCCGCGACCCTGCGGCACCCCGTGCTCGTCGGGCCAGTGACGTTCGATCCAGATCGGCGCATCGCGTCGACCGTGCCGCATCGCATTGGTCAGCATCTCCTGCAGGACTCGATAGGCGACGCTCTCCAGCTCGGGTGGGAGCGGACGCGGTTGCCCCGCCACGCTCGACCGCACGTCCTGGCCGCTGCGTTCAACACTCGCCACCAACGCGTCGAGGCCTCCGGTCGGCACGACGACCGACTGGTCCCGGCTCGCGACCAGCACCCGCCGCACGTCACCGAGCGAGGCACGGGCCGACTCGGCGATCGTCGCCATCGTGCGGCGCAGCTTCTCGTTGAGCACCGTGGCGTCGGGGTCGTCGAGATAGGGCCCGGTCTCGGCCTGCGCGAGGATGACGGCCAACGAGTGCCCCACGACGTCGTGGACGTCGTGAGCCAGCGTCGCCTGCGCCTCCTGGAGCCGGGCGATCTCACGCGCCTGCTCGGACTCCCGCACGGCTTCGGCCGCTTCGGCCTCGGCCTCGGCCTGGGAGAAGCTTGGACTGCCGGACCCGCTCGGCGAGGCGGAGCACCAGGCCGGCGAACCACGGGAGGCCGAGGATCGTCATGCCGGAGGTGGCGGCGCCGATCTGCCACGCAGCTGCCGACGTTGCGGGTCGCCTCGAACAGGATGTTGTTCTGCGGGCCGTACATCACGGCGTCGAGGCGGCCGAGCTGACCAGCACGATGCCGATGGCGGCCGCGATGGGGATCGAGGCACCGCTGGCGATCACGGTGCCGAGCCGACCCCAGCGCGCACAGCCGAAGGCGACCGAGGGCCACAGCGGCCTCGACCATCAGCAGGTTCATCTGCTGGTCGACCTGCACGAAGGCGATGCCCCAGAACAGGGCGAGACCCAGCGAGGGCAGGTGTCTGGCCACCGACACCGCCAGCCCGACGACGAGGGCCAGCAGGAAGTACGGTGTGCGGTCCTCGTACGAGTAGACGATGCCCGAGGACGCCTCGACCAGTCCGACCACGCAGACCAGTGCGCCGACGACCAGATCGGGCGCCCAGTCACGGCTCACCTCGCGCCACCTCATGGACATGGATCGTACGCGTCGGCTCGTCGACGTCACGCAGACTTCAGTGCTCCGCCCGCCGCGGCCACGACCTCGCTCACCATCAGGTCGACGACTGCGGCAGGTTGACCCCGGCGGCAGCGAACATCCGCGGCACCTGCGACTCCTCGGTGAAGCCCGGCGTCGTGTTGATCTCGTTGAGGACGACGCCCGTCTCGGTCAGGAAGAAGTCGACCCGTGCCACGCCCTGGCACCCGAGGGCATCGAACACCGTGACGGCGGCGGTCTCGAGCTGGTGTCGCTCGACGTCGGAGAGCTGCGCCGGGACACGGATGTCCGCGCTCCCGTCGTACTTGGTCGCCAGGTCGAACAGTCCGGTGCCCGGGGACACGACGATCTCGGCGGCCGGCATCACGACCGTAGGGCCGGTCCCGCCGAGCACTGCCAGGTCGATCTCCCGGCCCACGACGACGTCCTCGACGAGCACTCTCGTGTCCAGGCAGAACGCCGCGTCGAGCGCAGCCCGGAGCGCGTGGCGGTCGCGCACCAGGGTCACCCCGTGGCTCGATCCGGCGGCGACGGGCTTGACCACCACCGGGTGGGTCCATCGGTAGCCAGAGGCGTCGTGCGGTGTCAGCAGCACGGCTGGTGCGGTCCTGACGCCCACGGCTTCGGCCACGGCCTTCGTGGCCCACTTGTCCATCGCGATCGCCGACGCCGTGACCCCCGAACCGACGTACGGCACGCCCGCGAGCTCGCACAGGGCCGCGACGGTCCCGTCCTCCCCCTGGGGTCCGTGCAGCATCGGCACCGCGACGTCGCAGCTGCGCCAGCACGTGGACGGCACCGGCCAGCCCGATCGGCCGGTGCTCGCGCTCGCGCCACAGCCCCTCGCGGTCGATCGTCAACGGCACGACGTCGTGCCCGCACTCCGTCAGGGCCCTGGCCACGGCAGCCGCCGAGGCGATCGACACGTCGTGCTCGCAGTTGCGTCCACCGCCGATGACGGCGATGCGCAGCGGCACCTTGGTGATCGAGCTGACGGTGTTCATGTGATGCTCCGTAGGTGTGAGGGTCGGGCGGTGCGAACAGCACCTCGGACGTGCAGGCCGGTGACGATCTCGTGCTCGATGGTGTCTGCCCAGGCGGCCCACTCGGCGGCGGTCGGCGCACCGTCGCGCGTGCCGATGACGGTGACCGGCTCACCCACGCCCACCGGCAGGTCGCCCAGGTCGATGACGACCTGATCCATCGAGATCAGGCCGACGACTGGGCACCTGCGTCCCGCCACCATCACCTCGGCGCGACCCGAGGCACTCCGTGGCAGCCCGTCGGCGTAGCCGATACCCACCAGGCCGAGACGCGTGCTGGTCGGGGCGCGCCACGTGTGGTCGTAGCCGACCGCGGTGCCCGCGCGTACCTGGCGGACGTCGACCAGCGGCGCCGTCAAGGTCAGCGCACGACGCAGCCGGGTGCCGCCGGGACGGGTCGATGCCCACCAGCCCTGCCCCGATCCGCACCATCGTGTGGTGGCTTGCCGGATCGGTCAGCGCAGCTGCGGTGGCGGCCAGGTGCCAGTGCTCCGGTCGAAGGCCCTCCTCGTGCACGACGTCCAGCCCCGCCTCGAAGCCGGCGCGGGCCGTCGCATTGGCCGGGTGGCCCGGCTGCCCAGCACGGGCCAGATGACTCATGACGCCGACGACCGCGATCGTGCCCCGGAGCTGTGCGGCACGCGTCGCTCGGCACAACGCGGTCCAGTCCGACTCCGCGCATCCGCCACGAGCCATGCCGGTGTCGAGGTGCAGGTGGACCCGGGCCTGGCCCCCCGCCATGGCGGCAGCACTCGTGATCGCGTCGAGCTGTTCCCGGTCGCTGACCGCAAGATCGATGTCGGCGTCGACGGCCGCACCGAAGTCGGCGTCTGGGTGGTTGAGCCAGCTGAGGATCGGGACGGACAGTCCCGCGGCACGAAGCGGCAGCGCCTCATCGATCGAGGTGACTCCGAGCCAGCTGGCCCCGTGAGCCAGCGCCGTCCGGGCGACGTCCTCGGCGCCGTGGCCGAAGCCGTCGGCCTTGACCACCGCCATGAGACGTCCGGGGACGGTGGCGGCGAACAGCTCGACGTTGGCGGCGACCGCGGCCAGGTCGACGTGCAGCTGCGGTCGCGGCAGCTGCGGCACGGCCTGGACTGCTCGGTGGGGATTCGTCATGTCTTCACCGTGCTGCACCACGGGAGGGCCGCACCTCCACCTGAGGTACCGGTCGGCTGCCCTCAGGTACAGACGAATGGCCTTGCGGTTGACGCGGAGCAGCCTCGACCAGCGGCAGGCTGATCTGCATGATTCCCATGACCCTCGGCCAGATCGCGCACGTCACGGGCGGCACTGTCGCACCTGCTGCCGACCCACAGCTCGTCGTGGACGGTCCGGCCTACCTCGACAGCCGCAGCCCTGTGCCGCGAGGACTGTTCGTGGCCATCGCGGGCGCACGCGTCGACGGCCACGAGCACGTGCAGGACGCGCACGCCGTGCTCGGCTCACGCAGCACCGCCCGGCCAACTGTCATCGTCGACGATCCCGCCGTGGCGCTCGGCCGGCTCGCCCGCCACGTCGTGCGCACCGTCGCTCCGCGCATCACTGCCATCACCGGGTCCCAGGGCAAGACCACGACCAAAGACCTGCTCGCCGGACTGCTCCCGACTGCCGTCGCCACCGAGGGAAACCGCAACAACGAGCTCGGCGTGCCGCTGACCTGCCTGCAGCTGCGACACGGCGACACCGAGCTCGTGGTCGAGATGGGGGCTCGCGGGGTTGGCCACCTGGCGTGGCTCGCCGACATTGCGCGCCCCGACGTCGCCGCGGTGCTGTCGATCGGCACCGCCCACATCGGCGAGTTCGGCTCGGCCGCCCTCCTGCGCGCTGCCAAGTCAGAGCTGATCCAGTCGCTTGCGGCAACCGGCACAGCCGTGTTGAACGCCGACGATCCGGCTGTCATCACGATGGCCGAGCTGACCCCGGCACGGATCTTCACGTTCGGACGCACCGGTGACGTCAGGTTCGACAACGTGCACGACGACGGTTCGGGCGGGACGCGCTTCGATCTGCACCACGACGGCTGCTCGGTGCCGGTGCACCTGCAGCTGCCTGGCGAGCACCAGGTCGTCAACGCATGCGCGGCCGCCGCACTGGCCCTGACCGCCGGTGTCGACCTGGCGACGATCGCGGATCGGCTCGACGCCGCGCGACCGGTCTCGCGCCACCGGCTCGAGACGGTCGTGACGTCGGATGACGTCGTCGTGATCGATGACTGCTACAACAGCAACCCGACGTCGACTGCGGCCAGTCTCAAGGTGCTCTCGCGGGCCGGCAAGGGACGTCCGGGACGGATCATCGCAGTCCTCGGCGAGATGCAGGAGCTCGGCTCGCTCACGCTCGAGGCCCACCAGGAGATCGGTGCCGTGGCCCGTGACGTCGGGGTCGACGTCCTCGTGGCGATCGGAGCAGCGGCGCCAGCAGCGGCTGCCTTCGGCCCGGCTGCGATCACCGTCAACGACGCGGAAGCCGCGAGCCGTTCGGCTGGCGGACGTCCGCAGCGGCGACACCGTCCTGGTCAAGGGGCCGCGCAAGGCATCGCTCGAGCAGGTCGCCGAACAGCTCGTGCACGCCCACGGCGGAGCGAGGGCTCGCGCGTGACGCACACGTCAGGACCCGACGACCGCGAGGTGTGGCCCGACGTCGCGAAGGGCGTATGCATCCTGCTGGTCGTGCTGTGGCACGTCGTGACCAAGCACTACCAGCAGATCGACTGGCAGGTCACGGTCGCGGGCCTGTCGATCTCAGGTGCGTGGGGAACCTTGGGCGGCTGCTCCTGCCACTGCGCATGCCGCTGTTCTTCACCGTCTCGGGGATGTTCGCCGGCGGCTGCTGTCGGACGTCCGCTGCCGGTGCTGATGCGCACGCGGATCGCCAAGTTCGCCTACCTCTACCTCCTGTGGTTGCTGATCCACACCCTGGTCATGAGCCAGACCCCACACATCGACACTGCCCGGGCACGAAGCACCTGGGAAGCTGGTGGAGACGAGCCGCGATCAGCCCGACCAACCTCTGGTACCTGTACGCCTTGGCGCTCTACTTCGCGATCGCCCGCCTCACCCGCCCTCTCCCCCCGGCCGTGGTGCTGACAGCCGCCCTGATCCTCTCAGCGACGGCTGCTTCGGCCTTCTTCCCAATGCCGGCAATCGCGGGCAGGTGCTGCAGAACGTGTTCTTCTTCCTGGCCGGTCTGCACCTGCGGCCTCAGGTCGAACGACTGGCTGCTCAGGCCAACACCCGACGGTTGCTGGCGGCTGCGCTCGTCTACGCCGCCGCCGTCCTCACGATGACGGCGCTCCGGGCCGAAGCATGGTGGGGGGTGTGGCCAGCGGTGTCGGCCGCCGCCGTCGTGCTCGGCGTCACGGCCGCTGCCATGACCGCACGGGGCACCCCACGGACCGCGGCACGGCTGTCGGCCATCGGACGCCGGACCTTGCCGATCTACGTCATGCACCTGCCGCTGCTGGCCTGCTTCGACGAGCTGGTCCGCGGACGTGGCGTCGAGCCGACGGGCGCATGGTTCGCCGTCGTCGGGCCGGTGCTGCTGACGGCCGCGCTCGTGGCGACGTGCCTGGTGCTCGAGCGGGTCGTGATCCTGGCACGCGCGGGCTTCCTGCTCGACCTGCCCGCGCCCTGGAGGTCGGCAGCCCGAGCACGTTCGTGATGTCTGCCCAGCACGACAGAAGCCCGGGGAGACCGTCGATCACGACGGTCTCCCGGGCTTTGTCATCGTGCTGCGTGCGGCACATCTGCTGGTGAATTGCAGCGAGGCCGC